>CAWFVZ010000040.1:395000-448423 GCA_963819355.1 uncultured Alphaproteobacteria bacterium | reverse complement strand
TCGACGACGCCAATGATCGCCCGTTCGGCTATCTGATCGCATTGCTCCTGATCTTTAACGTCAGCGCCGTCGCGCTGCCGATGACCGGCATGGAGCACAGCGCTCACGTGTGGGCCTCCGTCGTGACCTTTCTCGGTCTCGCCACGACGGTGCGCGGACGCGCGCCAACGTCGCTGCACTTCATCGCGCTGGTGCTACTTCCCCTGATCCGCTTCGAAGGTGCTGCCTTCGCCTGTGCGGCCATTGCCGGCTTCGCGCTGCTCGGCCACCGGCGCTTTGCTGGCGGCGCAGCGCTCGTAATTATCGTCAGCTTGTCCGGCTATTTTGCATTGATGGCCTCGCGCGGCCTGCCGCTGCTGCCGAGTTCGGTGCTGCTGAAGGGCTATCTCGCAAATCTTGATGGCGAATCTACGAGCAATCTGCCTGCCGTCGTCAAGAACATGCTGCGGAGCATCACCAGCTCCTATGGCTTGCGGCTCATCATGCTCGGTCTTGCCCTTGCCGGCTGCGCTTCCTGGCTGCGTGCCGATCGCAGGGCGCTGGTCGTCTGTCTAACCGTTCTCGCGGCCATCGGTGCTCATCTGGTGTTCGGCCAATATGGCTGGTTCAACCGCTATGAAGTCTACATCATGGCTCTCGCGGCGGCCGCGTTGCTTTGGAGCGCCGCGCAATCCAGGCTGCGTCTGCCTGCGTTGCAATGGTCGCTCACGAAGATCGCGCTGGTGCTTGGTCTCGGCATTGCAGCGATGCCCTACGTGACGACCGCGCTGGTCACGCCGATCGCTGCCAGCGACATCTATGAGCAGCAATACCAGCTGGCTCGCTTCGCCAAATCGTTCTACCGGCATGCGGTCGCGGTCAACGATCTCGGGCTGGTCGCCTACCGCAATCCCAACTACACGCTGGATCTCTGGGGTCTTGGTTCCGAACAGGTTCGGAAGGCAAGGACCGCTGGGCAGTATGGACCCGCGGAGATGGAAGCCCTCGCCAACGATCACGGTGTCGGCCTGGTAATGATCTACGACGTCTGGTTCCCGAAGGGCGTGCCATCGATCTGGACAAAGGTCGCCGTGTTGCGAACCACGACCGTGACCCTGTCGCAACGAGACGTCACCTTCTATCGTACGCCGTTGGCGGACGCGGCGGAGGTGAGTTCAGCGCTTGAGGCATTCAAGGCGACTATTCCACCGCGGGACAGGCTGGACATCTTCACGCGGTAACTCCGTCGCATCGCTCTTGCCCGGTCGAAGAGGGGCGAGTTATCCTCGCCTCGTTTCCTGGCATGTGCGATGTGCCGTGATGATCGACAGTTTGACGAGGAGCGCTTTGGTCGCGATCGGGTTGCTCGTGGCCTCAGTGCCGGGCGTCGCGCAGGATGACCTCGATGGCGCGCCCGGGGCAATGTCGCTGCAAGTGACGACCGACCCATCCACGATCGAATGCCGCAAGCTTGAGACGGTCAATCCTTCCTCGATGATCTTCCTGCCGCTGCGGCGGACATTTAACGAGGATTTCGACCAGCATCCGCTGTCTAACGGACGCTGGGTGCCGCATTACGCCGGCGGCGCCGCCTGGCCGGAGGCGCGCTATTGGGGCGGTGATGGCTCGGACTTCAAGCGCAAGACCGGCGCCAATGGCGAGCAGCAGATCTATGTCGATCCGCGCTATGCCGGCCGCGCCACGACGCCGCTCGGGCTCGATCCGTTCAGGGTGAAGGACGGCGTGCTGTCGATCGTCGCAAGCCGCACGCCACCCGATCTGAAACCGGTGTTGTTCGACAACGAATACATCTCAGGCATCCTGACCACGCAGGGCACGTTTTCGCAAAAGCACGGTTATTTCGAGATCCGCGCCAAGATCCCGGTCGGCCATGCGGTGTGGCCGGCGTTCTGGATGCTGGCGGACGACGGCGGCTGGCCGCCGGAGCTCGACGTGCTGGAAGGCCGTGGCGAGCGGCCGGGCGACATGGTGATGACGACGCATTGGCGAATTCCATCGACGCAGAAGATCCAGTCCTGCGGCTTCGATTTTGCGGTGGGCGACGCGTCGGGCACATTCCACAATTACGGTGTGCTGTGGGAGGAGGACCGGCTGGTCTATTTCATCGACCGCCGGCCGGTCGCCGACATCAAGGTGCCGATCGGCTTCGACGATCCCATGTACATGATCGTCAATCTCGCGATCGGCTCGAAATTCTTTGTCGGCGTCGGTCCTGTCGACGCGGAATCGCCGCCGACCGTCGCGTTCGAGATCGACCGGATATCCGCCTATCAGATCGACATGGAACAGGCGCAGAGGTGAACGATGTCGGCTTCCTTCTCGCGCCGATCCCTTGCAAAACTCGCCGGCCTTGCCGCGATCGGCCTGACGGCGCGCGCCGGCGCTGCCGGGAGCGAGGCGCCATCGCCCGCACCCTTCCCGAAGGATTTTCTGTGGGGCACGGCGACCTCGTCCTACCAGATCGAAGGCGCCGTTGACGAGGATGGCCGCGGCAAGTCGATCTGGGATATCTTCAGCCACACGCCCGGCAAGATCGAGGACGGCTCCACGGGCGACCGCGCCAACGAGCATTATCATCGCTACAAGGACGACGTTCGGCTCATTAAAGATCTCGGCGTCAAGGCCTACCGCTTCTCGATCGCATGGCCGCGGGTGTTTCCGGACGGGGTGGGGCAGCCCAATCCAAAAGGGCTCGACTTCTACAACCGCCTCGTCGACGAGCTGCTCGCGAGCGGCGTCACACCTTACGCCACGCTCTATCACTGGGACCTGCCGCAGGCGCTCCAGGACCGCGTCGGTGGCTGGCAGTCGAGCGACACCTCAAAAGCTTTTGCCGATTACGCCGCCTACATCGCCCAGCGTCTGACCGATCGCGTCAAAAACATCTTCACCGTGAACGAGGTCGGGCGCTTCGTGAATTTCGGCTATGGCTGGGGCATCGACGCGCCCGGCCTCAAGCTGTCCACAGCGCAGCTCAACCAGGCCCGGCATCACGTTGCGCTGGCGCATGGGCTGGCCGTGCAGGCGATCCGCGCCTCCGGGCGCGCCGGCACGCGGGTGGGCGCGGCCGAGAACATCGCGGCCTGCGTGCCGGCGATTGCTACGCCCGAGAACATCCGCGCCGCCGAGATCGCGACGCGCGAGCTCAATGCCGGCTTCCTCGGCGTCGTGCTGGAGGGCAAATACACCGACGGCTTCCTTGCCTATGCCGGCGCGGACGCGCCGAAATTCACGCCTGAGGAGCTGGAGATCATCGGTACGCCGAACGATTTCGTCGGGCTGAACATCTACGCGCCGCAGTTCTACGTCACAGCGTCCGAACGCGCGCCGGGCTTCCATGTGCTGCCGTTTCCAACCTCGTTCCCGCACATGAATTCGGAATGGCTGCGGGTCGGCCCCGAAGTGATCTATTGGGCGCCGCGCATCGCCGCAAAAATCTGGAACATCGAGAACATCTATATCAGCGAGAACGGCACCTCGTCGGAGGACAAGCTCGCCGCCGATGGCGAGGTCTACGACCTCGACCGCATCATGTTCCTGCGCAACTATCTGATCCAGATGCAGCGCGCGATCACCGATGGCGTCCCGATCCGCGGCTATTTCCTCTGGAGCCTGATGGACAATTTCGAGTGGATTTTTGGCTATGGGAAGCGCTTCGGCCTGTACCGGGTCGACTTCGAGACGCAGGCGAGGCTGCCGAAGCTGAGCGCGGCGTTCTATCGTGACGTGGTGGCAAGGAATGCGATTGGGGTGTGAGGCAAGTGCGAACAGCCCGATGGGATTGGTGTCGACGCGCTCCGGAGGACCTGTCCGGGATCGTTTAACTCAGCAGCCAGAGCCAGACATCAGCGCCTTTCGCGTGGACCGCGAGCGGACGATTAACCGCCGATTCGGCTTCAACCGTCGCCACGCTGAGGCGGGTTATCTAAGCCGTGCGCGCGCTTGGGAGGGTCTTGATCATCAAATCCAACCCAACCGCCCATCTCGGGACTTGGGACCGGTACCGATTGCCCAATTCCTAGGACGTACGTTCAGGGAGCGCACGAGGGTCCATTGAGTTGATGTAGATCATAAACCTAGATCAACTCGGGGGAGCAAAGCATTAATTTAAAATAGATCAAATTTGAGTAGCTGCCGCCCTGATCTGGCCTCAGGGAGGAAGTTATCGCAAGGCCGGTCGCTGTTGCAGGAATCGTGCGAATTTCTAAGACAATCAGATAAGAGGAGACAATTTAGATGAAGTCTCTGCATTTAAACATCCGCGGACGTTTGATTCTCGGTTTCAGCATCCTTTGTTTTCTTATGGCCGGCGTGGTCGGGACCACCATCACCAAAGTTCGTACGGTTAGTGAATCCACCGACCGGACCGTCAACCTGCGGGTCCCGACCGCGATGACCGCCAGCGACCTGGTGGCGGGGATCTACGCGTCGCTGGCGTCGCTGCGCGGCTGGTTGATCACCGGCAACGAGGCATTCAAGGCCGAACGTGCAGGGCTCTGGAAGGACATCCAGACGCGTGGCTCCGAGATGGATCGTCTCTCAAGCCAGTGGACGGTAGAGCAAAACAAGGTGGACTGGAAGCAGGCCAAGCCGCTGCTCGACGAATTGCGCAACGCGCAGGACAAGGCCGAGGCCATCGCCCACACCATCGACGAGCAGCCTGCCGCCAAGATGCTGGCGACCGAGGCCGCGCCGCTCGCCAAACTCATGTTGCAGAAGGCGACCTCGATCATCGACGAGGAAGGCGGCATCGCCTCAACCGATGCGCGCAAGAGCCTGCTGATTGACTTTGCCGACATGCGCGGCAGCATGGCGATGGCGATCGGCGCGATCCGCGCCTATCTGCTGACTGCAGACGTGGCCTTCAAGAACCGAGTTCGAGGAGCTCTGGGCGCTCAATCAGAAGAAATTCGACGCGCTGTAGAAGCGCCGCTCGGAGATGACGAGCCGATCAGCAGAAAGCCTTCGATTCGCTGGTTGAAGCCCGCGCCAAATTCGCGCCGCTGCCGCAGAAGATGTTCGATATCCGCGCCTCGGACCGCTGGAACATGGCGCAATGGTTCCTGACCAACGAAGCCGCGCCCCGCGCCAACAAGCTGCTCGACATCTTCGCAGGCACGAAGGAATGACGCGGGCTCGCGTTCGGGCGGGATGGTTGCGCGGCAACAGGACAACCTGAAAAAAGATGGCGCGGCGGTTCTTGCGGAAACCAATTTCCTGATGACCCTGCTCTGGGTGCTGATGGGTGTCGGCATCGGCGTCGCCGCCACGGTCGTCTATCTGACCAACCGTTCGATCGTGCCACCGATCCTCAAGATGGTCGCCGCCATGGGGCAGCTTGCCGGCGGCGATCACGCCGTCGAGATTCCGGCGACCGACAAAAAAGACGAAATCGGCCTGATGGCCAGAGCGGTCCTGATCTTTAAGGAGAACATGATCAAGGCCAAGGAGCTTGCCGCAAAGGAGGCCGAAGCCATCAGCGCGCGCGTAGCGCGGGCGACGCGGGTGAACGATCTGACCCAGACGTTCGATGCGAACATATCGACCGTGCTGAGGTCGGTGGCGTCAGCGTCGACCGAACTGCAGGCCACCGCATCGTCGATGACTGCGACGGCCGAAGAAACCAGCAATCAGGCGACGGCGGTCGCGGCAGCGACCGAAGAGGCCTCGGCGAACGTGCAGACCGTTGCGGCGGCATCGGAGGAATTGGCGAGTTCCGTCACCGAAATCGGCCGGCAGGTCGCGCAATCGGCAGCGATCGCGCAGAAAGCCGTGTCGGAGGCCGACCGCACCAATACGACGGTGCAGGGGCTTTTCAAGGACGCCGCCAGCATCGGCGATGTCGTCAAGCTAATCAGCGAGATTGCCAGCCAGACCAACCTTCTGGCGCTCAACGCAACGATCGAGGCGGCGCGCGCCGGCGAGGCGGGCAGGGGATTCGCCGTGGTGGCGGCCGAGGTCAAGAGCCTCGCCGAACAAACTGCGAAGGCAACCGATCAGATCAGTGCCCAAGTTTCCTCGATCCAGGCTTCATCGAGTGAAGCCGTAAGCGCCATCAAGGGAATCACCGACGACGATCAACGAAATGAACGAGATCGCTTCCGCGATTGCCGGAGCCGTGGAAGAACAGGGCTCGGCGACCCAGGAGATCGCTCGCAATGTGCAGCAAGCGGCACTCGGCACCGGCGAAATCGCGTCGAACGTTGCCGGTGTCCAGCAAGCTGCCGGCGACACCGGACCGCCGCCCATCAGGTCCTGCAAGCCTCGAGCGAATTGTCGAAGCAGTCCGAGACGATGCGAGGGCAGGTCGAAATCCTTCCTCAACAACATCAAGGCCGCTTGATTGTTGGAGGGGAGCGGCGGCTCCCTTCCGATTTTCTGTTTTGACCGGGTGATCTCCAGCACACACACCGTGCGCGCGCCCCTACGGATCCAGCTCCGTATCCCAGTAGAGATAGTCCAGCCAGCTGTCGTGCAGATAGTTCGGCGGAAACAGCCGGCCGTTGCGGTGGAGCTGGTGCACGGTTGGGGCAAAGGCGTGCTGGCGCGGAAACATTTTTGCCTGGGCCGGCGTGAGATTGCCCTTGCGCAAGTTGCAGGGCGAGCACGCCGCGACCACGTTCTCCCAGGTGGTCTGGCCGCCCTTGCTGCGCGGGATGATGTGATCGAACGTGAGGTCTTCCGGCGAGCCGCAATATTGGCAGTTGAAGCGGTCGCGCAGGAAGACGTTGAACCGGGTGAAGGCGGGATGGGTGGTCGGCTTGACGAAGGATTTGAGCGAGACCACGCTCGGCAGCTGCATTTGCAGCGTGGGGCTGTGAACAGCCTGATCGTAATGCGCGACGATGTTGACGCGGTCGAGAAACACCGCCTTGATCGCGTCCTGCCACGACCACAAAGACAGTGGGTAGTAACTCAGCGGCCGGAAGTCCGCATTCAGCACCAACACCGGCCAACTGCCTTGCGAGACATGTGCGTTCAAGTAACGCTCCCGGCCTCCATGTACGCTGCGAAGCAGCATGTATTGACATACTACATGCAGCGTGACGGGATTGTGAAGCCCACTGAGCGACTTATTCAGGTGCAAGCAATGCGGCGGCGGGGTGGCAAAACGCTCAAAAGCGCCGCGATTTGGGGGGATCCATGCGAGGCAAGCTCGCCGTGCTGCTCGTGGCCGTGCTCGCCGCGGCGTCGATGCGGTCGGCTGCGGCCGAAGACTATCCCACGCGCCCCGTCACCATGATCGTACCGTTCCCCGCGGGCGGCGCGACCGACACGCTGGCGCGGTTCCTCGGCGAGCGCCTGAACGCTGTTCTGAGGCAGCCGGTCGTGATCGAGAATGTCGGCGGCGCGGCCGGCTCGCTCGGCGTCGGCCGCGCGGTGCGTGCCAGCCCCGACGGCTACACGCTGTCGATCGGAACATCCACCACGCACATGCTGACCGGCGGGCTCTATGCGCTGCCGTTCGATCTGTTGCGCGATCTCGAGCCGATCATCCTGATCGGCAGCGAGCCGCTCCTGATCGTCGGCCGCAAGGATCTGCCCGCGGATGATCTCGGCCAATTGATCGCGTGGCTGAAGGCCAATCCGGACAAGGCGTCGGTCGGCATCGCCGGCGTCGGCGCCACCGGCCATCTCGCCGGCATCGCATTACAGAAGGAGACGGGCACGCAATTCCAGTTCGTGCCCTATCGCGGTAACGGCCCGGCGATGCAGGATCTCGTCGCCGGCCAGATCGACGCGATGATCGAGCCGGCCTCGAACTTCAAGGCGCTCGTCGGCGCCGGTAGCATCAAGACCTTCGCGGTCACGAGCAAGGCGCGCTCGCCATCCTGGCCGGACATTCCGACAGCGGATGAAGCGGGTCTGCCTGGCTACGCGGCGTCGCTGTGGTACGGCTTGTGGGTGCCGAGGGGCACGCCGAGAAACATCATCGCGCAGCTCAACGCCGCCATGGTGCAGATCCTGGCGAGCCCACAGGTGAAGCAGCGTTTTGCCGAGCTCGGCATCCAGGCCTCGCCGCTTCAGCAGCAATCGCCGGACGCGCTGCGGGCTTACCAGAAGGAAGAGGCGGAGCGCTGGTGGCCGATCATCAAGGCGTCGGGAGTGAAGGTGGAGTAAGGGGGCGGACTACTCCAGCACCCGCTCCAGCTTCTGCAAGCATCGTGTCGCACGCACGACAGCGGGCATCTCTTCGTCGCCGAAACTGGCCTTCCAGTTGGTGACGCCGACCTCGCCGACATAGATGTCACCCCTCGAATCAAGTGCGACGCCGTGCGGCGCCAGGAATTTGCCGCTGGCAACGCCGGGCCCATCCTCGCCGCCGAGCCGCGCGATGCGCTTGCCCTTGGCATCCACGATCGACAGCCGGGGGCCGAGATTGGGCACATTGCGGTTGATGTCGAGGCCGGGACCGAGCTCGCCGATGACGAAGGTCGGGCTCTTGCCGCCGCCGCAGCAGCACAGCGCGCAGGGCCGGTGAAGATTGTTCCACTGCGTCTCGTATTTGCCCTCGCCGTTGAACACCTGCACGCGGTGGTTCTCGCGGTCGGCGACATAAACCCAGCCGTCGGCGTCCGTGGCGATATTGTGCACGATGTTGAACTGGCCGGGGTCGGTGCCGGGCTCGCCCCAGCTTGTCATCAGCTTGCCGTCGGACGTGTATTTGTGCACGCGCGCATTGCCGTAGCCGTCAGAGACGTAGATCTCGCCCTTCGGCGACAGCGCAGTGTGGGTGCAGCGGTGGAACGGCTCGCCGCTCATGAACGGTGCCGGATTCCCGGGGATGCCGATGGTCAGCAGCACCTTGCCGTCGGTGGTGCATTTGCGCACGGTGTGGTCGCCGTCATCGGTGCAATAGAGATTGTCGTCGGCGTCGATGTGCAGGCCGTGGGCGCGCGAGAACAGGCCCTCGCCAAAACTGCGCAGGAAATTGCCGTCGCGGTCGAGCACCACCATCGGATGGGCGCCGCGGTTGAAGACGTAGACGCGGTCCTTGCGGTCAACCGCGACGGAGGCAACGTCGGTCAGCGTCCAGCCATCGGGCAGTTTCGCAAAATTTTCGACGACGCGGTAGCGGTGCTCGCCGGTGCCGAGAATGGCTGCCATTGCTTCTTTCCTGTGGTTATTTCGGCGCGCGCCCCAAAATGCCTTGCTCGATCGCCTTGATCTGGAGCGCAAGGAATTTCGAATTGATCCGGCACTGCGCGAGGCTGCCGGCGATGAACCACAGGCCGGGCTGCTCGGTGCGCCCATACATATTGCGCAGCTCGAGCCCGTCGCCAAAGCCCCAGACCGGGCCGACGCGGTCGGCGATACCGTCGCCGAACAGCTTTCGCACCAGGTATTCCTGCGGCTTGTAGCCGGTAGAGAGCACGATGAGATCGGCGGCAATGGTCGTGCCGTCTTTCATTCGCGCGCCTTCGGCGGTGAAGCTCTCGATGTCCTCGAACTGCTTCAGCTTGATCGCGCCCTCGACGATCAGGTTGGAGCAGCCGACGTTGAAATAATAGCCGCCGCCGCGGGTGAGGTATTTGAACTGCCAGCCGGTGCCGGCCTCGCCGAAGTCAAGCTTGAAGCCGACGCGTCGCAATCCGTCGAGCAGCTCCTTGTCGAGCTCCTTCGATTGCTCCGTCAGCATCGCGTGGGTCTTCTTCGCGAGCGGCGTCGGCATCGAGGTCGCGATCAGGTCGTTGTCTTCGAGCGTGCCCTCATTGTAGGTCGCATATGCGAGCTGCGCCGACGGTTCGATATTGGTGACCAATGTCGGCGACCGCTGCACCAGCGTCACCTCGGCGCCGCTGGAATAAAGATCCTGCGCGATGTCGTGGCCGCTGTTGCCGGTGCCGATGACGATGGCGCGCTGGCCTTGCCAGTGCTCGCCGTCCTCGTAGCGGCTGGAATGCAGCAGCGTGCCCTTGAACTTGTCGAGGGTCGGAATGTGGGGAATGTTTGCGATGCCGCTGACGCCGGTTGCCATCACCACGTGGCGTGGAAGCATGGTACGCTTGCTTCCGTCGGCGCGTCGCAGCGTAACCGTCCAATGGTCCTTGGCCTCGTCATAGGCGCCGCCTTCGAACTCGGTGCCCGTCCAGAAGTTCAGCTCCATGGCATCGACGTAGGCTTCGAACCAGTTGGCGAGCTTGTCCTTGGGGATATAGGTCGGCCAGCTCGGCGGAAACGGCATGTAGGGCATGTGATTGACTTGCACCTGGTTGTGCAGGGTGAGCGCGTGATAGCGCTTGCGCCAATTGTCGCCGATCCGCGTTTCGCGATCGACGATCAGCGTGTCGACCTGCAACTGCTTCAGCCGTGCGGCGATCGCAAGCCCGGCCTGGCCGCCGCCGACCACCAGCACTGTCGGATGGCGATCGGCATAGTCGCGCGAGGCGTTGCGCAGGTCGAGCCAGTTCGGCCCGCGAAAATCGCGCGAATAGGCCTGCCCGCGCGGCCGCGAGGTGCCGAGCTGTTCCTCAAAACCTTTGAGCTCGTCGAGCGCGGTGAGCAGCGTCCATGCCTTCAGGCGATCGCCGTCTGCGGCGTCGGGCACGAGCCGCAGGATGCCGCTGCCGCGGCCGAGCGCGGTCTCGAAAGTGAAGATGGCTTCGATGGTGTTGGTGCCGGCGCGGGTCACCCAGCGCGGCGGCGCGCGGTTCGGTGCGATCTTGAAATTGGACGGCGCCGCCTTGGGCCCGAGTGCGGTCAGTGCTTGTGCGACGTCGTTGTGACCGGCGATTGTTTGCAGGTTCCAGCTCAGCGCCAGCACGTCGCGCCAGAAACATTCGACAACGAAAAGGCGGTCGAGCGCAGCGGCATCAGGCTTGCCCAGCGTGCGCTCGAATTCGTCGAGCCAGGCTTGCGCGGAGACGGCAATATCCTTCGTCCTGTCGAGCATGCGCGGACCTCGTGGCCGTCTTCGCGGCGTTTCCTCTGAGGTCGAACGCTATACTGGATCAGCCCGCGTAAAAAGCGCTTTACCCGAGCAGCGAGAGCATGTGGCCCTGCTCAGGCGGAATGCGCCCCTTCAGCGTGTCGAGATAGACCTGCCGCACCGCCTCGGGGCCGCGGCTCTCGACCACGGTCAGGCATCGCTCCAGTCGCGGCGTAAAGCCCGACCACGCTGCGCCGAAGCGCTGCTCGATTCCACCCGGGCCCCATTCGTTGGCGCGCTTGCGGATCTGGTCGGGCGCGAAGAACCCGCGCGGCTTGGCGCCGGGCAATTCGCCTTCGTCGGGTTCGGTCGCACGATGCGTCAATCCGACGCGCACCGAGCATTTCATCTGATCACCAAAATGTCGGTGCAGCCCGGAACGCAGTGCGCTGCTGCCGGCCATATCGACGAAGGCGACGGGCAGGTCCTTCGGCAGCGACGTCACGCGATCATAGGTGACGACGTCGTCATAACAGCCGAGCGAGGAGACGAAGCTGGTGTTCCCTGCCGACGTCAATCCGATCACCTTGCGCCCGCGCGTGTGCAGGAGATGGGCGAGCCCGAACGCGGTCTTGCTCGACGCGCTCGAGAGCAGCACAGTGCGCGCGCCGAAATCGTCGTTCTCGGTCAGGAAATCGTCGACCAGGAACGACAGCATGAACAGCGGCCGCAGCAGCGCCTGGTAATCGCCCCGCCGCCCGGCGTAAGCGAGATCGCCGCTGACACGTGCATAGGCATTGTAGACCGGCGCAGCGCCTTGCCGATGCGCGGCACCATCGCGCAAGCCGCGCTTGCTGACGTCGGTGGCCTCGATCACGAGATGGCTCGCCATCGGGAAATAGCCGAACAGGCGCTCGCCTATGGGCACGTTCGGATGTTTCGAGGCGATCACCTCGCCAAATCCCCACACCGGAATGTTGCCAAAGCCGTGTGGTGCGGGAAACAGCTGCCAGTATTTCAGTTCGTCGCCGAGCACCGCGTAGGTGATGTTGTTGGCGGTGAAGGCGAAGCGATCGACCTTCACCAGCAGTGCCTCCTGCGGCAGCGTGTCGGCCGTGGGCAAAAGGGTTGCGACCGTCTTGCAGGTTTCGAAATTGTCGCGCGCAACAATGAAGTCGGTGGCTGTCATGATGTTGATCCCGGTTCGTGTCCGCGTCGGCATCACATCGTTCATGGGTGCGCTGCTGGCAACAGCAACATAGTTTTAAACGTTGTTTGGCAGCTCTCAGGCCGAGAGAACGCCCTCGCGCTTCTTCACCGCGCGATAATAGCTCCACCACAGATGCGCGGCGGCGCCGCGCAGGGGACGCCAGGGTTCGGCGAGCGGCGCCATCTGCTTTTCCGTCGGCCGCGCCTGCAAGCCCAGCCCAATCTTGATGCCCTCCTGCACGGCGAGGTCGCCGGCGGGCCAGGCATCGCCATGGCCGAGACAGAACAGCAGGTATACGTCCGCCGTCCACGGTCCGATGCCGGGCAACGCGATCAGCGTGTGATGCGCGGCGTCGGCATCTTCTTCTGCGAGCACGTCGAGGTTCACGCGCTCCGCGATGATTTCGCGCGCGAGATGTTTCAGTGTCTTGATCTTGGCGGCTGAGAGGCCGAGCCGCCCCAGCCGGTCGGTGCGGGCGCGGCGCACGGCCTCATGGTCGAACGGATCGAAGGCGGTGGACAGCCGCCCCCAGATCGCCGCGGCGCTCGCGGTGGAAAGCTGCTGCCCGCAGACAATATGGGCAAGCCCCGCAAAACCCGGCTCGCGACGCCGCAACGCCGGCATGCCCGCGATCTCGAGCACGGGTTTGAGGCGCGGATCGCGCTTGATCAGCGTGTGAACGGCCTCTTCGAGGTCCGATTGGGTTTCGAGGTGGATGGTCATGAGGGCTCAACTTGTCATACGCGGCTTGACCCGCGCATCCATCTCCTATCGTAACAGAGTCTTGGAAGATGGATGACCGGGTTATAGGCAAGCGGAAGCGACGCCGTCCTTGACGGCTATGCCGGGCCATGACGAGATCTTGCCATATGATGCCACCCGTTTTCCGATTTGCCCCCAGCCCGAATGGCCTGCTGCATCTCGGCCACGCCTATTCGGCGCTGCTGAACTTCGATCGCGCGCGCGAGGCCGGCGGGCGCCTGTTGCTGCGGATCGAGGACATCGACGCGACGCGCTGCCGGCCGGAATACGAGACGGCGATCTATGAGGATCTCGCCTGGCTCGGGATTGCCTGGGAGACGCCGGTGCGCCGGCAGTCGGAGCATCTCGCCGACTATCGCGCCGCGCTGGAAAAGCTCTCCGCGCTCGGCCTCGTCTATCCCGCCTTCGAAAGCCGCGCCGAGATCGCAAAGCTGGTGGCCGGGCGCGAGGCCGATGGGCCGTGGCCGCGCGATCCTGATGGCGCGCCGCTCTATCCCGGTGCCGCGAGATCGCTGCCGGCCAGCGAGCGGTCGCGGCTGATCGATTCCGGCGCGCCGTACGCGCTGCGGCTCGACATGGTGGCCGCCTGCCGGCGGGTCTCCGGCCCGACCTGGAACGAGTTGGGCGAGGGGCTCGGCAGCGAGCATGGCCTTGTCGCGGCGCGGCCCGAGGCGTGGGGCGATGTGATCCTGGCCCGGAAGGAGACGCCGACGAGCTACCATCTGTCTGTGGTCGTGGACGACGCGCTCCAGGGCGTGAGCGAGGTGGTGCGGGGCCAGGACCTGTTTCACGCGACGTCGGTCCATCGCCTGCTCCAGGTTCTGCTCGGTCTGCCGGAGCCCAGCTACCGCCACCACGCCCTGATTTGCGACGAGGCCGGCCGGAAGCTGTCGAAATCGACCGGCTCGACTGGCTTGCGGGAATTGCGCATGGCCGGCGTCACGCGCGCCGGTATCCGCGAATTGGTGGGATTAGGTCAAGTTTCTCTGGGGGTTAGCAAAACGCCGCCGTGACTCCTGGGGTTCCTCCGTGCCATGCTCGCCCAGGAGCCCGGGGTTCGAAGGGGATACTTCGAAGGGGATTTATGGCGGCGAAAGCGCGCACTACGCGGACGTCAAGGCGACCGCCTCGGAAGCGGTCCGGGGCGACCGGCAAGGTGCGCAAGGGCGGCGTCAAGGCGGCCGCACCGGACATGGTCCAGGCGGCGCTGGCCGCCTTTGCCCACGAGGTCCGCACCCCCCTGACCGGTATTCTGGCGATCAGCGACCTGCTCTCGACCTCCGATCTCGGTGAGCGGGAACGGCGCTGGGCCGACACCATCAAGGCCGGCGCCGAGCATCTGGCGAATCTTGCCACCCTGTTCGTCGACGCCGCCAAAACTGGGAGGGGGGCCCGGAAGGGCGGAAGCTCGCTGCGGCAGGACCTATTCGACCTGCGGGCGCTCGCCCGCAGCACCGGCGATTTGCTCGCCGGCCGCGCCGCTGCCAAGGGTCTCCAGGCTGAAGTCCAGATCTCCGAAAAACTTGCCGGCCTCGTCGTCGGTGATTCCGTTCGCCTGCGCGCGGCGCTCGAGAACCTGATCGACAATGCGGTGAAATTCACCGATCAGGGCGGCGTTGCGATCTCGGCTGCGCCGTGGCGTCCCGCCAAAGGCAGCGGAAGGGGTAAGGCCAAAGAAAAGGCCAAGGACAAGCGCAAAGTCGGTGTCGCCTTCGCGGTGTCCGACAGCGGCATCGGGCTGACCATGGCCGAGATCAAGCGGCTGTTCCGCCCGTTCACCCAGGCCAATGTCACCATCGCCTCGCGCTTCGGCGGCGCCGGTCTGGGGCTGTCCTCGGTGAAGCAGCTGGCACGCGGCATGGGCGGCGATATCACGGTCGCGCCGCGGCGCGGCGGCGGCGCCACGTTCACGCTGACGGTGTCGCTGGATGCGGCGGGACCGGCGAAGTCGCGCAAGTCGGGCGGTGGCGAGGCGGATGCGCTGGCGGCGTTGCGCGTGCTCAGCGTCGAGGACAATCCGTTTGGCCGCGTCGTGCTCAACACCATTTTGACCGAGCTCGGCCATCATGCCGAGTTCATCGGGCGCGGCGAGGACGCGGTGAACCGGCTCGCGCAAGGCGGCTTCGATGCGGTGCTGATGGACATGGTCCTGCCGGGCATCGACGGGGTCGAGGCGATCCGGAGGATTCGCACGATGCAGACGCCGCTGGCACAGATCCCGATCATCGGCGTGTCCGGTCGTGGCGAGGACGAGGCGGCTTCGCGCGAGGCCGGCGCCGATGCCTTCCTGGTCAAGCCTGTGTCTCCGCGGGCTTTAGCGACTGCGCTGCTTGAAGCGAAACGCCGTGAGGAAGCCGTGACTTGATGATCGCGGCGTTGAGCTCGCCGCCGTAAACGAAGATCGCGGCGATGAAATACAGAAACACCAGCGCGATGATCACCGAGGCGAGCCCTGCATACATCGTGACGTAATTGTTGGCGAAGCGCGCCAGGTATTGCCCGAACACGATGCCCGAGATCAGCGACGCCACGATGGTGAACACGATGCCGGGCAGGATCTGGAGAAAGCCGCGCCGTCCCGCCGGCAGCCAGGCGTGCAGGATCAGCAGCGCCACCACCAGCGCGCCGACGGTGATGCCGTAGCGCAGCCAGGTCAGGATGTTTCCGTTGGATTCGACGAACAGCGGAATGTGGCGCCGCGCCGCCTCGATGAAGAGCGGGCCGAGCACGATGAGGAAGGCCATGGCGAGCGCGGTGAAAGCCGCGACCAGCGTGTAGCCGATCAATTCCAGCCGCAGCCAGTACCAGCGCCGCATCTCCACCACCGCATAGGCGCGGTTCAGCGCGACCCGCAGCGCCTCGACGCCGTTCGAGGCGAAGTAGACCGACAGCACCGCGCCGATGGTCAGCACGCCGGTGCGGGTCGTGGTCAGGACATCGTGGATCTCGCCGGAGAGCGAATCGGCCACTTGTTTCGGCCAGACCTGGAGCATCAGCTCGGCCGCCTGATCGGCAAGTTCCTTGGAGCCGAAGAAGCCGGCAAGCGAGGTCAGCACGATCAGGAACGGGAACAGCGCCATCAGCGTCGACAGCGCGATATGGCTCGCGATCGCCCAGCCGTCGTCGGCCAGGAACGTGTAGAACGCGTCCATCACGACCATGTAGATGGTGCGGATTGCTTTCACGCGCCACCTACACTGCTGCTGTCCCCTCTCCCCGCGTGCCGGGAGAGGCGAACAAGACAGGCAATCGGCGCAAATCGGAAATCATCCCTCTACCTTCTGATATTATTGGCCTGAAAGCCAGATCGGGAACGCCATGGCGTAGCCGCGCGCACGGTGTTATCTACCCCGAATGGCATCTCTCCTGAGTACTTTCATCCTGCCGGTGGCAGCCGGCGCCGTGGCGATTGTGCTGCTGCTCGGTCTCGTCAACATGATGCGCGGCGGCTCGCCCGACACCTCGCAGAAGCTGATGCGCTGGCGCGTGCTGCTTCAGTTCATCGCGATCGTCATTGCCATGATCGCGGTCTGGTCGATGGGGCGTTAACATGGTCGTGCTCAACCGCATCTATACGAAGACCGGTGACGACGGCACGACAGCGCTCGGCTCGGGCGAGCGCCGCCCGAAATATGATTTGCGCATTGCTGCCTATGGCACGGTCGACGAGACCAATGCCGCGATCGGCGTTGTTCGTCTGCACACAAAGGATGCGCCTGAGCTCGACGTGATGCTCGGCCGGATCCAGAACGATCTGTTCGATCTCGGCGCCGATCTTGCGGTGCCCGAGCGTGAGGGCAAGGCCGAACGGCTGCGGGTGGTGGCCAGCCAGGTCGAGCGGCTTGAGCGCGACATCGACGCGCTCAACGAAAAACTCGCGCCGCTCACCTCCTTCGTGCTCCCTGGTGGCACGCCGGCCGCCGCCTACCTCCACGTCGCCCGCACGATTTGCCGCAGGGCGGAACGAGTGATGGTGGAACTGGCAGTGCGGCCCGGCGAGCCCGTGGGCGCGGCTGGCATCCAATATATGAACCGCCTGTCGGACTTCCTGTTCGTGGCGAGCCGCGCTGCTAACCATAATGGCGCCGGCGACGTGCTCTGGGTTCCGGGCCAGAATCGCTGACCCATTGAGATCAGCATTTCAGGGGGCTAAAATTAGAACTCCTTCGCGCGTTGACCGGGCCGGATCAGGCCTTTAGGTTCCGCGCCAGTTGAATAGCCCCCCTCCTAAATTGAGTGAAAGAGGATCGATGAAGGTCTTAGTGCCGGTAAAGCGGGTGGTCGATTACAACGTCAAGGTCCGCGTCAAGAGCGATGGATCGGGCGTTGAACTCGCCAACGTCAAGATGTCGATGAACCCGTTCGACGAAATCGCGGTCGAGGAAGCCCTGCGCCTGAAGGAAGCCGGCAAGGCTACTGAAGTCGTGGTGGTTTCCATCGGACCGGCGCAGGCGTCGGAGACGATCCGTACCGGTCTCGCCATGGGCGCCGATCGCGGCATCCTGGTGAAGGCCGACGGCATCGTCGAGCCGCTCGCGGTCGCCAAGATCCTGAAGAAGGTCGCGGACGAAGAGCAGCCCGGCCTGATCATTTTGGGCAAGCAGGCGATCGACGACGACAGCAACCAGACCGGCCAGATGCTGGCTGCGCTGCTCGGCTGGTCGCAGGCGACGTTCGCCTCGAAGCTCGAGGTCGAAGGCTCCGACTTCAAGGTCACGCGCGAAGTTGACGGTGGCTTGCAGACCGTGAAGCTGAAGGGACCGGCGATCGTCACCACCGATCTCCGTCTCAACGAGCCACGCTATGCATCGCTGCCCAATATCATGAAGGCCAAGAAGAAGCCGATCGCGGACAAGACCGTCGCCGACTACGGCGTCGACGTCACGGCGCGCCTCGAAGTTCTGAAGACGACGGAGCCTGCAGGCCGCAAGGCAGGCGTCAAGGTCAAGGACGTCGCCGAGCTGGTGTCGAAGCTGAAGAACGAAGCCGGAGTGCTCTGATGACGACGCTGTTGATTGCTGAACACGAACACGAGGTCCTCAAGGACTCCACCAACAAGGCGCTCACCGCGGCCTCCCAACTCGGCGGCGACGTTCACGTGCTGGTCGCCGGCGGCGGGCAGGGTACCAAGGCTGCGGCCGATTCTGCCTCGAAGCTTGCTGGTGTCGCCAAGGTGCTGGTCGCCGAGGGCGAGGCTTACGCGCACGATCTCGCCGAGCCGCTGGCCGCGCTGATCGTCTCGCTGGCACCCGCCTATGACGCGATCGTCGCGCCCGCGACCTCGCGCTTCAAGAACGTGATGCCGCGTGTCGCCGCGCTGCTCGACGTCATGCAGGTCTCGGAGATCACCAAGGTGGTCGCGCCCGACACCTATGAGCGTCCGATCTATGCCGGCAACGCCATCCAGACGGTGAAGTCGAAGGACGCCAAGAAGGTCATCACGGTCCGTACCTCGACCTTCGCGGCGGCAGCTAGCGGCGGCAGCGCACCGGTCGAGAGCGTTCAGGCTGCGGCTGATCCGGGCCTGTCGTCCTTTGTTGGCGAGGAAGTTGCCAAGAACGATCGTCCCGAGCTGACCTCGGCGAAGATCATCGTTTCCGGCGGCCGCGCCATGCAGAGCCGCGAGAACTTCGCCAAGTACATCGAGCCGCTCGCCGACAAGCTCGGCGCCGGTGTCGGTGCCTCGCGGGCCGCGGTCGACGCCGGCTATGCGCCGAACGACTGGCAGGTCGGCCAGACCGGCAAGGTGGTGGCCCCCGAGCTCTATGTCGCGGTGGGCATTTCCGGCGCGATCCAGCATCTGGCCGGCATGAAGGACTCCAAGGTGATCGTCGCGATCAACAAGGACGAGGACGCGCCGATCTTCCAAGTCGCGGATTATGGCCTGGTCGCCGACCTCTACCAGGCGGTTCCTGAGCTCACCGACGCGCTCGGCAAGCTCGGCAAGTAAAAACGCGATAAAACACCGGCCCGAGTGCTACACTCCGGCCGGTGTTTCTTTTTCGAGGCGTTTTCTTTGGCGTGGGGCACGCCGGGGGAGCGATCCAATCTAGGTTTCGAGCCCGGGTTCTGATTAAATCGGACTTCCCGGCTCAGGGGATTAGGCAGGCGCGACATGCGCGCCGTTCCGGTGGATGACATTATGGCGGCAGTGATCAAGAAGGTCGGCGTGATCGGCGCGGGTCAGATGGGCAGTGGCATCGCGCATGTCGCTGCTCTGGCCGGCTTCGACGTGGTGCTCAACGACGTCTCGGCCGACCGCCTGAAGTCGGGCATGGCCACCATCAACGGCAATCTGGCGCGCCAGGTCTCCAAGAAGGCCGTCAGCGAAGACGACAAGGTCAAGGCGATCGCGCGTATCAAGCTTGCCGAAAAGCTCGATGACCTCGCCGACTGCGATCTCGTGATCGAAACCGCGGTCGAGAAGGAGGAGGTCAAGCGCAAGATTTTTCACGAGCTCTGCGCGGTATTGAAGCCGGAAGCCATCGTCGCCTCGGACACCTCCTCGATCTCGATCACGCGGCTCGCCGCGGCCACCGACCGGCCCGAGCGCTTCATCGGCATTCACTTCATGAATCCGGTGCCGCTGATGGAGCTGGTCGAGCTGATCCGCGGCATCGCCACCGACGACTCGACGTTCGAGGCGTCCAAGGAATTCGTCGGCAAGCTCGGCAAGCAGGTCGCGGTCTCCGAGGATTTCCCGGCCTTCATCGTCAACCGCATCCTGCTGCCGATGATCAACGAGGCGATCTACACGCTGTACGAAGGCGTCGGCAATGTCGAGGCCATCGACGCGGCGATGAAGCTCGGCGCACACCATCCGATGGGGCCGCTTGAGCTCGCCGATTTCATCGGCCTCGATACCTGTCTGTCGATCATGCAGGTGCTGCACGAGGGCCTGGCCGACTCCAAGTACCGGCCGTGCCCGCTGCTGGTGAAATACGTCGAGGCTGGTTGGCTCGGCCGCAAGACCCAGCGCGGCTTCTACGACTACCGCGGCGCCAAGCCGGTTCCGACGAGGTAGGGCACTCTCGCGCCCCGGACGCAGCCCACCCTACGGCACTTCGTGTCCCACTGTGTCCGGAACATGAAACCGTCCGAAATCTCTACCTGCCGTTAACCTCGCATGCCTAGGTTGGGGCCGGTAAGAGGGTTTGCGTAATGGACATGATGGCGATGGTCAGCACCATGCTGGCCGCTCAGCAAGGCGCGCTGCAGTCGAATGTCGCGGCGACGCTGATGAAGCAGAGCGCGGATGCGGAGAAATCCACTGTCCTGACGCTGCTCGGTGCCGGTCAGCCCTCGCTCGCCAATGTCGGCGCCGGCGTCGGCGGCAATCTCAATATTTCCGCTTAATAAGACGCGGCGGCCTTGCCCGTCGCAGCCCGGATCAGCTTGAGCGCGTCGTCGCTCGCCCATTCCGCCGGTCCCGCGATCGTCGCGATCTCGCAGCCCTGTGGATCGACCAGCACCGAGGTCGGCATGCCCAGAGCCCGCCCTATGGCCTTAAGATCCTGAAAAACCTTGGCTTTCTGATCATTGTAATAACCGAGCCGGGTCAGGCTGGCGTCTTTCAGGAAGTTTTTCGGCTTCTCGGGGTCGCGAGTGTCGATGTTGATCGCCACCACCTCGAAATTCGGGCCCGCAAGCTTGCCCTGAAGCTCGTCCAGCGCCGGCATCTCCTTGCGGCAGGGCACGCACCAGGTGGCCCAGAGGTTGACCAGCAGGGTCTTGCCGCGGAAATCGGACAGCTTCTTCGGCTTGCCGTCGGCGTCTTCGAAGGCGAGGTCGGGCAACCTCAGTGGCGCGCTCGCCATGGTCAGCGCCGCCAACTCGCCATGGGCAAGCGGGGCGATCCTCGAGGCCGTCGCGACCGCCGCCCGGCAGGCCGGATCGCCGCCGGGCGCCCGGCTCAGGCCCAGCCCATACAGCGCGGCGAAGCCGGCCAGCCCTCCGATCGCCACGGTGGCGATGACGAGCGGGGTCCGGCGCGTGGCGGAAGGCTTGGGGTCGAGCATATCGTTTGTCATCCGGTCGCAGATATGGCTATCAGGGGCCTCTTAATACGGCTGGCCTCGGCCAGCAAATGTGCGGCAAGGCAAGGCGTGAGCAGGGGATCATGAGCAACAAGATGTGGGGCGGCCGGTTCTCGGAACGTCCCGATGAGATCATGGAAGAGATCAACGTCTCCATCGACGTCGATCGTCACCTCTTTGCCCAGGACATTGCCGCGTCCAAGGCCCACGCCGCGATGCTGGCCACGCAGGGCATCATCACGGCCTCTGATGCGAAAAATATCGGCAAGGGTCTAGACACGATTTTGTCAGAGATCGGCAAGGGCGACTTCACGTTCAAGCGCGCGCTCGAGGACATTCACATGAATGTCGAGAGCCGCCTGTCCGAGCTGATCGGCCCCGCCGCCGGCCGCCTGCACACCGCGCGCTCGCGCAATGACCAGGTCGCGACCGATTTCCGCCTCTATGTCCGCGACGTTCTTGACGAGACCGACGCCGCGCTTGCCGCGTTCCAGGCGGCGCTGGTCAATCGCGCGCTGGAGCATGCCGCGACCGTGATGCCCGGCTTCACGCATCTTCAGACCGCGCAGCCCGTCACCTTCGGCCATCATCTGCTTGCCTATGTCGAGATGGCCGGGCGCGACCGCGGCCGCTTCCAGGATGCGCGCAAGCGGCTCAACGAATCGCCGCTCGGCGCGGCCGCGCTCGCCGGCACCTCGTTCCCGATCGACCGCCACGCCACCGCAAAGGCCTTGGGCTTCGATCGTCCGATGGCAAACTCGCTCGACGCGGTCTCCGACCGCGACTTCGTGCTGGAGACCTTGTCGGCGGCCTCGATATGCGCTGTGCACATGTCGCGCTTTGCGGAGGAGATCGTGATCTGGACCTCGCCGCTGGTTGGCATGATCCGCCTCAGCGACAAGTTCACCACCGGCTCCTCGATCATGCCGCAGAAGCGCAATCCGGACGCCGCCGAGCTCGTGCGCGCCAAGACCGGACGCGTTATCGGCGCGCTCAACGGCCTCCTGATCGTGATGAAGGGCCTGCCGCTGGCCTATCAAAAGGACATGCAGGAGGACAAGCAGGGCGCGATGGAAGGTTTTGCCGCGCTGTCGCTCGCGATCCGCGCCATGACCGGCATGGTCCGCGACCTCGAACCGGATGAGGCCAGGATGAAGGCTGCCGCCGGCGAAGGCTACGCCACTGCGACCGATCTCGCCGACTGGCTGGTCCGGACGCTGAAGATGCCGTTCCGCGAGGCCCATCACGTCACCGGCCGCATCGTGGCCAAGGCCGCCGAGGGCGGCGTGGCGCTGCATGAACTGCCGCTGAAGGAGATGCAGGTGATCGAGCCCAAGATCACCAAGGACGTGTTCGGCGTGCTCTCGGTCGAATCGTCGGTGAAGAGCCGCACCAGCTTTGGCGGCACCGCGCCGAAGAACGTGGCGTCTCAGGCAAAGGCCTGGGCGAAGCGGCTGGAAAAAGAGCGAAAATTGGGCTGAAGGCAAAATTTCGCTTATGTTTCATGGTCATCCGGCTCTCGCCAGAGCGCGCCAATCTCTGTATGGTGCGCGCCCGCGTAGTGGGGATTTCGTCGTGACGTCAAAGTTTCGCCCGGCCGGCTCGGGGTGGGCCATCATTGTCTTGAGCGTGAGCGCGCTTGCGCTCGCCGGCTGTGGCCGCAAGGGCCCGCTCGATCTGCCGCCGACCGCCTCCAACGCGTCCACGGCCAATATCGCGGCGCCGACCGACACCGAGATCGAAGCCCAGAAAACGCCGAGCGTGTTCAATCCCACCTACGGCGCGGACGCCGCACCGGCGGCGACCATGGGCAAGAAACGATCGTTTATCCTCGACCCGCTCCTGGACGAAAAGCCCAGCAGGTGAGCTGGGGTAGCTGAGCCAACGCCATGAACCATTTCGACTATCGCAACGGCGTGCTGCACGCCGAGGCGGTGAATCTGTCCGAGCTGGCCGCAGCCGTCGGCACGCCGTTCTATTGCTATTCGACCGCAACGCTGGAGCGGCACTACCGCGTTTTCACCGACGCCTTCGCCGGCGAGAAGGTGCTGGTCTGCTACGCCATGAAGGCGAACTCAAACCAGTCGGTGCTGCGTACCCTGGCCAAGCTCGGCGCGGGCGCCGACGTGGTCTCCGGCGGTGAGCTGAAGCGCGCGCTGGCTGCCGGCATCCCGGCCAGCAAGATCCTGTTCTCCGGTGTTGGCAAGACGGAAGAAGAGCTGCGCGCCGCCTTGGCCTCCGACATCCTCTGCCTCAACGTCGAATCCGAGCCGGAGCTCGAGCTGTTGTCGCGGCTTGCGACCGAGATGGGCAAGACCGCGCGCATTTCGTTGCGCGTCAACCCGGACGTCGATGCCGGCACGCACGCAAAGATCTCGACCGGCAAGTCCGAGAACAAGTTCGGCATTCCGATCGTGCATGCCCGCGAGGTCTATGCGCGCGCCGCGAAATTGCCCGGCATCGAGGTAACCGGCACCGACGTGCATATCGGCAGCCAGATCACTGACCTCTCCAGCATGGAGACCGCGTTCCGCATCCTCGCCGAGTTCGTGCAGACGCTGCGTGCCGACGGCCACGACATATCGCATGTCGATTTCGGCGGCGGCCTCGGCATTCCCTATTACATGGATCGCGAGGCGCCGCCGGCGCCGGATGCCTATGCTGCGATGGTCAAGCGCGTCAGCCACAATCTCGGCTGCACGCTGATGTTCGAGCCGGGCCGCATGATCGTTGGCAATGCCGGCATCCTCGTTGCCAGGGTGATCTACGTGAAGCACGGCGACGGCAAGAATTTCGTCATCATCGACGCCGCGATGAATGATTTGATCCGGCCGACGCTGTACGAGGCCCATCACGACATCCTGCCGGTGACGCAGCCGGCCAAGGGCGCGGCCATGATGGTGGCCGACGTCGTCGGCCCCGTCTGCGAGACCGGCGACTACCTCGCGCTCGACCGCACGCTGCCGACGCCGAAGCCGGGCGATCTCATCGCCATCATGACCGCCGGAGCCTATGGCGCCGTCCAGGCCGGCACCTACAACACCAGGCCGCTGGTGCCAGAGGTGCTGGTGAAGGGCGATCAATACGCGGTCGTGCGCCCGCGCATCGAGGTCGAGCAGCTGATCGCAATGGACACACCGGCGCCGTGGCTGTGAGCCACGCGATCGCCGCACGAAAATCCACGCCAGAAAGACGGCAGGACGCCGGCGAGCATATGCTCGCCGGCGCCGCGCGCCTCACGGCCCGTATTTGGGAGCCGGCTTCTGGTTGAAGTCGTTCTCGTCGGTGACGCAGGTGAAGTTTGCCGCGATGCCGGTGTCGCCGCTGCCGCTGTACTTTGCGACCTTGGGGAAGACGCAGAGCGGCCGGGTCATCTGAACCGCGGGTGGCGTATCAGCAACGAACTTCGTGGCGAGGATCGTTTCCGGCGTGACCCCACCCTCGACCCATTTGACGAGCGGCGTGAGCGCATCGAACGTGTTGGGACCGGGCCCGCCCGAGCAATGATACATCCCGGGCACCATGAACAGCCGCGCGTAGCTCTGGGTCCGTCGCAGCGCCGGGCTGCCGTCGAAGAAGCCGGCCTGCTGGAACCCGCGCCCATCGTTCCCGACCAGTGCATTGAAGTAGTTGATGCTGCTCTGCGACGGGATGAGCGGGTCGGCCCAGCCGTGGTACATCAGCAGCTTGCCGCCATGCTCCCGGAATTCGCCGAGATCGGTGCTGGTTGCGTTGAGCGTTGCGGCGAGCTGGTCGTCGACGGTGTCGATGGCGCGGTGGAAGTCGAAATTGGAAAAATTCACCGGGCTCGAGGGGTAGCCGAAGCTCGGGCCGAACACCCAGTAGAACAGGCCGTCGAAGGCCGGTTCGGGAAATCGCTCCTGCAGCGCCAGGCCGAGGGCGAGGATGTCGTCGGTTTCGTTGCCGCGTTCGGAGCCCGGATTGATGAGCTGTCCGTTCACCGGGTCGATCGTGCCGGCGTAATATCTCTGCATGGTCGTGACCTGGTCGGAGGTCAGGCACGCCGGCGGCGCGTTGCCACCGGTGCAGAGCAGGACCTTCGGATCAAAATGGCAGTCGCGCGGATCGGTCAGGAACTGATCGGTGCTGGCGCCGCCGTCCTGGCCAACGCATTGCTTGATCACGGCCTGGTTGATCAGCGTCATCTGGCCGGCCTGGATGAACCTGCCCGGGCTCGCATGTGTATTCTGCCAGCCATAGAGCCCCGCCATGTGCAGGTGGGTCCGGTTGAATGCGGGGGCGCCCGCCAGGATGCCGTCATAGTCGTTGGGGAAGCGCTGCGCTTCCATCAGGGCGTTCTGGCCGCCGGTGGAGCAGCCGGCGAAATAGGCCCTTTGCGATCGATGCCCGTAAAACGCGTTGACGATCTCCTTGCCGCGCTCGGTCATCAGATGGATCGCCCGATAGCCGAAATCCTTGATCCGCTCGGGATGCCCGAACAGGCCCGTCGATGGCGTCGTCGGATCGCCGAACTCGGCCGCGAGCTGATTACCCTGGTTGCCGGCCGAGCCGCAGAACAGCGGGTTGCATCCCGATGACCCGGTGCCGAGGTCGCTGTTGGTCGCGGCGAAGCCGGCCTGGATGCCGATGGCGAGCTCGTTATAGGTAATCACGCCCTGGAAGCCGCCGCCGCCGGTGCCGAGGAACCTGCCGTTCCATGTGCCTTCGGGCAGCCACACTTCGATCTTGATGCTGGAATCGGAGCTGGGGATCAGAGTTGCGGTGACGCGGCAGAAGGCAGGAAGGCCGGTGATCGGGCTCGAGCCAGGCGGGACGAAGGTGCCGGTCGTGTTGTCGTCCGCCGAGTTGATCACCGTGTGCTGCAGTTGCAAGGATCGGAGGTTGGTGCACTGCGTCGCCATCGCGGGCGAGCTGGCGATTGCGACACAGGCAAACAGGGCCATGGCCGCACCGACAAGTAAGTGTCGATGACGCTTCATTCTGTCCTCCCTGATTTTTTTGCAGGCTTGAAGAGCGGACAGGATAGCCGAGTGCGATCACAACTCAAGGATGTTGCGTTGCGATCCAGCGCTTTCGCGAGCGATCGACGAAATTCACGTCGCAGTTGTGATTGGAGGCTGGGCGCTGATGTTACTTCCCGGCAAGTCCGCCTGGCTTACCGCCAACAATGACTCCTGCCTTCCTCTCGATCGGCTTGATCGCCGCAGTGAAATCGGACTCCGCTCCTTCCGCGCTGATCACGGTCTCCCACAGCCGCCCGACGGCGTCGGCGACCTCCATCGACAGGCCGAGCTGCTTCATCTCCTCCAGCGCCAGCCGCACGTCCTTGACCATCAATCCGGTGGCGAAGCCGAAGTCGAAGGTCCGCGGCAGCACCGAGCGCGGAAACTTGTCGCGGCTCGCGGTGTTCATGCCGGAGCCGGAATTGATGACGTCGATCATCACGGCAGGATCAAGCCCGGCCTTCACGCCCATCACCACGGCTTCCGACGTCGCCACGATCGCGGTGGCCGAGAGGAAATTGTTGGCGAGCTTCATGGTCTGCGCCGCGCCCGGCTTCTCGCCGATGAAGAACACCTTTCCGATCACGTCGAGCGCGGGCTTCAGCAGCTCGAACTCCGCCTTTGGCCCGGACACCATCACGGCAAGCGTGCCTTTCTCGGCGCCGCCGACGCCGCCGGACACGGGGCAATCGATCTGCACGATGTTGCGTTTTGCCAGCAGGCCGTAAATCTTCGCCGCCATCTGCGAGCCAACGGTGGAGAGATCGATGAAGCGCTTGGCGCGGCTCCCCTCGATGACGCCGTTGGCGCCGGTTGCGACCTGGAGCGAAGCCTGCAGCGACGGCAGGCTCGCCATCACGGTCTCGACCTGGTCGGCAACGTCTTTCGGCGATGTCGCAGCCGTCGCGCCGCGCGCGACAAGCTTGTCGACGGCCTCCTTGCGGGCGTCGAACACGACAAGTCGGTGGCCGGCCTCGATCAGCCGCCGCGCCATCGGGAAACCCATGTTTCCGAGGCCGATGAATCCGATATCCATGGTGTTTCCTTGTGTTTTTTGTTGTGCGTGAGAGCGGAATTACAGCTTCCGCTCGTCGTCCCGGGGCATCGCGAAGCGATGAGCCCGGGACCCATACTCCCAGGGAGAAGTTGTTCGCGCGAAACAGGTCACTCCGGGTCCCGCTAACCACAACGGCCTGTGGTTATGGGTCCCGGGCTCGCGCTCCGCGCGCCCCGGGACGACGTCGGAGCGAGCCCGCCCCCTCACGCCTTCCCATCGATCTCCGCGAACACCTCGCGCGCGATGCGGAAGCTGTCGACTGCGGCCGGCATGCCGCCATAGATCGCGACCTGCATCAAAATCTCGCGGATCTCGTCGCGGGTGACACCGTTGGTCAGCGCGCCCTTCAGGTGCGCGCGAAATTCGTGCTGGCGGTTGAGGATCGCGATCATCGCGATGTTGAGCATGCTGCGGGTCTTGCGCGGCAGCTCCTCGCGGCCCCACACCGTGCCCCAGCAATATTCGTTGAGCATCTCCTGGAACGGACGGTTGAAGTCGTCGACGTTCTTCAGCGCGTTGTTGACATAGGCTTCGCCCAGTACCGCTTTGCGGACTTCCAGGCCCTTGTCGTGCATCTTCTTGTCCATGGCGTTTCCTTTACTTCCCTTGCATTTCCCCTGGGAATGGCGCCGCGGAAACTACGGGGTTGCGCCGGAGCAGTCACGTCCTCGTGTTATGCGGGAAAAGGGGGATGTCCCGTACAGGAACGGATGCCTCAGTGCTGCCGTTGTGGTACGCTTCACTCGCCCGGGTAACCTGGAGAGTTGATTGAACGGCGGCACCCCCGACCCGTCAGACCCGATCCGCGACAGCGACGCTCTGTCGCGGTTGAAGCTGGCGCAGGCCCTTGAGCGGGCCACTTATGCCATCGCGTGGGAGCGTGCCTGGCCAAATTTGGCGCGTGTTCTGACCGTTGTCGGCCTGTTTTTGGTGGTGTCCTGGGCTGGTCTCTGGCTGACACTCCCCTCCGTCGTCCGTGCCGTCGGTCTCGTCATTTTTGCCGGCCTTGCGGCTGCCGCCCTGTTCCCGCTGATTCGTTTTCGCTGGCCGGGCCGCCAAGAGGCGCTCGCCCGGCTCGACCGCGGTTCGGGTATCCGTCACCGCCCCGCCACCACGCTCACGGACACGCTGGCCTCGCGGGATCCGGTCGCGCAGGCGCTCTGGCAGGCGCAGCGCGAGCGCACGCTGGTCTCGCTCAAGCGCATCCGCGCCGGTTTGCCGCGGCCACGGCTCGCGATCCATGACCCCTGGGCGCTGCGTGCGCTGGTCGTTGTGATGCTGGTCGCGACCTTCTTTGCCGCCGGCGACGAGCGCGCGTTTCGGCTGGGCGCTGCTTTTGACTGGAACGGCGTGCTGGCCCCCACAAATATTCGCGTCGATGCCTGGGTCACGCCGCCGCTCTACACCGGGAAGCCGCCGGTCATCCTGTCAGCCGCCAACAAGGAAGCCGCGGCGCTGCCCGCCTCCGGCCCGCTCGCCGTTCCCGCCGGCTCGACCCTGATCGTGCGCTCCTCCGGCGGCAGCCTCGATGTCGCCGTCTCCGGCGGCCTCAAGGAGGTCGCGCCCGCTGAGGCCACGCCCAAGGGCACCAACGAGAAGCATTTCGCCATCACCGGCGACGGCACGGCGCACGTCCGCGCGCCCTCGGGCCAGCCGCAATGGGCCTTTGCGGCGACGCCGGACCGTCCGCCGACGATCGCGCTCGCCAAGGATCCGGAACGCCAGGCGCGCGGCGCACTCCAGCTCGTCTACAAGATCGAGGACGATTACGGCGTCACCGGCGCCGAGGCCCAGGTCGCCCCGCGTTCTGCCGATG
The DNA here is from genome assembly GCA_963819355.1 of uncultured Alphaproteobacteria bacterium. Classification (GTDB taxonomy): domain Bacteria; phylum Pseudomonadota; class Alphaproteobacteria; order Rhizobiales; family Xanthobacteraceae; genus Bradyrhizobium. The sequence goes on along the minus strand of CAWFVZ010000040.1, from coordinate 419,687 downwards.
CCGGCAAGGACGGCGATGGCAAGACCGATAGCAAGACCGCGGCGCGACCGCTGTTCCAGCCGCCGCAATTCCCGCTCGTGCTGCCGAACGCGCGCACCCGTAACGGCGTCGGCCAGACGGTGAAGGACCTCAGCGAGGATCCCTATGCCGGCGCCGATGTCACGCTGACGCTCACCGCCAAGGACGAGGCCGGCAACGAGGCGAAGAGCGAACCGTTCAATATGCGCCTGCCCGAGCGTCTTTTCACCAAGCCCTTGGCGCGTGCGCTGATCGAGCAGCGCCGCATCCTCGCGCTCGACGCCAACAGGAATTCCGACGTCTACACCGCGCTCGACGCGCTGATGATCGCGCCTGAGCTGTTCACGCAGCAGACCGGGCAATATCTCGGCCTCTACAGCGTCGCGCACCAGCTCGAGGCGGCGCGCACCGACGACGCCATGCGCGAGGTCGTGGCGAGCCTGTGGGCGCTCGCGGTGACGATCGAGGACGGCAACATCTCCGATGTCGAGAAGGCGCTGCGCGCGGCGCAGGAGGCGCTGAAGCAGGCGCTGGAGCGCGGCGCCAGCGACGAGGAGATCAAGAAGCTGACGCAGGATTTGCGGGCGGCGCTGGACAATTTCATGCGCCAGCTCGCCGAGCAGTTCCGCAACAACAAGGATGCCCAGCAGCTCGCCCGTCCGCTTGATCCCAACACCAAGATCCTGCGCCAGCAGGATCTCCAGAACATGATCGACCGCATGGAGCGCCTGTCGCGCTCCGGCGACAAGGATGCGGCCAAGCAGCTGCTCGAGCAGCTCCAGCAGATGCTGGAGGGCCTTCAGATGGCGCAGCCGGGACAGTCCGGTGAGAGCGACATGGAGCAGGCGCTCAACGAGCTCGGCGACATGATCCGCAAGCAGCAGCAATTGCGCGACAAGACCTACAAGCAGGGCCAGGACTCCCGGCGCGACCGCATGCGTGGCAAGCAGCAGCCCGGCGATCAGTCGATGTCGGACCTCCAGCAGGACCAGCAGGCTCTGCGCGACCGCTTGAAGAAGCTCCAGGACGAAATGGCCAAGCGCGGCCTCGCGCAGAAGGGCCAGAAAGGTCAGCAAGGGCAGAAGGGCCAGCAAGGCGACCAGGGGCAGCCCGGCCAGGATGGAGATCAGGACGCTGACCAGGGCGATGATGAGGGCGGGCTCGACGCCGCCGACGGCGCCATGGGCGATGCCGGTTCGAAGCTCGGCGACGGCAATGCAGACGGCGCGGTGGATTCCCAGGGCAAGGCGCTGGATGCGATGCGCAAGGGTGCGCAGAAGATGGCCGAGGCGATGCAGCAGGGCGACGGCGATGGCCAGGGCGACGGTCCCGGCAATCGCGCCGGCCGCCAGCAGAGCGGCGGCAACCAGACCGACCCGCTCGGCCGGCCGCTGCACGGCCGTGAATTCGGCGACGATTACACGGTCAAGATCCCCGGCGAGATCGACGTCCAGCGCGTCCGCCGCATCCTCGAAGAACTCCGCCGCCGCCTCGGCGACCCCTCACGCCCGCAGATCGAGCTCGACTATATCGAGCGGCTGCTGAAGGATTTTTGAGGTCTCTGTCGTCGCCCGGGACCCTGGTCGGGCGATCCAGTTTGCCAGAGCCGGCGGTGACTGGACCGCAGACGGCCGCGGCGTGCCGGATGCCCCGAGTGCGGAGGCGCGGGTCTGACAGCGGAATACGCGGCACCGGCGCTACCCCTTCTTCGCCGCCAGCGCATCGGCTACCGCGGTGCGGATGTCGGCGACCGAGAACGGCTTGGTCACGACGTCATGCACCAGCGCATTCAAATTCGAGGCGCGCTCGCGCTGGTCGGCGAAGCCGGTCATCAGCAAAATGGTCAGCTGGGGAAAGTCGCGCGCGGCGGAGAGCGCGAGCGCAATGCCGTCCATCACCGGCATCTGGATGTCGGTGAGCAACAGGTCGAACGCGCCGTCCTCGCGGGTCAGGATCTCCAGCGCCTCGGCGCCGTCCTGCGCGGTGACGGTCTCGTGGCCGTCCATGGCGATGGCGCGCGCCACCAGTTGGCGCATCGAATCCTCGTCATCGGCGATCAACACTTTTGGCATGACACCAACCTTGGGACCAACCTCCCGTGCGGCACGCGACGGCGCCTGATTACACGCTGCCGCCGGCAATGTCGCGCCGGTTGAAGAAGCGAACGTCGATATTGCGGCCTTCCGGCGGCGGCGAGGCCAGGCGCGACCTGAAGAAGGCGCGCTCACCGGGTTGCAGCACGGTCTGCTCCAGCACCGAATTCCAGGCGTAGATCTCCGCGCCTTGCGCGTCGCGCACCGCAAAGCGCAGCCGCGGGATATCGAGCGGCTTCTTGCCCTGGCCGACAATCACGCCCTCGATCACCAGCACCTGCTTACCTTCCACGGTCTCGGTCGAGAGCTTGACGTCCTTGAAGGCCAGCCCGCGCAAATTCACTTCGAGGCCGACCATTTTGTAGAACGCCGCCGTCTGCGGCAGCAGCCGGACCATGTCGCCGCGCCAGATCACCAGTGCCAGCACCAGCGCGCCCATGGCGGCGCAGGCGGTCGGCAGGCCGAAATAGGATTTTCGCCGGGCCACGGCAGGAGCCGGGCGGCTCACCTTCGCCCCGCGGCGGCTGAACAGGCCGCGGAACCAGGACTGGTGCTGCACGCCGATGACTTCCTCCTCGGCGGCCTGGGCCGCCGCTGACCACTCGTCCTCGACCCCCGTGGCGTCCTCGGTTGGCCAATCGCTGGCGATCGAGGGGCTTTCGACCACCGGGGTTTCGGCGGCGTCATGGTCCCTGGCGTAGGAGTTCCACTGCTCGGCAAGCCCGGACTGATCGTCGGCCTGGCTGGCCGCGGCCATGGCGGGTACGGCCGCCTCCTCAATGGCATCCTCGGGATGCGCCATCCAGGTCTCCTTGCAGCGGGAGCAGCGGACCGTCCGACCGTTGGCCCCAAGGCTTGCAAGCTTGATGGCGTAGGATGTCGTACAATGGGGGCAGCAGACGATATGCATGGACGAGCCTTGATGCATGGAGAATCTTGGCGATGACCTTGTCGCAGAACCGGGCGCCAAGGAGACTACAAAGGATGCTGCCGAGGATGCTACAGGGCGACCGTTAACGAACCGGAAACCATAACGGCCGCACAACCCCTTGATCGCATGCGGCGAAACCTCGCTGGCCACGCGCCGTGTCCCCTCTCGAACGGAGCTGAGCTTGGTTCGGTTCGAAAATGTCGGATTGCGTTACGGCCTGGGGCCGGAGATCCTGCGCGACCTCAGCTTCCAGATCCCGGCGCATTCCTTCCAGTTCCTCACCGGCCCGTCCGGCGCCGGCAAGACGTCATTGCTGCGCTTGTTGTTCCTGTCGCATCGGCCGACCCGGGGCCTCGTCAATCTGTTCGGCCACGACATCTCCCGGCTCCGTAAGGACGAGATCGCGGACTTGCGCAAGCGCATCGGCATCGTGCTCCAGGATTTCCGTCTGCTCGACCACATGACGACTTACGAGAACGTGGCGCTTCCGTTCCGCGTCATGGGCCGCGAGCGAGTCGAGCTATCGGAAAGAAGTCATCGACCTCCTGCGCTGGGTCGGTCTCGGCGAGCGCATGGATGCGCTGCCGCCGATCCTGTCGGGCGGCGAGAAGCAGCGCGCGGCGATCGCGCGCGCGGTGATCTCGCGGCCGCAACTGCTGCTCGCGGACGAGCCGACCGGCAGCGTCGATCCGACGCTCGGGCGACGATTGCTGCGGCTCTTCATCGAGCTCAACAAGTCCGGCACGGCCGTCATCATAGCGACCCACGACATTGCGCTGATGGACCAGTATGAAGCGCGCCGCTTCGTGCTGCACCAGGGACGGCTGCACATCTATGAGTAGGACCGACGAGCGCGGCGTATTGGTCGATCTCGGGCAGGAACGTCCGCAGCTTCCGGCCCGGGCGCGCAATATGTCGCCGATCGTGCCGCGCGCCTCGATCCACGGACGCGCGCTGGTCGCCGTCGTCGCCATCATGACCTTCCTCGCTTCGATGACGACGGGCACGGTGCTGCTGGTGAGCGCCTCGGCCGCGGAATGGCAGTCGGATGTCGCGAGCGAGATCACCATCCAGGTCCGCCCGCAATCCGGACGCGACATCGAGCGCGACACGGCTGCCGTCACCGAGGCGATGCGCGCGCAAGCCGGCATCGTCGAGGTCAAGCCGTTCACCAAGGAGGAGAGCGGCAAGCTGCTCGAGCCCTGGCTCGGCACCGGGCTGTCGATGGACGATTTGCCAGTGCCGCGCATGATCATCGCGCGCGTTCAGCCGGGCGCCGGGCTCGATCTCGGCGCGCTGCGCGCCCGTGTGACGCAAGTGGCGCCCAGCGCCAGCGTCGACGATCACCGTGCCTGGATCGAACGGATGCGCTCGATGACCAATGCCACCGTGCTCGCCGGCATCGGCATCCTCGGGCTCGTCATCGTCGCGACCATCATCTCGGTCTCGTTCGCGACCCGCGGCGCAATGGCGGCGAACCGCCCGATCGTCGAGGTCCTGCATTTCGTCGGCGCCGGTGATCGCTACATCGCAAATCACTTCCTGCGTCATTTCCTCAGGCTGGGGCTGGAGGGCGGCGTCATCGGCGGCGGCGTCGCGATGCTGCTGTTCGGCTTCTCCGAGTCGATCGCCGGCTGGTTCTCCGGCACCGCGGTCGGTGACCAGTTCGCGGCCCTGCTCGGTACCTTCTCGCTGCGGCCGTCCGGCTACGTCGTGCTCGCGGTGCAGGCCGTCCTGATCGGCGCGATCACGGCGGTCGCCGCGCGCCAGACGCTGTTTGCGACGCTGAATGACGTTGATTGAGGACGTGTACGCTTGTGGTTTCGTCGCCTCTCCCCGCAAGCGGGGCGAGGGAGCGCGCTGCCGACGCGGATAGATTGGTGGTCCATTGCGTTCGTTGGTCCGATAAACCGGACTCCACATCGCCTCAAAAGGTCCTAAAATCATCATGGGAAGGGATCACCGACATCGCATGACCGCGCCGACCGACGAACAATCGCCGAACCCGCCGCGCGGCTGGCTGCGCGCGACCGTCGTGTCGACGATCGCGTTCGTATTCGTCGGCGCAACTGCGGGTTTTGTTGCGTTCCTGTCGCAATTGCGCGGCGCCGAGATCGCGCCGGACCGCAAGGCGGACGGCATCGTGGTGCTGACAGGCGGCTCCTCGCGGGTGTCGGACGCGATGGAGCTGTTGGCAGCCGGCTACGGCAAGCGGCTCCTGATCTCGGGCGTACACCCGACCTCGACGGCGAGCGACATCTCCCGGACGCTGCCGGAGAACCAGTCCTTCATGACCTGCTGCGTCGATCTCGACCGTACCGCGCTCACGACCCGTGGTAACGCGGCGGAGGCGCGGCGCTGGGCCGAGAGGCGCGGCTTCAGATCGCTGATCGTGGTCACCTCGAACTATCACATGCCGCGCGCGCTGGTCGAATTCTCGCATGCGATGCCGGAGACGATTTTGGTTCCGTTCGCGGTCGTCGGCGACAAATGGCGGGAGGAGCCGTGGTGGACGTCGGCCTCGACGCTGCGGCTGCTCTCGTCCGAATATGTCAAGTACATCGCCGCCGAGCTCAGGGTGCGGCTGGAAGATTTCGGGATTGACCTTTCGCCCGAAGTGTCGGAGCAGCCTGCGGGCCTGCAATCGAAGCGGCCCGCCACCGCACAGGCCAATTGATCGGATTTTCGATGTTCCTGATTTTCCTGCGCTCGCTGCTGTTCAACGTGCTGTTCTACGCCGTGCTGGTGTGTCTCGCGATCGTGGCGCTGCCGACCTTTGCCTTGCCGCCGCGCGCCATGCTGACGGTTGCTGAATGGTGGGCGAAGGCGACGCTGGTCCTGATGCGCGTGGTCTGCAACATCAGGGTGGAATTCCGGGGCGTCGAGAAGATTCCGGAAGGACCGCTGATCATCGCGGCGAAGCACCAATCGTTCTGGGAGACGTTCGTGCTGCCGGGCTTCTTCAACCGCCCGATCTTCATCCTCAAGCGTCAGCTCATGCAGATTCCGGTCTTCGGTCAGTTCCTGGTCAAGACCGGGATGATCGCGATTGACCGCAATGCCGGCGTGAAGGCGTTGCTGGACATGACGCGCCGCGCACGCGAGGCGGTGCGTGGCGGCGGCCAGCTCGTCATCTTTCCGGAAGGTACGCGGCGTGCGCCGGGGGCGCCGCCGGACTACAAGACCGGCTTTGCGCAGATCTATTCGTCCTGCGGCGTGCCGTGCCTGCCGATCGCGCTCAATTCCGGCCTGTTCTGGCCGCGCCGAACCTTCATGCGCTATCCCGGCACGCTGGTGGTGGAGTTCCTCGATCCGCTGCCGCCTGGCCTGCGCAAGGATGAATTTCTCACGCGCGTGCAAGCGGCCGTTGAAGGCGCGACCGCTCGCCTCGTTGAAGCGGGCCGCAAGGAGCAGGAGCAGTTGATCGGGAGCTCGCCGAGCTACGCGCCTTCGGAGAGCTAGCGGTTCTCGCGATCGTCCACCGATGCAGGCGCGTGCTGGGAATGCGCGTCGCCATGCAGCATCGTCGCGAGTTGATGCAATTGCGCGTCGCGAAAGCCTTCGGCCTCGATCGCCTTCACGGTTGCCGTCACATAGTCGCGGTTGGCGCCGGACTGACCGTGGCCCTGGAGTACGTGACGGTGCTGCTCGGCGAGCGACAGCCGGCCGGCATATTGCACATGGCCGCGGTCGACGACATAGGCGAGCGCGGAGACGCGCTGGCGCGCATCGTTCTCCAGCCACACCGAGCGCATCACTTCGCGATAGACCGACGTCACCTGCTCCCGCGCCCGCAAATTGGCGACCACGTCGGCGCGGTTTTTCTCGGCGACGCGGAAGGCGATGCCGCGGCAGGCGCCGCCGCGGTCGAGCCCGAGCACCAGGCCCGGCTGCTCCGGCGTGCCGCGGTGCACGAAGGAATAGACGCAGAGCGCGCGATGCTCGCCGACCAGCCGCGCCGGGACGCGTTCCTCGAATGCGAAGCCCGGCCGCCACATCAGCGAGCCGTAGCCGAACACCCAGAGGTCGCCCTTGGCGGTGGTGACGGAGGGGAGGGTCATTTCCGACATTTCGGGCACGGCTACCAGAACCGCGCCCCCAAGCGAAGCGAATTCTCCGTCTTTCGTCGCACGCGAACCTCGCTTACATTTGCCATCATCTGGGGTCAAAGGGTCGCCGCATGTCTGATATGACCGTTGCCGCAGGCCGGCGCTCCCGTTGGGGCCTCTTCATCGCTCCCGTCCTCCTCCTGATCCTCGCCGTCGCCTGGAGCGGCTTCTGGTTCTATGCCGCCGCGCAGGCCGAAGTGGCGGCAGACGCCTGGCGCGCGCAGGAGGCCAAATCCGGCCGCATCTACGACTGCGCCAAGCGCTCGATCGCGGGCTTCCCGTTCCGCTTCGAGGTCCAGTGTTCCGGCGCCAGCGTCGCCCTGGTCTCGCAGAATGCAAGCAAGACGCCGTTCACGGCCAGGCTCGACAACATCCTCGTCGTCGCCCAGGTCTATGATCCCACGCACGTCATCGCCGAGTTTTCCGCACCGGCAACGCTGACCGATGGTGTCACGCAAAACACCTTCGTGGTGAACTGGAGCAAGGGCCGCAGCAGCGTGATCGGTTTGCCCGCGGTGCCAGATCGAGCCTCCATCGTGTTCGACGATCCCAGCGTCAATCGCGTTGATGGGTCGGTGCAGGTGCCGCTCGCGCGCGCAAAACAGGTCGAGTTGCATGGCCGCATCGCGGACGGATCGCCGGCCGATCACCCCGTCATCGAGACCGTGTCTCACGTCGCACAGGGCAGCATCCAGGGTGTCCATCCGCTGCTCGCCGAGCCGTTCGAAGCGGACACACGCGCGAAGATTACCGGGCTCTCCGATCTCACGCCGAAGCCGTGGCCGCAGCGCTTCCGCGAGATCCAGGCTGCCGGCGGCCATATCGAGATCGTGGAGTCGCAAATCCAGCAGGGCGAGATGATCGCAGTCGCGGCCGGCACGCTGGGCCTCTCGGCCAATGGCCGATTGGACGGCGAATTACAGATGACGGTGACCGGGCTCGAGCGCGTGATCCCGGCGCTCGGCATCGAGAAGATGCTGGAAGAGGGCGTGCCGCAAGCAACGCTCGATCGCGTCGCACCGGGCGTGAAGTCAAAGGACCTCAACAATCTCTTGGGTGCGCTCGACCGCGCCGTTCCCGGCCTCGGCAAGGTCATCAAGCAGAACGCCAATGCCGGCGTTGCCGCGGGCATCAATTCGATCGGCACCGAGAGCACGCTCGAGGGCAAAAAGGCTCGCAGCTTTCCCCTGAAGTTCGTCGACGGCGCCGTGATGCTCGGCCCGGTCAATGTCGGTCAGATTCCGCCGCTGTATTGATCGGCGCTCACGGCGCCTTCGCGCCAACGTTCACGCAGCCGGAGCCGGCCTGCTCGCGCTCCATGCCTTTGTCTTCGATGAAACGTCGGACCCGAGCGGCAATCTGTTGTTCGGCGCCACCTGGGCGCCCGGCGTGTGCATGCAGATCGGCCGGTCTCGCCGGCCGCCTCCGCATCGCGCGGATCAAGGATCGCCGCTAGTTCGGCTTCTTGCCGAGCTGCGCATGCGGCCGGCCGAAGTCGGGCGCGGCCGAATCCTGTCCGATCTCGACGATGCCGCGGCGGATCGCGCGGGTACGGGTGAAATGGTCGAACAGCGCCTCGCCGTCGCCGCGACGGATCGCGCGGGTGAGCTTTGCGAGATCCTCGGTGAAGGTGCCGAGCATCTCGAGCACGGCCTCCTTGTTGGCGAGGAAGACGTCGCGCCACATCGTCGGGTCGGACGCCGCGATGCGGGTGAAATCGCGAAAACCGCCGGCGGAGAACTTGATCACCTCCGATTCCGTCACCTGCTGCAGCTCGTCGGCGGTGCCGACGATGGTGTAAGCGATCAGATGCGGCAGATGGCTGGTGATCGCGAGCACGAGATCATGATGATCCGGCGTCATCACCTCGACCTTGGCGCCCATCGCCGCCCAGAACGCGCGCAGATGCGCGACGGCGGCAGCGTCGGTGCCTTCCGGCGGGGTGAGGATGCACCAGCGATTGATGAAGAGCTCGGCGAAGCCGGAATCCGGCCCCGAATGCTCCGTGCCCGCGACGGGGTGCGCCGGCACGAAATGAATGCCCTGCGGCAGATGCGGCGCCATGTCCTTGACGATCGCGCCCTTGACCGAGCCGACGTCGGAGATGATCGCGCCCGGCTTGAGATGCGCCGCTATCTCCTGCGCCACCGGCCCGCAGGCGCCGACGGGGATGCAGAGGATGACGAGATCGGCATCCTTCACGGCTTCCGCATTGGTCGCCACGACCTGGTCGACGATGCCCAGCTCGAGCACCCGTGCGCGCGTCTTCTCCGAGCGCGCGGTGGTGACGATCTCGCCAGCCACGCCCTGGAGCTTCGCAGCGCGCGCGATCGAGCCGCCGATCAGGCCGAAGCCGATCAGCGCGACGCGCTGGAAGTGTGCAGCCGCGTTCATTTGCCGGCCATGAAGTCGCGCAAGGCCTCGGCGACGAGGCGGTTGGCCTCCTCGGTGCCGATGGTCATGCGTAACGCATGGGGCAGGCGGTAGTTCTTCAGCGCGCGCAGCACCAGGCCGCGCCTGGTGAGGTAGGCGTCGGCCGCGTCCGAGGTCTTGCCCTCCGTCGGGAAGTGGATCAGCACGAAATTGGCGACGCCCGGCGTCACCTTCAGCCCGAGCTTGGTGATCTCCTCGGAGAGCCAGTTGCGCCAGGTCTCGGTGAACTGCTTCGACATCGCCTGGTGCGCGGTGTCCTCGATCGCGGCGACCGCGGCGTACATCGCCGGCGTCGACACGTTGAAGGGACCGCGGATGCGGTTGACCGCATCGATGATGTGTTCGGGGCCGAACATCCAGCCGACACGCAGCGCCGCCAGACCGTGGATCTTGGAGAAGGTGTGCGTCACCACCGTGTTCTCGGTGGTGGCCACGAGCTCGATCCCCATTTCATAGTCGTTGCGAGACACGTAGTCGGAATAGGCGGCGTCGAGCACCAGCAGCACATGCGACGGCAGGCCGGCGCGCAGGCGCTTGACCTCGTCGAACGGCAGATAGGTGCCGGTCGGATTGTTGGGGTTGGCGAGCCAGACCAGTTTTGTGCGCGGCGTCACGGCTTTCAGGATCGCGTCGACGTCGGAGGTGAGGTTCGTTTCCGCCGCGACGACGTTCTTGGCGCCGACCGCCATGGTCGCGATCGGGTACACCAGGAAGCCGTGGGTGGTGGAGATCGCCTCGTCGCCATGGCTGAGATAGGTGTGGGCGAGCAGATTGAGGATCTCGTCCGAGCCGGCGCCGCAGATGATGCGGTTGGGGTCGAGCCCGAAGGAACGGCCGATCGCCTCGCGGAGCACGCGCGAGGTGCCTTCCGGGTAGTCTTCCAGGTGATCGGCCACGCGCTTGAAGGCCTCGATCGCCTTGGGCGAGGGTCCGAACGGCGTCTCGTTGGCCGAGAGCTTGAACACCTTGCGGCCCGGCTCCGCCGCCGGGCTCTTGCCGGGCGTGTAGGGCGCAATATCGAGAATGCCGGGATTCGGCACGGGGCGGGACATCTTCAACTCCGGAATGGCTTAAGCGGTTCGCGATTTACGATTTCGACCCGGTCGGGGGCACCGTATAGCGCGTTGCGTGGCTGCCGACGAGGGCCGTGGAACGCACCGAGGCCCCCGCTGCAATCAGGGCAGCCTTGATTTTATCGATGCTGGTCGCGCCCGTGACCGAGATCAGCAGGGCCGCGCCGTCGAAGGCAGTGTCGGGCACAGCCACGATCTCAGCAAGCGGCGACAGGCTGCGCGCGACCTCGGCATTCCATCCCGAGACACGCACGCTGAAGGTCTCGACCTCCGTCACCAGGGCGCTGTCGGCGACGCGGGAGACCGCAAACACCGGCATCGCCGCCGGATGGTCGGCACGCTCGACGAAAGGTAGCCGCGCGATGATCTTCGGTGCGCCGCCGCCTCCAGCGATGCCACCATGGCGTGCGGCTCGAGGTCGCCGAGACCAGCGCCAGATCGCCCTTGGATTTCGCCACCGCCTCGACCGCCGCCTGCGCGCTGAAATGCGCGACGTAGGGCACCGTAAAACCAAAATGGAATCGCGCGGAATCGCGCATGGCAGGTTCGCTCACCGAGATGTCGGCATGCACCGAGAACGGCGCCTGGACATAGGTGAAGGTCGAGATGATGACGCGCCAGATGCTCTCCACCGTGTCGAGCGGCAGGATGCCGCGATGGCGCTGCACGAGGTCACGCATCATGGCGGCCTCGCGCGCCGGGCGGAACGCCGAGCCGACCTCCTGGGTCTGCTTCACCTGGATCAGGCGGTCGATGATGTCGCCGCGCTGCATCAACAGGCGATGCATGCCCTCGTCGATCGCGTCGATCTCCTTGCGCAATTCCTGGAGCGATGGTGGCGCGGGCGGACGTTGGGACATATCTGACAGGGTGTTGAGAGGCTGCGGTCGATGTTCTGATTAGGCAGGATGGGCGGCGAAAGCAAAGAGAAATGCAAAGGGAAATTGGGCCCTTTCGGCTGACCTGACAGGGACGGTTTTGGCTAATCCGGACCGCGACTTGACGAAAACAGCCCAAGCCAGTAGGATTTGCCTGTTCCGTGGTCATTTGAGCCGGCCGGCTTGCAGCCACGTTAAAAAACTCGCTAAACAGGCCGGGGACGCTTTCGATCCCGGCCGAACCTATCGTTCAGGCCGGGTTTTTTATGGCCTGATGTCAGTAGCGATCTGAAGTCCGATCGCAAACGAGGACGATGGTCAGTGATGGTTGGCGTCAAGTCGATTCCCAGTCCCGCGATCAGTGCCGACGACCGGTCGCATGAGGTGGATCATCCGAGTTCAGAGGTCGCGCAGTTCGGCACTGAGCAGCCGCTGCGGCTGGATTGCGGCGTCGATCTCACCCCGTTCCAGATCGCCTATCAGACCTATGGCGAACTCAACGCCGATCGCTCCAACGCCGTCCTGATCTGCCACGCGCTGACCGGCGACCAGCACGTCGCCAATGTGCATCCGGTCACCGGCAAGCCCGGCTGGTGGGAGACGCTGGTCGGTCCCGGCCGACCGCTTGATCCCCAAAACTACTTCATCATCTGCGCCAACGTCATCGGCGGCTGCATGGGCTCGACCGGGCCTGCCTCGATCAATCCCGCGACCGGCAAGGTGTGGGGCCTGGATTTTCCGGTCATCACCATCCCCGACATGGTGCGCGCGCAGGCAATGCTGATCGACCGGCTCGGCATCGACACGCTGTTCGCGGTCGTCGGCGGCTCGATGGGCGGCATGCAGGTGCTGCAATGGACCGCGGCCTATCCGCAGCGCGTGTACTCCGCGCTGGCGATTGCCTGCTCGACGCGGCACTCGGCGCAGAACATCGCATTCCACGAGCTCGGTCGTCAGGCGGTGATGGCCGATCCCGACTGGCACAATGGCGGCTATGCCGATCACGGCCTCCATCCGCATCGCGGCCTCGCGGTGGCGCGCATGGCCGCGCACATCACCTATCTCTCGGACGCCGCGCTGCATCGCAAGTTTGGCCGCCGCATGCAGGATCGCGAGCTGCCGACCTTCTCGTTCGATGCCGACTTCCAGGTCGAGTCCTATCTGCGTTATCAGGGCTCGTCCTTCGTCGAGCGGTTCGACGCCAACTCCTACCTCTATCTGACGCGCGCGATGGACTATTTCGACATCGCGGGTGACCACGGCGGCGTGCTCGCGAAAGCCTTCGCCGGCATCCAGACCCGCTTCTGCGTGGTCTCCTTCACCAGCGACTGGCTGTTCCCGACCTCGGAATCGCGCGCGCTGGTGCATGCGCTGAATGCGTCGAGCGCACGGGTGTCGTTTGCAGAGATCGAGACCGATCGCGGCCATGACGCGTTCCTGCTCGACGTGCCCGAATTCTTCGACATCTCCCGCGCCTTCCTGCAATCGGCAGGCAAGGCGCGCGGGCTCACTGGCAAGAATGGCTGACAAGGACGGCTAGCGATGTCTGTACAGGAAGTGCTGCCGCTTAATGGTCTCACGTCGGAGCCGTCCGGCCAGTTTCGCGCCGACCATCTGCTGGTCGCCGAGATGGTCAAGCCGGGCTCTAAGGTGCTCGACGTCGGCTGCGGCGACGGCGATCTGCTTCAGCTGCTGGAAACCCGCGGCATCGACGGCCGCGGCATCGAGCTGTCGCGCGAGGGCGTCAACCGTTGCGTGGCGAAGGGCCTCGCGGTGGTGCAGGGCGACGCCGATACCGACCTGGTGAACTATCCGGATGACGCTTTCGACTACGTGATCCTGTCGCAGACGCTGCAGGCGACGCGACAGCCCAAGGTCGTGCTGGAGAACCTGTTGCGCATTGGCCATCGTGCCATCGTGTCGTTCCCGAATTTCGGCTTCTGGAGGATGCGACTCCAGCTCCTGATCGGCGGCCACATGCCGCGCACGGAGAATCTGCCGGCGAGCTGGTACGACACCGCCAACATCCATTTCTGCACCATCAAGGATTTCATCGAGCTCTGCGACACCATCGGCGTCAAGATGGAACGTGCCGAGGCGCTCGATCTCTACGGCCGCCCGCTGCGGCTGCGATTGCCGTGGTGGGTGTGGAATCTGTTCGGCGAGCAGGGCGTGTTCCTGCTGAGCCGCGGGCAGGGGAAGTAACCTCTTGTCGTTCCGGGGCGCACGAAGCGCGAGCCCGGAATCCATCGTGCCGCATGGTTTGTCGTGCAATGGATTCCGGGCCTGCGCCTATCGGCGCATCCCGGAATGACAGTCAGTGCGCCGCCAGCGTCCGAGGATCCCGCACCGGCCACCGCCCCGCTTCCACCAGTGTCACGAACCGCTCCACCGCCTCATTGAACAGCGCGGGCTCCTCGAGATTGAGCACGTGGCCTGACTTCGGAAACATCGCGAGGCCCGCGGCCGGAAGATGTTTCTTCAAAAACAGGCTCGCCCCGACGCACGGGTCGTCCTCGTCGCCGCAGATGATCAGCGCGGGCGTGGACGCGCGTCTGATCGCATCTGTCAACGTGTAGATCGAGGGCCGTCCGCCCTGGAAGCCGCGCATGGTGTTGGCCGATCCCTTGGCATCGTGCCGCGCCAGCGCGGCGTAGAAGTCGGCGTGGCCGCGCGGGTCCTTGACCAGGAAGGGAATCCGGCTCGGCGCCGCGCGCGTGACCTTTGCGACCTCAGTGGAGCCGAGCGTCTCGAACTGCTCGGCATTGGTGCGGCACTGCTGGCGCCATGCGTCGAGGTTCTCGATCTCCGAGCCTGAGCCGACGCCGGCCAGCGTCATCGACAGCGCGCGCTGCGGCGCGTTCAATCCGATCTGGAGCGATGAATAGGCGCCCATCGAGAGGCCGACGAGATGCGCGCGCTCGATCTTGAGATGATCGAGCACCGCAAGCGCGTCGGTGTAGAAATGCGTGTAGCTGTAGACCTCGCCATCAGGCACATCCGACGGCGTGTAGCCGCGCGCGGAGTAGGTGATGCAGCGGTGCCCGCGCGAGAAGTAGCGCATTTGCGGCTCCCAATTGGTGAAGTCGGCCGCGAACTCGTGCAGAAAAATAATCGGCGTTCCCTGACCCGCTTCCTCGAAATAGATGCGGACGTCGTCCCTGGTCGTGGCGTGGGGCATTAACTGTTTCCCTCTCTTCAAGCCGTGCAAACAAGATTGCAGTTAATGCTGTTGTCTGCAATGCGGCAGCATCAGACCAGCCTCGACACAAATTCATTGCAACAATGCCCCGACGCGTTAATTCGCGCCAGCGCGCGGTGTCTTTTTCTCGCCACATCCGGAGGCTTAACGGCCTGATCGATGTCGGCCGCGCACGGGCCGACTGGGAAGTGGGGGTGTCAACGAAGGATGAAGAATGTTCGAGTTGTTTGCGTCTCGCCTGTCGCGTTGTGTTGTCGCGCTGGCTCTTGTCTTCGCGGCTTTCGCCGCGTTCTCGTCTCCGGCCTCGGCGCGGCCTCATCGTCATAGCGCAGAGCGGCACGCTTATGTGCATCACGCCAGCAGATATCATCACTCCCGGCACGCTGTTCGCAGCTCGCGTTTCGAGCGCAGCGCGGCGCAGTTGCAAGCAAGCGGATTCGCCAACACCCAGGCCAGCTATGATCCCAACGCCAACGCCGGCGGCACTGGCATGAGCGGCGGCTTCGGCGGTGGATCGGGCCTCGTCTCCGAGGCGCGCCGGTATATCGGCGGCAATCCGACCGGGCGCGGCAGCCTGTGGTGCGCGCGCTTCATGAACATGGTGCTTCAGAAAACGGGCCATCAGGGGACCGGCTCCGACATGGCGAACTCGTTTGCGCGTTACGGCACGCGCGTGTCCGGTCCGCAGGTCGGCGCCATCGCGGTGATGGGACGACGCGGCGGCGGCCATGTCGGCATCGTCACCGGCATCGACGCGCGGGGGAATCCGATCATGATCTCCGGCAACAGCGGCAACCGCGTCCGCGAAGCGCCGATCCCGCGCGGCCGGATCTATGCTTATGTGATGCCGAACTGAGGTTCGGCATTGCGAGGAGCGAAGCGACGGAGCAATCCAGACTGTCTCAGCGGATAGTTTCCTGGATTGCTTCGCTGCGCTCGCAATGACGGAGTGTGTTGAGCCCGCGTGCCGTCACACCAGCGTCGGCCCTTCCACCGCAATCGCATCCCCCATGGCAATCTCGCCGTCGGCGATCACCTCGGCGTAGATGCCGCAATCCATGTGGCCGAGATTGCGCGACAGCGTCGGCGGGATTTCGAGATCGCGCTGCGCGGTCTCGGGGTCGACGTTGACGGCCGGGCAGCGGACGATGCGCTTGACCACTTTCAGCCTGGCCTGCGCGATCGCGAGCGTCTGGCCGACGAGGTCGAGCTCGGACCAGGCCGGCCAGCCCTTGACGTAAAGATTGGCGCGGAAGCGCAGGGGATTGACGGCAACGCCGCCGAGCATGGTCTCAATGGCGCGGACGCTGTCGAGATTGATGATGGACACGACCTTGCGGGCAACGTCGGAAAAGCTGTGGTCGCGACCGGACAGCACCTTCGGCGGCCCTTTCAGCTCCGGCTGAAAATTCTCCGTGAAGTAGGCCTCGATCGCGGCGCGCCCAGCCGCAGTCTCGAGATCGCCGCTGGCGACGATCTGGCTATCCTTGCGGATGGTCAGGTGGTTGGTCGCCTCCTCGAAGCGGCTGTCGAGGGAGGCCAGCCGCTCATTGCGCGCCAGCATCAGGAACTGGATTTTCGGCTTCCAGGCCGGGACATCAGGGTCGAACCCGCTCGGGCCGTTCTCGATGGCGTAGCGGCGGTCGGCGGGGAGGGTCTCCCCTCGCCGCAAGGAGACGCGGGGCAGGGGCTCGGGCGTCAGGCCCTTGATCGGGTAGCGGTAGAGGCCGGCGATCTCGGCGGTTTGGCTGGCTGTCATGCCGCTAACTAAGGGATTCGACCGGGACACGCCAAGCCGGCGGACCAGCGCACGAATTTGTGATCTCGCCTCTTCCAGTCCGACGGCACGCTTCCCACATCTGGGTCAGGCCGGCGCCAGCGCTGGCTGATAACGACCGCTGCCGGTTGAGGAACGTCAACACGATCAGCGGAAACCCAATGAAGATGCCGTTTGGGGTGCCTTAGAGGGCTCCAGGGGCAGGCCGAGGGAAAGAAAAGACCATGAATATCGATAAATATACCGAACGCTCGAGGGGCTTCATCCAGTCCGCGCAGTCGCTTGCGGTGCGCGAGGGGCATCAGCAGTTTTCGACGCTGCACGTCCTGAAAGTGCTGCTGGACGACAATGAGGGGCTGGCTGCCGGTCTGATTGACCGTGCCGGCGGCAATTCCCGAGCAATTCTGAACGCGACCGAGGACGCCCTCAACAAGGTTCCAAAAGTCTCCGGCGGCGGCGCCGGCCAGATCTATCTGGCACCCGAGCTCGCCCGCACCTTCGACGTGGCCGAAAAAGCCGGCGAGAAGGCCGGCGACAGCTTCGTCACCGTCGAGCGGCTGCTGCTCGGCCTGACGCTGGAGAAGACCAGCGAGGCGGGGACCATCCTGAGCAAGGGCGGCGTCACCCCGCAGAACCTCAACGCGGCGATCGAAGCGCTGCGCAAGGGCCGCACGGCGGACAGCGCGACCGCCGAAAACGCCTATGACGCATTGAAAAAATATGCCCGCGACCTGACCCAGGCTGCGCGCGACGGCAAGCTCGACCCGGTCATCGGCCGCGACGAGGAGATCCGCCGTACGATTCAAGTGCTCTCGCGCCGGACCAAGAACAATCCCGTCCTGATCGGTGAGCCCGGCGTCGGCAAGACCGCCATCGCCGAGGGCCTGGCGCTGCGCATCGTCAACGGCGACGTTCCGGAAAGTCTCCAGGACAAGAAGCTGCTGTCGCTCGATCTGGGCTCACTGATCGCCGGCGCGAAATATCGCGGCGAGTTCGAGGAACGGCTGAAGGCCGTGCTCCAGGAGGTGACCGCGAGCGAGGGTACTTTCATCCTGTTTATCGACGAAATGCATACGCTGATCGGCGCCGGCAAGGGCGACGGTGCGATGGACGCGTCCAACCTGCTCAAGCCCGCGCTTGCGCGCGGCGAGCTGCACTGTATCGGCGCGACCACGCTCGACGAGTACCGGAAGCATGTCGAGAAGGATGCGGCGCTGGCGCGGCGGTTCCAGCCGATCTTCGTCAGCGAGCCCTCGGTCGAGGACACGATCTCGATCCTGCGCGGCTTGAAGGACAAGTACGAGCAGCACCATGGCGTGCGGATCACCGATTCCGCGCTGGTGGCCGCCACGACCCTGTCCAACCGCTACATCACCGACCGCTTCCTGCCCGACAAGGCGATCGACCTCATGGACGAGGCCGCCGCCCGGTTGAAGATGCAGGTCGATTCCAAGCCGGAAGAGCTGGATTCGCTCGATCGTGAGATCATCCGGCTCAAGATCGAGCAGGAAGCGCTCAAGAAGGAGAGCGACCTCGGCTCCAAGTCCCGTCTTGAGACGCTCCAGAAGGAGCTGGCCGAGCTCGAGGAGAAATCTGCGGCGCTGACTGCGCGCTGGAGCGCGGAGAAGAACAAGCTCTCCGACGCCCAGAAGCTGAAATCCGAGCTGGACGCCCTGCGCGTCGATCTCGCCGACGCGCAGCGGCGCGGTGAATTCCAGAAGGCCGGCGAGCTGGCCTATGGCCGGATCCCGCAGCTCGAGAAGCAGCTGGCCGACATCGAGGCGCGCGAAGGCTCCGGCGAGATGATGGAGGAGGCGGTTACCGCCAACCACATCGCGCAGGTGGTCTCGCGCTGGACCGGCGTGCCCGTCGACAAGATGCTGGAGGGCGAGAAAGAGAAGCTCCTGAAGATGGAGGAGCAGCTCGGGCAGCGCGTCGTCGGCCAAGCTGAGGCCGTGCGTGCGGTCGCGACCGCCGTGCGCCGTTCGCGCGCAGGCCTCCAGGACCCGAACCGGCCGATGGGCTCGTTCATGTTCTTGGGGCCGACCGGCGTCGGCAAGACCGAGCTGACGAAAGCGCTCGCCGAATATCTCTTCAACGACGAGACCGCGATGGTCCGCCTCGATATGTCCGAGTACATGGAGAAGCACTCGGTCTCGCGGCTGATCGGCGCGCCTCCGGGCTATGTCGGTTATGACGAGGGCGGCGCGCTCACCGAAGCGGTGCGGCGCCGGCCTTATCAGGTCGTGCTGTTCGACGAGATCGAGAAAGCGCATCCGGACGTTTTCAACGTCCTGTTGCAGGTGCTCGACGACGGCCGCCTGACCGATGGACAGGGACGCACCGTCGATTTCCGCAACACGCTGATCATCATGACGTCGAACCTCGGTTCGGAGTTTTTGGTAAATCAACCCGAGGGTGAAGACACCTCAGCCGTGCGTGAGCAGGTGATGGGTATGGTGCGGGGACATTTCAGGCCAGAGTTCCTCAACCGCGTCGACGAGATCATCCTGTTCCATCGCTTGCAGAGGAGCGAGATGGGCCGGATCGTCGAAATCCAGTTCGCGCGGCTCGAGAGGCTTCTGACCGAACGCAAGATCGTGCTGACGCTCGATGCCGCGGGGCGCGACTGGCTCGCCGCCAAGGGCTGGGATCCCGCCTACGGCGCAAGGCCGCTGAAGCGCGTGGTCCAGCGCTACCTCCAGGATCCGCTCGCCGAGATGATCCTGGCTGGCGACGTCAGGGATGGCGACAGCGTTGCGATCTCGGCCGAAGGCAACGTGCTGACTTTCAACGGCAAGTCGCCGCAGACCGCGGAGATCGCCCAGTTCGAGGCGCCGGTGTCGAAGCGCAAGCTGAACTGATCGCATCGCTCAGCGCGAAACGAAAACCGCCCCGGAGAGGTCCGCCTCTCCGGGGCGTTTGTTTTGACTTGGTCTGATCTGAAAAAAACTACCGGTTGGTGACCTGCAGCGGGCCGCCGGTCGCGTCCGACATGCGGGCGATGGCGCCGTTGCGGCCGCTCATCATGCCGTCGAGCCGGTCGCGCTCCTTCTCGAAGCCGGTGAGCATCGGGCCTTCCAGCGAACGGCCGCGCGGCAGTTTTACGCGCATCGGGTCGACGAAGCGGCCGTTGACAAGGATTTCGTAGTGGACGTGCGGGCCGGTCGACTGGCCGGTCGAGCCGACGAAGCCGATGACCTGGCCCTGCCGCACCTTCTTGCCGGGCTCCATGCCCTTGGCGAAAGCCGACAAGTGGCCGTAGGCGGTCTCATAGCCGTTGTTGTGCTTGATGCGGACGTATTTGCCGTAGCCGCCCTCGAGCTGGGCCTTCTCGATCAAGCCGTTGCCGGCGGCAAAGATCGGCGTGCCGTAGGCGGTGGCCCAGTCGACGCCGGTGTGCATCTTCACGAAGCCCAGGATCGGATGGCGGCGGCCGCCGAAGCCGGAGCGCATGATGGCGCTGTTGACGGGCTTCCTGACCAGGAACTTCTTCGCGCTCTTGCCGGTCTCGTCATAGTAGTCGACGACGCCGTCGTCGGGGCTCTGGTAGCGATAGTATTTCTTGGTTTCGCCGCCGACCGTGAGCGAGGCGAACAGCACTTCGCTCTTGTCGACCGCCGTCGAGCCCTCGTCTTCGCCGGCGTAGAAGACGTCGAAGGAATCGCCCGGCTGCACCTTGCGCTGGAAGTCGACGTCGTAGGAGTAGATCTTGATCATGTCGTCGATGACCGGCATCGGCACTTTGTTGCGCATCGCGGTCTCGTAGATGCTCTGGTAGAGCCGCACGCCGGTGCCGTCGTCATCGTCGTCATCGTCGCTGTTGGGGTTGGCCGTGGCGTCGGCGACGGTATTCATGCTGGCGACGTCGACAGCGACGTATTTGCCGAGATCGGACAGCGCTGCGATCGCCTCGACCATGGTGTCGTTGGCGACGACGACGCGGTAGGGCTGCAGTCGTGCGCCGGGGCTTGAGGGCGCCATCAGGACGCGAAGCTTCTCGCCATCCTTCAGGCCGCCGTCGCGGCCGCGGGGCCCGAGCGTCGCAGTGATCGATTTGATTTCTTCCGGCGTGGCACCGAGATCGCGCAGCACGAGGAGACCGAGTCGCCCTTTTTGACGACGTGGATACGCTCTCCACTGGGATTGCCGCCGGTGATCTGCTCCTTGGTCTTGGGCAGCAGCGTGACGTTTTCCGGCACCACGCGGGTCTCGAAGCCGGCATAGGGATCGGACGGCGACACTTCGGTGGCGTAGGCCATCTTGATGTCGGAGGGGCCCGTCGCGCCGGAGACGTCGGCTGCGGCATTGGCGAGCGAGGCGTAGCGCACCCCGCCATTGCCGCGCCAATTGGCGGCATCGCGCACCCGCATCAGGATGTCGTCGAGCGCCACCACCGCGGAAATCTTGGCCTTCGGCAGCACCGGCGAGAGGTCCTTGGTGACGAAGGAGACCTCGGCGTCGGGCTCGACCGCCTCGGGATTGTTCGGATCGTCGGTCGCAGACTTCGGATCGGAGCCGACGTCGGTGAGCAGACGCTGCGCATTGAACGGCGGAATCTTCGCCGACAGGTCGCTCGTCGTCATCGACAGATTGCCGGCGATCCGGATGAAGGGACGTACGCGCATCACGTCGCGGTTGCCGACGCGGGCGACGGTGGAGACACGCACGATGTTGCGTGAGGCCGCGGATTCATTCGGCGGCGGCAGGCGGTCGCTCTTGTGCAGCGTAGCGGTGCGATCGGCGGTGCCGAATGCACCGCGCAGCGCGCCTTCGACCCGCTCCGGCACCTTGGCGAAGGTCATTTCGCCGTCGAGAGATGCGAAAACGGCGCCGCCGATCAGGGCTGCGCCGCAGAGTCCGGTCAGAATTGTGCCGCTGAACCATTGCACCGAGACGCGACGGCGATCGATGACGGCGGCCTCGGAACCATCAACCGAAAGCGGCGGCTCGTGGCCGAGATCGATGATCCCGGTCTCACGCCCGTAAGCGCCGCGTGACGTCCTCTGGTTCAACCCAAGTCCCCCAATCAACGACCCGAAACCCCTCGCTTCGCGCATCTCCCTGGTCGCCCTCTTGAAGGGGGATCGCGGGAAAAGCCATGCCGCACAGGTGCTCGCGCTCAGTAGGCCCTAAGCTGAAGGGCCCGGCCGAAAATTACGAACAGCTAGGCAGGTGAAGGTCTCTCGATGTCTTTCGAATGTCCGAAGAAGGCCGCGTCATCGTCAGATCGCCTTCTCTGAACCCCAAGAAAATCGCCGGCAGCCCCCACTGGCATCCCGCGATTTAAGCTTTGTGTCTTACCAGAACGCCGCGGGATTGTGGCTCTAGTACGGCGCCTAATACGGAAAAAGTTTCCTGAACAGCGGGGCGCAGGGGACTTGGCCGGAGGGCCGCCGCAAGCCGCCTCCGGAGCCCCGCCGCAGCCCCCTGCGGCGCAAACTTTTTTTGAGATTTTTTGCCGCGCGGCTTCGGCCCGCTCGCGCGCCACTCCTCTAACAGGCTGGAATTGCTTGAATTTTTTCGATGATCCACTGTGCGACGATTTGTTGACGATGGGCGTTGACAATCCTCGAGCGGGGGGGCCTATAACCCGACCACTGAGCGCGGCGCCGCCGGGTCACTGACCAAGGCGAGCGAACGCGCCACTGATGCTCCTCACCTTGTTGAGTGCACAACAGCCGACACAATCGGTTGGAGTTATTCGACGTCGGTAAGGGTGTCGGAACCCTTCCACTCTGGAAGGTTGGGGCCCCTCGGGTCCCGGGCTGTTTGACAAGTGAAGATGAAGAAAGAGAAACGTGGACGGCGGAGTCCTTGCGGGTCTCGCATTTGAAAGGCTTCGGCTTTTCGGATCGGGACCGGACGAAAGACTTCGGCGGTACACGTTTCAAAGGTACACCATCGTTGCCCGCGATGTGAATTGCAGGCAGCTCGTCGACTTCGGTCGATGAAAAATGGTGGGACCTCGTCAAACGTTGTGATCAGCCGGTTCAAAGTTCAAGTCCAACTTGAGAGTTTGATCCTGGCTCAGAGCGAACGCTGGCGGCAGGCTTAACACATGCAAGTCGAGCGGGCGTAGCAATACGTCAGCGGCAGACGGGTGAGTAACGCGTGGGAACATACCTTTTGGTTCGGAACAACACAGGGAAACTTGTGCTAATACCGGATAAGCCCTTACGGGGAAAGATTTATCGCCGAAAGATTGGCCCGCGTCTGATTAGCTAGTTGGTAGGGTAATGGCCTACCAAGGCGACGATCAGTAGCTGGTCTGAGAGGATGATCAGCCACATTGGGACTGAGACACGGCCCAAACTCCTACGGGAGGCAGCAGTGGGGAATATTGGACAATGGGGGCAACCCTGATCCAGCCATGCCGCGTGAGTGATGAAGGCCCTAGGGTTGTAAAGCTCTTTTGTGCGGGAAGATAATGACGGTACCGCAAGAATAAGCCCCGGCTAACTTCGTGCCAGCAGCCGCGGTAATACGAAGGGGGCTAGCGTTGCTCGGAATCACTGGGCGTAAAGGGTGCGTAGGCGGGTTTTTAAGTCAGGGGTGAAATCCTGGAGCTCAACTCCAGAACTGCCTTTGATACTGAAGATCTTGAGTTCGGGAGAGGTGAGTGGAACTGCGAGTGTAGAGGTGAAATTCGTAGATATTCGCAAGAACACCAGTGGCGAAGGCGGCTCACTGGCCCGGTACTGACGCTGAGGCACGAAAGCGTGGGGAGCAAACAGGATTAGATACCCTGGTAGTCCACGCCGTAAACGATGAATGCCAGCCGTTAGTGGGTTTACTCACTAGTGGCGCAGCTAACGCTTTAAGCATTCCGCCTGGGGAGTACGGTCGCAAGATTAAAACTCAAAGGAATTGACGGGGGCCCGCACAAGCGGTGGAGCATGTGGTTTAATTCGACGCAACGCGCAGAACCTTACCAGCCCTTGACATGTCCAGGACCGGTCGCAGAGATGTGACCTTCTCTTCGGAGCCTGGAACACAGGTGCTGCATGGCTGTCGTCAGCTCGTGTCGTGAGATGTTGGGTTAAGTCCCGCAACGAGCGCAACCCCCGTCCTTAGTTGCTACCATTTAGTTGAGCACTCTAAGGAGACTGCCGGTGATAAGCCGCGAGGAAGGTGGGGATGACGTCAAGTCCTCATGGCCCTTACGGGCTGGGCTACACACGTGCTACAATGGCGGTGACAATGGGACGCTAAGGGGCAACCCTTCGCAAATCTCAAAAAGCCGTCTCAGTTCGGATTGGGCTCTGCAACTCGAGCCCATGAAGTTGGAATCGCTAGTAATCGTGGATCAGCACGCCACGGTGAATACGTTCCCGGGCCTTGTACACACCGCCCGTCACACCATGGGAGTTGGTTTTACCTGAAGGTAGTGCGCTAACCCGCAAGGGAGGCAGCTAACCACGGTAGGGTCAGCGACTGGGGTGAAGTCGTAACAAGGTAGCCGTAGGGGAACCTGCGGCTGGATCACCTCCTTTCTAAGGATGATCCTTCAGCGAGCTTCGGCTCACTATCGGATCGTTTTAGAAACATCAGTGGCCAACGGTCGTCAGGATCGTTGAGCTGCATTGGCGGGATTTCGCCGTCTACGTTTCTCTTTCTTCGCGGACGAACACGCGCTGGGCCTGTATGCGCAGGATCCCATGGTCCTTAACGGGATATGCGTTAGGGGCTTGTAGCTCAGTTGGTTAGAGCGCGCGCTTGATAAGCGTGAGGTCGGAAGTTCAAGTCTTCCCAGGCCCACCACACTCATCGAGTAAGCATTCGTCTTCTGGTTACGGGGCCATAGCTCAGCTGGGAGAGCGCGTGCTTTGCAAGCATGAGGTCGTCGGTTCGATCCCGTCTGGCTCCACCAGATGGTTTGATTGCCGACAGCGCTGTGTACCTAAATCGTCCGCGAAACATCACTTCGCACTTACTAGTCCGGATGGACAGTAAGCTGCGTGATTTCTGACATCGTAAAGAGGAGATCGATCCGAGTTGGATCGTGCAGAAGATTTCTGCGCGATACTTCATTATCTCCGGATCATTTCGGCGCTTGCGCGCCTTTCAAGGCAGCCCTCGTGGTTGCTTCTGGGAGACGAGCAAGTTGTAAATGATCCTTTTAGCGAAGCTTGACCGCCTCGCTATCGGAACGATCTTACGAAGCAAGCTG
>CAWFVZ010000040.1:0-390000 GCA_963819355.1 uncultured Alphaproteobacteria bacterium | reverse complement strand
GCCGCAACGGAACCGTCCGGAACAGACGTCAGAAGCCCTTGTTGCACGAGCCGAACGCGTAATAGGCTGGATACGATTGAGCTAAATTGGAATTTCGGTCCGTCCCGATTGGACCTCGGCCATGTTGAAGGTGATTGCGTTATCGATTTGTACGGCGCTTCTTCCGCGTGCGACATGTCATGCGGCCGAGTCCACTGAAAATATCTCGACGGAAAATATCGCCTTCGGAGCCCCTCTCGTAGCGCCGAAGCCGGATTTCGATGCCCTGCGGGTCAAGGGGTACATCATAGCGCTACCCGGTCCGCAGGATACCGTCGACCCGGATTTCGCGGGCCTCCGATCGAGCCTTGCAGCCCTTGGCATCGGTTACGTCGGCTACAGCGGCAACAATTTCTCGGACAACATGCTTCCCGCGGAACGGACCACGTTCGGCCGGCAGGTCTACAGCGGCCAGAAGCCGACCTTCTTCACAAATAACGTCATGCAGATGACTTACGACCTCAGCAGATACGGTATCTCCGATGGGCAGATCGTGGTTGGCGCCATCTACAACTTTGACACGTGGGAGCCCGGTGGTCCGAACGCCTCAAGCCTTGCGACACTCAGCTACTATCAGACTTTCCTGAACAGGCAGGTGGAATTGAAGGTCGGATATTTGGCCAATGCCGTCGAATATTGGGGGCCGCTTCTGGCGGGCAATTTATCGACTGGCATCTTTGGACCGAGCGGATCAATTCCGGTCGAAGCTGGCCTTAGCGCCTGGGCCTGGACGAAGCCGGGGGTCAACATCAAGGTCAATGGTCCCGACGGCCTTTACAACAAGTTCGGTGTACAGGTCGCAAGCAGCCCGGACGGTCCCATGGTTGAGAAGATCGCCAACTCAACTGGCCTCGACTGGTCCACACCGAACAGCGGGGTGCTCGCAATCGACGAGGTCGGTTATCGCAAGGAGGCCGCCCCCGGACAGCTTGCGACCTGGGTGCGTGCCGCAGGGATTGTCAACAACAGCAGATACGTCGATTTCGAATTTGGCGGACGGAATACCGGAAATTACGCAGCCTATGTGCTGGCGGATCGACAATTTATCCAGCTGGCTCCGGTAGCAGGCCAGGCCGCAAGGGGATGGTACGCTGGCGTCAGCGCAATGTACGCGCCGCCGGAGTTCAATCGGTTCAGCCAGTATTATGAGGCCCGACTTTACGGGATAGGCCTTCTGCCGTCGCGGCCGAGCGATATGGTCTCCGTGGTTGTCTCCCGAAATGTCTTTAGCAACTATGCGGTCGATGCCGTTTTGCGGAGCGGCCAACTCGCGCATACCGGAAATTTTTCGGTAACTGCAGCATATTATGCCGCTATTGCGCCCGGTATTCGCGTCGGCATCGGGGTCGGGTACACAGATCATCCCACGCCGGTGGTCTATACGCCGCAGACCGGGAGTGCCCTCAATGTGTTGGCCAACGTGGTCACCTACTGGTAACGGGCGCATGGGAGCCAAACAGGTCGCTACCGTGGAAGTTCTAATCGGGCGGCGGGAAAATCGCTTGGGCGGACTAATCGCGACCGATGGGGGCCGTATGGCTGCACCATGCACCTCACGGCTGAAGTGGCTCGTTTATATATGGATCGCCGCCGCCACCGTTCTTTGGGTCTCTACTGGCGGGACGGCTGCTCAGACCAGGTCTGGCGAAACTGCCGCTCAGCCAAAGAAGATCGTGGTCCTGCATTCGTATAGCCAGAGTTTCGAGCCGGGGGCCACATGGAGCAGGGAAATCCGCAATCAACTGACCCGACAGTCGCCTTGGCCGCTGGAAATTCAGGAACAATCCCTCGTCACGGCTCAGGGTGGCGATGGTGCTGCTGAGGCCAAATTTGCTGAATATCTCGGGGCGCTCTACGCGCGACGGCCGCCCGATTTGATCGTCGCTCTTGGTGCGCCCGCGGCTCGCTTCGTCCAGCAACACAGGGCAGACCTGTATCCGACAACGCCGATGCTGCTCGCGGCAGTCGAACTGCGCCGGGTTGAACAATCCATGTTGTCCGAACGAGACGCCGTGGTTGGGGTGCAGTTCGATCAAGTCGCTCTTGTCGAAAACATTCTGCGGCTGTTGCCGGAGACGAAGGCCATCGCGATCGTCATCGGAAACTCCCCCAACGAGCGATTTTGGGTTGAAGAGCAGAAGCGGGTGCTGGGTCCGCTGCTAAAGAACAAGGTTGAATTGATTTTTTACAACGAGCAGCCGTTCGCGGAGATCTTGAAGCAGGTCGCGAGCCTGCCGCCCCATAGTGCGATCTTGTTTCAGCAGCTATGGGTGGACGGCGCAGGTGCCGTCTATGGAGACCATGAGCCGTTGAAGCGCATCCATGAGGTCGCCAACGCTCCCATTTTTTCGTTCGACGGGTCTCTCTTCAACGGTGAGGTGGTTGGCGGCCCGATGTTTTCAGCAGCCGAGGGCGCCCGACCGACTGCTGCGGTTGCCGTCCGAATGTTGGGAGGCGAGAAGGCAGGTGGAATCAGGGTTGCTCCAATCGAATTCTCGGCGCCGAAGTACGATTGGCGACAACTTCAGCGTTGGAATATCAGCGAGAGCCATCTGCCACCGGGGAGCGAAATCCTGTTTCGTGAGCCCACGGCGTGGGAACGTTATTCGTGGCAGATCGCGCTGATCATCACCGTTATCCTGCTGCAAGCCGTGCTTATATCGGCCCTGCTTCGCGAGCATCGTCGGCGTCAATTGGCCGAAGTGCAGTCACGCCAACGCATGGCCGAACTGGCCCATGTCAATCGCTTCTCGACCGCTGGCGAACTGACCGCATCAATCGCGCACGAAATCAACCAACCGCTTGGATCTATTCTGACCAATGCCGAGACCGCGCAGTTAATTCTAAGATCTCAGAGCCCCGATATTGTGGGGCTGGCCGAGATCGTTGACGATATCTTGCGGGATGACCGGCGCGCCAGCGAAGTCATCCGGAGGATGAGGAGCCTGCTTAAGAAGGCACCTTTCGAGCTGAAAAAGCTGGACCTCAACGACCTTGTTCGTGAGACCATCGAATTTCTTTCGATGCTGGCCGTCGGACGAAAAGTGGAGCTGGATAGTCGGATCACACCGGAGGCACTTCCGATCCTTGGCGACCGCATCCAGCTTCAACAAGTCATTCTGAACCTTGTTGTAAACGGGATCGACGCGATGAAGGACACACCGAGCGAAAGTCGCATCATCAGCATCCAAACTTTGCGAAACGAAAGTTTTGCCGAACTATCCGTGTCGGATCGCGGCTCGGGTATTGCTGAAGAAAAATTGAGGGAGGTCTTCGATCCGTTTTTCACCAGCAAGGCGGAAGGCATGGGAATGGGGTTGTCCATCGCGCGTACCATTATCGAGGCGCACCATGGGCGGATCTCCGCAAAAAATCAGGATCACGGAGGCGCGTCGTTTCTGGTAAAATTGCCGCTCGTCCAATAGTTGGTGATCAGGAGCGAGCTGGTGCATGGCTTGGCACTTGGGCAAACTTGGCTCGTCGTCACACCCCGTCAACATCACCTTTTCTTTGCCACTCACGATAAATTTGGCCACGCCTGAAGCGGCTCCATCACCTTTCGGTTCGTGCGATAAGGAGGATCCCATGCACCGGACGAAGAGTCGCTCGACGCAGTCAGTGACAGTTGCGGGAATTGCGGCCAGCCTCATGTTGGGGGTTGCAGGTGTCACTCTCAGTTCAGCACCGGCCAGGGCCGTAGTTTACTGCCAGTATGTTGAATATCCGCAGGGTTGCGTGGCGAGGGCCGGCGTCGTGCTCAGGCCTCGTCCGGTGGCGCGTGCTGCGGTCCGTCATAACGCCGGTGGCAATTTAAATGGCGGCGTCAATCGCGTGGGGGTGCGGCGGTAAGGCACTTGTTCGCGGGTCACGACCATGGCGCGGCAGTCGTCGTTTCAAGGTTCGTGCCCCGTTTGTCACCAGCAATCCTCCTGGGCTATCCCACGTTAATCGGCCCCGGCGAAGCTGATGGCCACGCCGGGGCCTTCTACGGTCTCACCAATCTTGGAAGGTTGGGGTTGGGAAAGATCGGCGAGGCGCGCCCCCGAGACAAGCACAACCTCAGTGTCTGGCTATTGCACCTTGTGCCAATGCATGGAAAGCCGCGGCCGGAGTACGCCGCCTAACCTTCCTTCGCGAACGCCGCCTCCATCGCTTTCCGCGTCCTGATCGTCTCGTTGTTGGCGTCGAATTCGACGTCGCTCCAGCGCACGATCTCGCCATGGGCGACGTCGTGCTTCAGCTTGAGGCGATGCGCCAGCCCGATCGGCAGGGCGCTCGCCCTGAGGCTCGCGGCCGCCGGCACCAGCTTGCCCCACACCGTGTAGCCGCCTTCGCCGTCCAGCATCTCGCCGGCGCGCAAGTTGCGCTTGGCCACGGAAGCGACGTCGCCGCGGAAGCCTGAGGGCTGTCCCGTCGGTTCGCCCCGCAGTGCCGCCGACAGCACCGAGATGTTCAGCTCGAGCCCGATCAGGTGGTAGGGCTTGTACATCGCGGCGAAACGGCCGCTGCCGTCGGTCTTGAGGCCGTATTGCCTGAAGCAGTCGGCGGCATAGTCGTTCGGCGCTTCCAGCACGACATAGACGCCCCAGCGCAGATCGCGAAAGACCGGCCTTCCGTCGCGTTCGAGCGAGGAGACGACTTCGACGACGCCGGACCGCTCCAGCACGCCGCCGCGCGAGCGGGGCCGCATCACATGTGGCAAATCGTCGACGCCGCAGGGCGGAAACAACAGTCCCTCCGCAGGCACGTCGAGCCCGCAGGCATTCGCGATCGCGGCCATCTCGATCGCGGATTTGGTGCCGTCGAGGAAGGAGTTGAACATCTGCGGGTTCATGCCGGCCGACTGCGCCTCGCCCGCGGTGAGACCGTAATGCTGCCAGACGCCATCCGGCGTGACGTCGTGATAGGCGGGCAGGTACTTCGTACCCTTGCCGGCGGCGACGACGCGGAAGCCGGTGGCCCGCGCCCAGTCGACCATCTCCGCCGTCAGCGCCGGCTGGTCGCCATAGGCGAGCGAATAGACGACGCCGGCCTTGCGCGCTTCCTCTGCGAGCAGGGGGCCTGCCAGCACGTCGGCCTCGACATTGACCATCACGATATGTTTGCCGGCCGCGATCGCGGCGCGCGCATGCTTGATGCCGACGGCCGGATTGCCGGTCGCCTCCACCACCACATCCATCGCGCCGCCGGCAATGGCGCGCGCGCCATCGTCGGTAAAGACGGTCGCGGCGATGCGCGCCGCGTCCCAGCCGACGGTGCGGCAGGCCTCGCGCGCGCGCTCGCGGTCGATGTCGACGATGATCGGCACCTCCAGCCCCGGCGTGTGCGGCACCTGAGCCAGGAACATCGAGCCGAATTTGCCGGCGCCGATCAGCGCGACACGGACGGGCTTGCCGGTGGCGGCGCGGGCCTGGAGGAGGCGGAAGAGGTTCATGGGGAATGTCCTGAGCGCAACAACCAAAGTTCGTCATTCCGGGGCGCGCGAAGCGCGAGCCCGGAATGACGGAGCCTACTCCGCCGCCTGCCGCGGCGCACGTGCGAGCCGCACCAGCGCGTCGTCGTCCACCGTCTTGATCGGCGCGAAGTCGCGATGGGCGATATACTCGGGCCTTGTCGGCGTACGGATGTAGTTCGAGACCGCGTTCAGCGTCAAATACACGATCTTGCGCGGATAGGGCGTGATGTTGCCGGCGGAGCCATGCACGAGATTGCCGTGGAACATCAGCATGCCGCCGGGCTTTCCGGTCGGCGCGACGATGCCGCCCTGCTTGACCAACCGCGTCACCGTGTCCTCGTTGAGCGTCCACAGCGGATAGGACGTGGTGGCGAGATCATGCGAGGCTTCGAGATCGCCGGCGTCCTGGCTGCGCGGCACCAGCATCAGGGGGCCGTTGATCGGCATCACCTCGTCGAGGAAGATCGCGATGTTCATCGCGCGTGGCTCCGGCATGCCGTCGTCGCGCTTCCAGGTGCCGTAATCCTGGTGCCATTGCCAGACGTCGCCGGTAAAGGCTGATTTCGCGTTGATCTTGAACTGGTGCATGTAGACCTGTTCGCCGAACAACTGCTCGACCGGGTCGATCATGCGCGGATGCGCGCCGAGAATGCCGAAGGCTTCGTTGTAGAGATGGGCGGCAAAGGCGGTGCGCGGCGCGCCGCTCTTCTCGCGCCAGACTTCGGGCCGGTTGGTGTCATAGATGCCGACCGCCTCGCGCGCGAGGAAATCGACCTCCTCCGGGCTGAACAGTTCGGGCAAAAACAGCCAGCCCTCGCGGTGGAAGAACTCCAATTGTGCCTCCGACAGTTTCATGGGGCGTCCTCCTTTGGTTGGTTTGTTTTTTGTCATTCCGGGGCACGCGAAGCGTGAACCCGGAATCCATTCATCTACAATCTCTGCGGCCCAATGGATTCTATGTTGCGCAACTGCGCATCATAGCTCGATGCTGCGCGTCGCGCCGGAATGACGATGGCTGGCCTACGCCGCCACCTCGTCCGTCGCCCTCAATCTCTCCTCAGTCATCCGTCCCGCCGTCTGCGCATGCGCCAGCGCCGCACGTTCGGCCGCTTTCGCGTTGCCGGCGAGAATGTGTGCGGCGATGTCTGCGTGCTCGGCCCAGGCGCTGCCGCGATAGTCGAGCTCCGACAGCACCGTCGCCATCGAACGGCGCATATGCGGCCATTGCGGCGTGATCGTCTCCTCGATCACGGGATTGCCGGCGAGCTGATAGATCGCGCGGTGAAAATCGACGTCGAGCGTGATCAGTTCGGCGAGCGTCGTCTTGCGATCGATGCGGCGTCCGGCGCCGAGCGCTGCCTCGAGCCGCGCACGTCCTGCCGCGTCGTCTGCCGCTCGTTCGGCGGCAAGCCGGGCGGCGAGCGCGTCGATGGCGCCGCGCACCTCATAGAGCTGGCGGATGCGCGCGGGATCGAGCTGGGTAACTTCAAAGCCGCGCCGGCCGCTCTCGGCGACGAGCCCCTGCCGGTGCAACAAATGCAGCGCATGCGACACCGGCTGGCGCGATACGCCGAGCTTGTCGGCAAGCTCGTTCTGCCGGATGCGCTGGCCGGGCTGAAGTGTGCGGTCGGCGATCGCCTCCAGGATCCGTGCATAGACCTGGTCGATCAGGTTCGGGAGCGGGTCGAGAGGGATCACGCCAGCGGCTCCGAAAATGGAATACGGAATTCCGTATTTGACGGTACTCCGGGAGGGGATGGGCGTCAAGCGGCTGGGCGAGCCTTCATTTTAGGCCAGATAAGCCTTTGATTTCATTGAGGCGGTCTACTGTGCATGGGGTTGTTTTCGCGGACATTGCGCTCCCGCTACTCCGTCAGAAACCTGCTGACCACCTCGCCGAACTCCAGCGGGGCCTGCTCGAACATCCAGTGGCCGGCCTTGGCGATCACCGCCGTCTGCGCGCCCGCGATATGCTCGGCCAGCACGCGCCACATCACCGACAGGCTGCCGGTGGTCGCGCCGCCGCCGATCAGCAGCGTCGGCGTCCGGATCGCCTGCGCATCCGCGAGCGTGTAGGGCCTGCGCTGCTCGTTGATCTGGCCGAGGAAGGTCAGCGCATTGTCGCGCAGTTGCTGCTTTGCAGCCGCCGGCACCCGCCGCCACGAGCCGTCGCCCTCGATGCCTTCGTAGAAATTCTGCAGCGCCCCTTCGATGTCGCCGGCGCGGATCATCGCGACCGAGCGCGCCGTGCGCGCGGCGAGCGGTGGATGCGCGGGCGTGTCTGCCGGAACTGGCAGGCTGGCATCGAGGTCGCCGCCGGGCTCGGCCAGCACCAGCTTTCGCAGCAGATCAGGCCGCGCCTGCGCCACGCGGAATGCGATGTGGCCGCCGCGCGAATGCCCCATCAGATCGACCGGCCCAGGCTTTATTTGCTCGATGAAGGCGATCATGTCGGCGACGTGCTGCGCCATCTTGTAATCGTCGCCGACAGCATCCCAGTGCTCGGGGAAGAAGTGCCGCAGGCTGACCGAGATGACGCGATGGGATTTCGACAGCGGCCCGAGCACCGAATACCAGGTGCGGAAATCGCCGAGCGTGCCGTGCACGCAGACCAGCGGCGGGCCTTCTCCGACTTCGAGATAGGCCATGTCGTAATCGTTGACGCGAAAAGTCTGCATGGTCAGCTCGCCAGAAAATCAAGAACGACTTCAGAATATTTCTGCGGCGCCTGCTCGAACATCGGATGCGTCGCGTTCGGGATGATCGCCGTCTTGGAGTAGGGCACATGCGCGGCCAGCGCATGCAGCACCTTCGGCAGCAGCCCCTTGGTCCGTGCCCCCAGGATGAACAGCGTCGGCATCCTGATCGCCTCCGCGTCCGCCTTCGAGAACGGCGGGCGGTTGTCGCGGACCTGGCCGATCAAGGTGAAGGCATTGTCGCGCAGGCTCTGCTTCACCATCGCCGGCAGCCGCGGCCAGGTGCCGGGTCCTTCCAGCGTGTCGACGAACACGGCGAGGCCGCCATCGACGTCGCCGGCTGCGATCTTCTCCGCCGAGGCCGTGAACCGCGCCAGCAGCGGCGAGGGGCCGCCGGCGTAGTCGGGATCGAGGCTCGCATCGAGCTCGCCGCCGGGTTCGGCCAGGACGAGCCGCCGCAGCAGCTCCGGTCGGCGCTGCGCGACGCGGAAGCAGATGTGGCCGCCGCGGGAATGACCCATCAGATCGACCGGGCCGAGGTCGAGCGCCGCGATGAAGGCAATGACGTCGTCGACATGCTGGGCAATCGAATAGGTGTCGCCGACGCCGTCCCAACGATCCGGGAAGAAGTGCCGCAAGCTGACGACGATCAGCCGGTGCCGCTGCGTCAGCGGCCCGAGCACGCAGCCCCAGACACGGAAGTCGGACAGCGAGCCGTGCACGCAGACCAGCGGCGGCCCGCCTTTGTCCTCGCCCACGTCGAGATAGGGCATGTCGTATCCGTTGACGCGGAGGCTCTGCATTCTGGGCTCGCGGAAGGGGGCGGAACTCCTGTGCACGATTCCCGGAAACCGGGTGGATCGCAACTATTTCCAAGCCTAGATTTGGGCCGAAATCACAATGGGGGCATGTGACAAGGACGCAAAGCCAGGAACCAAGCCATGACCGACCAGCATTTTGCCCTGTTCGACACCAGGATCGGCCTCTGCGCCATCGCCTGGGGCCCGCGCGGCATCAACGGCACGCAATTGCCGATGGGCGGCGAGCAGAAGATCCGCACCCGCATCAGCCAGCGGCACGCCGATGCCAGCGAGGCCGAGCCGACAGCGGAGGTGCAGCGGGCGATGGACCGCATTGTCAAGTTGCTCGCGGGCGAGCCGGATGACCTCGCCGACATTCCGCTTGATCTTGATGGGGTGCCCGACTTCAACCGC
Source organism: uncultured Alphaproteobacteria bacterium (assembly GCA_963819355.1). Classification (GTDB taxonomy): domain Bacteria; phylum Pseudomonadota; class Alphaproteobacteria; order Rhizobiales; family Xanthobacteraceae; genus Bradyrhizobium. The sequence continues at coordinate 380,596 of CAWFVZ010000040.1, read as the reverse complement.
GGCGTCTACGAGATCGCGCGTACCATCCCGCCGGGCAAGACCATGACCTATGGCGACATCGCCAAACGTCTCGGCGGTGTCCAGCTGTCGCGCGATGTCGGTCAGGCGCTCGGGCACAACCCGTGTCCGATCGTCGTGCCCTGCCACCGCGTGCTGGCCGCCGGCAACAAGCCCGGCGGCTTCTCGGCGAATGGCGGCGTGGTGACCAAGCTGAAGATGCTTGAGATCGAAGGCGCGCTGGTGAACCATACGCCGAGCCTGTTTGATTGAGACGATCGCGGGCGCGGGCTAGATCTTCGCCGCCGTCTTCGGCCAATACTTGTCGCGCAGATGGCGCTTCACCAGCTTGCCGGTGGGCGTGCGCGGCAGCTCGGGTTCGAAATCCACCGAGCGCGGGCACTTGATCGCGGAGAGGCGCGTCTTGCAGAACGCGATCAGATCGGCCTCGAGTTCCTTGCCGGCACGCTTCGGATCGTGCGCCTGCACCACGGCCTTGACCTCTTCGCCCATCTCCTCGTTCGGCACGCCGAACACGGCGACATCCGCGACCTCGGGATGGGTGATGAGCACGTCCTCGGTCTCCTGCGGGTAGATGTTCACTCCGCCCGAGATGATCATGTAGGACTTGCGGTCGGTGAGAAACAGGAAGCCGTCCTTGTCGAGATAGCCGACGTCGCCGAGCGTCGACCAGCCCTTGGCGTTGTAGGCCTTCTTCGTCTTCTCGGGATCGTTGTGATAGGTGAAGGCCGGCGCGTCGGCGAAATAGACCGTGCCGATCTCGCCCGTCGGCTGCTCATCGTCGTTCTCGTCCAGGATCTTGATCTTGCCGACCACGGCGCGGCCGACGCTGCCGCGATGCTCCAGCCATTGCTGCGAGTTGCAGACGGTGACGCCGTTGCCTTCCGAGCCCGCATAATACTCGATCAGGATCGGCCCCCACCATTCGATCATTTTTGCCTTCACATCGACCGGGCAAGGCGCGGCGGCGTGAATCGCGCCCTTGAGTGTGGACACGTTGTACCTGGTGCGAACGTCGTCCGGCAGCTTCAGCATGCGCACGAACATGGTCGGCACGAGCTGCGACTGCGTGACCTTGTATTTCTCGACCAGCCTGAGAAAATCCTCGGCGTCGAAATGCTCCATGATGATCGAGGTGCCGCCCAGCACGATCGCCATCATGTTGAAGCGCAAGGGAGCCGCGTGATAGAGCGGCGCGGGCGAGAGATACGTGCTCTCGGCATTCATGCCGCACATGTCGGCGCAGAGCACGCGCAGGAAAGCGTTCGGCACGTCGATCTTGTTGCCTTCAAAGGCCTTCTTGATGCCCTTGGGGCGACCGGTCGTGCCCGACGAATACAGCATGTCGTAGCCGGCGACCTCGTCCGCGACCGGCGTCGCCGGTTGCGCCGCCGCTTCCTTGTCGTAGGAGCGGAAACCGGGCAGTGGCTCGTCGACCATGTAGAAGATCGGCTCGCCGAGCGTGCCCTTGATCAGGCCCTTGATCTGGTCGGCGCATTTCGGCGTGGTGATCACGACCTTGGCGCCGCAATCGCCGATGATGTAGTCGATCTCGTCCTGCTTCAGATAGCGACTGATCGCGGTGTAATAGAGCCCGCTCCGTTGCGCCGCCCAGCAGATTTCCATGAAGGCGAGGCGGTTTTCCATCAGCAGTGCGATGTGATCGCCGGCCTTCAGGCCGAGCGAGCGGAACAGGTTCGCGCCCTGGTTCGAGAGCTCGTCGAGCTCGCGATAGGTGATTGCCTTGCCGGTCCCGGCCATCTGGTAGGCGATCTTGCTCGGCGTGGACTTCGCGTAGATGGAAGGGTGGGTCATGGCGTTTCCTAAAAAAAAGAGGCGAGCGGCGAATCGCGATAGGGGCGGATGCCGCTCCCTATCACCACTCACCACTCGCCATTTGTTCTTCGCTTTTCTTCTTACAGTCGTTCGACGATCGTCACGTTGGCCATGCCGCCGCCTTCGCACATGGTCTGGAGACCGTAGCGCTTGCCGCGCTGGTGTAGGGCGTGGACCAGCGTCGTCATCAGCTTGGTGCCGGAGCCGCCGAGCGGATGGCCGAGCGCAATCGCGCCGCCATTGATGTTGAGGCGAGCCGGATCGGCGCCGGTGGCCTTCAGCCATCCGGTCGGGACTGACGCGAAGGCCTCGTTGACCTCGAACAGGTCGATGTCGCTGACCTTCATGCCGGCCTTCTCCAGCGCGCGCTTGGTCGCGTGCAGGGGCGCCTCGAGCATGATGACAGGGTCACCGCCGGTCATGGTCATGTGGTGGACGCGGGCGAGCGGTGTGAGGCCGAGCTGCTTGAGGCCGCGCTCGTTCACGACCATGACGCCGGAGGCGCCATCGCAGATCTGGCTGGCGCTGGCCGCGGTGAGCTTGCCGTTTTCGGCGATCAGCTTGACACCCTTGATGCCGTCGAGCGTGGCGTCGAAGCGGATGCCTTCGTCGATGTGGTGGGTGTCCTTGGAGCCGTCGGCGCGGATGATCTCGAGTGGCACGATCTCCTTCTTGAAGTGACCAGCCTGCGTGGCCGCGATCGCGCGCTGATGGCTGTTGTAGGAGTACTCGTCGAGATCGTCCTTCGACAGGCCGTACTTCTCGGCCATCATCTCCGCGCCGGTGAACTGGCTGAACACGATGTTCGGATATTTGTGCTCGATGCCCGGGCTCTTGTAATTGCCAAAGCCGTTCTTGGCCGGAAGCTGCGACGACAGGCCCATCGGCACACGCGTCATCAATTCCACACCGGCGGCGATTACCACGTCCATTGTGCCGGACATCACGGCCTGCGCCGCGAAGTGCAGCGCCTGCTGCGAGGAGCCGCACTGGCGGTCGATCGAGGTGCCCGGCACGCTCTCCGGCAGCTTCGATGCCATGATCGCGTTGCGCGCGACGTTGTTCGACTGTTCGCCGACCTGCATCACGCAACCCATGATCACGTCTTCGACCAACGCGGGATCGACCTTGGTGCGATCGACCAGCTCATCCAGCACTTTCGCGGCGAGATCGGCCGGATGCCAGCCGGCGAGGCGGCCCCCCTTGCGCCCGCCGGCGGTACGCGCAGCGGCGACGATGTAAGCCTCGGCCATTTCGGTCTCTCCCTGGATTGTTCTGTATCGAATTGGGTTTGTCGGCGCGGATTTAAGGGGTGCTCGATCGTTTAGTCAATCGATCAATTAACTCTTGTGGGAAGGCGCTGCTTCGGCTTATCTGCGCGCCTCTCGAGGCACATCAGGGATCTCCGTGACTACCAGCGTACCGAACAGGCTCCCCAGCGGAAAGAATTCCACGGCAGAGAAATTGCTCGTGGCCGCGAGCGAGTTGATGATCGAACGCTCGTCGATCGAGATCTCGCTGAGCGACATCGCGCAGAAATCCGGCGCCAATGCCGCGCTGGTCAAATATCACTTCGGCAACAAGGACGGCCTGCTGCTGGCGCTGCTCGAGCGCGACGCCGGGACGGAACTGTCCAATCTCGAATATCTGCTGGCCCAGCCGATCACGCCGACCGCGAAGCTGAAGCTGCATATCGCCGGCATCATTCGCGCCTACCACCGGTTTCCCTACATGAACCGGCTGATCCACTATCTCCTGCACGAAAGCGTTGCGGGCTCTGCCGATGAAGTCTCGAAATTCTTCGTCGCGCCGCTGCTGGATTTCCACCGGCGCCTGCTCGCTGAAGGCATCAGCGGCGGCGAATTCCGCGCCACCGATCCGGTGTTGTTTTACACCAGCCTGATCGGCGCCTGCGATCATCTGTTCTTCGGCCGGCACGCGATGTCTCGCGCGACCGGCGTCGGCCCGGTCACCGACGAAGTCTGCCGGCAATATATCAAGCACATGGAAACGCTGATCTGCGGCGGCATCCTCACGCAAGTCGAGGAAGCTGCCGCGGCCGGATAATCCGGCCGAAGCTCTTCAAGTCCAGAGAAGAAACGCCCAAGGAAAGGTACAAGCGATGCAGTTGAAAGACGTTGCCGTTCTCATCACCGGCGGTGGTTCGGGCCTGGGTGCCGCGACCGCCCGCGCCATGGCCGCCAAGGGCGCCAAGATCGGCGTGATTGACCAGAGCAAGGAAAACGCCGAGAAGGTCGCCGCCGAAGTGAAGGGCGTCGCTCTTCATGCAGACGTCACGGACGAGGATGGCATCAAGGCTGCGATCGCCAAGGCCGAAGCTGCTCACGGCGTCGCCCGTGTGCTGATGAACTGCGCCGGCATCGGCGGCTCGCAGCGTATCGTCGGCAAGGATGGCGTCTATCCGCTGGCCAAGTTCGCGCGCATCATCAACGTCAATTTGATCGGCACGTTCAACTGCCTGCGCCTGTTCGCCGAGCGCCTCGTCACGATCGAGCCGGTCGGTGAAGAGCGCGGCGTCATCATCAACACGGCGTCGGTTGCCGCTTATGAAGGCCAGATCGGCCAGATCGCCTATTCGGCGTCGAAGGGCGGCGTCGTCGGTCTCACCCTGCCGGCCGCGCGCGACCTCGCCAGCCAGAAGATCCGCGTCAACACGATCGCGCCCGGCCTGTTCCTGACGCCGCTGCTGATGGGCCTGAACGAAGAGGCCCGCAAGAGCCTCGGCGCGCAAGTGCCGCATCCGACGCGCCTTGGCGATGCCGCTGAATACGGCTCGCTCGCCGTGCACATCGTTGAGAACCCGATGCTGAATGGCGAGACCATCCGCCTCGACGGCGCAATTCGTATGGCGCCGCGGTAGCTCTCTTCTCCCTTCTCCCCATGTGGGAGAGGCGCGAAGCGCCGGATGAGGGGTTTGCATCCGCGGAGACAGACCCCTCACCCAAGCGAATGCTTGGCTCACGGCGTACATGCCCTCTCCCAAAAGGGGAAAGGGCACAGCAATCGGCACCGCTAAGACCGGTAAGCAGGAGAGCGCTCGTATGTCCCAACCGCTGCTGATCGAGCACAATGACGGCGTCGACACGGTGACGCTTAATCGTCCCGAGAGCCTCAACGCGCTCGATCCTGCACTGATCGACGCGCTCAATGTTTACTTCCTGGGTCTCCAGCGCAACCGCGACACGCGCGTCGTCGTGCTGAGGGGCGCCGGCAAGAATTTTTGTGCGGGCCTCGATCTCAAGGCGGCGATGGCGCGCCGGGCCGGGCAGCAGGAGCCGCCTGGCGTCACGGAGTCCCTCAACTCGCAGCGGCGCATCGCCGACATCGTGATGCTGATGCGCCGTTGTCCGCAGCCGATCCTGGCGCTGGTGCAGGGCGCGGCGGCCGGCGGCGGCTTTGCGCTGGCGCTGGCCTCCGACATCCGCATCGCGACGAAGTCGGCGCGGATGAACTGCGCGTTCATCAAGCTTGGCCTCGGTGGCTGCGACATCGGCACCAGCTATTTTCTGCCGCGCCTCGTCGGTGTCTCCGTCGCGTCTGAATTGATACTCACCGGGCGTTTCATCGGCGCCGAGCGGGCACTCGCGGTCGGTCTCGTCTCTGAAGTCGTTGACGAAGACAAGCTCGCCGCCGCCGCCGAGCCTTACGTCGATGCGATGATCACGGCCTCGCCCGTGGGGCTGCGCCTGTCAAAAGAATGTCTCAACATGAGCGTGGATGCCGGATCGCTGGAAGCGGTGATCGCGATGGAGGATCGCAACCAGGTCCTGTGCAGCCGCTCCGAAGAGTTTTCAGAAGGCATCAGGGCCTTCCTTGAGAAGCGAAAGCCTGTCTATATCAAGCGCTGATAACGAAGATCCGCAAAGGACAAGTAATTCCGGGAGACGCAAAATGAATGGAAGTGCGGCGGCGGTGATGACAAAGCCCGCCTTTCGCAAGGTCGAGTGGCTCAAGCGCGACATCGACGTCGAGCGCCGCGCCGACGGCACGGTGGTGCTGAAGTCGCGCATTCCCTTGCAGGCCTACGAGAAGCATCTTCCGGCTTCGCTGGCAAAATGGGCGAAGGAAGCGCCCGAGCGTATCTGGCTCGCGCAGCGCGGGGGCGCCAATCGCGAATGGCGCAAGGTCTCTTACGGCGACGCCAAGCGCACCGTGGATGCACTGACGCAGGCGCTGCTCGATCTCAAGCTCGATGGCCGTCCGGTCGCGATCCTCTCCGGCAATTCGATCGAGCATGCGCTGATGACCCAGGCCGCGATGCAGGCGCGCTCACCGGCCGCACCGGTGTCGCCGGCCTACTCGCTGATGAGCCACGATCACGTCAAGCTGAAGTACCTGTTCGACCTGATCAAGCCGGCCGTGGTGATGGTGCAGGACGGGCCGACCTTCGAGAAGGCGCTGAAGGCACTCGATCTCACCGGCGTCACCGTCGTTCACGTCGTGCGCCCCTGCGACGGCATCAAGAGCGTCAGCTTTGCCGAATTCGCGGCGACGGCGGTCACCGCTGACGTCGACGCCTCGATCGCAAAGATCACGCCCGAGACCGTCGGCAAGCTGCTCTTCACGTCGGGCTCGACCGGCATGCCCAAGGCCGTCATCAACACGCAAGAGATGATGTGCGCCAACGCGGCGATGATGATGCAGGTGCGGCCACGCACCGCGGGCGGACCGTTGGCCACCGTGCTCGACTGGATGCCCTGGAATCACACCATGGGCGGCAATGCGGCGTTCCACCCGGTGCTGGTCGATGGCGGCACGCTGTATATCGACGACGGCCGGCCGATGCCGGGCCAGCTCGAGGAGACCATCAAGAATCTCCGCGAGATCTCGCCAACCTATTACGCCAACGTGCCGGCCGGATACGCCGCGCTCGCCGCTGCGATGGAGAAGGACGATGCGCTGTGCCGCTCCTTCTTCAAGAATCTTTCGATCATGGCCTATGGCGGCGCGCGGCTGCCGGACGATCTCTACGACCGCATGCAAGCGCTGGCGGTGAAGACCACCGGCGAGCGCATCGTGTTCTACACCGGCTGGGGGTCGACCGAGACCGCACCAACCTCGACCGGCACCTATTGGGACACGGAACGCGTCGGCTTGATCGGCCTGCCGTTCCCCGGCGTGGAGCTGAAGATGGTGCCCAGCGGCTCGAAATACGAGCTGCGCCTGCGCGGCGTCAACGTCACGCCCGGCTATTTCGGCCAACCTGATCTCACGAAGAAGATGTTCGACGAGGAGGGTTTTTACTGCATCGGCGATGCCGGCATCTTCGTCGACGATACCGATCCGGTGAAGGGCATCATCTTTGCGGGGCGCGTGGTCGAGGATTTCAAGCTCACCACCGGTACCTTCGTTCATGTCGGTTCGCTCCGGACCGATGCCATCGCGGCGGCGACGCCCGTCGTTCATGACGCGCTGGTCGCGGGGCAGGACCTTCCCTTTATCGGGTTGCTGGCCTGGCCGAACCTGCACGCCTGCCGCCAGCTCGTCGGCGATCCCGACCTGAGTTTCGAGGATGCGGTGAAGCATCCCGAGGTCATCGCCTGCTTCAGGCGCGGGCTGGAGGCCCATAATAGAGATTGCGAAGGCGCCAGCAGCCGGATCATCGCGCGCGCGATGCTGATGGCCGAGCCGCCCTCGATCGACGGCAACGAGCTCACCGACAAGGGCTACATCAACCAGCGCGCAGGCCTCGAACGCCGCGCTGCGCTGGTGGAGCGACTTTATGCCGACGAGCCGGACCAAGACGTCATCATTCTCAAGTAATCGACCTCATCAACACGGACACGCGCCATGAACTTTGATTTCTCCGACGACCAGAAGCAGCTCCGCGACCAGGCGCGCAAATTCCTCGCCGAAAAGTGCCCGCCGAAGGCGGTGCGCGTCGTGCTCGACGGCAAGGCGCCCTATGACAAGGAACTCTGGAAAGGCCTTGCCGAGATGGGCTTTCTCGGCGTCGCGATTCCGGAGGACTTTGGCGGTGCGGGCGCCGGCCATCTCGAGCTTTGCGTGATCGCCGAGGAAATGGGCCGGGCGAACGCGCCGGTGCCGTTCTCGTCGACCGTATATCTCGCGGCGGAAGCACTGCTGATCGCAGGCAGCGACGCCCAGAAGAAGAAGTGGCTACCGGTGATTGCCTCGGGCGAGGCGATCGGCACGCTGGCGCTGTTCGAGGGCAAGGGCAATCCGTCACCGAAGAACGTCAAGCTCGCCGCGTCCAATGGCATGCTCAACGGCGTCAAGAACCCGGTCGCCGATGGCGCCATCGCCGACTTCGCGGTGGTCGCCGCGCGCACGGGCTCGAGCGGCCGCGACGGTGACATCTCGCTGTTCCTGGTTGATCTCAAGGCCGGCGGCGTCGAGGTCAAGAGCCTCACCAATCTCGATCCGACCCGCGGGCAGGCCGAGATCACCTTCAAGGATTGCAAAGCTGAGCCGCTGGGTGCGGCCGGCGAAGGCTGGAGCATTCTCACGCAGGTGCTCGATCGCGCCGCGGTACTGTGCGCGTTCGAGCAGGTCGGCGGCTCCGACCGCGCGCTGGAGATGGGTCGCGACTACGCGCTCGACCGCATCGCCTTCGGCCGCCAGATCGGTTCGTTTCAGGCCGTGAAACACATGCTCGCGGACATGTACGTGTCGGCGACGCTGGCGCGCTCCAACAGTTATTACGGCGCCTGGGCGCTCTCGACCAACGCATCCGAATTGCCGGAAGCCGCGGCTGCCGCGCGCATCAGCGCGACGCAGGCGTTCCAGCATTGCGCCAAGAACAACATCCAGGTTCACGGCGGCATGGGCTTCACCTGGGAGTTCGACTGCCACATGTATTACCGCCGCGCCAACGCGATGGCGCTCGGGCTCGGCAGCCTGTCTTATTGGGAAGACCAGTTGATCGACCGCATGCGCAAGAAGAACGCGGCGTAAGCGAGGGACAACGCCATGAACTTCGACGACACCCCGCAGGAAGCCGAATTCCGCGCCACCGCGCGCGCCTGGATCGCGGCGAACGCGCCCAAGCAGTACGAGGATGAGCTGCGCAAATCCTCGCTCGGCCGCACCCAGCTCAAGAACGCCAATATCCTCGAAGTCGCAAAGGCCTGGCAGAAGAAGAAGGCCGATGCCGGCTGGGCCTGCCTGCACTGGCCGAAGGAGTATGGCGGCCGCGGCTCGTCGCCGATTGAGCGCGTGATCTGGCAGCAGGAGGAGGGCGCGTTCGGAAAGCTCTCCGGCATGTTCATCATCGGCCACGGCATGTGTGGTCCGACCATGATGGCGTTCGCGCGTGAGGAACATAAACGCAGCTATCTGCCGCCGCTCGCGTCCGGTGAGAAGGTCTGGTGTCAGCTTTTCTCCGAGCCCGCCGGCGGCTCGGATGTCGCGGGCCTCCGCACGCGTGCCGAAAAGGACGGCGACGAGTGGGTGATCAACGGCCAGAAGATCTGGACGTCGGGTGCGCATTATTCGGACTACGGCATCCTGCTGACGCGCACCGATCCAAACGTGGCCAAGCACAAGGGCCTCACCATGTTTTTCCTGGACATGAAGAGCCCGGGCGTCGAGGTGCGGCCGATCAAGCAGGCGAGCGGTGCCTCCGACTTCAACGAGGTCTATTTCACCAATGTGCGTATTCCCGACGATCAGCGCCTCGGCGAGGTCGGTGACGGCTGGAATGTCTCGCTGACCACGCTGATGAACGAGCGTATGTCGATCGGCGCGGGCGTCTCGACCGGCTTTCCTGAATTGTTCGATTATTGCGCCAGCCTGATGCTGGACGATGGTCCCGCGATCGAAGACCGCGCGGTGCGCTCAAAGCTCGCGAGCTGGGCGGTGAAGGCGAGCGGGCTGCGCTACACCAGCATGCGCGCGATCTCGGCGCTGTCGAAAGGCGATCGCCCGGGGCCGGAAAACTCCATCGGCAAGCTGGTGGCGGGATCGATGATCCAGGACGTCGCGACCTACGCGCTGGACTTGCAGGGCGCAGCCGGCGTGGTCAGCGGCGAGGTGGACGCCGAAGTCGCCGGCCGTTTTCAGGCGATGCTTTTGCGCGCGCCCGGTACCCGTGTCGAAGGCGGCACCGACGAGATCATGCGCAACATCATCGCTGAGCGTGTGCTGGGTCTGCCCGGCGACATCCGTGTCGACAAGGACGTGCCGTTCAACAAGATCCCGACGAAGGGAAGAGGCTGATGACCCTCTTCCTGAGGAGCCGCGGAACGCGGCGTCTCGAAGGATGAAGGCCCGACTGGGGCCTCGTGGTTCGAGACGGCGCCACGCGCCTCCTCGCCATGACGGACTAACACCGAGCAAGGACTGAGAGGTTCGCCATGAATTTCGACGACACGCCGCAGGAAGCCGCATTCCGCGAGACCGCCCGCAAATGGGTCGCCGCCAACGCGCCGAAGGAGTTCGAGGAGGAACTGTCAAAATCCTCGCTCGGCCGCATCCGTCTCGCCAGGCACGACATCGTCGAGGTCGGCAAGGCCTGGCAGAAAAAGAAGTCGGACGGCGGTTGGGCCTGCCTGCACTGGCCGAAGGACTATGGCGGCCGCGGCGCCACGCCGATCGAGAAGGTGATCTGGCAGCAGGAAGAGGGCGTCTATGGCAAATTGACCCAGCCGTTCCAGATCGGCGAGGGCATGTGCGGCCCGACTGTGATGGCCTGGGGCAGCGAGGACGCCAAGCGCCGCTACCTGCCGAAACTCGCCGCCGGCGAGGAGATCTGGTGCCAGTTGTTCTCCGAACCCGCTGGCGGCTCCGACGTCGCCGGACTGCGCACCCGAGCGGAAAAGCAGGGTGACAACTGGATCATCAACGGCCAGAAGATCTGGACCTCCGGCGCGCATTACTCCGACTATGGCCTCCTGATCACCCGCACCGATCCGAACGTGCCCAAGCACAAGGGCCTCACCATGTTCTTCCTGGACATGAAGAGCAAAGGCGTGGAGGTGCGGCCGATCAAGCAAGCCAACGGCATGCAGGAGTTCAACGAGGTCTATTTTACCGACGTCGTGATTCCCGACAGCCAACGCTTAGGGGCCGTCGGCGAAGGCTGGAACGTCTCGTTGACCACGCTGATGAACGAGCGCATGTCGATCGGTGCTCGGCTCGCGACCGGCGTACCTGAGATGTTCGAATTCTGCTCGAACCTCATGCTGGAAGACGGGCTTGCGATCGACGATCCCGCCGTACGCTCGAAGCTCGCGACCTGGGCTGTCAAATCGAACGGGCTCAAATACACGAGCTACCGCGCGATCTCGGCACTGTCGAAGGGTGAGCGGCCGGGACCCGAAAACTCCATCGGCAAGCTGGTGTCGGGCGTTATGCTGCAGGATATCGCGGCCTACGCGATGGACCTCCAGGGCGCTGCCGGTGTGCTCACCGGCGATGCGGAGGAAACCGTCCAGGGCCAGTTCCAGCAGATGCTGCTGTCCTCTCCCGGGATGCGCATCGCAGGCGGCACCGACGAGATTTTGCGCAACATCATCGCCGAGCGCGTGCTGGGTCTGCCTGGCGACATCCGTGTCGACAAGGATGTGCCGTATAACAAGATCCCGACCAAGGGGCGTTGATCCCGGATCGTAGGGTGGGTTAGCGCAGCGTAACCCACCACTTCTGCCGACGCTGAAACAAAGGAGGTGGGTTACGCCTTCGGCTAACCCACCCTACGCAGATGAAAAGGCCGCGCCATGGATGCGAAATCGCCCACCCACTCCACCGAAGACCGCATCGGCGTGCTCGAAGAGCTCCTCAACGAGCGCTATTCGGTGCGTGCGTTCCTGCCGCAGCAGGTCGATCGCGCGACCATCGAGTATGTACTGAAGACCGCGCAGCGCACCGCGTCGTGGTGCAACAGCCAGCCATGGCAGGTCATCATCGCCAGCGGCGAGGCCAAGGAACGCTTCCGCCAGCTGATTTACAAGGAGGCTTCCGGCGGCCTCGGCGATGACTATGATTTCACCCCGCCGCGGGAATATGCCGGCGTCTATCTCGATCGCCGCCGCGAAAGCGGTTTTCAGCTCTACAACACGCTCGGCATCGTCCGGGGCGACAAGATGGCCTACGCGAAGCAGGCGCTCGAGAATTACAATTTCTTCGGCGCGCCGCATGTGGCCATCATCCACACCAACGAGCCGCTCGGCATCTACGGTGCGATCGACTGTGGCGCCTATGTTAGCAATTTCATGTTGGCTGCCCAGGCGCTCGGGCTCGGTACCATTCCGCAGGCCGCGCTGGCGCGCCACTCCGGCCTGATCCGCCGCCACTTCAACCTGCCCGATGATCGCCGGGTCGTTTGCGGCATCTCGTTCGGCTATGCCGACGCTGCGCACAAGGTCAACAGCTACCGGACCTCGCGTGCGAGTGTCGCCGACACGGTGACATTCGTCGAGAAGTGATCGCGCGACAATAAGGCACCACACGCATGTGAAGGCGGCCGCGTCAACGGCCGCCTTCACAGTATCACCTGGGTCGTTGATGCGCTATCCGCCGCTGCCGCCGATCACGGCGCGCACGGTCTCGTCAGGCCCGAAATCCTCGGCCCCGTCGACGTAGAGCAGCGCGGCGAGCTTCGAGCGCGCGCGGTTGACGCGGCTCTTGATGGTGCCGACCGCACAGCCGCAGATCGAGGCCGCGTCTTCATACGAGAAGCCGGAGGCGCCAACCAGGATGAGCGCTTCGCGCTGGTCCTGCGGAAGCTTCTCGAGCGCGGTACGAAACTCCTCGAACTCGAGATGGGCATTCTGCGAGGGTTGCGTCTTCAGCGTCTTGGCATAGTTGCCCTCGGCATCCTCGACCTCCCGCCGCCGCTTGCGATAGTCGGAGCGGAACAGGTTGCGCAGGATCGTGAACAGCCATGCCGGCAGGTTGGAGCCGGGCTGGAACGAGTCGATGTTGGCGAGTGCGCGCAACAGCGTCTCTTGCACCAAATCGTCGGCGCGATCCGCATTGCCGCTGAGCGAGATCGCGAACGCGCGCAGGCTCGGGACGGCAGCAAGGATGTCGTCACGCAGGGAATTCGTGAGAGGCATTAATCCCTCCCATTGTTGTCGTTGGAGCCCCCAGCGCCATTCTCATCCTGAGATCCACCTCCCGGCGCATCAAGCTTCTTGATCAGTTCAGCGAACCGGTCGGGGACCCCCTGCCGCACGACGTCGTCGTACATGGCTCGCAGCTGATGGCCGATCCGGGATTGGATCTCCGGAGTAAGGCCTCCCTTGCCGGGGGTCGTGCTTCTGCTGGCTTGAGACTTGAGATCTTTCATGACCTGTTCCACGTTTCCCCGAGTTAAGTGACTGCAAAATCGATAAGTTTTCTCAACCGGGAGCCGTTCCCTGGATGGGTTCAATTCCAAATTCGACAAATAGTTCCCAAGCCAGGGGAACTTTTCTTGTCCTGAAGCGTAATCAGCCGCAGTAGGGGAACCGGGGCCTCCCCTCGCAGTTCCTTATTTTTGAGGTTGGCCCGAAATGAATGGAGTGGGGATGTCCCGTTCGCAACTTGTTGCTGAGCACTTGCCGTTGTTGCGCCGGTATGCGCGCGCCCTGACGGGCAGCCAGGTCTCCGGTGACGCCTATGTCGCAGCCATGTTGGAAGCCATGCTGGGGGATCCGTCGGTGCTCGACGAGAGCCATGGGCCGCGCGCCGGCCTGTTCCGGCTGTTCACCCAGATCTGGAATTCGGTCTCGGTCAATGACGACGCCGAGGTGGCGACGCTGCCGATGCCGCCGGAGCGGCGGCTGTCGAACATCACGCCGCTGCCGCGGCAGGCGTTTCTGCTGCTCTCGCTCGAGGGATTTTCGGAAGAAGAAGTCGCCTATGTGCTCGGCACCGATGTTGGCGAGACGCGCCGGCTGGCCGACGCCGCCGGCCGTGAGATGGCGGCCGAGATCGCGACCGACGTGCTGATCATCGAGGACGAGACCTTCATCGCCATGGACCTCGAGAGCTTGGTGAAGAATCTCGGCCACAACGTCGTCGGTGTCGCGCGCACCCATGCCGATGCGGTGGCGCTGGCCAAGAACAGGCGGCCGGGCCTCATCCTCGCCGACATCCAGCTCGCCGACGGCTCGTCAGGCCTGGATGCCGTCAACGAACTGCTCCGCACCTTCGAGGTGCCGGTGGTGTTCATCACCGCCTACCCGGAGCGCTTCCTCACCGGCGAGCGCCCCGAGCCGGCCTTCCTGATCTCAAAGCCGTTCCAGCCCGCCATGGTGTCGGCGGTGGCGAGCCAGGCGCTGTTCTTCCAGCGTAATTCGCGCAACCGCGCGCCGAAGGCACCGGCGGCTTAAGCACCGGCGGCCTGCCATCTGGCGATGACGATCTGATCCGGCGTGCTGCAAGGCACGCCGGATTTTCTTGGCCGTTTGAGCTGCTTGACGGATATCGAATTCGCCGCTCATACCTCGTGCACCGCCCCCAATTGGAGACGTGCCCATGGACCAACAACTCCTTGATCGCCTCGCCATCCGCGACCTCGTCGAGAACTGGGCGGTGTGGCGCGACGCCGGTGACTGGGAGCGGTTTGCCACCGTCTGGCACGAGGAAGGCTGGATGTCCGCCACCTGGTTTCAGGGGCCGGCGCGGGATTTCATGCGGGTCAGCCAGGAAGGCTTCGCCAAGGGCGTGCGCATCCTGCATTTCCTCGGCGGCACCAGCATCGATCTCGCGGGCGAGCGGGCCATTGCGCAAACCAAGATGACGATCTCGCAACGAGCCCTGGTGCACGACGTGCTCTGCGACGTCGTCTGCACCGGACGCTTCTACGATTTCCTGGAGGAACGGCAGGGCAAATGGGGCATCGTCCGCCGCCAGCCGATCTACGAGAAGGACCGGATCGACCCGGTCGATCCCGCCGCGACGCTTCGCCTCGACCAGCAGGCGCTGGCCGCGCTGCCTGAGGGGTACCGCCACCTCGCCTACATGCAGGAGTTGATCGGCTATAAGGTCAAGCGCGACATGCCCGGCCTGATCGGTGCCGAAGTCGAGAAACTCTATGGCGAGGGGCGGGAGTGGCTCGCGGCGAAGGCGAAGTAAGTCGAGGGCACATGCGAGACCGATGACGCGTCGGCCACATCAGATTTGCTCGCCGTTCTCGACGTCGACGGCTGATGCCGAGGGAGGCAGGTCCACGTAGGTGGCCATGAGGACAATAGTGGTCCGTCGAAACCTTTGATCCCATGGCGGGCACATGTGCTGGAGAAGAGCTCCGATGCATGGCACGGCGTGAGCTTTCGATGAGGCAGTTTCGCTCCCCCTTCTCCGCCGGAGCAGCCTCACCGGGGTGTCGGCCAGCGAAGATGGTGGTCCCAATCGAATTTTTCCTTCCCCGGTCACGGTGGCGTAAGAGCGGTACGAGATGACAGCTTTCACTATCCAAGCGTCAAGGAATGGCCAGACAATCTCAACGGTCCGGATCAGACCAGCGGTCTGTGTCGAGAAAGCCAGAACGCTCTTGCGTGAAGGATGGCAGGTTCACATCACCAACGCCGCAGGAGATCAATTTGGTTCGGATGAATTTGATCAGCTGGCCGCCGAGGTCATACTTTCCAAATTGGCAGTTCTTGATTGACAGGAAATTTCGCAGGGACGGGATACCATTCTGATCTGAGCTACGCAGTCTGGTGCAGCGCAGCGACAAAAGCATGCTTTGCCTGACAGTTCCCCCCACCGGGCCGCCATGCCGCACAAGCGCTCGCCTGAGAGTCGCGGGACGGCATCCCAGCTAGCGGCCGCAGGCCGTGGCAGCAGCTACGCAGGAAACGGCCCGTTAACCGCCAATGTCCATCATCGATTTTGACTAGCGCGTAGTCGTCATCAGCGAACTCGTATGGGAGCCGTCGCTGACCTCAACCCGACGACGGCCTTTGCTTGGACCGATGGACTATCGAGCTTTCACGAACGACAGTCTCACCATGATGTACGAGAGCATTCGCGGCGCTCTCGCATCGGATGACGTCCAAAGGGCTGCTGGGGAGAAACCTCGCTTCCAAGTTCGTGAAACGGCTGATTGGCAGGAGCATGGCGCCAATCTGGAAGCCGAAATGCTTCGGCGAGGCATGTTCTTCGAGATTATTGATTGGTCCGAAGATCAGGGGCGACTACCCCTCTAGGGGGCATCATCCAGATTTTTTTGCAGTTGCACTCGGCTCTTTGGTGCCCCAAGTGCTTGGTGCCCCAAGTGCTTGGTGCCCCAAGTGCCAATAGCGTTGTCACGAAATTGGCGACAAGGTTCCTCGTTGCCGAAAAGGAAGGTCTGGCAATTCGGGGACCAGTCCATGAAGGATATGAAAGCACATTTGGAGAAGTTGCGGGCGGATGCTGCCGAATGCGCCCTGATCCGGGACTTGGCCACTGATACTAAGAAGCGCGAGCTTTTCACTCGATTGGCCGAACATCTTCAAGTGCTTGCGTCAGAAGTCGAGCGGGCCATTGCCGCCGGTCCGACAACGAAGGCGTCTTGACGGCGCTTCGTGGCTGTTCCCGCGCTGGTCCAGTTCGGCGTAGGCCACCAAGAACCGCTGGACCGCTGCGGCGGTGTGGATGTACCCACCCATGGCGGTGCGTCACTTCAGCGTCGCTGGCCGCGACACTTCGCCGCCCGTTCGTCAAGTTCGGCGATTTCATGCGCCTTCACATTGACGCCTATTGCCTTGGCAAGTCCGGCCGCTTCATCCTACTTGATCGTTGCGTGAACCGTGATCAGCGACGTGCCAGACGCGTTCGGCCCCTTACCGGTCGCCCTGATGGCAAAAGTGTCACTTCCTTTGTATCTCGCCTTCGTCTTGTATTCGTAAGCCGCAACGTTGAGCTTCTTTAGCTTGCCATGTACCGGCTTTTGCGAGATTTCGGAGCTACTAGCCGCGCCGCGCACCGTGATCGGGAAGACGCAACTGTCGCCAGATGCGACGCTGATGTCGCCAGTCGAGTTCTCGCCCCAATCCGCCAGTTCCATTGATCTTGAACATTCCGAAGCTGCCAGCGCCATAGAAACATAAGTTGGGCTGGAAGCTCCCACGATTAACGCCAGAACCGCAAGGTTAGACAGCCGCATCCTTGGCCTCCCGAATAGTGCGAACCACATGACCTGGCTTGACCTGATTGGCGCAGCCTTCGGTCAGGCCGGCCGACCCGGCTCGCGTGCCGCAGCTTAGCGCGAATTGGTGAGCAGCAGTTTCGTCGGTTGCAGAGTGGGACCGACATTCGGTTGCAATCCGATGGCGATGCGCATCGCAATACGAACGCCACAGGGCGATCCTTGCGAGGCGGCGACAACGGCACGTCGCGCAAGCAATCATGAAACCGGATCAGCTTTCCCTCGCTGCAGTCAATGAGGAGACCTGATCATCCCGGAGAGGACGGCGAATGAAGCGAGTGATTTGCTTCCACGTCCCGCGTGACCCTGACCAGCTCTGGGGTCGTCCGCCAGCGTTCACCCGAATAGTGGCCGCCTGTGCGGGCGACGAGCACTGCCCCGGCCCTCATCCACAGAAACGTGAAGTCTCCGCCGGGTGATGGCTGACAAGAAGCGGGGCGGATGGTGCGGCGGGATCGAGCTATCCCTCGGATTTGCCGCAAAAAAAAGCAGGGCGCGACTGGCATCACCACAGTCGCGCCCTACGTCGCCGGCTTATGGGGCAGGGGGGAATAGCCGGCTGTTGAGACGACTCCCAGGCGTGGGAGTCGTTCCAGGCGGTTGCAAAATTTTTCGCAGGCTGTGCCGTTTTCGTACACGGTTAAGTGATCGCAACGGCTGAGAACTCCTGGTCCTCCCATCGCGTTGTTCCCGCGATCGCCAATGGGGCGAGGGGTCGACAGCCATGTCACAGATTCACAAGGTATTTTTGAGTGCTGTCGCGCTTGCCGCGACGCTCGGTGCCGTGCAGCTGGCCTTTGGCCATGATCTCAGCGACCGTTGGCGGGCGGTTTCCGACAAGCCGGGCCATGTCGTCAATCGCTCCGGCAAGTCCGACCGGCTGGCCGACATGAAGCCGGGGGTGGTTCCCACTCGCACCGTCTCGATGCGCCTGAACGACCTTGCCGATACGTCCGTGCTGTTGCGGGTCCCAGCGGTCATCGGCAACGCCAGGCCGGCTCCCACGATGCTGAAGCCGGGCCGCAACAGGCCGACGATCGCCTGCGAGCCGATGGTCAGCTCCCTGACCGAGGTCGCCAAGTTGCTTCAACCCGGCCGCTGTGTGACCTGATCCGCGCCGGTGATCATGCAAAATCGCCCTTCCGTCATGAGGGAGATTTGGTGTGTCCACTTGATCCCCTATCCCATCGCGTTATATCCCGGCTTTCTCCACTTCTGATTGACCGGGTAAATGCATGACGACGTCCGATACGGCCACGCATACGCAGCCTTTCCAGGCCGAGGTTTCCGAGCTTCTGCACCTGATGGTGCATTCCGTCTATTCCGAGACCGACATCTTCCTGCGTGAGCTCGTCTCCAACGCCTCGGATGCCTGCGACAAGTTGCGCTATGAGGCGATCGCCAATCCGGCGCTGTTGGGCGAGGGCGACGCGCTCAAGATCCGGATCATCCCGAACAAGGCGGCCGGAACGTTGACCATTGCCGACAACGGCAACGGCATGGAGCGGCAGGAGCTGATCGAGCATCTTGGCACCATCGCCCGCTCCGGCACCAAGGCCTTTGTGTCGAAGCTGAAGGAGGCCAAGGAGGGTCTCGGCCTGATCGGCCAGTTCGGTGTCGGCTTCTATTCCGCCTTCATGGTCGCCGAGAAGATCGTTGTTGCGAGCCGCCGGGCCGGCGAGAGCGATGTCTGGACCTGGACGTCTTCGGGCGGTTCCGGTTTCGAGATTGCCCGCGCCAACGAACAAGAGGCGGCGCGCGTGACGCGCGGCACCGAGATCGTCCTGCACTTGAAGGACGATGCCAAGAAATATCTCGAGACCTACGAGATCGAGCGGATCGTCAGTGCCTATTCCGACAATATCCTCTTCCCCATCGAACTCGTGCCGGAGGAGGGTGAGCCGCGCCAGATCAATTCGGCGAGCGCGCTGTGGCAGCGCTCGAAATCGGAGCTTTCGGCAGAAGACTACAAGAAAGCCTACCAGCAGATCGCGTCCGCCTTCGATGACCCCGCAATGACGCTGCACTACCGCGCCGAGGGTCGTTATTCCTACGCCGTGCTGCTGTTTGCGCCGTCGACGAAGCCGTTCGATCTGTTCGAACCCTCGCGAAAAGGCCGCGTGAAACTCTATGTTCGCCGCGTCTTCATCACCGATGATGCCGATCTGCTGCCGGGCTATCTGCGCTTCATTCGTGGCGTCGTCGACAGCGAGGATCTTCCGCTGAACATCTCGCGCGAGATGCTGCAGAACAATCCGCAACTCGCGCAGATCCGAAAAGCCGTGGCGACTCGCGTCGTCAACGAACTCGAAAGCCTCGCCGAAAAGGACGCAGAGAACTTCGCCAAAATCTGGGACGCCTTCGGTGCGGTGCTGAAAGAGGGTGTCTACGAGGATTTCGAGCGGCGCGAAAAGCTGCTCGCGCTGTCGCGCTTCACCACCACGACCGGCGAGAAGCGCGCGCTCAAGGACGTCGTCGCCGATTTCAAGCCGAACCAGACCGAGATCTATTATCTCGTCGGCGACAGCATCGAGCGGCTGAAGTCCAGTCCGCGGCTGGAGGCGGCCACCGCGCGTGGTATCGAGGTGCTGCTGCTGTCCGACCCCGTTGACGCCTTCTGGACCTCGATGCCGACGGAATTCGAGGGCAAGCCGCTGAAATCACTGAGCCAGGGCGATCTCAATCTCGACTTGATCCCGCGCGTCGACGAGACCGACGAGGCGAAGAAGGACGAGCCCGCCGCGGACGAGGCCGCCACCATCGCGGTGATCAAGGCTGCGCTCGGCGAGCGCGTCAGCGACGTCAAGGCCTCGACCCGCCTCACCAGCTCCGCCTCCTGCCTCGTCGCCGATAGCCAGGGCCCGAGCCGCGAGCTCGAGCGCATCCTGGCGCAGCAGAACCCAGGCATGCGTACCAAGCCGATCCTGGAGATCAATCTGCGTCACGCGCTGGTCACGGCGATCACCAGGGCCCAGGCCGGCTCGAAGACGGTCGACGATCTCAGCCTGCTCTTGCTCGAACAGGCGCAAATTCTGGATGGCGAGTTGCCGGAAGATCCGGCGGCCTTTGCCGCGAGGTTGAATCGCCTTGTGTTGCAGGGGCTCGGCGGGTAGCGCTGCAGCGCACTCACCTCGCCGTCATCTGTCCCCAGGAACAGTCGCGTCCGGCGTGGTGTTGTGCCATAGGAGGCCGTCGGCATCAGACCCGCCGGCGCCACCAATGCGAGGATGTGTCCATGCGCCTGCCGATCCTGACTCTCACCGCGATTGCCACGCTGTTCGTCGCGGCGGATGCCAGCGCCCAGACCTATGATGCGCGCTATCCGGTCTGCATGCACGTGTTTACGTCCGGCGGCTTGGGCGGTGGCGGCGACTATTACGATTGCTCCTTTACCTCGCTGCCGCAGTGCCGCGTCTCGGCCTCGGGCCGCTCCGCAAGCTGCGACCTCAATCCCTATTACGCTTTCAATGAACCGCCGCCCCCGCCGCGCAAGCGTCACAAGCAGGTGTACTGAGGGTCTGAATGCGACTTTTGGCCGACATCCTGATGCGTTGCTCGTTCGGCCTGATCGTGACGGTCTGTGCATCGCTGACGGCCGTGCCGTCGCATGCGCAGACTTTCATTCCCGGCTTTCCCGTCTGCATGCATGTCTATTCGGGCTCAAGCGGTGGCGGCGGCGAGTGGTATGACTGCTCTTTTGCCTCACTGCCGCAGTGTCGTGCGACGGCCACGGGGCGCGCCGCGACCTGCGATCTCAATCCGTATTATCCGGCCAACGTGCCGCTGTCGCGCCCGCGACACGGGGGGAGCGGCTAGCGTTGGACGATCACCCGTCCGGGGGTGATCGGTCCGCCTTGTGTGCAGAGGCCGCAAGCTACTCCTTCTTGATCCCCGACAGCTCCACCACCTTGCGCCAGCAATCAGTCTCCGACGTCAGCATATTGCCGAACTCGGCGGCGTTGCCATGCAGCGGAATCGCGCCGAGCTCGGCGATGCGGACCTTGATCTCGGCATCGGACAACGCGGTGTCGATCTCGCGATTGAGCAGGTCGACGATCTCGCGCGGCGTGTCGTGTGGAGCGCCGACGCCGTAGAACGAGGAAGTCTCGTAGCCGGCAAGCGTGTCCGCGATCGACGGGACGTCGGGCAGGATCTCCGAGCGCTCGCGCGTGGTGACGCCGAGCGCGCGCAGCTTGCCGGCGCGGACCAGCTCGAAGGACGAGGTGACGTTGTCGAACATGCCCTGGACCTGGCCGCTCATCACGTCGGTCAGGCCCGGCGCCGAGCCGCGATAGGGCACGTGGGTGAACTGCACGCTGGCCATCGACTTGAACAATTCGCCGGAGAGATGCAGCGAGGTGCCGATGCCGGAGGAGGCGATCGACATCTTGCCGGGATTGGCCTTGGCGTAGGCGATGAAGTCGGCGACGCTCTGCACCGGCAGGTCGTTGTTGACGACCAGCACCAGCGGAATGCGCGCGACGCCGGCAATCGGCGTGATGCTCCTGGCGAAATCGTAAGGCAGTGCCGGATCGAAGGACGCATTGATCGCGTTCGCGGTCGAGGTCAGCAGCAGCGTGTAGCCGTCCGGCGCAGACGTAATCACCGCCTGAGTGCCGATATTGCTGCCGGCACCGGGCTTGTTCTCGACGACAAAGGTCTGCCCAAGCCGGTAAGACAAGCGCTGGCAGATCAGCCGCGACAGCACGTCGGTGGCGCCGCCCGGTGCATAAGGCACCACCCATTTCACGCTGCGCGAGGGATAGGACGGGTTGCCCACCGCAAAGGCATGCGGTGCTGCAAGCGCGGCTGCAGCGCAGGCGGCCGTCTGAAGGAAACGTCGCTTGGTGATCATCATCTGCATCCCCGCTCTCGCTTCACCTCTCGCGCAAGGGAGAGGGAAGCACGCCATTCGGCCGTGTGGAGTTGCTATCGCAAGTATCACGCCAGGCCGCACGCCGTTCCCGTCGGCTTGGTAAAGGATGATCGCAGTTAATCGAGAGCTAACCGAGTTTTACCTTGTCTCTTAACACCTGGGCAGGACGCGCCGGCTAAGCTGCCGGGAACAACCAGATACCGCCCGAAAGAATGAACGGCATGACCACCGGCGTCATCGAGCAACCGAAAGCGCGCGCACCTTCGGCCTCAAAGATCTGGCTGAAGGCGATCGAGCTGACCGCACGGATCGAGACGCTGCCGGGACGTCTGTTCGCCGACGTCGTCGACGATTGGGCCCGGCGCCAGCCCGATCGCGCCGCGCTGGTCACGGACGAGGTAACGCTCGACTATGGCGGTCTGTCGCGGCGTATCAACCGCTATGCGCGCTGGGCCCGCTCGGTTGGCGTCGCCAGGGGCGATACTGTCGGCCTGATCATGCCGAACGGCATCGACTATGTCGCCGCCTGGCTCGGCATCAGCCGCGTCGGCGGCGTGGTCGCGCTGATCAATACGAAACTCGTGGGGCAGTCGCTCGCCCATTGCATCGACGTCGCAAAGCCCTCGCACATCATCGTCGCGCATGAGCTGACGGAAGTGCTGGCCAGCGCGATGCCAC
Source organism: uncultured Alphaproteobacteria bacterium (assembly GCA_963819355.1). Taxonomy (GTDB): domain Bacteria; phylum Pseudomonadota; class Alphaproteobacteria; order Rhizobiales; family Xanthobacteraceae; genus Bradyrhizobium. The sequence continues at coordinate 358,082 of CAWFVZ010000040.1, read as the reverse complement.
ATCTGAAGATTGAAGCCAAGATCTGGACCCATGGCGATGCCCGCAGCGCGCGTGCGATCGACGTCGCGCTTGCCGCGCTCGATGACGGCCCGCTCTCGCCAGAGGAGCATGGCGACGTCACCATCGATGACCGCGCGCTGCTGATCTACACCTCCGGCACCACTGGCCTGCCCAAGGCCGCCAGTGTCAGTCATCGCCGCATTCTCAACTGGGGCTTTTGGTTCGCCGGCCTCACGGGCGCTTCGCCGCAGGATCGGCTCTATGATTGCCTGCCGCTGTTCCATTCGGTCGGCGGCATCGTTGCGCCGTGCAGCATGCTCGCCGCCGGCGGCTCGGTGGTGATCGCGGAAAAGTTCTCGGCCTCGAATTTCTGGCCGGACATCGTGCGGTACGACTGCACGCTGTTCCAGTATATCGGCGAGCTCTGCCGCTATCTGCTCAAGGCGCCGCCGTCGGAATATGAAAACCGCCACCGCTTGCGCCTCGCCTGCGGCAACGGCCTGCGCGGCGATATCTGGGAGGATTTCCAGAGCCGATTCGCCATTCCCCGCATTCTCGAATTCTATGCCGCGACCGAAGGTAATTTCTCGCTGTTCAATGTCGAGGGCCAGCCAGGCGCGATCGGCCGTATCCCGCCGCTGCTCGCGCATCGTTTCCCCGCGAGCCTCGTCAGGCTCGATCCCGACAGTGGTGCGCCGCTGCGCAACGACGAGGGCTTTTGCCTCGCCTGCGCCCGCGGCGAGGCCGGCGAAGCCATTGGCCGCATCGGCACGGCCGACCAGGGTGGTGGTCGATTCGAGGGCTACACCGACACGGGTGAGACCGAGAAGAAGATTCTTCGCGATGTCTTTGCCAGGGGCGATGCCTGGTTCCGCACCGGCGATTTGATGCGGCTCGACGACAAGGGCTTCTTCCATTTCGTCGATCGTATCGGCGACACCTTCCGCTGGAAGGGCGAAAATGTCGCGACGTCGGAGGTCAACGACGCCGTGCGAGATTTCACCGGTGTGGTCGATGCCACCACCTATGGCGTCAGCATCCCCGGCACCGATGGCCGTGCCGGCATGAGCGCGATCGTCGTCAATGAGGGTTTTGATATTGCTGCACTGCCAGCGCATCTGGCACAGCGGCTGCCGGCCTATGCCCGCCCCGTCTTCGTCCGTATCTCGCACGAGCTCGATGCGACCGAGACGTTCAAGCAGAAGAAGGGCGAGCTTGCGCGCGAGGGCTTTGACCCGGCCATGACAAGCGATCCGCTGCTCATGGCTGAACCGAAGTCCGGCGCCTATGTTGTGCTCGATCCAGAGGCGTATTCGAAGATCATTGACGGCGCGATTAGGCTGTAACGGCGGCGAAATCCGCAGATAGGTCCAATTTTATCTGAATTGTCCAAGAGGCCATTTACTTCTGTCGGGTAAACACGGGCCATGGGGAGGCGGTCATCAAGAGCCGCCGCAACAAACACGATTGATTAACAAAGTACGAGGCGAGCAAGCCATGTCGGTACGGTCCAAGGTCATTGAAGCGATCCAGCAGATCGCCAAGGAGCAGCACGTCACGCTTCCCGCTCTCTCGGACGATCTGTCCCTGCACGAGACGGGCTTCGACTCGCTCGCCTTCGCGATCCTGGTCGCGCGTCTCGAGGACGAGACCGGGGTCGATCCCTTCACCATTTCCGAGGACGCAGCGTTCCCAGCCACCGTGGGCGATTTCGTGCGGGCCTACGAAAATGTCCCCGCGTGAGATCTTTGCGCTCCGCGACCATCTCGGCGCGGAGCTGAGGGGCCGCACGCTCTCGGATGCGCACGATCTCGTGTCGCTGACCGACATCCTGTCGCAGACCGTCTTCGGGGGCCGCTTGCGCGAGCTGTCGGGCCGCGCCGTTTTGCTGAAGCTGTCGGACCAGCTTCGCTCCGGTCTTGCCATGATCGAGCTCGATGGCATCGCCCGTCGCATGCTGCTGTGTCCGCCGGATCTCAACCCGGCGCATCTGGACGCGCTGATCGCGGATGCCGGGATCGACGCCGTCGTCACCGACGAGCCCGGCCGCTGGGCCGAGACCGGCGTGTCGCTGGTCGTCACCGCACAATTGCCGCTTGAAGCCACCGCGCCTGCGCAGACCGAGCGCGCCACCGAATGGCTGATGCTTACCTCGGGCACGTCAGGCGTCCCGAAAATCGTCGGCCATACGCTGGAAGCACTCACCGGTGCCATCGTCGCCGAAGGCCCCGCGAAGGGACCCGCGCCGTTCTGGGCCACGTTCTACGACATCCGCCGCTATGGCGGCCTGCAGATCTTCCTCCGCGCCGTCCTCTCAGGCGGCTCCATGGTGCTGTCCGATCCGCATGAGGCGCTCGCCGATCACATTGCGCGGCTGAATGCGCGCGGCGTCTCTCACATTTCCGGTACGCCCTCACACTGGCGCAAGCTTTTGATGAGCGGCTCGGCCGCGCAATTTTGCCCGCGTTACGTTCGCCTCTCCGGCGAGATCGCGGACCAGGCGGTGCTCGACGGCCTCAAGGCGGCATTCCCCAACTCCTCCGTCGGTCACGCCTATGCCTCGACCGAGGCCGGCGTCGGTTTCGCCGTCAATGACGGGCGCGAAGGCTTTCCGGCCAACTATCTCGGCAGCCGCAATGGCGTCGAGATGAAAGTCGTCGACGGCTCGCTCCGCATCCGTTCCAGCCGCACCGCGCATGCTTATATCGGCCGCGGCGCTGCGGCGCTCGCTGATGATGACGGGTTCGTCGACAGCGGCGACATCGTCGAACTGCGCGGTGACCGCTATTATTTCGTCGGCCGCCGCGGCGGCATCATCAATATCGGTGGGCTGAAGGTTCATCCCGAGGAGATCGAAGCGGCGATCAACCGTCATCCCGACGTGCGGATGTCGCGGGCGAAATCCCGGCGCAGCCCGATCACCGGCGGCGTCGTCGTCGCCGACGTGATCCTCGCCGACGGAACCGATCAGGCCCGCGCCAAGGAAATCCGTGACCAGATCCTGGATCGGTGCCGTGCGCAGCTCGCCTCGCACAAGGTGCCGGCGGTGATCCGCTTCGTCGAGGCGCTCGACGTCACTCCCGCCGGCAAATTGGCGCGCACCGATGCATAATGTCCTCGTCACCGGCGGCAGCCGCGGCATTGGCCTTGCAATCGGCAAGCGCCTGGTCGGCGCCGGCTACAACGTGATCGCGGCGGCGCGGCGCGAGAGCGACGAGCTCAAGGTCGCGATCGCCGAGTCCGGGGGGCGTCTGCATTTCCGCGCCTGCGATCTCACCGTGATCGACGCGATCCCGGCCTACGCAAAACTCGTGCGCGATGAATTCGGCCCGATCTTTGGCCTCGTCAACAATGCCGGCCTCGGTACCGAAGGCCTGCTCGCCACCATGCACAATTCCGAGATCGAGGCCCTGGTACAACTCAACGTGCTGTCGCCGATCATCCTCACCAAATATGTCGCGCGCCAGATGATGGCCGATGGCGCCGGCCGCATCATCAACATCTCCTCGATCATCGCGACGACCGGCTATAACGGCCTGTCCGTCTACGGCGCGACCAAGGCCGCCGCCACCGGCTTCACCCGCTCGCTCGCGCGCGAGGTCGGCAAGCTCGGCATCACCGTGAACGCGATCGCGCCGGGCTTCATCGACACCGAGCTCACGCACAATCTGTCCGACGAGAGCCGCAAGCGCATCGCCGGCCGCAGCGCGCTGCGTCGTCTGCCGGAGACCGACGACGTTGCGCACATGGTGGAATATCTCCTGGGCGAGGGCGGTCGCAACGTGACCGGCACCGTGTTTACGATCGACGCGGGCAACACGGCATAAAGCTGAACCCCTCCGCCACAATTGAGTTGATCCGGCGCAATGACATTCAGCCGGATTTGGTCGTAAGATGCGCCGTAATCAATTAGGTTACGTCAATCGATCTGCCCTAATCGACAGGGAGCAGTCCATGACTGCTGCGAACATGACCGCTTCGCACGAGGGCCGGACGGAGCGCGCCAGCGCGAAGCCGGACGACATCCGCTGCACGCCGATGACGCATCAGAATTCCGGTGTTCACGGCTATGAGATGTATCCACAGCAATTCGTGCGGCTGGTCGGCTGCCACGACGCGTCTCTGGACGTGCTGCGCAAGCGTCAGGACGAAGAGCTGCACTAGCGCGTGCCGCCGTTCACGTCCGAGGTTTCGGCAAATCAATCCGTTCGTGCGAGAATTCGGGCGGTCCCTCGGTGAGGCGGCGGATGCGGCGCTCGCGTTCGTCCTCCGGCAATGCGGGATCGAGCAGCCCCTCGATCTCGTGGACCGCGATCTCTTCGATTTTCGTGGCCCCCGTTGCGATCGGGCGCGTTGACGTGAGTCCCGGGGACGCGATCTTCAGCCCCAATGCGACTAGCTTGCAGATCGCATCCGAGCGCGACAGGTGCTGGGCTTCAGCCCAAGCATCGACGGCAGCCGTCAGTCTTTCCGGCATCTTCACCGCGCTGATCGGTTCAAGCCCGGTGCGCCGGTGCACCGAATCGGCGGAGCCCTTGTTGCCGAAGTCAGGCACTTCGATCATCCCATGCAATCCCTGGAGATGACCCGACCGTAATCGCTCTCGGCGGCCTGGTGTTTGATACCGATCAATGATCCGCTGCGGCATTGCAGCGCGGCGCGATCTTGTTGTCCGGGCCCATTTCGGCCAATGATTGAAAACGGGCCGCCGGCCGGCGAACCCGGATCGATCCCGTCCCGTATCTTTCTCGGAAACGCACCAAGCGTCCGGCTCACCCGATGACATCAGGCGAATCCTTCTACGGCAAAATCCCCGTCTTCCGTGGCTTCACCAGCCTGATGGATCCTAAGCTCTATTCGCCGCTGCCCGAGGACTGGAGCATCGGCGTCGCCGACATCGTCGAATTCCACCAAGGCGATTGCGGCGCAGCGCTACAAGGCGGTCAACATGGCCGGCGCCGCCGTGATCGCGGCGGTGACCAATGCGCTGGAGGGACGTGAATTCCCCTTCGTGTTCGGTGGCGACGGCGCCAGTTTTGCGGTCGCACCCGCCGATCTCGAATCCGCGCGCGACGCCCTGGCCGCGACCGCGACCTGGGTGCGGGCGGACCTCGATCTGAAGATGCGCGTCGCGCTGGTGCCGGTGAGCGCCATCCGCGCGCAGGGCCTGGATGTGCGCGTCGCGCGCTTCGGTCCGTCGGCCAATCTGTCCTATGCGATGTTCTCCGGCGGCGGGCTCGCCTGGGCTGACGCCGCGATGAAGCGCGGCGAGTTCGCTATCACCGAATCGCCCCCGGGCACGCAGCCCGATCTCTCCGGCCTGTCCTGCCGCTTCGAGGTGATTCCGGCCTCGCGCGGACTGATCCTGTCGGTGCTGGTGATGCCGGCGGGTGTCGCCGATCCGTCGGCGTTCCGAAAAGTAATCGAGGACGTCATCCATCTCGTCGAGCGCAGCCCGGACGGCGGGCGCCCGGTGCCGCTGGAGGGACCACCGTTGACATGGCCGCCGCAGGGACTGGACTACGAGGCCCGGGCGGCGCGCGGCGGGCCGCTGTTCAAGCGCCGCGTCGGCGTTCTCGTGTACACGCTGTTCGCCTATCTGATCATGCGGTTTGACATCAAGATCGGCGGCTTCGTGCCGAAGACCTACAAGCAGCAGGTGGTCGAGAATTCAGACTTCCGTAAATATGACGACGGCCTGCGCATGATCCTGGACTGCACGCCGGATCTCGAGCGCGCCTTGAGCGATCGCCTCGCGGCCGCTGCGCGCGACGGTATCGTGCGCTACGGCCTCTACCAGCAGGATGCGGCGATGATGACTTGCTTCACGCCCTCGGCGCTGCGCAGCGATCACGTGCATTTCATCGACGGCGCGCGGGGCGGCTACGCCTCGGCGGCGACGGCACTCAAGGCGATGCTGGTGGGAGCGAGCTAACGCCGTGCCCGCGTCCACGTCTCGCCGCCGCAAAGCGTGCCGACGCAGCCTTCGACCCGTAATGTTTCCGCGCCCGTTACGGTGACGCTGCTCGCATAGGTGCTGCCGTCATCGGCATTGTAGATCTGGCCCGACCATTTGTTCGGCCCCGCCGGCTGCATGCCGCTGAACAATGGCAGGCCGATCATCGGGCGCCTGGCGAGCGCGGGATTGGGATTCTTGCTGTCGGTCGCGGGCTGGCCGGTCGCGGTGTCATGGGGCTCGCGCAGCCAGACAATGACGCCGCAGATGCCGCCGCGGCATTTGCTGATCTTGACGCGCGCATCGCCGGCCTGGGTCAGCCAGGTCCCGTCGGCGCTCTGCGCATGCGCGGCGGTCGCGCCAAGCAGCGCAGCCAGGAGGACGATGAGAGCAGCGAGTCTGGAAATCATGGAGAGGGCCCCGAAGTGGAGCGCCTCCATAGCAGCCCGGCAGGATAGTGCAACGCTGGATGGAAACACTTCCTGCGCTTATTTGCGTACGCTCATTTGCCCCAGCGCACGAAGGCGACCGAGGCTGCAGTCGAGAGCCCGAACACGACCATGGCGCCGCCGACCAGCGCGAACAACGTCCAGGCCGGCGCCTGCGCCGTCATGAGCCCGATGCCGCCGATCGCGACGATCAGAAGCCGCGCGGTGGAGGCGAGCACGGGACCGCCGACGCGCGCCGCGCCCTGCGAGGAGAAATACAGCGACACGCCCATGCCGAAGAACACGAAGGCGGGGCCGGCCCAGTGGAAATAGCTGTGCGCGGCGGCGGTGACGCCGGGATCTTTCGTGAAGAGTGCGACCCACAGCGACGGATCGAGCGCGATGACGAGACCGATCAGGCCGACGGCGAGTCCCGAGGCCGCAGCCGCGGTCCAGGCCACGCGTCGCGCGCGCTTAATCTGGCCGGCGCCGATCGCCATGCCGACCATCGGCACCGACGCGATGCCGAAGGCGAAGGTGATCGGGATCAGCAAAAATTCCAGCCGCGAGCCGATGCCGTAACCGGCCAGCATCTCGGTGCCGAAGGTCGCGAGAATCTTCGTGAAGATCAAAATGGTGAGCACGGTCTGAAGCGGCGACAGGCAGGCCACCGCGCCGACCTTGAGAATGTCCAGAAACATCGCGCGCTCGAAATGGAACGCGCGAAAGTTCATCGGCAACCGGCTGCGGCCGGACAAGAGATACCAGAGGAAGAAGATTGCGGCGCAAGTGAAGGCGATCAACTGGCCAGCGGCAACGCCCGGCATGCCGAATTGTGGCACGCCGAACAGGCCGAGCCCCAGCGTGCCGCCGAGTGCGATCTGGATCGTGCTCGTGCCGATCAGCGTCATCGAGGGCAGGCGCATGTCGCCGGTGCCGCGGATGACCGAGGCCAGCGTATTGACGAGCCAGATCGCGATCGCGCCGGAGAACAGCACCTGCGAATAGCCGCAGGCTTCGTCGAGCACGCGCTCGCGGCCGCCAAGCAGCGTGAAGAACGAGCGGCCGAAGGCGAGCATCGTCAGTGTGAAGAACAGTCCGCCGCAGAGGCCGATGATGGCGGCATGTTGTGCCAGCGTCGCCGCGCGGTCACGGTTCCCGGCCCCGAGCGCACGGCTGATCGCGGAGGAGACGCCACCGCCCATCGCGCCCGCGCTCATCATCTGCGTCAGCATCGCGAACGGAAACACCAGCGCGATCGCGGCCAGCGGAATGGTGCCGAGCCGGCCGATATAGGAGGTCTCGGCAATCGCAACCAGCGTGCTGCCGACCATGGCGATCATGTTGGGGATCGCGAGCCGCAGCAGCGTCGGCAGGATCGGCGCGGTCAACAGGCCGGCGATCGGAGAGGCGACCGGTGCATGCGGCGGCGCGGCGTCCACGGAGGCGTCGATCGTCATGTGTCACCGGGCAGAATATTGGATGATGATCGACATATTAGAGGGCGAACCGCGCCAGCACCAGCCCTCCGGTCACGCAGGGCTCACCAGGGCAGGCCGCATAGGTCGATGGTGCCGAGGCGCGGGGCGCGGACGATGTCGAGCACGAAGGGCGCCATGTGGTCGAAGCGGACCCGTCCCTCCGGCTGCTCGCAATAGACCTCGCCGGTAAAGGCGTGCCAGTTGCGAGCCTCGTAAAACGCGACATTGTGCGGCTCGCAGAACAAGAGCGCGAAGCGAACCGCCTCGTTGGCGCGCATGGTATGCACCGCCGCGTCGATCGCCATGGTCGCATAGCCGCGATTGCGGCGATCCTCGCGCGTGCAGACGCCGCCGATGCCGCCGACATGAACGTTGCGTCCGTTCCAGCTGACGGTGCGGAAGTAGATGCCGACATGGCAGACGAGGCCGTCCTCGGGCGTCTCGATCAGCACGCGCAAATCGGCATTGGCCCATTTGACACGCCCCCACGGCAGCTTCTCGACGATCTGCGGGCCCCAGACCGATTGATGCAGCGGCTCGGCGATCGGCCACGAGGCGTCGCCGTTCAGAATGTCGATCTCGATGCTCATGGCTCTGCCTCGTGCGTCCGGGCCTGCGTGGTGCATTCGTTCTGTCATAACCACTTCAAAGGCAATGATATTTTGCAGGCGAGCACCCGCACCTGGGTGAACATCCACTTTGCCTGCGGCGAAGTTGTGCAATCGGTCCACGCGATCGCATCATGGCTTTTCGCAAATTGGCCGTATTTAACGGCGCAGGAACCTTCTATAAGGGGTGACCGTTAGAACATGTTCTCCACCCAGTTGCGGACAAGAACCCATGACATTCACGCTACCCCCACTCCCTTACGCCTATGACGCCCTCGGCCAGTTCATGTCGAAGGAGACGCTGGAATTCCACCACGACAAGCATCATCAGGCCTATGTCACCAACGGCAACAACGCGCTCAAGGGCACCGAATGGGAAGGCAAGTCCCTTGAGGAGATCGTCAAGGGCTCGTTCGGCAAGAACCCCGCGGTGTTCAACAATGCCGGCCAGCACTACAACCACATCCACTTCTGGAGCTGGATGAAGCCGAATGGCGGCGGCACCAAGCTGCCTGGCAAGCTCGAGAAGAAGATCAACGAGGACCTCGGCGGCTTCGAGAAGTTCAAGACCGACTTCCAGGCGGCCGGCGTCGGCCAGTTCGGCTCCGGCTGGGCCTGGCTTCAGGTCAAGAACGGCAAGCTCGAAATCGCCAAGACCCCGAACGGCGAGAATCCGCTGGTGCACGGCGCCACCCCGATCCTCGGCGTGGACGTCTGGGAGCACTCCTACTACATCGACTATCGCAACCGCCGTCCCGACTATCTGAAGGCGTTCGTCGAGAACCTCGTGAACTGGGAATACGTCGAGTCCCTGTTCGACAAGGTCTGAGGTTTCACCTCGTCATTCCGGTTTGCCCCGGAATAACAGACAAGGCGGTCGCATGCGCGGCCGCCTTTTTATCTGCGGAATTCATCGAACCAGCCCTGCGCCGTGCGCGCATCGGCCTGTGATCGTTCCGTTTGCATCACCAGTGCGCCGCCCTTAATCAGGACGGGCATCCCACCCTGGTCGATCCACGCCAATTGTCAGAACTTTCCCCGAAAAATCCCGCGCCTGCCGAGGACGCGGAGTCCGAGCCGCGGCCGGGGCGTGTCCGCAAGCCGATCGGCTGGTCGACCATCATCATCGCGGCGCTGGTGGCGGTGAGCGCAGGCCTGGTCTGGCGGCGTGACGGCACCGAGGGCGTCCTCGACATCCTGACCCACGACCTCTCGCTGTTCGGCGGCATCCTGCCGCGCGTGCTGGCGGGCTGTCTGCTCGGGGCATTCATTTCTGAGATACTTCCGCACGAAAAAGTCTCGCGCTCGCTCGGGCCGAAATCCGGGCTGAAGGGGCTTCTGATTGGCACCGCCTTCGGCGCGATCCTGCCCGGCGGGCCCTTCACCGCCTATCCGGTGGCGAGCGCGCTGCTCGCAGTCGGCGCCGATTTCGGCGCCACCATCGCCATGGTCGTGAGCTGGACCCTGATCGGCTATGGCCGCGCAGTGGCGTGGGAGATCCCGATCATGGGCACCGACTTCACGCTGTGGCGGATCGTGATCTCGCTGCCGCTGCCGGTGCTTGCCGGCGCGCTCGGCCGCTTCGTCTATGTCCGGGTCTATCCGAAGCGCGACAGCGACGAGGAGAAGAATTGAGCGCGGCACTCCTCATCGACATCCTGCTGTGGGGATCGGTCTTCGGCGTCGGCCTGATCGCCTTCCGCCGCGGCCCGCCGGTGTTCAAGGCCTCGCTGCGCGAAGGCTCGATGGACTTCATCAACATCGTCCCGCGGATCGCGCTGGGCGTGATCGGCTCCGGCTACATCGCCGCCATCATCCCGCAGGAGGTGATTACCGGCTGGCTCGGGCCGGACAGCGGCTGGCTTGGGGTGGCGAGCGCGGTGGTCGCCGGCGCCGCCACGCCCGGCGGCCCGGTGATCGGCTTTTCCATCGGCGCGGTGGCGCTGAAGTCGGGCGGCGGCGTGCCCCAGGTGGTCGCCTATGTCGTCGCCTGGGCGTTGTTCGCCTTCCAGCGGGTCATTCTGTGGGAAATCCCGTTTATGCCGGCCCGCTTCGTCTGGTTCCGCTGCGCGGTCTCGGTGCCGTTCCCGTTCGTGGCCGCCGCCATCGCAATGGTGATCGGCAAGCCCTGAGCCGGCCGTGGACAGGCGTAATGTTATAATATAACGTATTGGCATGGTTCCCGCCGCGCCCCACGCCCATCATCACGATCATTCCCATGGTCATCATCACGACCACGCGCATTTGCATGGGCATGACCACAGCCATGCCCATGTCCACGATGCGGCCACGCCGCATCCGGCCCAGGGAGCACTCTGGTCGATCCTGCGCATGACCATGGCCGCGCGCCTGTCGGCCGCGCTGGCCGTCTGTGTCGTGCTCTGGGCCGTGGTCTGGCTGGCGATGAGGTGACCATGGCGGCCGTGCATTTCCACAACGTCACCCTCGGCTATGACCGGCATCCGGCCGTGCACCATCTCAATGGCGAGGTTTCGCCCGGCGCGCTGGTCGCGGTGATCGGTCCGAACGGTGCCGGCAAGTCGACGCTGCTGCGCGGCATCGTCGGCATCCTCAGGCCGCTCGACGGCAGCATCCATCTTGGCGGCCTCGATTCCCGCGATGTCGCCTATCTGCCGCAGAGCGCCGAGATCGACCGCAGCTTTCCGATCTCGGTGTTCGATTTTGTCGCCACCGGGCTGTGGCGCGCGACCGGCCTGTTCGGCGGCATTGGTAAGGCTGCGCGCGACAAGATCCTGCATACGATCGCGGCCGTGGGCCTCAATGGTTTCGAGAACCGGCCGATCGGCACGCTCTCGGGCGGCCAGATGCAGCGCGTGCTGTTCGCGCGCGTGCTGCTCCAGGACGCGCGCCTGATCGTGCTCGACGAACCCTTCAACGCCATCGACAGCAAGACCACGGCCGATCTGCTCGCGCTGGTGAAGCATTGGCACGGAGAGGGCCGCACCGTGCTCGCCGCGCTGCACGACATGGAGATGGTGCGCATGCACTTCGCCGAAACGCTGGTGCTCGCGCGCGGGCCCGTGGCCTGGGGGCCGACGGCGGAGGTGCTGACGCCGGAAAACCTGCTGGTCGCGATGCGGATGTGCGAAGCCTTCGACGACAGCGCCACGGCCTGCGCGGCCGATGATGCCCGCTCGCGGGCGGCGTGATCACAGATGATCTTTGACGCGCTGATCGGCCCGTTCACCGAATTCGAGTTCATGCGGCGTGCGCTTGCCGCCGTGATCGCGCTGTCGCTTGCGGGCGCGCCGATCGGGGTGTTCCTGATGCTGCGGCGGATGAGCCTCGTCGGCGACGCCATGGCGCATGCGATCCTGCCCGGTGCGGCCGTCGGCTTCCTGCTCTCCGGCCTCAACCTGTTCGCAATGACGGCCGGCGGCCTGATCGCGGGCTTTGCGGTCGCGATCCTGGCCGGTGTGGTCGCGCGCTCGACCGGGCAGAAGGAGGACGCCTCGCTTGCGACTTTCTATCTGGCCTCGCTGGCGCTGGGCGTGACCATCGTCTCGATCAAAGGCACCAATATCGATCTGTTGCACGTGCTGTTCGGCAACATCCTTGCCATGGACGACCAGACCCTGCTGGTGGTGGCCTTCAACGCCACGGTCACGCTGCTTGTGCTCGCGGTGATCTATCGCCCGCTGGTGATCGAGAGCGTCGATCCCCTGTTTCTGCGCACCGTGAGCCGCGCCGGGGGACCCGCGCATCTCGCCTTCCTCGCGCTCGTCGTCGTCAACCTCGTCAACGGGTTTCAGGCTCTCGGCACCTTGCTCGCGGTCGGCCTGATGATCCTGCCGGCCGGCATCGCCCGGTTCTGGTCGCGTGATCTCACAGTGATGATCTGCATCGCCGTGGTTGCTGCCGCCCTCTCTGGGTATGCCGGCCTCGTACTGTCATTCCAGACCCGCGTGCCGTCGGGCCCTGCGATCATTCTGGTGGCGAGCGTGCTCTACATCGTCTCCGTGCTGTTCGGCCGCGTCGGCGGCATCGTCCGGCAGCTGTTTCCCGGTCGGCATCTGGAGGCGTGACGGTGCAGCGCATCCTGTTTTGTGTTTTCCTGCTGATCGCCTCGCCGCTGCACGCTGCGGAGCGGCTCAACGTTGTCGCGAGCTTCTCGATCCTCGGCGATTTCGTCCGTAACGTTGGGGGCGACCGGGTCAACGTCACCACGCTGGTCGGTGCCGACAGCGACGTCCACGTCTATACGCCGACGCCAAGCGACGCGAAGCGGATTGCCGATGCGAAACTCGTCGTGGTCAACGGTCTCGGCCTCGAGGGCTGGCTGCCGCGACTTGTGCAATCGTCCGGCAGCAAGGCCACGGTCGTGACCGCGAGCGCCGGCATCGCGCCGCAAAAGCTTGGTTCGGTCGCGGACCCCCATGCCTGGCAGTCCGTCCCAAACGCGAAAATCTACGTGACTGACATCGCCACCGCGCTGGCGACGGCCGACCCGGAAGACGCGGACTTCTTCCGCACCCAGGCCAAAGCCTATCTGGACAAGCTCGAAACGCTCGATCGAGAGGTCCGCGAGGCCGTGGCCAAAATCCCGCCAGAGCGTCGCAAGGTCATCTCCACCCACGATGCCTTCGGCTATTTCGCCGCCGAATACGGCGTCCAGTTCATCGCGCCGCTCGGGGTTTCCACCGAAACCGAGCCCAGCGCGCGGGATATCGCCGGGATCATCGGCCAGATCAAGGCCCAAAAAATCCCGGCCGTCTTCCTTGAGAATATCAGCGATGAGCGGCTGATCCGGCGGATCGCGGCCGAGACCGGCGCCAAGGTCGGCGGGACCCTGATTTCGGACGGTTTGACCGGCGAAAAGGGACTTGCCCCCACTTACATTGATATGGTCAGGCACAATATAAAGGCCTTGACCAGCGCGCTTGACCACTAGGGCAGGGGCCACCCCGCCTCGCGTCGCGAGACAAGCCCGACCTTGGAGTAGTTATGTCTGAAGCGACCTCCCCAAAAATTCCCGTGACCGTCCTGACCGGCTATCTCGGCGCCGGCAAGACCACGTTGTTGAACCGCATCCTGTCGGAAAACCACGGCAAGAAATACGCCGTTATCGTCAACGAATTCGGCGAGATCGGCATCGACAACGACCTCATCATCGGCGCCGATGAGGAAGTGTTCGAAATGAACAACGGCTGCATCTGCTGCACCGTGCGCGGCGACCTCGTGCGCATCATGGAAGGCTTGATGAAGCGCAAGGGCAAGTTCGACGCCATCATCGTCGAGACCACGGGCCTTGCCGATCCGGCGCCGGTCGCCCAGACATTCTTCGTCGACGAGGACGTGCAGAAGAACGCCCGGCTCGACGCGGTCGTTACGGTTGCGGATGCCAAATGGCTGTCGGATCGGCTCAAGGACGCGCCCGAAGCCAAGAACCAGATCGCCTTTGCCGACGTCATCGTGCTGAACAAGACCGACCTCGTCACCAAGCCCGAACTCGCCGAGGTCGAGGCCCGCATCCGTGCCATCAACCCCTATGCCAGGCTGCACCGCACAGAGCGCTGCTCGGTGGCGCTGGCCGACGTGCTCGACCGCGGTGCGTTCGACCTCGACCGCATCCTCGACATCGAGCCGGATTTTCTCGAGGTCGACGATCATGACCACGACCATGATCATCACGGCCACGACCATGATCACGGCCACGGCCTGAAGCACTATCACGACGAGGACATGCAGTCGCTGTCGCTCAAGACCGACAAGCCGCTCGATCCGAACATGTTCATGCCCTGGCTTCAGAACCTGGTGCAGGTGGAGGGCGGCAAGATCCTGCGCTCCAAGGGCATCCTCGCGTTCCACGACGATGACGACCGCTATGTCTTCCAGGGCGTCCACATGATGCTGGAGGGTAACCACCAGCGGAAATGGAAGGACGGCGAGCCGCGCCAAAGCCGCCTCGTCTTCATCGGCCGCGAATTGCCCGAGGAGCTCATTCGCACGGGCTTCGAGAGCTGCATCGTCTCGTGATGAAAGAGTTTGCGCCGGCTCCCGATTCCGCCTCGATCGTCTCCGTCACCGATCGCGTCAAGCCGGTCGCGCTCGGTATGGGCGTGACCTCAGCGCATTTTCTGGGTGACCGCGCCGCCTTTGTCGGCGGTGAAGAGAATGTCGCCTTCGTCGATGCCAAGGGCGAGATCAGCAAGGTCGCCGTGCACAATGGCGGCATTCTCTCGACGGCAAGCGACGGCAAGCGCCTCGTGATGGGCGGTGACGACGGCAAGGTCGTGTCGCTCGACACTAAGGGCGAGGTGACACTGCTTGCGACCGACCCGAAGCGGCGCTGGATCGATGCAGTGGCGCTGCATCCGGACGGTGCATTCGCCTGGTCGGCCGGGAAGCTCGCTTTCGTCAAGAGCGGCAAGACCGAGGAAAAGTCGATCGAGGTGCCCTCGACCGTCGGCGGGCTTGCGTTTGCGCCGAAGGGGCTGCGGCTTGCGATCGCGCATTACAACGGCGCGACGCTGTGGTTTCCCAACATGGCGGCGGCCGCGGAATTTTTGCCCTGGGCCGGTTCACATCTCGGCGTCACCTTCAGCCCGGACAACAAATTCCTGGTCACCACCATGCATGAGGCGGCGCTGCACGGCTGGCGGCTCGCCGACAACCGCCACATGCGCATGACCGGCTATCCCGGCCGCGTCCGCTCGATGTCCTGGAGCGCCGGCGGCAAGGCGCTGGCGACCTCGGGCGCCGACACCGTCATCCTGTGGCCGTTCGCCAGCAAGGACGGCCCGATGGGCAAGGAGCCCGCGATGCTCGCGCCGCTGCAAGCGCGCGTTGCGGTGGTCGCCTGCCATCCGAAGAATGACATCTTCGCCGCCGGCTACAACGACGGCACCGTGCTGATGGTGCGTCTGGAGGACGGCGCCGAGATCCTGGTGCGCCGTAACGGCACCCCGCCCGTGGCCGCGCTCGCCTGGAACGCCAAGGGCACGCTGCTGGCATTCGCCGACGAAAATGGAGACGGCGGACTTCTCGAGCTTTGATCTGTCGTCGTTCTGACCGTATAGGTGACCATGCGGTTTCTGACGACCTTCCAGATCGCTGACTTTCTCGACACGCTGGTCAGCCTGTTCACGGCCTTCGTGCTGGGCACGCTGATCGGTGCCGAGCGGCAGTACCGGCAGCGCACCGCGGGCCTGCGCACCAACGTGCTGGTCGCGGTCGGCGCAGCTGCGTTCGTCGATCTCGCCATGCATCTGACCGGCGCGGACGGCGCGGTGCGGGTGATCGCCTATGTCGTCTCCGGCATCGGATTCCTTGGCGCTGGTGTCATCATGAAGCAGGGCATGGACGTGCGCGGGCTCAACACCGCGGCGACGCTGTGGGCCTCGGCCGCCGTCGGCTCCTGCGCCGGCGCCGACATGGTCGCGCAGGCGGCGGCGCTCACCGTGTTCGTCATCGCCGGGAATACGATGTTGCGCCCGCTGGTCAACGCCATCAACCGCATCCCGCTGAATGAGAAGACCTCGGAGGCGACCTACTACTTCAAGCTCGCGGTCACGACTGAGGCCCTGCCTGACATGCGCGATCGGCTCGTCGACAGGCTCGAGGATGCGAAATATCCGGTGGCCGACATCGAGGTGGTCGAGACCGGGGACGATTTGATCGAAATCGTCGCGGAGCTGGTCGCAACCGCCGTCGACCCAAACGAGCTGAACGCCGTCGCGGTCGATCTGCAAAGCCTGCCTGGCGTGCGCCACGCCACCTGGGAAGTCAGCACCACAGACTGAGCGTGGCGTTTTGGCACGCTGACACCCGGTTCCCGGCTTGCCGGGCATGGAACCGCAGTCGGAGAACTTCGTTAATCCCGCGGACAAAGGCGGTGATCGACATGCCCGGCCCGGATGACAAGCGTAGGCTGAAGCTCGACCTCACAATCGCCGGCTCGCTGTTCGCCGCAGGTATCGCGGTGTCAGGGATGTCGCTCGCCCAAATCCGGGCCGAAAGCCGGCTGAACCTGGCGCAGGCGACGCAGCCGCTCCAGGGCACGCCATCCGACGACCAGAGCAAGACGCCCGCGGAAGCCAAGCCCGGCGGCGACCGGCCGACCACGCCGGCGCCCGAGCCCGCACGCCCCGATCCGCAGACCCAGGGCGCGGCGACCAGGCCGGCTCTTCCGGCCGCGCCGGCCGAGAAGATCGCGCCACCGATCAAGAATAAGCAGTAAGCCTCTGTCATTCCGGGGCGCGCCACTTGGCGCGAGCCCGCAATCCGTCAAGCTGGATAAATGGATTCCAGGCTCGCGACTTCGTCGCGCCCCGGAATGACCTGCCCGTCACCGCACCAGCACATTCCGGAACTGCCAGGGATCGCTCGTGTCGATATCTTCCGGAAACAGTCCCGGACGATCCGTCAGCGGTGTCCAGTCGGTGTAGAATCCCTTCACCGGGCCGAGATACGGCAGCTGGATTTCCAGCAGACGATCGAAATCCATCTCGTCGGCTTCGACGATGCCTTCGTTCGGGTTTTCCAGCGCCCACACCATGCCGCCGAGCACGGCGGAGGTCACTTGCAGGCCGGTGGCGTTCTGATAGGGCGCGAGCTTGCGGGTCTCTTCGATCGAGAGCTGCGATCCGTACCAGTAGGCATTGTTGTCATGGCCGAACAGCAGCACGCCGAGTTCGTCGATGCCATCGACGATCTCGTTCTCATCGAGGATGTGGTGCTTTTCCTGCATCTTGGCCGCGCGGCCGAACATTTCATGCAGCGACAGCACGGCATCGTCAGCCGGATGATAAGCATAATGGCAGGTCGGTCGATAGATCGCCGTGCCCGATGCGTCACGCACCGTGAAGTAATCGGAGATCGAGATCGAACTCGTTGTGGGTGACGAGGAAGCCATACTGCGCGCCGCGGGTCGGGCACCAGGTGCGCACGCGCGTGTTGGCGCCGGGCTGCATCAGATAGATGGCGGCGCCGCAGCCGGCTTCGTGGGTATGCGCATTCTCGGGCATCCATTTTTCATGGGTGCCCCAGCCGAGTTCGGACGGCTGCACGCCTTCCGACAGGAAACCTTCCACCGACCAGGTGTTGACGAAGACGTCCGGCTCTTTCGGCGACTTGGAGCGCTGGGTGTCGCGTTCTGCGATGTGGATGCCTTTGATGCCAGCCTGTCGCATCAAGTCCGCCCATTCGGCTCTGGTCTTCGGCTTGGGCGCATTGAGCTTCAGATCAGCGGCGACATTGAGGAGCGCCTGCTTGACGAAAAAGGAGACCATGCCGGGATTGGCGCCACAGCAGGAGACGGCCGTCGTCGAGCCCGCGGGGCGCGCTTTCTTGGCGGCCAGCGTCACTTCGCGAAGGGCGTAGTTGGAGCGCGCTTCCGGACCCTTCGACGAATCGAAATAGAAGCCGAGCCAGGGCTCGTTGACGGTGTCGATGTAGAGAGCGCCGAGTTCGTTACAGAGCTCCATGATGTCGGTCGAGCCGGTATCGACCGACAGATTGACGCAAAAACCCTGGCCGCCGCCTTCGGTGAGCAGCGGGGTCAGCAATTCGCGGTAATTGTCCTTGGTCACGCCCTTCTGGATGAAGCGTACATTGTGCTTCTCGCAATGCGCCTTGCGGCCCTCGTCCTTGGGATCGATCACGGTGATGCGCGACTTGTCGTAGTCGAGATGCCGCTCGATCATCGGCAACGTGCCTTTGCCGATGGAACCGAAGCCGACCATGACGATGGGACCGGTAATCTTCGCGTAGATCTGCGAGGCGGGGCTCATGGGATGGTTTCTCCGGAAAGTTCTGGCGGACAAGGGGTAGGTGGATCAGGCGCTGCGGCGCTTTGCGGTCGCTTCGATCTCGACCTTCATCTCGGGCTTGTAGAGCGCCGAGACGACGAGAAGCGTGGCCGCCGGACGGATGTCGCCGAGGACTTCGCCGCAGACCGCGAAATGGGCGTCTGCGTCCTTGGCGTCTGTGAGGTAGTAGGTCACGCGGACGATGTCGGCCATCTCAAATCCGCCCTCCTTCAGGGCGGCTTCGATGGTCTTGAAGCAGTTGCGTGACTGGCTGGTGACATCGGCCGGCATCGTCATCGTGGTGTAGTCATAGCCGGTGGTTCCAGCGACGAAGGCGAACTCGCCGTCGATCACGGCGCGGCTGTAGCCAGCGGTCTTCTCGAAGGGAGAGCCGGTGGAAATCAGGCGGCGGGACATGGGGTTTGGCCTCGTTTGAAGGGGGATTTTCGTGGGTTAAAGGGCGTTTCCGGGATTGGTGCAACCCCAAAGGAATAGAGCCCAGCGAAGGCGCGGCCGCGCGTTGCCGCTCAATGCGGCTTCGGTCGTCGCCATCATGGCAATCCCTTAGGCCGCGTGCGCCTGGAGGGCGCGAACTGCCCTCCGTTTGGGCAGGGCCGCGCCGGTCGGGACGATCATTCCCTCGACGCCATCGAGCGCACCGGCCTGGAATTCGATCGCCAGCAGGCGGTCGCGCTCGAACGGGCCGGGCAGCACCAGTGCGCCGGTCTTCTCGGGCGAGAAGCCGAAGCGGGCGTAGTAGGGGGCATCGCCGAGCAGGATTACGGCGGCATGCCCGCGCGCCCGGGCGGCGGCCAGCGCTTGTTGCATCAGCGCGGCGCCGATCCCGAGCTCGCGGCAGGCAGGGTCCACCGCCAACGGTCCGAGGACCAACGCGGGCCTGCCTCCGGCGCTGACGTGCCACAGCCGCACGGTTCCCACGAGTGTCCCCTCGCGCATCGCCGACAGGGCAAGGCCTGCAGCCGGTGCACGTCCGTCGCGCAGGCGCTGGCAGCTGCGGCCATGGCGGTTCTCGCCAAAGCACGCATCGAGCAGCGCTTCACGGGCGGCGACGTCGGCAGCACGTTCCGCACGGATCGCGAACGGAGCGGCTTCCGAGATGAGGGCGACTTGTGGCTTCCGAACAGCAATCATGGCGCGTCAGTCCCCGCTTGAGACCTGCGTGCGCGAAGCACGCCGGTCCAAGGCGTCGTCAGAAATCAAGATGTCAGGGAGAGAGCCGGCAAACCGGCTCCCGGGTTCGTCAGGCCTCAGAAATCGAGGCTGCTTAGATGTGGTACGTCCTCAGCGGCGGGATGCCGTTGAACGCCACCGCCGAGTAGGTCGACGTATAGGCCCCGGTGCCTTCGATCAGCAGCTTGTCGCCGATCTCGAGCGTCACCGGAAGCGGATACGGGTTCTTCTCGTACAGCACGTCGGCGCTATCGCAGGTCGGGCCTGCGAGCACGCACGGCGTCATGTCCGCCCCGTCATGCGGGGTGCGGATGGCGTAGCGGATCGACTCGTCCATGGTCTCGGCGAGACCGCCGAACTTGCCGATGTCGAGATAGACCCAGCGCACCTCGTCCTCGTCGCTCTTCTTGGAGATGAGCACGACCTCGGATTCGATGATGCCGGCGTTGCCCACCATGCCGCGGCCCGGCTCGATGATGGTCTCCGGAATCTGGTTGCCGAAGTGCTTGCGCAGCGCGCGGAAGATCGAGCGGCCGTAGGTGACCACCGGCGGCACGTCCTTCAGGTACTTGGTCGGGAAGCCGCCGCCCATGTTGACCATGGAGAGGTTGATCCCGCGCTCGGCGCAGTCGCGGAACACCTGCGAGGCCATCGCCAGCGCACGGTCCCACGCCTTCACCTTGCGCTGCTGCGAGCCGACATGGAAGGAGATGCCGCACGGCTCCAGGCCCAGGCGCTTGGCGACCTCGAGAACCTCGACGGCCATCTCCGGGTCGCAGCCGAACTTGCGCGACAGCGGCCATTCGGCGCCGGCACAGTCATAGAGGATGCGGCAGAACACCTTCGCGCCGGGAGCGACGCGGGCAACCTTCTCGACCTCGGCGGCGCAATCCACTGCGAACAGCCGGATGCCGAGCGCGAAGGCGCGCGCGATGTCGCGCTCCTTCTTGATCGTGTTGCCGAAGGAGATGCGGTCGGGCGTCGCACCGGCGGCCAGCGCCATCTCGATCTCGGCGACGGTCGCGGTGTCGAAGCAGGAGCCCATGGACGCCAGCAGCGCCAGCACTTCCGGCGCCGGGTTCGCCTTGACGGCATAGAACACGCGGCTGTCGGGCAGCGCCTTGGCAAAGGTCTGGTAATTGTCGCGCACGACTTCGAGGTCGACCACGAGGCAAGGCTCGGTGTCCCGGCCCTCGCTGCGGCGGTTGCGCAGGAATTCCTGAATACGTTCGGTCATAGCACTCTCCCAAACGGCCCAGCGACGGGGATCCGTTCAAAAAATGACGTCGGATAAGAGCGCTCCGGCCAGATCACACGATGGAGGCGTGACAAGCCAAAAACTCAAACCAGACTGTGCTGCCGTGGATTGGTTGGGAATTTCCCGCCCGCACACCTGGCAATGAAGGACAAGCCTTTTCAGTAGCCCGCGCCGGCGTTGGACTGCCGGTAGAGACCAAAAAAGCCCGATCCGTCGTTGCTTTAAGTCGCGTCCCCCGTTGAGAGCGGGGTGCGCCGGTTCGCCTCCGGCTGCCAGTCACGGTTGCAAAGGGCAAAGTCACCTTCGACAAGGCATCTCTTTGAGAGAGATGCTGGACGCTCCGGGTTTGCTTCAGTCGTCTGACTTTAAGAGTCTTCCGACTTCTGCACTTCCGAAGAGCCCCTCGGCTTCTTCACCCCTTGGCGGCTGTCCGGCCTCTTGTCCGGATACCTACCGACTGACACACGACCACAGGCACGTGCGAAATTGGGCAAGAACGCACATAAGGGTTTTAAATCTGCTTCGCAAGAATTTTTTTAGGCTGCGGAGAGAATTGCCTAACATCTGCTTGCGCAGTGTTGCGCGAGCGACGCTGAAGATGAACGTGCGTTAAGTTTTCGGCGGCGCGCGCGTCAGCCGCGCTTGAAGAACGGCTCGACGCGCTGGGCTGCGCGGATGAAGGCGGTCATCACCAGCACGCCGAGTGTGAACAGCACGGCCTGGAGGATGTGCGCGCCCTGGTCGCCGAGCCCGAACAGAATTGCGAGCGCCCAGCCGCCGGCAAACGCCGCGCCGAACACCTCCGCGCCGATCAGGATGGCAGCGCTGATGACGGTGATGACGCTCGGCCAGACGATCTGACGGGAAGACGAGGAGGGCGCGTTCATGGGCTTTGGGGTCCGTGGCTTCGAGGGGCGCAATCTCCCCGAAAAGACGGGCGGGAGCAAGGCCAAATGGCCCAAAAAAGCCCCATCGCATGCTATAGCTGGTCGCAATAAACCAGCTCAAAAATCGGGACTTTTGATGTCAGAACCCCGCCAAACTACGGACTCCGAGACCAACCCGCTGCTGAAGGCCTGGCTGACGCCGTTTGCGACCCCGCCGTTCGACGAGATCACGCCGGAGCACTTCCTGCCCGCCTTCGAGCAGGCGTTCGCCGACCACTCCGCCGAGATCGCGGCGATCACCAATGATCCGGCCGCGCCCGACTTCGCCAACACCATCACGGCGCTGGAGCGCTCCGGCAAGCTGCTGAACAAGGTCGCATCCGTCTTCTACGACCTGGTCTCGGCGCATTCCAACCCGGCCATCCTGGAGATCGACAAGGAGGTCTCGCTCCGGATGGCGCGGCACTGGAATCCGATCACGATGAACGCCGTGCTGTTTGGCCGCATTGCCCAGCTGCACGAGAACCGCGCCAATCTCGGTCTCGACCCGGAGCAGCTCCGCCTGCTGGAGCGTACCTACACCCGCTTCCACCGCGCCGGCGCCGGCCTGTCCGACGAGGCCAAGACGCGCATGGCCGAGATCAACGAGCAGCTGGCCCAGCTCGCGACCGGCTTCAGCCATCATCTGCTCGGCGACGAGCAGGACTGGTTCATGGAGCTGGGCGAGACCGACCGCCAGGGCCTGCCGGAGAGCTTCGTCGCCGCCGCCAAGGCCGCGGCAGAAGAGCGCGGCATGGAAGGCAAGGCCATCGTGACGCTGTCGCGCTCCTCGACCGAGCCGTTCCTGAAGAGCTCAGCCCGGCGCGACCTGCGTGAGAAGGTCTACAAGGCCTTCACGGCGCGGGGCGACAACGGCAATTCCAACGACAACAACACAGCCATCGGCGAGATCCTGAAGCTGCGCGAGGAGAGCGCGAAACTCCTGGGTTACCCGACCTTCGCCGCCTACCGGCTCGAAGAACTCCATGGCCAAGACGCCGGATGCGGTTCGCGGCCTGCTGGAGCGGGTCTGGAAGCCGGCCCGGGCCCGGGCGCTCGCCGACCGCGACGAGATGCAGGCGCTGATCACGGAAGAGGGCGGCAATTTCAAGCTCGCGCCCTGGGATTGGCGCTTCTACGCCGAAGAGCTCCGCCTCCAGCGCGCCAATTTCGACGATGCCGCGATCAAGCCGTATCTGACGCTCGACCACATGATCGCCGCCGCCTTCGACTGCGCCACGCGCCTGTTCGGCATCACCTTCGAGGAGCGCAAGGATGTGCCGGCCTGGCACCCCGACGTCCGGGTCTGGGAGGTCAAGGGCCCTGACGGCAAGCACAAGGCGCTGTTCTACGGCGACTACTACGCCCGGCCATCAAAACGCTCCGGCGCCTGGATGACCTCGCTGCGCGACCAGCAGAAGCTCGATGGCGAAATCGCGCCGCTGATCATCAATGTCTGCAATTTTTCCAAGGGCACCGGCGGCGAGCCCTCGCTGCTGTCGCCCGACGATGCCCGCACCCTGTTCCACGAGTTCGGTCACGGCCTGCACGGCATGCTGTCCAATGTGACCTACCCGTCGCTGTCAGGCACCTCGGTGTTCACCGACTTCGTCGAGCTGCCCTCGCAGCTCTACGAGCACTGGCAGGAGCGGCCCGAGGTGCTGCAGCAGTTCGCCCGCCACTACCAGACCGGCGAACCCTTGCCGGATGATTTGCTCAGGCGCTTCCTTGCCGCGCGAAAATTCAACCAGGGCTTTGCCACCGTCGAGTTCGTATCTTCGGCTCTCGTCGACCTCGAATTCCACTCCCAGCCGGCAGCAAACGCGCAGGATGTCCGGGCCTTCGAGAGACGCGAGCTGGAAAAGATCGGTATGCCCGAGGAAATCTCGATGCGGCACCGGCCCACCCAGTTCGGCCACATCTTCTCCGGCGATCACTATGCCGCCGGCTATTACAGCTACATGTGGTCGGAGGTGATGGACGCCGACGCCTTCGGCGCGTTCGAGGAGGCCGGCAATATCTTCGATCCGGCGGTGGCCAAGCGCCTGCACGACGACATCTATTCCAGCGGTGGATCGGTCGATCCGGAAGCCGCCTACGAGGCCTTCCGCGGCCGCCCGCCGGAACCCGACGCGCTGCTCCGCCGCCGTGGCCTGCTCGACGCCGCCAAGGCGGCCTGATCGGTATGCGCGCCCTGCTGGGATGGCTGCTCGCCGCCGCCATGACGCTCGGAGCCGGCGCGGCGAACGCGCATCCGCATGTCTGGATCACCGCGACCAGCGAGCTCATCTATGCGGAAGACGGCTCCATCACCGGCGTCCGCCACGCCTGGACCTTTGACGACATGTTCTCGGCCTATGCGGTGCAGGGGCTCGAGAGCAAGACCAAGGGCGCCTACACCCGCGAGGAGCTGGGGCCGCTGGCGCAGACCAATGTCGAGTCGCTGAAGGAATATGCCTACTTCACCTTTGCGCGAGCCGACGGCAAGAAGGAACGCTTCAGCGAGCCGGTCGATTATTATCTCGACTACAAGGATACGGTGCTGACCCTGCACTTCACGCTGCCGCTGAAGTCGCCGCTCAAGCCGAAGCAACTGATGCTGGAAGTGTTCGACCGCTCCTTCTTCATCGACTTCCAGATGGCCAAGGACAACCCGGTCAAGCTGGTCGGCGCGCCCGCCGGCTGCCAGATGAAGCTCGATCGGCCGAGCGACGGCACCGCGACCGCGCAGAAGCTCAACGAACAGACCTTCATGGATGGCCCGAACGCCAATTTCGGCATGATGTTCGCCAACAAGATCACGGTGGATTGCCCGTGAAGCCGCATCTCTCGCCTCTCGGCCGCGGGCTGTTCGCCTGCGCTGCGGTTCTCCTCGTCGTAGGCGTGGCCGATGCCGCGCTGCACGATCTTCTCGCGCAAAACCCCTTTGGTGCGCCGAAGCCGGCACAGGCGGCTGAGCCAGAGGTCAGCGGCATCGTCGGCTGGCTATTGGCAAAACAGTCGGAATTCTATCGCCAGATGTCGGCGACCATCCGGGCCGCGAAGACCGACGGCTCGGCGGTGTGGACACTGCTCTTCATTTCCTTTGCCTACGGCATCTTCCACGCCGCCGGCCCCGGCCACGGCAAGGCCGTGATCGCCTCCTATCTCGTCGCCAACCGCGAGACCGCGCGGCGCGGCATCGCGCTGTCGTTTGCCTCGGCGCTGATGCAGTCGCTGGTCGCGATCCTGATCGTCGGCATCTCGGCCTGGATCCTGAACGCCACCGCCAAGACCATGTGCAAGGCGGAAGGCGCGATCGAGATCGCGAGCTATGGCCTGATCGCGCTGTTCGGCCTGCGGCTGGTCTGGGTCAAGGGCGGCGCCTTCATCCGCGCGCTCCAGGCGACCCAGCCGGTGCCGGCGATCGCCGGCGTGCCGCACGACCATCATGATCACGGCCACCATCATCATGATGCGCATGATCATCATCACCACGATCATGGTCACGCCCACGCACATGACCGCGTCCATGACGAGCATTGCGGCCATTCCCACGGGCCGACGCCGAGCGAGCTCGCCGGTCCCGGCGGCTGGCGGCGCGGATTTGCGGCGATCCTCACCGTCGGCATCCGTCCCTGCTCGGGCGCGATCCTGGTGCTGGTGTTCGCACTCGCGCAGGGCCTGTTCTGGGCCGGTATCGCCGCGACGTTCCTGATGGGGCTCGGCACCGCGATTACGGTCGCAGCCATCGCCATCGTCGCCGTCTCCGCCAAGGACATCGCCGCCCGCCTGAGCGCCGGCCGCGCCGGCGGCGGAGCCCTCTTCATGCGCGGCATCGAATTTGGCGCCGCCGGCCTCGTGCTGCTGTTCGGCGCGGGCCTGTTGCTCGGCTACATCACGGCCGAACGGACGACGTGTTTTTGACGGGAGCTCTCGTTACCCTCCCCCTCCAGGGGAGGTAAGCCTCATATCGGCAAAAACCGCTTCAACATCGGCATCAAGAATATCCCGAGATTGAGCGCAAAGCCGATGCTCCAGAGGATGGAGCGCAAGGTCGGGCGGTTGCCGAGATAGGTCAGCACATAGGCGATCCGCACGATCAGGAACAGCACGGCGAGCTCGTCGATCAGCCGCTGTGGCGAATCCCGGAATTCGGCGAGCAGCACGGCGAAGGCGAAGAACGGGAAGGTCTCGATCCCGTTCTGGTGCGCGCCGAGCGCGCGCTGCGCGATGGCGTCCCGATAGAAGGCGGGATCGCGCGGCCGGGCATTGTCGAAGCCGCGAAACCTGATCCATTTGATCGAGCCGATCGTCAAGAGATAGAGCAGCAGCGCTCCGAGAACGCACCATTCCGCGAGTGTCATCTTCCCTCCCCCGCTTGGGGGCGACCCTAGCGAAAACCGGCTCATCTTGACAAGTTCGGAGCAACGCGCGACGCAACGGATACCATGACGACAATCGTCCCCATCGAGACCGCGAAACCGGCCGCCCAATCCGGTCAGCCGCGTGTCGGCGTGCTTCTGGTCAATCTCGGCACGCCCGATACGGCCGACGCCCCGGGCGTACGGGTCTATCTCAAGGAATTCCTCTCGGACGCTCGCGTCATCGAGGATCAGGGCCTGATCTGGCAGCTGGTCCTGAACGGCATCATCCTGCGCAGCCGTCCCCGGACCAAGGCGCTCGACTACCAAAAGATCTGGAACAACGAGCGGAACGAGTTGCCGCTCAAGACCATCACGCGGTCGCAGAGCGAAAAGCTCGCTGCCGCGCTGTTGGACCGCGACCACGTCGTCGTGGATTGGGCGATGCGCTACGGCAATCCCTCGATCAAATCGGGCGTCGATGCGTTGATCGCGAAGGGGTGCGAGCGGATCCTCGCCGTGCCGCTCTATCCGCAATACTCCGCTCCGACCTCGGCGACCGTCTGCGACGAAGTATTCCGCGTGCTCGCGCGCTTGCGTGCGCAGCCGACGCTGCGGGTGACGCCGCCCTATTACGAGGACGAGGCTTATATCGAGGCGCTCGCGACCTCGATCGAGGCGCATCTCGCGACGCTGACGTTCAAGCCGGAACTGATCGTCGCGTCCTTTCACGGCATGCCGAAATCCTATGTCGACAGCGGCGATCCCTATCAGGGCCACTGTGTCGCCACCACCGAAGCGCTACGCCGCCGGCTCAGGATGGATGCGACAAAGCTGTTGCTGACGTTCCAGTCGCGCTTCGGCAATGATGAATGGCTCCAGCCCTACACCGACAAGACGATGGAGCACCTTGCAAAACAAGGCGTGCGCCGCATCGCGGTGGTGACGCCGGGCTTTTCCGCCGACTGCCTGGAGACGCTTGAGGAGATCGCGCAGGAGAATGCCGAGATCTTCAAGCACAATGGCGGCGAGCAGTTTTCCGCGATCCCCTGCCTCAATGACAGCGATCCCGGCATGGACGTGATCCGCACCCTGGTGCTGCGCGAGCTTCAGGGCTGGATTTGACGGAGCGCTCCATGAACCGCCGCGAGATCTTGGCGCTTCTTGGCGCGATCACGGTGCTGCCGCCCTCGGCCCTTGCGCAGCAGCCGAACGCGACGCGCCGCCTCGGTGTCCTCGCGGTCACGGCCGATGACGTGATCGGGCAGACCCGCCTGGCCGAGGCGCTTGCCGCCCATGGCTGGAAGGAGCGAGACAATCTCAAGGTCGACTGGCGCAGCGGCGCCGGCGACCGCGCGCAGATCGCTCGGCTTGCCGACGAGTTGATCGTGCTCAAGCCCGACATCCTGCTCGCGATCGGCACGCCCTCGGTGGAGGAGCTGCGCCAGCGCACCACGACCACACCGATCGTGTTTGCCGTCGTCACCGATCCCGTCAGTCAGGGCTTTGTCAAAAATCTCGCGCATCCCGGCGGCAACATCACTGGCTTCACCGATTATGACGGTCCGCTCGCCGGCAAATGGCTGGAGATGCTGACGCAGATCACGCCAAAGGTCTCGCGCGTCTTCGTTGTCTACAATCCTGCCACCGCACCGTTCGCCGGCCTCATGCTGCGGACGATCGAGGAGGCGGCGCGGACGCTGCATGTGACGGTCGAGCCCGCGCCGGTGCATGATGCTGCCTCGATCGCCGCGATTGCCTCGCGGAAAGACGGCGGCCTCCTGATCCTGCCGGACTTCTTCACCATGGCCAACCGCGCGCATCTCCTGGCGGCCATCATGGAGGCACGCGTGCCGGCGGTGTTCTGGAGCCGTAGCTTCGTCGACGAGGGCGGGTTGATGTCCTACAGCACCGACAGCGCCGAGCAACTTCGGCGCTCCGCCAGCTATATCGATCGCATCCTCAGGGGCGCGCAGGCCGCCGACCTTCCGGTTCAGAATCCCACCAAATTCGAGCTCGTCATCAATCTGAAGACCGCCAAGGCGATGGGCGTCACGATCCCGGCCAGCCTGCTCGCAACTGCACACGACGTCATCGAGTAGGGTCGCAAATCTTAACGTTTGCCGCTAGGTCTGTATCTGCACGCTTTCAAGAGCCCTTCGCAAATACATAATCGTAACCGTTCTCTCTCCGTGCGACTTGTGCAGAATTGCGTGGATGCCGACGTTACTCGCGACCGCTGAACCGGTAGGGTCGCGATCCCGACCAATGACAGCGCGGGAAGGGTTTTTTCCCGCCTTGGAGGAAATATGAGCGGTTTCGATATTTTCGCGATTGTTTTGGTGTTGCTCGTCATCATCACGCTGTTCGCCGGCGTGAAGACTGTGCCGCAGGGGTTTGACTGGACCATCGAGCGGTTCGGCAAATACACCCGCACGCTGGCGCCGGGTCTGAACCTGATCGTTCCCTATTTCGATCGGGTCGGTCGCAAGATGAATATGATGGAGCAGGTGATCAACATTCCCGAACAGGAAGTGATCACCAAGGACAACGCCACCGTGACGGTCGACGGCGTCGCCTTCTTCCAGGTGTTCGACGCCGCCAAGGCGAGCTACGAGGTCGCCAATCTCACCCAGGCGATCATCGTGCTGACCATGACCAACATCCGTTCGGTGATGGGCTCCATGGACCTCGACCAGGTGCTGTCGCATCGCGACGAGATCAACGAGCGCCTGCTGCGCGTGGTCGATGCCGCGGTCTCGCCCTGGGGTCTCAAGGTCAACCGGATCGAGATCAAGGACATCGTGCCGCCGGCCGACCTGGTCGAGGCGATGGGCCGGCAGATGAAAGCCGAGCGCGTCAAGCGCGCCGACATCCTCCAGGCCGAAGGCCAGCGCCAGTCGGAAATCCTGCGCGCCGAGGGCGCCAAGCAGGGCCAGATCCTCCAGGCCGAAGGCCGCAAGGAAGCTGCGTTCCGCGACGCCGAGGCCCGCGAACGTTCCGCGGAGGCCGAGGCCAAGGCGACCCTGATGGTCAGCGAAGCCATCGCCAAGGGCGATGTCGCCGCGTTGAATTATTTCATCGCCGACAAATATATCAAGGCGTTCGGCCAGTTCGCGGATGCGCCGAACCAGAAGATCATCATGCTGCCGATGGAGGCCGTGAGCCTGCTCGGTTCGCTCGCCGGCATCGGCGAGATCGCCAAGGCGACGTTCGGCGAAAGTGCGGCATCCGCGACCGCCGCCGCCCGCCGCGGCTCGGTGCCGCCGGTCAGCGGCACGCCGCCGTCGGCGCCGCCGCGGTAACGGGATTCGGCGCATGACCCGGACCCGCAGGGCCGCGTTAGCGCAAAGTGGATACCGGTTTTCCCTCGCGACAAACGCGGAACGCGTTTGCGCGGAGGTCATGCGCCAACACAAAGAGGTCGTGTCATGACCGACATGTTCGTATCGCTCGGCACCTGGAACTGGCTGATCTTCGGCTTCATTTTGATGGCGCTGGAGGTTCTGGCGCCGGGCGTGTTCCTGTTCTGGCTGGGGCTCGCGGCACTGCTGGTCGGCCTGATCTCGTTTGCTACGGTCATATCCTGGCAGATCCAGCTCGTGATGTTCGCGGTGTTCGCCGCCGCCGCCGTGCCGGTGTGGCGCCGGCTCGCGCGGGGCCGGACGGACGCAAGCACGAGCCCGTTCCTCAACAAGCGCACCGAGGCGCTGTTGGGCCGCGAGTTCACGCTGGAGAAACCGATCATCGACGGCAATGGCACGGTGCGCATCGGCGATACGGTCTGGCGCGTTGCGGGCCCGGATACGCCAGCGGGGACACGGGTGAAGGTGGTGCACGTGGATGGTGTGAATTTGACGGTTGCCGCGGCGTAGCTTCTGTCTTCTCCCTCTCCCCGTAAGAACGGGGAGAGGGAGAAGACGGCTCTCACTTCCTCCACCGATCCGCAAACCTGTGCAGCGGCATGAATGTCTCGCACAGCTCTCGCCCGAGCGCCGTCAACCCGTAACCGCCGCCTTCGCCCAGCTCCACGAACCCCGCCTCGCGCAACTCCGTCAGCCGTGCTTGCAGCACGGTCGGCGAGGCCTCGTCGCAGGCCGTGCGCAGCGCGCGTGAGGTGAGGGGAGCGTCGCGCAACTCCCACAATATCCGCAAGCTCCAGCGTCGGCCGAGCAGGTCGAGCAGCGCCATGATCGGCCGTCCGGTGCGCGAGCCGCGGATGCTGCGTGATCTGGGAGAGGCCTGTTTCGCCATGGACGTTCTCTTGCGTGATGCTACAAATAGTGTAGCGTATTGCTACGATAACTGTAGCAACGGAGGCAGCCCGTGTCCCAGCCCACGCCGCGCATCGCGCCGCTCGAGCCGCCTTATCCCCCGGAGATCCGAGAGCAGTTCGACCGCATCATGCGCGGCGCGCCGCCGCTGGTGCTGTTCCGGGTGATGGCGGGTCACACCCGCGCCTGGGACAAGTTCCGCGCCGGCGGCCTGCTCGATCCCGGGCCGCTGTCCTTGCGCGAACGCGAGATCGTCATCGACCGGACGACCGCGCTGAACAGATGCGAGTATGAATGGGGCGTGCATGTCGCGATCTTCGCCGGGCCCGCGAAACTCACCGAAGAGGAGGTCCGTGCCACCGCGCATGGCGACGCGATGTCACCGTGCTGGTCGCCGGCCGAGCGGGCGCTGATCGCAGCCGTCGACGCGCTCCATCACCGCGCGACGTTCACCGACGCGGAATTCGTCGCGCTGTCGGCACATTACGATGAGGCGCAGGTTCTGGAGATCATGCTGCTGTGCGGCTTCTACCGCACGGTGTCGTATCTCGCGAATGGCTTGCGATTGCCGCTTGAGGAGAAGGCGGCGCGGTTTCCGCAGGCCTGACCGCCGTCACTGCGAGGAGCGCCTCACCCTCGCTGTCATTCCGGGGCGCGCCACTTGGCGCGAACCCGGGATGACGATCAGGCCACGCCCGCCCGCAGCAAATCGTGCAGATGCACGATACCGACGACCTTGTCCGCCTCGGTCACGACCAGCGTCGTGATTTTTCGCGCGTTGAGCACCTCGATCATCTCGGTCGCGAGCATCGAGGGCGGCACGGTCTTGGGCTGCCTGGTCATGATGTCGTCGACCGACACCGTCAGAAGATCAGGCCGCATGTGGCGGCGCAGATCGCCGTCGGTGATGATGCCGACAGCCTCATTCGCCTCGTTGACGATGCAGACGCAGCCGAGCCCCTTCGCCGACATCTCCATCACCGCGTCCGACATCTTGGTGCCGAGCGGCTTGACCGGAATCTCCGCGCCGGTACGCATGTAGTCGCGGACGAATTTCAGCATCGCGCCCAGCTTGCCGCCGGGGTGGAAATGCGCGAATTCCAGCGCGGTGAAGCCGCGTCCTTCGAGCAGTGCGATCGCGATGGCATCGCCTATCGCGGCCTGCATCAGCGTCGAGGTGGTCGGCGCCAGATTGTGCGGGCAGGCCTCGCGCGCCTTCGGCAGTTCGAGCACGATGTCGGCGGCCTGTCCGAGCGAGGAGGCCGCATTCGACGTCACCGCGATCATCGGGATCGCGAACCGCGCCGAATAATTGACGAGGGTCTTCATCTCCGGCTGCTCGCCGGACCAGGACAGCGCCATGATGACGTCGTCGGCGGTGATCATGCCGAGGTCGCCATGGGCGGCTTCAGCGGTATGGACGAAGAAAGCCGGCGTGCCGGTCGAGGCCAGCGTCGCTGCGATCTTGCGCGCCATGTGGCCGGACTTGCCGAGCCCGGTGACGATGACGCGGCCCTTGGCGTTGCGGATCAGGTCGACCGCCTTGGCGAAGGTCGCACCCAGCGGGCCGCGCAAGGCTGCTGCGAGCGCGTTGATACCGCCGCTCTCGGTCTCCAGCGTACGGAGCGCGGATTCGACGCTTGTCGGGGTTGGGCCGGATGATTGGGTCATCAGCGGTTTCGAGCTCGGCATGCTTCTATCCAGGGAGGTGGGCGGTTGCCCGGTTGGCGCCTGCTTAGCACGCCGCAGTCTTCGAGGCGACGCGACCTCCAGGACCCTCAACGGGTCATTAACCATAATTGTTTTAAGTCCATTAACGATGGTTCCCGCGCGTTCGCGGAGGATCATCGGTGAAGTCGCTGATTTCGTTGGAGTTATTCTATCTTGGGGTCGCCTCCAGGCAGAGGCCGGAGCCGTCGCGCGTACGCCTTTCGCGCCGCTTTGCCATGCCTGGTGCTGACTGTCCTGGAAACCGCGCCGGCCGCGGCCCAGAGCCTGACGCCCGACCTGTTCAATCCCAGCCGCGGCGGTTTTGCCTCGCCCGACACGCTGCCGACGCGCCGCACGGCCGGCGTGCCGCAGGCGCCGTCGGATGCGTTGCCGACGCCGCCCGATCCCAATGCCGACCTGCGCAAGAGCCGCGAGACGCCGGCGCCGTCGCGCATCGGTCAGGTCCCGACCTATGGCCTGCCTGCCGCCAACGGCGCCAGCGGCTCCGGCTACGACTCGCTCAACCGCAAACGGCAGCAGCCAAAACTCTATCCAGGGCAGCCGAAGCCGAAGCGCGCCGCCGGGCCCGGCTCGCCGGTGCCTCCAGCGACACCGGGCATGAGCCTCGGCCCGCCGCGCATCGCGCCGCCACCATCCGAGACCGCGAACAAGGCGCCGATCCCGCGGGCGATGGCGGGCACCGTGCCCGGCCAGCCGCCGCGGCGTCGCCTCAAGCCCGACGACGATCCGTTCGGCGCGGTCGGCGACTACGCCGGCAGTTTCCTGATCAGGGGAGGGCTCGAGCTCTCCGCGGGCTACGACACCAATCCGGCGCGTTTCCAGAAGCCGGTCGGCTCGCCGGCCTACGTGGTCGCGCCCGATCTGCTCGTGGTGTCGGACTGGGAGCGCCACGCGCTGGTCGCCGATCTGCGCGGCTCGTTTTCGGGCTACACCAACAACATGCCGGCAACGATCGACGGCCTCGCTTCGCCGTCACCGGTCGAGATCAATCGCCCCGATTTCACCGGCCATGTCGACGGCCGCTTCGATGTCGACCGCGATCTCAAGCTGACGTCGCAGTTCCGTCTGCGGCTCGCCACCGACAATCCCGGCAGCCCGAACGTGCAGGCCGGTCTGCAGAAATATCCGATCTATGCCACCTTTGGCGGCACCTTCGGCTTCGACCAGACCTTCAACCGCTTCGAGGTCGCGGCCGGCGCCACCGTTGATCGCACCGCCTACACCAACTCCAAGCTCACCGACGGCTCGACCTTCAGCAACGACGACCGCGACTTCAACCAGTATGGCGGCGTCGGACGGTTCTCCTACGAGCTGAAGCCCGGCCTCAAGCCCTTCGTCGAGATCGAGGGCGATAACCGCGTCCACGACCAGGCCGCCGACCGCAACGGCTATTTGCGCGATTTAAACGGCGGCTACGCCAAGGTCGGCTCGTCCTTCGAGTTCTCGCGCATCCTCATCGGCGAAATCTCGGTCGGCTATTCCGCGCGCAACTATGTCGACCCGCGGTTGAGCCAGCTCTCGGGTTTCCTGACCTCGGGCTCGCTGATCTGGAATGCGAGCGGCCTGACGACGGTGAAATTTGTCACCGACACGCAGATCGCCGAGACCACCATCCCCGGCTCCTCCGGCGTGCTGGTGCACACCTATGCCGCCGAAGTGGACCACGACTTCCGCCGCTGGCTCACCGCGGTCGGCAAGTTCACCTACGGCACCTACGACTATCAGGGCCAGAATTGCAACGACAAGACCTACTCGCTCGAAGGCAATCTGATCTACAAGCTCAACCGCAACGTCTGGATCAAGGGCACGCTGCGCCACGACATCCTTGATTCGAACCAGCCTGGGTCTAGCTCGCAGGGGACGGTGGTGATGGTGGGCGTGAGGATGCAGAATTAGACTGAAGCCCGATCGTAGGCGCCGGCGCAGCCAAGCCTCAGCTATCGTCCTGACTTTCGCCAGGACGACAGCGGACTACCGCGGCAGATCCGTCTTCCCCATCAGGAACGTGTCGATCGACCGGGCGCACAGCCGCCCTTCACGGATCGCCCACACCACCAGCGATTGCCCACGGCGCATGTCGCCGGCGGTGAACACGTTGGGACGCGAGGTCTGGTAGTCGAGCGTGTTGGCCTTGACGTTGCCGCGCGGGTCGAGATCGACTGCGAGCTGCTTGAGCAGGCCCTCGTGCACGGGATGCACAAAACCCATCGCCAGCAGGATGAGTTCGGCATCGAGTTCGAACTCGGTGCCAGGAAGCGGCTTGAACTTGTCGTCGACGCGCACGCAGTGCAGCTTCTTGACCTTGCCGTTCTCGCCGGAAAATTTTTGGGTCAGCACCGCGTATTCGCGGACCGCGCCTTCGGCCTGGCTTGAGGACGTGCGCATCTTGAGCGGCCAGTTCGGCCAGGTCAGGCCCTTGTTCTCGTGCTCCGGCGGGGCCGGCATGATCTCAAGCTGGGTCACCGACAGCGCGCCCTGGCGCAGCGAGGTGCCGATGCAGTCAGATCCGGTGTCGCCGCCGCCGATGACGACGACATGCTTGCCGCCGGCCAGAATCTCGGTCACGCCGTTCAAGGGCTCGCTGGAGACGCGGCGGTTCTGCTGCGGCAGGAAATCCATCGCGTAGTGGATGCCGTCGAAATCGCGGCCGGGGATCGGCAGGTCGCGCGGAGCTTCCGCGCCGCCGGTCAGCGCGACCGCGTCGTACTCGTTGAGCATCTCGCGCGGATCGACATTGCCGTCGGCGCCGACATGGCTGTTGTAGTGGAAGGTGACGCCTTCGCCCTCCATCTGGTTGACGCGGCGGTCGATGACGCCCTTCTCCATCTTGAAGTCGGGAATGCCGTAACGCAGCAGGCCGCCGGCCTTGGCGTACTTCTCGAACAGATGCACGTCGTGCCCGGCGCGTGCGAGCTGCTGCGCGCAGGCCATGCCGGCCGGACCCGAGCCGATCACCGCGACCTTCTTGCCGGTCTTGACGGAGGCGACCTCCGGCTTGAGCCAGCCATTGTCCCAGGCGCGGTCGACGATCGCGCATTCGATCGTCTTGATGGTGACCGGGTTGTCGTCGATGTTGAGCGTGCAGGACGCCTCGCACGGCGCAGGACAGATGCGGCCGGTGAACTCCGGAAAATTGTTGGTCGAGTGCAGATTGCGCGAGGCCTCTTCCCAATTGCCCTGATAGACGAGGTCGTTGAAGTCGGGGATCTGGTTGTTGACCGGGCAGCCGGGCGTGCCCGGCGCGACCGAGCCGGTGCCGTGGCAATAGGGAATGCCGCAGTTCATGCAGCGCGCGGCCTGGTCGCGCGTTTCCTTCTCGGAGAGGGGAACGACGAACTCGTTGTAATGCTTCACGCGCTCGGCGACCGGGGTGTACTTGCGGTCATGCCGTTCGATTTCGAGAAAACCCGTGATCTTGCCCATTAAACCCGAAGTCCCTGCCGCTTAAATCCGTTCTGTTTCTTCCTTGCCGTCATTGCGAGGAGCGTGAGCTTCGAAGCAATCCAGTGTATCCGAGGAGAAAGTCTGGATTGCTTCGCTTCGCTCGCAATGACGGGGTGTGATGCCTACGCCCCGATCGCGATTTTCGGCTCGGCGTCCGCGTTGGCGGCCATTTCGCGCAGCGCGCGCCGGTACTCGACCGGCATCACCTTGCGGAATTTGGGCAGCCAGTCCTTCCAATTGGCAAGGATGTCGGCGGCGCGCTTGGAGCCGGTCGCCTTGGCGTGGCGCGTGATCAGGACATGCAAGCGCTCGACGTCGGAGTCGAGCAGGTTCTTGAACACGTCGACCCGGCCGTGCGCCTCGAGGTCACCCGAGTGGTTATTGGTGCCGGCGTTGATCAGCTCTTCCGACAGCACCGGCTCGAGCTCGACCATCGCCATGTTGCACAGCTTGTCGAAGTCGCCGGTCTCGTCGAGCACGTACGCAATGCCGCCGGACATGCCGGCCGCGAAATTGCGCCC
Organism: uncultured Alphaproteobacteria bacterium; assembly: GCA_963819355.1. GTDB lineage: Bacteria > Pseudomonadota > Alphaproteobacteria > Rhizobiales > Xanthobacteraceae > Bradyrhizobium. The sequence goes on along the minus strand of CAWFVZ010000040.1, from coordinate 322,151 downwards.
GGTCTTGCCGAGCACGACCACGATGCCGCCGGTCATGTATTCGCAGCAATGATCGCCCGCGCCTTCGACCACCGCGACCGCGCCGGAGTTGCGCACGGCAAAGCGTTCGCCGGCGACGCCGCGGAAGTAGCACTCGCCCTGAATGGCGCCGTACATCACGGTGTTGCCGACGATGATGCTCTCTTCCGGCACGATGCTGCTGTTGGCCGGCGGCTTGACGATGATCTTGCCGCCCGAGAGGCCCTTGCCGACATAGTCGTTGGCTTCACCCTCGAGCTCGAAGGTGACGCCATTGGCGAGCCACGCGCCAAAGGCCTGGCCCGCGGTGCCCTTGAGGCTGACATGGATGGTGTCTTGCGGCAGGCCGGCATGGCCGTAGATCTTGGCGACCGCGCCCGACAGCATCGCGCCCGCAGAGCGGTTGGTGCTGTTGATCGTGGCGTCGATCTTCACGGGCGCGCCGCGGTCGAGCGCGGGCTGTGCCTTCTCGATCAGCGAGCGGTCGAGCACGGCTTCCAGATGATGGTTCTGGCGCTCCGAGTGATAGATCTTCTGGCCCTTCTCTTCCTTCTGCTTGACGAACAGCTTCGAGAAGTCGAGCCCCTTGGCCTTCCAGTGCGCGACCAGCCTGGTCTGGTCGAGCAGCTGAACCTGGCCGATCATCTCGTTGAAGGTGCGGAAGCCGAGCGAGGCCATGATCTCGCGGACTTCCTCGGCGACGAAGAAGAAGTAGTTGATGACGTGCTCGGGCTGGCCGGTGAAGCGCTTGCGCAGGACGGGGTCCTGCGTCGCGACCCCGACCGGGCAGGTGTTGAGATGGCACTTGCGCATCATGATGCAGCCGGCCGCGATCAGCGGCGCGGTGGCAAAGCCGAACTCGTCGGCGCCGAGAAGAGCGCCGATCACGACGTCACGCCCGGTGCGGAAGCCGCCGTCGACCTGGACCACGATGCGGCTGCGCAGCCGCTCGCGCACCAGCGTCTGGTGGGTTTCGGCAAGGCCGATTTCCCACGGAGAGCCGGCATGCTTGATCGAGGTCAGCGGCGAAGCGCCGGTGCCGCCCTCGAAGCCGGCGATGGTGACATGGTCGGCACGCGCCTTGGCAACGCCCGCGGCGACGGTGCCGACGCCGATCTCGGAGACGAGCTTGACCGAGACGTCACCCGTCGGGTTGACGTTCTTGAGGTCGTAGATGAGCTGCGCTAGGTCCTCGATCGAATAGATGTCGTGGTGCGGCGGTGGCGAGATCAGGCCGACGCCCGGCGTCGAGTGACGAACCTTGGCGATGGTCGCGTCGACCTTGTGGCCGGGCAGCTGGCCGCCTTCGCCGGGCTTGGCGCCTTGCGCCATCTTGATCTGCATCATGTCGGAGTTGACGAGATACTCCGTGGTGACGCCGAAGCGGCCAGAGGCGACCTGCTTGATCGCCGAGCGCATGCTGTCGCCGTTCGGCAGCGGCTTGAAGCGGTCGGCTTCCTCGCCGCCTTCGCCGGTGTTCGACTTGCCGCCGATCCGGTTCATGGCGATCGCGAGCGTGGTGTGCGCCTCGCGCGAGATCGAGCCGAAGCTCATCGCGCCGGTGGCGAAGCGCTTGACGATGTCCTTGGCCGGCTCGACCTGGTCGAGCGGCAGCGGCTTGCGCTTCTCTTCGTCCGCGTTCTTGATCCGGAACAGGCCGCGCAGCGTCAGAAGGCGCTCCGACTGCTCGTTGAGGATCTTGGCGAAGGCGCGATAGCGCTCCAGCGAATTGCCGCGCGCGGCGTGCTGCAGCAGTCCGACCGACTCGGCGGTCCAGGCATGGTCCTCGCCGCGGCTGCGATAGGCATATTCGCCGCCGACATCGAGCGAGGTCTTGTAGACCAGCGCATCGCCGAACGCGTCGGCATGGCGCCGCACGGCCTCTTCCGCGATCTCGGGCAGGCCCACGCCCTCGACGCGCGTGTGCGTGCCGGCGAAGAATTTCCCGACGAAGTCCGCCTTGAGGCCGACGGCGTCGAAGATCTGCGCGCCGCAATAGGACTGGTAGGTCGAGATGCCCATCTTGGACATCACCTTCAAGAGGCCCTTGCCGATCGACTTGATGTAGCGCTTGACGATCTCGTAGTCGTCGAGCGAGCCGGGCAGGCGGTCCTTCATCGCGATGATGGTCTCGAACGCGAGATAGGGGTTGATCGCCTCGGCGCCGTAGCCGGCAAGACATGCAAAGTGATGCACTTCGCGCGGCTCGCCGGATTCGACGACGAGACCGACCGAGGTGCGCAGGCCGGTGCGGATCAAATGATGATGCACGGCGGCGCAGGCCAGCAGCGAGGGGATTGGCACGCGGTCCGAGCCGACCATGCGGTCGGACAGGATGATGATGTTGACGCCTTCACGCACCGCGCTTTCCGCGCGCGCGCAGAGCTCGTCGAGCACCTGGTCCATGCCGGCAGCGCCGAGGCCGGCGTGGAAGGTGGTGTCGAGCGTGCGCGACTTGAAGTGGGATTCGGCCACTTCCGAGATCGAGCGGATCTTTTCCAGATCCGCGTCGGTCAGGATCGGCTGGCGCGCTTCGAGGCGCTTGGTGGTGGCGAGGCCCTGAAGGTCGAACAGGTTCGGCCGCGGTCCGATGATCGAGACCAGGCTCATCACCAGCTCCTCGCGGATCGGATCGATCGGCGGGTTGGTGACCTGCGCAAAGTTCTGCTTGAAGTAGGTGAACAGCGGCTTGGCCTTGTCCGACAGCGCCGAGATCGGCGTGTCGTTGCCCATCGAGCCTGCTGCTTCCTCGCCGATGGAGGCCATCGGCGTCATCAGGATCGAGATGTCTTCCTGGCTGTAGCCGAACGCCTGCTGGCGATCCAACAGCGACAAGTTGGAGCGCACGCCGGTGGTCGGCACCTTCGGCAGCTCTTCCAGCACGATCTGGGTTCGCTCCAGCCACTCCTTGTAGGGATGGCTCTTGGCGAGATCAGCCTTGATCTCGTCGTCGGGGATCAGGCGGCCCTGCTCGAGGTCGACCAGCAGCATCTTGCCGGGCTGAAGCCGCCACTTGGTGATGATCTGGTCCTCGGGGATCGTGAGCACGCCCATTTCCGACGCCATCACGATGCGGTCGTCCTTGGTCACGAGATAGCGCGCCGGCCGCAGGCCGTTGCGGTCGAGCGTGGCGCCGATCTTGCGGCCGTCGGTGAACGCGATCGCGGCGGGGCCGTCCCACGGCTCCATCAGCGCGGCGTGATATTCGTAGAAGGCGCGGCGCGTCTCGTCCATCAGGGGATTGCCGGCCCACGCCTCCGGAATCATCATCATGACGGCATGCGGCAGGGAGTAGCCGCCCTGCACCAGGAATTCGAGCGCGTTGTCGAAGCAGGCGGTGTCCGACTGGCCTTCATAAGAGATGGGCCACAGCCGGTTGATGTCCTTGCCGTAGAGATCCGAGCTCACCGAGGCCTGACGCGCCGCCATCCAGTTGGTGTTGCCGCGCAGCGTATTGATCTCGCCGTTATGCGCGATCATGCGGTAGGGATGCGCCAGCGACCAGGCCGGGAAGGTGTTGGTCGAGAAGCGCTGATGCACCAGCGCCAGCGCGCTCTCGAAGTCCTTTTCGTGCAGGTCGGGATAGTACTTGCCGAGCTGATCGGCGAGGAACATGCCCTTGTAGATCACGGTGCGGCAGGACATCGAGCAGGGGTAATAGCCGGCAAGGCCGCGGTCGCGGCGCTGGTAGATCGCCTGCGAGATCGACTTGCGCAGGATGTAGAGCCGGCGCTCGAAATCGTCCTCGGTCTTGGCGGTGCCGTTGCGGCCGATGAACACCTGCATGCAGGCGGGTTCGGTCGGCTTCACGGTGACGCCGAGCGAGGAGTTGTCGGTCGGCACGTCGCGCCAGCCGAGCAGGGTCAGGCCCTCTTCCTTGATCTGGTCGGCGATGATGCTCTTGATGACGTTGCGCCAGGCAGTGTCGCGCGGCAGGAACAGCGCGCCGATGGCATATTCGCCGGGCGCCGGCAGCGCGAAGCCGTTCTCCTTGGCCTTGCGGCTGAAGAAGGCGTGCGGGATCTGCACCAGGATGCCGGCGCCGTCGCCGGCGCGCGGGTCGGCGCCGACGGCGCCGCGATGCTCGAGGTTGCAGAGGATGCTGAGCGCGTCCGAGACGATCTCGTGGGACTTGTTGCCCTTGATATTGGCGATGAAGCCGACGCCGCAGGAATCCTTTTCCAGGCTCGGATCGTAGAGGCCCACGGCGGGCGGACGCGAGTTGTGCTCCTGAATTCGGATCGGTCGTTTTCGAGGCGACGGTCGCCGACAGTTCTTCTGCCACGATGTTTGCGCGCTCGAATTGCGACCCGTTCATGTTCTCGTCCTCTCCATGCGGCAAGCTGCCTCACCGCCATCTTCGGCGCACCTTGGGCGTTCCGCGGCACCCGCTTCTGGGTCACCGCTCGTCCGCTGCGAGCCGCATTTTCTTAAATTCGGGCCAAGGCGTTCTACGTCCCCGAGAACGGCTTTGCCCGTTGCCTTCTTGGTGCTTGAAAGCACCTACTTTCGTTGCAATCCCTATGCCGGGATCGCAAGCAAAATTGAGACAGTCTTCCTGTCCTAACCGTCACCTTGCCAAATTTTTGTCTATCACACAAGCGCGCGAAAGTCCCGATTCCCGAAGTGTCAATCACCGCTCTCCGCATGGCGCGCGGCCCCGGTTTTGAAGCAAACGCGCCCTGATCCGGCCCCGTCGGCGCCGAAATCCCGAAGGAAGCTTCGGATCGCCCCTTCGAAAGGCGCGCCACGCCGCAAGAAGCGAAAGCGCGAGAGGCATCGGGCGGCCTGACAGGAGCGTGTCGATCATGAAGTTTTTCACAGGATGTGTGGCCGCCGCCGCGCTGGCGCTGGTGGCAAATGCCGCTGAGGCGCAGGTGCTGGCGAATGGAGCGGCGCGGGGGGCCTATGTCGCGGTCTCCGATATCGACGGGCCCTACGGGCCGCCGGAGGTTCCACCGTCGCCGCGCTACGGCTACGGGTATGATTATGCGCGCGGCCCGGCTCAGGCTCTGCTGCCGGCAACGGAAGTTTACGCGGTGTTGCGCGAAAACGGCTTCTCGCCCCTCGGCATCCCGCGCCTGCGCGGCGCCGTCTACACCATCGCGGTGATCGACCGCCGCGGCGACGATGGCCGGCTCGTGATCGACGCCCGCGACGGTCGGATTTTGCGATTCATGCCGGCCGCTGGCGCCTATGGCATGGCCCCCGCCTATGAGGAGCGCGCGGTGGCGCCGTACGGCCCGCAAAGCGCGTTGCCGCCGCCGACCGCAGTTCGCGGCGGTCCGCCGCGTCCGCCGGCCTCGATCCCGCATGTCGCCAGCCGCACCACTCCGCTGCCCAAGTCCGCCCCGCCACGCGGCGAGGCTCCGGTGGCGGCCACCAGGCCGGCCGAGCAGTCGACACAGCAGGCCCAGCCGCCGCAGGCTCAACCCGCGCAGCAGACGGTTGCGGTGCAGGCGAAGCCCGCCGAGGCATCGCCGCAGGCCGCGGCCCCAACCGTCGGCCAAGCCAAGCCTGCTCCGACCATTCTACCGACACAGGAGATGCCGGCGGCGCAGGGGCTGGATTAGGCCTGAGCAAACCAAGAGCGCCCGAAGATCTCGGGCGCTTTTCGTCACAGCGACTGTGCCTCAACTCCGCGGATACCCCGCTGCCTCCAGGATCAGATTCGCCACCTCCTTCGGATGCGACACCAGCGAGAGGTGGCCGGCGTCGAGCTCGATGGTGGTCGCGTTCATGCGCTTGGCGAGGAAGCGTTCGAAATCGGGATTGATGGTGCCGTCGTTCTTCGACACTGCGTACCAGCTCGGCTTCGAATGCCAGGCGGCCTCGGTGGTACGGCCGGCGAAGATTGAGGCGGCCGTGGGCCATTGCACGGCGTAGAGCTCCTTCGCGCGTTCCGGCGCCACACCGTTGGCGAAATATTTCAGGAAGGCATCTTCCGAAAGTTTTGTGTAGCCGTCGCGCTCGACGATGCCGGCGCGCGCGGGGCCGGCGGGAAACTGCTTCGACAACGCGACGAAGTCTTCGTTCGCGTCGGGCGCGCGTGCGGCGATGTAGACGAGGCCGGTGACCTTCGGATCGGCGCCGACCTGGCTGATCACGGTACCGCCCCAGGAATGCGCGACCAGCACGGTCGGCCCGTCCTGCTCGGCCAGCACGCGCTTGGTCGCCTCGACCGATTCGGCGAGCGAGCCGAGCGGATTTTGCACGGCGGTGACGTTGAGGCCGGCGGCCTGGAGGATCGGGATCACCTCCGACCAGCTCGAGCCATCGGCCCAGGCGCCGTGCACCAGCACGACGTTCTTGGCCTTCACGAATTGCGGGGTTTGCGCGTGAGCGAGGCTGATGGGGGCCAGCAGGAAGCTCGCGGCGACGAAAAGGCTGCGCCAGAAAGTCATGATCGTTCTCCGTCTTGTTTGGGCTCGTTACACAAAATACGGAGTGTGGGGCGGCAGCGTTACGTCAGCTCACCGGCCCGTGATGCGGTGCGACCGTTCAATCGGGCAATTCAGAAAAACGTCGTTGTTCTGGCTTTTGCCAGGACGAAACCTGGAAGTTAGCTGGACACAATAAAAAACGCCCCGGGGCACCGGGGCGTTTGCGCAATTTGGAAGTTGATGCGCTGCTTAGGCGGCGGCCGAGTTCTCGATCACTTGCGCGGACTGCGCACCGGAGCTGATCGCAATCTGGCGCGGCTTCTTGGCCTCGGGAATCTCGCGCACGAGGTCGACGTGAAGCAGGCCGTTCTCGAGCGAGGCGTCCTTCACCTGCACGAAATCGGCAAGCTGGAAGGCGCGCTCGAAGGCACGCGCAGCGATGCCGCGATAGAGCACTTCGGACTTCGAGTTCTCGTTGGCGACTTTCTCGCCCTTGATCGTCAGCGTGTTTTCCTTCGCGACGATGGAGATCTCATCCTTGGCGAAGCCGGAGACCGCAACGGTGATGCGGTAGGCGTTCTCGCCGGTGCGCTCGATGTTGTAGGGGGGATAACCGGGGCTGCCGTCCGAGCCTGCCTGGTCGAGCAGATTGAAGAGGCGATCGAAGCCGACGGTGGAACGATAGAACGGGGTCAGATCGTAGGTACGCATGGTCAAGTCCTCCATTGAGCGACTATTTGGCAACCCGCCCGCCAATCGGGCCGGGCTTTAGTCTGTGTGCAGCCTGATGTTCCGGTTCCGAAACACTGGTAGCGGCCTGCACCATGGTGATATGGGTTCAATGGAACGGCGTTCAAGAGGGCGGTTACTCGCGCCTTTTCGGCGCTCCCGCCCTTGATTTGCAGCCCTTCGCGCCCAAGCACTTTCAATCATGACGCTGGTCTCAATTCCGTCCAATCCCGTGCCCGAAGACGTCGTCAGCGGCACCATCAAGACGCCTGACGGCGTCGAGCTGCGGTTTGCGCGCTGGGCGCCGCCGGCAAACCGCAAGGGCACCGTCTGCGTCTTCACCGGACGCAGCGAGCAGATCGAGAAATATTTCGAGACGGTGCGCGACTTGCGCGACCGTGGCTTTGCGGTGGCGATGTTCGACTGGCGCGGGCAGGGCCACTCGTCGCGCCGATTGCGCGATCCGCGCAAGGGCTATGTGCGCAACTTCGCCGATTACGAGATCGACGTCGAGGCCTTCGTGCAGCAGGTGGTGCTGCCGGATTGCCCGCCTCCGTTCTTCGCGCTGGCCCATTCCATGGGTGGCGCGGTGCTGCTGCGGCTGGCGCATGCGCAAAAGCGCTGGTTCGATCGCATGGTGCTGTCCGCACCGATGATCGACCTGCCCGGTCGCGCCACCTCGTTTCCGGTGCGGGTGCTGTTGAAGACGATGCGGATGCTGGGGCGGGGCGGCGGTTACGTTCCTGGCGGCAGCGACCTCATCACCGGGCTGTCTCCCTTCATCAATAATCCCCTGACCAGCGATCCCGTGCGCTATGCGCGCAACGCCGCGATCCTGGAGGAAGACCCGACGCTCGGCCTGGCGTCACCGACGGTGGCCTGGGCCGATTCCGCGTTCTCGGCGATGAACACCTTCAAGGGCATGGACTACCCGTCGGAGATCCGCCAGCCCATCCTGATGCTGGCGGCCTCCAATGACACCGTGGTCTCGACCGCCGCGATCGAGGAGTTTGCCTACCACTTGCGCGCCGGCTCCCATCTCGTGATCGCCGGCTCGAAGCACGAGATCCTCCAGGAGCAGGACCGCTACCGCTCCCAGTTCTGGGCCGCCTTCGACGCCTTCGTGCCGGGCACGCCGCTGTTTGGGTGAGGGGGCTCGGAAGTTTCCGGAGCCACAGATCGTTCCACAATCTCCGTCATGGCCGGGACAAACCCGGCCATGACGACGGTTGTCGCTACAGCGTCTTCAGATATTCGATCAAATCGTAGCGCTCTTGCTCTTTCAGCACACGGCCGATAGTGCCGTCCTTGCCGGGGCCCGGCGTACCATCGAACGAGTGACCGGCATTGCTGTTGCCGAAGATCTCGGTGCCGTCCGACGCTCGCGTCGAGAAGCGCGACTGCCCGGTCTTGCAGCTCTCGCCGTCGACGACCGCGAAGCCGACCTGCTTCGGATCGTAGTCGCGACCACCACCCATGCAGAACGATTTGGGGCGCTCGGCCGCGGGGCTCAGCATCCAGTAGAGCGAGGGCACCGCTCCGTTGTGCAGGTAAGGCGCGGTGGCCCAGACGCCGTTGAGCGGGCGCGCGCGATACCAGGGCCGCGGCTCCTTCTTATCGGGCGGCTGCGGACCGGGATTCGGGCAGTTCTGGCGCTCACCCCACCAGATCCGCTGAACCTTCGGGTCGATCTTCGCATCGTCCATCGCTTTGCGGCTGACGATGTCGACAAGCACCATCAAGCCGAGCGAGTATGGCATGTCGGTCGAAGAGATATCCGGCAGATTGCAGCTCCACCAGGCATTGAGTTTCTGCGTGGGATCGAGCTTGAGAAAGCCCGGTACCTGAACCGTCCGTGTCTCCAGCACGCTGGCCTGAGCGGGATCGGTCCCCATGCCTTTGACGCTTTTCTGAACCTCGTTCAGGAATTTGTCGTTGCCGATGGTCTCCCACCGCGACGAAGACCAGATGCTCTGGTCAGGAAATTCGGTGTCGAACACGGGATCGTTGACCGGCCCGAGATGGCATTCGGCGCAGATCTGCGCGTACAGCTTACGGCCGTTCTTGACGCGGTCACCATCGATCTTCCAGGCATCATCGCCGAAGATGTCCGACGGCCATTTCGGTGATGTCAGTCCGGAGAGCTGCTTTTTCGGATAGGGCGCCGACCCCTTCAGCAGATCCTCGATCCAGTTCAGATTCTTGATGTCCATCGACGAGCGGAACAGCGTGTCCTTGGGGGTATTGTCGGACAAATTGAGCAGCGCGGTCACGCCCAGCGCTTCGCCGGCGTTGCGGATCAGAGGCTGTTCGATGGAAGCGTCATATTGCGCGAATTTGAGCCAGGGCACGGTCCAGATCGGAGGGAAGCTGACCGGCGCGTCCTTGGCATGCAGATTCTTCTCGAAGCCGCTGAGGCCGCTGAGCGTCATGTCCTGGGCGAAGACCTGATTGCCGATGCGGTTGAGCGCGTCGAGACGGCCGTAACCTTCCTCGGTGTCCTGCTGCTGCTCGTCCCGCTTCGTCTTCTCGTTGAACCGCGTCTTGCCGTCGATGGTTTTCTTGTAGGTCTTCTCCCAGTCGACCAGGAATGTGCCGATCGCACCCAGCTTCTGCTTCAGCGCATCGCGATCCGCATCGCTGGCGGAGGGACCGAGCACACGGTCGGCGAACCGCGTAAAGCGACCCGGCACGATGAGCGTGTAGGCGATCGACAGGCCGGTCGTGATCTCGAGCTTCCTCAGGTCGGTCATCGCCGGGCCGCCGTCGAAACGGATGTCGATGCCTTTGTAGTGGATCTGGCCGGTGTGGCAGGCGGCGCAGGTCAGGCCGATCCGGTCCTCGCCGACCTGGCCGGTCGCAGGATCGGGCACGCCGGTCATACGCGCAAAGCCGACGGGCAGGCCGTCGACGTTTTCAGCCTGGGTGCCCCAGTAAACCGGCGGATCCCAAAGCCGCGCCGGCACCGGCTTCGTCTTGTCGTAGACGTTGGCATAGCCGAACCGGCGCAGCGTGGCGTCGTCGGTGTTGATCGTCTGCGGGCTTGGGATGAAGCCGAAGCGCTGCAGATGGTCGCTCTCATGCAGCATTCCGGGCTTTGCAAAGAAATGAAGCCGCGGCTGCTCAAGCGCCATGAACCAGCTGTAGGGCACCGGGAAGGTCGCCGTGCCCTGGCTGGCGTGATGGAACCAGTGCCGGTCTTCCAGCGACCAGTTCTGCTCAAGCCAGTAGGCCGCTCGCGCTTCGGCGCGCTGCGGTAACGGCGGGGCCACGAACTGGCCGATGACGTCGGGCAGCATGGGCTGGAATTGATCGGGAAAGCGCAGCGCCACGACGCCCATGACCAGGAGCGCGGCGACGAGTCCGCCGGCAACGCGCAATATAAGCGAGGGCGGGGTGACCGGCTGGTTGACGACCCGCTGGGTGATCTGGTTCGGGAATTTGCGCTCGTTGAACAATGTCCTCACCTCGGCCACGCTGAGATAGCGGTCATCACCCTGACCTTTGCCCATGATCTTGAGCAGGATCGGCCATTCGAACTTCATCAGGATCGGGTAGTACCAGCGCGATTGATTGCCGGCACGCTTGAGATTGTCGTCCATGAAGGTCTGGATTTGCGCGGCATTGAGCCCGGTCTCGGTGCCGCCATCGGGATCGGCATAGGTGCTGCCGAAACCGGCGAGCCGCGCGATCTCGTCCTCGTTGACGCGCCCGTCGACGCCGAGGATGCGGGAGCCGGCACCGAGCTTGTCGAGCGGGCCGCCGCGCAGCCTGTTGAGCTGCGCGCCCCAGCAGATGCTTTGCAGGATGTGACAGGCGCCATTGGCGATCAGCGCGACGCCACGGGTCTGGATGCGGGCCAGCGTCTTTTTCGCTCCAGTCTCGCCGCTTGCATTTGCGATGGTCTGTGACAGCGTCCGGAGCGGCACCGTTCCGCCGTCGACAAGACCCTCGCCGACAAGGCCGCGCAGGAACGGGCAGGGATTGTCCGGCGAGACCTCGATCGAAGGGTCGAGGGGCTTCTTGCGGGAATCATCCATCGGTCCAAATCCTGTCGGTCGAAGTCCTGAAAGAAACGAATCGGGAAAAACGGCCGCGCCGATCAAGCGCGGAAAGTCCTAACAAAAAGACAGCGGACGCGGCGCGATTATACTACTTCAGCGTGTGAAGAAGTGTGGCTGAATTCACTCGGGTGTCAATAATGCCAGGCGTGAGACCGCAGCGCAGGCGCAGGCCCGGCCTTTAGGATTCGGCGGCGCGCTTGACGTCGCTCTGGACCAGGGTGAGCTTGGTGGCAGGCACGCCCGCCTTCAGGAGCCCGTCGCGGTAATGCGCGATGTCTTCGGGCCGCTTCCAGTGAAAATTCCGCAAGTGCCGGTCGACATTCAGGGTCGGATAGTTGCCCATCAGCACGGAGGTCCCCTCGACCGCCTCGCCGGTCCGGCCCAATTGCGCCAGCGCCGCGGCGCGGATCGCCAGGGCCTGCAAGTGGTTCGGGTTGACGTAGAGCTGCTCGCGGGCCCACGACAGGGTCGCGTCATACTGGCCGACGAGATAGTGGCTGAAGGCGTTCAGCGCCGCCCATTGATAGCGCGGGTCGCTGTTGTCGTGCTGCGCCGCCATCGAGAACAGCTCGATCGCCTGGCGGTGCTCGCCGATGACGAAATGGCAGATGCCGAGCACGCCGCGCGCGCCCATGTCGTAGGGGTTGAGGGCGACGGCGCGCTTGGCGGCGTCCATCGCCGCCTCGTCATGGCCTTCCATCGCGTGCGCCCAGGACAGGATCGAGAACGCGAAGGAGGAGCGCGGGTCGAGCCGGACGCTGGTTTCGGCAAGCCGCATCGCCTCGGCCCACAACTCGCGTGTGCCCTTGACCCAGCCGAACTGGATGCTCTGGATCTGGATCGTGGCGAGATAGGCATGCGCGATCGACAGTTTGGGATCGAGCGCGATCGCCTCCCGGAACAGGTCGACCGCAGTGCTCAAATCCTCCTTGGTCTGCCGGTAATAATGCGACAGACCCTTCAGGAAGCGGTCCCAGGCCGTGATGTCGGTGGCGGGGCGCGCGGGCGCGGAGGCCTCGGCCCGGACGATCTCGGTGGCGATGACCGCGGACAGGTTGGTTGTGATCTCGTCCTGCATCGCGAAGAGATCGCCGATGTCGCGGTCGTAACGGCCGGTCCAGAGCTGCTCGCCGGTCTCCGGCGCGATCAGCTCGGCGGTGACACGGATCTTGGCTCCGGCGCGCCGCACCGAGCCCTGGATCAGATAGGTGGCGTCGATCTCGCGCGCGATCACGCGGGTGCTGACATTGTTGCCCTTGAAGGCGAAGGTCGAGTTGCGGCTCAGCACGCGGTAGAACGATTGCAGCGACAGCGCGTGGATCAAATCCTCGGTCAGGCCGTCGGAGAAATATTCATCCTGGGCGTCGCTGAGATTGGCAAACGGCAGCACGCCGACGATCGCGGTGCGGTACTGCTGCGGTAGCGACGATCCTTCCTTCAACTCGGGCGCCAGAGCCGGTGCGCCCTCGGGCGTCCAGGTCCAGATCCCGACCGGATCCTTGATGTTCTTGAACCGGTGATTGCCGCCATCGACCAGCGGCACGTTGAGATGCTTGCTGGCCTCGCGGTAGGCCTTGGCCGAGATCGCGAACCCGCCGGGGCTCGCCACCGATTCGAGGCGGACGGCAATGTTGACATCGTCGCCGAACACCTCGTCCTCGTCGGCGATGACGTCGCCCATGTGGATGCCGAGCCGGAACTGCATGGCGCGCTCGGCGGGCAGATGGTGGTTGCGTTCCGCCATCAGCACCTGCATCGCGATCGCGGCTTCGGCGGCGCCGACGATGGAGGGGAACTCCAGCAGGAAGCCGTCGCCGGTGTTCTTCACGACGCGGCCGCCGTGGTTGAGGATGATGGGGTGGATCGCGCTGCGATGGGCCTTGAAGGTGGCATGGGTGCCAGCCTCGTCACTGCCCATCATCCGCGAATAGCCGGCGACATCGGCGCAGACGATGGCGGCCAGACGTCTTTCCATATCCTCGGAGCTCCAAGGGAGCGGGGACCTGCCACCCCGTGGCTGTCGCCGCGAATCCTGCATTTCAAGAACAAGGTCTTTATAGAGCAGATGATGCCGAGCGAAAGCATGATCCGCATTGCAAATTCGAGGCAAATCCTACGCAGTTCCGGCGGTGGACGGCGGGGTGCGAACCGACTAAGCCGAATCCCTTGAGATCGCCCGGCCGGGCGGCAGGAGCCTCTCTCATGCTGGGCATTCACGAAATCTGGCTGTTTATCCTGTCGGGCGTGCTGCTCAACGTCACGCCGGGGCCGGATTCGGTCTACGTCATCGGCCGCAGCATGCAGATGGGCTGGCGCGGCGGGGCGGCTGCGGCATTCGGCATCAGTTGCGGCTGTTTTTTCCATGTCGCTGGCGCGGCGATCGGCCTTTCGGCCCTGCTGATGGCCTCATCCACCGCGTTCTCGATCCTGAAGCTGGTCGGCGCGGCCTATCTCGTCCTGACCGGACTTCAGATGCTGTGGTCTCGGCCGGCGCTGGTGGCGGTCAAGGACGGGGCCGAGCGGAACTCGCTGCAGCGGGTTTTCCTCCAGGGCGTCTTCACCAACGCGCTCAATCCCAAGGTCGCGCTGTTCTTCCTGGCCTTCCTGCCGCAATTCGTCGCAGCCGATGCACCACACAAGCCGCTCGCCTTCCTGACCCTTGGCCTGATCTTTATCTGCACGGGAACGCTGTGGTGCCTGGTGCTGGCGGCATTCGCGGCCAAGGCCGCCCACCGGCTGCGGCAGTCCGAGGGCGTCATCGCCTGGGTCAACCGGACCCTGGGCGGCTTCTTCATCTATCTCGGCATCCGCGTCGCCATGCTGGAGACGCGCTAACTTCGGTTACGTGAATTCCTTCAGCAGCGCGCTGCCGGCCAGATAAAGGCCGAGCAGGATCATCGCGATCAGGAACCAGCGGCGAAACGCTTCGGCCGGCATCCGCGCTCGCACCGACTGGCCGATGAACATGCCGGCAAAGGCCATGGCCATGGCGACGGCGCCCGGCACGGCATTGGCCGAGGTCAGCAGTCCGCCGGCGGAGAGGTTGAAAGCGAGCGCCAGCGTCGCCGTCGTGAAGAACACGCCGAGCGCCTGCACCAGTTCGTCCTTCTCCATGCCGATGGCCTGCATGAACGGCATCGAGGGGATCACCTGCACGCCGGTCGAGGCCGAGATCACGCCGGTGATGACGCCGACCACGCCGCCGACCCATTTCTCGTTCTGGGGCGCGACGCGGAACTGGAATTTGCTCAGCCCGATGATTGCGTAGATCACCAGAAGCACGCCGAGCACGACCGCGCCGAAGCGCGCATAGGGGCCGGTCAGCGCGCCGGCGTTGAGCCAGCATCCGATCACGGTGCCGATCATCAGCGGCCACAACCGCTTGAGGATGTCGCGCAGATATGGGCCGACAAAGGTCTGCCAGATGTTGGTGACGATGGCGGGCACGATCACGATGGCGATCGCGCGGCTCGGCGCCATGTTCACCGCGAGCAGGCCCATGGAGACGGTCGGCAGGCCGAGCCCGACCACGCCCTTGACGAATCCGGCGACCAGGAAGACGGCGGCGATGAGAATGAGAAGCGGGTCGATCATGTCAGCACATTGACCGAAGCCGCGCTCAGGCACAATCTGGAGGTTACGGAGACAGCCTTCGTACCCAACGAAGGCTGGGTTTGGAGGAAACCCCGTGCGTTTCGACCTCGTCGATCTCCAGCTCTTCATCGCGGTCGCCGACCAGCGCAGCATCACCCGCGGCGCGGAACGGTCGCATCTGGCGTTGGCCTCGGCCAGCGCACGGATGAAGGGGCTCGAGGACGCGCTCGGCGTCGCGCTGCTCAAGCGCGGTCGCCGCGGCGTCGAGTTGACCGCGGCCGGCGAGAGCCTGCTCGACCATGCGCGGCTCGTGATCCACCAGGTCGACGCCATGCGCGGCGATCTCGCCGGCTTTGCCAGCGGCGTACGCGCCAGCGTGCATTTCCTCGCCAATACTTCCGGCCTGTCGGAGCATCTGCCGAAGGCGCTGGCTGGCTTCCTGCGCGAGCATCGCGACGTCGCCATCGACATCGAGGAGCGCGAGAGCACCGACATCGCGGCCGCGATCACGGCGGGCGCCGCCGATCTCGGTTTCGCCGCCGAGCACGCGCTGCCCGACCATGTCGAGCGTTTCGTGTTCAGCGAGGACCGCCTGACGCTGGTGACTTCGAAGCGCGGCCCATTCGCCGGCCGCCGCCAGATCGATTTTCAGGAGGCGGGGGCCTGCGAATTCGTCGGGCTGACCAGCGCCACCGCGCTCCAGGTCCATATTTCGAAGCATGCCGCCCGTCTCGGCATGCGCCCGCATTTCCGTGCACGGCTGCGTGACTTCGACGCAATCTGCCAGCTGGTCTCAGCCGATGTCGGCGTCGCACTGGTGCCCGAAGCTGCCGCCCGCCGCTGCGCCAAGCTGATGCCGCTCGCCATGGTCCGCCTGCGCGACGCCTGGGCCAACCGCAAGCTCGTGATCTGCGCGCGCAGCTTCAAGGCGCTGCCAAGGCCGGCGAAGATGCTGGTGGAGCATCTGCGGGCGGCGGCGGTGTGAGGGCTTACCCTTCCCCTCCAGGGTAAGACAGAGCTACTTCGCCGTCTCCACGCCGGCGTCCTTGATCACCTTCGCCCATTTTGCGGTCTCGTCCGCGATGAATGAGCGAAAATGCTCCGGCTCGTCGCCGATCAGCGTCGCGCCTTGGGCGGCGAGTTTTTCCTTTACCGCAGGATCTGCCATCGCCTTCGTCGCCAGGTCATGCAGCGCGGTGACGATCTCCTTCGGCGTACCCTTCGGCGCCACCATGCCGTACCAGTTCTCGATGCGAAGATCAGGAAAGCCCGCTTCCTTGGTGGTCGGCACGTCGGGTGCGGTCGGGGCGCGCTCGGCCGAGCCGACTGCGAGTGGTCGCAACGCGCCCGCCTTGACCTGCGGCAGCAGCACCGGGAGATCCAGGAACGTCATCTGCACCTGCTCGCCGAGGAGATCGTTCACCGCTGGCGCGGCGCCGCGATAGGGCACGTGCACGATGTCGATCCTGGCCGTCAGCTTGAACAATTCGCCGGCGAGATGCGGCAGGCTGCCGGGGCCGGAGGAGGCGAAGTTGAGCTTGCCTGGCTGCGCCTTGGCCAGCGCGATCAGTTCGCCGACGTCCTTGGCGGGCACGTTGGTCGCCACCACCAGCATTTCGGGCACGGTCGCAACCAGCGTCACCGGTGTCAGGTCGGACAGCGTGTCGTAGGCGACCTTTTCCATGCTCGGGCTGATCGCGAGTGCCCCGGCGGAGGAGATCGCGATGGTGTAGCCGTCGGGCGCGCTCTTGGCGACTGCGTCGGTGCCGAGCACGCCGCCCTGTCCGCCGCGGTTGTCGATCAGCACCGGCTGGCCGGCGAGCTCGGACATGCGCTGGCCGATCACCCGCGCGATGATGTCATTGGGGCCGCCGGCCGGGAACGGCACGATCAGCTTGATCGGCTTGGCCGGAAAATTCTGGGCAGAGACGAGGGTGGGGAACAGAAGCAGGATTGCGAGGAGGAACTTACGCCGATTTTTCATGCAGGCTCCCATATCGCTTAACCGTTGAGCAGTTTCAGTGCTTCTTCGTGAACTCTTGCGTCGCCGGCGGCGACGATGCGGCCGCCGCCCTGGGCCGGCTTGCCTTCCCAGGTGGTGACGACGCCGCCGGCGCCGGTCACGATCGGGATCAGCGCTGCGATGTCGTAAGGCTTCAGCTCGGTTTCGACCACGAGATCGACGTGGCCGGCCGCCAGCATGCAATAGGAATAGCAATCGCCGCCATAGCGCGACAGTCGCGCGCCCTGCTCGATGCGACCGAAAATGGCGCGGTCGCGCTCGTTCATCAGCAGCGGGCTCGTGGTGTAGGTCGTCGCCTCCGACAGCGAGGCGCAGCGGCGGACCTGGAGCCGGCGCTCGCCGGACGGGCCTTTATAGTTGGCCGAGCCGTTGTCGCCGGAAAAGCGCTCGCCGATGAAGGGCTGGTGCATCATTCCGTACACCGGGGCGCCCTTGTGCAAGAGCGCGATCAGCGTGCCCCAGATCGGAAAGCCGCCGATAAAGGACTTCGTGCCGTCGATGGGGTCGAGCACCCAGACATAGTCGGCGTCCTCGCGCTCATTGCCGAATTCCTCGCCGACGATGCCATGCTGGGGGAAGCTGGCCTTGATCAGCCGCCGCATCACCGCCTCTGCGGCGCGATCGGCCTCCGTCACGGGATCGAAATCCTTGGTGTTGCTCTTGTCGTCGATCGACAGCGAGGTGCGGAAGAACGGCAGGATGGTTTCGCCGGAGGCGGTGGCGAGCCGTCCGATGAAGGCTGAGAAGTCGATCACCGTCACGGCGCATCCTCAAAACGAAAGTCGGGTGAAGCTTTTCATCTGCCTAGCTCAAATCGCTCTCCGCGTGCAGCGCTGTCTCGATTTGCACCCTGGTATTTTGAATGCGGATGCCGATTGCCTCATCCGAGCCATATGCTGGCCAAATATCGATCATTGAGTTGAATGCTTAGTTCCGAACATGCCTCGTTCGTATGCAAGCGCTTATCAACCCATTGAATTTCCTTATCAAAGAAACTGAATCTGGGTTTCTCTATAAGCAAATGAGCCATGTGCGTTTTGCATGGGAAACGGCTCAAAAGCCCTTGCACTTTGTGCGGCGCGGCCGCATATTGTTGCGGTGCGGTAGCGCTTCTCGCGTTACCGCTGCCCTCCTTGGGCGTTTCCTCCCTAGACTTGGGCCGCTTCTTCATTAGAAGCGGCCCTTTTTTCTTTGGCCTCTGTCTTCACTTCAAGCGCGCGAAAACACGAAGCGAAGATTTGGCGCTGGATATGCTCGTTGCGTCTGATCAGCGATGTGGCCGCGATGACGGCTCGCGTCTATTCCGCCGCAGCCTGGAACGGTCCGAGGTCGCCGAACGGGATCGTGGTTGCCAGCACGTCGGCGAGGATGCCGAAGTCGCTTGCGACCTTCGCAAAGCGCGGGCCACGTTCGCGCCGCCGCTCGTCCATGTAGATTGCGCGGTTGAGCTCGAGCTGCACCGCATGCAGGCCGCTCGCCGGGTTGCCGTAGTGCTCGGTGATGAAGCCGCCGGCATAGGGCTTGTTGCGGCCGATCGAATAGCCGAGCCCCGTCATGGTTTCCTCGACCCGGTCGGGCAGAAGCGGCGTGCAACTCGTGCCGTAGCGGTCGCCGATCACGATTTCGGGCCGGCGCGGCTCGTCGCGGGAGACGCCGACTGACGGCATCGAGTGGCAGTCGACCAGCACCACGGTGCCGAACATCTGGTGCACCTTGTTGATCAGGCGCCGCAGCGCGCGGTGGTAGGGTTTGTACAGCGTCTCGATCCGCGCCAATGCGTCATCGACCAGGATGCGGTCGCGATAAATCTCCTGGCCGTCGCCGACCACGCGCGGAATGGTCCCTAACCCGCCCGCGACCCGCATCGAGCGGGTGTTGGCAAAGCTCGGCAGCCGGCCGGTGAACATCCGGGGGTCGAGCTCATAGGGCTCGCGATTGACGTCGACATAGGAGCGGGGAAAGTTGACCCGCACGGTTGGAAAGCCGCGATCGCTCAATTGGCCGATCAGCTCGTCCATGAAGGAATCTTCGGAGCGCCGCAGCGTCGGCAGGTCGATCCGCGAGGCGGCGAGGAATTCGTCCGGATAGGTCGAGCCGGAATGGGGCGAGTTGAAGATAACAGGCGCGCGCCATTCGGCGGGCTCCACGATCTCGAACGCTGGCGACCTGTCGCCGTCAAACCGGGTCATCTTCTCAGGCTTCGTCCCTTGTTCTCAGGCTTCGCTCCCTGGCGCCGCAGGATCCGGAAAGGCACCGGAACGATTCAATTCGGCCGGTCGAACGGCTCTTATGTGTCGTCATTGTCCGGAATCGCAACCATTCTGCCAAGCGAAAAAACATGATCGGAGCTGGAACATGTCTTAACCCTGCGGGCATCGAGGCGGGGATTGCTCTGAGCGACGCGATTGATTCGTGCCGCATTCGGGTTCACAAGGGGTCGCGCCGGTCGGGCCCAGGGTAAAGATTTTCACCCGAAATTTACCCTCTGTCGGGCTTAGTGACCTCTGCTGATGCCTTGGGGATTCGACGTCCAGCCATGCCAAAGATCCTGCTCGCCGAAGACGACAACGACATGCGCCGTTTCCTGGTCAAGGCGCTGGAAAACGCCGGTTTTCAGGTCTCGTCCCATGACAACGGCATGGCCGCCTATCAGCGGTTGCGGGAAGAGCCGTTCGAGATGCTGCTCACCGACATCGTGATGCCGGAGATGGACGGTATCGAGCTCGCCCGCCGGGCCTCGGAACTCGATCCCGACATCAAGATCATGTTCATCACCGGCTTCGCCGCGGTCGCCCTGAACTCGGATTCGGACGCCCCCAAGAACGCCAAGGTGCTGTCGAAGCCCGTTCACCTGCGCGAATTGGTGAGCGAAGTGAACAAGATGCTGGCGGCCTAAATCGGCCCCCTTCCGTCCTTGCGCGCGCTCCCCTGAGCCGTTATAGGGACCCCACCGATGAAATGACCTCTAGGGCACGTAGCTCAGCGGGAGAGCACTACCTTGACATGGTAGGGGTCACAGGTTCGATCCCTGTCGTGCCCACCATCCTTCGCTCGCGCTGGCCGAGTGAAGGATGCCGCGCTAGAGGCTTCACGATTTCACCTCACAGAAGCAGTACGCAGCCCGTCATCGGGCGGCACTTCGCGTCGGGACACGGGACCGCTGCTATTTCAACTCCGTGTTCGCGTCCGGCAAGATGGACGCGATGTGTCAGCCGTTCGCGTCCTGAACATAGGTCTGGCTGATCAAAAAAATGTTTTGCTGTGGCGGCTTGCCCGGAAGGCCTCGCGCGAAAGCATGGGCACAGAATCTGCATGATGTCATTCGAGATCACGGCGACCCGAAATTTCGACATGTCGGGTTCGAGGTGCCAGGTTCCTGCGTAGTGTTCCTTGAACCGGGCGGCGACCGCATCACTGCCTCGCGTATCGATGCCTCTCGCAAACAGCACCGTGCCGGGTGAATCCATCAGCGTGGCCTTCACCGCATCGGCGTTGTGGGCGTTCTGCGCTGCAATGAATTTTTCGAAGATGGTTTTGGCCTCGGCGTCATTTGCGGCTGCCTTGCGCCCGCGCCGATCGTCGCGACCGGAACAAGCAGCTACGGGATCGATTATCTCACGGCAGATGCCGATGGCGGCACGACTGAAGCAAAACGCCGCGCCGCGATCGCGGCCTGGGCGTCGATGGTCGGCGCGATGGTGCTTGCCCGCATCGTCGACGACGAGGAATTGTCGGAGAATTCTGTCGGAAACACGCGCATCGCTGCCGTTGCGGTAGCGGGTTCGCGGACCATCCGGGCGCGGCCCACGCCGCGTTGTCGTGCCACTCTCACGTCAGCGGCAGCAGATGCTCCGGGATCGGCACCGGGGCGGCCGGCACGAGCGAGGCGACCGAGACGTGCGGCCAGGTCAGGCCGTTGAAATCCAGCATGACCTTCTGCGAATACTGGATCTGCGTCGTCGCCACCCGGACGCGGCCGCCGGCAAAAGCCTTGTTCGGCACGAACGGAAGCGTGGCGACGAAGCTCGGCACCAGCGGCACCGTGCCCTTCTGCAACGGCTGGAGGATCATCGGCGGCTCGCCGGACGGGATGCGCGGCACGTCGATGTCGTAGATCACCGTCTCGATCCAGAACACGGCATCCATCTGGAACGCATTGGCGTTGGCGCCGGCGCCGCCCGGTGGCGGCGCGGGCACGCCCTGGAGGAATGCGATGTTCGCGGTGCCGCCGGCGAAGTTCGGTGCCTGCGGATGCGGGCCGGCCGAGGGCACGGCCGGCAGGGGACCGCCGGACAGCGGCGAGCCGGGCTTGGTCGAAGTCTCGATGATGATGGTCTGGCTGATGGTCTGATGCGCGATCTGGTTGCGCAGCACCGTGTTCGGGTCGGTGATCATGGCCTGGGTGAGCTTGCCGGAGGCGATCAGCGCGGTAAGATCCTGCGGCAGCCTGCGCGTGGTCTGAATGGTGGCGGTCTGATTCTGGAATGTGTGCTTGTTGCTCGGATTGCCGTTCAGGAACGGCGTGATGTCGACCGCCGCGATGGTCGGCTTGCCGGCGACGGCCGGCAGCGCTGTGCCTTGCGCCGTGATCGTCGTGCCATGGGGGATCGAGGCCATGCGCGCGACGGTGAAGGGTTCGTGCGGATTGGTGCTGGCCGGCACCGCGAGCCAGATGCCGGGCTCGAAGTGAATGCCGACTGGCGTCCCCGTGGTGACG
Source organism: uncultured Alphaproteobacteria bacterium (assembly GCA_963819355.1). Classification (GTDB taxonomy): domain Bacteria; phylum Pseudomonadota; class Alphaproteobacteria; order Rhizobiales; family Xanthobacteraceae; genus Bradyrhizobium. Next base: position 300,623 of record CAWFVZ010000040.1, on the reverse strand, counting down.
TCGTTGATGGTTTGGAGATACGGCACGCCGTTGAGGAAGGCATCGGCCTGCGGCCCTGAGCCGCGATTGGGAATCGAGCCGAGATTATTCGAGAACGACATGGTCTCGTCGGTGAGGTTCAACTCCAGCACGTTGTCGGGCGGGTCGGTGGTGTTGATCGGCCCCGGCATCTGCGTCGGCGTCGTCGCGCTGTCGGGCCGGAAGATCGTGTTGAACCCCTGTCCGGTGAAGGTGCCCGTGAAGGCGGACAGCGGGCCAAGCGTGGGTGGCAGGGCGACCGGCAAGGCAGCGGGAACGACGGCGGCATGCGCGGCAGCCCTGAACACGCTGTCGACCTGGTGGATGGAGAAATTTGCGGTCTTGGCGAATGCGCTGGTGAGCGGCTTGGGTTCGTCCATGGGGCGTTCCTTTCGATGGCTGAAAGCGCGACTGTCGATGCCGGCGCACGCTCGCCCGAGACGGCGTTCGCGCCGTTGGGTTCAGCGAGGCATCAGACGGCCGATCGCGATCTTTTGGGTCGTTGTCCGTCCCACCCGGAGCGAGGGGACGCTTTCAAGGCGCCGTGGATGGGATGAAGGGCAAACCTGCGATGGAACCGCGAGAGCAATAAGCGACCACCGAGGATTGAGCAAAGCATTGCCTCCTCCAACTCTGTGTTCGAGAATGAAATGATCGGAAAATAGATACGGGGTCGTGCGCCCCGTTCGCCTTGGTTACATCGTGATCATGATACAACCTTAGCGACAATTCAAGTGTGTGCCATTTCACAGGGCACGCTGAAAGCGAAGCATCCGAAGACGAGAAGGCGCCCATGAGCATATCCGTCATCGAACAGGCAAAAATACAGGCGCAGGTCCTGGTGCCGCTGGTCAAGGCGCTTCAGGCTGAGCTCGGCGAGGCGCGTGCGAACGCACTGGTGCACCATGCGCTCGGCGAGCTCTATCGCCGCTTCGGCGAGGAATTCTGGAAGGCAAAGAACGAAGCCAATCTTGGCCAGGCCGTCGCCTCTGCCTTCAAGGCCTACGCGCGCGACGACGCGCTCGCTTACGACGTGATCGAGCAGACCGAGGACGCGTTCGCGTTCGACGTGAAGCGATGCGCCTATGCCGAGTTCTACAAGGCGCTGGGCGAGCCGGAGCTCGGCTTCCTCTTGAACTGCACCGCCGATTTTGCGACCGCGGAGGGCTTCGGCCCGGACGTCAGGCTCACGCGCACGCAGACCATCATGCAAGGCGCCGATCACTGCGACTTCCGCTACCGGCGCGATGCGAGTGAATCACGATGAAAGGAATGGAGATGATGCGGACGATTTGTCTTGCCGGGGCGATATCGGCGCTGATTGCACCAAGCGCCGACGCTGGGATCATCGACTGGCAGGCCGAGCTGCAGCGCTGCCGTACGTTGCGCGAGACCGTGGCGCCGCTGCTTCAGGCCGGCGAGGGGATCTCCGCCGTCGGCCGCTCCAATAGATCTGTCCGTCGCTGCATCTGGGTCCAGCGCATGGCGGTGCGCAAGAAGATCCCCGGCGCGGAGGTGTGGTAGCTCGGCGGGAGGGCCGCGTCTCTGCTCCGCGTTCCGTCGCGCTCCCTCTCCCCGCAATCGGGGCGAGGTGAAGAAACCAGCCCCCGCCCAATCACCCAACCAAGTACCTCTTCACCGCTTCCTCATCCCACGCAATCCCGTTGCCGGGCTCCTCGCCCGGCAGCGCAAAGCCGTCCTTGATCTGCAACCGCGTCGCCAGCACCGCGTCGGCCCAGTCGACATATTCCAGCCAATGCGCGGTCGGCGTCACGCAGAGCAGATGCGCGCTGACTTCCGAGAACAGATGCGTCGACATCTCGATGCCGGCGGCGTGCGCCAGTGACGCGGCACGGAGCCAGCCGGTGACGCCGCCGATGCGCTGCACGTCCGGCATCACGTAATCGCAGGCCTCGGCCGACAGCGCCGATTGCATCGAGAACGCGCTGTCAAAATTCTCGCCGATCTGGACCGGCGTTCCCAGCGCATCCGCAATGCGGGCGCAGCCGGCGTAGTCGTCGTGGCGGATCGGTTCCTCGATCCAGGTCAGGCCCTCGTCGTCGAGCATCTCGCCGCGGCGGATGGCCTCGGTCACCGTCAGCGCCTGGTTGTAGTCGCACATCAGCGTGACCTGGTCGCCGACGGCTTTGCGCACCGCGCGGACGACGGCCAGATCCTCCCGCGCATCAGGCCGGCCGACGCGGATCTTGGCGGCCTGAAAACCCTCGGCCAGCAGTCTGTGCGCCTCGTCCACCGCGGCGCCCGCCGGCATGATGCCGAGCCCCTTCGAATTGTAGGCCTTGACCGGTTTCGGCGCACCCCCGAGCAGGCGGGCCAGCGGCAGGCCGCGTGCCCGCGCCAATGCATCCCACGCCGCCATGTCGATACCGGATTGCGCCAGCCGCTGCAGGCCGGCGAGCCCAAGCAGGGTGAAGCGCTGGGTCAGCTTGCGCTCGATCTCGAACGGCAGCAGCTCGTCGCCCGCAAGCAGCTCTGACATTTCCGTGACCATCGCGGTCAGCGGCTTCAAGGCCGAAGGCGTGATCGAGAACAGATAGGCATGCCCCATGGCGCCATGGTCGGTCTCGCAGTCGATCAGCACCAGCGGCGCTTTTGCGACTGACCCGGTGGAGGTTTTGAGCGGCAGGTTCATCGGCACGATCACGGGGCGCGCGACAAAGCGTTTGATGCGGATGGTCTCGGTCATGGGATCTCCCGGGCGGAGTGAGTGCAGGTTAATATCGATCTTAAACAGTCGTCATGAAACGAAAAGCCGCCTGCCGCGACCACCATAAAATGGGGTTGCGCGGGCGCGCGTTTACGGGCTCTGTTCCGCCCGCATGTTGGGCCGCAAATCCTCCAAATTTGCGACAAGAACGCACACAACGGAGCCACAAGGTGAAACAAGCGATCTCCGAAGAACAGCGCAAGAACGGCATCCTGATCGGTGCCGTGATCGCCTTCCTCCTGCTCGCTCTGCCGCTCGCGGTATGGCTCGACCTGACCGAGCTGAGCAAGACCGCGCTGCGACGCCAGGCCGCGGATCTCAATTCGGTAATCACGAGCGTGCGTAGCTATTATGCGACCAATGTGGTCGGGCGGATCCTCGCCAATCCGAACGGCACGACCAAGGTCGTGCACAACTATGAATCCGTGCCCGGCGCGATCCCGATTCCGGCGACGCTGTCGCTGGAGCTCGGCCGGGTGATCGGCGCACAGCAGGAAAACATCACCTACCGCTTCGTCTCGGACTTCCCGTTCCAGAACCGCGCCCCGCACCAGCTCGACAAGTTCGAGAAGGACGCGCTCGACGCGCTGCGCAGGGATCCCGAGCAAAAGATCGTCGAGACCGCCACCTCGCTGTTCTCCGACAAGGTCCGCCTCGTCGCGCCCGTGACGATGGGCCCGGCCTGCGTCAGCTGCCACAACAGCCATCCCGAGAGCCCGAAGAAGGACTGGAAGGTCGGTGACATCAGAGGCATTCAGGAGGTGATCATCGCCCAGCCGATCGCGGCCAACATCTTCTCGTTCAAATTCCTGCTGGCCTATTTCCTGATCGCCGCCGGCAGCGGCCTGTCGTTCCTCTCGCTCCAGCGCCGCCAGGCCGGCCGCATCAAGGGCATGAACAAGGAGCTCGAATCCGCCAACGACTTCCTCGCCTCGCTCTCGATGAAGATCTCGCGCTACATCCCGCCGCAAGTCTACAAGAGCATCTTCTCCGGCCAGAAGGACGTCACCATCCACACCGAGCGCAAGAAGCTCACCATCTTCTTCTCCGACATCCAGAACTTCACCGCGACCGCCGAGCGGCTTCAACCCGAATTGCTGACGCAGCTCCTCAACGAATATTTCACCGAGATGTCGGCGATCGCCCACGAATATCGGCGGCACCATCGACAAGTTCATCGGCGACGCCATGCTGATCTTCTTCGGCGACCCCGAGACCAAGGGCGACCGCGCCGACGCGCAGGCCTGCCTGCAGATGGCATGGCGCATGCAGCACCGCCTCACCGAGCTCAACGCGAAGTGGCGCGCCTCCGGCATCGAGTTGCCGTTCAAGGCCCGCATCGGCATCAATTCCGGCTATTGCAATGTCGGCAATTTCGGCAGCAGCGACCGCATGGACTACACCATCATCGGAGCGGAGGCGAACCTCGCCGCGCGGCTGCAATCGATCGCCGAGCCCGGCGGCATCGTGCTGAGCTACGAGACCTTCGCGCTGGTCAGCGACGTCGTCCGCGCCCACGCGCTGCCCGCGATCACGATGAAGGGCATTAGCCGCGAGGTCATTCCCTATTCGGTCGATGCGCTGAACGATTCCTCAACCGAGAAGAGCGGAATCATCACCGAGCGCGCGCCCGGCCTCGAGCTCTATCTCGACCCGGCGGTGGTGAAATCCGGCGATGCGGCAAGGGTGCGTTCGTTGCTGGAGAGTGCGCTGGCTTCGCTCAAGCCGGCGTGAGGCGGCTCATCGCGCTGCGCCTTCCGTGAATGCGGTTTCGATCACCGCGCCGAATGGTTGCCAGGAGCGGCCGTCAAACTGGACAAGTCGCATCTGCTTGATCGGCAGATAGCTGTCCGGCGAGGTATTCATCCCGATGTAGGGCAGGGCAACGGAAGGCTTGTAGTCCCTGACCGAAGCGGCCTGACGCATGATGTTCTCCCGCGACAGGTCGTTGCCGCATTGCTTCAGCACCTGCGTCAGCGCCTCGGCCGCGGCGTAGCCGTAGAGCGCGGCACTGTTGTTCGTGCTTTCGACGTGATGATACTTATCCATGAAGGCGAACCAGTCCTTCATGCCAGGATCGTCTTTCCATGCGGGATCGCTCGGATCCTTCAGAAAGGCCGTCGAGATCACGCCGGCCGAATTCTCCAATCCTGCGGGCGCCATCGCATTGGCGATCGAGGCGGAGGCATCGTTCACGATGATGACCGGGTGCCATTTGAGCGACGCGGCCAGCTTGATCACCTGGGCCGCTGTCGACGGCACGCCGAGAAAGACGAAAATATCGGCGCCCGCGCGCTTGAGGATCGAGACGTGTCCTTCGAGATGCTCATCGGTAATGTCGAAGGCGATGTCAACGAGGACAAGACGGTTCAGATCGCCAAGACCTTCCTCGATGCCCTTGAAGAGCGTGCGTCCGAACTGATCGTTCTGCCACAGCACCACGATCTTGCGATGCGGATAATAGGCCTGGATGTAGTTGGCGTAGATGCGCCCCTCCGACCGGAACGGCGGCTGCCAGCCCATGGTCCAGGGAAACGTCTTGGCCTGGCTCAACTCCTCATCGCCGGAGGCGACGAAAAGCTGCGGCACTTTCCTCTCATTCAGATACGAGCGTGTGGCGAGATTGCCGGGCGTGCCGAACGAGCCGAACATCAACTGCACGTCGTCCTTCTCGACGAGACTGCGGGTCAGCTCCAGCGCGGTTGCGGGATCGGAATTGTCGTCGCGCGTGATGAAGCGGATCTTGCGGCCGTTGATGCCGCCACGATCGTTGATCATGTCGAAATAGGCGGCCTCCGCCTGGCCGATCGCGCCGAATTCCGAGAGCGGTCCCGAATACGGCATGACATTGCCGATACGGATTTCGCTATCGGCGGTGGATTGTTCGGCGCGCTCTTGCGACATCGCCCCCAGCGATGCGAGGGCGACCATCAAAACGAACAGCATCCTGCCGGAGACGCGCATGTTCGACACCTTGATGTTAGCCCCTCATGGAGGTCGGCTCAGTCCGCACCAAGACGCTTGATCTAGGTCAAGCGTTTGTCATTCCTGTGGCTTGGCTACTGGTTTCGAGTTGCGCGCTGTTCTGCGGCAAGCCAAACGGCAGGCGTGCTGACGCGCTGGCGGCGGCGAAGCGCTAAGGCAGCTCGCGCGCCTCGAGCTGATGCACCAGCAGCAGCGTCGGCTCGGCGAGGCTGTCACCGGAGCCGTCGAGGCCGAACGCTGCAGCGATGCCGTCGCGGCTGCGCAGCAGCGTGGCGCGCGGGCAGTGGCCGGCGCCGCACAGAGTCTTCTTCAGGGTTTCGCCCTGCGCGACGAGGTTCGCGGGATCGTTGGCGGCCCAGGCCAGCACGATCGGCGCGTCGACATTGAGGATGCCGGGAAACACCGACCGCTTGTCATATTGGCTGGCATCCAGGCCGAGATAGGCCTTCTCGCTGTCGCTGGCATCCTTGCCTGCGCGATAGATGCCGGACACCAGCACGACGGCCGCGACGTCGGCGCGGTCGGCCTGGAGCTCGGGATGCGCCAGCAGGCTCGCGACATGGAAGGCGCCGGCGCCATAGCCGACCGCGATGATCTCGCGGGCATCGCCGTTGAACAGGTCGATGTTGCCGTGGACCCAGGACAGCGCCGCCGCGACATCGGTTGAGCCCATCGGCCAGGTCGCTGCGGGCGCGAGGCGGTAGCTCACGCGCACCCCGATCATGCCGTTGCGCGCGGCAAAGCACATCGCCTCGTCCTGGATCTCGCGCGACAGGTCCGGCGCCCCGCGGTCGCCGGTGAAAGTATCGCCCGCCACGAATAGCAGCACCGGCCGCGGCGTATCCGCCTTGGTGGTCTCGCTGGTCGCGACGTCGAGCACATTGGCCTCGCTGTCGCCATAACGCAGGCCGCGCGAGAAGGTGACCTGCTCGCACAGCCGTGCGACGCCGCCGGCGGTGGTGTCGTTATCGGTGAGGCCGACGGGCACGAGATTGGAGGGTCCCGCAAGCCGCGCCGGCAACGGACCGCGCGCGTTGGCCGTCGTCACGGTCAGAAGCAGGAAAAAAGCGAGATAATTCTTCATCATCTTGGTGCCGGCCTTGCGCGCTTGATTGATATTGGCGCGCCGGTTTGGCCTGTCTTTTCAATTCGCCTTATTGGTTCGTCTTGTCAGTTTATCTTGCGGCGATTTCACGGCACCCTTGGCTCGTCCCTCGGCCTCGGCTCAATTTCCCGGCTGGAACGTGCAATCCGCCCCGCTGCCGTCCTTCCGGCGGATGGCGTTGGGGTCGATCGTGCAGCTCAATTTGGTCAGGCTCTCGAAATTCGACCCCGCCGCGCCGTCGGGCGGAATGCCGGCCAGGGCCTCGGTCGCAAAGATTTCGTTGGCCGTGGGCCCGTTCACGGTTTTGGCCTTCTTGCCGAAGGTGACCTCGCAGTTGCGCAAGGTGATGTCGACATTGCTGGTCCGACAGACAATTCTATCAGCGGTCACCACGATCGGCTTCTTGTAGGGGATATCGCTGCTGGCGGCGAACAGCATCGCCACCGCTTTCTTCTCGGCGCCGGACAGCTCCGATGACAGTGGCGCAATCACGCCCGCCAGCGCCAGCGCCGTGGAGCCCGAGATTTTCGTCGGCGTGGCGCCAGACGCGCCCGCGACATGGGAGGCACCGGCCAAAAGCATTGCACCGGCGAGGCAGGCCGACATCGTGAATTTCATGGGCGTTTCTTCTCCTCTCCGGTCACGGCTTCGCCGCGACCGGGCGCCGAGCGTATGACAGATGTCCCGTCCTGGGGAAGGCTACATCACTGTGTGTTTGCCGATGGCACGGACGATCGCGGCGGCCGCCGCCCTGCCGGATTCGAGCGCGCCCTCCATGTAGCCGAAATAGGCAAAGCAGGTGTGCTCGCCGGCGAAGAACAGGCGATCCCTGAATCCCTTGTACAGCAGCGGCCCGGCGCGGCAGACCTCGCCCGGTGCGGCACAGGAATAGCCTGCGGCGGTCCATTCGTCGCGCGGCCACGCCATGAATTCCGGGTCACCTTTGAGATGCTTGGTGTAGTCCTTGTAGAGTTCGCCGATACGCTCCGCATAGAACGCATCGACCTCCTTCTGGTCGCCGGGCTTGAAACGCGCGAGTGCGTCCTTGGCGACATCGGCGCCGGCAAACACGCTGAGCTCGACCGGGCGGTCGGGCGGGCCAATCTGGTTATCCGTTCCCTCCCAGGTGACGCCGAAGCGGGTCGACATCGACGTCGGCGCCAGGTCTTCGCCGATCCAGAACCGTTTCGTCATCGGGCTCAGATATTTTACCGCCGTTCCCATCGTGATGTAGTAGTCCCGCGGCAGCTCCGGCGTGATCGCAATCTTGGCGGAGCGCGACGCCGGCCACAGGCTCGGCGGTATGGCGAGGACGAGGTAGTCCGCCGTGAAGGGCGCGCGCGGCGCTGCGTTTCCGACGGCTGCGAATTCCAGCGTCACGCCTTCGTCTTCGATGCGAATGGCACTGACCGGCATCGATAGCAACGCACTGCCGCCCTGCTTGCTGTTGACCTCGTCGGCAAGACGAATCGCGAGCTGCTGGTTGCCTTCGGAGCAGCGCAATGTTTCGGTCTGGGTGAAGAAGGCGTCGACCTGGTCCTTCATGCGCCCGCCGGAAATCACCGCGAGGTTGGCGAGAAAACTCTGCTCATGGGTCGGCACGCCCTGATCGTTGGACATCTGCTCGTCGATGGCGAGCTTGGTCAGCTTCGAGCAGTCCAGGCCATCGATCCATTCCCCAAGCGTTCTGTCGTCGAGGTCCTTGGCGTCCTTCGCGCGCCAGGGCTTGCGTGGGTCGACCTCGGCGGCCTGCCGGCTGATCTTTTTGAAGGCGTGATCCATCTCGTGATAGATGCGTTCGATCTGGCTCTCGGACGGCTTGTGGCCGTCAAGAAGCAGCGGCATATCGAGGTCGAGCGCGTCGAAATTGGTGTCCGAGGTGATCATGGACAGGCCAAGCTCGAAGCGCTTGGCAAGGCTCAGCCAGATCGGATGGTTGTAACCGATCAGCTCGCCGCCGGCCTCGACGATCCCGCTCTCCTTTTCCTTGCTCCAGACCCGGCCGCCGAAGCGGTCGCGCGCTTCGAACAGCGTGACGTCGCAATGCTCGACGAGCTCGGAGGCCGCCATCAGGCCCGAGAAGCCGCCGCCGATAATGGCCACTTTCGGACGCGGTCGTGCCAGCGCAGTGTGCGTGGCCAGCAGGCGAAGCGAGGGCAGGGTGGGTTGGCTATCGAGCTTGTCCTTGACCCGACTTTGCCGCTCGGCGCCCGAAATCCTGAGCCCATAACGCCGGTGCAGTCGCGCAAAAAGCGAACGCATCGAAAATGCCTTTCGAAAATCACCGCGGTCGTCACCGGTCGCAAATTGGCCGGTCTGTCGGCATCGAGAATAGACGACAACTTTAGCGAGAGTCGAGTGAAGAGGTCGCTGGATGCCGGGGGGCATTGAAATTGCCGGAGCGTGCGCCGAAGCGTCATGTATTTGCGCGCCTTTGGCCGCTTATCGTCGAGATCGGACGAGTCCGGCAGTTGGGCGGATCGCTTCACGCAGCCTCGCTTCATCGCAGGCAAGCAATCCGATTTGGAGCGTAACCCCGCCACCCCCGCGGCGATTGCGCCTCGCCCCCGTTTTGCCGCGCCGCGTCAAACGGTTGCGGAGCGCGGCCTCGCCTCATCCCGGCAGGGTCGTTCTACTTTGCATGGGGTTGTTTTCGACTTTTTTTGCTATTCGCGCGTCCGTGATGGAACCTAATGGCGGCTGATGCGACTTACCTATGACACGGCAAAGAACGTGCGAGGCTGTCATGGCAGAGAAGCATACCGCCGATCCCGCAGAGATCATGCGGGCGACCGGTCATCCTGAGCTGGAATATGCCGCCGGCTGGACCATCGCCGGTCTGGTCACCATCGGCACCATCGTCGCCGCCTGGGTGTTTGCGATCTAGGCGAACGGAAACTGAAGCTCGAAGGCGACGCCCTCATCGGTGGGCTTGAGCCTGATCGAGCCGCCATGGCTTGCCATCACCGCGCGCGCGATCGCGAGACCCATGCCGGTGCCGCCCTGGTCGCGGCGGGTCGTGAAGAAAGCGTCAAAGATCCTGTCGCGGTTCGGCGCGGAGATCGGGTCGCCGTCATTGCGCACCGTCAGCCTCAATGTCGTACGCTCGTCGACGGCCTCCAGCCTGATTGACCTGGCCTTGTGCCGCATCGCGTTGTCGGCGAGATGCGAGAGCACGATCAGCGCCTTCTCTCCGGACATGCCGACCGGCCGATCAAGACTGCCGCTGGCCTCGATTGAGCTGGCCGGAAACTGGCTCCTGAGATCGGCGATGACGGGCGCGAGCTCCGTGCGCTCGTTCTGCGGCAGGCTTTCGGCGCGGGCCAGCTCGCGCAGCCGCTGCGCCATCGCCTCCAGCCGCTGTGTGTCGGACAGGATGTTGGCGATGAACGTCTTCTGCTCGGCCGGCGTCAGGCCCTCGGGCTTGCCTTGAAACGAGTCCTGCAACAGCTCGGCCGCGCCCTTGATCGAGGTGAGCGGCGATTTCAGCTCGTGGGTGAGGTGGGCCGAGAACGTCGCGATGTAGTCGGAGCGCCGCGCCAGCTGCTCGGCCATGCCGAGGAAGCTGTGCGAGAGCTGGGCGAACTCGCGGGTGCCGTAGTGCCGAAGCGGCTGGAAGGCTTCGCGGTCGCCACGCCCGATTCTGGCGGCGCGGTCGATCAGTTCGCGCATCGGCAGCGTGATGGTGCGCGAGAACACCAGCCCGATCGCGATGGTGCCGAGGATCACCGCGAGCCCCGCCAGCACGAACTTGGCCCGCTCCTGGTAGAGATGGTCGAAGATGTTGCTCGGCGTCCGCGTGGTGTAGATCACCCCCGCAACGCGGTTGTTGACGATGACCGGCATCGCCGAGAACACGTGGACGCCGAGGCCGCGGCTGAAGGAATAGATCGGCGGCGGCGGCTTGTCCGGTACGCGGTTGCGCAAGGTGGCGCGGTATTGGCCGTGCAGCGCATCCGCCACTTCCTCGATATGGGCGAGCGACTGCCCGACCTCCTGCCGTCCCGCGATCACCACGCCCTGCGGATCGAGGATCCGAAAGCCCGCGAGCGTCACCTTCTGCGTCTCGCGGATGATCGGCGTCAGCTTTGCGCCGATCTCGACATAGGCTGGCTGCGCGGGCTGAGGCGCGGCTTGCGCATCGGGCCGACGCCGCAACAGGTCGTCGGCGGTCAGGTCGAGCGCGGGCCGGATCGGCGTGAACTGGTCGCCGGGATCGGGCAGCACGCCGGGCGGCACCTCGGCGCCGAGCGTCAGGCCGCTGTCGAGCCTTGCCGTGACCTCCTGCGCATAGATCGTCGCGAGCACACGGCTCTGCGCGATCAGCTCGGCCTGGGTCTGGCGGATGAGCTGGTTGTCATAGAGGCGGAAGAAGAACAGGCCGACCAGCGGCAGCACCGCGACGGTCGCCAGCACCGCAAAGATCACGAGCCCGAGCGACGGCCGCCATTTGTCGGGGGCGGCGCTCATGCCTCTGTCTCGCAGCGGCCGAGCTTGAAGCCGACACCATGAATGGTTTCGATCACGCTGTCGCAATTCTGCGCGGCGAACTTGGCGCGGATGTTGCGGATATGGCTGTCGATGGTGCGGTCGGAGACCTGGATGTTGAGCTGGTAGGCCGCCCGCATCAGCTGCTCGCGGTTGAACACCGAGGTCGGCCGGGTCAGGAACGCGCGCAGGATGCCGAACTCGATCGCGGTCAGTTTCAGCGGCGTGCCTGAGAAGGAGGCCACGTGCTGCTCGGGATTGATCAGCAGTCCGCCTTGCGACAGCGCAGCCGGTCCGGCCTTGGCGTCGCCATTGCGTGGGCTGAGGCGGCGCAGGATGACGTTGACCCGCGCCACCAGCTCGCGCGGGCTGAACGGCTTTGTCACATAGTCGTCGCCGCCGATCTCGAGGCCAAGGATGCGGTCGATCTCCTCGTCGCGGGCCGACAGGAACAGGATCGGCACGTCCGAGCTCCTACGCACCTCGCGGCAAACGTCGAGGCCGTCGAACTCGGGCATGCCGATGTCGAGCACGATCAAATCGGGCTTGTCGGCGGCAAAGCGGCTGAGCGCCTCCTTGCCGTCGCGCGCCTCGATCACGTCCATGCCGGCTTTCTTCAAGGCGACGCGGATGACCTCGCGGATGTGGCCTTCGTCGTCGACGATGAGAATGCGATGCGCCAAGAATCTCTCCGCTCACCCTGCCGGCTGGCTGCTGGACCGGCTTTTGGCTTGGGCATCCAGCCGGCGTTGCAGCCGCCAGCTTCGAAAGCCCCAAGCCCGCCAGGCCATGTCCTGGCGCTGTGTTTCTACAAGCCGGTCTCGGCGTCCGGCAAGACAGTAATCGCCGCCACGAAGCGAGACGACCTTGTCGAGAGCAGGCAGCGCTTGTGGCCCAAGTGTGAGGAGGTAGTTGGCATCGATCTTCATGCCCTTGCCTGCCATTTCGCTGCTGTGGGTCAGATTGTAGTCGGCAATGAACGCATCGAAGTTCACCAGCGAAACACTGTACAACACGATCGTTAACGCGATCAGATTGGCACCGACAAGCCACCGGTTGGACCGGTCGAGCGCGATGCGGGCCACGATCAGGACCAGCCCGAGCGCCACCAGCCCCATCCAGATGAAGGCTGTGATGCGCCAGTAGGTCAGCATGTAGATGTCCACGTAGAGGTCGAGACGGAGGATGGAGGAGGCGACCAGCAGGATGTTCTGCCCCACCCAGAGATAGACCAGCGGCCGGATCACTTTCGATTTCTCGGCCGGTCCGCCCGGACGCATCGCGGCCAGCACGAAGACTGCGGCAAGCAGCGCAGTCGCGATCAGTGGATAGGCGCCGCGATGGGCGTAGGCTGCATAGGTCAGGCTGGCCGGCAGCGCCACATGGCCCCAGAGATAGATGCCATCGAGGACGGACTGCGCCGAGAACAGCAGATTGAACAGGATCAGCGAGCGCAAGATGGAGGAGGGGCCCAGGAACCGGGCCGGGACGAAGGGCGCGAGGGCCTCCGGCTCGGGGAGCTCAGGGGCAACCGTGGCGGCCATCTTCTTGCTTCGCCAGCGCACATGGATGAACGGCCAGATCAGCGCCAGCATCGTGGTCCAGAACAGCACGCGCGGGATGCTGACATATTCAAGGATGAGCTTTGGATTGAGCAGCGACACCCACTGCTCGATCACCGGGTTGGCCAAGGCGAACAGTGCGACGAAGACCGTCCCGAACGCCGCAGGCAGCAGCCAAAGTGCGATGCCGCGGGTGAACGCCGACATGTTGAAGATCTGGAGTGCCTCGGGGAAGAATCTGAAAGAGGCCGAACAGGACGAAGTTGCGCAGCGCGCGGGCACGATCGGCGAGTTCGGTCGTCTCCGGATTGGTCGCGAGCAGCAGCGCAATGACCATCGCGGTGACGAGGATCAGGAACGAGAGCGGGTTGAGCTCTTCAACGGCAGGAGCGAGGCCGGCGACGAGAGTGGCTGCGCTGGTCAAAGCGCGCCGCAGGTCCAGTGCCGCGTGATTGAACAGCACCGCCCCGCCGGCGATCGCGATCGCGAAGAGCGAAAGCGACAGCCCGACGCGTTCGCCATAGAACAGCCAGTCAGCGAGCACGGCCAGCGCCAGAGCGAGGCCGACCTTGGCCGGAATCGAGGGGTGCCTGATCGGCTGGATATCCGCTGCGATCGTCGAAGCCAGGCTCGTCATGTTCAAAAGACCTTTCGTGGATGGTGACACCACGAAGTCTGAACGGCGGTTGTGCAGAAGGCGGGATCATCGTCTGCACGAGTTCAGGAGTCTTTTTGCAGATTTCGTGCAGATAGGCGTTTGCCTCTCGCGCGGCGTAAATCGCTTTGATAGGTGCGATGCATTCGCCACCTGCACATGTTGCGCCCCATGCAATTCCTCCGTCGCACCGTCCGCCTCCTGCTCTGGCTGGCCGCACCCGTTGTCGCATTCGCCGCCGCGAACAAGAACGATCCCTATCTGGTCCCGTTGCGCGGCGCGGGAAACATCGTGCTTGTCGCCACAAGCATCGTGATCATCATCGTTCTACTTCGCCGCGGGCACGGGCGCCGCTTCGCCGGTAAGCTGCTCGTCACCCTCTGGTGCTTGCCGCCGCTGCTGATGTCGGCGGCGCATCTCAGATTCGAGCTGCGCCAGCACGATGTGCTCGGCGCGAGGGTCGACGAGGCGCGCCAGCTCGGGCCTCACTTCATGGTTGGCTATTCGTCATTTCCCGAGGTGGCGCGCCTCGCCGAGCAAGGCCTGATCGGCGGCGTTTATGTCACCCGGCACAACATCCGCGGCCGGACGGTCGATGCGCTGCGCTCTGAGATTGCGGCCCTCCAGGACAAGCGACGCGCAGCCGGCCTGCCGCCGCTCATCGTCGCCGCGGATCAGGAGGGCGGCATCGTCGGGCATCTCGCGCCGCCGCTCACAAAGGTGCCGGCTCTGGCGACGCTCGCGGGGCTCGATCCTGACGACCAGCAGGTCAAGGCAGAGGCGTTCGGCCGCATCCATGGCCGCGAGCTTGCCGGCCTTGGCATCAACCTCAATCTCGCACCGGTGCTCGATCTCAAGCCGCCCGCCCGGCGCAACCGCTTCGATTTTCATACGCTGATCGGCCAGCGCGCGATTGCCACCGATCCTGTTGTGGTCGGCACGATTGCGAGTGCCTATGTGCGCGGACTGGAGGCCTCCGGCGTAGGCGCCACGCTCAAGCATTTTCCTGGCATCGGCCGCGTGCGCACCGACACGCATCATTTCAGCGCCAACCTCGATACGCCGGTCAGGGAGCTGGAAGCCACGGACTGGCTGCCGTTCCGTGAAGTGCTGTCGCAGTCGCACAGCGCGCTCATGGTCGGCCACGTCACGCTCACCGCCGTCGATCCCGGCCGCCCCGCATCGCATTCGAAGCGGGTCGTCGAGGGCATCATTCGCGAGAAATGGAAGTACCAGGGCGTGGTGATGACGGACGATCTCGTGATGGGCGCGATCTATCAGCACGACGTCTGCAAGGCCGTGGTCGAGGCCATCAACGCCGGCGTTGATCTGCTGCTGGTCGCCTATGACGGCGCGCAGTTCTACCGGATGTTTGAATGCGCGCTGGACGGATCGCGGCAAGGCAAGCTCGATGCGGCGATGCTGCGTGCGAGCGAGGTGCGGCTGGGCAACGCCGTGCCGACAGAGCAGGCGCGGGCCGCGTCACACGTCCTGGGTTTGGCCGACTAGCCCTTCGCAAACTGGCGGTAGTCTGGCTCGCGGTGAAACCAGAATTCGTAGCCGCTGACGGCCTTTTGCATGGCGACGTCGTGGATCGGCTGGTTGAGCGGGATGACGGGAACGTCTCGCATGCAGAGCGCGATGAAATCCTTCACGCACCGGTCGTATTCGGACGCATCCGTGGTGAAGCGCGCCTTGTCGATCAGGGCGTCCATCTCCTTGTTCCGGTACGAGGAGATATTGAAGATCGAGTTGTTGCCATGGAAATTCCAGTAGAAGTAGTACTCGGGGTAGTCGAGCCAGCCGCTGAAGCGATTGAGCGCGAGCGGCAGCTCCTTCTTGTTCAGCGTCGTGCGCCAGTTCGCGCCGGGAATCTTTTCGATCGACGCCTTGATCCCGATCTTTGCGAGGCTCTCCTGAATCAGGATCGCAGTCGGCTCGCCGACCGTGGCGGTGCCCGTGTCGAGCGACAGCGTCGTCTCCAGGCCGGACTCGAAGCCAGCTTCCTTCAGCAGTGCCTTGGCTTTGTCGAGATCGGTGACATAGGGAAACGGCTGCGGCCACACCGGCTTTGAGACATCTGCCGCTCCGCCGTACATCGGAACCGCGCGCCCGAAGAAGGCGTTGCTCTGGATCTGCTCATATGGCATCGCCCAGGCGATGGCCTGGCGCAGCTTGGCATTGTCGAAGGGAGGCTTTGCAGTGTTCAGGGCAACGTACCAGAGCGCGTTAGGGATCGGCACGCCCGATACCTTGACTTTGCCCTCCTTGATGATTTGCTCGAAATCGCGCGGTGCAAAGCCGCTCGACAGGTCCGCATCGCCCCGCTCCAGCATCGCGCGGCGCGTACCGGCCGAGGGCACATCGCGCGCGATCACGCGCTTGATCTTCGGCAGCGGCCCGCTCTTCCAGTCGTCGAACCGCGACAGCACGGTCTCGCTGCCCGGCTTCCAGCTGTCGATCTTGTAGGCGCCGCCACCGGCTTCGTTGTTCTTGAGCCAGGCCAGTGCCCACGGATCTTCAGGCGTCGCGTTCCTCTTCGCGAGTTCGGAGTTGATGATGAAGGGGACGACGACCGCGACGTTGAACAGCAGCATCTTGTCCTTGCGGACATAGTCGATGCGGAAGGTATGGTCGTCGACGACCACGAACTGTTCGGGCTTTTCCAGCGATCCCGCCGACATCTGAAAGGTTGGAAAGCCGCCGACCTTCACCGCGCGATCGAACGACCATTTGACGTCCTTTGCCGTGACCGGCGTGCCGTCGTGGAATTTCGCGCTCTGCCGCAGCTTGAAGGTGCAGGACATGCCGTCGGCCGCGACTTCCCAACTCTCCGCTAATTCAGGCGCGAGCGTCGCGCGGTCATAAGACACCGTCCCATCGGGAAGCGTTTTCGAGGCATAGGTCAGCAGGCGGTCATAGCAGTTCCAGGACAGGCCGTTCACGGTCTGGTTTGAGCCGACGCCTTGCATGTCGAGCGAATTCGCTCCCAGCTCTTGCACCACCAGCAGTGTCTCCGCGCGCCCCTGTGCCCAAGCGAAGCGCGGCGCGAGGGTCGCCATTCCAGCCGCACCGAGACCGCCGAGTACGATACGGCGCCGGCTCATGTCGAAAGATGATGCGCTCATGGGTGCCTCCTCGAAACAGATTTGCGACGTAAAGAGGCAAGGCGCATGCCATCGGCTGCGCTTCACGGCGTCGCAGCCCGAGCGGATCGTGTTCCTACGGCGTCACCGCTCCGCGTGCGACGGCACGCGGGGTGGTGAGCTCTTTCCACGTCGAATTGGCCACATGCACCGGAGAGAACGCCGGCCGCTCGACATAATGCCCATCGCCCGCCTGGGCGCGCAGATCGCCATCCTTCCAGACGATGCGGCCGCGCGAGAGCGTCGCGGCCGGCCCGCCGGTGCAGGAAAAGCCTTCAAACACATTATAATCGATCCGGCTCATCTGCCGCTTCGCGCTGATGGTCTTTGTCGCCTTTGGATCCCACACCACGAGGTCGGCATCCGAGCCAACGGCAATCGCACCCTTGCGCGGATAGATGTTGAGGATGCGGGCGATGTTCGCCGAGGTCACCGCGACGAACTCTTCCTTCGTCAGCCGTCCCGTGCTGACGCCCGCGGTCCACAACAGGGACAAGCGATCTTCCAGGCCACCGGTACCGTTCGGAATCTTTCTGAAATCGCCGAGCCCAAACCGTTTCTGCTCAGTGGTGAAGGCGCAATGGTCGGTTGCAACCACTTGCAGCGAGCCCGCCTGCAGGCCCGCCCACAGACTGTCCTGATGCGACTTGTCGCGGAACGGCGGCGACATCACGCGCTGCGCGGAATGATTCCAGTCCTTGTTCTGATATTCACGCTCATCGAGCAGCAGATGCTGGATCAGCGGCTCGCCATAGACGCGTTTTCCCGCTGCGCGCGCCCGCGCGATCGCCTCATGCGCCTCGCGGCAGCTGGTGTGCACGATATAGACTGGCGTGCCCGTCATGTCCGCGATCATGATGGCGCGGTTGGTGGCTTCGCCCTCGACCTCCGGCGGGCGTGAATAGGCATGGCCTTCCGGGCCGGTGACGCCGCGCGCGATCAGCGCCTCCTGCATCAGCGCGACGACGTCACCGTTCTCCGCATGGACCACCGGCATGGCGCCGAGATGGGCGCAGCGCGCGAACGAGTTGTAGAGCTCGTCATCGTTCACCATCAGCGCGCCCTTGTAGGCCATGAAGTGCTTGAAGGTGTTGATGCCGTAGGTTTTGACCACGGTCTCCATCTCGTCATAGATCTGCTTCGACCACGATGTCACCGCCATGTGGAAGCCGTAGTCGGTGACCGCCTTCTCGGATTTGTGCCGCCACTCCTGATAGGCCGCGAGCATCGACTGGCTGGGATCGGGCAGGCAGAAATCCACCACCATGGTGGTGCCGCCGGTCAGCGCCGCCTTCGGTGCCCGACTCGAAATCGTCGGCGGTGACAGTGCCCATGAACGGCATTTCGAGATGGGTGTGCGGATCGATGCCGCCCGGAATGATATAGGCGCCGCCGGCGTCGATGATCTCGCAACCCGTGGGCGTCGCGATCGTTGCGCCGATCGCGACGATGGAGTCGCCCTCGATCAGCACGTCCGCACGGCGCGAATAATCATGATTGACGACGGTGCCGCCGCGGATGAGGAGGGACATGGGAACTCCGAGGGAAAGGAGAGGAAGGAGGAAGGAACGCGGCGAAGGCTAAGCGCGCCGGTCGCGATGCGACAGGCGAAATTTTAGCCAGCCGCCGCTCCCGCCGCCGAGACCGCAATTGCGCTGGATGCGCCCGCCTGACATCTTATCGCGCCCGCGAAATGCAACCGAGCCATGACGGATCGCGCAGGCCTGCGCCCTTGCGCGTCGGCACCTGTCGGAGCACTCTGCCGAGGCGGCGCACAAAAGAACGCCGCCAATAAAGATTGCCCGAGGAAGCATCCATGGCGGTGACGCGGATCGACTGCGACATCCACCCGGCGGTTGGTGGCACGCGCACGACGCTGTTGCCCTATCTCAGCGATCACTGGAAAGAGCAGGTGGTGAGCCGCGCGATCGACGGCCTCGACCTCACCTCCTATCCGCCGAGCATGCCGTTTTCGGGGCGTACCGACTGGCGGCCGGCCAATGGCGCCAAGCCGGGCTCTGATCTTGCGATGGTCCAGAAGGGCGCCTTCGACCAATTGGGCGCGAGTCACGCGATCCTCAACGTGCTCTACGGCGCCCAGGCCGTGTTCGATTCCTACATGGCGGCCGACTTCTGCAAGGCCATCAACGACTGGATCGCAGCCGAATGGCTCGCGCGTGACCCTCGCCTGCGCGCCTCGATCGTGGTGCCGATGCAGGCACCGGACTTGGCGATCGGGGAGATTGAGCGCCGCATCGGCGACAATCGCTTCGTTTCCATCCTGGTGCTGGCGCAGGGCGAGACGCTGCTGGGCCGGCGGCATTTCTGGCCGGTCTACCAGCTCGCGGAGAAATACAAGCTGCCGCTCGCGATCCACGCCGGTACGCAATATCGGCAGGCGCCGAGCTCGGCCGGCTGGCCGTCGCACCGCTACGAATATTACTTCGTCGAGGCGCAGGCGTTTCAGGCGCAGATCCTGAGTCTGATCTATGAGGGCGTGTTCGGCAAATACCCGAACCTCAAGGTCGTGCTGATGGAGTCCGGCGTGAGCTGGCTGCCGGCCTTCATGTGGCGCGCCAACAAGACCTGGCGCGGGGTGCGCGTCGAGGTGCCCTGGGTCGAGCGTGAGCCGGCCGCGATCATCCGCGACAATTTCCGCGTCACCATGCAGCCGTTCGATGCGCCGGGTGACGCGAAAAGCGTCGAGGAGATCATCGACCAGATCGGTTCTGAAAAAATGTTCCTGTTCGCGTCCGACTATCCGCATTGGCAGTTCGACGGCGATGATCCGATCCCGCCGCACCTGCCGAAGAGCATCATCGCAAAAATGTGCGTCGACAATCCGCTGGAGACGTTTCCACGGTTGTCACTCGTCAACTAAATCCGGAGGTTTCGCATGAGTGACGTCATCGACCGTCCGCTGCGTGACGACGAGAAGCCGGCCGCCTCGCGGCTGCGCATCGTCGATTGCGACGTGCATCCGAGCCTGCACTCGTTCGACGACCTCAACGAGTTCCTGCCGAAACGCTGGCGGCAGCATTTGAGGGAATACGGCAGCCATCTGCGCACGCCCTACCTCTTCACGACGCCCTATCCACGCTCCTCGCCGCTGATCGCGCGCCGCGATGCCTGGCCGCCGACGGGGGGGCCGCCGGGATCCGATCTCGCCTTCATGCAGAAGCAGCATCTCGATCCACTCGACGTCGAGTTCGGGATTTTGCAGGTGCTCGATCTCTTCATCTTCTCGCAGCAGAACCTCGAATTCGGCGCGGCGATCCAGCGCGCCATCAACGACTGGCAGCTTGCGTTCTGGTCGCACAGGGACCCCCGGCTGAAGGCCTCGATCCTGGTCGGGCAGGACGGCACTGATCTCGCCATTGCCGAGATCGAGCGCTGCGCCAAAATCGGCGAGTACATCCAGATCAACGTGTCGCCGCGCGCCAACGAGCCGCTCGGCCGTCGCCGCTACTGGCCGATTTACGAGCGGGCGCAGGATCTCGATCTGCCGCTGGGCATCCATGTCGGCGGCTATGGCGGCCACGCACCGACCGGCGGCGGCTGGCCGTCCTATTATGTCGAGGAGCATCAGTCCAACGCGCACACCATTGCGGCGCAGCTTGCGAGCCTCGTCATTGAGGGCGTGCCGGAGCGGTTTCCCAAATTGAAAATCGTCTTCATCGAGGGCGGTTTCGGCTGGATTCCTTCGGCGGTGTGGCGCATGGACCAACACTTTGAGCGCTTCCGCAGCGAGGTGCCGCATCTCAAGCGCAAGCCTTCCGAATATGTGCGCGAGCATTTCTGGTTCACGACCCAGCCGATCGACGAGCCGGACGAGGCGCGGCATCTGCGGTCGCTGATCGAGTGGGTCGGCATCGACCGTTTGCTATTCTCGTCAGATTATCCCCACTGGGATTTCGACGACCCACGCTTTGCCTTCAAGACGCCGTTGACCGAGGCCGAGCGGAAGAAGATCTTCAGCACCAACGCCCGTGCGGTCTACAAGTTCTGAGCATGGCCCGTCACATCGTTGCCCGTACCACCGAGATCCCGCCCGGCGGCAACAAGGTTGTCGATATCGCAGGCCGCGACATCGTCGTGTTCCATGTCAATGGCGAGTTCTTCGCGCTGCTGAACCGCTGCCCGCACGAGGGGGCGCCGCTGGAGAAAGCCGCCTGCGTCGCGCGGCTGACCTCGCCCGAGCCCGGCGTCTATGAGCGCTCGCGCGTCGGCGAAATGCTCCGTTGCCCCTGGCACGGGTGGGAATTCGACATACGCAACGGCCAGTCGTGGTTCGATCCGAACCGGGTCAAGATCCGGTCCTATCCCGTTGCGGTGGAACGCGGCGAGGAACTGCAGAAAGGGCCGTATGTCGCCGAGACCTTTCCGGTGCACGTTGAAGACAGTTATGTGATTGTCGAGGTCTGAGCGGCCGTTTCGGATTGTGATTTCATCGCAGGTGCGATAAGCCTCGCCCGCATTCATGGCGGAGACGAGCTTTGTCGAAACAATCCCTGCGAGAGGAGGCCGAGCGCCTGATCCGCGAATCGATGGAGAAGAAGACCATCGTCGTGAAGCAGGGCGAGACCCGCATCGAGGCGGTCTGCGGCAAGTGCGGCGCCCCGAACCGGGTGCAGGCCCCGAAGGGCCAGACCCGCGTCAAGTTCGCCTGCAAGAATTGCGGGCACCAGCAAGAGACGCTGTAGGTCGCAGCGCCTAGTCGCCCTTCACGAATTTCGCGAACGCATCCGCATAGTCCGGGTGCCAGCGCGAGAGGGGAGGACGGTTCGCGACGATATCGCCGGCCGCCCAGACCATACGCTTCTCGTCGAGTGCGCGCGTCACGTCATTATCCGGGCACAGGATGTAGAAATCGCCGGCCTCCAGCCGCGCCAGCATGAATTCGATGGTCTGCTCCGGCGTCCAGGCGCCGGCCGGCTTTTCGGTGCGGCCTTTCGCGGTCAACCCGGTGAAGACGAAGCCGGGGATCAGCAGATGCGCGGTGATGTGGCAGTCTTTCGTGTTGCGTAGCTCGTGCTGGAGTGCCTCGGTGAACGCCTTCACGCCGGCCTTGGAGACGTTGTAAGCGGGATCGCCGGGCGGCGTGGTGATGCCCTGCTTCGAGCCGGTGTTGATGATCAGGCCGGCCTTGCCGCGCGCGATCATCACGGGCGCAAAGATGCGCGAGCCGTTGATGATGCCCCACATGTTGACGCCGATGACTCGCTGCCAATGGTCGGGCTCGCCGAACAGCGTGCTGCCCGGCTGGATGCCGGCATTGTTCATGAGCAGGTCCGTGCCGCCAAAGTGCGCGCCGACGGCGCGTTCCAGTTCCGTCACGCCTTCGACCCGGCTGACATCGACCACGGACGTCATCACATTCGCCGCACCCGCGACGGATGACAATTTTGTTGCAGCCTCGGCCAGCCGGCCCTCGTCGACATCGGCGATCCATATCTTCATGCCGGCGCGAGCGAAAGCCATGGCAGCAGCAAGGCCGATGCCGGATGCGGCCCCGGTGATCACGGCGACATTGCCCTTGGCGATGACAGGATGCGGCATGGCTATTCTCCGGAACTGGCTCTTGGTGGAGCTATAACATGACGCTCGCGCGACCCTGCACAAGTCGGCATGGCAGGGCTTCGTTCCACACCGACTTTACGCCCTTCGGCTGTCGCTGTATTCTGTTTCACCGAACGATCCCGCCCAGATCGAACCAAATCAATCACCTATCAGGGAGTGCAGCCATGGCTGTGTCGCAGGCTATTCCGATCACGCGCCATCCGTTCGCCAACGGGTCCTACAAGCAGATGCTGATCGGCGGAAAGTGGGTCGATGCCGCGTCCGGCAAGCGCTTCGAGACCCACAATCCCGCCACCGGCGAGCTGCTCGCGACCGTGGCCGAGGGCGACAAGGAAGACATCGACCGCGCGGTTGCGGCCGCCCGCCGCGCCTTCGAAGGGCCCTGGAGCAAGGTCAAGCCGTTCGAGCGGCAGAACCTGCTGCTCAAGCTCGCCGACCTCGTCGAGAAAAATTTCGACGAATTGTCGCAGCTCGACACGCTGGATATGGGCGCGCCGCTGAGCCGCACCCGCGCCTATCGCCTGCGTGCCGTCGGTATGCTGCGCTATTACGCCGGCCAGACCACCGCGATCCACGGCGAGACCATCGAGAACTCGCTGCCCGGCGAGATATTCTCCTACACGCTGAAGGAGCCAATCGGCGTCGTCGGCGCCATCATTCCCTGGAACGGCCCGCTCACCGCGACGATCTGGAAGATCGGGCCGGCGATCGCGACCGGCTGCACCGTGGTGCTCAAGCCTGCCGAGGAAGCGCCGCTGACCTCGCTGCGCATCGCCGAGCTGGCGATGGAAGCCGGCGTGCCGCCGGGCGTCGTCAACGTCGTGCCTGGCTATGGCGAGACCGCGGGCGCAGCGCTTGCCTCGCATCACGACGTCGACAAGGTCGCCTTCACCGGCTCGCATGTCACCGGCCAGTCGATCATCCGCGCCTCGGCCGGCAACCTCAAGCGCGTCTCGCTGGAGCTCGGCGGCAAGTCGCCGGACATCGTGTTCGCGGATGCCGATCTCGATGCCGCTGTCCCTGGCGCCGCGATGGCGGTGTTCGCCAATTCCGGCCAGATCTGCAGCGCCGGCACGCGGCTGTTCGTCGAGCAGTCGATCTACGAGGAGTTCGTCGGCCGCGTCGCCGAGTTCGGTAAGAAGCTGCAGGTCGGCAACGGCCTCGATCCCAACACCCAGATCGGCCCGCTCGTCTCCGAGCAGCAGCTCGAGCGCGTCACCAGCTATCTCGACATCGGCCAGAAGGAAGGCGCGAAGGCGCTTGCCGGCGGCGGCCGCGTCACCGAGGGCGCGTTGTCGAAGGGCTTCTTCGTCTCGCCGACGGTGTTCGCAGGCGTCCAGGACAACATGCGGATCGCGCAGGAGGAGATTTTTGGTCCCGTTATCTCCGCGATCGCGTTCAAGGACATGGACGAGCTGGTCAAGCGCGCCAACAACACCACGTTCGGTCTCGGCTCCGGCCTGTGGACGCGCGACGTCAGCAAGGCGCACGCGGTTGCAAAATCGCTGCGTGCCGGCTCGGTGTGGGTGAACTGCTACCAGGCGATGGACCCGGCCGTTCCCTTCGGCGGCTACAAGATGAGCGGCTACGGCCGCGAGTCCGGCAAGCAGCACGTCGAGGAATATCTCAACGTGAAGGCCGTCTGGATCAAGACGGCGTAATCCTCATTCCTTCCTGCATCCCGCAGGAAGGAATATCTGCTTTTGTATGGGCGGCGCCTTTTCCGGGTGGCCGCCCCTCGCTATATGATCCGCATCCTTCCATAGCCATCTGGGGCCAGCATGAAATTCGAGGCGTTGTTCAAACCGTTGCAGATCGGTCCGTACAAGCTCGCGCATCGCGTCGCGATGGCGCCGCTGACCCGAATGCGGGCCGAGCGGGAGAGCTTTTCGCCGCGGCCGCTCAACGCCGAATATTACGGCCAGCGCGCGACGCCAGGCGGCCTGATCATCGCCGAGGCCTCGCCTGTGCTCTCGCACGGCCGCGGTAATCCGGCGACGCCCGGCATCTATTCGGAGGCGCAAGTATCGGGCTGGCGCAAGGTGGTCGATGCCGTGCATGCCAAGGGTGGCATCATCTTCCTCCAGCTCTGGCATGTCGGCCGCGTCTCGCATTCCTCCTACCATGGCGGCGCGCTGCCGGTCTCGGCCTCGGCGATCGCGATCAAGGCCGAAGGCATGAAGGCGATGACGGCCGACGGCAAGATCGGCGACTACGAGACGCCGCGCGCGCTCGAGACCGACGAGGTCAAGGGCGTCGTCGAGGCGTTCCGGCAGGGCGCGAAGAACGCGCTTGCCGCCGGCTTCGACGGAGTCGAGATCCACGGCGCCAACGGCTATCTGCTCGAGCAATTTTTGCAGTCGCGCAGCAACCAGCGTACTGATCAATATGGCGGTTCGATCGAAAACCGCGCGCGGCTTCTGCTGGAGGTCACGCAGGCTGCGATCGACGTCTGGGGTGCCAATCGCGTCGGCGTTCGGCTGTCGCCCCACGGTATCGCCAACGATTCCGGCGAGCCCGATCCGATGCCGCTCTACACCCACGTCGTGAAGGCGCTGGATCAACTCGGCCTTGCTTACCTGCATTTCATCGAGCCGCGCTCGAGCGGCGCGGGCCGAGCCGACGTCAACTGGCAGAACGTGCCCTCCGCAATGGTGCTGTTCCGCCCGCTCTACAGCGGCGTGCTGATGACCGCCGGCGGTTTTACCGGGGAGACCGCGAATGCTGCGATCGCTGACGGCCATGCCGACATCATCGCCTTCGGCCGCATCTTCATCTCCAACCCCGATCTGCCGCGCCGCCTGGAGCACGACTACCCGATCACGCCATACAACCGTGCGACGTTCTATGGCGGCGATGAGAAGGGGTACACGGACTATCCCGCGCATGACGAGCTGACGCCGGCGTAGGCTCTTTCTGTCGTTCTGGGGCTCGATGCTTTGCATCGCCCGGGAATGACGAACTTGATTTGTTGCGCGACCGCCACCACAAATTCCGTCATTGCGAGCGCAGCGAAGCAATCCAGAGTCTTTCCGCAGAGGCAGCCTGGATTGCTTCGCTGTGCTCGCGATGACGACGGAGGGAGACAATGGCCAAAGCCGCAGCCGCCGCAGGAATTGCCACCGGCCAATGCCTGTGCGGCAAGGTCACCTTCGAGATCGACGTCCCCGCACGCTGGGCCTGGCACGATCACTCTGCCGCTAGCCGCCGCGCGCACGGCGCGGCCTATGCGACCTATGTCGGAAGCTGGAAGAAGCGCTTTCGTATCGTCTCGGGCAAGACTGTGCTCACCCGCTACGAGGACAAGGCGACCAAAACGGCCCGCAGCTTCTGCGCCCATTGCGGAACGCCGATCGCCTATGAACGTCCGCGCGGACCGCACATGGTCAACATTCCCCGCGCGCTGTTCAAGGAGCGCACCGGCCGCCAGCCGCTCTATCACATCGCGATCGAAGAGCTCCAGGAATGGGCCTATACCGGCGAGCCCCTGGTGCCGCTGAAGGGTTTTCCGGGCGTGGTCTGGCAGCGCTCGAAAAAGAAGAAGCGTACTAGCGGCGAGGACCCGTTTGACCTCGGCCGCGAGGAGGCGCTTTAGGCTTGGCTTTTGCCGGTGCTGCCTTGCGCGTCGCCGTCTTCCGCGGCGACGCCTTCGCAGGCATGCTCGCCACGAAATCGAGCCCGCGCTTCACCCATGTCTTGAGCTCAGCGTCCGTCCGATATCCGCCCGGCGCGACGCGCACGAAGCCCGTCATGATGCGACCGCGCATCTCCATGGGACTCGTGTGCGGCTCCTTCAGCATGCGCTGATGCGCTTCGGGGCCAACGCGGATCAGCATCCCGCCGCGTCCGCTGAGGGTGCAGCACATGGTGTTGTTCACCATGAAGCAGAGGCCGCCCATCATTTTCTTTTCCGCCACGTCGCGCTGGCTCGCGAGCAATTTGCGCACCCGTGCGGCGGTGTCTTCGTCATACGCCATCGCGTCCCCCGTCTGCAGGCTCCGGCATCGGCGATGCATGTTCCCAGTTTACGGCCTCGCACGCAAGGCAGCCATGACCGCGCTCCATTGCGCGCCTCCCGCAACATCGGCCATCATACCTCCGCGCCCAGCGGCAAAGGCCGCGCGCAGGAGGAAGAATGAAGAACCGCATCACCGGCCGCTCCGCCTTTCTTGCGCTGCTCAAGGACGAGGGCATCACCCATCTGTTCGGCAATCCCGGCACCACCGAGCTGCCGATCATGCATGCGCTGAAGGATCATCCCGACCTCACCTATGTGATGGCGATGCAGGAGAGCCTGGTGGTCGCGATCGCCGATGGCTATAGCCGCGCCTCCGGAAAACTCGTCGCCTGCAACGTTCATGTCGCGCCCGGTCTTGGGAACGCGATGGGCTCGCTCTACAACGCCCAGTTCACGGGCACGCCGATGATCCTCACCGCGGGCCAGCAGGAACAGGGGCATGGCTTGATGGAGCCGGTGCTGTACGGCCCGCTGGTGCGCATGGCCGAGCCGCTGGTGAAATGGGCCGTGGAAGTGACTCGGCTGGAGGACCTGCCGCGCATCGTGCGCCGCGCCGCCAAGGTCGCGATGACGCCGCCGACCGGGCCGGTGTTCATCTCGCTGCCCGGCGACATCCTCAATAGCGAGGCAGGGATCGATCTCGGCCGTTCCACGCGCATCGATGCGCGCACAAAGCCGTCGGACGAAGCGCTGAAAGCCTTTGCCGCGCGCCTGCTGAAGGCCGAACGTCCGGTGATCGTCACCATGGACGAGGTCGTCAAGAGCGACGCGCTGAAGGAGGCCGCCGAACTCGCCGAGTTGCTTGGCGCGGCCGCCTATCAGTCCTCAACGCCCTATGGCTCGCACTTCCTCTCCGAGAGCCCAAGCTTTGTCGGCACGCTGGCGCGCGTGCAGAAGGTGGCGCGCGATACGCTCGCGCCCCACGACCTCCTTGTCGCGCTCGGCGGCGATCCCTTGCGGATGTCGGTCTATAGCGAGGTCGATGCGCTGCCAGATGGTCTCGGCATTGTTCAGATCGGTCTCGTCGATTGGGAGATCGCCAAGAACTACGGCGCCGAGATCGCGTTGAAAGCGGATTTGAAGGAAACGCTGCGCGCGCTGATCCCGCTGCTGAAGGACATGGGCGGCGGCGCGCTGGCGAGCCGTGCGAAGCAGCGTCTTGCCGAACTCGCGCCGAAGAACTGGACCGCGCGGCGTGCCGCGCTGGTGGAGCAGATCGGCAAGAGTGCTGGCCGCGCGCCGATCGATCCGGATTTCCTGGTGCTCCAAATGGTCGAGGCCATGCCGGACAACGCCATCCTCGTCGACGAGGGCCTCACCTCTAGCCGTCAGATCACGGCGCTGCGTGCGCACCGCGATCGCTATGGCTATCATGGCCTCGCCTCCGGCGGCATCGGCTGGGGCCTGCCGGCCTCGGTCGGTGCCAGCATTGCCAATCCGGAACGCCCTGTTGTGTGCTTCTCCGGCGATGGCAGCGCGATGTATTCGATCCAGTCGCTGTGGACCGCCGCACATCACAAGCTGCCGCTGAACGTCGTCATCGCCAACAATGGCGGCTACCGCATCATCAAGCAGCGCCTGCTCGCCTTTCATGGCGACGACAATTATGTCGGCATGGATTTTGTGGATCCGCCGGTGGATTTCGCCGGGATCGCGAAGGCGCTTGGATGCGAGGCGATCAAGATCAGCGATCCCCGGGAGCTGAAGGCGACGTTGTCGTCGGCGTTTGGCCGGCCGGGGACCAAGCTGATCGAGGTGATGGTGGACGGGAAGGTGTAGGCCTGCTGTCGTCCTGGCGAAGGCCGGGACCTATACCGCGTGATCTATCGATCGCGGATGCTACTAGTCCCGAACGACCAGTCTTCGCCAAACCACTCCCTGGGTTATGGGTCCCGGCCTTCGCCGGGACGACACCGAGGGTGTGGCCGCAGTCTACTCCGTCTTCCCCACCCGATACCCCGCGGCCGGATGCGGCCCATCGAGCCGGGCGCGGCCTGCGCCGAACAGCTTCTCCCGCAGCGTGCCCTTCGCGTATTCCGGCTTGTACCGCCCGCGCCGCGTCAGCTCCGGCACCAGCATGTCGGCGATGTCCTCGAAGTCGCCGGGCGAGATCGCAAAGGCGACGTTGAGCCCATCGACATCGGTCGCCTCGAACCACGCCTCGATCTTGTCGGCGACCATGTCCGGCGTCCCGACCACGACGGGGCCGGCGCCGCCGATGCCGACGTGTTCGATGACGTCGCGCACGGTCCAGACGCGGTCGGGATCGGCGCGGGTGACGTTGTCCAGCGCGCTGCGTCCGGCGTCATTCTGGACGTGCCGGACCTGCTGGTCGAGCTCGTAGCCGGAGAAGTCGATGCCGGTCCAGCCCGACATCAGCGCCAGTGCGCCTTCGGGGCTGATATGCGACCGGTAGTCGGCATATTTCGCCGCCGCTTCGGCTTCCGTATTGCCGAGGATGATCGTCATCATGTTGAACATCAGTATTTCCGCCGGATCGCGGCCGAGCGCGGCTGCCTCCTGGCGGATTGCGGAGACGCGCGGTGCGATCACCTTGGCCGACGGTCCCGACATGAACACGCATTCGGCATGCTTCGCCGCGAACTGGCGGCCACGCGGCGACGTGCCGGCCTGGTACAGCACCGGCGTACGCTGCGGCG
The DNA here is from genome assembly GCA_963819355.1 of uncultured Alphaproteobacteria bacterium. GTDB lineage: Bacteria > Pseudomonadota > Alphaproteobacteria > Rhizobiales > Xanthobacteraceae > Bradyrhizobium. The sequence continues at coordinate 271,678 of CAWFVZ010000040.1, read as the reverse complement.
ACGGCTCGCTCAAATGAATGGTGTTGTTGATGCGGTAGTTCGCGCCCTCATGATTGACGCGATGAACTTTGGTTGGGTCGGTGAAGATGCCGCGCTTGCGGTCGCGCACCACCGCGCCGTCCTCCCAGCTCCCTTCCCAGAGCTTGTAGACCACCTCCATATATTCGTCGGCGATGTCGTAGCGGTCGTCATGCCCGGTCTGCTTCTCCTTGCCGGCGCCGCGCGCGGCGCTGTCGAGATAGCCGGTGACGACGTTCCAGCCGATCCGGCCCTCAGTGAGATGGTCGAGCGTCGACATCCGTCGCGCGAACGGATAGGGCGGCTCGAAGGACAGATTGCTGGTGACGCCGAAGCCGAGATTCTGCGTCACCGCCGCCATGGCGGACAGCAGCAGCAGCGGCTCGTTTGACGGCGTCTGTGCTGCATTGCGCAGGGCTGCGTCAGGGCTGTTGCCATAGACGTCGTAGACGCCAAGCACGTCGGCGAGGAACAGTCCGTCGAAGCGGCCCCGCTCCAGAGTCTTGGCGAGATCGATCCAGTAGGGCAGGCGGTTATATTCGGCTGTGCGGTCGCGCGGATGGGTCCACAGCCCCGGTGATTGGTGTGCGACGCAATTCATCGCAAATGCGTTGAGCCTGATCTGCTTGGCCATGATGGTCCCCCGGCGCCCTGTACCGAGCGCTCTTCGAATGATGGATGTGCGCCCCTACTTGGCGAAGTTCTTGCATATGGTTTGGTATTGGCAAGGCCAAAATCAGCAGCCCTCCTGCCCTTGGCAAGCCATTCTCAAGAGAGCAAGAACGAAATCTCAAGAAACTATCCAAGAACTATCCAAGAACTATCGAAGCCCCCCACTTTCGACGGTCCGCGAAGCCCACTACGCTCGCCCACCTCGAAACCTAGAAAAAGCAAATAATGACCAGAGCCGACGCCATCACCCGCGCCCGGGACGACTTCAAATCCGGTGTGTTCCTCGCTGAACTCGACCGCCGCGTCGCTTACCGGACCGAGAGCCAGAATCCGTCGCGCAGCGCCGAACTACGTGGCTATCTGGAACAGGAGATGGTGCCTGCCTTCGCCGCGCTCGATTTTACCAGCCGTCTGGTCGAATCCCCGAGTGGCAAGTCGCCCTTCCTGTTCGCGGAGCATCACGAGAGCGCGTCTGCGCCGACCGTGCTGATCTATGGTCATGGCGACGTCGTCGACGGCATGGAGGGCGAGTGGCGCGATGGCCGCGATCCCTGGCGCACGACAACGGCGGGCATTCGCCTCTATGGCCGCGGCACCGCTGACAACAAGGGCCAGCACAGCATCAACATGGCGGCGCTCCGTGCCGTGCGCGAGGCCCGCGGCGGCAAGCTCGGCTTCAATGCCAAATTCATCGTCGAGATGGGCGAGGAGATCGGCTCGCCCGATCTCGGCAAGGTCTGCGATCTCAATCGCGATGCGCTCAAGGCCGATTTGTTCATGGCCTCCGACGGGCCGCGTTTGTCCGCCGATCGTCCGACGCTGTTCCTGGGCTGCCGTGGCGGCATCCGCATCCATCTCGACGTCAACTTGCGCGACGGCGGTCATCACTCCGGCAATTGGGGCGGCGTGCTCGCCAACCCCGCGACCATTCTGGTCAACGCGATTTCGACGCTGGTCGACGGTCATGGCCGGCTTCAGCTCGAGGCCCTGAAGCCGCCACGGCTCACCAACCAGATCCGCAGCTATCTTGCCGACGTGCAGGTGGTGCCGACCGAGGATGAGCCCGCGCTCGCGGAGAACTGGGGCGAGGAAGGGTTGTCGGCCGCCGAGCGGCTCTATGCCTGGAACACGCTGGAGGTGCTGGCGATGTCATCGGGCAATATCGAGAAGCCGGCCAACGCCATTCCCGGCCACGCCAACGCCGTGCTGCAACTCCGTTTCGTGGTCGGCACCAAGGTCGACGGCCTGATCGAGGCCGTCCGTGCGCATCTGGTCCAAAAGGGATTTCCGATGGTCGAGGTGCGGGCCGCGCAGAGCTTTGCTGCCTCGCGCACCGATTTCGACAGCCCCTGGATCACATGGGCGGCGGCCTCGGTGCAGGAGACCACCGGCAAGGCGCCGGCGGTGCTGCCGAATTTCGGCGGCTCGCTGCCGAACGACGTGTTTTCCGAGATTCTAGGCCTGCCGACGATCTGGGTCCCGCACTCCTATCCAGGCTGTTCCCAGCATGCGCCCAATGAGCACATCCTGCTGCCATTGACCGAAGAGGCCTTGACGGTGATGGCCGGCCTGTTCTGGGATCTCGGAGAATTGCCAGGGCCGTTAGCCTGAGCCGCGATCCAGTCAAAAGTTACATTCTATTCCGGCCCAATTTGTGCTTGCATCCCGTCCGCATCATCCTGAAAGGGGAAGAAAAAAGTGAAACATTTCCGTCACATCGGCCTCGCGCTCGTCGCGACTTTTGCCGTGAGCCAAGCTGGGGCCGAAGAGCTCACCGGCACGCTGAAGAACATCAAGGACACCGGTGCCATCACGCTCGGCTTCCGAGATTCATCGATCCCGTTCTCCTATCTCGACGACAACCAGAAGCCCATCGGCTATGCGATGGATCTCTGCTACAAGATCGTCGATGCCGTGAAGAAGGAGCTCAAGCTCGACAAGCTCGAGGTCAAGCTCAACCCGGTGACCTCGGCCACGCGTATCCCGCTGATGGCCAACGGCACGATCGACCTCGAATGCGGTTCGACCACCAACAACGCCGACCGGCAGAAGCAAGTCGCCTTCACCTACACCCACTTCCTCACCGCCAGTCGCTACGTCTTCAAGAAGTCGAGTGGCCTGAAGTCGATCGACGACCTGAAGGGTAAATCGGTGGTCTCGACCGCGGGCACCACCAACATCAAGCAGCTCACCGAAGCCAACGTTGCGAAAAGCCTTGGCGCCAACATCATCCCGGCCAAGGACCATGCCGAAGCCTTCCTGATGGTCGAGACCGATCGCGCGGTGGCCTTCGTGATGGACGACATCCTGCTCGCCAGCCTCGTTGCCGGCTCGAAGTCGCCGGACGACTACGTCATCTCCAAGGATGCGTTCTCCAAGCCTGAGCCCTACGGCATCATGTTGCGCAAGGACGACGCGCCGTTCAAGAAGGTGGTCGATGCCGCGACCGCAGCAATCTACACCTCCGGCGAGGGCCAGAAGATCTACGAGAAGTGGTTCACACAGAAGATCCCGCCGAAGGGTCTGAACCTCAATAGCCCGATCTCGGCCGAGCTGAAGAACGAGTTCGCCAAGCCGAGCGACTCGCCGATCCCGGATGACTATAAGTAAGAGAACCTCGATCCCTCGGGATCAGGATCATGTCCGGCCACTCTTGACGCCAGAGTGGCCGGACATTTGCATGGGGGCTCGGGGCATCTGTGATTGGCGCGTTCGCGCGGGGGACACGTGAGCTACCACTGGAACTGGGGAATTTTCTTCGAACCGAACCCGATGGGGACCGGTACATATCTCGACATGCTGCTGTCGGGCTTGGTGCTGACCCTCAAGACGGCGGCGCTCGCCTGGATCATCGCGCTGGTCTTCGGCTCGATCGTCGGCGTCATGCGGACGCTGCCATCCAAGGCCGCCGACTGGTTCGGCTTCTGCTGGGTCGAATTCTTCCGCAACATGCCGCTGCTGGTGCAGCTGTTCCTGTGGTTCTTCGTACTGCCGGAATTGCTGCCGAAGTCCGCCGGGCTGTGGCTGAAGCAACTGCCGAACGCGCCGTTCTGGACCGCTGCGATCGGCATCGGCTTCTTCATGTCGGCGCGCGTCGCGGTGCAATTGCAGGCGGGCATCGGCTCGCTCCCGCGTGGCCAGAAGATGGCGGCAACCGCGCTCGGTCTGACTACCTTTCAGGGTTATCGCTACATTTTGCTGCCGATGGCGTTTCGCATCATCCTGCCGCCGCTGACCTCCGAGTTCCTCAACACCATCAAGAACACCGCGGTCGCCATCACCATCGGCCTGATCGAGCTGACCGGACAGGCGCGCTCGATGCAGGAATTCTCGTTCCAGGTGTTCGAGGCCTTCACGGCCGCGACGATCCTCTATCTCCTCGTCAACGCCGTCGTCGTGACCGCGATGCGCTTCCTCGAGCGCTACGTCGCGATCCCCGGCTACATCACGGGGAAATAAAGCGATGCTCGCCAATTTCGACTTCGATGTCATCCGCCGCGCTCTGCCCTATCTGTTCTACGAAGGCATGACGTTCACGCTGACGCTGACGGCGCTCGCAGCACTCGGCGGGCTCATCTTCGGCACGGCGATCGCCTTGATGCGGCTATCCGGCTACAAGACTCTCGGCCGCATCGCCGGCTTCTATGTCGACTTCATGCGCTCGCTGCCGCTGGTGCTGGTCATCTTCTGGTTCTACTTCCTGGTGCCCTATATCGGGCAATGGGTGACTGGCGCGTCGCGGCCGATCAGCGTCGGAGCGTTCGCCTCCTCGCTCATCACTTTCATCATGTTCGAGGCCGCGTACTTCTCCGAGATCATGCGCGCCGGCATCCAGTCGATCTCGCGGGGCCAGCCGGCCGCGGCCAACGCACTCGGCCTGACCTACGCCCAGACCATGCGCTACGTAGTGCTGCCGCAGGCGTTCCGCAACATGCTGCCGGTGCTGATCACGCAGACCATCGTGCTGTTCCAGGACACCTCGCTGGTCTACGTGCTGTCGATCACGGATTTCCTGGGCGCCGCCAGCAAGGTCGCGCAGCGCGACGGCCGTCTGGTCGAAATGTACCTGTTCGCTGCCGTCGTCTACTTCACCATCTCCTGTATCGCGTCCTTTGGCGTCCGCCGTCTCCAGGCGCGCATTGCCATCATCCGCTAGAGCAAGTTGGTCATGATCGAAATCAGCCACGTCAACAAATGGTACAGCCCGACCTTCCAGGTGCTGACCGATTGCACCACCAGCGTCACCAAAGGTGAGGTGGTGGTGGTCTGCGGTCCCTCCGGTTCGGGCAAGTCGACGCTGATCAAATGCGTCAACGCGCTGGAGCCGTTCCAGGGCGGCGACATCTCGGTCGACGGCACCAAGGTCAACGATCCCAAGACCAATCTGCCGAAACTGCGCTCGCGTGTCGGCATGGTGTTCCAGCACTTCGAGCTGTTCCCGCATCTCAAGATCATCGACAATCTCTGCCTCGCGCAGCAGAAGGTGCTGGGACGATCGTCCGACAAGGCCGTGGCGAAGGGCATGCAGCTCCTGGAGCGCGTCGGCCTGAAGGAACAGGCCCAGAAGTTTCCGGCACAGCTTTCCGGTGGCCAGCAGCAGCGCGTGGCGATTGCTCGCGCGCTCGCCATGGATCCGATCGTGATGCTGTTCGACGAGCCGACCTCGGCGCTCGACCCCGAGATGGTGAGCGAGGTGCTCGACGTCATGGTCGATCTCGCCCATGAGGGCATGACCATGATGGTCGTCACCCACGAAATGGGCTTTGCCCGCAAGGTCGCCAACCGCGTGATCTTCATGGACCGCGGCGAGATCGTCGAGGACGCGCCGAAGGACGATTTCTTCGGCAAGCCCCGCAGCGATCGCGCGCAGAAGTTCTTGTCGAAGATTTTGTCGCACTAGACATTGTCATTCCGCGCCGCGACGCGGTCGCGAGCTACGATGGCCAATTGCGCATCTGAGAATCGATAACCACCATCGGGAGTATGGATCCCGGGCTCGCGCTACGCGCGTCCCGGGATGACGAAGAGCGGGGTTTATCGCGCTCACCAAATCCCCTATACCGGTCGATAAATACCCTTTTCTCGCCAGGAGACCTGCCTTGGACTGATCGCCTACGTCAACGGCTCATTCGTCCCGCTCTCGGACGCCAAAGTCTCGGTCCTCGACCGTGGCTTTCTGTTCGCTGACGGTATCTACGAGGTCTCGGCCGTGCTCGATGGCAAGCTGGTCGACAACGCCTCGCATCTGGCGCGGCTGGAGCGTTCGGTCGGCGAGATCAAGCTGAAGCTGCCGGAGACCGTCGAGCGCATCACGGAGATCCAGAAGGAGCTGATCGCGCGCAACAAGGTCGAAAGCGGCCTGGTCTATCTCCAGGTGACGCGCGGCGCCGACAAGGGCCGCGACTTCGCCTTCCCCAAGGGCGACGTCAAGTCGAGCCTGGTGATGTTCACCTCCGAGAAGGACATCATCAACGCCGCGTCGGCCAAGACCGGCATCAACGTGATCACCGTGCCCGATATTCGCTGGGAGCGCCGTGATATCAAGAGCGTAGCGCTGCTGGCGCAGGTGCTGGCGAAGCAGGCTGCTGCCGAAGCTGGTGCGGGCGAAGCCTGGATGCTGGAAGACGGTTATGTCACCGAAGGCGGTTCGTCGTCGGCGTTCATCCTCACCAAGGACGATGTCATCGTCACCCGCAAGAACTCCAATGCGATTTTGCCGGGCTGTACGCGCAAGGCCGTGGTCGCGCTCGCCGAAGAGCGGCAGCTCCGCGTCGAGGAGCGCTCCTTCACGATCGCCGAGGCGTTGGCCGCCAAGGAGGCTTTCGCCACCTCGGCCTCGCTGTTCGTCCAGCCGGTGGTCGCCATCGATGGCAAGAAGGTCGGCGACGGCAAGCCCGGCCCGATGGCAACACGGCTGCGCGAGATCTATGTGGAGTTCGCCAAGGCGACGGCGGTGTGAGCTGCTATGCGAGTCTGCTGTCATCTGGCCACGTGATTGCCTTGCCCCTCACCCGGATCACTGCGCGATCCGTCTTCCTGGGGCGGGGAGAGGTTAAGCGTACCTCGATAGACCTTCAAATTCGATTTTCGCCGTGAGGCATGCGCCGCTCTCGCACTCCCTCGCCCCGTTCTGAGAGGGTGGGGTGAGGGGCTGCCGCCGCGCAGTCGCACATCGTGGGTTGGATCACTCACGCCACCGAGGCCTTCACCTTCACCGGATGAACCGCGCGGAACGCGATGGCGAGCCTGTTCCAGGCGTTGATGGCGCCGATCAGCATGGTTAGGTTCACCGTTTCCGCGTCGGAGAACTGCGCGCGAACCTCTGCGTAGACGTCATCGGGCGCGTGCGTGTCCGCGATCAGTGTCACCGACTCGGTCCAGGCCAGCGCGGCGCGCTCGCGGTCGGTATAGAGCGGGGATTTGCGCCAGGCGTTGAGGAGATAGATGCGCTGCTCGGTCTCGCCCCGCTTGCGCGCGTCCTCGGTGTGCATGTTGATGCAGAAGGCGCAGCCGTTGATCTGCGAGGCCCGGATCTTGACGAGCTCGATCAGCGATTTCTCCAGACCTGTGGATTGGATCTGCTCTTCCAGCGCCATGAGCGCTTTCATCGTGTCGGGCGCAGCCTGGTAGAAATTCATACGGGGTTTCATGGTCGTTCTCCTTTTGCTGGGTGAGAGGTCAGTGGGCACCGCCGGCCGAGACATGGCCGGGCTTCTTCAAGAAGAGGGAGGCAATGAAGGCTATGATCAGCGCGAGGCCGAGCAGATAGAAGGTGTCGCTGAAGGCGAAGATGTAAGCCTGCTTCTGCACGACATGGCCGATCGCGACATAGGCGCGATGGGCGGCGTCGGCGCGGTCGAGCACGCCATGATTGATGAAATACTGGGTGAGCTGCTCCAGCCGTGTGCGGGTAGCCTGCTCGAACACCGAGACCGACTGCATCAGCACGTTCGAGTGATACTGCTCGCGCTTGGTCAAGACGGTCTGGAGCAGCGCAATACCGACGGCGCCGCCGAGATTGCGCATCATGTTGAACAGGCCGGAGGCCGAGCCCGCATTCTCCGCCTCGATGCCGGCGGTCGCCACCGCTGACAGCGGCGCCATCACCAGGGCCTGGCCGATCGCCCGGACGACGTTGGGCCACAAGAGCTGGTCGGCGGCATAGTCGTTGGTCATGAAGATGTTCATGAAGTTGGAGGCGGCGAACAGGATAAAGCCAATGCCGATGATGATCCGTGCGTCGAAACGCTGCATCAGGCGCGGAACCAGTGGGATCAGGAGCAGTTGCGGCAATCCGGTCCAGGCCAGCACCATGCCGATCTGCTCGGAGTTGTAGCCCTGGATGCGCGACAGATATTGCGGCAGGATGAACACCGAGCCGTACAGCGCGACGCCGAGCAGGAAGTTCGCCAGCATGCCGAAGCCGAAATTGCGGCGGACCAGCAGACGCAGGTTCAACAGCGGCTTCTTCACCGTGAGTTCGATGATCAGGAAGGCGGCCAGCGCAACGGCGGCGATGACGGAGAGCTTGACGATGAAGAGCGAACCGAACCAGTCGTCCTTGTTGCCTTCCTCCAGCACGGTCTGAAGCGCGGACAGGCCAATCGCCATGGTGATGATGCCAGCCCAGTCGCCCTCCGCGAGCTGCGACAGCTTCATCGGCTTTGCATCGAGCGAGTACCAGAGCATGCCGACCATGATCGCGCCGGGGACGAGGTTGACGTAGAATATGTACTGCCAACCGAAGTTCTCGGTGAGATAGCCGCCGATGGTCGGGCCGATCGCGGGCGCAAACGTCGCCGACAGTGCGAACAGCGCCAGGCCCACCGGCTGTTTCGCACGCGGCAGCAGCGTGATGATCAGGGTGAAGGCCATCGGGATCAGCACGCCGCCGGTGAAACCCTGCACCGCGCGTAGCACGATCATCTGCGGCAGGTCCTGCGCCAGCGCGCAGGCGGCGGACAGAACCAGGAACAGGATCGCGTTGGTGAGCAGATAAATCCGGATCGAGAACACCTGTGCGAGCCAGCCGGACAGTGGGATCACCACGATCTCGGCGATCAGATAGGAGGTCGAGATCCAGCCGCCATCGTCGATGCCGGCGCCGATCGCACCCTGGATGTCGGCGAGCGAGGCGTTGACGATCTGGATGTTCAACACCGCCATGAAGGCGCCGAGCGTGGCGCCGATCACGGCGATCCAGGTCTTGGCGGAGACAGCGGGAGCTGCGGGGGCCACAGCCGGAGCGGGGATGTTGGCGGCGGAGGCGGTGGAAAGGGTCGGTTGCAGCATGCTCATGGAAGCCTCGTCTCGGGTGCGGAGACAGGATGCATTAGGCGGATGGTTTCGATAATCTTGGAAGTTCTGGAAGGATCGTCCGGCAGGACTTGATAATCCTGCCGGCATCCTCCTTGGCGTCAGCCGCCGTTCGGGCGCGACGCGTTGTCGGCAACACGCTTGGCGGTCTCGCGCTCAGCCACCACGGCGGCCTTGGTGTCGACGGTCGGCACCGCCGACATGCCGGGCCGCAGCAGGCCCGTCAGGCTGTGATCGTCGAGCACGATCTTCACCGGGACGCGCTGCACGATCTTGGTGAAGTTGCCTGTAGCATTGTCGGGTGGCAGCAGCGCGAATTCAAGTCCGCTGGCCGGTGACAGGCTGTCGACATGACCGTGCAGCGTGCGATTGCGAAAACTGTCAACGCGTAGCTCGACCGGCTGGCCCGCGCGCACATGCGTGAGCTGGGTCTCCTTGAAATTCGCCACCACATAGACCGCATCGAGCGGCACCACTGCCATCAATTGCGTGCCGGCCTGGACGTACTGGCCGACGCGCAAGCTTCGGGCACCGACCGTTCCGTCGACCGGCGCGGTGATCTCGGTATAGGACAGGTTCAGTTCGGCCTGGTCCGCGACCGCGCGGGCGCGGTCGAGCTGGGCTGTGGCCTGGGCGCGCTGGGTGGTGAGCACGTCGACCTTGCGTTGTGCGGCCACCAGGCCCGACTTCGCGTGCTGCAATTGTGCGTTGCTGGCGCGAAGCGCCGCATCGGTCTGCTGTGCGCGCTGGATCGTGCCGGAGCCCGACTTCATGAGGTCGTCGTAGCGGGCGCGCTCCTCCTGCGCGAATTTCAGATTGGCGTCGGCGGCCGCGACGTCGGCGGTGCTTTGCTCGATGATCGGCTGCTGGAGCTCAAGCTGGGCATCGAGGTTGCGGACTGAGGCTTCGGCTGCGGCGACATCGGCGCGGGCCTGGCCAAGCGCCGCTTTGAAATCGCGGTCGTCGATCCTGGCCAGCACTTGGCCCGACCTGACCTTTTCGTTGTCGCCGACCAGCACCTGGGCGATGTAGCCCGAAACCTTCGGTGCGATGATCGTGGAATTGGCCTTCACATAGGCGTCATCGGTCGATTCCAGGTAGCGGCCAGTGGTCAGGTAATTGTAGCCGAAATCGCCGGCGGCAGCGACGCCGAGGGTCAGCGCCAGTGCGAGCGCCGCCCGCTTGATCGCCTGCCGGGACGGGCGCAGGCTGATTTTCTTATTGGTTTCAGTGACATAAGTTGCGTTCGACATAACGTCCTCCGGATTCCCAGACGTCCCGTTCCGAAGGGGGCGCTGTTGATGGTCCGAAGATGCGCTGTCCCGGCGCTTGTGATAATCCGCCAAAAAGCAAAATGATTGTCCACCAATGCTGCATAATCCGAGGCGCCGATGGATCGGCTGACCAGCCTGACCGCATTCGTCCGGGTCGTTGACACCGGCGGCTTCTCCGCCGCAGCCCGCAAGCTCAACATGTCCACGACCATGGTGAGCAACCACATCCAGGCGTTGGAGGAGCGGCTGGGCGCGCGGCTGCTCAATCGCACCACCCGCAAGGTCAGCGTCACGGAAATCGGCAAGGCCTATTACGACCGCTGCATCCAGATCCTGTCCGACATCGAGCAGGCCGATGACATCGCAGGCGCCTTGCAGTCGGTGCCGCGGGGCACGCTGCGGATTTATTCCGCCACCCATATGGTGCCCTTCGTCGCGGGGGTGGTGGCAAAGCTGTTGTCGACCTATCCGGACGTGAAGGTCGACCTGCGCATGGGTGAAGCCAATGTCGATCTGATCGAGGAGGGCTATGACGTCGCGCTGCGCATGACCCCTCCGCCGGATTCGAGCCTCATTGTCCGCAGCCTCGCCACCTGGCGCCACGTGCTGTGCTGTTCGCACGATTATCTCGAAAAGCACGGCCGGGTGCAGCAGCTCGCGGAGCTCACCGAGCACAACTGCGGCCGTCACCTCAACTATCCCTTCGGCGACGAGTGGCGCTTCTTCGATCGCAAGGGCGCGCCGGCAACGGTGCGCATCTCGGGCAGCTTGGTCACCAATAGCGGAGAGGCGCTGCGACGGATGGTGATCGAGGGCGCCGGCATCGGCCTTCTGGCTGGATTTCTCGTGCGCGACGATCTCGACGCCGGCCGGCTGGTGCGCCTGCTGCCGGAATACCGGCCGGTCGAGATGTCGATGAACGCGGTCTACCCGCACCGCCATCATTTGTCGGCGAAGGTCAGAACTTTCATCGACATGCTCGTGCATCACAGCGCCGAGCAGCAGAAGCTGATCAATCCGTATTCATGAACGGTGCGGCGGCGGTAGCCGGCCGAACACGGTATCGAGCGCGACGCCGATCGCGAGCAAGCGGCGGTCGCTGCCCGCGGGGCCGTCGAGCTCCAGCCCGATCGGCAGTTTGCTGGTCTCGCCGAGCGCGATCGGAATCTGGATGCCGGGAATGCCGGCATTGCTGCCGGGATCGGTATTCTGGATGAACAGCCCGAAATTCTCGAGGCTGCTGGAATCCGGATTGGAAGCGATCGCAACACGCGGCGTGGTCGGAAAGGCGATGGCGTCGAGCCTGTTGCGAGAAAATGTGTCGCTATAGAGCGCCTGAAGCGCGGGCCGCGCGGTCTTGATCGCGGCGTCATAAATCGGCTTGGCATCGACCAGCATGTTGTCGGGCCCGAACAGCTCACGCGGGACCACCAAGCCGTCATAGGTGCCCTTCACGTCGGGGCTGGCGATCTCCTCTGCCAGTGCCTCGATGGTGATGCCGGTGCCGGTGTGTGCGAGATAGGCGACCATGTCGTCATAGGCTTCGTAGAGCGCGACGGGAAAACCGACCTGGCCGTTGAGCTCGGCGAGTTGCGGCATCTCGATCTCGACCATTGCAACGCCCTGCGCGTTCATCTGCGCGACCGCCGCGCGGAAGGCGAATTCGGTGTCGGCATCGAGATTGGTCAGTATCGACCTCACGATGCCGATCCGGACCTGCTTCAGATCAGCCGGTGCGACGGCGTCGCCGCCCGCGATGACGCGATCGAGCAGCGCGACATCGGCCATGGTCGCCGCCATCGGACCTGCGGTGTCGCGGGTGTGCGAGATCGGTGCGATGCCCGCCTGCGGATAGCGCCCGACGGTCGGGCGCAGCGAGGCGCAGCCGTTCAGCGCAGCCGGCACCCTAACTGATCCGCCGGTGTCGGTGCCGAGCCCGCCCGCGACGATCCGGGCGCCGATCGCGGAGCCCGTTCCGGAAGAGGAGCCGCCGGCGATCAAGGCGCGGTCATAGGCGTTGCGCACGCCATATTCGGGGCCGGACTTGAACGCGGTGTTGTAGCCGGAGATGCCGAACGCCAGCTCGTGCATGCTGGTCTTGCCGATGATGATCGCACCCGCGGCGCGCAGCTTTGCGACCACCGGCGCGTCGGCCTTCGGAACATAATCCTTCAGCGCCGGGGTGCCGGCGCTGCAGGGAAGCCCCGCGACCTCGATATTGTCCTTGATGACGATGGGGACGCCGCCGAGGGGCTTGTCCTTGTCGCCCTTCGCGTCGAATGCCGCCGCCGCCTCCAAGGCGCCAGCCTCGTCGAGGGTGACGAAGGCATTGAGATCAGCATTCGCCTTGGCGCGGGCGAGCGCTTCCGTCGTGAGCGCCGTGCTCGTGACTTTTCCGGCGCGAAAGTCGGCCGCGGCCTGGGTCAGGGTCAACTGGTCGAAATCCATGATGCGCCACCTGAGTGCAAGGGGCCCGTGAGGGTGCCTATCCAGGGTTCGAGGCTGAAGTCTTGTCGGGGCCGCGTCAACCGTAGGCGCGCATCTTTGTTGCCGACGGTGCCGTCAAATTCGCAAGAAGTCGTTCGACCTCGGGCTTCACCTTGGCAATCGCGGTGTCCTTCACCGGGCCATAACCGCAGATCTCCATCGGTGCTTTTGCGATGGCGACGAGCTCGGGCAGATGCGTCGCGTCAAGCCGATCGAGCATCCGATCGATCGCGCCCTCATACCAGGTGACCAGCTCCCGCTCGGCGCGCCGCTCGGCCGTGTAGCCGAACGGATCGAGCGCTGTCCCGCGCAGGACCTTGAGGCGCGCCAGCACGGTGAGTGGCATCTGAATCCACTGTCCAAAGGCGCGTTTGCGCGGGCGGCCGCGCGCGTCGTGCCCGGATGGCAGGAAGGGGGGCGCGAGATGGTACTTGATGCTGAAGCCATCCTCGAATTCCCGTTTCAGCTCGTCGCGGAAGCCGCTCTGCATGTGCAGGCGCGCTACCTCATACTCGTCCTTGTAGGCCATCAGCTTGAACAGCGCGCGCGCGACCGCTTCGGTCAGTGCCTCGCTGTCGAGCGCTGATTCGGCGCCCCGGACCTTCTCGACAATCGCCCGGTAGCGCGCCGCATAGGCTTCGTCCTGATAGGCGGTCAGGAATTCGGCGCGGCGGGTGATGATCTGGCCGAGCGTCTCGGCCTTGGGCGCGTCGTCAGCTTTCGGCAAAAAGGCCGGATCGGCAGCGGCAATGCGGCCCCAGGCAAAAGCCTGCTTGTTGCGATCGACCGCGACGCCGTTGAGCTCGATCGCGCGCCACAGCGCTTGCAGCGAGACCGGCACCAGTCCGCGCTGCCAGGCGAAGCCGAGCATGATGATGTTGGCATAGACGGCATCGCCGAGCAGGCGCTCGGCCAGCGCGTTGGCGTTGATGGTGTCGAGATTGTCGTGGCCGATGACCTGTCGGATCGCGCGCAGGCGGGCTGGCGAGGCGAGATCGGCATCACGGAAACGGACGACGTCGCCGGTCGGCATCTCCGCAGTGTTGACAGCGGCGCGTGTGCCGCGGTGATAGGTGCCTGAGGCTTTTGGTGAGGAGCTGACGACGAGGTCGCAACCGATCAGCGTGTCGGCTGAGCCTTGGTCGATGCGGACCTGATGTAGCGCGTCGGGACTTGACGCAAGCCGGATGTAGCTCAGCACGGGGCCAAACTTCTGCGCAAAGCCGGTAAAATCCAGCACCGAAACCCCACGACGCTCAAGATGTGCGGCCATGCCGATCAACGCGCCGACCGTGATCACCCCGGTGCCGCCGACGCCGGTCACGAGCAGATCGTAGGGGCGATCGAGCGTTGCGGGCGCGGCGAGGGGAAGCGAGGCTGCGCGACCGATCGCGTCGATCTGGCTCGCGCTCTTCTTCCGGCGCGTGGCACCTTCCACAGTGACGAAGCTCGGGCAGAAGCCGTTGAGACAGGAAAAATCCTTGTTGCAGGAAGACAGGTTGATCTGGCGCTTGCGGCCGTACGGCGTCTCCTTCGGCTCGACGCTGAGGCAGTTGGATTCGACCGAACAATCGCCGCAGCCCTCGCAGACGAGGTCGTTGATGTAGGCAAAACGCTTGGGATCGACCATCTGGCCGCGCTTGCGACGACGCCGCTTTTCGGTGGCGCAGGTCTGCTGATAGATCAGGACCGAAACGCCTCGCACCTCGCGCAGATCACGCTGCACAGAATCCATCTCCTCGCGGGGATGAATTGAAACACCGCTTGGTAAATCAGCCGGCGAAAATTGCGAAGGCTCGTCCGACACCAGCGCGATGCGCGCCACGCCCTCGGCGCGGACGCTGTGTGCGATGGCATGCACGCTGACGGGGCCGTCGACCGGCTGGCCACCGGTCATCGCCACAGCGTCGTTGAACAGGATCTTGTAGGTGATGTTGGCCTTTGCGGCGATCGCTTGCCGGATGGCCATCGAGCCCGAGTGGTAGTAGGTGCCCTCGCCGAGATTCTGGAACACGTGCTTGTTGCCGGTAAATCTCGAGGATGCCGCCCAGTTGACGCCTTCGCCGCCCATCTGGATCAGCGACGAGGTCTCGCGGTCCATCCAGCTCGCCATGAAGTGGCAGCCGATGCCGGCCAACGCCTTCGATCCATCAGGCACTTTTGTCGAAGTGTTGTGCGGACACCCCGAGCAGAAGTACGGCGTGCGCGTCGCGCCCGCGACGTTGATCGTGCGCTCGGCCTCTGGCAGTAGCGCGGCGACGCGCGCGGCAAGATTGAGTCCCGGAAACAGCGGATCGAGCCGGCGTGCCAGCACGGCAGCCAGCGCGCGCGGTGATAATTCTCCGATCCACGAGATCAGCCGCGCCCCGCGCTCGTCATGCTTGCCAACCATGCGCTCCGGTTTTACACCCGGATAGTCGTAAAAATATTCCTTGAACTGGCTCTCGATGATGCCGCGCTTCTCTTCGACCACGAGGATCTCGCGCTTGCCCTTCACGAAGTCCATCGCGTCATGCAGCGCCAGCGGCCAGACCATGCCGACCTTGTAGATGTCGATGCCGATGCTGCGGCAGGCCGCTTCATCGAGGCCCATCAGTCGCAGCGCTTCCATCAAATCGAGATGCGCCTTGCCGGTCGTGACGATGCCGTAGCTGGCGTTGGGAATGTCGTAGATATGACGGTCGATCGGATTGGCTTTTGCAAAGGCGTAGACCGCGTGCTTCTTCGCCTCCAGCCGCTCCTCGATCTGCGGCCCCGGCAAATCGGGCCAGCGATAGTGCAGGCCGCCCGGCGGCGGTGTGAAGTCGGGCGTGCGGAAAATGCGCGGCGGCCGCAGTGCGATGGATGCGCCGGATTCCACAATCTCCGAGATCGCCTTGAAGCCGACCCACATGCCGGAGAAGCGGCTCAGCGCGTAACCATATTCGCCGAATTCAAGATATTCGCCGACATCGGCCGGATGCAGCGTCGGCATGAACCAGCTCATGAAGGCGACGTCGGACTGGTGCGGCATCGAGGAGGAGACGCAGCCGTGGTCGTCACCCGCCACCACCAGCACGCCGCCATGCGGCGAGGAACCATAAGCATTGCCGTGCTTGAGCGCGTCGCCGGAGCGGTCGATGCCGGGGCCCTTGCCGTACCAGAGCCCGAACACGCCATCGACCTCGCGATCGGCTTGGGTCTCGACTTGCTGCGAACCCAGCACCGCGGTCGCGGCGAGATCTTCGTTCACGGCCGGCAGGAATTCGATTGCGTCGCGCTTCAGTCGTTCCGTGATGCGCCACAGTTCGAGATCCACGCCGCCGAGCGGCGAGCCGCGATAGCCGGAGATGAAGCCGGCGGTGTTCAGCCCCGCGGCGCGGTCGCGTCGGACCTGATCGAGCGCGATACGGACAATGGCCTGCGTGCCCGTGAGGAAGACGCGGCCATCCTGGCGGTCGTAGCGGTCGGAAAGCTCGTAGGTGTCGAGTGACGAAATGGCGTCCATGCGGACCTCGCGCGGCAATCCTGCCGGATAGACGGAGGCTAAGCCGGGGGCGCTGGTAGGTCTTACCTATTCATCCCGGTATGAATGCTTACTTCGGTAAGATTTTGCAAATATGGGCAAATATTGATATATTTACCCGAACTGAGGGGCTTCCATGATTGAAGACCAGGACACGCGGATTCTCGCTTATCTCCAGAAGGACGGCCGCGCCACCAACCAGCAGCTTGCGGACGAGGTCGGCATGTCCACGTCGGCCTGCTGGCGCCGAGTGCGGGCGCTCGAAGAGACCGGAATCATCAAGGGCTATGCGGCGCTGATCGCGCGCGAGCAGGCGGGCTTTGCGATGTCGGCCATCCTCCACGTCTCGCTGGAACGGCACGACGCGAAGTTCGTCGACGAGTTCGTGTCTCGGGTGACCAGGCGGCGCGAGGTGCTGGAGTGCTTTGCGACCACGGGCGATGCCGATTACCATTTGCGCGTCGTCGTGCAGGACATGGCAGCCTACAACAGGTTTCTCGACGAATTCATGTTCCGCATTCCCGGCATCCGCTACGTCCGTAGCAATGTGGTGCTGAAGGAGATCAAGACTAGCGTGGCGCTGCCGTTTTGATCGGCTGGCGTGGCTTACACTGTCTCCCCCCGGTTGCGCCTGAACAGTTGGCGCAGCGATAGGGCGTGCAACAGGATCGAGCTTGGCACGACGAAGGCGGGGGTGAGCACATTCGGAAAGGTGTCTACGGCCATGCTCGGGCCATGCGGAATGATCAGCTGGAACGGGCCGGGCGACATGATCATACCCAGAGTGATCGCGACGGCGAGATCTGCGAGGCCGAAGATGTTCCAAAGGATCGCCCCCTTCCGCCCCTCAGCCGTTCCAGTTGCGAGCGCAAGCGCCGCCGGCACGGCGAAGAGACCGGTCAGCACATCGCCAGTTCCTGCCGGCAACGCCCATAGGCCCGGCAGCATCCCGCTCAGCCAGTAGACGAGCCATTGGGTGCCAAAGATGCGGTAAAGCTGAAGGGCAATGAGCCAGGTCGGCGGCATCGCGTCGAGCAACTGCCCCACCCGCTTCGACAACAGCAGCACCGGAACACCGATGATCACCGGCAGCAGGATCGCCGCCGGAAGCAGCGGCAAGGCGGAGGCACCCGTGCGGAATGCGCCGTTGATGGCCGCCGTCCAGGCGACGGCGGCCCAAAGCGTGAAAGGCACCATGAAGACCAGCCAGGTCGTCTGGCGTTGTCTTGGCGTCAAGTCGATGCTTTCGAGGCCGAGCCACAAGCCAAGCGCGATGAGCCCATGAGCCATCAGCCGAACGCCCAGGGCAGGAAAGCCGCTCTCCGCAAGTGCGGGTAGCGAGTAGATCAACCAGGTCCACAGCATCGTGAATGAAACGGTCCACATCAGGCTGAGCCGGACGGGACGCGGGACAATCACGGCAACGGAAACAGCATCGGTGTTCATTGGCGTTCCTTCGTGAGAGGTCGGTCCCGGCCGCGGCCGGACGAAAGTCATCTCGGCGGGCATGTCGCGGATTGCGATCCGCTCGCTGTGTCACTGTGTCTGTTCTTCCGATCCGGGCCTCAACAGAATCATGAAGACGAGAACGTGGCTGACCAGCAGCAGAGGCACATAAAGGGCCGGGATATAAATGCCGGCGCCGAAGAGGCCGGGATTCTGGATCTTCGTTACGCCCAGGTAGTACGCATTCAGAAGATCCAGCGTTCCCCAGACGTTGAATATCCAGACCATCGGAACGGCGATCGACCATCGCCAGGAGAGTGCCGCAATCGAAATGAGCGCGAGAGTGGCGGCGACGAGATCTCCCCATCCGACTTCGTTGGCGAAATCCGGGCTCAACTCCGAAGACACGAACCCGGCAACCATGAAGTTCATCCCCAAGAACCTGAACGCATGGAAGGCCGCGAGAAGTCTCAAGGCGTCATGGCGCGGCATCGCTCGGACCGCCGGCCAAACATAGACGATGGCCACCACCGAGCTTGTCAGGAAGGTGCCGGCGACGCTGAGGACGAACGGAAGGTTGAAGTTCGGTGGCACGTTCGGATGTCCTTGATTGTGCGACAGGTGGGGGGCGAAGCCGGTCGATCCGGTTCGGCGCCGGCGGGTGCTCAGGGTTTGGTCATGAGCAGGCGGAGCGGCATGAGCGGACCGACCGCGATGTATTCGTGGTCGATGAGACCCTGCTTGGCGAGCGGCAGGCCCTCCATGATGGCGTGCCCATCGGCGACATCCTTGACATCCAGCAGGAAGACGGCTCCGCGCCCATCGGACCGCGAATACCATTCGCGAACTTTTCCGTTGAGATAGAGCTGTACGGTCTGCCTGATTTCATCGGGCATGACGGCCATGACCTGTTCGCGTGTGACGCCCGCCTTGACGGTCAGGATGACCATGACCCCGGAGGTCGGCGGCGTGGCTTGTGCTTGGGCAAGAGATGGATCGGCCATGGAAGTAGCGCCTGTCAGTGTGAGGGTGAGTGCCAGGATGACGTTGCGGATTGCCTTCATCGGTTTCATTTCTCCGATCACGGCGGTCGCCGTGATGTCGCAAGTGTCGGGCGCACGCAGCGGTGCGGCTCATTTGCAATTCGGATGTAAGGCCGCTTCCCGCGCGCGACTATTCGCGATAATGTTGACGGGCCATGAAGCAGAACTTCACAGTCAGGCACAGTGCGCTCGACGGTGTGGAGGCGTTTCTGAGTGTCGCCCAGCACCGCAGTTTTCGCCGGGCGGCCGCTGAACTCGGGGTAACGCCGTCGGCCATCAGTCAGGCGGTACGAGCGCTCGAGGCGCGCGTCGGCGCAGCGCTCTTCATCCGCACGACCCGCAGCGTCGGTCTGACCGAAGCCGGCGAAGAATTCCTTGCTCGCGCAAGACCAGCCTTCGAAGAACTCATCGCGGCGAGCGGGGCGGCACGTGAGCTCGGACAGCGACCGGCCGGTCTCCTGCGTCTCACCGTACCGCGCTCGGTCGTGCCGATCCTGCTCGAGCCGCTGGTCGCGTCGTTCTGCCAGGCGTTTCCCGAAATTGAGGTGGAGCTTGCCGCAAGCGAAGAAATGGTCGACCTCGCAGCCGGAGGTTTTGATGCCGGCATCAGGATGGGCCAGTTCATCACCCCTGACATGGTCGCGGTGCGGCTGACCAAGCCGCTGCCTCTCATCATCGTCGGCAGCCCGGCTTACCTCGACCGCCGTGGCCGGCCCGAGCGCCCGGACGATCTGCGTGAGCACGCGTGCTTGAGATTGCGACGATCGAACGGTGCGCTCGCATCATGGTCGCTCAACGACAACGCCCGTTCGATCGAGATTGCTGTTTCGGGACCTTTCATCGCCTATGACTTTCCCACGATGCTCGGAGCCGCCGTCGAAGGTGTGGGTCTTGCGCAAGTGCCCGCGCCGCTGGCCACGGGCGCCATAGCGACTGGAAAGCTCGTCCGCGTGCTGGAGCAATTCGCGCCGATGACACCGGGTGTGTTCCTGTACTATCCCGGCCACCGACAAATCATGCCGAAGCTGCGGGCCTTTATCGACCATGTGAAGGGCCGATCAGGCGCCACAAGCTGATCTCAATCCGGCTCTGGGTTGGTTGCTCACGTCGATCTGGTTGCGGTCGTCGAGGCGGCGGGCGCCGCAGGCCCGGCGCCTACTACCCCTCGCGCACAAACCGATTGCGCAGTGTGCCAACGCCGGTGATGTCGATCTCCACGACATCGCCGTGCTTGATGTCCGGCGAGGCGCCATCTGTGCCCATCCAGATCACGTCGCCGGGCCACAGTGTGAAGTATTTGGACAACTCGACCAGGAACGGCGTCACGCCAAAGATCATGTCGTTGGTGTGGAAGCGGTTGGTTTCCTTGCCGTTGACCCGGACGATCGTTTCCATGTTCGCAAGGTCGGCCTCGGTCTCGATCCACGGCCCCATCGGCTTGAACGTGTCGGCGTTCTTCGAGCGCCACAGGCTGCGGTCGGCCTTCTGCCAGCTGCGCTCGCTGACGTCGTTGCCGATGGTGTAGCCGAACACGCAGTCCATCGCATTGGCTTCGTTGAGGTGCTTGGCCTTCTTGCCGATGACGACGGCGAGCTCGCCCTCATAGTGGATCTTCTCCGTCGCGAACGACGGGATCACGACGTCCTCCTCATGCGCGATCAGCGCATTCTGCGCGCGATAGCCGATCTCTGGCCGGTCAGGCACGGCCGGCACCTCGCCGCGCTTGTCGGCTGCCTCCTTCAGGTGCTTCAGATAGTTCAGGCCGACACAGTAGAAGGTGCGCGGGATCAGCGGCAACTCGATCTTGACCTGCGATAGCGGATGCGTGCGCGAGCTGCGCTGCCATTCACCAAAGGGATCGCCGTCGACCGCGATCACCTGGTCGCCTTCGACGAGGCCCCAGGAGGTTTTGCCGGAGGCGGTGAATTTCAGCCAGCGCATGTTCTGTCCTCGCTATTCCGCGGCATCGCGCGGCTGGGCCTTCCAGGCGCCTGCAGCTGGCCGCTTCAGCCCGAGATTTTCCCGGAGTGTCTTGCCGCGATACTCCTTCTGGAACAAGCCGCGCCGCTGCAATTCCGGCACGACGTGTTGCACGAAGTCTGCGTAGGAGCCGGGCACGTAAGTCGCGGCGATGACAAAGCCGTCGCAGCCGCGCTCGACGAACATCTCTTCGAGCTTGTCCGCGATCTCCTTGGGGCCGCCGACCATGGCGTCATGCACCTGGCCGCGGCCGGAGAAGGTGACGAAGTCGCGCGCGCTCGGATTGCTCTTGCCTGAAGTCTTCAGAACGCCGTCGCGGATACCCAAAATGCCCTGCATGCTCTTCAGTTCGTCCGTCGTCAGCGGCTCGTCGATGCCCTTGGACGCGAAGTCGTAGTTGAGCGCTTCGGCCAGCAGCGATAGCGCGTCGATCTCGAGCGGCAGCTTGTTGATCAGCGCCATCTTGTCTTCGGCTTCCGCCTTGGTCGCGGCGCAGACCGGCGTCGTCAGATTGCAGAGGAACATCTGATCTGGATCGCGGCCAGCCTTCGCGGCCTCGTTGCGCACAGATGCATAGCCTTCCTTGGCTCCGGCGAGATTGCGCGCGGCCGTGAAGATCACCTCGCCCCATCGGCCGGCAAAGCGCTGGCCGCGGCCGGATGCGCCGGCCTGGATGATGACGGGATGGCCCTGGTCCGAGCGCGGCACGGTGAACGGGCCGCGGGATTTGAAGGCCGCTCCCTTGTGATCGAGCCGCTTGACCTTACTCGGATCGGCAAAGCGGCCGCTTGTCTTGTCCATGATGAGCGCGCCATCTTCCCAGGTGTCCCAATGACCGAGCACGACCTCCATGAATTCGTCGGCCTTGTCATAGCGGGAATCATGTTCGGGATGGGAGTCGCGGCCCATGTTGAGGGCTTCACCGTCGTTGAGCGAGGTCACGACGTTCCAGCCCGCCCGTCCGCCTGACATCAGGTCGAGCGTCGCGAAGCGGCGGGCGACGTCGAAGGGTTCGTAATAGGTGGTCGAGCAGGTCGCGCCCAGCCCGAGCTTGTCGGTGACGAGGCCCATCGTGGTCAGCACGATCAGCGGATCCATCTTCACGCAGCGGATGCCGTATTCGACCGTGTGGGCGTGGTCGTTGCCGTAGCGGTCCGGCATCGCCAGTCGATCGTCGAAGAACGCCATGTGGAATTTGCCGGCTTCGAGGATTCTGGCTATCTCCTGATAATAATCCGCCGACATCGAATCGTCGCGCGAGTCCGGATGCCGCCACGAACTCGGCAAGTTCGTGCAGTTCTGCGCCTGAAGGAAGCCGACCAGGACCATCTGCCGATTCATGCTGCTGTTCTCCGAATTGCCTCAGGCCAGATCGAGGACGGTGTCGAGCCTGTATTCGCGCGCCAGCGCGCGCAACTTTTCCCAGGTCGCATCCTCGACATCGATGCCGTCGCGCAGGCGCTGTTGCTCGCGTACGCCCTCGATCTCGCCGGGATAGTAGACGCCGTTGCTGCCTTTGGACGGCGGCGTCGATTTCAGGTACTGCGCGAATTCCGCGACCTCGCGCTTGAACTCCTTCAGCGGGCGGAACGCTGCGACGTTGAACACCGCCATGAAGCAACCGTCATTATGCCGCCCGGTCGGCTCGACGCCGAATCCCAAACCGGTGAGCAGGCCGCACAGCACCTCGACCATGGCAGCGAGACCACTACCCTTGTAGCCTTCGGTGCCGCCGAGCGGCAGCAGCGCGCCGCCCTTGCGGTATTGCGTCGGGTCGGTGGTGTGCCGGCCCTCGGCATCGATGATCCATCCGGTGGGGATCTCCTCGCCGCGGGCGACCGCGAGCTGGATCTTGCCGGCCGCGACCGCGGACGTCGCCATGTCCAGATAGAACGGCGCTTCGAGATCGGACGGCACCGCGATCGAGATCGGGTTGGTGCCGAGCCGCGCCTCCTTGCCGCCGAACGGCGCGACGTGTTTCGGCGAGCGGCCGGAATCGGCGGTGGCTATGCCGATCATGCCCTCGCGCATCGCCATCAGCGGATAGGCGGCGAGGCGGCCGACATGGCTTTGCCTGAACACGGTGCAGGCGGCGACGTTCGCCGTCTTCGCCTTTTCGATGGTCAGCGCCATCGCCTTGGCGTTGACGTGGAAGCCAAAGCCCCAATGACCATCGATCACGGTCGTGGTCGGCGATTCCTGGACGATGGTCCATGCCGTGCCAGGAATGATGTGGCCGGCCTTGATGCGGTCGATGTAGGTGGGAACCGCGATCACGCCGTGGGAGTCGTGGCCGGCGAGATTGGCGTTGACGCAGCCGACCGCCACCGCGTCGGCTTCTTCCTCGGAGGCACCGGCGGCACGAAGCAGCGCAGCGCTGACGCGCGTGAGGCGGTCGGCCTTGACGATTGGCATGGCGTTCCCTCGGTCATCGCCCTTGGTGGGCGGTTGTTGGGAGCCATCGTTTCAAAGCCCCACGCCGATATCAATCTCCCGTAAACCAATACAGGGCTGCAAATTCGTTCAGAGAACGCGCCCTTCGTCGAACGACCATGCGTCCCGGCATGCCGTGCGGCGGGATTCTCGACAGTTTTTGGTCTGCCGTTCGCAGCTCGTTCACTGTGATCGGCGGTTTCCACCACGCAATAACGACCACTTAGCCGATCGCCGTTCATAACGGCATTCGGGATAAAGAGGCAGAAATGCCCGGGAGTTGAGATCGTGCAGACGACACTCGCACGCACCTTCGCGGCGCTGAGCGCAATCAATGAGGCGATCCTCTACGCGAAATCGCCGGACGAGCTGTATCAGAAGGTCTGCGACGCCGGGTTTTCGAGCGGCGATTTCACGGCTGTCGCCGTGTTCCTGGTGGAGCCGGACGGCCATCGGCTGCGCTTTGCCGCCGGTTGCGGCCAGGAAGTGGCGCGGCTGCGCGCGATCGAGATCTCGACCGAGGCGGGTACGCCGGAAGGCTCCGGCGTCGTTGGGGAGGCATATCGCGGCCGGAAGCTCTGCACCAGCAACAACTATCTGAATGATCCGCGCTTGCTGCCGTGGCGTAAGCACGCCGAGGAAGCCCATGTCGGCGCCGCGGCGGCGCTGCCGCTGCTCTGCGGCGGCAAGAGCGTCGGCGTGTTGTTCGTGACCCGCAGCGAGGTCGGCCTGCTTGACGCGCAGATGGTGTCGCTGTTCGAGCGCATGTCGGCGAACATCTCCTATGCCCTTGAGAATTTCACGCGCGAGACGGCGCGGCAGGCCGGCGAGCGGGCGGCGCGGCGGCTCAACCGCATGTTCGGCGCGCTGAGTGCGACCAATGAGGCCATCCTGCGGGCCAAAACCGAGCAGGAGCTGTATCAGCTCGTCTGCGACGCCTCCGTGCACGGCGGCAAGTCGCTCGCGTCCTTTGTTCTGCTCAAGGAGCAGGACTCCCACTGGCTGAAACCCGTCGCCGGCACCGGTCAAAATGTCGGGATCGTCGCCCAGGCCCGCTACTCCACCGATCCCGGCAATCCCCATGGCAGCGGCATCTCCGGCGAGGTCTTCCGCTCGCAAAAGCCCCAGGTCGAACGCGACCTCGCCCGTCGCACCAAGGGCACGCAGTGGGAGCAGGCAACCACCAACACGGGCGTTGCGGCCTGCGTTGCGGCGCCCCTGGTCAGGCACGGCGAGAGCATCGGTGTCATGCTGTCCTTCCTCAGCCCCTCCTGGGCAGCGGATGAGGAGATCGTCGCGCTCATGCTGCGCATCGCCGAGAATGTGTGCTTTGCCATCGAAAATCTCGGCCGCGAAGCGGAGAAGGCCCTGATCGCCGCGGAAGAGGAGCGCCTGGCACGCATGTATGCGGCACTCAGCGCCACCAACGAGGCGATCCTGCGCGCGCGATCGCGCGACGAGCTGTTCGATCTGGTCTGCGAGGCGACCGCACAGGGTGCCAAGTTCACCTCGGCGACCATTGCGCTGGTCGACCATCATGCCGAGCTGCTGCGTGTCGCCGCCAGCTACGGGCCGAATTCGGATCTCGTGCGCAATTTCAAGTTCTCCATCTCGGAGCAGGTGCCGGAGGGACGGGGGCTGACCGGCTCCGCGTTCCGCACGCGCCGTCCGTCCGTCAGCAACGACGTGTTGTCCGACGGCCGGCTCGGACCATGGCAGGCAAGCCTACGCACCGGCGGTATTGCGTCCTCGGCGGCGCTGCCGCTGTTCAACGGTGACCGTGTTGAGGGCGTGTTCCTGTTCAATTCGCCGGAGCGCGGCACCTTCACCCCCGAATTCGTCGAGCTGCTGCAACGGCTCCAGGCCAATGTGGCCTTTGCGCTCGACAATTTCGACCGTGCTGAAGAAAGGGCCCGCACCGAAGCCCAGAAAGAGCGCCTGACGCGCATGTTCGCGGCGCTCAGCGCCACCAATGAAGCGATCGTGCGGGCCAAGACGCGCAGCGAGCTGTTCGAGCTGGTGTGTCAGGCCGCCTCCACCGGCGGAAAGTTCACCTCGACGACAATTGCACTCGCCAGGGCCGACAGCGATCAGCTCGCGATCGTCGCGACCGCCGGGCCGTCCGCTGCGACCACCCGAAACGTTCGTCTCTCCATCGACGCCGACCGGCCCGAAGGCCGCGGTATGAGCGGTACGGCGTTCCGCACCCGGCAGGCCTGTGTCAGCAACGACTATGTCAATGACAGCCGGGTGAGCGCTTTCCATGCGGTCCTGCAAGGCGACGGCGCGCGCTCCGGCGCGGCGTTCCCGCTGATTACGCACGATCAGGCGGTCGGCGTCATGATCTACATGTCGACCGAGCAGGACACCTTCACGGCCGAGTTCGTCGAACTGTTGCAGCGCCTCGCCGGCAACGTGTCTTTCGCGATGGAGAATTTCGATCGCGCCGACGAGAAGAACAAGGCCGACGAGCGGATCGAGTATCTCGCGTCCCACGACAGCCTGACCAATCTGCCGAACCGCGAGACCTTTAACAGCCTGTTGCGCGAGGCGATCGACGCGGCGCAGCACCACGATCACCGCTTTGCGGTACTGTTCATCGATCTCGACCGCTTTAAGGTCATCAACGATTCGCTCGGCCACGAAGCCGGCGATCTGCTGCTACTCGAAGTCGCCGACCGCTTGCGCGATGCGCTGCGGGCGAGCGATGTGGTGGCACGGCTCGGCGGTGACGAGTTCGTGGTGATCCTCGACCAGTGCGGCGAGATCGACGACGTCCAGCGGATCTCGACCGAACTTCTGGCCGCGCTCGGCAAGCCGATGGAGCTCGCCGGCCACGAATGCCACACCACGGCCTCGATCGGCATCGCGATGTATCCGGCCAACGGTGCCGATGCGCAGACGCTGACCAAGAATGCCGATATGGCGATGTATCTCGCCAAGGAGGACGGCAAGAACGGCTACCGCTTCTTCTCCAAGGAAGTGAAGACGCAGTCGATCGAGCGGCTGTCACTTGAGAGCGCACTGCGCCGGGCACTGGAGCGCGAGCAGTTCTCGCTGAACTACCAGCCCAAGGTCGACATGGCGACCGGCCAGATCACCGGTGTGGAGGCGCTGTTGCGCTGGGCGCATCCCGATCTCGGCAACATCTCGCCGGCACAGTTCATCCCGCTCGCCGAGGAAACCGGCTTGATCGTGCCGATCGGCCGCTGGGTGGTGAGGGAGGCCTGCGCGCAGGCCATGGCCTGGCAGCGCCGCGGCCTGTTGCCGGTGTCGATGGCGGTGAACTTGTCGCCGCGGCAGTTCGTCGACGAGCATCTGTTGCAGGACGTCGATGAGGCGCTGGCGGCAAGCGGCATGTCGCCGGTGCTGCTCCAGCTCGAAGTCACCGAGAGCATGATGATGCGCAATGTCGGGCGCGCGTTGAAGGTGCTGGACGCCATCCAGAGCCGCGGCATACGCCTCGCCATCGACGATTTCGGCACCGGCTATTCGTCGATGTCGCTGATGAAGCATTTCCCGATCGACACCATCAAGATCGACCGCTCCTTCGTACGCGACCTGCCTCAGGATTCGGAGGACCAGGCGATCGCGCAGGCGATCATCAGCATGGGCAAGGCGCTCGGCATGACCGTGGTTGCCGAGGGTGTCGAGAACGTCGAGCAGGAGGCATTCCTGCGCACCCATGGCTGCGACGAGATGCAGGGTTTTCTCATCTCCAAGCCGGTGCCGGCGCGGCAGATGGCCGAGTTGCTGCAGCCGATGGTTCTGCCGGCCGCGCCGCCGCTCCAGCCGGAGACGGACCCGGCCGCGGATGAAGCTGTGGCGCTACGGCTGAAACGCGCTGTCTTCTGACGGCTGCGGGTGTAGTTCGCGGACGTCGTCTTCCCTGACGTCCGCTTTGCGAGGAAAG
The DNA here is from genome assembly GCA_963819355.1 of uncultured Alphaproteobacteria bacterium. Classification (GTDB taxonomy): domain Bacteria; phylum Pseudomonadota; class Alphaproteobacteria; order Rhizobiales; family Xanthobacteraceae; genus Bradyrhizobium. The sequence goes on along the minus strand of CAWFVZ010000040.1, from coordinate 244,591 downwards.
CCATCCGGCCAGGACGGCGAGGTTTGCTCGGCGAACAGCTCGAAGAGGGCATGCGCGCCTTCGGCAAAGCTTGAGCCGTCGCCGAGGCCCAGCTCACAGCACCACGCGTGTCGCATCGGCTCGTGCGCGTCAAACACTGCCATCGCGGGTCCCCACCACCAGGCCGGTGCCGGCGAACGTTCGTCCTCCGGCACGGCGTGCCAGAGGATGAGCTCGCCCATCACGCGCTCGAATTGCAGGCTTGCGGCCTGATGCATTCGTGCTCCTTGGACCGCGCCTGATAGCAGGCCGATGCGCGGACTCGATTGTCGCCTTCGCTGTGAAAAATTGGCTCGCACTATTGGTCGAGCCACGTGTGCCGCTTCCATCGGCGGCCATGCGGCGGCCGGCATGGTCGCCGCCGCTGACTGTGACAATCTCTTTAGCCCCTCGGGGTCCTGGCCGGCAAGACAATACGGCGCTTAGCGCGATTTGAATGGATGCGCCGTCTGGTGCCAGGCCCAGGCGGTCCGGATCACGGTCGGTAGGTCGGAATGGCGCGGCACGAAGTTCAGCACTTTTCGCGCGGCGGAGGGGTCGGCGACCAGATAGGTGGGATCGCCGGCACGGCGTGGCTTGACGGTGTGCGGCACCTCGCGCCCGGTCTGCTGCCTGATGGCGTTCAGGATCTCGCGCACCGAAAAGCCGGAGCCGGTGCCGAGATTGAAGCTGCCGCCGGCATGTCCCGCTTCCAGCAGCTTCAACGCCGCGACATGCGCTGCGGCGAGGTCGGTGACGTGGATATAGTCGCGGATCGCGGTGCCGTCGGGCGTGTCGTAATCGTCGCCGAATACGGCGAAGTCGACATGGCCCTGCAACGCCATCATGGCGCGCGGAATAAGATGCGTCTCGTTGTCACGCAATTCGCCGATGCCGCCGGCCGGGTCGGCGCCGCTGGCATTGAAATAGCGCAGGCAGAACGCGCCGAAGCCGTAAGCTGCGCGGTAATCGGCGAGCATGCGCTCGATCATCCATTTCGATGCGCCGTAGGGGTTGATCGGGGCACACGGAAAATCTTCGGGCAGTTCCTTGGAATCGGCGTTGCCATAGACGGCGCCGGTCGAGGAGAACACGATGCGATGGCAGCCGGCGTTGCGCATCGCCTGCAACAGCGACAACGTGCCCTGCACATTGTTGATGTAGTACTTCTGCGGGTCGGTCATGGACTCGCCGACGAGGCTTGCTGCCGCGAAATGCATCACGGCCGTAACTTCGTGGTCGGCAAAAGCGCGCGCCAGCGCCGCGCCATCGAGCAGATCGCCCGTCACTAGCTCCCCGGACACGAAATTGCGATGACCTGTCGAGAGATTGTCATAAACGACGGGCCGATAGCCGTCAGCGGCCAGGGCGCGGCAGGCGTGCGAGCCAATATAGCCCGCGCCCCCTGTGACGAGGATAGTCGGCCGGTCGGTCATGTCGTTCTTCCACTCTTCTCAGCGATTGAAGGGCCGGTTACGGCTGAAGAGAAGATAGATCGCGCGGGGGTTCGTGGTCAAATAGCGCCAGAGCAGGCGGCGCGGCTCGAGCCAGGTGCGCCAGGCCCATTCGAGCCCGATCTTCTGCAACCATTGCGGCGCGCGGGACCGGCTGCCCGAAAGGAAGTTAAACAGGCCGCCCGAAGTCTTGATGACGCCGACATTGGTCAGGAGCGGGGTGAATTCCTCGACGAAGGCCTGTTCGGAGGGCACGCCGAGCGCGACCCACAGACAATCCGGCGCGAGGGCGTTGATCTCCTCGACCTTGGCGCGCAGCGCGTCGCCACGGAGATAGCCATGGCTGTATCCGACGATCTTGAGCTTCGGATACAGGTTCTGGACTTTCTTGACCGCAGCGGCGTTCTCGTCCTCGCTGGCGCCGAGCATGTAGAAGCTGCGGCCGGCGACTTCCGCCTTGCGCGCGACGACATGGAACAGGTCCGTGGTCGCAACCCGCTCCGGCAGCGGAAACCAGGATTGCAGCTTGGACGCCGCCACCAGCGGCTGGCCGTCGGCATTGATCAGATCGGCGGCACGGAACAGGCGCTCGGTCTGCGGCTCGGTCGAGCAGCGCGCCAGCACCTCGCCATTGGCCGAGGTCAGGTATAGCGGGCGGCCGATGCGATGACGCGGATCGGTCGCCTCGATCATGAAGTCGGCGGTCGCCTCCAAGTCGAGCGCCGCCATGCGAAGGCCGCCGACGGTGATCCGTGGCACGTCGGCGGTTGCGGCCCGTCCTTCAGGATTGACGCGGCGCTCAAGCATATTGTTTGCCTCGCTGGCGCGTTTGGGTTGCGGGGGTGAGCTCGTCGAGCACGACGCCGACGAGCATGCGCTCGGCGCCGCCGAGCGCGACCAGGATCTCTTCCATGCTGTCGTTGATGTCGAGGCTGGTCGGCAGTACCGCCACCAGCGCGTCGGCGCTATCGAGCAACTTGCGGCCGGCGGCTGACAACGGCATCGCGGGGCCGTCGAGGATGATGAGATCATAGCTACCGGCCGAGCGCGCCTGCGCGATCGCCTTGCGGATGGCGTCAGCGGCCTTGCCGGCATCGGTTTCGGCTGCCGGCAGCACGGAAATGCCGTTGACCGTCTTGATCTCGCGCGCGGCTTTGCTGCCGACCGAGAGCCAGCCGAGCTTGCCCGGCTCGCTCTTGCCGGGGCGGTTGACCTTGTTCGAGAGCGTGTGCGCCTGGTGGTCGGCGTCGATCATCAGCACGCGCCCGCCGTCGCGCGCGGCCGCGAGCGCGAAATTCAGCGCGGTCACGCTGCGCCCGACCGTTTCGCCGGCGCCGACCAGTGCGATCACCGGCATCGCCTTGCCGCCGGCGCGTCGCCCCACCGCGGCGCGCATGTCGCGCAAGGCGTTCAGCAGTGTGGTCAGCGGAAATCCGGTACGAAGCGTCGGCCAGCCCAGTCGGGTGAGATCGACGCCGCCGCCGATGGCGAGAATGGCGCCAAGCGTGCGAATGATGTCGGCCTCCTGGAGACGGGCGATCAGCGGCTTTTCGACCAGCGCAAGCGGCGGCGGAGGCGCCGCGGCTTCCGGCTGTGTCCTCGAAACGTCCGGCGCAGGCGCACGGCCGCGACGGCTTGGTTCGGGGGCGGTCGCGCCGACGAATAGATGTTCGGCTGCGACGAACCAGCAGGCGGCGGCAAGCCCGCCGAAGACGAAGCCGATCATGGCAAACAGGCTCATCGCCGGCGGGAACGAACGCCGCTGCGGCACGGTCGCTTCGCCGATGACACGTGCCGCCGAGGTGTTGAGCGTCTCCTGCTCCTCGGTTTCGCGCGAGCGTTTGAGGAAGGATTGATAGACGTCGCGGCTGGCATCGGCCTCGCGCTCGAGCTCGCGCAGGCGCACGGCGGCCTGGCTGAGCTGGAGGCTCTGTCGCTTCTGCGCCTCCAGCGCCCGGTTGAGCGAGGCCTCGTAGTCGCGGGCGCGCGTCAAATCGTTCTTGGCGGACTGTGCGAAGCGGTCGATTTCCTCGGCGATGGTTCGCTTGAGATCCTCGACCTGCTTCTCGGTCTGGCGCAGCGCCGGATGGCGCGGTCCGAGCTCGGCGGTCTGCTCCGCATATTTCTTGCGGGCGTCGGCATATTGTGCGCGCAGGTTTGCTATCGTCGGGGATTGCAGGGCTTCGGGGATCGCGCCTGCGTCCGCGGCGGTCCGCTTGTTCGCCTCGATCTGGTCCAAACGGGCCTGCGCGTCCATCGTCGCCGCGCGCGCCGCGGAAAGCCGCTGGTTGCTGGAGGAGAGCTGCTGATCACTGATCAGCGAGTCCTGGGTGCCGACAAAATTGTTCTGAGCCTTGTAGGTGGCAAGCGCGGTTTCGGCGTTACGCAGCCGCTCGCGCAGCTCCTTCAGTCGGCCGGACAATTCGCCGGTGGCGCGTCGCGCGGCCAGCGCCTGCGAGTTGCGCGAGTCCGTGAGAAAGGTGTTGGTCAGCGTGTTGGCCAGCATCGCCGCCTTCGCCGGATCGGTCGACCAGACCTCGATGTCGACGATAAAGCTCTTCTCGGTCTTGCGGATCGTGATGTGCTTGTTCAGCGCTTCGAGCGCCGCGAGCTGCACGTCCCTGATCTCCGCGGCAGAAGGCGCGGGCGGCTGGAGACCGATCAGGCCCAGCAGCGACGACATCAGGCTCTTGCCATCGCCGCCGCCACCGAATTCCGGATCCTTGTCGAGATTGGCCCGCTGGATCAGCTGCAACAGCACGCTGTTGGAGGTGATCAGGCGTGCCTGGCTTTCGACCACCATGGACATGCCGGAGACGTCCTGCGCGCGGGGCGTGAGCTCGCGATCGACGAGCTGGAGCTCGCGCGGGTCGACATAAAGCTGGGCAGTCGCGGTGTAGCGGGGGGTCAGGCTCTTGCCGGCGGTGACGGCCAGGCACGCACCGATCAGGGCAGCCGAGGCAATCGCAATCTTGCGCCGCCAGAGCAGGTCGACGAGCTCCAGCACGTTGAAGCTGGCCCCGGACCTCCGCTGGGGGGCCTCCGACCTGGTCGGATTTCTGGCCCGATCTATCGGCTGGTCATAGTCAAGCATAATCCCCAGCTTCCATTCCAACTGCCGTAGGCTGAGGGGTTACTCTTCGCTCTACGCCATGCACCCGGGATATAAGTGCCCAATCAACGCAACAGGGAAAATTAACCATACTCATTGAGGGACTATTCACCGAAATGGCAAACAAAGCGTTTAAGCGCACGCCGCTGTTTGCCGCGTCGTCGTGACGCTTCCGATGCGCCGGTCCCTCAGTGATTAACGGTTCGTTACCATGCGTGCCGTCCGGCACGCGGGCGCCCGGTATCGCAGCTTCCCGACCGTGCAGCGCACGCATGGCTGTTAGCGCTTCCGCAGGATGACGTGATAGTCGCCGCGGCGGATATCGGTTCCGCGCGGAAGTACGGCGTTCAAGATTGTGGCTCCGGCGTCGACGAGCGCGGCGAACATCGGCTTGCGCTGGCGCATCTCGGGATAGCGCGGGCTCTCGACCTCGCGGCGGTAGATCGTTTCGAGACCGTTGGCGGCCGCAAACGCCTCGAGCTTCGACAACGTCACCAGCGGATGGAAGAAGGTCGGGAACGGAGCCTCGCCGGGCAGGCCGGCGGTCTTGATGCCCCGGATATTGCGATAGAACCAGACATGGAACCAGTGCGGCGAGTACTTGGTGACGACGCCGGACAGCGAGCGCGGATTGGGCGCGCCGATCAGGATCATCCCGCCGCGCTTGAGCGCATCGCGGAAGTTCAAAAGCGCGGCCTCAACGTCGGGCAGGTGCTCGATCACGTTGTAGCAGATCACGACGTCGAAAGTGTCGGGGCCGAAGCGATAGGTCTGGACGTCGCCGAGGATCGCCTCGTCCGCGTAGGTGTTGTTGCGAACCTGATCCTCGTCGATGTCGACGACGGTGACATGGCCGCGGCTGAGTACATCTACCGGCAAGAAGCTGCTGGAGCCGCCGCCGGCCTCGTAGATCGCAAGCCGGCCTTGCGGCAACTCGCGGCGCAGCACCTCGTGAACGCCCAGCAGGCTGTCGCGGGCTTCGCCGGCAACCAGGTCGAGCAGCGCCTGGGTCTGTGCGGGGGCTTGAGTCTCGGTGGCTGTCGCGAAATCGATCGTGGTTGACTTGTTCATTTTTTTTGACCGCGCTTGTTCAACTCAAATTTACAGGAAAAATCTCACATGCCCGAAGAGCAAATCTGATGCCGCGTGGTGTCACCGGTCGCGGTGCTTACGGCCGGGTTAATGCGCCCATGCGTTAACTACGGCATTGTCTGCATCGCGCTGCCGGCTGCGCTTGGACTGCAAATTGCAGTATCACACGTGAAGAAATTCACCGCGCAAACACGCAAAAGAAGTTAAGCGCATGATGGGACGTCTGCATTGTCGGGAGATCGACGGCTGGGTGCGCTTTCGTACGCCGCATTTCGGGACGCATCTGTCCCGCCGAACTGTGCCGTCGCGAGACGGCGCCGATGCATGCAATCGGCGCAGGGCTTTTTCAACATCTCTCAGGCATCTAGATCGCCATGACGCTGATCCCGACAGACCTGTCCGCCAGCCGGATCTCGGATGCCGTGCGCGACCCCAACCGGGAGATCGCCGCGAGCTCGCGCGTCATCGACCTCTCGGTCGGCATCGTCGTCTGCATTCCCTGCTTCCGACGTCCGCAGCATCTGCGTTTGACGCTGGAGTCGCTGGTCAACCAGCGTACCCCGCGTTCCTTCGCGGTGGTGATGGTCGAGAATGACGCCGCTAAGCGTGAGAGCGCGCCGGTTGCCGCGGAATTTCTCGCCACCGGCAAGCTCCAGGGTATCTGCCTGGTCGAGAAGCGGCAGGGCAATTGCCAGGCGATCAACGCCGCGTTCGAAACGGCGCAGGCGCTGTTTCCCGCCGCAACGCGCTTCCTGATGATCGACGACGACGAGATCGCCTCGCCCGACTGGCTCGAACTGATGGTTCGCACCGCGGAGGCGACGGGTGCCGACGTGGTCGGCGGGCCGGTGCTGCCGATGTTCGACGACGACAGCCAGCCCTGGCTCGCGCGCCATCCCGCCTTCTGTCCCGCCTACGACTACACCGGTGCGGTGCCGCTGATCTATGGCTGCGGCAATTGCCTGATCATGCGCACGGCGTTCGACCGGCTCGGCAGTCCGGCCTTCGATCTGCGTTTCAATTTTCTCGGCGGCGGCGATTGCGATTTCTTCGTGCGCTGCCGCCATGCCGGCATGACGTTCCACTGGACCGCAGAGGCCGTCATCACCGAGACCGTGCCGCAAAACCGCACCAGCCCCGGCTGGATCGCCAAGCGCGGCCTGCGCATCGGTGCGATCAACTATCGTGTGCAGACCAAGGCCGCGCAGGGCGCGGGGGCGCGGGCGCGGGTGTTCGCGCAGATGCTCGGCCGGGTGCCATTGTCGCTGGTTCGCGCGGCTGGCCTGCTGACATCATCGAAGGCCATCGTCGCGGTGCACCCCGTACTCGTCGCCGTCGGTTCTGCGCTCGCGGCTTTCGGTTTCGACCCGAAGCCCTATAAGGCCTCGAAGAACCTCTCCTGACGTGTTTGCGCCGGGCCGCTAGAATTCCAAAATAGGCCAGGGCGATCTTGATCGCGGATCGCGGCATCGCCTTCAGCGACCGCCGCCCGACCATGCCGAGATAGGCAACCGCCTCTCGATACCGTCCGAAGCGGACCGCCTGTGTCGCCGAATAGGTCACGAGATGGATTTCTGCAGCTTGCCGTAGCCGGGGCGCCGCGCCGGCCGGCAGCTTGGAGAGGATCAATTCATCGTCGAACACGCGTGCGACCGCGGGGAAGAAATCCTGCGGCGTCCGCACGGCGGCGTTCATGGTGTTGGCCGTGTGCAGGCGGTAGTCGAGCAGGGGCTTTGGCACGTAGGCGAACTCGCCGAGCGCGGCAACGCGGCACCAGCAGTGCCAGTCCTCGCAATAGCGGAGCGAGACATCGAAGCCGCCGGTCGAACGGAAAGCATCGGCGCGGACGAGCATGATGCCGCCATTGACGATGAAATTGCCGCGGGCGAGGCGCTCCAGCACGTTGCCGGACGGCTTGCGGCGCCCTTTCAGCAGACCGCGGCGGCCGATCGGCCGTCCCGCGCTGTCGATTGTGTTGTAGTCGCCATAGACCAGAACCGCGCGCGCCGAGGTCTTCGCCGTCGCCAGCAGCGTCGCCACCGCGTCGGGGCGCAGCCGGTCGTCGGCATCGAGGAACATCAGCCAGTCCCCGCGCGCGTCTCGCGCGCCGAGGTTTCGTGCAGCCGACACGCCGCTGGCGTCGTTGATCACCAGGTGCAGCCGTGGATCGCGGATGGCGCGGACGATCGCAATGGTGTCGTCGGTCGAGCCGTCGTCCACGACGATCATCTCGGTGACGTCGGCTTGCCCCAGCGCACTGTCGATGGTCTCGACGATATAGGCCGCGGCATTTTTCGCCGGGATGACAACGGAAACCGCCGGCGACGTCGCGCGCGCATCCGTCGCCGCGGGCGCGGCGGTCGGTGCATCGAGCGTGGCGTCGGCTAGGGTCAAGCGATGGCTCGTCGTCTTTAAGGATCTGTTAACCAGGCTGCTTCCCGAAGTCGGCGACCGCAGTCCTGGCTGCCGTGGATGATATCCACATAACGATCAAATCGTTGTTGCGAAGGCCGTCGCGTCGTCGGTTTCGTAGATTAGCGTTAAACCTGTGACGTTAAGTCTGTCGCAGCTTTCGTGAGGTACGACAGCCGGTCTCATGAGAGAATGCAGGCCTGATTGCCGCGGATGGATCCAGTGCCCGCAAAGACATTCGACTACGATCCCGACGACATGATCCTCAACCTGTTCTACGAGGACAAGGACGATCGCTGGTTTCCCGGCGACCGGCATCTGCGGCGCATGGCGCGCCGTATGCTGTTCGGCGAACCGCGCATGAGTGGACAGCTGCGCGTGTTCCTCAATCTCTGTGCAGGGCTCGACCGGCTCGGGATCCGCTACCGCGTCAACGACTACCGCTACATCGCGCAGCGTCCCGAGGAAGTCGCCTGCATCATCGGCCGCACCTTCCTGCTCGACAAGTTCGCGTGGAAGAATCCGATCCTGCTCGGGGTCGCCGCCCACAATCATCCGCTTGACGATCCCGACCTGTTCAAGCGCCTGCCGGTGAAGAAGGTCGTGGTGCCGGGTCCGTGGTACGCCGACATGTATCGGCCATATTGGCCCGACACGGAAGCCTGGCCGGTTGGCATCGACACCGATCTCTGGGCGCCGTCGCGCCCGCGCGACAAGACCGTCGACGTCCTGCTCTACGACAAGGTCAGTTGGGATCGCGACCGATACGTGCCGGAGATGGTCGAGCCCGTTCGCGCGCGGCTGATCAAGGAAGGCCGCTCGTTCACCGAGTTGCGTTACGGCAGCTACAAGGAGGAGGATTATCAGGCGTCGCTGGCGCGCTCGCGCGCGATGATCTTCCTGTGCCAGAACGAGAGCCAGGGCATCGCTTATCAGCAGGCTCTGTCCTGCGGTGTGCCGGTGTTCGCCTGGGATCCCGGCGGCCCCTGGCCGGATCCGGACTATTTTCCGCACCGGGTCCGGTTCGAGCCGGTGTCGTCGGTGCCCTATTGGGACGACCGCTGCGGCAGCAAGTTCGTTGACCGCGCGGCCTTCGAGGAACGCTGGGAGGATTTCTGGGCCGGCTGCGCCGCGGGCCAATTCGATCCGCGCGGCTACGTGCTGGACAATCTCACATTGGAAGCAGCGGGCGCTGCAATATTACGAGATCGCGCGCAGCGTGGCGCGGCAGCAGAAGGTGCCTGCCGCCTCCCGCATGCCGGTTGACGGATGGTTAACGGGGATGGGTTAGACCCGAAAGGTCCCCATCCTCCCATATCGGCCTTGAGGCATGGATCGCAGCGCCGTAGACATGACTGACGTCGAGGCCCGATCGTTCGGCCATGCGCTCCGCGATGGGCTTGCGGGGCTGAACGTCGTCCAGGTGGCGCGCTGCCTGGTCGCGGTGGCGGCGTTGCTGCTGGTCATGATCACACTCGATCCCTTCCCGGACCTGCGCAATCCGGATGTCGCCACGGTCGTCAGTGGACGATTGGCGACGACCTATATTTCGTTCGGATTGCTCGCGGCGGTCGCGGTGCTGTTCGCGGTCGCCTCCGACGCGCCCTCGCTCAGAAGCCTGGTGACGCCGCTGCATCTCTGCCTCATCGGCTGGATGCTGATCAATGTTGTGCTCTCCGAGAGCCGCGAGGTCTCGATCCAGCGGTTCGTGCTCGCGGCCAGTGCGACCACGCTTGCCATCCTGCTGCCGCTGCTGCCGCCGACGCAGCGAAGCTTCAATCTGTGCCTTGGCGTTGCCGCGCTCGTGCTGCTGGTGCTGTGCTATCTCGGTGTCTTCCTTGCCCCGCAATATTCGATTCACACCGCGCTCGATATCACCGAGCCGATGCTTGCCGGCGACTGGCGCGGCAGCTTCGGCCACAAGAACGTCGCCTCTCCCGTGATGACCATTCTGGTCTATCTCGGCATCTACCTCTGTGCCGTAGGCTCCTTCGTGATGGGGCCCGCGATCGCCGTGCTTGCCGGCATCTTCCTGATCTTCACGGGCGGCAAGACGTCGTCGGTGCTGTGTCTGGCCATCTACGCGCTGGCGTCGCTGGTCTATGTCACGCAGAGCCTGTGGCTGAAGCGGATCATCTGCTTCGTGCCGCTGATCGTGATGAACCTGCTGACGGTCGGCAGTGTTGCAAGCCCCGCCCTGTCGTCCATCACGCGACTGCTTCCGGTCGATCCCACCTTCACCGGCCGCTCCGAAATCTGGGAGTTCGCGCTCGCAGCCGTCGCCGAAAAGCCGATCATCGGACATGGCTATGCGGCGTTCTGGGACGGCGTGACCGAGCGCCAGACCGCCGAGGGTTCCGAATGGGCGGTGAGCGCGGCGCATAGCCACAACAGCTATCTCGACCTCGCCATCACCATCGGCCTGCCGGGCCTGCTGCTCGTCATCCTCATCTTCGTGCTCGCACCGCTCCGCAATTTCCAGGTGACACAGGCTCACAACCGCAGCAACGCACTGGGCAAGCTGTTTCTGACCGTCTGGCTGTTCGGCCTGTATTTCGGGACTACCGAAACATTCTTGCTGGAACGGCAGAATCCAGTCTGGTTCATGTTCGCGCTTGCCGTGGCCGGGCTGCATTTTCTGGCCCGGTTCCAATGCGTCGAGCAAATTGAACCCGATCGCTGACAGCTTGTCGCAGCCGCGCGTTCCATATCGGGACATGAGAACCATTGCGCGCGCGGCAACGGTATCGGCTTAACGATAAGCAGCGACGTAGCTTGTGGTCTGCGACAAAACATAATCTATCTGGAAATGTTCAGTAACTGTATGCCCCGCGAATGGCGTTTCTCAGCCTCGAGCAACTAGACGATCGGGTGTCCTCCAGCGCGTCGGGAATCTCAGTCGATTTCGTGCGTGACTGGCGACGGGCTGCGTTGCGCCTGAACGCGGGCCATTGCACCGCGTTCCAGCATGGTTACTGGCTTGGTGCCTGGTACGAGGCGTTTCATGGCGTCGCGCCGCTGATCGCCGTGATCTCCGATGCCACGACCGGCAAGGAGATCGCGGTGGTGCCGATGATCAGCCACACCAGGCGCGGCATCCGCGTCGTCGAGTTTGCCGATCTCGGCGTCTCCGACAACAACGCGCCGATCCTCGCCTGCGACGCCACCATGGACGCGGCCGACGTGCGCGCGACCAGCGCCGCGCTGGTCGACGCCCTGCGCGCCTTGCCCGATCGTTTCGACGTGCTGCGCCTGAAGAAGATGCCTGCCTATATCGGCGGCAAGCCGAACCCGCTGGTGGCGCTCGGCCGGCTCGGATCCTGCTCGCTCAACGGCAATCTCGTACTGACCGGCGACGACTATGCGAGCTATCAGGCGTCGATCAAGCGCATGCAGATGCCGCGCTGCTGGCGCGTGTTCAGCCGCCATGCCGGCGCACGGTTCGAGATCGCGACGGACGTTGTTCGCGCGCGCGAGCTTCTCGACGTGATGGACATCCAGCAGCAGGCGCGCATGCAGCAGCTTGGCTCGCGCTTCGTCCTCAACGACGACTCCCACGCCGGCTTCTACCGCGAGGTGGCCCGCCAAGGTGTCGCCGAAGGCTATGCCGTGGTCTCGGCGCTCGTCTGCGACGAGGGCGTCGTCGCCACTACGCTCGGCGTCAGATACGGCGCGACCTATTTCCTGTTGCGCATCGGCCATGCCGGCAAGTCGTGGGCGAACTGCTCGCCGGGGCTGCTCGTGACCGAGCGCACCATGGCGGCACTGCATGCGCAGGGCGTACGGCGCTTCGATCTCAGCATCGGCAATCACGACTACAAGCGCCGCTTCGGCGCCGAGCCGGTCCCGCTGACCGATGTCAGCATCGCGCTGTCCTGGCGCGGGCTGCCTTATGTGTTGCGCGACCATGCCGCGCAAGGCTTGCGCCGCCATCCAAAGCTCGCTGCGTTCGCGGCGCGGGCGATGGGCAAAGCGGCACGCTGACGCGCGCGGTGATCGTGGTTGCAGCGGTCACTCGCGTATCGCAATCGTTGTGCTATCGTCGTATCCGCAACCCGGAGGCGACATGGACGATCGTTCGAATAAATATCGGGCGTTCTATGCGCAGTTGATCTGCGCTGCGGCCAAGGCCGCGGACCCTCGTATCGAGCAGGCTTTTCGCAACGTCAGGCGCGAACCCTTCGCTGGCCCCGGGCCGTGGTCGATCTCGTTCGGCGGCCATCCCTATGTCGTGACGCCCGATGACGATCCCGCCTTTCTCTATCAGAATGCGCTGCTGGCGCTGGATCCCGCGCGTGGCCTCAACATCGGCATGCCTGGCGCGCACGCTTATTGGCTCAGCGGCTGTGGCATCAGGGAAGGCGAGACCGTGCTCCAGATCGGCGCGGGCACCGGCTACTACACCGCCATCCTGGCCGAACTCGTTGGTCCCAATGGCCGCGTCTATGCCTATGAGATCGACGAACGCCTGGCGGCGCTTGCGCGCGAGAATTTGAAAGACATCGCCACGGTCGAGCTGCGCGAGCGCTCGGGCGTTGCGTCCGATCTGCCGAGCGTCGACGTTATTTACGTCTGTGCCGGCGCGGCGCAGCCGGCGACGGAATGGCTCGATGCACTGCGGCCCGGCGGCCGGCTGGTGTTTCCGCTGGCGCCGGAGGGCGTGCTCGGCGGCATGTTGATGATTACGCGCCCGGAGCAGGGCGCGACCTGGCCGGCCAAATTCCTAGGGCGGGCCCAGTTCATCGGCTGCGCCGGACTTCAGGATGCGGATGCCGGCCGGCGATTGGCCGAGGCGTTCGCCAAAGGCTGGGAGAGCGTGCAGTCGTTGCGGCGAGGGGACGCGCCGGACGAGACGTGCTGGTTCGCCGGCGACGGCTGGTGGCTTTCAACTGCGCCAGCCCCTTCGCCGGCGGTCAGCATCCCGCCGCACGCGGACATCACGCAGGCCTAACGCGTCACGATCCTGCACACCCGGCGCAGCGAAACCGGCCGCGCGAGGCGCGGAACAGGCTGCGGCAGTACCAGCGGCGCGTCACCGCCTGGACCGGCCGGCGGATCATCTGCGCCATCAAGAGAATTTCGAAAGCCATACGCGTTGCTCCTGCAACGGCAGATAGGGCGGCATTCCCGAACGAGAATGCCGTCCTAATCGCATCAGCCATGCAGTCGTTTGCGGTGCTTAATGGTGAACGTTAGCCATGAAGCCTAGCCGTGCAGTTTCTTGGCGGTCTCCGCGATCACGCGTCCTTGATAGCGCGCACCGGCGAGCTCGTTGGCGCTGGGCTGGCGGCTGCCGTCGCCGCCGGTGATGGTGGTCGCTCCGTAGGGCGCGCCGCCGGTCACTTCATCGAGCTTCATCTGGCCGGCAAAGCCGTAGTTCATGCCGACGATCACCATGCCGAAATGCAGCAGGTTGGTGATGATCGAGAACAGCGTCGTCTCCTGGCCGCCGTGTTGGGTCGCGGTCGCGGTGAAAGCGCCACCGACCTTGCCGTGCAGGGCGCCCTTGGCCCAGAGCCCGCCGGCCTGGTCGAGGAAGTTGGCCATCTGCGAGGCCATGCGGCCGAAGCGGGTGCCGGTGCCGACGATGATTGCGTCGTAGTTCACGAGCTCCTCGATCTTGGCGACAGGGGCTGCCTGGTCGACCTTGTAATACGAGGCTTTCGCAACCTCGGCCGGCACCAGCTCGGGCACGCGCTTGATGTCGACGGTGACGCCGGCTTCGCGCGCGCCTTCAGCGACGGCATTGGCCATCGCTTCGATGTGGCCATAGGCGGAATAATAGAGGACGAGAACTTTGGTCATGGTGGTCTCCGTTGGGATCGAGTGAGATGCTGGTTGTTTGGTTGCTTGGATCGTTAGGCCGCGTCGACGAGCACGAGCTCGGAATCCTCCAGAGCCGTGATCTTGAGCGTGGCCTCGTCGCGGATCGCGGCGCCGTCGCGGGCGTTGACGCGGACGCCGTTGATCTCGACGGCACCTGCCGCCGGCACCAGATAGAGGTTCCGCGACTTCTGCGGCTCGTACTCCGCGCTCTCGCCGGCCTTCAGCGTCGTCGCCAGCACCCGCGCATCGGCACGGATCGGCAGCGCGTCCGTGTCATCATCGAAACCGCTCGCAATGGTGACGAGCTTGCCGGAGCGGTCCGCCTTCGGGAACGGTTTTGAGCCCCAGGTTGGCTGGCCGCCGCGCAGCGTCGGCTCGATCCAGATCTGGAAGATCCGGGTCTTGGTCGGCTCGAGATTGTACTCGGAGTGGCGGATGCCGCTTCCCGCGCTCATCACCTGCACGTCGCCCGCTTCAGTGCGCCCCTCGTTGCCGAGGCTGTCCTGATGGGTGATCGCACCCTCACGTACATAGGTGATGATTTCCATGTTGGCGTGGGGATGGGCGGGAAACCCGGTGTTCGGCGCGATCTCGTCGTCGTTCCACACCCGCAGGGCACCGTGACCCATGTTGTTCGGGTCGTAATGGCTGGCGAAGGAGAAATGATGCTTGGCCTTGAGCCAGCCGTGATCGGCGCTGCCGAGCTTGTTGAAAGGTCTGAGTTCGATCATCTGCGTAATTCCTTGGGTTGGACAGTGGTGGCGCCTTGATCAGGCGCCGAAACCACCGTCGACATTGAGCACGGTGCCGGTGACGAAGGAGGCTTCCGGGCTTGCCAGGAAGACGACGCCGGCGGCGACTTCCTCGGGACGGCCAAAGCGCTGGAGCGCATGTTGCTTGCGCTGCGCTTCCGCGAAATCGCGGTCGTCGTCGGGGTTCATGTCGGTGTTGATCGAGCCGGGCTGCACTACGTTGACGGTGATGCCGCGCGGGCCGAGGTCGCGTGCCGCGCCCCTGGTGTAGCCCACCACCGCCGCCTTGGTGGCGACGTAGTCGGCGAGGCCCGGGAACGAGGCGCGGTCGGCGAGCATCGAGCCGACGGTGACGATGCGGCCGCCTTCGCCCATCAATTGCGAGGCAGCGCGGATTGCTGCGATTACGCCGTGCACGTTGACCTGGTCCTGCCGTTCCAGCGCGGCAGTGTCGGCGTTCGCATCGTCGATCGCGCCTCCGTTTGCGACACCGGCATTGTTGACGAGGATGTCGAGATGGCCGAATTCCTTCGCCACGTCGTTGACGAGCTTGGTCACGTCCTTGGCCGAAGCCTGGTCGGCCTTATAGGCACGGGCCCTGACGCCCCTGGCCTTCAATTCGGTGACAACGGCTTCCGCCTTTTCGGGCGAGGCGACATAGCTGATGGCGACATCCGCACCTTCATCGGCGAGCGCGCGGGCTGATGCCGCGCCGATGCCGCGTGAGCCGCCGGTGACGAGGGCAACCTTGCCCGAGAGCTTCTTGGTCATTGGAATTCTCCAGTCCTGAATTTCTGATGACCCTTGGATAAGCCTCCGTCTGTGGTATAGAAATAGAAACTATCGAAACACATTGTTTCCGATAATTGAACCGACGGATTGACCCCATGGCCAAACTCCCTGATTTCGAGGCCCTCGCGATTTTCGCAAAAGTCGTGGAATTACGGTCGTTTGCGGGAGCTGCGAGCGAGCTCGCGATGTCCAAGGCCACGGTGTCCAAGGCAGTCACACGGCTCGAGGAGCGGCTCGGCGCCCGGCTGTTCAACCGCACCTCGCGCCGCCTCGCGCTGACGGATGCCGGCCACAAGCTCGCCGACCGCGCGACGCGCCTGCTCGCCGATGGCGAGGCGGCCGAGAACGAGGCGCTGGCGCAATCGGTGGCGCCGCGCGGGCTGGTGCGGCTCGCCGTGCCCATGACGTTCGGGGTGAAGGCGGTCGCGCCGTTGCTGCCGGAGTTTTTCGAGACCTATCCGGAGGTTTCGGTCGACCTGCATTTGAGCGATGCGACCGTCGATCTGATCGGGGAAGGTTTCGACATGGCGGTACGGATCGCGCGGCTGCCAGATTCCTCGCTGATCGCGCGGCGGCTTTTCACCATGCCGCGCTTCACCGTGGCCGCGCCGTCCTACCTCAAGAAGCACGGCCGGCCGACGCATCCGATGCATCTCGCCGAGCACAAATGCTTCAGCTACGCCTATCTCTCCACGCCCAATATCTGGCACTACACCAATTCGGCCGGCGAGCAGGCGAGCGTGCGCCCCGGCGGCCTGCTTCGCGTCAACAATGGCGAAGCCGTGATGCCGTCGCTGATCGCCGGCCTCGGCATCGCCGAGCTTCCCGAATTCATCGTCGGCGATGCCATCTCCTCTGGCGCCGTCGAAGTGATCCTGAAGGATTGGAAGCAGGCCGAAGGCGCCGTGCATTTGGTGACGCCGCCCGGCGGTCCACGCCCCGCCCGCGTCGAGGCGCTCGGTGATTTCTTGGCGGCGAAGCTGCCGGGAACGTGCAAACGGCGGCCGACGAAGGGCGGGAAGTTGTTGTAGAAGGGACGCGGTCTCAACAGACTGGTCATTGCTTCGCGCCCGCAATGAGGGAATTTGTTGAGACGGCATCTCTCACAAGCCGCTTTGCCCACGCGGCGAGAGCCGTTACTCTGCCCTGCGAACGAAAAACAAATCATATTGGGGGAGCCGCCGATGAACCGCCGTGACCTGCTGCGCGCCGCCGCAGCCTTGCCGCTCACGCAGACAATGATCCCGCGCGCGGCCTTCGCGCAAGGCTATCCCGTCCGCAACATCACAATGATCGTGCCGTTCCCGGCCGGCGGCCAGGCCGATCTCGCGGCGCGCCCGGTGGCGCAGGCGCTGGAGCGGATTCTCGGCAAGGCGGTCATCGTCGACAATCGCGCGGGCGGGGCCGGCGGATCGGTTGGCAACGCCGCGGCGGCGCGGGCCGAGGCTGACGGCTATACGCTGCTGATGACGTTGTCCTCGCTCGCGGTGCTGCCCGAGGCCGACCGGCTGTTCGATCGTCCCGTTGCCTATGAAGTGTCGCAGTTCATGCCGATCGCGCGCGTGCTGGCCGATCCCACGCTGCTCGCTGTGCCGGCCTCGGCGCCCTGGAAGACGGCGCAGGAGTTCGTCGAGGATGCGAAGAAGCGCCCGGGCCAGATCACTTACGGCTCGTCCGGGCCCTACGGCACGCTGCACGTGGCCATGGAGATGTTCGCCAACAGCGCCGATATCAAATTGCTGCACGTGCCGTTCCGGGGCGCAGGCCCCGCGCTCACAGCGCTGCTCAGCGGCACGGTGCAGGCGATCGCGGCGGCACCGGGCACGCTGAAGCCGCAGGTCGACGACGGCAAGCTGCGCGTGCTCGGCAATTGCGGCGCGCGGCGCATCGCGAGCTTTCCTGACGTGCCGACGTTCCAGGAACTCGGCTACAAGGACGTCGAGATGTACATTTGGGCCGGGCTTTTTGCTCAGAGTTCCCTTCCCGCGCCGATCGCGAGTCGTCTGCGCGAAGCGATGGGTCAGGTGATGACGAGCCCGGATGTGCTCAAGACTTTCGATGCCTCGGGCAGCCTCGTCGCCTATCAGGATGCGCCGGCCTTCTCCGACTTTGTGGCGACCGACAGCGCGCGGCTGATCGCGGCCGTCAAAAAGATCGGCCGGGTCGAGTAGGTTCCTGGCGCGGTTTCACATTTTTTTGTTGGGCCAGAACCTGACCGCGTCTCATTGATTGAAGACAAATCAAGGGGACTCGCGAAGGAATCGGGACATGCGAACAGAGCAAATTGCGCTGGGTGTGGCGCTTGTGATCGGCGGCTTGGTCACGCAGGGCGCCGCGTTCGCGCAAGAACACCGCGGCACCCTGGAACAGCAGATGGCCTGTACGCCCGATGTGTGGCGCCTGTGCAGTGACCAGATTCCGGACGAGAACCGCATCGTGGCTTGCCTCCAGCAGAACACGCCGCAGCTCTCAAGCGCCTGCCGCGCGGTGTTCCAGTCCAACAATCAGGTCCAGCCGCAGCAGCCGGTCCCACGCGGCAGGACTATGCCGCCGCCGCGCTACAACGCGGCGCCACCGCTGCCGCGACCTGACGACGACGACTGAAGCATGATCCGGAAAAGTGCGCAGCGGCAGGGGCGAAGATGCGGTCGCACCGCCTTGTTCAGCGCTCCCCCTTGCTGTCCGACTCAGGTCGATGTCGGAGCGCTGTCCTCAAGAGGACACCGAAGAGCAATGCTGCGACCGGCCAATGGAACCAGATCTTGTGCATACCGGTGAAAACATTGATCAGAATCAGAAAGCCCGAAACCGTGAGGGCCGCTGCGATCGGGCGGGGCAGCTTCGCCAGCCAATCCGAGGCGAAGCCCATCCAAGTGGATGGCTCGTGTCTGTCGCGAATCCGGAGATCGCCATTTTTTGAGGCTGCAACTGCTCCGCGCTGGGGAGCAGGGCTTTCGCCACCTGGGAAGCTCCGTTCCTGATCGGTTCGTCCCCTCATGGTCACCCGATAGCTGGTCACGGGAGCAACGTTCTTCATTGGTCGCTGGCCGAGACAGTCGAAGCCAACGGATAATTTGTTGTGTACCTGATCGTAGACGGAACTCGAGATCACGACGCCGCCGGGTTCGGCGAGTTCTTGCAGCCGCGACGCGATATTGACCCCGTCGCCATAGATGTCGGAACCATCCACCATCACATCTCCGAGGTTGATGCCGATGCGAAACCGCATCGGGTGCGCGTGAGATGGGTCCGAATCCTGATTGGAAATTTCTTGCTGAATCTCGACCGCACATTGCACGGCCTCGACGACGCTGGCGAACTCGGCGATCACAGCGTCGCCCCAGGTATTCACGATGCGGCCGTCATGACGCTCGACCAATCCCGCAATGGCAGTGCGGTAGCGGCGGAGCGTCTCCAACGTTCCCGTCTCGTCTGCTTCCATGAGGCGAGAATAGCCGTGCACATCAGCGCACAGGACGGTGGTCAGTCGTCGTTTCACCTTGTCGTCGGGCATCGTCCCCATGGTAGCCTCCCTGACCGGCAAATGCATCAGGCTGTCAGAGCTAAAGCGGACGTCAAACGCGCTCGATCTGCGCGCCGTGGTGTACGAGTACACGCCGTGGCCGCCTTAGGGCCTGATCTCGCAGACGTCGACCCATTCGGCCGCGGTGAGCTCGGCCATCCGGTCCGGCGCGATGCGCACGGCGCTGTGGGTCGAGCCGGCGGCCGGCACCACAATATCGAACGCCTTCAGCGAGACGTCGCAATAGACCGGCAGCGGCGATTTCAGCCCGAACGGGCAGACGCCGCCAACCTCATGGCCGGTGATTTCGGCGACCTCTTCTAGCCCCAGCATCTTCGGCTTGCCGCCGAACGCCGCCTTGAGCTTCTTGTTGTCCAAGCGTGAGGTGCCGGCCGCGACGATCAGGATCACGCGGTCGCCGATCCGCAAGGACAGCGTCTTGGCGATCCGGCCGGGCTCGACGCCATAGGCCTCGGCAGCCAGCGTCACGGTCGCCGAGCTGATCGTGGATTCGATGACTGATATGTCGGGGGCTTTCTCGGCGAAGAAGGCGCGAACGGATTCCAGGCTCATTCCAGTCAGCTCGAAGTCATGGGCGGGCGGCGATCCCGGGCAGCTCCGACAGCGCACGGACACGATGATCCGGCGCGAACCCGAGCTCGTCCATCTGGGTACGGATCGCCTTGAACATCGTCAGCGGTGCCACGAGTTCGTTCTCGACGCAAGCCAGCGCCATCGCCTCGGGCGTGACGCGCTCGATCCAGGCCACGTTCAGCCCGAACGCCTTTGCGCCCGCCACGTCCCAGGGATTGGAGGAGACGAACAGAACCTCGTCCGGTTTCGTGCCGAGCACCTCGCCGATCAGCGAGTAAGCCTCGGGGCTCGGCTTGAAGATCTTCCTGGCATCGACGCTGATGGTGGCATCGAGCAGGCGATCGAGGCCGGTGTTGCGCACCAGCGCATCGAGCATGTCCGGGCTGCCGTTGGAGAGGATGGCGAGTTTGCGCGGCTTCAGCGCGGCAAGCGCTGCCGTCGCATCCGGGTAGAGATCGAGATGCAGATATTTCTCGATCACCCGCTCGAACGCCGCGCTGTCATAGGCGAGCCCGAGCACGCGCAGCGTATAGGCCAGCGAGTCGCGCGTGACGATAGAGAAATCCTGGTAGCGCCGCATCTGCGAGCGCAACCAGGTATATTCGAGCTGCTTGATCCGCCAGACCTGCGTGATGATCTCGCCATAACCCGGAAACGCGTCCTCGGTGATCTCTGCGACCGACTGGATGTCGTAGAGCGTTCCGTAGGCGTCGAAGACGACGGCTTTGAGGCTCAATTGTCCAGCCCTCCGGGATCGTTGCGAGAGTTAGGGACTATACAAGGCGCCGCGATGTCGATCCAAGAAGGAAACGCGCATGGGGCGCCATGCGCCGGCGGCGAACTAGAGCTTTATGACGATCTTGCCGAAATGCGAGCCGGTCCGGAGGTGTGCGTACGCTTCGGGTACCTCGTCGAAGCCGTAGACCCGATCGACGGTCGGGTGGATCGCATGTTCGGCCAGGAAGCGATTCATCGCGGCGAAATGTTCGACCGACCCGACAGTGACACCGATGATGTCGGCATTCTCCCACTGAAGGCGCGCGAGGTCCGGCTTCGGGCCGAAGCCTGTCAGGACACCGATCTGAATGATCTTGCCGCCCGAAGCGACCGATCGCAGCGATCGGTCATAGGTGCCGGGACCGCCGAGTTCGAGGATATGACTGACGCCTGCGCCATCCGTCGCCTTCATCACGGCGACATCCCAGTCGGGCGTGTCGCGGTAATTGATGAGGATCGAGCCGCCGAGCGCCTTGGCACGGGCAAGCTTTTGATCCGAGGAGGAGATCACAATCGCGCGCGCTCCCAGCGCCGCCGCGAACTGAAGTCCGAACAGCGCGACGCCGCCCGTTCCCTGGACCAGCAGCGTATCGCCTTTGCCCATCCCGCCGCGCGCGATGAGGCCGTGCCAGGCCGTGACGCCGGCACAGGGCAGGGTCGCCGCTTCGACCGATGAGAGGTGCGCCGGCACGGACACCAGTGCGGTTGCCGGCAGCACAGCATACTCTGCCAGCATTCCATCCAGATTGTTGCTGCCGAGCGCTGATGCAATGTAGCTGGCTTTGAACGGCCCTGAGACCCAATCGCGAAAGTAGGATGCGGCAACGCGATCGCCCACCCGCCATTGCGTGACGTCGTGGCCTATGGCGTCAACGATGCCGGCGCCGTCGCAGAGCGGCACGCGGCCGTCGAGCCCGCCTTGGCCCGCCCGGTCGAGGATCAGGAGGTCGCGGTAGTTGAGACTGGCCGCTTCGACACGGATGCGAACTTCTCCGTCGGCGGGTTCAGGTTTGCCGAGATCGACGCGCACAAGGCGGCCAGCACCAGCATGGCCATTCAAATGGTAGGCTTTCATCGTTGCTCCCTCACAAGTGACATTCACTTGGACGAGCACCATCTGTAGGGTCTGACAGCACTGTCAGGGTCAAGAGGTTTCAGATGAAAATTGGCGAGCTTTCCCGGAGGACGGGGGTCAGCGTCCGGATGCTGCGTTATTACGAGGGCGAAGGGTTGCTTGCGCCGCCGCGGACCGGCTCCGGTTATCGCGACTATGGCCCGGCCGAAGAGGAGGCGGTTCGGCGGATCAAAATGCTTGGCTCCGCCGGGATGACGCTCGAGACGATCCAGCGGTTGCTTCCCTGCGTGCGGAACAACGATCCAGCTTTCACGCCGTGCAACGAGCTGCGAAGAGTGCTCGCCCAGCAGGTCGGCCTGATCGACGAACGCATCGAGACGCTCAACCAGAGCCGGACAATTCTGGCCGGCTATCTGGCAAGCGTGAACTGATCGCGCCGACGTCCGCCCTCGGGCCGTGAGCGGACGCCGTGAGGACGCGACTAGATCCCCAAAATCCTGCGCGCGTTGGCCTTCAGCACCTTCGGCCGGATCTCGTCGCGGATCTCGATCTTGGCGAAATCCGACAGCCAGCGGTCCGGCGTGATCACCGGCCAGTCCGAGCCGAACAGCATCTTGTCCTGGAGGATGGAGTTGATGTAGCGCACCAGGATCGGCGGGAAATATTTCGGCGACCAGCCCGACAGGTCGATATAGACGTTCGGCTTGTGGGTCGCGACCGACAGCGCCTCTTCCTGCCAGGGGAAGGAGGGATGGGCGAGGATGATCTTGAGGTCGGGGAAGTCGGCCGCGACGTCATCCATGTACATCGGGTTGGAATATTTCAACCGCATGCCCATGCCGCCGGGCATGCCCGAGCCGACGCCGGTCTGGCCGGTATGGAACAGTGCGATCGCGCCGCCATTGTTGATTTCTTCATAGAGCGGATAGGCCATGCGGTCGTTGGCGTAGAAGCCCTGCATGGTCGGATGGAATTTGAAGCCGCGGACGCCGTATTCTTCGATCAGCTTGCGCGCCTCGCGGGCGCCGAGTTTGCCCTTGTGCGGGTCGATCGAGACGAAGGGGATGAGGACGTCGAGATGGTCGGAGGCGGCCTCGATCATCTCGTAATTGTTGTAGCGGCGGAAGCCGGTTTCGCGCTCGGCATCGACCGGGAAGATCACGGCGGCGATGTTCTTGGAACGGTAGTAGGCCGCGGTCTCGGGCACGGTCGGCGGATGCTTGTGCGGCGACTTGAAATAGTCGGCCATCTGCGCCTGGAAATCGTCATAGCCGTCGTCGGGATGGGTGCCGCAGGGTTCCTCGGCGTGGGTATGGATGTCGATGGCGACGACATCGTCGATATTGGGCAGCTTCAGTTTCGGCATTGGTTTCCTCCCGACAGCTCGTGCTGCAAATTGATTATATCATATAACAAATTTGGCAAGCGTTCCGCGCGGGCAGGGGCATTGGTGGGCGGCAATGCCTGCGCTAGTGTTTCCAGCAACAAACAGAGGGTAGGGGAGGCCGAAAATGGCAGAGGCGCAAGCCTTCGAAACCGATTTCTGGAAAGATGCGCAAGCGCGCAAGATGTGGGACGAGATCGTTCCAGGCGAGCCGCGCAAGACCATCCCCTATACGCTGACGCGCGAGGCGATCGCGCTCTACTGCAAGTCGGTCGGCGAGACCCATCCGCTCTATTTCGACGAGGCCTATGCGCGGACCAGCCGCTATGGCGGGCTGATCGCACCGCCCTCGATCCACATCATGCTGATGTTCGCCTGCACGCCCACGGACGACTGGATGCGCTCACCGGGCACGGTCAATGCCGGGCAGTCCTGGAGCTACAACATTCCGGCTCGCCCGGGCGACGTCATCAAATTGGAGGCCCGCGCACTCGACAAGTTCATCAAGCGCGAGCGGCTGTTCGTGGTGCACGACAACGTCTTCTTCAACCAGAAGGGCGAGGTGATCTGCTCCGGCCGGGGCTGGACCATCCGGCCGACCTAAGGGAGCACCGCGATGACCGTCACGTTCGAAAGCCTCAACGCCGGCGACTTCATAGAAGGGCCGGCCTTCGCCGTCTCGCGCGACTCCATCCGTTTGTTCTGCGATGCCTCGCTCGACTACAACCCGCTGCATCTCGACGACGATTACATGACGGGGAGTTTCGGCAAGACCCAGTTCGGCGGTGTAATCATGCACGGCATGAACAATTTCGGCCTGATCTCCCGCATGCTCACCGACTGGGCCTATCCCGCAGGCGCGATCCATCGCCGGCTCGAGACCCGATGGGTCAAGCCGGTCCGCCCGGGCGACACGATCTACCCCTCCGGACTGATCAAGGCGAAGCAGGTTACCGCCAAATCGCGCTGGGTCTTGATCGACGTCGTCGTCCGGAACCAGGACGAGGAGCGGGTTGCGACCGGCGAGGCGATGGTCGAATTTCCGCTCTGAAAGGGCCGTTTCAGCCCTATCCCGAGGTTAATCAGCCCCGAATGCCCCCTTTGCATTGACATCCGGTCCCGCCATGCCTTAAGAACCGCCCCGTCCCGGGCGGTCGTCCGCCGGCGGGGAAAATCTCATTTTGCCACATTCGCGCGTGCCGAAACGGTAGTGCCGAACACGGCCTTTCGAACGTTCAGGATTCTGCCATGAAGGTCCGTAACTCGCTGAAATCGCTGCGCGGTCGCCATCGCGCCAACCGCCTGGTCCGTCGCAAGGGCCGCGTCTATGTGATCAACAAGGTGCAGCGCCGCTTCAAGGCTCGCCAAGGCTGATCTGGGCGGTTGAGTTTGCCCTCGCGGTCGCCTCGCGCGCCCCGAAAGACCACGGTCTCACACGACTTTGACGCCGCCCCTGCTATGCAAGGGCGGCTTTACGCGTTTAGACTTCGGCCATGGCAGTGAGATTCCGTTTCGCGCGCAGTTTGTGTCTGGCCCTCATTCTGGGAGCCGCCGGCCTCGCGCCGACTCTGGCGCAGGATGATCCGGCCCCGCCGGCGAAGCAGCAGAAGAAGCTGCCGGAGGCGCCGGCCAAGCTGCCCAAGATCGACCGCACCAAGAATCTCGATTTCCTGTTCGGGGCTCTGAAGGCCGCCCCCGACGGTGACAGCGCCAAGCATGTCGAGGCGCGGATCTGGGCGATCTGGCTCCAGACCCCAAGCGATACCGCGGCACTTTTGATGGCGCGGGCCAAGGCGGCGGTGGACGCACAGAAGATCGACGTCGCGATCAAGCTCTTGGATTCGGTCATCAAGCTCCGGCCCGATTACATCGAAGCCTGGAATCGGCGCGCCACGCTCTACTACATGCAGAACGACTATGCCCGCTCGTTGGCCGACATCCGCGAGGTGCTGAGCCGGGAGCCCCGTCATTTCGGCGCGCTCGCAGGGCTCGGCATGATCATGCAGGACGTCGGCGACGAGAAGCGGGCGCTCGAGGCCTATCGCAAGGCGCTGGCTATCAATCCGCATCTCGAAAAGATCCCCGACCAGGTCAAGTCGCTGACCGAGAAGGTCGAAGGCCGCGACATCTAGCCAACAGGTCGATCATTTCTCGAGCGAGTGTGGCGCAGGTGGGATTAACCACGATGACACGCGCCGCGCCGTGCGGACTATTATCGGCGCGCCCGTAGGCCTACCTGCATGGCAGGAGCACAGCCATGAAGCGTTTGACCTTTGCAGGTACGTTGCTGTTGGTCTCGGGGACGATGAGCCTCGCCGACGGAATGTTCTGGGTAGTCGGCAATCGCGCCACCGGCAAATGCAGCATCGTGACCAGCAATCCGGTCATCAACGGCGACATCTGGTTCGGCGACGGCCCCTACAAGTCCAGGGACGATGCCAAGCTTGCCCGCTCGACGATCCGTGCCTGTCCCGCGCTCACCCCAGATGAGGAAAAGGCCGAGGACGGCGCGAACTAGCTCGATAGCGACCTAATGCAGGACGCTGCCGCCGCGTTCGGCGAAGCCTTGATC
Source organism: uncultured Alphaproteobacteria bacterium (assembly GCA_963819355.1). Lineage (GTDB taxonomy): Bacteria > Pseudomonadota > Alphaproteobacteria > Rhizobiales > Xanthobacteraceae > Bradyrhizobium. The sequence goes on along the minus strand of CAWFVZ010000040.1, from coordinate 219,208 downwards.
GGCTGCTGCGGCGTAAGCCTTTGCAAGCTCCGTCTCGAGATGCTCGTTGATCAGGAGCAGCGCCCGCACGGCACCGCGCAAATCGCCGTTGCAGCTCGCGACGATCTCGTCGATTGCAGTGTCGTTCGATCTCACGCTCATCGAAAAATCCTCCGGTTCAAACCAGGACAATCTTGCCGGTCTTTCCCGCGTCCCGTGGGCTTGCGAGGAGGGATCGGCGCCCATCCGCGTCTAGATGGCCGAACCGACCGTGGCGATTATAAGGAAGCCGCGATGACGACCGCATGAAGCTGGCCCGGGCTTGTGCGTCGCCGGGAAAGATCATTGATTTTGTTGAGTTTTTCTGTTCTGTAATTATGCACATATCCACAGCCCCGGCCTTTCGAGCGGAAGCGCTGAGGCTCCCGGCGCGAAACTGCCGCGTGCAAGACCCGTAACTGCGATGTGCCCTGGATTGTCCGGATTCGCTCCATGATCGTGATGTCAGCCGTGACGGCGCTGGTGCTGCTGGCGCTGGTCACGCAGGCCGGAATCGTTGCTGTGCAACGAGCCTATCCACCCCAGGGCCGGATGATCGCGGTCGACGGCGCGACGCTTCACGTCGTCGATATCGGCCCGTGCGATTCCGGTCTGCCAGTCGTGATGCTGCACGGCGCGAGCTCGAACCTCGAAGCGATGCGGCGGCCGCTCGGCGATCTCCTCGCCAGCGAGCATCGCGTCATCCTGATCGACCGTCCCGGCCATGGCTGGAGCACGCGCGCGCGGCGGGAGGATTCGACGCCACAGATCCAGGCCCGGATGATCGACGAAGCGCTGACGATGCTCGGGATCGATCGCGCGGTCTTCGTCGTGCATTCCTGGAGCGGGGCGCTTGGCGCGCGGCTGGCGCTCGATCATCCCCGCCGCGTCGCCGGCCTCGTGATGCTCGCGCCGGTGACCCACCCCTGGCGCGGCGGCGTCGGCCGCTACAACGAGATCATCGCAATGCCAGTGATCGGTCCGCTGCTCGCCTATACCGTCACGCTGCCGCTGGGGTATTTCGTCGCCGAGTCCGGTGCGCGCAACGTCTTCCTGCCGCAGACAATGCCGGACGGCTTCGTGAAGGACTCCGCGACGCCGCTGCTGCTGCGCCCGCGCGAGTTCATTGCCAATGCCTATGATCTGGTGACGCTGAAGGCGTCGGTCGCCGCGCAAGTCACGCGCTACGGCGAGATCAAGGCGCCGGTCACGATCATCGCCGGCGAGCCCGACAAGACCGTCTCGACCAACATCCACGCCCGCCCGTTCGCAGCATTGGTGCCGAACGCCAAGCTGATCGTGCTGCCCGATCTCGGCCACATGGTGCAGACCGCCGTGCCGAATCTCGTCAAGACTGAGATCGAGAGGATGATCGGCAAGATCGTCCTGGTGCAGGCGGCCGCCGATTAGCGGCCGCCTTTCGCACGCTTACTGCTTGATCTTTCCGTCCTTGTCGAACTGGGAGACGTAGGTCCAGAGATTGTTGATCTCGGTCTCGTTCTTGATGCCGGCGAACGCCATCTTGGTGCCGGGGATCTTGGCCTTGGGGTCCTTGATGTATTCCTTGAACAGCGCCTCGTTCCAGGTGATGCCGGAATTCTTGTTCGCATCGGAATAGTTGTAGTCCGGCGCGGTGCCGGACTTGCGGCCGTCGAGGCCATTGAGTTCGGGGCCGACCTTGTTCTTGGCGCCTTCGCCGATCGCGTGGCAGGCCAGGCATTTGTTGAACGATGTCTTGCCGGCCGCGGCATCCTGCGCCATCGCGGCGGATGCTGTGGCAGTCACGGTGAGGATCATCAGCGCGCCAAAAGTCAGTTTTGTCATCGGGTGCTCTTCGTCTCTTCCCTTGTGGGTCTGGCCTGGTCAATGTCTTGCCTGGTCGGCAATCTCGCCGGACCTGCCGGTTTTGGCATGGCCCGCTCGGCTTGGACAAGCCACCAAACCATGACAGGTTTCATGATTTCCTACTTGTCCCAGAGCGAACTCGCCGAAGATCATTGATCCGACTTTCGGACGGCCTACCCAAACCACCGCGGACGTGGTTGATTTGCCGTGATAAATTGATTGTGCGGCCGCGAGCCGGAAGGATATGCCAGGAAGGACGTGCCATGGCCATCATGATGCCTGCGAGCGACCAGGCGGTGCTCGCGCGCCGCGCGGAGATCGTGGCTGCATTGCGCGCCATCGTGCCCGGCGAGGGCGTGATCGACAGCGCCGCCGAGATGCGGGCCTATGAATCCGACGGGCTGACGGCCTACCGGCAGCCGCCGATGGTCGTGGTGCTGCCGGATACGACCGAACAGGTCTCGCTCGTTCTGAAATATTGTGCGGCCCACGGCATCAAGGTGGTGCCGCGGGGCTCCGGCACGTCGTTGTCCGGCGGCGCGTTGCCGCTGGAAGACGGCGTGCTACTGGGACTTGGCAAGTTCAAGCGCATCCGCGAGATCGATTTCGACAACCGCGTCGTCGTCACCGAGCCCGGCGTCACCAATCTCGCGATCAGCCAGGCGGTCGCGCATGCCGGCTTCTATTACGCGCCCGATCCGTCCTCGCAAATCGCCTGCTCGATCGGCGGCAATGTCGCGGAAAACTCCGGCGGCGTGCATTGCCTCAAATACGGCATGACCACCAACAACGTGCTCGGTTGCGAATTTGTCCTGATCAGCGGCGAGATCCTGCGCATCGGCGGCAAGTCGGCGGAAAACCCCGGCTATGATCTCATGGGCGTCATCACCGGCTCCGAGGGCCTGCTCGGCGTCATCACCGAGATCACGGTGCGCATCCTGCAGAAGCCGGAGACGGCGCGCGCGCTGATGGTCGGCTTCGCGCAGGTCGAGGCGGCCGGCGAATGCGTGGCGCGCATCATCGGCGCCGGCATCATTCCGGGCGGCATGGAGATGATGGACAAGCCGGCGATTCATGCTGCCGAGGCCTTCGTCCATGCAGGCTATCCGCTCGACGTCGAGGCGCTCCTCATCATCGAGCTCGACGGCCCCAAGATCGAGGTCGACGAGCTGATCACGCGCGTCGAAACGATCGCGAATGCTTGCGGTTCGACCACCTGCCAGATCTCGACCTCGGAAGCCGAGCGCAATCTGTTCTGGGCCGGCCGAAAAGCTGCGTTTCCGGCCGTGGGCCGCATCTCGCCCGACTATCTCTGCATGGACGGCACCATTCCGCGCGGCGCGCTGCCGAAGGCGCTGGCCCGCATCCGCGAGCTCTCGGAAAAGTACCAGCTCGGCTGCGCCAATGTGTTTCACGCCGGCGACGGCAATCTGCATCCCCTGATCCTCTACGATGCCAACAAGCCCGGCGAGATCGAGCGCGCCGAAGCCTTCGGCGCCGACATCCTGCGCGCCTGCGTCGAGTTTGGCGGCGTGCTCACCGGCGAGCACGGCGTCGGCATCGAGAAGCGCGACCTGATGCCGGAGATGTTCAGCGAGATCGATCTCAACCAGCAGCAGCGGCTGAAATGCGCCTTCGACGCGCAGGGCCTGCTCAATCCCGGAAAAGTGTTTCCGACCCTGCACCGCTGCGCCGAGCTCGGCCGCATGCATGTGCATGCCGGCAAGCTGGCATTCCCCGACATTCCGCGGTTCTGACGGGCCGGATATCCGGCATGGTGGCGACATGGCGGACGTTGCAATACGTACCACGAACGAAACGCCGGCCAGGCTGGCGGCGGCCTCGCGGCTCCTGTTCATCGACAACATCCGCTGGTCGATGATCATCCTCGTGCTGAGCATGCACGCCTGCGACACCTACGGTCCGTTCGGCAATTGGTACTATGTGGATCGGCAGGCAACTGGCTTTGGAACGGCGCTCGCGCTCGGCATCTACCAGAGCTTCCTCCAGGCCTTCTTCATGGCTGTGCTGTTCTTCATCGCCGGTTATTTCGCTGCCGCCGCCCTTGATCGAAAGGGCTTTTCGAGATTTTCCCGTGACCGATTGGTCAGGCTCGGCGTGCCGACCCTGCTCTACATGTTCGTGATCGGCCCGCTCACGCAGTATTTTCTCTCCTGGACCTGGGGCAAAGGCGGTTTCGGCCATCAATGGCTGACCCATCTGGACGATGGCGAGTGGTTGTCCGAGACCGGGCCGATGTGGTTCTGCGCGGTGCTGCTGCTGTTCTCGCTTCTCTATGGCCTGGTTCGTCTGTCAGGATGGCGAGAACGGAACGTCACGCTCAACGGGACAGAGATCGCCCTTTTCATCGTTGCCATGGCCGCAGCGACATTTGCCGTTCGCATCCCCGTGCATGCCGATGCCTCGGTGCTCAACGTCCATCCCGGCGATTTCCCGCAATATATCCTGATGTTCACGGCTGGCGCCTTTGGCTATCGCGGCAATTGGCTGGCGGAGCTTACTGAGCGTTCCTGCATCCGCTGGGGGTTGCTTGCGCTGGCGCTCTCGGTGCCGCTGTTCGCTGCGCTGGTCGCGTTCGGCGGCGGCTTGGGCGGCGATACCACGCTCTATGCCGGCGGCTTTAATCTCGTCAGCGCCGGAAAGTGCCTGTGGGAGGCGCTGGTCTGCGTCGGCATGGGTCTCTTGATGCTGGCCGTCTATCGCCGCCATTTCGACGCGCAGGGGCCGCTCGCGAAATGGCTCTCCGACAATGCGTTCGGCGTCTACCTGATCCATCCGCCGGTCCTGATCGGCTTTGCGCTGCTCCTGCACACGCTGCCGATGGGGGCGATCGCAAAAGTGTTGCTATTGACGTTGCTTGCGGCCGCCGGCAGCTTCGCCGTGTCGGCGTGGATTTTGCGCAAATCGCCGCTGCGCGCGATCATCTAGCGCCAAGCACCGCGGCTTGAGCCGCGGTGCTTGGACTGAGAAGGCCTACATCAACGCGTATTGCGTGCGCTCCCGCCGTGCCAGCAATGGCAATGCCTGACCGGCGATGTAGGTCTTGAAGTGGGTGCTCTCCTGGTGCGCCTTGAAGGCCGCCTCGTTGCGGAACAGCTCGTAGAACAGGAACTGGGCCGGGTTGTCCTTGCCGCGCGAGATCAGGAACAGCTTGGCGCCGTCCTCGCGCTGCGCCTCGGGCAGGAAGCTGGCAAGGATCGCGGCGACCTTGTCGGCCTCGCCGGGCTTCGCCTCCCATTGCGCGACGACGAGAAGGCCGCCGCCGTCAACCGCGTCGCTGATCGATTTCTGCGTTGCATAGTGGTTCATTGTCCTTGCTCCTTGCTGCCGGGCTTGGGATGACGATGTCGTCCGTGGCGAGAGATAGATCGCCAGAACGGCTCCGAAGGCCGGGATCACCGACCTGCGGCTGAACGCTTCACGGGCACGCGGTGCTGACCGCGCGCCCCGATCGGCGCAAGCTAGCGATGGCCTGCCGGTTTTGGTTCGCCGGTGATCGAAGTGTCGATGTCGTGAACGCTTCGATTGCGATCGAAGCGTCGCGGCAGGTCCCGTCCACCGGCTCCACGCCGCATTTGATTTTGCGGCCGAATTTCGTTACCCGCTACGGTCGTGGATACGCTCAAGGTCAGAGACGCCAAAGACGTCGAAGAGGTGGTGCGCGCGGCGATTGCCAATGAGCAGCCGCTCGAGATCATTGGCCATGGCAGCAAGCGCAGCATTGGGCACGCGATGGCGACCAACGCCGTGCTCGATCTCTCCGGGCTGAGCGCGGTGACCGCCTACGAGCCCAATGAGCTGATCGTGACGCTCCAGGCCGGCGCGCCGGTGGCCGACGTGCTGTCGCTGATCGATTCCAAGAACCAGCAATTGGCCTTCGAGCCGATGAACACGGCGCCGCTGCTCGGCACGCCGGCGCTCGGGACCATCGGCGGCATGATCGCGGCTGGCCTCGCCGGCCCGCGGCGGATCAAGGCGGGCGGGGCGCGGGATCATCTGCTGGGAGCGCACGCCGTCTCCGGCTTTGGCGACAGCTTCAAGACCGGCGGCAAGGTGGTGAAGAACGTCACCGGCTATGACCTCTGCAAGCTGCTGGCGGGGTCCTGGGGCACGCTGTCTGTCGTGACCGAGGTCACGCTGAAGGTGATGCCGAAGCCGGAAGCCGAGCGGACACTGCTGCTGCGCGGGCTCGATGATGCCGCCGCCAACAAGGCGATGACCGCGGCACTCGGCTCGCCCTTCGACGTCTCCGGCGCCGCGCATCTGCCGAAATCGGCGTTCCGCGCCGGGACCGATGGGCTCGGCGACATTGCGGGCCAGGGCGAGGCGCTGACGGTGCTGCGGCTCGAGGGGATCACGGCCTCCGCCGCCCACCGGGCCGGCTCGCTGCGCGAGTTGCTGGCGCCGTTCGGGACCGCAACCCTGATCGAGGACGCAGCGTCTTCCGCGCTGTGGGCCACGATCCGCGACGTCCTGCCGTTCGCGGCTGGCGGCGCGCTCGACGCCTGGCCGGTGTGGCGGATCGTCTGTCCGCCGGCCTCGGGCGCAGTGCTCGGGACGCAATTGGCGCGCGAGACCGGGGGCGACGTCATCTACGACTGGGGTGGCGGGCTGATCTGGGCGGCACTGCCCCCGAAGGGCGATGCGCATGCCCCGGCCGTGCGCCAGCGTACCAATGCGGTCGGCGGGCATGCCACGCTGATCCGGGCAGCCGAGGATGTCAGGCGCGGCGTCGACGTGTTCCATCCGCAGGCGCCTGGCATCGCCGCCCTGAGCGAACGGGTCCGCGCCAGTTTCGATCCGAAGTCCGTCTTGAACCGGGGACGGTTGACGCGGGGCACTGCGGCATGAAGACCGAATTCTCACTCGCGCAGCTCGCCGACCCCGACATCGCGGAAGCCGACAAGATCCTGCGCGCCTGCGTCCATTGCGGCTTCTGCACCGCGACCTGCCCGACCTATGTTCTGCTGGGCGACGAGCTCGATAGCCCGCGCGGCCGCATCTATCTGATCAAGGAGATGCTGGAGAAGGACCAGGCGCCGACGGCCGAGGTGGTCAAGCATGTCGACCGCTGCCTGTCGTGCCTGTCCTGCATGACGACCTGCCCCTCCGGCGTGAACTACATGCACCTCGTCGACCAGGCCCGTGTCAGGATCGAGCAGCGCTATCAGCGGCCGCTCGCCGAGCGGCTGCTGCGCCGGGGGCTGGCCTTCGTTCTGCCCGACCCGCAGCGGTTTCGCATGAGCATGCGGCTGGCGCGGCTGGCCCGGCCCCTGGCTGTCTTCCTGCCGACGCCGCGGCCCTCAGCCACGCCCGGACTGATCCAGCGCATCAAGGCGATGCTGGCGCTGGCTCCTGGCCGGCTGCCGGCGCCCGGCGCCCTTCCGGGCAGCGTGTTCGCGGCGCTCGGCAAGAAGCGCGGCCGGGTCGCGCTGCTCCAGGGTTGCGCCCAGCAGGTGCTGGCGCCGCGCATCAATCAGGCCGCCATCAGCCTTCTCACCCGCCACGGCATCGAGGTCGTCCTGGTCAAGGACGAGCAATGCTGCGGCGCGCTCACGCACCACCTCGGCCTCGACGATGATGCGCTGGTACGGGCCCGCGCCAATGTCGCGGCGTGGAGTGCAGAGGCGGCAGGCGAGGGGCTCGACGCCATCCTGGTGACGGCCTCCGGCTGCGGCACGGTGATCAAGGACTACGGCTATCTGCTGCGCGAGGACGCTGCGTTCGCAGCCGATGCGGCAAAGGTGTCCGCGCTCGCCAAGGACATCACCGAATACGTCGCCGGTCTCGGCCTCGCACCGAGCACGCGACAGGACAACATCGTCGTCGCCTATCACTCCGCGTGTTCGTTGCAGCACGGGCAGAAAATCACGGACCTTCCGAAAGAATTGCTTTCCAAGAATGGATTCGTGGTGAAAGATGTCCCGGAGAGCCATTTGTGTTGCGGTTCGGCGGGGACCTACAACATCCTCCAGCCCGAGCTTGCGGGCAGGTTGCGCGATCGCAAGGTCGCCAACATCGCGAGCGTCAAGCCGGACATGATTGCCGCGGGCAATATCGGCTGTATGGTGCAGATTGCCAGTGGCACGTCAGTTCCGGTCGTACACACGATTGAGCTTCTCGATTGGGCTACGGGCGGGTCGCGGCCGGCATTGAATTCGTCGCGCTGAACTTTCGTCCCGTGGTGACGGCTGAAGAGCGCCCGATCGACCATTGTTCGGCGGCAACAGGAGGACCACGATGGCGAAAGCGACGAAGAAAAAAAGCAAGAAGGCCAAGAAAGGCCAAGAAGGCGGTAGCGGCGAAGAAGAAGACCGCGAAGAAGGCCGGCAAGAAGAAGTCGGTGAAGAAGACCGCGAAAAAGTCCGCCAAGAAATCTGCGAAGAAATCGGCAAAGAAATCGGCCAAGAAGGCCGCACCGAAGAAGGCCGCCAAGAAGGCTGCACCGCAGAAGACTGCAAAGAAAGCGACGCCCAAGAAGAGCGCGGTTAAGAAGAGCGCCGTCAGGGCCAAGCCGGCTCCGATGGAAGCACCGGCACCCGCTCCCGAGCCCGCAGCGGAGACAAGCTGGGCAATGCCTTCAACTTCCGGGAACTCGGCGCCGGCCGAAGGGCAGGGCTAAGACCCCTCCCGCCTCCTCCAGAGCGACTGCAAACAGGAAGGCCGCGGCGGTGACGCTGCGGCCTTTTTGCATCGTTGGTAACACGTCCGGAAGCCGCCGCTTCTCGGACCAGTCCGATTCGTGGCGTGGGCACCACGCCCCGCGGCACTTCCGTACTAACACGGCCCCTCCCGGGCCCTTTGGAATGCAAAAAATGTGATCGAGATGCAACACCGGCCGACAACCTTTCGTAGAATCGCCCGAACGCCTAAAAAGTCGGCAGATGCTCGCGTTTTTTGCTTCACGGTTCGCGTCCCCCAATCCAGATTGCCGCTGTAACGAAATTGGCAATCAGGTCGGGTGGCCCCGGGGGGCTTCCGGAACTCGACTGGGGTCTGAGAACTGGTGATGGGGATCGAAATGAAAAAAGTAGCTTTGTTGGCAACGGCGCTGGCAATGGTGTCGGGCTCGGCTTTCGCGGCAGACATGCCCTTGAAGGCAGTGAAGGCTCCGCCGCCGCCCGCCTTTGACCCTTGGGATGTCGCCTTCGGCGGCGCGATCATGAGCGATTACGTCTTCCGCGGCATCACCCAGTCGAACCACAAGCCGTCGGTCACGGCCTATTTCGAACCGCGCTACAACGTCACCAAGGACCTCCAGCTCTATATCGGCGTGTCCGGTGAGAGCATCTCCTTCCCGAACCGCGCTGCCGGCGAAATCGACATCTACGGCGGTATCCGTCCGACCTTCGGCGCATTCGCGCTCGACGTCGGTATCTGGGGTTACCTGTATCCGGGCGGCACCTGCTACTTCGGCGGTACCGGCATCGACAACGCTGGCGTGTTCCAGGGCGCTGGCTGCGCTGAGAAGGCCCTGCTCAACACCAACGTGATCAAGAAGGACCTGAGCTTCTTCGAAGTCTACGCCAAGGGCACCTACACGGTGAACGACAACTGGTCGTTCGGCTTCACCGAATACTACACCCCGAGCTACCTGAACTCGGGCGCCTGGGGCAACTACGCCTCGGTCACCGGCAAGTACATCGCGCCCGGCACGATCTTCGGTTCGAGCGGCGTCGGCATGTATGTCTCGGGTGAGTTCGGTCGTCAGTGGCTCGGCACCTCCGACAGCTTCTATGGCGTCCCGGCGTTCCCGAACGGCATCAAGTACGCCGACTACAACACCTGGAACATCGGCATCGGCTTCACCTACAAGGTGGCTACGCTGGACCTGCGCTACTCCGACACCAACCTCTCCAAGGGTGATTGCAACGCCTTCACCAGCGACTGGGCGGCTCGCGGCAACCTGACCGCTTCGTCCGGCACCTTCGTGACGCCGATCAATCCGTCGGGCGTTGGCTCCAACTGGTGCGGCGCCACCGGTATCGCCAAGCTCTCCTTCGACCTGACGGCGATGACCAACCTGAAGTAAGTTTCTTCCCGAAACGACTTGGCGAGGGCGGCAGGGCAATCTGCCGCCCTTTTGCTTTTGGGGCCTGGAGCGCTGCGAACCTGTCAGGCCTTCATGGTTTCGAGACGCCCGCCATAAGCGGGCGTCACGAAGGATGGGCCACAACGAAGCGCCTATAGGTGATGCGATCGCCTTAGGCTTCGCCCCGCTCGCGTCTCAGCGCGCCGCGCTCGGCTCCGTCTCGACCGGCGCGCCGCTATCGCCGAGCACGTGGATATCGCCGTGCTTCACCATCGTCACCTTGCGGGTGTGGAAAGCGTCGAGCGTCGAGCGGTGGCCGATCGAGACGATGGTGGCCTGCAGCAGCTTCTCTGCCAGCAGTCGGTACAGCCGGGCCTCGGAGGGTTCATCGAGCGAGGCAGTGGCCTCGTCCAGGAACAGGTAGTCCGGCGCATGCAGCAGCGCGCGGGCGAGCCCCAGGCGCTGCTGCTCGCCGAGCGACAGCATCCGGTTCCAGTGGCCCTCTTCGTCGAGCCGCTCGGCAAGGTCGGGCAGGCCGACTGCCAGCAACGCGTCCTTTAGCTGTGCAGGCGCGAACGTACCGCGCTCGGCAGGATAGACGACGGCATCGCCGAGCGGGCCGATCGGGAAATACGGCCGCTGCGGCAGCATCATCAGCCTGGCCTTCTCGGGAATGGCAATTGTGCCGGCGCCGAACGGCCAGATGCCGGCAACGGCACGGAACAGCGTTGACTTCCCGGAGCCGGACGGGCCGGTTACCAGCACCCGCTCGGTTGGCCGGATCGTGAACGCATCGGCAGCAACCAGCGGTTCGCCGTTGGGCAGCTTCACGAGCAACTGCTCAAGTGCGATTGCATCGCTGCCAACTGGCTGCGTCAAGCCGATGGTCAGCTCATGCTCTCCGAGATGGGCTGCGGACTCGACCGACATCTCGAATCCGTCGAGGCGGGCGACCACAGAGCGCCACTCTGCGATCGTGCGGTAAGCTGTCACGAAGAACGACAGCGCGTCCTGTACGGTGCCGAATGCCGAGCCGGTCTGCATCATGTCGCCGAGCTGGATGCTCTTGGCGAAATAGGCCGGCGCTACGATCACATAGGGAAAGATCACCGCGGCTTGCCCATAGCTCGCAGTGAAGGTGGTGAGGCGCTTGGTCCGACTCATGATCGCATACCAGTTCTCGATCACGGACGCGAAGCGGCGCAAAGTCCCTTGCGTTCGGCGCTCTCTCCCTTGAGCAGAGCGATCTGTTCGGAATTCTCTCGTACCCGCATCAGGTTGAAACGGAAGTCCGCTTCATAACGCTGCTGCTCGAAATAGAGATTGATGAGGGGTGCGCCAACCCAGTGCGTCAATACCGTACCCAAGATCGCGTAAGCCAGCGCACACCAGACCAGGAAGCCGGGAATGACGAGATCGGTACCGAAAATATGCAGGGGCGCCTTGTTGGACAGTCCCCACAGGATCACCATAAACGACGCCAGCGTAACGATCGACGAGAGCAGGCCCAAGACCAATGCTGAGTGTCTGCTCGACGAAATTCTTGACATCGTCGGTGATGCGCTGGTCCGGGTTGTCGGCCGCATCGCCCTTGAGCTGCATTCGATAGTGCGTGGCGTCGTCGAGCCATTCGCCAAGATAGTGCCGCGTCAGCCATTGCCGCCAGCGGATCTGGAGCCACTGGTTCAGGTAGAGTTTGTAGACGGCCAGCGCGATGTAGATGGAAGCCAGGGCGAGGAAGACCCAAATCTCCTTGACGAAATTATCCCAGCTCATACGCCTGAAGTGCATTGAAAAACCGGTTCTGCCACTGACTGATCAGGACATTGACCGCGACCAGCACGAGCTCCATCGCAATCACCGCGGCCAGGAGGCCGCGACCGGGCCATTTGTCCTCGGAGCGGAAGTATGGAATTGCAATTCGCCAAACGGTCGCGAGCGTCGCGAGCATGTTCTTCACAGATTGGGATCTCCTGCGGGAGGCGCAAACGCCTGATGCAACAGCGAAATTATGGGCACTTAGACTAAAGTTGCGAACTCTGCAATTGCGCTGTCCGGGGCGGCAACTCTAGCATGGGCTTTAACGGCGCGGGGTGGGGGCCTCCGGGGCTTCGCGAGTTTGTGAGCGGGCGGGAACAGCGCATTCGCAACACATTCGCCAAGAGCGCATAGGCTCCCTCAACCACCGCGTCAGGCAGGCTCCGCCGTCCACGCTGGCCGGCCTGCCACATAAGCGCGTGGGGAGGAAGACCATGTGGAATCAAATCTATGATCCGCTGCACAGCCCTGTGCTGTCGACGATCGCGGCGGCGATACCCGTCGTCACGCTGCTGGTTCTGATCGCGAGCGGGCGCGTTCAGGCTCACATCGCTGCCATCGTCGCCGTGATCGTGACCAACCTGATCACGATTTTCGTGTTCACCATGCCGGTGAACATGTCGATCCGCGCCTCGATCCTCGGCATCGTGACCGGCTTCTTCCCGATCGGCTGGATCGTTCTCAACGTCATCTTCCTCTACCAGGTGACGGTGACGACCGGGCGGTTCGAACTCTTGAAGCGCGCGGTCGGCGGCGTCACCGAGGACCGGCGGCTGCAATTGCTGCTGATCGCCTTCTCCTTCGGCGCCTTCTTCGAGGGCGCCTCGGGCTTCGGCACGCCGGTGGCGATCACCGGCGCCGTGCTGATCGGTCTCGGCTTCTCGCCGCTTGCGGCCTCCGGCCTGTCGCTGATCGCCAACACCGCGCCTGTCGCCTTCGGCGCGCTGGGCACGCCGATCCAGGGCCTCGCCTCCGTCACCGGGCTCGATCCCTACATCCTCGGCGCGATGGTCGGACGGCAATTGCCGCTGTTCTCGCTGATCGTGCCGTTCTGGGTGGTGTGGGCGTTCGCGGGTTGGAAGGGCATGAAGGACGTCTGGCCGGCGATCCTCGTCACCGGCGTGACGTTCGCGGTCCCGCAATTCGTGATCTCGAACTACGTCAATCCCTGGATCGTCGATATCGGCGCTTCGCTGATCTCGATGGGCGCCTGATCCTGTTCCTGAAGGTCTGGCAGCCGAAGCAGCTCTGGCTGTCGCCGGCGCTGCGCGGCACGTGATGAATCGGCGGCGACCATGGCCGACGGCAAAGCCGCTCGACAAGACGCCGCTCACGCAGGGCGAGCTCTTCAGCGCCTTGTTGCCGTGGATCATCGTCTGCGTCGTGATGCTGATCTGGGGCAACGGTGCCTTCAAGACCTGGGCGAACGCGATCTTCATCTGGAACTACCCCGTTCCCGAGCTGCACCAGCATGATCAACAAGATGCCGCCGGTCGCGCCAGAGCCGACCCAGGAAGGCGCGGTGTTCGGCTTCACCTAGCTGTCGTTCACCGGCACCGGCATGCTGATCGCGGCGATCATCTCCGGCCTCCTGATGGGCGTCGGTCCCGGCAGGCTGCTGGCGAATACGGCCGCACCGTCCGGCTCTGCGCGATCTCGCTGATCACGATCTCGGCGATGCTCGCGATCGGTACGCTGACGCGGCTGTCCGGCGTCGACGCGACGCTCGGTCTCGCCTTTGCCGCAACCGGCGTGCTCTATCCCTTCTTCGGCACGCTGCTCGGCTGGTTGGGTGTGGCGCTGACCGGATCGGACACGTCGTCGAACATCCTGTTCGGCAACCTCCAGAAGATCACCTCCCAGCAGCTCGGCCTGTCGCCGATCCTGATGGCGGCGGCGAACTCGTCCGGCGGCGTGATGGGCAAGATGATCGACGCGCAATCGATCGTCGTCGCCTCCACCGCGACCAATTGGTACGGCCACGAAGGCACGATCCTGCGCTTCGTGTTCTGGCACTCGATCGTGCTGGCCTGCCTCGTCGGTGTGTTCGTGACGTTGCAAGCCTATGTCTATCCGTTCACGGAGATCGTCCTGAAATAACGGGAACAGCGAGGTTAATGGAAATCCCCGCGGGTCTCCGCCCGCGGGGATTTTTGTGGTTTAAATTCGCGCGAACCTTCTCAAAGGCTTCGCCGTCTTATAGAAGACCCGGCAAATCATCTCGGTCGAGAGGTTCTATGGTTTCGGTGAAGCAGATGGTGTGTGCGGCGGCCGCGGTTACTTGCGATGTTCGCTGTCGCGCGCGCGGAAGAGGGCTTCCCCTTCGGCACCGAGATGACGCTCGAGGCCGTGCCGCAGCCCGGCTCGAAGCGGATTCCGAACATCGAGATCGGCGACAATGGCGAGGTGGTGCTGGAGCTCTGGTGCAAGGGCGGCAAGGGCCAGTTCTCTGTTGCCGGCAACACCGTGATCTTCGTCCCCGGCCCAATCCAGGACCGTTCCTGTCCGCCGGCCAAAGCCCAGGCCGATGACGACCTCGTCGCGGCGCTCAGCAGCGTCGAGACCTGGAAGCGCCAGGGCGACGTGCTCACGCTGATCGGCCCGAAGCCGCTGCGTTTCCGCGCCAACGGGAATTGACGTTACGTCATCCCGGTTCGACGCTGGCGCGTCGCCCCGGAATGACTCCGTCACTTCCACACTGACTTGTCGGCGTCCCAGCGCTGGCCCTTCAGCTCCTTGGCGAGTGCCTGGACCGAACCACCATCGTCGGGCTGGTCGCCTTCCTCATCGGCGGCTGCCTCGTCCGACAGGTTGAGCTTTGCGCCGGTGCTCTCATCAGTGGTCGTGGTCGAGGGGCTGCCGATCCAGACCATCAGTTTGTCGGTCGTCCCCGGCTTGTCGGCGGAGACGAGGCCCGAGACCTCGATCGTGTCGGTGAGCTCGAGCGCCGGGAAATCCTGGTTCGGCCGCTTGAAGACGAGCTTGAGCTTGCCGGTGGCGGGGCTGAAGCTCTGCGAGACCGGCTTTGCCGCGAGCGTCTTGCCCAGCACGCCCGCAATCGCGGTGGCGAGCTTGTCGCGGTTGATCTTGTCGCCGTCGCGCCAGTCGGCGGCGGGGATGCGGATGGTGCGGTCCATCTCCGCCAACCCAGCGGTCCAGCCGGCGGCGGTGACGCCCGGCGTCGCCTTGAATTTGGCGAGCAGCGCGGCCGCGCGCTCCGGATCGACCGACATGTTGATGGTCTGCTCGCCGGCGCGCAGCGCGTCGCAGCCGACCGTCAGGCTTGCCAGCGTCACCTCGACGTCCTGGCCCTTGAGGCTCTTCAGGAAGTCGGTCGCGGCATCCAGCTTGACCTTGACCGCGATCGCCTCCGGCGAGACCTCGGTAAAGTCCTTCGGCTGCGGCGTGATGCCGTCGTCGGTGGTCTGGTTGTCGAGAAATTCCTTCTCGCTGAGATCGGCATTGTCCGGCGAGGTCACCTCGGTCACGGCCTGGCCGATGCCGATCTGGCCGCGGAACTCGAAGGTGTCGCCGGTCGGCTTGCGCGTGAGCTTGACCGTGACCGGTGCCTTAGCGCCGAGGCTCGAGGTCGTGCCGGTCAGCGTCTGGCCGGCGATCTGGAGATTGACGACGAAGCGGTCCTTGCGGTCGGAGTTCTTGGCGACGGGGTAGCAGACGTCGAGCACGGCCGCAGTGACCGTCTTGCCCTGCCGCGTCTCCTTCAGGATCACGTCGGCATTGCCGTCCATCAGCCCGTCGATCGAGGTGAAATAGCGCGTCTCGGTGCCGCCGGGCGCCGTGGCCTTCGGCGACAGCTTCATCTGGGCTGAGGCGACCTCAGGCGAAACTGCAAGCAGTGCGGCCAAAAGGGCTGTCGAACAAACCAGAAGCGCGCGCATCGACGAAATCCTCGATCGAAAGAATCGGCGCCACCGTAGTGGGTTTTGGCCGCCGGTTGAATCGGAAAGCGCAAGGCTTTGTCGGCAGAAAGGCATGATCGGCAAAAAGAAGGCCGCCCGGAGGCGGCCTTCGCAACACTGAGTGGAAGGATGGGCTTTAGAAGCCGCCCATGCCGCCGCCGCCCGGTGCTGGCGCGGCTTCCTTCGGCGCTTCGGCGACCATCGCCTCGGTGGTCACCAGCAGGCCGGCGATCGAGGCGGCGTCCTGGAGCGCGGTGCGCACCACCTTGGCGGGATCGATGATGCCCTTCTGGACCATGTCGACATAGTCCTCGTTCTGGGCGTCGAAGCCGAAGGTCTCGGACTTGTTCTCGAGGATCTTGCCGACCACGATCGAGCCCTCGACGCCGGCATTCTCCGAGATCTGGCGGATCGGAGCTTCCAGCGCCTTCAGCACGATGTTGATGCCGGCCTGAACGTCGGCATTGGCGTTGGTGAGACGGCCGACCGCCTTCTTGGCGCGCAGCAGCGCGACGCCGCCGCCGGGGACGATGCCTTCCTGCACCGCGGCGCGGGTGGCGTTGAGCGCGTCCTCGACGCGGTCCTTCTTCTCCTTGACCTCGATCTCGGTCGCGCCGCCGACGCGGATCACCGCGACGCCGCCGGCGAGCTTGGCGAGGCGCTCCTGGAGCTTCTCGCGGTCGTAGTCCGAGGTGGTTTCCTCGATCTGCGCCTTGATCTGGCCGACGCGCGCCTCGATGTCGGGCTTCTTGCCGGCACCCTTGACGATCGTGGTGTTCTCCTTGTCGATCACCACCTTGCCGGCACGTCCCAGCATCTTCATCGTGACGTTCTCGAGCTTCATGCCGAGATCTTCGGAGATCAGCTGGCCGCCGGTGAGGATCGCGAGATCCTCGAGCATGGCCTTGCGGCGATCACCGAAGCCCGGCGCCTTGACGGCCGCGACCTTGAGGCCGCCGCGCAGACGGTTGACGACCAGGGTGGCCAGCGCCTCGCCCTCGACGTCCTCGGCGATGATGACGAGCGGCTTGCCCGACTGCACCACGGCTTCCAGCACCGGCAGCATCGCCTGAAGGCCGGAGAGCTTCTTCTCGTGCAGCAGGATGTAGGCGTCCTCGAGCTCGGCGGTCATCTTCTCGGGGTTGGTCACGAAGTAGGGCGACAGGTAGCCGCGGTCGAACTTCATGCCCTCGACGATGTCGACTTCGGTGTCGAGCGACTTGTTTTCCTCGACGGTGATGACGCCTTCGTTGCCGACCTTCTGCATCGCCTGGGCGATCATCTTGCCGATGGCGGCATCGCCGTTGGCCGAGATGGTGCCGATCTGGGCGACCTCGGAGGAGGCGGCAACCGGCTTGGCGCGCTTCTCGATGTCCTTGATGACAGCCGCGACCGCAAAGTCGATGCCGCGCTTGAGGTCCATCGGGTTCATGCCGGCGGCAACCGACTTGGCGCCTTCGCGCACGATGGCCTGGGCCAGCACGGTCGCGGTGGTGGTGCCGTCGCCGGCGAGGTCGTTGGTCTTGGAGGCGACCTCACGCACCATCTGGGCGCCCATGTTCTCGAACTTGTCCTCAAGCTCGATCTCCTTGGCGACGGTGACGCCGTCCTTGGTGATGCGGGGCGCGCCGAAGCTCTTCTCGATGACGACGTTGCGGCCCTTCGGGCCGAGCGTCACCTTGACGGCGTTGGCGAGAATATCGACGCCGCGCAGCATGCGATCGCGCGCGTCTCCGGAGAATTTAACGTCCTTGGCAGCCATGGTCTGCAATCCCTGTTATGTCGTGACGTGTCTTGTTTCGCGGTGTACGGCGGAATGATGGATGCCCGGATCGCTCGATCCGGGCATGGTATTCAGCGACCGTTCAGGCGTCTGGCCTCAAGCCATCACGCCCATGATGTCCGACTCCTTCATGATCAGGAGCTCATCGTTGTCGATCTTGACCTCGGTACCCGACCACTTGCCGAACAGCACGCGGTCGCCGACCTTGAGATCGATCGGGATCAGCTTGCCCGCCTCGTCGCGGCCGCCGGCGCCGACGGCGACGACCTCGCCCTGGGACGGCTTTTCCTTGGCGGTGTCGGGAATGATGATGCCGCCCTTGGTCTTTTCCTCGGCATCGATACGTTTGACCACGACACGGTCATGCAGCGGACGAAATTTGGACTTAGCCATGACGTTTCCCTTTGGAGGCTCGGTGTTCCGAAAGCAGCGGAAGTGGGTGAGGGCGGCGCTCCCGTCCACCCTCTTTCCGAGGATCGAACGGCGCGCTTAGCAATCGGGCTTTCCGAGTGCTAATAGTGCGCCCGGAAATATGGCTTGGCTGCGATCCTGTCAAGCAAAGGTGGTTAAGCGATTGGTGAGGCGGATATAGGATGGTGTCACTGGAAACTCGTTCGGGGCGCTGGCGTATATTAGGACGTCATTGCTCTGGCAGCGGTTTTGCGCTTGGCTGCGGGAGGGATGCGGCCATGGTCTTGTTCGGGGGAATGCCATGATCAGTTCAGCTCACGCGCGCACGGTTGCCAATCTGGCGGCCGCCTCTTGCCTGGCGCTGCTGCTCGGCGCCTGCGGCGGCGGCATGAGCCTGCCGTCGTTCTCGTCGTCCCAGCCGGCGCCGGAGTCCGAGCCTGGCCAGGCGCCGGAAATGCCGGCGTCGATCCGTGCCGACGAGATCGTCGGCCGCTGGGGTCTCGCCTCGTTCCAGAACCCGGCCGACCGTGCCCGCACCGAGGCGGCTGCGCGGGCCCAGTGCAAGAATCCTTACGTGATCGGCGCCGGGAGCTCCGGCGGCGTG
Organism: uncultured Alphaproteobacteria bacterium; assembly: GCA_963819355.1. Lineage (GTDB taxonomy): Bacteria > Pseudomonadota > Alphaproteobacteria > Rhizobiales > Xanthobacteraceae > Bradyrhizobium. The sequence goes on along the minus strand of CAWFVZ010000040.1, from coordinate 200,756 downwards.
GTCATGCATCTCGCCGACCAGGCCACGCCACAGGAACTGCGGCTGAAGGGCTCGCCAGGCGGCAAGAATTATATCGGCCCCTCCGGCCCGACGCCGGGCGAGCAGGACCGCGAGATCGTCTCCTTCGACGGCCGCGTCATGATCACCCGCTTCATCGACAAGGACGCCGCCACCCGCTACGGCAACATGGTCTACGTCCGCTGCTCGCCGCGGGCGTGACCGGGGTACCTTCTTAACTGCTCGCAATGATGTTGTGGACGGCCCCACCTGAACGGCATCAAGTGCCAAAACGTGGTCGCCGGAGCGCCACAAAGAGGGAGGCCGTCCATGGCAAAGTTTATCAGAACGGCGATTGATCTGGGCAAGAACTATTTTCAGGTTCACGCGCTTGAGAGCGAAGGCGGCCGATCAATCTCGCGGAAGGTGAAGCGTTCGAAGCTGCATGAGGTGTTTTCGCAGATCGAGCCCTGCCGGGTTGCATGGAGGCCTGCGGTTCGGCGCATTATTGGGCTCGCCAGCTGGCCGCGATGGGGCACGAGGTGGTTCTGATACCACCGGCCTACATCAAGCCCTACGTCAAGCGAGGCAAGAATGACGTGGTCGACGCGGCGGCGATCTGCGAGGCGATGTCGCGACCGGATATGCGCTTCGTACCGATCAAGAGTGACGACCAGCAAGCCGTTCTGATGCTGCACAAGACCCGTGAACTGCTGGTCAAGCAACGCACGATGACTGTCAACGCCCTGCGCGGCCACCTTGCCGAGTTCGGTATTGTCGCCGCCAAGGGCATAGGCCGCGTCGATGAACTGCTGGCGCTGGCGAAGGCGGATGCTGCACTTCCGCCGATTGCCATGGCCGCGGTGGCCTGCATGGCTCAACATCTGGAAGGGCTCGACCTGTCGATCGCGACCATGGAGGAAGAGATCGCCAGACGCACAACAAAATCCGACCAGCCGCGTGCTCGACGAGATTCCCGGCGTTGGGACCTTGATCGCCTCGGTGATCGCGGCCAGTGTTCCAGATCCAGGCGTGTTCAAGTCCGGGCGCGACTTCGCGGCATGGCTCGGTCTGACGCCCAGGCAAAACTCGAGCGGCGGCAAGGAGAAGCTCGGCGCAATCACCAAGCAAGGCAACCGCTACATCCGCAAAATGCTCGTTACGGGAGCGACTTCGGTGCTGCGTGTCGCAGGCAAGCGTAAAGGTGCTTTCGCCGACTGGATCAACGCGCTGCGGGCCAGGAAGCCTGAGCGGCTGGTAGCGGTGGCTCTGGCCAATAAGCTGGCAAGGATCTGCTGGGCGATCATGACCACGGGCGAAGGCTTCCGTACCGATACCTATGTCAAGGCTTGAGCGCACCTCGCCATCTCAAACAGCGTTCAAGGGGAGTATGCCGGTTCAAGTTTGGTAAGCACCAAAGAAATGATGAGCGATACGGTCACCACCGAACGCCATGGACACCCCGACATCGTCATAAGCTGCCAAGCTCGCCGCAATGATAGGGACCACGGCAATCGGATTTCATCAGGGCCAGCGGTCACAAACCCGCACCAACAGGCCGGACATATGACCGAAGCAGACCAAGTCGTTCGATACTTCAAAAAGTGCTTGCCAATAGGGGCCGTCCACATATGACGAAAAAAACGCCGGCTCTCGCCGGCGTTTTGTTTTTCGTCTGTCGCGCCGCTCAGTCGAACAGTGCGTCGATGTCGTCCTGCGAGGCGTGGCCGACGTCGCCGTTGAGCTTCGGGCCGTTGAGGAGCTTTTCGTCCTCGCCGCGGCTGTCGACCGGCGCCGGCACGTGGGCCTTGATCGCGTCGACGCCACCCCAGATGTCCATCATCGCATTGATGTGCTGCTCGATGAACTTCATCGTGTTCATGACCTTGCTGATGCGCTGGCCCGTCAGGTCCTGGAAGTTGCAGGCCTCGAAGATCGAGATGACGCGTTCCTGGATGTCGTCGGCGAGCCGCTTCTGCTGGTCGACCGAGTCCACCTTGGCCAACGCACTGGCTGCCTGGTCGATCGATTCGGCGGCCTCCAGGATCTGCTGGGTCGCCTGCTCGGTACCCCCGACCACCGCGCCGAGTTCGCCATTGACCTTGGCCATCTCCGCGCCGTCGAAGCTCTTGCCATGGAGCACCGCGATCTCGCGCTTGGTGCGGTCGATCGCGTCATGGATGAGGTCGAGTTCGACCTTCAGCTTCTCGCACTGCTCGATCTGCGCCCGGTACGTATCGAGCATCGTGCGTGCGTCGGAAAGTTCCTGGGCCGTGGAGGCGCCGATCGCCGCCATGGCAGCGCTGCCGGACAAGGGCGCAGGCAGACTGCCCCTTGCCATCTGTGCGCGGATCGCACGCAGCTCGGCCATGATCTCGCTATGCATCGGCATTGCCTCTTCGGTTAGGTCAAGCAGGGGCATCTCGCCACCGACGATATCTTCGACACGAAAACGTTTGCGGTGAACAGCCATCAGGATACTCCCCCCACCTCACTCACGAGCCCTTTTTAGGCAGAAGCGATTTAACACGAAGTTCACAGCAGGAACTCTTGTGCGGTCGCGCGCGACGGCGTGAAAACCGGCGGTTAACCATGCAGTTGCGGCGTTCACCGAAAATAAACGCTGATCGCCAAATTGCCCCTCGCCTGACGACGTGGTGAATCCAAACGCCGCATCCGTTTACCAAACGAAACGGCTTTTGCTCTTTATTGACCACGTCGAGGGCGCGGATCAGCCAGACGCGTTCGACGGCGAATGCAACTAGACGAAACAGTACAGAGTACGTCGATGTTCAAGAAAATGTCTGTCGCGCTGCTCGGCAGCGCTTGCACCTTCATTGCCGGCGCCGATCGCGCTAGCGCCTTCGACAATACGGTCCCGAACGATCCGCCGGCGGTACTCTACCAGCCGCGGGTGCAGCAGGCGCCGGCGCGCGCCGCCTCCAATGCGAACATGGGCGGCGGCTTCATCGAGTTCCTGTTCGGCGACGGGCCCGGCCGTGGTCCGGCCTACGCGCCGCAACACCCGATGTATCAGCCGCAGCCGGCCTACAACGATCCTCGCCGCCTGCCGCCGATGGGCGAGCCGCAGATGCAGGGCACAGGTCTCCAGCAGGAGACGGTCGACCGGCAGCGTCAGTTCGATCCGAAATTCGAGAAACAACTTGTTGACTATAGCGGCAAGGAAAGCGCCGGCACCCTGGTGGTCGATACGCCGAACAAGTTCCTCTATCTCGTCGAGGCCAATGGCAAGGCGATGCGCTACGGCATCGGCGTCGGACGTCCCGGCTTCACCTGGTCCGGCGTGAAGTCGATCACGGCCAAGAAGGAATGGCCGGATTGGACGCCGCCGGCGGAAATGATCGCACGCCGACCCGATTTGCCGCGGCACATGGTCGGCGGCCCGGAAAACCCGCTCGGTGCGCGCGCGATGTATCTGGGCTCGACGCTCTACCGCATCCACGGCTCCAACGAGCCCTGGACCATCGGCACCAACGTCTCCTCGGGCTGCATCCGCATGCGCAACGAGGACGTCATCGACCTCTATGGCCGCGTCAATGTCGGCACCAGGGTCGTGGTGATGTGAGGTCGGAGTTTCGAAAATGAAAACGGCCGCCCCATGGGCGGCCGTTTTTGTTTGAAGGGCCAGCCTTACGCGTAATCGCTGCCGCCATCATCTCCGCCGCCGAAGTCACTGTCGTCAGCGACGTCGACGTTGTTGTCGCTATTGTCGTCGTCGTTCTGATCGTTGTTATCCCGATCGTTAGCCGCCTGGTCGAAAAGGCCCTGGCGCGAGTTGCCACGGTCGTGGCTGGAGCCGATGTCGTTGAGGCCGGCATCGCGCGCGAGCGAGCCGCCGGACTGGTCGCTACCGCCCAAGGAGCTGCCGCCGCGGTCGCCAAAGGCGCCGGTGTCGCCAAAGGCCTGCTGATGCGATCCGCCCATCATGCCGCGAATGCTCGAGAGCAGCAGCGAGCCGCCGACGACGCCGGCTGCAGCCGCCGCCGCGGTGCCAAGGAACGAGCCGCCGCCACCGCCGACCGGCGGGGCGCCATAGCCTTGACCTTGCCCGTAAGCCTGTCCGTAAGGCGGCTGGCCGTAACCCGGCTGGGCCTGCTGCATCGCCTGGCCGCTATTCCAGACCGGCCGCGCGTCACGCGGCGGCACGTTCGGAACCGAGCCGCGCGACGGGCTCGAACCGAACAGCGTGTCGCGCATGGTATCCAGAAAGCCGCCGGACTGGGCCTGCTCGGGGGCATGGGCCGCTTCCAGCTCCTGGATGCGGGCATGGGCGCGCCTCAGCGCTTCGTCCTGCAATAAAACGGTCTGCACCAGCGCATAGACTGCGCCCGGCGCCTTGCGCAAGCCGTCCGAAATCGCGGCAATCGCGTCGGGATCGCGCGGTGCATTCTCGAGTTTCGAAAGCCGGTCGAAAAGCTCGTCAACGAGCTGGCGTTCCTGCGGCGTCATGATGTGTCTCCCTCGCGCGAAAACAAGCGCCACCGGGATGTAGGGTTCCATTGTGGCCCCAACAGTGGCGGCCGGATTAAATTTCGGTATGCGACAAGCTGCCTCGCAGGCTGGCTTTTGCCGATTTCATCCCAATGTCACGTTGCTGGCCGCGAGCAGCTGCGGGAACGCGTCGCTGGCGAGATAGGCATGCTCACGTTCGCGGACATCAGTCATCGGGTCGAGGCCGGCGAGGATGTCGTCGACGAAGCCGGGATGGCACATCACGAGGCCGCCCTCCGGGAGGCCCTCCAGGAATTGCCGCATCAGCTCGCCGAAATCGGCCGCCCGCGTGAAATCATAGGCGCCGGCAAAGGCGGGATTGAACGAGAGGCCTGCGCCTCCGGCGCGGCGGCGGAATTGTGCGCTGAGGATATCGAGCACCATCGCCTTCGGTGAGGCGAGCCGCTGCACCAGCGGCAGGTCGCGGCCGCCCTGGCGCACCCAGGCGTTTGGCGCGGCTTCGCTGACGGCATCAACAAAGCCGTCGCGCACTTGCGGAAACAGCTGCACATGTTGATGGCCGTCGACGAAGTCGGGCGCACGGCCGAAGGCTTCCGCGAAGGCCGCCAGCTGTGCCTTTACCTCATTGCGAAAGAACTCGCGGTCGAGCCGCCGCATAAGTCCGGCGCGCAGCAGCTTCGGAAAGGCCATGAACATGTCGCCGTCGAGCGGGCGGAAATGCATGGTGAGCGGCCGGAACGGCGCCGACAGCGTTACATGCAATCCGATCGCGCAGCGTGGGCTCGCTTTCGCCGCGGCCTGAAGCGCATCGATCTCGCCGCGCTCGATCGCCGGGCCGACCATCATCACCGAGGTGGCGTTGAGTTGGCCGCGCGCGATCAGGTCGCGGATGGCGCGGTTGACGCCCGGGCTGATGCCGTAATCGTCGGCGCAGAGCCAGATCCGCCGCGGCGTCGCGGCCGCGCTCATTCGGCCGCCGTCCTGCTCGTCACGTCGTCGGCTTTGCCGGCCTCAAAATGCTTTTCGCTGTGCTCGGCGACGAAGTAGATCGGGCGGGCCTTCAGCTCGGAGAGGATCTTGCCGATATACTCGCCGACAATGCCGATCATGATGAGCTGCACGCCGCCGATCGTCATCAGGCCGATCACGAGCGAGGGATAGCCGGGCACCTGCTTGCCGGTGGTCAAGACCTCCCACAGGATCGAGAGGCCGAACAGGAAGGCGCCGCCGGCCAGGATCACGCCGAGCAGGCTGGCAAAGCGCAGCGGCGCCACCGAGAACGAGGTCACCCCTTCGATCGAAAGACCAAGCAGGCGCGCGACGCTGAACGTCGTCACGCCATGGACGCGCGCCGCGGGCTCGTAGTCGACGCGGATCTGGCGGAAGCCGATCCAGCTTGCGAGACCCTTGAAGAAGCGGTTGCGCTCCGGCAGCTGCCTGAGCGCTGCGACCGCGCGCGGCGACAGCAGGCGGAAGTCACCGGCGTCTTCTGGAATCTTCTGGCGGGCGCCCCAATTGATCAGTGCGTAGAAGCCGTGCACGGCAACCCGGCGAAGGAAGGGCTCGTTGTCGCGATGCGCCTTGGCGGTATAGACGACGTCATAGCCGTCCTCGATCCAGTGCCGCACCAGCTGCTCGATGAGCGCCGGCGGATGCTGACCGTCGCCGTCCATGAACATCACGGCGCCGAGCCGGGCATGGTCGAGCCCGGCCATCAGCGCGGCCTCCTTGCCGAAATTGCGCGACAGCGACACGATCTGGACGTCGACCGTATCGGCGGGCAGGCCGCGAGCGATCGACAGCGTCGCATCCGCGCTGCCGTCGTCGACATAGACGACCTCGCAGGTGAGGCGATAGCGCTGCCGCAAGGTCTTTGCGAGATCGCAGATGCGCTGGTGCAGCGAGGCCAGGCCCGCCGCCTCGTTATAGACGGGGACGACAATCGACAATCCCTTCGCGGCGGCACTCGCCGCGCTGGTCGTCAGGCCGGAAAGGTCAGAGCCCAGCGTCATCGATCAAGGTTCCAGAGGCGTTCAAGTCTTCTTGCGAGTCATCTCGACAGCATATGGTAGCTGCCGCTTGCTGTCGCCATGCTGAACGGACCTGAGGCTCACTGCCGCAGGAACGCTTCGAGCTTGGCGAATAGCGGGTTCTCCCGGTCGAACACATAGTCGAGCGAGACCACCGAGACGGTCTCGGCGCCATGTTCGCGCAGGAAGCTGGCGAGCGCGTAGAGCTGCCCCGGTGGGCAGTGCAGCGTGAGCATGCCTGACGAGGTCGGTCCGCCGAACGGGGTTTCGACCCCAAAGCTCTTGTGGGCTTGGTCCAGCAAGGCGGCGTCGCACTGCCGGAAGCGGGTCCGGACCTCGCGATATTTGTTGGCCCGCGCCCGTGCCGCGATGTGATCGAGGATGATGCGCGCGGTCTCCCGCGCCTGCGGCGACCAGTCGGCCTCTTTCGAGGCGACCAGATTGGCCTGGCTGCGCAGGATCACGCCGTCGTCGAGCACCCGCAGGCCGTTGGCGGCGAGTGTCGCGCCGGTCGTGGTGATGTCGACGATCATCTCGGCGGCGCCAGCTGCCGGCGCGCCTTCGGTCGCTCCGGTGCTTTCGACGATGCGGTAGTCGACGATGCCGTGGCTCTGGAAGAAGGCGCGGGTGAGGTTGACGAACTTGGTCGCGACCCGCATCCGCATGTGGTGCTGCTCGCGGAAGCCGGTGGTGACGTCGTCGAGGTCCGCCATGGTGCGGACATCGATCCAGGCCTGCGGAACGGCGACGACGACATCGGCGTAGCCGAAACCCAATCCGTCGATCAGGGACACGCGCTTGTCGGCATCCGCGATATTCTCGCGCACCAGGTCTTCCCCGGTGACGCCGAGATGCGCCAAGCCGCGGGCCAGCTGCGCGGCGATCTCGCTCGCCGATAGATAGGCGACCTCGACATTGTCGAGGCCCGCAATCGTGCCGCGATAGTCGCGGGCGCCGCCGGCCTTCGACAGCTTGAGTCCTGCACGGGCGAAGAAGGCCTCGGCGTTTTCCTGAAGGCGGCCCTTGGAGGGAACGGCCAGAACGAATGGCGCGCTCATGCTTAAGCTCCACCTTGCGGCCGATCCCGGTCAGCGCGTCGACCCAGACCGAGAAGCCGACGGCCGGAATCGGAGCCGGCGATCCGAGCTGGGTCATCAGCCCGTCGTAACGGCCGCCGGCAACCAGCGGCTCGGTGCCGTTGCCCCTGTGATGCAGCTCGAATTCGAAGCCGGTGTAGTAGTCGAGCCCGCGCCCGAACGCGGTTGAGAAGCGGGTCTGCTTCACGTCGATGCCGCGCGCCGCCGTGAAGCCGACCCGGCTCTCGAACTGGTCGATCGCTCCGGCGAGATCGAGCTTCGCGTCGGCGGTGAGCGCGCGCAGCTCGGCGATCGCTTCGTCCGGATTGCCCGATATCGACAGGAAGCGCTTCAGCACGGCGATCGCCTCGCGCGGCAGCGCGCCGCCTTTCAGCGTCGACTGCTCAAGAAAGCGGTCGGCGATCTCGGCCGTGGTGCGGCCGCCGACATTGGTGGTGCCGGCGATCGACATCAAATCGGTGACGAAGGCCAGCGCCGCCTTGCGATCGGAGCCGGCGAGCGCGGCCAGCACGCCCTCATATTCGCTGCGGGTCGCGGTGGTCGTGGTGCGCGCCAGCCGCTCCAGATCCTGCTCCAGGCTGATCTTGCGATGGAAGTCCTTGACCAGGCGGCGGCGCCAGACCGGATAAAGGTCGAGCGCGTCGAGCAGCGCGTTGAACAGCGCCACGTCGCCGGTGCGGATCTCGATATCGCGGACTCCGAAGGCGGCGGTCGCTTCCAGCGCCAGCGCCAGCATCTCGGCATCCGCGGCGGCGCGGTCCTGGCGGCCGAACGATTCGATGCCGGCCTGAAGAAACTCGCTGGCCTGGCCGCTGCGGTAGCGGAACACCGGGCCGAGATAGCTGAACCCTGCCGGCTGGCCGGCGCGGCTGGATGCGAGGTAGTCGCGGGCCACAGGAATGGTCAGGTCCGGGCGCAGACAGAGCTCCTCGCCGGAGAGGTCCGTGGTCAGGTACAGGCTCTTGCGAATGTCCTCGCCGGAGAGGTCCAGGAACGGCTCGGCCGGTTGCAGGATGGCGGGTTCGGCCCTGACATAGCCGGCCTGCGCGAACGACAACAGCAGCGTATCCGCCCAGGCGGCGGAGCCGGCAGCATTTGAGGTGGCAGTCGCGGTCATCTCGGGGTCCATCGTCCCGGTGCAACCGGGCAGGGCAGGGAAGGAATTGGCGCAGCCCTTAGCATGGCCCGAAAACGGTTTCGACCTCCAAAGGATCAGTCGCTTAACGGCGTCGGGGCGACGCCGAACCATGGACAGGGATTGAACTCGGATCCGCCTGCAGGTCGATATAGGTAATTTAATACCTAAAATCGTCAGTATTCCATTGTCGCAAGCTGAGCGGAGCCGGAAGAGACGCTTCGCTCGCCTTCATTCGGGCCCCGGGACGTCTCTGGACGCCTCTCAAAGTGATGGGTCGGTCGCAGCGAAGGTGAGTCCTGCCGCTTCGGACGAAGCGTCGTCGGCGAGTTGCTCCGCCAGTTTGAGAATTCTCTGCCTTTTGCCTGGGTCCGTGATGCTAAGAAATGTCTTGACCAGTCGCAGTTCCTCGCGCCGTCGCATGTCCAATACAACATCGTCGTCCATGGCCATTTATTATTCCCGCGCGACCGCCAGCTGAATAGAGCCGGCATCTTCGAAACAGTTAGATGCGGTGATCCTGCGTTAAGGTTTCGGCGGCCACCGATCGGGCACGCACGCCGACGGTCCGCCGCATTGCCAACCGCGGAATCGTCGGACGAACGTGCCTCGATGCAATCGAAGGCCCGGCGTCACAATGAAAAATTGAGGACGACTGGCAAGTTGTCGCATACTCATTTTGGGTATGGCGAATGACCCGTTCGCTGCTGCCTTCGTTTACAATGTCAATATTGGTTTCCGATTCATGTGCAATGCATCAGATATTACCCGGGCCGTCTCGCGACACACGCTGGCCTATATGCTGTTTTCGATCAGCGAGATGTTCCGGCATTACGACGAATTCGATCCGCTGGACCTTCTGATCGTCCATGCGATTTTGAATGCGAACGTCATCAACGTGATGAACGATCCGGCGCTGGACGAGAGGTTCTCCAGCATTCATGCGGTCGAGCCGGATGTGATCAAGCAAGGAGTTTCCCGGGCGGCACTCTCTCGCTTCCTCAGCCTGCCACTGGAGACGGTTCGCCGTCGCGTGACGGGACTTAAGAGGCGGAAGATTCTCGCCGAGAACAAGGCCGGGCTCATCGTGACCGAGCAGAACGCATTCAGGTTTGGGAACAATCACGAACTGCAGAAGACCAACATGCTGTTGCTGACAAAGCTGCTTCGCGATCTCAGGCGCGCCGGCATCAACGGACCGGATGATCTGCGTGCCGCCAAAGTCGACGCATCTGCAAGGAAGGCGAAGTAAGCGGCGGGATATGGATCAAGGCTATCTCAACATTGCTTGCGACGAAACGCAAAGAATAGCGACGGAAGGCTTGCCGTGGTTCGAGGGCCTCAAGCCCTCCTCCGCGCTCGAACTCCAATCGTATGACATCGATCATTTCGGCGAGAGTGAGAGATACGCCGGCGCATCCAGCATGCCGTTGTCTGCCGGGGCGACTGCGATCAGGCGCGCCAGGCTCAGCTTGCCGACCCTGACCGTGTCTCTGCTGAAGACCTTCCCGCGGATCGTTCGCGGCTATCAGTTGGCGAATGCCGTCGCCGTGTCGGTGTCGATGGATCATGTGGCCTCTGCCCGCATCAATGGGCAATCGATGGATAGTTCCGTGGTCATTCTAAAGGGCGATTCCGATTGCCTGGTATATGAGCCGGAGGGCCGTCTCATCGCCGTTCTCTATTTCAGTCCCCCCGATCGTGAACCTTGGGCTCAACTGGGTGGCGGCTATCATTTGCTGAACCCGGCATCGGACCTGCTTGCCTCTCTGCGCGGCTTGATCTTCACAACGCTTGAAACTGCAGCCAATGATCCGGACTTCCTGAACGAGCCGACGTCGCGAACGGTTGTCGAACAATCGCTGCTCAGTGCGATGGAAGCCATTCTCCGGACCAACGCGAATAGCGGATCTGTGCACGCCACAACGGCGAGCTATCTGCGGATCGTCGCCGACATGGAAAGATTGATCCGGCACGATCTGACGATCTGGCACAAGACGACTGAACTGGCGGAGCGGGTGGGCGTGTCGGTTCGGACCCTCCAGAGCGCGACGCTGGCCATCTGCGGCATGAGCCCGCATCGCTATAGCCGGGTCTTGAGGCTCTGGTCGGTGCGCAAGCAGTTGCGCATCGGTCCCGGGCGGCGCAGCGTGAAGGCCTGCGCCATCGCGCATGGCTTCTGGCATTTGAGCGAGTTCGCGGCGAGTTACAGGGCAGCATTCGGAGAGCTGCCTTCGGAGACCCTGCATCGATCGGTGCGGGAGACAATTTAGCGGCCTCCGCCGCCCCAATCGCCCAGCACCGCCTGCACCAGCGCCAGCGCCGCCACCGCGGCAGTGTCGGCACGCATGATCCGCGGGCCAAGGGCTAGCCGCAGGATTTTCGGCTGCCGTAGCAGCAGCGTCCGCTCCTCCTCGGCAAAACCGCCTTCGGGGCCGATCAAGACGTCAATGCCGAGCCCCGCCGCGCGCGCCTGTTGCAGGCTCTGAACGGGATCTTCGACCTCCGCCGCCTCGTCGCAAAAGATCAGCAGCCTGCCCTCGACCCGTTGGCTGAGGAAGCGCTCCAGCGGCACCGGCTCGGCCACGGCGGCAATGCTCAGGATGCCGCACTGCTCGGCTGCCTCGATGACATTGGCGCGCATCCGCTCGGTGTTGACGCGGGAGGCCTGGGTGAACCGGGTCAGGACCGGCTGCAGCGTAGCAGCCCCCATCTCGATGGCCTTCTGCACCATGTAATCCAGCCGGGCATGCTTGAGCGGAGCGAAGACATAGGCGAGGTCGGGCAGGGCGTCCTGGGGCCGGGTCTGCTGGAGGATGACGAGGCCGTCGGGCCGCTTGCGGCCGTCGATCGCAGCCTGCCATTCGCCGTCGCGGCCGTTGAACGCCAAAACCTCGGCCCCGGCGGCCAACCGCAGCACATTGCCGAGATAATTGCTCTGGTCGCGGTCGAGCGGAACCCTGGCGTCCGGGGCGAGGGGGGCATCGACAAACAGGCGGGGAGCGCGAAAATTGTGGGAGGGCATCGTTCAAAAGTCCGATTTGCCGCCGTTCTTAACCGAAAGCAGCCATTTTGGGGGTAAATATTGCCCAATTGGCGCGTCGGCGCGCCGCGCTCTTGCCCTATTCGACGGGTTGTTAAGCGCTGGCGGGAATCGTAAAATCGCGAGCACGCTGGTTGCGCTTCGATTGGGAAGACGCCGAACCCCGTAAGCTCCTGCCGGAGAGACTATCTTGATGATCCGTCGTTTGATGGTTCCGATCGCTGCCGTCATGGTCACCATCGGTGCCGCTGGGGCTCATGCCCAGGGGTTCCCGGCGCCGCTGCCGGGCCAGGCCGCATCTGGTTCCGCTTTCCCGCCCGTGAACGGCTCGGCGCCGGTCGCGTCCGTCGGCGGCGCGCCGCAAGCATCCTTCCCCACGAACGGTGCCGCGCCCATCGGCGGTCCCGGTGCTTTCAGCGCGGCTCCGCCGACGCAGGGCGGCCCCGGCGAGGACTGCATGAAGGCTTTTATCCCCTTGCGCGAGGAAGCCGAGAAGCGCGGCAAGATGATCAAGGCCGCGAGCGATCGCCATGCGCCGCCCGACGAGGCCTGCAAGCTGATCAAGAATTTCGGCCAGGCCGAGTTCAAGATGATCAAGTACGTCGAAACGAATGCCGCCAAATGCGGAATCCCGGCGCAGATCGGCGAGCAGATGAAGAGCGGCCACAAGAATACCGAGGCCATGCAGGCGAAGGTCTGCAACGTCGCGCAGCAGATGCAGAACCAGCCGCGCGGTCCGGCCGGACCGTCGCTGAGCGAGGTGCTGGGCTCCGGCTCGGCGCCTGAGGCCAATGCCGGCAAGAAGGGCGGCAGCACCTTCGATACGCTCAACGGCAACGTCCTGACCCGATGAGTGATACATCCGCCCGCGTTGCCGATTCCACCGGCAACTGGGTCGATACGCTCGCGCCGCAATGGGCGCGGCCCTACCTGCGATTGTCCCGCTTCGACCGTCCGATCGGCTCCTGGCTTTTGCTGATGCCGTGCTGGTGGTCGGCGGCGCTCGCCGCCGGCATGGCGCATGACGTCCGCGGCCTGCCGCTCACCATCGTGCTGTTCTTCATCGGCGCCTTCGTGATGCGCGGAGCCGGCTGCACCTGGAACGACATCACCGACCGCGACCTCGACGACAAGGTCGAGCGCACCCGCTCGCGGCCGCTGCCGTCGGGGCAGGTCACCACCAAGCAGGCGCTGGCCTTCATGGTCGCGCAGGCCCTGATCGGTCTCGTGGTGCTGCTGCAGTTCAACCGCTTCGCGGTGCTGACCGGCATCGCTTCGCTTTTGATCGTCGCGATCTATCCCTTCATGAAGCGCATCACCTGGTGGCCGCAGATCGTGCTGGGCCTTGCCTTCTCCTGGGGCGCCCTGATGGGATTCGCCGTCACCTTCGGCCGCGTCGATGTCACGGCGCTCGTGCTCTATGCCGGCGCGATTTCCTGGGTGATCGGTTATGACACCATCTATGCGCATCAGGACGCCGAGGACGACGCGCTGATCGGCGTCAAGTCCACCGCGCGCCTGTTTGGCGCACATACGCACCAGGCGCTGATCCTGTTCTATAGCTTGGCGGTGATGCTGATCGGCGTCGCGCTCGCGTCCAGCGATGCGCGCTGGCCGGCATGGTTCGGGCTTGCGGCCTTCGCCCTGCATCTCGCCTGGCAGATCAGGCGGCTCAGGATCGATGATCCCGAGCTCTGCAAGCGTGTGTTCTATTCGAACCGCGATGCGGGGCTGTTGTTGTTTGCGGGATTGCTCGCCGACGCAATGATGCGGGCAGCGTAGCTTCGCTCAGTTCCTCGCGATGATCTCGCGCTCGTCGCGATGAACCGACAACTCGCGCGCCATGGCAGTACGGCGACGCATCAAGAATTTCGGACGGCGGGTGCGGATCGCGTTGCTGCGGCGACGGCGGGCTGCGGGCTTGCGGGCACCTTCGTCGAGCTGCGGCAGCGCAAAGATCTCGCTCCAGATCGCCCAGGCCTCAGCGAGATCGTCGCCATCGGCGCTGACCAGCAGCGGAACCGAGAGCGAAGGATCGCGATGGACCAGGACCAGGGTCTGCGCCTCGTCATTGCCGCGCAGCGCGACGCCGGTGAAGTCGCTGACGCGGACGTTGATCGCCATCTGCATGCCGCGGACGGCACGGCGCAGCACGACACGTTCGCGATGAAGCTCGATCTGCCTGGTGTATCCGTCGGCGCGCGGATCGTGCGCATCGAAGCGGACCGGGAGGGAAAGGGGGTCGAGCCGCAGATTGCGGCTCGACCCGGCGGGAGCGGCCCCGCTTATTGCTGTTTGACGCCTCACGGCTTTAGTTCTCCCCGCCAGGATTATGTTCCCGGTCGATGCGAGGACCTTAGCGCGCGCTGTTCGGAAACCGCTTAAAAAGGCTGGTTAATCCGGCGTCACCGGCTCGCATGATTGACAAGACCTTGGCGCGCATGATTGACGAGACGTTGCGCAAGCCTCGCGAATCTGAGCCTTTTGCGGGCTGAAAATGCTTGAAGTCCGCACCATTTGGGCACATCTGGTGTTCAGGGCACCTATCGCCCCGAAACCTCCCGCGCCCCAACAGGATTTCGTTTGTGAACCCTTCACCAAGCTCGACGCTTTCGCCCCAGGATTCGTCCAAAGCCAATCGCGACCTGTTCGATCAGTCCGCGCTGTCCGATCTCGCGCAGCGGCTGGTCGAGGCGGCGAAGCGCGCCGGCGCGGACGCGGCTGATGCGGTCGCGGTGCGCGGCATCTCGCAAGGTGTCGAGGTGCGCGACGGCCGTGTCGAGGAATCCGAACGGTCCGAGGGTGACGATGTCGGCCTGCGCGTGCTGGTCGGCCGGCGTCAGGCGGTGGTGTCGACCAATGACGCGAGCGGCGATGCCGTGACCAAGCTTGCGGAGCGTGCGGTGGCGATGGCCCGCGTCGCGCCCGACGACAAATATGTCGGCCTCGCCGATCCCGCGCTGCTCGCGCGCGACTTCCCCGATCTCGATCTGCTCGATCCCGATGTTCCTGCGACCGCCGAACTCGAGCGCCGCGCGCTCGAAGCCGAAGCCGCAGCACTTGCCGTCAAGGGCGTGTCGAAATCCGGCGGCGCCTCGGCGTCCGCCGGCATGGGCGGCATGGTGCTCGTCACCTCGACCGGTTTCCATGGTTCTTATCTGCGCTCGAGCCAGGGCATCTCGGCGACCGCGATCGTCGGCGAAGGCACCGGCATGGAGCGCGACTACGACTTCACCTCGGCGCCGCATGGCGCTGATTTGCTGTCGCCGGAGATCGTTGGCCGTTCCGCCGGCGAACGTACCGTGGCGCGCTACAATCCGCGCAAGGTCGAGACCTGCAAGGTGCCGGTCGTGTTCGATCCGCGCGTCGCGGGCTCGCTGGTCGGCCATGTCGTCGGCGCCATCAATGGCGCCTCGATCGCGCGCAAGACCAGCTTCCTGAAGGACAAGCTCGGCCAGCAGCTGTTCGCGAAGAACATCCGTATCATCGACGATCCCTTGCGCAAGCGCGGCCTGCGCTCGCAGACGTTCGACGCCGAAGGCGTCGCCGTGAAGAAGATCGCGCTGATCGACGAGGGCGTGCTGACCACGTGGCTGCTCGACTGTGCCACGGCGCGCGAGCTCGGCCTCACCACGACCGGCCACGCCCATCGCGGCGTGTCGTCCTCGCCTTCGCCGGGACCTTACAATCTGCATCTCGAACCCGGCACGCCGACGCCGGCCGAGCTGATCGCCGACATCAAGCAGGGTTTCTACGTCACCGATCTGATCGGCTCCGGCGTCAACGGCGTGACCGGCGATTACAGCCGCGGCGCCTCCGGCTTCTGGATCGAGAACGGCGAGCTCACCTATCCCGTCAGCGAAGTCACGATCGCGGGCCATCTGTTCGAGATCTTCAAGTCGATGCAGCCGGCGAACAATCTCGAATTCCGCTACGGCATCAATGCGCCGACGGTGCGCATCGAGGGTTTGACGCTTGGCGGACGCTGACGCGAACTCTCTCGACGCAACCATCCTGACGCGCGACGCGGCGCTGCTGCAAGACACGGTGCGGGACGCGGGTGGTCTGGCGCAGTCGATGTTCCGCACCGAGCTGAAGAAGTGGACCAAGGGCGCGTCCTCGCCGGTCTCGGAAGCCGACATCGCCGTCAACGACCTGCTGGAGGCGCGGCTGCGCGGCGCCACGCCGGACTATGGCTGGCTGTCGGAAGAGAGCGCCGACGATTCCACGCGGCTGTCGCGGCGGCTGACATGGGTGGTCGATCCGATCGACGGCACCCGCAACTATCTCAATGGCCATGACGAATGGTGCGTCAGCGTCGCGCTGGTCGAGGACGCCTCGCCGGTGTTGGCCGCGGTGTTCGCGCCGACCAGCGGCGAGTTCTTTTTCGCCGCCCGCGGCCAGGGCACGATCCTCAACGGCAAGCCGGTGCGGGCGACGGGAGGGACCGCGCTCGACTTCGCCCGGGTCGCCGGCCCGAAGCCGATGGTCGAGCGACTCAATACAAGCGGTGGCGACATCAAGCTGCATCCGCGAATCGGTTCGCTCGCGCTGCGGCTCTGCCGGATCGCCCATGGCGGGCTGGATGCGGCTTTTGCGGGGGGCAACAGCCATGATTGGGACCTTGCGGCGGCCGATTTGATCGTGCAGGAAGCGGATGGTAGGATGAGCGACCTCTCCGGAGACCCCATCCTCTATAACCGCCGGGAAGTCACGCACGGGGTGCTGGTGGCAGCGGGGCGCGATCGTCATGCGAGCATTGTCGCGCATTTTCGAAATCGCCCCTTGCCCTGAGCGCACCCGTTGTGCTTTTCGAACACTGCTTTGCCGGGCAGCCCGTTAGGAAGAGAACCCATGCCAGATAGTGCCCCGCAACAACTGCTCCATCTCGTCATCGGTGGCGAACTGCTCGATCTCGAGCACAGCACCTTCAAGAACCTGGACGACGTCGAGATCGTCGGCCTCTATCCGAATTATGCGTCGGCTCACGTCGCCTGGCGCGCCAAGGCGCAGAGCACGGTCGACAACGCGCAGATGCGCTATTTCATCGTCCACCTCCACCGGTTGCTCGACCCGAATCAAGAACCGGCGCGTTGAAAAAACTGCTTCGCAATACGCTACGAAGCAGCTGGTTTCAGCGTGCCGTCGGGCTCCTGGCGGCCGAATATCTGCGTCTGGTCTGGCGGACCAACAAATTCACGTTCGATCCGCCCGACGTCTATGACATCGTCGAGCCGCAGATCCCGGCGATCTTCGCCTTCTGGCACGGCCAGCATTTCCTGACCCCCTTCATCAAGAACAAGGACTCCTACAAGGCGAGGGTCCTGATCTCGCGGCATCGCGATGGCGAGTTCAACGCGATCGCCGCCGAGCGGCTCGGCATCGGCACCATCCGCGGTTCCGGCGATCACGGCAGCGCCTTTCACCGTAAAGGTGGCGTCGGCGCCTTCAAGGAGATGGTGCGGACGCTCCAGGGCGGTTGTAATGTCGCGCTGACCGCCGATGTTCCGAAGCGCTCGCGCGTGGCGGGCCTCGGCATTATCATGCTGGCACGCGAATCGGGACGACCGATCATGCCTTTCGCGATGGCGACCAGCCGCTTCATCCGGCTCAAGAACTGGGACCGCACCACCATCAATCTGCCGTTCGGGCGGGGCGCCTTGGTCGGCATCAAGGAAATCCACGTTCCGCCGGACGCCGACGCCGCCACCATGGAAGCGCTGCGGCAGGAGCTGGAAGACACGCTGAACGAGGCGACCCGTCGCGCCTATGCGCAACTCGGCCGCCCGGGACCCGAAGAAGATGGCTAATGCGCTGCCAATGACGCTGCGGATGTATCAGCGCCTGGCCTCCGGCCTGGTGCCGCTGGCGCCTGCGCTGATCAAGCGGCGGCTGAAGCAGGGCAAGGAAGATCCCGCGCGGGTCGGCGAGCGGCGTGGCCTCAGCCCGGATGTGCGGCCGCATGGCCCGCTGGTGTGGATCCACGGTGCGAGCGTCGGCGAGGTGCTGGCCGCGGCGGCGCTGATCGCGCGGCTGCGCGATCTGAACCTCCGCATCCTGCTCACCTCTGGCACGGTCACCTCGGCCGCCGTGGTGGCGAAGCGCTTCCCGCCCGACGTCATCCATCAATACGTGCCGTATGATTCCCCGCGTTATGTCGCGCGCTTCCTCGATCACTGGAAGCCGTCGCTGGCGCTGTTCATCGAATCAGATCTGTGGCCGAACCTGATCCTGGCCGGTGCGGCACGCCGGGTGCCGATGGTGCTGATCAACGGGCGAATGTCGCCGCGCTCGTTCCCGCGCTGGCGGCGCATGTACGGCACCATCTCGGCGCTGCTGTCGCGCTTTGACATCTGCCTCGCGCAGTCGAAGCTGGATGCCGAACGTTTCTCCGCGCTCGGCGGCCGCGACGTCCTCGTCACGGGCAATCTCAAGCTCGACGTGCCGGCGCCGCCCGCCGATCCGGCCAAGCTCGAACGGCTGATGGCGATGACGCGGGGACGGCCGATCATCGTCGCGGCCTCGACCCATCCGGGCGAGGACGAGATGCTGGTCGCGGCGCATCGCAACCTCGTCGGCTTCTTCCCGCAGCTTCTGACCGTGATCGTGCCGCGGCACCCTGATCGCGGCTCTTCGATCGCTGGCCTGATCACGGCGTCCGGCCTGAAGCCGGCCTTGCGCTCGCGCGACGAGCCGCTGGTGGCTGGCACCGACGTTTATGTCGCCGACACCATGGGCGAACTCGGCCTGTTCTACCGCCTCTCGCCAATCGTGTTCATGGGCGGATCGCTGATCCGCCATGGCGGGCAGAATCCGATCGAGGCGATCAAGCTCGGCGCGGCGGTCGTCCATGGTCCGCACGTCTTCAATTTCGCCGATGTCTACGAGGCGCTCGATGGCAGCGGCGGTGCGCGCCTGGCCGACACGCAGGAAGCGCTGGTCAAGCAGCTCGGCCTGTTGCTGGCCGAGCCGACCGTGTGCGACAAGATGCAGCGCGCAGGTTCAGGCGTGGTCGAGCAGCTCGGCGGCGCGCTGGATCGCACCATGACGGCGCTCGAGCCGTATCTGCTGCAGTTGCGCATCGAGATGGGAGCCGCCAATGCGTGAGCCGGCCTTTTGGTACCGGCCGCGTTCCCCGAAGTCGCATCTCCTCAGCCCATTGGGCGCGCTCTATGGCGCCATTGCCGCGCGCCGCATGGCGAGCCAGGGTTTTGACGCCGGTATCCCCGTGCTTTGCGTCGGCAATTACCATGTCGGCGGCGCCGGCAAGACGCCGACCGTATTGGCACTGACGAAGTTGCTGCGCGAACTCGGCGAGACACCGGTGGTGCTCAGCCGCGGCTATGGCGGACGCTTGCACGGTCCGGTGATGGTCGATCGCGAACGTCATACCGCCGCCGATGTCGGCGACGAGCCGCTGATGATGGTGCGCGATGTCCCCGTCGCCGTCGCACGCGACCGCCTCGACGGCGTTGCCCTCGCGAAGTCGCAAGGCGCCACCGTGATCCTGATGGACGACGGCTTCCAGAACCCGCAGCTGTTGAAGGACGCCGCGCTGATCGTGATCGACAGCGACCGCGGCCTGGGCAACGGCAAGGTGTTTCCCGCAGGCCCCCTGCGCGCGCCGCTGAAGGCGCAGCTCGCGCGCACCGACGCGCTGGTGCTGATCGGCGACGGCCATGCCGCGGACGATGTCGCGGCGAAGATGTCCGCACGCGACAAGCCGGTGCTGCGTGCGCGCCTGAAGCCGGACGCGGCCGCGATCGCGCAACTCTTCGGCAAGCGGGTTTTGGCTTTCGCCGGCATCGGCGATCCCGAGCGCTTCTTCCGCAGCCTGCGCGCCAGCGGCATCGAGGTCGCCCGCACGCGTCCCTTCGCCGACCACCACATGTTTTCGCGAGACGAGCTCGCCGCGCTGGCAGCCGACGCCCGGCGCGAACAGCTCATCCTGGTGACGACGGAAAAAGATCTCGCGCGCCTGCGCGGCACCGAGGGCGTGCCCGATGGCATTGTGCCGTTCGCGGTCCAGCTCGAGTTCGGCGATCCGGCCATGCTCCGCCGCGTCATCAGCGACCATCTCTACAAGGCCCGCGAGCGGCGTTTTTCAAGCCGCTGAAATCTCCGCAAACGAATATCTCGTAGGGTGGGCACGCTGCGCTTTGCCCACCCTACGGCATTCGCCATTCAGGCGATATTCATCGCAAACCTCTATCGATCTCATTCGATCGGGAGAATTCGATGAAACTGCCCTTCGCGGCGCTGGCCGCCAGCCTTGTGTGTCTGATTGTTGCGCCGGTGTTTGCACAGACGACGCCCGCGGCTTCAGGCGCCACCGTGCCGGTTCCCGCCACCAAGCGCGTGACGTGCCTCAGCTCGACGCAAAATCTGAAGGGGCAGGACAAGCGCGACCAGATGCAGCTCTGCATGGCGCAGGCGCGGCTCGATTGCCTGAAGCAGGCGATCGATCAGAAGGTGGTCGGCGAAGCGCGGAAGAGTGCGATCAAGACTTGCGTGGGCACGGATGGTCTCGAGCAGCAATAGCCACGCGGGCGAGGCCTCAAGATTGCGGCTTCGGCGCGTTGGGAAAATGCCGCTGCAGCACGGCGGCGGGCGTGGCGTAGGCTTCCTGCAGGTCCACGCTCCAGTATTTCAGTTCGTCGAGCGGGATCCGCGTGTCGGTGATGGCGCAGCGCACGAATGTCCCCGGCGAGATCACGCGGAAATCACCGTCGAGATATTGCACCTGCGCTTCGCCATGGCCCGAGGGGCCGAACTTGTTCAGCACGGTCGAAAGTCTCCGTGGAAGGGCCCTGTTTGGAAAGCGTCGCAGGGCACGATGTGTTGGACCGGATGTAGCATAGATAGGGTGGCTTGTCCGCCCGGTAAACCCACCGGTTTGTGATGTTTTGCCGCCGTTTGCGCATGATAGTGCTTGAGGCCGTGCGGCACCTCTTACGGCAAAGTCCGATGCGCCTTCGACTGACCGCCCTGTTCCTGACGCTGCTGATGTCGGCTGCGCACGCGTCGCCGGCGACTGCGCCGCAGCAGGTCGAGATTCCGCTCTCGTCCGGAATCCTGCATGCGCAGCTCTTCAAGCCCGAGGGCGAGGGGCCGTTTCCGACCGTGATCGCGCTGCACGGCTGCGGCGGCCTCGGCAGCCATTCCGATTCCATCCTGCCACGCTATCGCGACTGGGCCGAGCGCCTGCTCAGGGACGGCAATGCCGTGCTGCTGCCGGACAGCTACGGATCGCGCGAGCTCGGGCCGCAATGCCGCGTCAAGGAGATGCATGTCAAGGCGCGGCGCGAGCGCGTCGCCGACATCGCGGCATCGCGCGCCTGGCTGATGAAGCAGAATTGGGTGGCGCGCGATCGTGTCAGCCTGATGGGCTGGGCCAACGGCGCCAGCGCGCTGCTCTGGGCGGTGCGTCCGCAGAGCGCGGCGCGCGATGCGGGACCGGATTTCCGCGCCGCAATCGCGTTCTATCCGGATTGCCGGATCTCCGCCGGTCTCGGCTGGAGCACGCGGGTGCCGACGCTGGTGCTGATCGGCGCCAATGACGATGTCTCGTCGCCGCCGGCCTGTCGCCAGATGGTGGACGGCGCGCATGGTCGCAGCGCGCTCGCGCGCATCGTGGTCTATCCCGGCGCCTATCACGATTTCGACCGCGCCAACACGCCGCTGCACGCGCTCAGCGGCAGCGCCGACGCCGCCGCGCCCGATCATGGCCATCTCGGCACCGATGCCGACGCGCGTGCGGAGTCGCAGAAGGAAGTCGCCGAGTGGCTGGCGCGGTAAGCGGGGCCGCCCGAGGAACAAGGTGAGGCGGACAGCCCCGCATCGACCACCGCCCTGCACGGACTTTGATGGCCGACCGTAAATCTACGGATCGTGCGTTAACCCGGTTTCAGCAGGTGTCGGCGCCATAGTTCGACCATGTTGTCGACTAAACGGATCTGACATGCGCAATCGCTTCGCCCTCTTCTCCGCACTGGTGATCTTCACCGTCGTGATCTTCCTGTATGAAGCCCACGCCGGCGCACCGCAGTTCGCCCCGGGACATTGCGGCTTCTGGACCACGATCGACGCGGGATTGTCCTGCCAGTAGGCGGGCTACGATCATCTCGGTGATGATGTTGTTGAGAAGGCGCGCAAGCCTCTCCAATGTCGTCCCGGCCTGGTGCGCAATTGCGCACCAGGCCGGGACGACACCGAGAGTGAGGCGATGCTGTCGGCCCTAAAACAAACTGCCCTGATCCACCGGCTTGCCCACGCGCTTCGGCGCGGGCTTGGCGTCTTGCGCGGCTGACTTTGCTTGCGATGGCCCGCGCCGTGCGATCGGCTCGGGCCGATCCGCATCCACCGTCGCTCCCACACGGCCGTCAGCGAACTCGATCGCGATCCGCGCATTCGCGCCGACGCTGTCGGCCGAATGCAGGGGATGGCCGGCTTCATCCCGCACCAGCGCAAAGCCGCGGGCGAGCACGCCGCGATAAGACAAAGCGGAGAGCAGCTTGCCGCTGTTCTCGACGCGGGCGTCGAGACGTTGCAGCAGCGTCACGAGTGCGCGTTGCGCGCGATCGGCGAGGCGGTGCGTGCGCTCGCGCTGGCGCGCGATCGCGTTGCGCTGGGCCTGCGCGTTGGAAAGCTTTGAGGCGCGCAGCCGCACTTCAAGTCCGGCAAAGCGGTCGCGCCGCTGCCTGAGCAGCGAGCGCGCGGACAGGCCGAGCCGTTCGCCGCACACGGTGAGCCGGTGTCCGGCCTGCGCGATCTGGCCGTGCAGCACCCGCAGCGTCAGTTTCGAGCTCGCAGCCGTAAACCTGCGGAAATGCGCATGCGTGTTGGCCTTGAGCCCGCGGGGCAGGGATGCGCCTGCCGAGTCCAGTCGCTGTCGTGGGATCGCGAGCAGATCGGACGCTGCGGGGAGGGCGCGCGCGGCGGCGCGCAGCTCGTTGCGGCGGCTTTCCTGGGCACGTTGCCAATAGGCGTGGGTGCGCCGCCCGAGATCGGCGACCTCGACGAAGAGATCGCTGCGCACCGGCACCGCCATCTCGGCGGCGGCCGTCGGCGTCGGCGCGCGCTTGTCGGCGACGAAATCGATCAGCGTGATATCGGTCTCATGCCCCACCGCCGAGATCAGCGGGATCATGCTCTCGGCCGCCGCGCGCACCACGATCTCCTCGTTGAACGACCAGAGATCCTCCAGCGAGCCGCCGCCGCGCGCGACGATGAGTACATCGGGGCGCGGAATCTTGCCGCCCGGGGCAATCGCGTTGAAGCCGCGGATCGCGGCCGCGACCTGTTCGGCCGAGCCTTCGCCCTGCACCTTGACCGGCCACACCAGCACATGGCGGGGGAAGCGATCCTCGAGCCGATGCAGAATGTCGCGGATGACCGCGCCGGTCGGCGAGGTCACCACGCCGATCACCTCGGGCAGCCACGGCAGCAGCTGCTTGCGCGCCTCGTCGAACAGGCCCTCGGCGGCGAGCTTCCTCTTGCGCTCCTCCATCAGCGCCATCAGCGCGCCGATGCCGGCCGGCTCCAAAGCCTCGATCACGATCTGATATTTCGAGGAGCCCGGATAGGTCGTGAGCTTGCCGGTGGCGATGACCTCGAGCCCTTCCTGGGGCTTGAAGCGCATCCGCCCGTGCACGCCCTTCCAGATCACCGCCTCGATCTTGGCGCTCTCGTCCTTGAGCGCGAAATAGCAGTGGCCGGAGGAGTGGGCGCCGCGAAATCCGGAGATTTCTCCGCGGACCCGGACATGGCCATAGGTGTCCTCCACGGTCCGCTTCAGGGACTGTGAGAGCTCGGAAACGGTGAATTCGGGCGTGTTGGGCAGAGGTTCCGCAGGCGGCATCGGCACACGATTCGGCATTTTGGGGTCTCACCCGACGTTAAGGATTTTCGCTTCGCGGCGCCAATCCGGGGATTGATCTCAAGAGTACTCTGTATTATAGAGTTCTCTATTGATCCTCAGTCTGATGGAGTTGGGACCATGGCGATGCAGTTGCTGCGCGGTGCTTTGAGCCTGCTGAAATGGGGTCTGTGCGCCGTCGGCGCTGTCGCGCTGGTGCTGACCGCCCTGATCGCCACGCCGCTGGAGCGGCCCGCTGAGCTGCGCTCGGTGTCCGACTCCGCAAAGGCGTCGACATGTCGACGCTGCCGGCGCTGGAGCGCTTCCAGGCGCGCGACGGCACCTGGCTCGGTTTCGCCATTACGCACCGGGCGGCGCCGCCACAGGGCGCGGTGCGATCTTCATCCACGGCTCGTCGGGCTCCTCCGGCACGGTCAATCACGCGCTGACGGCGGCACTCGCCGCGCACGGCGTCGAGACCTGGGCGCTCGACATGCGCGGCCACGGTGCCTCGGGAACGCGCGGCGACATCGGCTATGTCGGCCAGCTCGAGGACGATCTGGTCGACTTCGTCGCTCAGGTTCGCAAGAGCGCGCCGGACCTGCCGCTCACCCTGATCGGCCATTCCGCCGGCGCCGGTTTCTCGCTCCGCATCGCGGCCACGCCGATCATCCAGGATCTGTTCGTCCGCACCGTGCTGGTCGCGCCCTATCTCGGCTACGACGCGCCGACCAACAAGCCGCATTCCGGCGGCTGGGCCAATGCCGACATCCCGCGATTTCTGGTCTCGCCGCACTCCGCAAGCTTGGCATCGATTGCTGCGCGCAGTTGCCGGTGCTCGCTTTCGCGGTGCCTGCGAATTCGGAGCGGATTTTGGTGCCGACCTATTCCGACCGCCTGATGCGCAATTTCGCCACGCGCGGCTATCGCCTCGATCTCGCCTCGGTGACGCATCCGATGACGATCTTCGGCGGCGCCGAGGACGAGATGATGATCTCCGATAAATATGCCGAAACCGTGCAGGCCATCAGGCCGTCGGTCGACGTCAAACTGATCGACGGCGTCAACCACATGGGCATGGTCACCAATCCGAAGGCGGTCAATGCGATTGCCGAGGACGTGGCAACGCGCGGGAGCGGGCAGTCATGATGCGACCCGTTGTCGGCAAGCCGTGGAGACACCCATGAAAAACCTGTTCGAAGCCGGAAAACTGCTGCTGCTCGACATGGCGGCGACGCTGTTCTTTCTCGCGCTCTATCTGCTGACCCACAACGTCACCCTGTCGGTCGTGCTCGGCATGCTGCTGGGCGTGGCCCAGATCGGCTGGCAAGTCGCGCGCCGCAAGCCGATCGACACGATGCAGTGGATGAGCCTGTTTCTGGTGCTCGGCGCCGGCACCGTCACGCTGATCACCGACGATCCGCGATTCATCATGATCAAGCCCAGCGTGATCTACATCGTCGTCGGCGTCGTGATGCTGAAGCGGGGCTGGATGAATCGCTATTTGCCACCGATTGCGATCGAGCTGGTGTCGGATATCGCTATCATTGTCGGTTACGCCTGGTCGAGCCTGATGTTCTTCTCTGCGGCGCTCAACGTGATCGTGGCTCTCAACTTCGACGTCGTGACCTGGTCGGTGACGATGTCGATCTATGGAATTGTCAGCAAGATTTTGATGTTCCTGATCGGTTACGCGTTCATGCGCACCATTGGTGCTGCGCGCCGTCGGCGTCTTGCCGGCGACCGCCCGCGCGATGTCGCGATGATTTCGGGTTGAAGGGGGCGACATGATCGCTGCAATCGTTTGGGGCGGCCTGAACGCCATCGTCGTGGGCCTGGCCATCGTCGGCTTCGCGGGGTTGGTGCTGGCCTGGCTGATCGCGACGCCGATCCGCCGCCCGGCGGAATTGACATCGGTTTCGGCGACGGCGCGCGCCGTGGATCGCAGCGACATGCCCGGGCTCGCGCGCTTTCATGCCCGCGACGGCACCGAACTGGGCTACCGGCATTATCCGGCGCACGCGCCGGCGACCGGGCAGATCGCCATCGTCGTGCACGGCTCATCAGGGTCGAGCATGTCCGTTCATGCCTTGGCCAAGGGGCTCGCCAGGCGCGGCATCGAGGTCCACGCGCCGGACATTCGCGGCCACGGCGCCTCCGGCACGCGCGGCGACATCGGCTATATCGGCCAGCTCGAGGACGATCTCTCCGATTTCGTGGGCGAGATCCGTCAAACCAATGCCACCGCTCCGTTGACGCTGATGGGCCATTCGTCCGGCGGCGGCTTCGCGCTGCGGGTCGCGGGCTCGCCCATCCAGAACCTGTTCGCGCGCACGGTGCTGCTGGCGCCCTATCTCGGCCACGACGCGCCGAGCAGCCGCAAGAACGCGGGCGGCTGGGCCAGCCCGGACATTCCGCGTTTCCTCGCGCTGTCGATGCTGCGCCGCCTCGGGATCGTCTGCTGTGAATCGCTGCCGACCATTGCGTTTGCGGTTGGCCCGAACACCAGCGCGATCCTGGCGCCGACCTATTCCTATCGCCTGATGCGCAATTTCGGCACCTCGACCTCTTATCGCGACGATCTTGCCGCCGCCGGCAAACCGGTCACCCTGCTCGCTGGCGCGGTGGATGAACTGTTGTTTGCGGATAAATTCCAGGAGGCCGTCGGTCAGCGTGCCGAGGTCAAGCTGATCGCCGGGATTAATCATATGGAGATCGTCAGCGACCCCGTGGCGGTCTCGGCGATTGCGGATGAGATGGTGAAATTGGGGAGCGGATCATGACCGGAATCGATTCCAGGGACGCCGCCTCGGCGCTGAAGGAGATCGACGACATCGTCCAGCGCGTGCGGCAGTCCCGGCTCTACGAAATGGCGAGCCTCGCCGCGATCTGGTGGGGCGTGCTGGTGTTCGCCGGCAATGTAGCGACCTGGCTCTGGCCGACTTTCGGCGCCTACATCTGGATCAGCGTCAACGTCACCGGCGTAATCGGTCTGTTCGCGATCGGTGCCTATATGCGGTCGCGCACCGGCGTGCAGAGCTTTGACTTCCGAATCTTCGTGATGCTCGTGCTGTTCTTCGCCTTCGGTGTGTTCTGCGTAAGCATCCTCGGACACTTCAACGCGCGCGAGCAGGGCACGTTCTGGCCGATCTACTTCATGTTGTTCTACGCCATGGCCGGTCTCTGGTTCGGTTACGCGTTCGTCGCGATCGGCCTTGGCATCACCGCGCTGACGTTGATCGGCTTCTTCTACATTGGCGAGGCGTTCCCGCTCTGGATGGCCTTCGTCAACGGCGGCGGCCTGATCGTCGGCGGCCTCTGGATGCGGCGGATCTGATGGCGGAGCTCGACGACATCATCCACCAGCCACTGCGGCTCAAGATCATGGCCGCGCTGAATTCGCTGCCGGCGACGGCGGCGGGTCTCGAATTTTCCCGCCTGAAGAAGCTCACCGGCGCCACCGACGGCAATCTCGGCGCGCATATCGAGACACTGGCCAAGGCGGGCTACGTCTCGGTCGACAAGGCTTTTGTCGGCAAGAAGCCGCAGACCACGGTGACCGCTACCGCCGTCGGCCGCGGCGCGTTCGCGCGGCATGTCGCGACGCTGCAGGAGATCATCGCGGGGAAGCAGGTCTAGCCACGATCGTCATTCCGGGCCCGCGGCTTCGCCGCGCCCCGGAATGACGGGGAATCGGACGTGACACCCCTTGAGACCCGCGCCGATTTCGTGCGACCGACGGCGCCTGCCACATCCTCATTTTGAGCCTCGTATGCACATTCTCCTGCTTGGTTCCGGCGGCCGCGAACATGCCCTGGCGTGGAAAATCGCAGCCTCCCCCCTGGTGACCAAATTCTGGTGCGCGCCCGGCAATGCCGGCATCGCGCGCGAGGCGGAATGCGTGGCGCTCGATATTGCCGACCATGCCGCCGTGATCGACTTCTGCAAGACCAATGCGGTCGAGCTCGTGGTGGTCGGCCCGGAGACGCCGCTGGCGGCCGGCATCGTCGATGATCTCACCGCCGCCGGCATCAAGGCGTTCGGGCCGAACAAGATCCCCGCCCAGCTCGAAAGCTCCAAGGGCTTTACCAAGGCGCTCTGCACCGAATTCGGCATTCCGACCGGCGCCTATGAGCGATTTACCAACGCCAATGATGCGCGGGCCTACGTCCAGAGCCAGGGCGCGCCGATCGTCGTGAAGGCCGACGGGCTTGCCGCCGGCAAGGGCGTCGTCGTCGCCAAGACGGTGCGCGAGGCCGAGGACGCCATCGCCATGATGTTCGAGGGCGCGTTTGGCGAGGCCGGCGCCGAAGTCGTGATCGAGGAATTTCTGCCGGGCCGCGAGATCAGCTTCTTCGCGCTGTGCGATGGCGAGACCGCGATCCCGCTGGCATCGGCCCAGGACCACAAGCGGGTGTTCGACCATGATGTCGGCCCGAACACCGGCGGCATGGGCGCCTATTCGCCGACGCCTTTGGTGACGCCGGCGATCCATGACGCGATCATGGCGAAGATCATTCTGCCGACGGTCGCCGGCATGAAGCAGCGCGGCACGCCGTTCCGCGGCATTCTCTACGCGGGCATCATGCTGACGACGGAGGGCCCAAAGCTGTTCGAGTTCAACGTTCGCTTCGGCGATCCCGAATGCCAGGTGCTGATGCTGCGCATGATGTCGGACATCGTGCCGGCGTTCCTCGCCTCCTGCGACGGGCAGCTGAAGAATTTCGATCTGCGCTGGTATCCGGAATCCGCGCTCACGGTGGTGATGGCTGCAAAGGGCTATCCCGGCGACTATCAGAAGGGCACGCGCATCGAGGGGCTCGATGATGCGGCCAGGGTCGACACCGTCGAGATCTTCCACGCCGGCACGGTTGAGAAGGGAGGCGCGATCCTCGCCAATGGCGGCCGCGTCCTCAACGTCTGCGCGCTCGGCAAGACCGTAACGGAGGCGCAGGCGCGCGCCTATCAGGCGGTCGACCGCATCAACTGGCCGGAAGGCTTCTGCCGCCGCGACATCGGCTGGCAGGCGGTGGAGGCCGAGAAGGCCAGGGGCTGACAGCGTTTTTTGCTGCCGCGCGCAATGACCGGCCGCGCCCGCCGGCTCTCCAAAAATGTGCAGGCAGGTGTTGAACTTAGCTACTGTGCATGGGGTTGTTTTCGACGTTCTGGGAGGAACCGATGTCCGATCTCGCCGACCTCTATCCCGGCTTCGCCTCCGAATGGATCAACACCTCGTCAGGCCGCATCTTCGCGCGCGTCGGCGGCAAGGGGCCGCCGCTGCTTCTCCTGCACGGCTTCTCCGAGACGCATGTGATGTGGCACCGCGTCGCGCCGCAACTGGCCGACAGGTTCACGCTGATCATCGCCGATTTGCCGGGTTATGGCTGGTCCGACATGCCCGAGAGCGACGCGCAGCATCTGCCCTACAGCAAGCGCGCGATGGCCAAGGCCATGGTCGAGGCGATGGAGCAACTCGGCCACGTCCATTTCGCGCTCGCCGGCCATGATCGCGGTGGCCGGGTGTCGTATCGACTGGCGCTCGACCATCCCGGCCGGCTGTCGCGGCTCGCCGTGCTCGATATCCTGCCGACCTATAATTACTGGGAGCGGATGAACCGCGCCTATGCGCTGAAGATCTATCACTGGACCTTTCTCGCGCAGCCCGCGCCGCTGCCGGAGACGCTGATCTCGGGCCAAGGCGAGTTCTTCCTGCGCTTCAAGATGGCGAGCCAGACCAAGTCGAAGACGCTCGATGCGATCGACAAGCGCGCACTCGAACATTACATCGCGCCGTTCCGCGATCCCGCCCGCGTCCACGCGATGTGCGAAGACTATCGCGCCGGCGCCTATATCGACTACGACCTCGACAAGGCCGATTTCGAGGCCGGCAACAAGATCACCGTCCCGATGCTGGTGCTCTGGGGTGGCGTCGGCATTGCCCAGGCCGCCGCCACGCCGCTCGACATCTGGAAGCAATGGGCCACGAATGTCGACGGCGTGCCGGTGGATTCCGGCCACTTCCTCACCGAGGAGAATCCCGACGTCACCGCGAAGGCATTGCGCGCGTTCTTCTCGGAAGGTTAACGCCGCTCCCGAAAGAAGTCCTTGAGCAGCCGCGCCGCCTCGCTTTCGCCGACGCCGGAATAGACGTCCGGGGCGTGATGGCAGGTCGGCGAGGCGAAGAACCGCACGCCAGACTCGACCGCGCCGCCCTTGGGGTCGGCGGCGCCGTAATAGAGCCGCCTGACCCTTGCAAAGGAGATGGCGCCCGCACACATGGTGCAGGGCTCGAGCGTCACGTAGAGGTCGCAGTCGACCAGGCGCTCGCTGCCGATTTTCCTGGCCGCCTCGCGCAGCGCCATGATCTCGGCGTGGGCCGTGGGGTCGTAGTCGGTCAGCGTCCGGTTGGCGGCGGTGGCGATGACCTCGTAATTGCGGACCACCACGCATCCGATCGGAACTTCGCCCGCCTTTCCGGCATTTTGGGCCGTTTTGAGCGCCAAATCCATGAAAGAGGGGGCTTTCAAGCCTCGTATCATCCGAAGAAACCTGCTAGTAGCTGCGCCTTCAGCAGAAGTGCTTACCGATATTTGCCTGAGCATGCGGCTCGAAACGAGCGCGCACAATGCTTTCTGGCCACCCCCTGAGTGAGATTATTCATGCCTCGCGACAGCGACAAACACAACGATTCCCGCGGCCGGCGTGATCGAGGCCCGGCCAAGGGTGGGCCGGCCAAGGGTCGGTCCGGCAAGCCGCGTGGTCCTGAGAAGAAGTTCGCCAAGCGCGGCCCCGAGGGCAAGGGCGACGCCCGCCCGCCCCGTGGCGACCGCGAGGGCCGTCCGTTCCGCCGCCGCGAGGAGGGCGACGCCCCGCGGCGCGACTTCAGCGACCGGCCGAAATTCAAGCGCGACGACCGTGGCGGCGAGGAGCGCGGCGAGCGCAGCTTCAAGCCGCGTGGCGACCGCCCGTTTTCCGATCGTCCGTCGCGTGATGGCGAGAAGCGCCCGTTCAAGCCGCGCGGCGATCGCCCCTCCTATGGGCGCGACGACCGTCCGCCGCGCAGCCGGGATCGCGACGATTCCCGTCCCGCCGGCAGGTTTGGCGAGAAGAAGTTCGGCGACAAGAAGTTTGGCGACAAGCGACCTTACGCGCCGCGTGGCGACCGTCCGGAGCGCAAGTTCGACGGCGAGCGGAAGTTTTCGCGGGGGGCACCGGACCGCAGCGATCGCCCGCGCGACTTCGGCGACCGCCCGCGCGATCGTGGCGAGCGCAGCAATTCAAAGCCGTGGCAGAAGCGCGATGCGGCTCCGCGCGGCGACCGGCCGCCGCGCAAGGACTTTAGCAAGGGCCCGCGCAAAGACTTCGGCGGCCGTGACCGCAGCGAAGACAAGCCCTGGCAGAAGCGCGACGACCGGCGAGAAGCCGGCCGTGGCGATGACCGTCCACGTTTCTCGCGTGCGCGCGACGATCGTCCGTCGGGCGATCGTCCGTTCCGCGAGCGGCCCAAGTTTGATCGGCCGCAAGTTCGATCGCCCGCGCGAGGACCGTCCCAAATTCGATCGGCCCCGACGTGACGGCGATGGCGACCGCGGTGGACGCGGCGACCGCCCGAAATTCGATCGTCCGCGCGAGCGCTCCGAGGGCCGCTCCGACTGGCACGAGCATCCGCGCAGCGAAGGCGGTTTCGGCGATCGTCCGCGCCGTGAAAACGAGGACGAGAGCAGGATTTTCGAGAAGCGTCCGGCGTTCGGTGGCCGCGGCGCCTATCGCGAGCGCGATCGTGATTTCGATCGCCGGCCGCGGCGCGATGAAGAGCCGAAGCCGAAGAAGGCCGGCGAGCGCATCGCCAAGGCGCTAGCGCGCGCGGGCCTCGCCTCGCGCCGCGACGCCGAGGAGATGGTCACGCAGGGCCGCGTCACCGTCAACGGCCGTGTCATCAATTCGCCGGCGCTCGACATCACCTCGAACGACGTCGTCACTGTCGACGGCAAGCCGTTGCCGGAGCGCGAGCGCACGCGGCTGTTCCTCTATCACAAGCCGCGCGGCCTGATGACGACGCATGACGACCCCGAGGGCCGTCCGACCGTGTTCGACAATTTGCCCGAAGGCCTGCCGCGGCTGATCTCGATCGGCCGGCTCGACTTCAACACCGAGGGCCTGCTGCTGCTCACCAATGACGGCGGGCTCGCGCGCACGCTCGAGCTGCCCGATACCGGCTGGCTCCGCCGCTACCGCGTTCGCGCCCATGGCGACGTCACCCAGGCCCAGCTCGATCAATTGAAGGAAGGCATCGAGGTCGAGGGCGTCAAGTACGGCCCGATCGACGCGACGCTGGAGCGCGATCAGGGCGCCAATGTCTGGCTGGTGTTCGCGATCCGCGAAGGCAAGAACCGCGAGGTGCGCAACGTCTGCGCTCATCTCGGGCTCGAGGTGAATCGGCTGATCCGCGTGTCCTACGGTCCGTTCCAGCTCGGCGAAGTCCCCGAAGGCCAGGTCGAGGAAATCCGCTCGCGCGTGCTGCGCGAGCAGCTCGGCGACAAGATCATCGAGAAGTCGGGCGCGCAGTTCGACGTGCCGCAGAAATCATCGTCAGGCGACGGCGATGCACCGGCCGAGAAGAGGCCCGCCACCAAGCGCGGCGTGATCAACGACCGCAAGGGTCGCCGCGTGCTGGTGCAGCGCACCGGCAGCGACGAAGCGCGTGAGCGCAACGAGGCTGAGGCCAGTGGTTATGGCCCGCCGCGCCGCCCCAAGCGCGGCTATCACGGCAAGCGCGATCTGACGCCGAAGGAGGACTAGGGTTGCGCGTCGTCGGCGGTCGTTTGAAGGGGCGCAATCTCGCCTCGCCGTCCTCGCGCGACATCCGCCCCACCGCGGATCGCCTGCGCGAGTCCGTGTTCAACATCCTCGTGCACGCCTATGATGATCCGGTCCAGGATGCGCGCGTGCTCGATCTCTTCGCCGGCACCGGCGCGCTTGGCATCGAGGCGTCCTCGCGCGGCGCGAAGTTCACGCTGTTTGTCGACAATGGCGCCGAGGCCCGCGCGTTGTTGCGCAACAATGTCGAGGCGCTGGGCTTGGGCGGCACGACCAAGGTCTATCGCCGCGATGCGACCGACCTCGGCCCTGCGCATCCAGTCGAGCCGTTCTCGCTGGTGTTTCTCGATCCGCCCTACGGCAAGGGTTTTGCCGAGAAGGCGCTTGTGAGCTTGCGCGACGGCAGCTGGCTCACGCCGGGCGCGCTGCTGGTGGTGGAAGAGGCGAAGGCCGCGCAGTTCGTTGCGCCCGATGGGTTCGAGGAATTGGAGCGGCGCGCCTATGACGATACGGAGTTCGTGTTTTTGAAGCGCAACGCGTAAATCACCTCCGCCCGAACAGCTTCTCCACATCCGACAACTTCAGCTCGACATAGGTCGGCCGGCCGTGATTGCACTGGCCGGAGTTCGGCGTCTCCTCCATCTCGCGGAGCAGCGCGTTCATCTCCTCCGGCCTCAGCCTGCGGCCGGCGCGCACCGAGCCGTGGCAGGCCATGGTGGCGGCCACATGCATCAGGCGGCGTTCCAGCGGCAGCGCCTCGTCCCATTCGGCCATGTGCTCGGAGAGATCGCGCAACAAGCCGCCCGCATTGGTCTTGCCAAGCAACGACGGTGTCTCGCGCACCGCGACCGCACCGGGACCGAAGGATTCAATCGCAAGCCCGAACGATCCAAGCTCGTCGCTGCGCTCAAGCAGGCGCTCGACCGTGGCCTCGTCCATTTCGACGATCTCGGGGATCAGCAGGATCTGCCGCTGCACGCCGTTTTCGGCGAGCGACGCCTTCAGCCGCTCATAGACGATGCGCTCATGGGCGGCATGCTGGTCGATGATGATGAGGCCGTCGCGGGTTTGCGAGACGATGTAGGTCTCGTGGAGTTGCGTGCGCGCCGCGCCGAGCGGACGATCGACAAGGTCGCCTGTGGGTTGCGTCTCGATCCGCACATCCGCGCTGGGAGCACCGACGTCGAACGCGGCTTGCGCCCGTTCAGCAAAGGCGGGCGCGGCGGAACCGTCGAACGACGGCAGCGGCCCGGCCGGAGCAGACGGCGATTGACGCCAGTCCCAGCTTGCGGGACGCGGCGTGAAGGCGGGCCGGAACGAGGACAATGCGGTCTCGCCGCTGTTGGCGGCCGTCCGCCTTCCCTCCCGTGCGAGCCCTTCCTTCAATCCGTGCACGATCAGCGCCCGCACGAGACCGGCGTTGCGGAAGCGCACTTCGGTCTTGGCGGGATGCACGTTGGCGTCGACCTCGCGCGGATCGAGCGTCACGAACAGCGCCAGCACCGGATGGCGGTCGCGCGGCAGGTAATCGGAATAGGCCGCGCGCACCGCGCCAAGGATCAGCTTGTCGCGCACCGGCCGGCCGTTGACGAAGAGATATTGCCCGAGCGCATTGGCCTTGGTCAGCGCCGGCGCGGCCGCGTAGCCCGCGATGACGACACCCTCACGTTCGGCATGAACCTCGATGGCGTGGCTGCGGAACTCCGCTCCCAGGATATCGCCGAGCCGCGTCAGGCGTCCGGCGGCGCCGGGCAGGGCGGCCGCCCAGGTCACCGGCGCGCGCTCTTCGCCGGCCAGCGTGAAGGCGACGTCGGGTCGCGCCATCGCGAGCCGCCGTACCACCTCGCGGATCGCTTCGGCCTCGGTGCGATCGGTCTTCAGAAATTTCAGCCGCGCCGGCGTCGCATAGAAAAGGTCGTTGACCTCGACCCGCGTGCCATGCGCCAGCGCGGCCGGCATGATCTCGGACTTCTCACCGCCCTCGACATTGAGCGCCCAGGCATGCGGCTCGGTCGCATGCCGCGTGGTGATCGAGAGACGCGCGACCGAGCCGATCGAGGGCAGCGCCTCGCCGCGGAATCCGAGTGTCCGGATCTGCAGCAGATCCTCATCGTCGAGCTTGGAGGTGGCATGGCGCTCGACCGCGAGCAACAGGTCCTTTGCGGTCATGCCGCCGCCGTCATCGGTGATGCCGATCCGGCGCCGTCCGCCGCCGTCGGTGAAGACGTCGATCCGGCTCGCACCGGCATCGATCGCGTTCTCGACCAGTTCCTTGACCACGCTCGCGGGACGTTCGACCACCTCGCCGGCAGCAATGCGGTTGACGACCTGCTCTGGCAATTGGCGGACGGGCATGAACTCGATCTTGGGCTCGAGTCTGGGATTCGCTGGACGCGCTATTCTATGCCGTGTTGCGTCAAAAGCATGTGTTGGGCAACAGGAACGTGGCAGGCTGGGGACGGTTGTGGACTATCGCCTTGAAGCCATTGGACGTTCGAGCAAATCGCGCGTCGGCCGTGTTCCGCCCTCACTCTTGATTGTGAGGTCCGGAGAGCAGGTGTAGCATCGTGAAAAAATGGCAACAGGACGGGAGGACGCCATGTGCCATCTCTTCGCGCACCAGCCTCAACGCGACTATGAGTCCCAGACCCGCTCCTTGCGGATCGGCGGTCACTGCACCTCGATCCGGCTGGAAATGGCATTCTGGGACACGCTGGAGGAGATCGCTGCCAGGGAGAGCATGAGCCTCGGCAAGTTCCTGACGACGCTCTACAACGAAGTGCTCGATCACCACGGCGAGGTCAACAATTTCGCCTCGCTCCTGCGCTGCTCCTGCCTGATCTACCGCTCCCGAAATGTGGCGCCTGCGCAGGTCTTCAAGGGAACAGTTGCGCCCATTCTCGATGCAGCCGAATAGCTGCGTCGGTCCTCGGGCCCTCTCTCAAACGCAAAAGCGGCCCTGTCCGGTAGGACAGAGCCGCTTTGTCGTGTCGGATATCAGATGTCCTTTTTCTGCATCGCACCTGCAATGTAGTCCGCCTGCCGAATCGCGAGCGCGACGATCGACAGCGTCGGATTGCAGGCTGCGCCGCTGGTGAACTGGCTGCCGTCGGAGACGAACAGGTTCCTCACATCGTGGCTCTGCCCGAATTTGTTGACCACGCCATCCCGCGGCTTCTCGCTCATCCGGTTGGTGCCGAGATTGTGCGTGCTCGGATAGGGCGGCGTCGGATAGCTCACGGTGGCGCCGACGGCGTCGTAGACCGCCGCACCCTGCTTATAGGCGTGTGCGCGCATCGCGATGTCGTTGGGATGGTCGTCGAAATGCACGCTTGCGACCGGCTGGCCGAACTTGTCCTTCACGACCGGATCGAGCGTGATACGGTTGGTCTCCTGCGGCATGTCCTCGCCGACCAGCCACATGCCGGCCATCCGCGGATAACCGTCGAGCGCTGCGGTGAACGGACGTCCCCAGGCGCCGGGGTTGAGGAACGCCGCCATGAAGGGCAGGCCGATCGACAGCGTCTCCATCTCGTAGCCGCCGACAAAGCCGCGCTTCGGATTGTTGGCGGCCTCGTCACGAATGATGCCGGCCATCGTCGTGCCGCGATACATGTGCACCGATTTCTCGAACACGGCGTAGACGCTGCCGGTCATGTGGCGCATGTAGTTGCGGCCGACCTGTCCCGATGAATTGCCGAGGCCATCAGGGAACATGGTGGAGGCACTGTTCAGCAGCAGCCGCGGACTCTCGATCGAATTGCCGGCCACCGCGACGATGCGCGCCTTTTGGCGCTGCATCGCCCCGCTCTCGTCGGCATAGACCACGCCGGTCACCTTGCCGCTCGCATCGTGCTCGATCTTCACAGCCATGCTGCTCGGCCGGACCTCGAGGTTGCCGGTCGCCTCACCCTTGGGGATCTCGGCGTAGAGCGTCGACCATTTCGCGCCGGATTTGCAGCCCTGGAAGCAGAAGCCGATCTGCTGGCAGGAGCCGCGACCGTCGCGCGGCTGGCTGTTGATCGCCATGTTGCCGGTGTGCACGGTCTTGTAGCCGAGCTTCTTTGCACCGGCCTCGAGCACCCGGAAATTGTTGTTGCCGGGAAGTCCGGGAATGCCGTTGGTGCGGGTCACGCCCATCTTGTTCTCGGCCTTGGCGTACCACGGCTCCATCTCCGTGAGCGTGATCGGCCAGTCCAGCAAATTAGCGCCGGGAATGTTGCCGTAGGTGCTTTTCACCCGATACTCGTGCTCATCGAAGCGCAGCGACGCGCCGGCCCAATGGATGGTCGAGCCGCCGACCGCCTTGACGATCCAGGCGGGTAGACCCGAGAAATCCTTGGCGACGCGCCATGTTCCAGACGTGGTGCGGGCATCGGCCCAGGCCAGCTGGGAAAAGCTGTCCCATTCATCGTTGATGAAGTCCTGGTTCTCGATGCGGGGACCGGCTTCGAGGATAACGACCTTGACGCCCTTTTGCGCCAGCTCGTTGCCAAGTGTGCCGCCGCCGGCGCCGGAGCCGACGATCACCACAACGCCGCTATCGTTCAGATCGAATTTTGCCATTTGCGTTCTCCTGAACCGTTGGGTGGGCCTTAAGCTTTCGGCAGCCAGTCGATGTCGGCGAAGCCGCGGTTGATGTAGCCGCCGTGCTCGGCAGAGGAGCCCTCGTAGCCGAACCGCGGCCAGACCTCTTTCTGGTTGTAAAGCGACACGATGAGGTCGCCGCGCACCTTCTGGAAGAAGTCGCTCTGCTCGATCTCCTTCAGCAGCACGACGCGGTCGGCTTCCCATGCGACTTCGGCGTAAGGCACCTTGTGACGGTCGCGCGCGTTCTGATCGAGCCTGGTGATGCCGTCGCTGATCAGCGACTTGACGGCGGGGTCCTTCGCCGCCTTGCCGTCCCACGGCTTGATCGCGGTGATGTAGTAGCTGTCGCCGAGGACATCGTGCGGATAAATGTCGCGCGCGACTTTCAGCAGCGTCTTCATGGTCGCAGGAGAAAGCGCACTCGCCTCATCGGCCCATGCGCCCTCGATGCTGACGGCGACGCTGGATGCAACGGCCGCGACCGGCACGGCGGTCGCCGCGCCCTTGAGAAAGACGCGGCGGCTGTGCTTGCTTCTACGATCGACTTCTCTCATGGGTTTCCTCCGTTGATTTTTGTGATCTGGTTTTTTTGATTGGCTCAGTTGAAACGTCCGCCTCGCTGGATCACCTCGATCTTGTAGCCATCGGGATCGCTGATGAAGAAGAAGCGCGCCAGCGTCTTGCCGTCATGCTTGAAGTCGCGCAGCGGCCCCGGTGTGAGCTTCTCGCGCTCGAAGCGCGCATGTTCGACATCGAGATCCTCGACCACGACGGCGAGATGTCCGTAACCGTCGCCGAGCGCATAGGGTTCCCTACGATCGAAGTTCACCGTCAGCTCCACCTCGAAAGGTGAGGACGGGTGACGCAGATAGATGAGCGCAAAGTCCGAGAATTTCAGATGGTCCGCGACTTCGAGGCCGAAGGCGCGCCTGTAGAAGTCGAGCGAGCGGGCCTCGTCGAGCACGCGGATCATGGAATGGACAGGCTTGGCCATTCAGTTCAACTCCTTGAGATAGGTGATGATGGCGGCGCGCGTCTCCGGCTTCGCTTGCCGGTAGGCCATGACCACGCCGGGAACGACGGCCTGTGGATTGGTCAGCCACGCATCAAGCCTGGTTTCGTCCCATGCGAAATCCGCTTTGGCGAGGCCGTCAGAGTAGTGAAACCCTTCGACCTTGCCGGCCGGCCGTCCGACGACCTTGACCAGCGGCGGGCCTTGCCGCATCGGCTCCGACAGGTTGGTGGTGTGGCACACTGCGCATTGTTGCTTGAACAGCGTCGCGCCATCCGGCGGCTTTGCGGCTGGCAACGGCATCTGCGCGTCGGCAACCCGCACCATCAGCACCGCTGCGGTGCACAATCCGAGCACGATCGCGCGCATCGCCAAGAACCTGCCATCCACGTCAAATTCAGCGTGCGCAAACTCTAGGCGCGGCCAAACAGACGGTGGTAGTAGCGGGCTGTTTCGACCGGGAACAAAACGCAAAGCGTGCGATGCGCCTCGGGCTGCTCACGCGGCGTGATCGACGGCCGTATCTCTAGTCGTCGAAACCGCGTCCACGCTTGGACTTGACGTCGCTGCGACGCTTCTTGCCGTCGAGCCGGCGCTGCTTGGAAGCGAAGGTCGGCCGTGTCGCACGCCGCGGGATGGGGCGCACCATTGCCTCGCGCAGGATCTCGAGGAGCCGGTCGATGGCATCCTGGCGGTTGCGCTCCTGGGTGCGGAAGCGCTGCGCCTGGATCACGATGACGCCGTCCTTGGTCATGCGCTGGCCGGCGAGGCGGGCAAGGCGCAAGGCTGCATCCTCCGGCAAGGTCAGCTTGCTTGTGTCGAAGCGCAATTGCGCCGAGGTCGCGACCTTGTTGACGTTCTGGCCACCGGGGCCGGAGGCGCGGACAAAGCCGATCTCGATGTCGTCCTCGTCGATGACGAGGTCGCGGGATATCCGCAGCATAGGGGGGCACCATTCGTGATGCCCGGACATATCCCGGACGTCTACGTTCGGCAATGGCGCGTCATGGGAAACGCAAATGGCCGGGCAAGCCCGGCCATTTCTGGAACGTAAGGGACGTCAGTTCGACTTCGTCGCTGGCGCCGCGGCCGGTTGCGCGGCGGCCTGCGGGGCGCGGCCGACGATGACGGTCAAAAGCCCCTGGCCCCAGAGCCGCTTGGCAGCCGCCTTGGCGTCGTCCAGCGTTACGGCGTCGACGATGGCGTTGCGCTTCTCGATATAGTCGATCGGCAGCTTGTCCTGCTGATATTGCAGCAGCGCCTGCGCGAACTTGGAGGAGGTGTCGAGCGCCAGCATCTGCGAGCCCTTGAGGTAGGACTTGGCCTCGTCGAGCTCCTTCTGCGTCGGGCCCTCGTCGGCGATGCGGCGCACTTCCTTCTCGATCGCATCGATGGTGTCGCCGGCGCGGTCGGCGCGTGTGCCGGTGTTGCCGATGAAGATCGCCGAATGCTCCATCCAGAGCAGCGATTCGAACACCGAATAGGCGAGCCCGCGCTTCTCGCGGACCTCATGATAAAGACGCGAGGACAAGCCTCCGCCACCGAAGATGTGGTTGACGACATAGGCCGCCATGAAGTTCGGATCGCTGCGCTTCACGCCGGGGCCGCCGAAGGTGATCACGGTCTGCGGCACGTCGAGCGGCACGAAGGCGCGCTGCGGCGGCTTTGCCGCCTCGATGTCCGGGACCGACACGAGATTGGCCTTGGCCGGCAGGGCGCCAAAGGTGTGGTCGAGCAGCTTGCCGAGGGTGGCCGGATCGACGTCGCCGACGACCGCAATCTTCAGCGTATCCTTGGCCAGTACGCGCCCGACATAATCCTTCATGTTGGCGACCGTGATGGTGGGCACGCTCTCCAGCGTGCCGGTGGTCTGCCGTCCGTAAGGGTGATCGCCGAACGCGATCTCCAAAAATTTGCGGCTTGCCAGCGACGACGGGTTGGTGGTCTCGCGACGCAGGCCTGAGATCACCTGGGAGCGGACGCGTTCGACATCGGCGGTTTCGAAATGCGGCGAGGTCAGTGCCATCCGCAGCAGGTCGAAGGCCTCGTCCTTGTTGTCGCGCAGCATGCGCAGGCTGCCGCGGAAGGTGTCGCGGCTGGCGCTGAAGGAGAGCTCGATGGCGCGGCGGTCCAGACGCTCATGGAACGTCTTGGAGTCGAGATCGCCGGAGCCTTCGTCGAGGAGATCGCCGACAAGATTGGCGACGCCCGGCTTGTCGTTGGGATCCTGCGCCGAGCCGCCGGCAAAGGAATATTCCATGGCGATCAGCGGCACGGTTGCGTCCTGGACGAACCAGGCCTCGATGCCGCCCGGCGAGATCAGGTGCTGGATCTTCGCCGCTGCCTGTGACGGCGAGACCGTCGCCAGCGCGAGTGCTGCACCGGTGACAAAGGACAGCGCGAAGTGACGTGCGCGAAAAAGGGAATGGTTCACGAACGCTTCTCCTCGCGCTTGGCGGATGTGGTGTCCTTGATCAGATAGCCGGTCACCGAGCGTTTTTTCTCGAGCCATTTTTGCGCAGCTTGCCGGACCTGTTCGCCGGTGACGGCACGGATGCGATCGGGCCAGCTTCGGATATCCTCGATCGACAGGCCGGTGGTCATTGCGCCGCCATACCAGCGCGCCAGCACTGCCTGGTTGTCCTGGGCGTAGATCGCTTCCGCGATGAGCTGGGTCTTGACCCGCTCGAGATCCTCTG
Organism: uncultured Alphaproteobacteria bacterium; assembly: GCA_963819355.1. Lineage (GTDB taxonomy): Bacteria > Pseudomonadota > Alphaproteobacteria > Rhizobiales > Xanthobacteraceae > Bradyrhizobium. The sequence continues at coordinate 160,006 of CAWFVZ010000040.1, read as the reverse complement.
CGCGGATCGGGTTCTGCACGATGTCGGTGATGACGCCGTCGATGACCTGCTCGACGTCTGCGAAGCTGACGCCGGCTTTCGGCGAGGCCGCGACGGCGAACTGAGTCGGATCGAGCGAGGTGCTGGAATAGCTGGCACTGGCGGAGACCGCGAGCGGCTTATCGACGACGAGCGCGCGGTAGAGATAGGAATTGTTGCCGCTGCCCATCAATTGCGCGAGCACGTCGAGCGCCGCGCTCTCACCGGCTGCGGCCGTTGTCGCCGACGGCACCAGGTAAATGCGCCGCAGGCCGGGCTGCTCGACCCGCGGGTCGGACAGCGTGACGGTGCGCGGTGCTGCCGGATCCGGCTCCTGCGGGCGGATGCGCTGTGCGGGGATCGCGGGCTGGGCCGGGATCGGGCCAAAATTGCGCTCGACCAGCGGGCGGACGTCGGCGGCCTCGACGTCGCCGGCGATCACCAGGATCGCGTTGTTCGGCGCGTAGAAGCGGCGATAGAACGCGAGCGCGTCCTCGCGATTGAGCTTCTCGATCTCCTGGTGCCAGCCGATTATCGGGCGGCCATAGGGATGGTTGAGATAGAGCGCGGCCATGATCTGTTCGTTCAGGCGCGCGTCGGGGCTGTTGGCGACGCGCATATTGTACTCTTCGAGCACGACGTCGCGCTCGGGCAGCACGTTCTCGTCCTTGAGGATGAGGCCCGTCATGCGGTCGGCCTCGAACTCCATCATGGTCGGCAATTGCTCGCGCGGCACGCGCTGGTAGTAGTTGGTATAGTCGACCGAGGTCGATGCGTTCTCATTGCCGCCGACGCGGAGCACGGTCTGGGAAAACTCGCCGACCGGATGCTTCTCCGTGCCCTTGAACATGAGGTGCTCGAGGAAATGCGCGAGGCCGGACTTGCCCGGCGTCTCGTCGGCCGAGCCGACCTTGTACCAGATCATCTCCGTGACTACGGGCGTGCGATGGTCCGGGATCACCACGACCTGGAGGCCGTTGCTGAGCGTGAAGCTGGCGGGCGGGGCCGATGTTACCGTGGTCTGGGCAAGGGCGGCGCCGGACGAGAGGACACTCGTCGAAAGCAGCGCGGCAAGGAGGCAGGCAGCCGATCGGTAAGAGGACATCATGATCCTTATGGAAGGCCGAGCCCTGACGGCCGGCTCGGAGGCACGGCATGGTACACCGTGCGGTTGACGCTTCGCGTCACGAAGCAGAGAACGCTATCAAGGCGCAACTAAACTGTACGTAAGCAAATTGTGCGCCGGGTCACACAGACCGGGCGCGCGAGATCGGCGCCTGTCCAAGCCCGCGCTTTCCGAGGCGTCGCGGCGGGCGATGGGCGCTATTGTTGTCTGTCCTTGCCGGACATGACGTCGAAATAGGTATGACGCGTCTTATCCTCACCGGCGCCATAGGCATAGCTCGACGAAGGCGTCTGATATCCCGGCGGCGGCTCGGTCAGCGACTGGCGCGGCGGCTCGGTCGTGAATTGCTTGGCCTCGCCCTTGTTGTTCGTCATCATGTTCCACAGACCGCCGGTGAAACCGAGTTGGGCGGGGCTCAGCGACGGGTTGCCGTTGGTGCCCGGCTGAATAGGATCATTGTTCGTGCGCTCGGGGGCGGCGGTCTGGCCAGCCCTCATCTCGGCGGGTGTCAGCGGCTGGGCGGCCTGCCAGTTCTCGGTCGCCTTGACCGCCTTCTTCCGCTGCGCGATGGCCTCCTTGCGGCGCCTCTCGTCGGGGTCCTTCGGCCAGTTCGGCGCGTTCTTGGCCTCGGTCGCGGCGGGCGGCGGCAGGTCGAGCTTGGGCGGCACCACCAGCGGCGACCGCTCGCGGTACTCGATACCCTTCTTCTCCATGCTCTTGGCGCCGATGCCGGACATCAGATTGTCGATCAGCTTCTCTTCGAAGGTCATGTCGTCATCATCTTCGCCGTCGTCCCCGGCGCGGACCGGGCCTGCCGACATGACGAGGCCGATGCCGAGCGCGACGGCGGACAATTTCAGCGCCCGCCAAATCCCCCACTGGGGGTCTCGAACCATCGAACCGCTGGTCTCGGAGCTGCGCATGCCTGTACCTGTTCCAAATTGTGGCAGTCTTGCCGCATCACGCGCGACAATCCCTCGCCAAGCAAGGTTCCGCCTCCGGTCCGTATCGGCCGGGATCAGGGCGCTTTTGCGGCGGGTACCCCCAGGAAGGAATCATACAACAGGGCCGCCACCCCAGCAACGATGGCCACGTCCGCCAGGTTGAAGACGTACCAATTATAGGTATTTCCGCCGATTTCGATGTGGAATAAGGCGAAATCGACCACCGCGCCATAGGCCAGGCGGTCGATCCCATTGCCGATGGCGCCTCCGATGATCAGTCCCAGCGCCACGGTGGCGAGCCGGGTCTGCGACCGTGCCATCCAGATCGCCAGCGCGACCACCGCGACGACCTTCACCGCCATCAACGCGAGCTGGGCTGCCTGGCCGTCGTTCTGGAGCCAGCCGAAGCTGATCCCGATGTTCCAGGCCAGCCACAGGTCGAAGAACGGCGTTACCTCGACCTTGCCGCGCCGGGCGAGCTCGAACACGTTCAGCAGCCAGAGCTTTGAGGCCTGGTCGGCCACGAGCGTGACCATGGCCGAGAGGATGCCGGCGCGGAGCGGGGTCATGGCCGGGGATCAGACCCCCACCCCCAGCGCCTTCCATTCGCGCAGCGCCTTGGCATCGCGCGGGGTGACGTCGGGATATTCGGGGTCCTCGCCGACCGTCGGCGAAATCTTCCAGGAGCGGGCGCATTTGGTGCCAACCGCCTTCTCCACCACGACGGCGACGCCGGGAACGGCTTCGAGACGGAATGCAGACGCCGGCGCCTCGCCCTCGCGCACCTCGTAGTTCGAGGTGATACAGATCTCGGCGAGATCAGTGTCGAATAGCGTCGCCAGCATGTCGCGGTCGGCGACATAGATCACCGGCGAGGCCTCCAGCGACGAGCCGATGTTCTTGGCCGCACGCTCGAGCTCGAGCGCGCCGGTGACGACACGGCGGACGTTGCGGATGGTCTCCCATTTCGCGGCGAGCTTGTCGTCGCGAAGCTTGTCGAGACCTTCCGGGAACAGCGTCAAATGCACCGACGGTTCGGCATCGGGCTTGTACATCCGCCAGCCTTCTTCCGCGGTGAAGCTCAGCACCGGCGCCAGCCATTTCAGGATCGAATTGCACAGCAGGTCGATCGTGGTCAGCGCTGCCTTGCGCGCCGGCGAGGACGGCGGATCGCAATAGAGCGTGTCCTTGCGGATATCGATATAGAACGCCGAGAGCTCGCTGTTCATGAAGGCGGACAGCGTTGCGACCACGCTCTTGAAGTCGAACGTCTCATAGGCCTTGCGAACCAATTCGGCGCGGATCGCGAGCTCGTGCAGCATCAGCCGCTCGAGCTCGGGCATGTCTGCGGGCGCGACGGCGTCGGCCGGCTTGTAATGATGCAGCGTGCCGAGCATCCAGCGCACGGTGTTGCGCAGCTTGCGATAGGTCTCGACCGTGTTCTTCAGGATTTCGGGGCCGATGCGCTGATCGTCGGTGTAGTCGCAGGACGCGACCCAGAGTCTCAGGATGTCTGCGCCGGATTCCTTGATGACGGCCTGCGGCTCGATGGTGTTGCCGAGCGACTTCGACATCTTGCGGCCATCCTCGGCCTGGGTGAAGCCGTGGGTCAGCACGATGTCGTAGGGCGCGCGCCCGCGCGTGCCGCAGCTCTCCAGCAGCGAGGAGTGGAACCAGCCGCGATGCTGGTCCGAGCCCTCTAGGTACATCACGGTGTCGGTGCCGCCGTCGACCTTGCGCTTGATGCCGGCAAGGCCCGGGAAATGCACGGGGTCTTCGAGCACGAAAGCGTGCGTCGAGCCGGAATTGAACCAGACGTCGAGAATGTCGTCGACCTTCTGCCAGTCTTCGTTCGCGTGCGGTCCGAGGAAGCGCTCGCGCGCGCCGTTCGCGTACCAGGCGTCGGCGCCTTCCTTCGCGAAGGCGTCGCCGATGCGGGTGTTGACGGCCTCGTCCTGGAGGATTTCGGCGGAGCCGTCACCCTTTTCGCGCACGAACACAGCGATCGGCACGCCCCAGGCGCGCTGGCGCGAGATCACCCAGTCGGGGCGCGCCTCGATCATGCCGTTGATGCGGTTCTCGCCTGACGGCGGCACCCATTGCGTCACCGAGATCGCGTGCAGCGCGCGGGCGCGCAACGTGTCGCCGGACTTGGTCTTGCCGTTCGTCGCGATATCCTTGTCCATCGCGATGAACCATTGCGGGGTATTGCGGAAGATCACCGGCTTCTTCGAGCGCCAGGAATGCGGATATTGGTGCTTGAGCCGGCCGCGCGCGAGCAGCATGCCCTTCTCGACGAGCGCCTTGATCACGGCCTCGTTGGCGTCGCCCTTCTCGCCCTTGTCGTTGATGACGCGTTTGCCGGCAAAGCCCGGTGCCTGGTCGGTGTAGGCGCCGTTCTCGTCGACGGTGTAGGGGATCGCGCTATTGATGCCGCGCGCGTCGAGTTCGCGCGTGCTCGCCGTCCAGACGTCGAAGTCTTCGCGGCCGTGGCTGGGCGCGGTGTGCACGAAGCCGGTGCCGGTGTCGTCGGTGACGTGGTCGCCGGACAGCAGCGGCACGATGAATTCGTAGCCGCCGGCAAGACCTTTCAGCGGATGGGCGCATTCGATCGCGTCCATGGTGTCGCCGGGGATGTCACGGACCTTCTCGTAAGCCGTGACGCGCGCCTGCTTGAACACCTCTGCGGCGAGCGCATCGGCAAGGATCAGAAGGTCGCCGGTCTTGGCCCAATTGTCAGCGGGCGAATCCGTGACTTGATAGAGGCCATAGGCGATTTTCGGCGAGAAGGAGATCGCGCGGTTGCCGGGCAGCGTCCAGGGCGTGGTGGTCCAGATCACGACGCTGGCGGAAGCAAGCGCACCATGTGCGGGCGACGTGACCGGGAATTTCACCCAGACCATGTCGCTCGTGTAGTCCTCGTATTCGACCTCGGCCTCGGCCAGCGCCGTCTTCTCGACCACGCTCCACATCACCGGCTTGGAGCCGCGATAGAGCGTGCCGTTGGCGGCGAACTTCATCAGTTCGCGCGCGATCTGGGCCTCGGCCGGATAGTCTCATGGTGGCGTAGGGATGAGCCCAGTCGCCGATCACGCCGAGGCGCTTGAACTCCTCGCGCTGCACGTTGAGCCAGTGCGTGGCGTAGGCGCGGCATTCCTTGCGGAAATCGATCATCGCGGCACTGTCGCGGAAGTCGGGCTTCTGCTTGCCCTTCTTGCGATAGTGCTCTTCCTCGACCTTCCACTCGATCGGCAGGCCGTGGCAGTCCCAGCCGGGCACGTAGTTGGAATCGAAGCCGAGCATCTGCTGGCTCTTGGTGACGAGATCCTTCAGGATCTTGTTCAGCGATGTGCCGATATGGATGTTGCCGTTGGCATAGGGCGGGCCGTCATGCAGCACGAACTTGTCGCGGCCCTTCGCGCTCTCGCGCAGCTTCTCGTAGAGGCCGATCTCGTACCAGCGCTTGAGGATCTCCGGCTCGCGCTGCGGCAGGCCGGCGCGCATCGGGAAGTCCGTCTGCGGCAGGAACAGGGTTTTCGAATAGTCTTTGGCGTCGGACTTTTGCGGCTTTTCGGACATGAGGCTGACTGGCTCGGAAGGGCGCGGGAACAGATGGCGACTGGAATCGCGGGGTGAAACGACAACATCCCGGTCTTGCGCCGAGCCGAAGCTCAGGCGGAAGCCGGGCCGCTAATCCCTATGATGCGCCGCGCAAACATGGGCTCTCCATAGCAGCCGGGCGGGGGAAGCGCAAAGGCTCGGGAGGGGCCGGTTTCGGGCCTTCAATCGACCGTCCCCAGCCGCGGAAACGCGTCCGGGACGGCGGCGAGCATGGCGCGGGCGCGTGCGGAATCGTCGTCCATCTGGCGGATCAAGGCCTCGATGCTGTCGAATTTCAGCTCCTCGCGAATGAAGCCGATGAAGGCGCAGTCGAGCGTCCGCCCGTAGAGGTCGCCCTCGAAGTCGAACAGGAAGATTTCCAGCAGCGGCGCGCCATTATCAAAAGTCGGGCGGCGGCCGAAGCTCGCCACCCCGTTCAAGCGCTCAGGCCCGCGGCCGACCCGCACCGCGTAGATGCCGTGCTTCAGGCCGCAATTGGCATCGAGCCGGATGTTGGCGGTGGGATAGCCGAGGTTGCGGCCGCGCTTCTCGCCATGCATGACCTCGCCGGTGATGAACCAGGGCGCGCCCAGCATGGCGGTCGCTTCGTCGAGTTGCCCCTCGGCGAGCGCGATCCGGATCGCGCTGGAGGAGACCGGCCGCTCGTCGAAATCGACATGCGGCTGCACATCGACCTCGATGCCGAGCCGGGGTGCCTCGCTGACCAGCAGGCTCGGCGAGCCGACCCGGCCCTTGCCGAAATGGAAGTCGTAACCGACCGCGATGCCGCTGACCCCGAGGCGTCTGATCAGCTCATGGTGAATGAAGTCTTGCGCACTGGTCCCGGCGCGGGCCTTGTCGAAGGTCATGACCACCGCACCGGCAAGTCCGGTCCCGGCCAAAAGCCGCAGCTTCGCCGGCTCGTCCGTCAGGCGGAATTGCGGGGTGTTCGGGCTGAAGAAACGGCGCGGATGCGGCTCGAAGGTCAATGCCAGCGCAGGGCGGCCATGCGTCCGGCCCATCTCCAGGGCCGCCGCGATCACGGCGCGATGGCCCAGATGAACGCCGTCGAAATTGCCCATGGCGACCACGGTGCCCTTCAGAATCGCGGAATCCGGCGTGGAGTCGCGGATAACGGTAAAATGCGGGGCCATCGGGGGAATTCTCGAAGCGGTAGGACCGGCCCGGACCGTGGCTTGACGCGGCCGGATGAAGTCAAGCGGCTGGGGGGTGGCCGCACTGAACGCGATTTCAATCCTTCAGAGGCGGCCCCAGTTAACGCGCTGTTTAACGCCTTGGTGCTAGTCCTTGAAACGTGGAACCGCGGGGCGACAGCCCGGCAGGTCCGAATCGTAATATTTCCTGGGTTTGCGTTGGGGGAGTCGAGATGGCGGTTGATTTGTCGATGTCGGTTCTGGTGGTTGATGACTACAGCACCATGATCCGTATCATCAGGAATCTCCTGAAGCAGCTTGGCTTCGAGAACATCGATGATGCCAGCGACGGTTCGGCGGCGCTGAACAAGATGCGCGGCAAGAAGTACGGGCTCGTGATCTCCGACTGGAACATGGAGCCGATGACGGGGTACGACCTGCTGCGCGAAGTGCGGGCGGATCCGAACCTCGCCACCACGCCCTTCATCATGATCACGGCGGAATCGAAGACCGAGAACGTGATCGCGGCCAAGAAGGCCGGCGTGAACAACTATATCGTCAAGCCGTTCAACGCGGCGACGCTGAAGACCAAGATCGAGGCGGTCTTCCCGGATATGGCGAGCGCGTAAGGCGCAATCGAAGCCATTGATTGATTTCGGAAGGCCCGGGCGTTTGTCCCGGGCTTTCTGCATTGCTGCGTCGTTCCTCCGGAACGACAGAGATCACCACTTCAATTCGCGCATCAGAGCCTTCGGCGGGTGGCCGAACAATTCCAGCACGGACGCCGGGTCGAGCTGGTCGAGGCCTTCGAACTCCTCGGCATGGATGCCGCGGGTGACGAACAGGCAGTCGATGCCGAATTCGCGCGCGCCGGTGAGGTCGGTACGGACAGAGTCGCCGATCGCCAGCACCTTTTTCCGGTCGATCTGGTGGCCCTGACGTTCGCCGGCGAGCCGCATCGCGCGTTCATAGATCGGCCGGTGCGGCTTGCCGTAGAAGATCACCTCGCCGCCGAGCTCGCGGTAGAGCTCCGCAATGGCGCCGGCGCAATAGATCAGCCGGTCGCCGCGCTCGACCACGATATCGGGGTTGGCGCAGACCAGCGTCAGCTTGCGCTCGCGCGCCTTCAGCATCATGCCGCGATAGTCTTCCGCGGTCTCGGTCTCGTCGTCATAGAGGCCGGTGCAGACGATGTAGTCGGCCTCTTCCAGCGGCGCGGTCTTCGCATCGAGGCCGCGATAGATCGAGTTGTCGCGCTCGGGGCCGAGCCAGAACATTTTTCGTCCGGGGTGCTCGGCGACATAGAGCCGCGTGAGGTCGCCCGAGGAGACAATTGCATCATAGGTCTCGTCGGCGACGCCGAGTTTGCGCAACTGCCGCTGCACGGAGTCGGCCGGTCGCGGCGCATTGGTGATCAGGATCACCGTACCGCCGCGGCTGCGATAGGTGTGCAGTGCCTCGCAGGCCTCGGGGAAGGATTCCAGGCCGTTATGGACTACGCCCCAGATGTCGCTGAGCACGACGTCGACCCCGGCCACGAGCTCGCGCAGGCTTTCGGCGAAATGCAGCGTGGTCATGATCAGCGCGGCCGATCAGATGCGGCGCGCGAGCGCCGCGTTGCCGGTGATGCGCGGTGACGGGGCGGCAGAGGTCGCGCCTGGGCTGGGTGGTGCGGAGCCATTGGATCCCTGAATGTCCTGCGCCTGGTTCGGCGGGGCCCCGGCGGTAGCAGAAGCCCCCTCGGCCCGCAATGGCCGGGGCGGCGCGAACAAAAAGCCTTGGCCGAACCGTACGTCATAGTCGAGCAGGTCGACCACCGCGCGCTCGCCCTCGATCCGCTCGGCGATCAAATCGATGCCGAAGCGGCCGAGCAGGTCGGACAGATCGGAGGGATGGATGTCCGAGGTCGAGGCCTGCTTCGGGTCGAGCAAGAAGGACGCAGGGACCTTGATGAAGCGCACGCCGCGGTCGGCGAGCTCGCGCGGCTCGATCCGCAAGTCAGTGACATGGTCGATCGAGAAGCGGAAGCCGCGCTGCGCGAGCGCCGCGAGATTTTCGGTCTCGACAGGGCCGAGACCGCGGAAGGTCGACTGCTTGAACTCCAGTACCAGCGACGGCGCAAGGGCCCGGTTGGCTTCGAGGAAGTCGAGGCATTGCGCGAAGGTGGTGGCGTTGCCGATCGTGGAGGCCGCGACGTTGCAGAACACACCGACATCCTTGTTGCGCACCATCAGCCGGCGCAGCACCTGGACACAGCGCAGCAACACCATGTTGTCGATGCGTCCGATCAACCCGGAAGCCTCGGCGACGCTGATGAACTCCTCGGCAGCAATCAGCTGGTCGCGCTCGTCGCGCACCCGCGTCACCGCCTCGTAGAACCGCACCTTGCGCTGCGGCAGCGTCACCATCGGCTGGAGGAAGATATCGATGCGGTTCTCGTCGATCGCGTTGCGCAGCGTCGCCAGCATCTGGGGCTGGTTGCGGCCATTGACGGCCCGGACCGCATTGGCGGTCTGGGCCGCCGGCGCCGGCCGCGGGGCTGCCGGCCGCGGGGGCGGCGCCGGCGCAACCGACCGCTCCTCGGGCATTGTCATCAGGTCGAGCGGCGCCGCCGGCTGCGGCTTCTCGACCGGAGAAGCCGGCGTCCCGTCGGCCAGGAGATCCTCATGGGCCGACACCATGGCTGCGAGCTGCCTGACCAGTCCGCCGAGCTCGCTGATCTCGCCGACCACCGACTGGACCCGATCGGAATTGGTCGAATTGGACGAGGCGATGCGGCCCTCGATCGCGGCGAGCCGCCGCCCGAATTCGGCCACCTGACGGGCGAGGTCGGCGACGCCGCGAGAAAGGTCGGCGATCTGGCCGCCGACGTCGCTGCGATCGCGCAGCCGCATCGACACCGCGTTGTAGAGGATCAGGAAGGTCAGCGCGGTTAGCGCCACGATCGCGGATTCGGTTCCGCTGATGCCGGCGACCGAGTAGAGCACGAGCCCGAGCGAGGCCGCGACCAGAACCATGCAGATGGCGATAAAGATCGTCGAAATGCGAATCATGCCGCGCTTTACGCCTCAAGATCTGACTGTCTCACCCGGGAAAACACGGGTCGCAATTCGCACCCGTCACGCCTCATGCTCCCCAAGCCGCATCACCCTAACATCATTGTTGATTCGAAGGGATAGCGGCCTCTGCAAGGCTCACGTCAGGCCAGGCAAGCGCGCCCGGCCTGACCGTCGCATCAGGTCGGGGCGGCGGCGCCGACCGTGTCGGCCGAAACGGCGTCGCGGCTGCCGAGCGGCTTGGGCCGCCCGGTGGTCGTATCCCGCAGGGTCTGCCGCTCGACCTCCGAGTTCAGCTCGGCCCCGAACATGACGACGATGGCCGACATCCACATCCACATCATCAAGCCGATTGCCGCGCCGAGCGAGCCGTAGGTCGCGTTGTAATTGGCAAATTTCGAGAGATACCAGGATAACAGCGCCGAGCCGGCGATCCAGAGGACGGCAGCGGTCACGGCGCCCACGCTCAGCCACTGCCAGCGCGGTGCGTCGCGGCTGGGCCCGAGCCGGTAGAGCAGTGCGAGCGCAACAAGCAGGAACAAGAGCAGCAGGGGCCAGCGCGCAATAGCAATGATCAGCTTGCTTTCCGGCGCGAGCCGAAGGTGATCCAGAGCGAGCGGGAAGGCGACCACGGCGCCAACCATCAAGAGGAGCGCCACGATGCCGCCGACCGTGAACGCCAGCGACACCATGTTGAGCTGGATGAAACCACGCTTCTCGCGTTCCTCGTAGGCCACGTTAAGGGTGTCGATGATGGCCTTGACGCCGGCATTGGCGCTCCAGATTGCGAGCACAAGGCCGAACAGGAAGGTCGTGCCCAGCTCGGCATTGCCCTTGGAGACGACGCGCGCGACCTGGTCACCGATAATCTGGTAGGTGCCTTCCGGCAGCAGCACAGCGAGCGTCTGGAGATTGTCGCCGATGGTCACGGGATCGGCGAACAGGCCATAGAACGAGACCAGCGCGGTGACGGCCGGAAAGATCGCGAGCAGACCGAAGAAGACTACGCCGGCCGCTGTGGCGAGGAGGCGATCGTCGTCGATGCGCGGGTAGGTGCGCCAGAGGATGTCCTTCCAGCCAGCCCAGGGGATCGTGAACGGGTTGTTCGCCTGACGGCCACGGCCCGTCTGCGTGGCGGCATGAGCCGGCTTCGTCGCGGGTGAACCGGTGTTGCGGCGGTCCAGAACTGCTCGCGGCCGACCTAAGCCTTGGAAGTACCTTTCCGCGGTCAGGACGAAGACGGTCGTGGCGGCGACCAGGAGCCAACTGTCGAACTGCCCTGATCGCGGCGTGGACATCATGTGTCCAATCGGTGGCTACGGTGTTTCCGCCGCACCATTGTCACGCCCAACAGTCCGGCGGCCGCGATCATCAAGCCAAGCTGCAGCGGGCGATTGTTGCGAACCGGCTTCGTACGGCTGCTATGACCTCTTATGCCCGGTTTTTCGTCTGGCCCGAGCGGGACCAAAGGAATCGTTGTCGCGACTTCTCTCACCGCCTGCTTGACCGTGCCGCGCGGGATGCGCGGGGTGACGATCGCCACGCGTAGGCGGCTGGCGAGCGGCACGATCGGCCTGGTCTTCCGACTCATCTGAGCCATGGCCACGCTGGCGCAGATTGCGGCGAGCACCAGAAGCACGGCACCGGCAGCGCCGAACCCCCAGAACTGTCCGTAAGTGAGTGCAACCCAACGGTACAGCGCGATCAGGCCGACGAAAAGGGCTGCGACGACGAACAAGCCCGCCACCGCGACCAGTCCCGCCGCAACCGCGTAAGACGTTACCTTGCCGGTCGCATGACTGGTCTGGTCGCGCAGGTAGGAGTTTGCGGCGCGCTTGACGTGGTTGAGCTTGAGCGCCAGGCCGGCGCGCAGCAATTCGCCCGATGGCGCAAGCATGCGGACATCCTCCAAGAGCGGGAAATTGGTCGGTGGATGAACGTGGCGGCGTTTGACTTGTTCCGCCGCCGCAGCTCCCGCGCGCTCGATCAGCCGAGATCGGCGGCCGCGATCCAGAACACCTCGCCCTCGGACTCCTCGGTGTCGAGCCAGAGCAGCGGCAGTTCCGGAAAGGCCTCGTCGACGAGCTCGCGGCCGCGGCCGATCTCGCAGAGGAGGCCACCGTCCGGCGTGAGATGGTCGGGTGCATCGCGCAGGATGCGGCGGACCACGTCGAGGCCGTCGGGGCCGCCGTCGAAGGCGAGTTTTGGTTCGGCCCGGCATTCCGGCGGCAGCGCCGCCAGGCCTTCGGCATCGACGTAAGGCGGGTTGGTGATGATCAAATCGTATTTGTTGTCGCCGAGCGGGGTGAAGAGATCGCCGCGATGCAGGCTGATCCGCTCGTCCAGCCCGTGCTCTCTAACATTGCGCGCCGCGACTTCGAGCGCGCCCTTGGAAACGTCGACCGCATCGATCGCGGCATTCGGGAAATGATGCGCGGCGAGGACCGCGAGGCATCCCGAACCGGTGCAGAGATCGAGCACGCGCTCCACGGCCATGGGGTCGTCGATCAGGGAGCCCACTTCGCCGTCGCCGCCGAAATGCGAATCCAGGAGCTCGCCGATGAAGGAGCGCGGAACGATGACGCGCTCGTCGACATAGAAGGGCAGGCCGCGCATGTAGATCTTGTTGACGAGATAGGCCGTCGGCTTGCGCGTCGTGATGCGCTTATGGATGAGATCGAGCAGGGTCTTGCCTTCCGCTGACGTGACGCAGGCATGGCCAAAGATCTCGAACTGGTCGGGATGCAGGTGCAGCGCCTCGCAGACCAGGAAGACGGCGTCCGCGACCGGATCGGTCGTGCCATGGGCAAAGGCGAGCTTGGCTTCGACGAAGCGGCTCACCGCATAGCGGACGAAATCGATCAGCGTGAGCAGTTCGCCGCGGCCGACTTTCGCGAGTTTTGGAGCGGTGCGGCCGCGCGCGGTCCGCTTCAGGGCTTTTGCCATCAGGATCGGGTCCAACGTGCGGCGGCCTCGTCGTCACGGGCCTGGGCCTCGACCCAGCCGGTGCCGGTGGCGCTCTCTTCCTTCTTCCAGAACGGTGCGCTGGTCTTGAGGTAATCCATCAGAAACTCCGCCGCCTCGAACGCCGCGCGGCGGTGTTGCGAAGCGGTGAGCACCAGCACGATGTTCTGGCCGGGCATGAACCGCCCGACGCGGTGAATGACCGAGATGCCGTTCAGCGGCCAGCGCGATGTAGCTTCGTCGGCATGCCGCTTGATCTCTTCTTCCGCCATGCCCGGATAATGCTCGAGCGAGAGCGCGGCGATCTTCGCGCCGTCCTCGTCAGCGCGACAGATGCCGGAGAAGCTCACCACGGCGCCGATGTCGGTGCGGCTTTTGGTCAGGACCGCGATCTCGCGCGCGATGTCGAAATCGTCTTCCTGGATGCGAATGGTGACGGGGCAGGTGGCGACAGGGGAGGTGGTGACGGGGGAAGTCATGGCCTAGCCGCCGGTCATCGGCGGGAAGAACGCGATCTCGCGGGCGCCCGCGATCGCGGCGTCGGGCCTGACATGGGCGTGGTCGATCGCGGCGCGGATCACCTTCGGCTTCTCGAACGCGTAGGCATAGGCCTCGCTCCGGCCGGACAGCCAGGCGATCAGTTCCTCGACGGTGCGTACCGTCGCCGGCGGCTCGATGGTCTCCTCGGCCACGCCGACGCGCTCGCGCACCCAGGCGAAATATTTCAGCTTCATCCCTCATCCTCCTTGATGAGGTGATGGATGCCGGCGCGGAAATAATCGTAGCCGGTGTACATGGTCAGGATCGCCGAGGCCCACAGCAGGACGAGGCCGATCAGCGAGACCACGGGAATGACCTCGTCACCGGCCGGACCGGCGAGCAGGAAGCCGATCGCGACGAGCTGAACGGTGGTCTTCCACTTGGCGAGCTTGGTCACGGGCACGCTGACACGGAGGGCAGCGAGGTATTCGCGCAGGCCCGAGACCAGGATCTCACGGCACAGGATCACGATGGCGGCCCACAACGACCAGCCATGGATGATACCGTCGGCGGCCAGCATCAAGAGGCAGGAGGCGACCAGCAGCTTGTCGGCGATCGGGTCGAGCATCCGGCCGAACGCCGATTGCTGATTCCAGATCCGCGCGTAATAGCCGTCGAGATAGTCCGTCACCGCGGCGCCGATGAAGATGGCGACCGCGACCCAGCGCAGCCACAACGGGTAGTCCATGATCGACTGCGCATAGATGCATCCGACCACGACCGGGATCGCGGCGATCCGGCCATAGGTCAGGATGTTCGGGAGGGACATCGCGCGGCTGGTCGTCCCTCGTGTCGTGGCGATGTTCATTCGTCCTACCAATACCGCCCGTGCCTGAAGGTCAACCGTCCCGCTCCCCAAATGGGGTGCAGCATGCGACGACCATATGACCGCGGCCCCTTTAGTTCATCCCGGCTGGGGGTGGAAATATTCGAAAATCCTGCGGGCGCTCTCGGCACTCACCCCCGGAACCTTGCCGAGATCGGCGATCGAGGCCCGTTCGATCTCCTTCAGGGTTCCGAAATGGTGCAGCAAGGCACGTTTGCGTGACGGGCCGATGCCCGGAATCTCCTGCAAACCGGCCTCGCGGATGTCCTTCTTGCGCAGCTTGCGGTGCGAGCCGATGACGAAGCGGTGGGCCTCGTCCCGCAAACGCTGGATGAAATAAAGCACGGGGTCGCGCGGCTCCAGCTTGATGGCCTCGCGCTCCGGCATGAACAGGGTCTCGCGGCCGGCATCCCGGTCCGGGCCCTTGGCGACCGACATCAGCGACACCTGGATCAGGCCGAGATTTGCAAAAATCTCCCGGACCGCGTTGAGCTGGCCGCGGCCGCCGTCGATGATGACGAGATCGGGCCATTGCGGGAAGTCGTCGTCCTTCGTCTTGGCCGCGCTCTCTTCGGGCGGATTGATCAGGCGCTTGAAGCGGCGCTCCAGCACCTCGCGCATCATGCCGTAGTCGTCGCCGGGCGTGAGCCCTTCCGACTTGATGTTGAACTTGCGGTACTGGTTTTTCACAAAGCCGTCCGGGCCGGCGACGATCATGGCGCCAACCGCGTTGGTGCCCTGGATGTGGCTGTTGTCGTAGACCTCGATCCGCTTCGGCGAATGCGGCAGGCTTAGCGTGGTCGCCATCGCGTCGAGCAGGCGGCTTTGGGTCGCAGTGTCCGCGAGCTTGCGGCCGAGCGCCTCGCGCGCATTGGTCAGCGCATGGGTGACGAGCTCCTTCTTCTCGCCGCGCTTCGGCGTAGTGACCTCGACCTTGTGGCCGGCCTTGATCGAGAGCGCGTTGGCAAGCAGCTCGCTCTCCTCGATCTCATGCGAGAGCAGGATGGTCTTCGGCGGCGGCTTGTCGTCGTAGAACTGGGCGAGGAAGGAGCCGAGCACCTCTTCCGGCGTATAGGTCTTCTCCGCGCGCGGGAAATAGGCGCGGTTGCCCCAGTTCTGGCCGGTGCGGAAGAAGAACACCTCGACGCAGGAGAAGCCGCCCTCCTGGTGGATGGCGAACACGTCGGCCTCCTCCACCGTGCGCGGATTGATGCCCTGCTGCGACTGGATCGCCGACAGCGCAGCGAGGCGGTCGCGGTAGAGCGCCGCGCTTTCGAATTCGAGCTCGCCGGAGGCCTTTTCCATTTCGCCAGCGAGCTCCTGCTTCACCGCCTGGCTTTTGCCGGACAGGAAGTCGGTCGCCTCGCGCACCAGGGTCGTATAGCCGGGGAAGTCGATCTCGCGGGTGCAGGGACCGGCGCAACGGCGGATCTGGTAGAGCAGGCAGGGCCGCGAGCGGCTCTCGAAGAAGGAATCGGTGCAGGAGCGGATCAGGAACGCGCGCTGCAAGGCGGTGATGGTGCGGTTGACGGCGCCGGCGGAGGCGAACGGGCCGAAATAGCGCCCCGGGCGGGTCTGCGCGCCGCGATGCTTCAGGATCTGCGGCGCCCAATGGTCGCCGGTGATCAGGATATAGGGAAACGACTTGTCGTCGCGAAGCTGCACGTTGAAGCGCGGCCGGAGCTGCTTGATGAGGTTGGCTTCCAGCAGCAGCGCTTCGGTCTCGGTCGTGGTCGAGACGATCTCCACGGTCACCGTGGCTGCGATCATGCGCAGGATGCGCGCCGGCAGCGGCGCACTCTGGCGCGCGTAGTTGGACAGGCGCTTTTTGACGTTCTTGGCCTTGCCGACATAGAGCACGTCGGCGTTCGCACTGAGCATGCGATAGACGCCGGGCGAGGTGGGGGCGTGCCGGACCGCGCGCTCGATCGCCTCATGGCCGGTCGCCAACGGCTCATCGCCGATCGCACCGCTCTCTTCCAGAATATCCGGCAGCCGCGCATCGTCCTCGTCATCGCCGCTCACGGTGGCGGGATCGAGGTCGGGCGGCGCCGTCTCCTGGGGCGGGGCGTCCGGTGCGGAGCGGAGCGGCGATTTGCGCGCGCGCGCGTCGTCCGCGTTGTCGGTGGAATCGTGAACCATGGGACGAATTTAGGCGCTGAGGGTGCCGATTTGAAGTTCCGGCTCTGTCGCACGCACAGGATCGCGGGCGCAGTTCCGGTAACGCTTCCTTAAGTCTGTTAACAGCGCGGTAACGGATCTTAACAGCCCTTTAACTTAAAACTCTCGATAAATCTTACGCGAAAAAGTGGTGGTTCCGTAACCATGCGGTCTGGCCTTGCGCGGCGGCGCAGCCATCGCGCCCGGTTGCGGCAGTTGCGTTGGAGAGTACCGATGAAGGGGGTCGTTGTGGGCGCAGCCGCGTTGGTTGCAGCCGGCTGGACAGCTTCGGCTGCGGCCGCCGATCTCAATTACGGGCAGCGTGCGCCTTATACCGTCAATCAGCCGCTCAATGCCTACAGCTGGGCCGGCCCGTATCTCGGCGCCAATCTCGGCTATGAATGGGGCTCGGTGAGCAACACGTCCGTGAAGCCGTCCGGCTTCGTCGGCGGCGTGCAGGCCGGCTACAATTTTCAGAACGGCCCATGGGTGTTCGGCGTCGAGGGCGACATCCAGGCCGCCGGCGCCGACGACACCTTCGCGCCGTGGAAGTTCTCCAATCCCTGGTTCGGCACCCTGCGCGGCCGCGCTGGCTATGCCTTCAGCAACATCCTGTTCTACGGCACCGCCGGCCTCGCTTTCGGCGAGCTGCGTGCGCAGACCTTCGGCTGGACGGAATCGCACACCACGGCCGGCTGGACCGCCGGCGTCGGCGCGGAAGTCGGCTTCGCGCCGAACTGGAGCGCGAAGCTCGAATATCTCTACATCAATCTGTCGTCGAGCCAGTTCGCAATTACAGGCGTGTCAAACGGCTATAGCGCCAGCATTGTCCGCGCGGGCGTGAACTATCACTTCTGATAGCCAAGTAAGAAAATACCGGACCACAACCTCCCGGCCGCTCGCGGCCGAGACTTTTTTTGCGCCAGGTTTTTTAAGTCAGGTCAGCTAGGAGACGATCACCAAATTGACCGCCTTCGGCCCCTTCCCCTTCTTGTCCGGTTCGACTTCGAATGTGATACGCTGTCCTTCGGCAAGGTCCTTCAATCCCGCCCGCTCCACGGCGGTGATGTGAACGAAGACATCGCGACCGCCGTCGTCCGGCTTGATAAAGCCGTAGCCGCGCTCGCCGTTGAAGAACTTAACCGTTCCCGTCATGGCCATCGGGAAACTCCCCCTCATTGCTCCTCCGTCGCGACGCAGACGCGCGTCGCAACATGACCGGGCCTTACGAAGCCCGGGAGAGCTGGCCATCCTTGGGCAGACCCTTCGGTCCGACTGGATCTTTCTTAGGCCTTCACTCCGCCGCAACCATTCGCGGAAGCGGAACGTAAAGCCAGTCACGAAAACAGCATAATACGGTTCTTTGCAGATTGACTACCGCTACTGCATATTTTTCCCAAGAATGGCGGCGCCTTAGGGCTTCGGTACCTCTAATCGGAATCTGGCAGCACCGCCCTGGCCGAGCGGCATTTCCAGTTCGGGCAGGATCGTCTTGAGCTCGCTTTGCAGCGTGTAGGGAGGATTGACGATCAGCAGTCCGGTGGTGGCGAGTGCTGCGCCATCGACCTGCGGCGACACGCTGAATTCGAGCCGCAGGCATTTTCCCGGCGGCTTTGCTGCGGCTGCGGCCCGCGCCACGAGTTGTGCCAGCGCGTCGGTGGTGCGCCGGCTCTTCACCGGATACCAGATTACGTAGATACCGGTCGGCCATTTCACGAAGGCGGTGGAGAAGGCTTCGCCCAGTCTTTCGAACTCGTCCTTCGCTTCGAAAGACGGATCGATCAGCACCAGCCCGCGGCGCTCTTTCGGCGGCACGAAGGCCGGCAACGCAACCCAGCCGTCGAGATCGACCACGCGCGCCTGTTCATCGCGGCGCAGCACGTTGATCAGCGCCTTGCGCGCCTTGGGCTCAAGCTCGCAGGCGACGAGGCGGTCCTGCGGACGCATCAGGCCGCGCGCGATCAGCGGCGAGCCCGGATAGGCCTTGAGCTCGCCCTTCGGATTAAAGGCGCGGACGATGTCGAGGTAGGGCTTTGTCAGTGCAATCGTCTCGTTCGAGAAGCGCGCCTGCATCAGCCGCGCGATCCCCGTCAGCCACTCGCCGCCGCGGCGTGCCTCGTCACTTTCGAGATCATAGAGGCCGGCACCGGCATGGGTATCGATGACGCGGAAGGCGGCCGGCTTGTCCTGCAAATAGGTCAGGATGCGCGCCAGCACGATGTGCTTGATGACATCGGCAAAGCTGCCGGCGTGGAAGGCGTGGCGGTAGTTCATGGGAAGATCTGCGTTTCGTTGAAGGACACGCAACATCTTCTACTCGTCATGCCCGGGCTTGTCCCGGACATCCACGTTCTTCGTGCCGCGCTGTAACGCGTGGATGGCCGGGACAAGCCCGGCCAGACGGCGCACGCGTACCTGAGCGACTAACCACCCCTGATCGGCGGCATCGTCAATTGGTCGCGGCGGCAGGCGCGGCGGTCGATTTCCTCGCAGGCGCGGAACTGTAAATCCTTGCTGAGGCAGATGCGGACCTCGGAGAGCCGCGTCCGGTTGCAGGTGACTGAGACGGCCGCATTGCTCAGGCCGGGATTGGCCTTGATGAAGGCTTCCTCGACCTCGGCCGGCGCCACGGTCTTGGCCTGCGACAGGTCGAGATATTCGGCCGGGATCTTGATTGCGGCACGCGCTTTTCGGATCGTCTCGAAATAGTTGCGGTCGTCGAGCCCGGAGCAGGTGCCGTGCTTGTCCCATTCATTGAAGATCAGGCCCGGCGCCGGCATCAGATCGAGCATCGAGGAGACGATGTTGCGGTTCAGCCGCGGCGACGGCCGCTGGCAATATTCCGGAAAACCGTTCTCATATTGTGGCCACAGCCCGTGCACCACGAAGGCGTAGGGCCGTCCGCCGCACTGGATCTGCGAGCGCCCGCCGCGCTCCGCCGCCTCCTCGCAGAACGACGGCGACCAGGACAGCGACAGCACATAAAAATCGAATTCGCCGGGCGTGTTCTGCCGCCTGTCCTGCGCGTTCGCGCCGCCGGCGAGCCCAACCAGCCCGGCCGCAAGGGGCAGGGCAAGGGTGAGCGAGATCATCAAGCGGGAGAACGAGTGCAACCTTGGATGAAACATGGCGACGCCCCTCAACTAGACTGTGCAAAAAGCCTAGCAGGCGACAGGAACATTTCAAGAACAAATTTCAGGCGACCAGCGATCAGCCGCTTGATCAGTCCGAAATCAGGGCTTTCCAACTAGGGCTTGGCGGCGCGGCAGACCGGATTGTAGGCCCAGTTGCGGTCGAGCCCGACCACGCACCATTCGACGCCCTGGCCGTAACCGGCGAAGCCGCCATCCTCGATGATCGAGAAGTGCACTTTGCGCACCTTGCCGTCATTGAGCATGGCCTCGCCGGTGCAAAAGCGGCGCGGAATGTTGTCGGACGCCCAGGGCCGGAACGCGGTCTCGTGGACCGCAGCGAAGCCCGTGATCTTCAACGACGAATTCCAGAACGAGCTTTCCTTCTCCCCGAACTGGTTCGCGATCATCGGCAGCGCCTTGTCGCAATCCGCGACGCGGCCGTCGTAATTCGGTCCGCTCAGCCAGAAATTCAGCTCCAGCGGATTGGCGGCCCTGGCCTCACCGAGCGACAGCGCCCCGAACATGAGGCCGAGCACGGCGGCAAAGCGGAGCGATTTCACGGAGGTCGAGGCGCGCATGGGCAATCCAGACAGCATGATCTGCGGAGGCCGAACGGTGCCGCGAAGGCCGGGGCAGGTCAAGTGCAGCGCGGCAACACTTGCCGACGAGTTGACCAAAACGTCGCAGCAAGCGGCCTATCCGTTCTTTTCACCGCCGCGCCGGCACCGTAAACTGCCACCAGCCAATTGGAGTGACGGGAATGCGAATCATTGCGGCCGCGGGCCTTCTTGCCTTGGGGATCATGGCGAGCCAGTCGGCTCGCGCCGACATTCTGCCGGTGCCGCCGTTCAAGGGCAACGACACCGGCGGCATCATCGCCTATTCGCTGGCGGCCCAGGCCGATGCGCGGCAGCTCGCGGTCGATCACTGCGCGCGGTACGACAAGGTGGTCAAATTCCTCGCGGTGCAGGCCTATGAGGGCGGCTACATCTCCTTTGCCTGCCGCTGGGTGCCTTATGGCGCGGCCGATCGGCCGATCCGCACGCTCTACTGAGGCGTTTCGGAACGCCAAGGTCACGCTACGACATCTCAGCCGGGAGCCTCTCCTATGACGTGCAAGCTTGCTTTGCTCGGATCAGTCGTTTGCCTCGTGTTGTCTGCGGGTGGCGCCGCCGCCGACGATCTGCCGGTGCGCAAGGCCGGCCTCTGGGAAATGAAGATGGTCAGGACCGGCTCGGCGATGCCGGAAATGACCATGCAGCACTGCACTGACGAGGCCGTCGACAAGGAGATGAACAACAACATCTCGCCGATGGCCAAGCAGATCTGCTCCAAGCAGGACGTCAAGAAGACGTCGACCGGCTATGTCAGCGATTCCGAGTGCAGCGTCGCCGGCATGTCCACGACCTCGCATGCCGAGATCACCGGCGACTTCAATTCGGCCTACACGGTGAAGACTTCGTCGCGTGCGCAAGGCGGCGCCGCCGGCGCCGCGGGGCGCGACACCACCATGACGCTGGAAGCGAAATGGCTCGGGGCCTGCAAGCCGGACCAGAAGCCCGGCGACATCGTGATGCCCGGCGGCTTCAAGATGAACGTGCGCGACGTTGATAAGCTGAAAGCGCTGCTACCGAAGTAGGCGAGATTGTAGTCAGGCCGTAGCCCGGAAATAGATGCGGATCGCAAGAGCGATCCGACCTCTCCCCGCAAGCGGGGCGAGGTAAGAACAGCTACACCGGTATCCGCACGCTCGCCCTTAACCCGCCCATCGGGCTGTCGCCGAGCGTGATGTCGCCGCCGTGCGAGCGGGCGATGTCGCGGGCGATCGCAAGGCCAAGGCCGGTGCCGCCTTCGTCCTGGTTGCGGGCGTTGTCCAGCCGCAGGAACGGCTTGAACACTTCCTCGCGCAAATGCGCGGGAATGCCGGGCCCGTCGTCGTCGACCGTCACTGTCAGATAACGGTGGTCGCGCTGGCCGGTGATGGCGATGCTCTTGCCGTAGCGCGCGGCATTGGTGACGAGGTTGGCGAGACAGCGCTTGAATGAGGCCGGCTTCACGGTCACGACCGGCAGGCCGTTGAATGTCACCGTTGCGGTGTGACCATGGCGTTCGGCATCGCTGCGCAGTTCCTCGAGCGCCTGCGCCATATCAGTCGGCTGCGATTGCTCGCCGGAATCGCCGCGGGCAAAGGCGAGGTAATCCTCCAGCATCATCGACATTTCGTCGACGTCCTTGCGCATGCCCTCGAGCTCGGGACTGTCGCCGATCAGCTCCAGCTCGAGCTTGAAGCGGGTGAGGATGGTGCGCAGATCGTGGCTGACGCCGGCGAGCATCGCGGTGCGCTGCTCCATCGTGCGCTCGATGCGTGACTTCATCTCAAGGAAGGCGACCGCGGCGCGGCGCACCTCGCGCGCGCCTCTGGGACGGAAGTTCGGCGCCTCGCGGCCCTTGCCGAAACTTTCCGCGGCGTCGGCCAGGCGCAGGATCGGCTTGATCTGGTTGCGCAGGAACAGCACCGCGACGATCAGCAGGATCGAGGACGTGCCGACCATCCAGAACAGGAAAATCTCCGAGTTCGAGGCATAGGCCGCGCTCCGCTGCGCGAACACACGCATCACGGCATCGTCGAGCTGGATGCGAATCTCGACCAGGTTGGAGCGGCCGACCGTGTCGATCCAGAACGAGCGTCCGATCTGGCGGCCGAGCTGCACCGACAGCGTCTGGTCGAGCAGCGAGAAGAACGGCTTTGGTCCCGGCGGCGGCATGTCGCCGGGGGGCAGGAAGTCGACGACGAGACCGAGGCGCTGCTGGGCGATGCGTCGGATCTGGTCGCGATCCTTGTCCTGCGGATAGCCCTTGTAGACGTCGATCAGCGCGGCGATGTCCTGCACCACCGCCGCCGACAGGCGGCGCGTCACGGTGTTCCAGTGCCGCTCCATGAACACGAAGGCGACGACCGATTGCAGGATCACCATCGGCACGATCATGATGAGCAGTGCGCGGGCATAGAGGCCGGTCGGCATCCAGCCCTTGAACGCGTTGCCCATCCAGCCGTTGGCGGCCGAGACGCGGCCGGCGGCGCTCTTCAAAAGCGTCAGGCCGGTATCGATCGTGCTCATCGGTCGTGCTTCACTTGATCTATGGCGAGGCCACCAGCCGGTAGCCGATGCCGCGCACCGCCTGGAGGAACAGCGGATTGGCGGGATCGGTCTCGATCTTGCGCCGCAAGCGGTTGATCTGCACGTCGACAGCGCGCTCGTTGACGCTGCCGTTGCCGGTCAGCGCGCTGCGCGGCACGGTCTCGCCGGGTGTTTCTGAAGAATCCGCAGCATCTCGCGCTCGCGGTCGGTGAGGTGGATGACCTCCTCGCCCTGGCGCAATTCGCCGCGATCGAGATGGTAGACGTAGGGACCGAACGCGATCTTCTCGACCGCCGCGGCCTGGGCTGGCGGTGCGGCGCGCTTGAGGATGTTGTTGATGCGCAGCGCAAGCTCGCGCGGCTCGAACGGTTTTGCGACGTAATCGTCGGCGCCGATCTGAAGACCCTCGATGCGGGCCTCGGCTTCATGGCGCGCGGTCAGCATCACGATCGGCACCGAGGAGGATGTCCGGATGAACCGGGCGAGATCGAAGCCGGTCTCGCCGGGCATCATGACATCGAGGATGAGCAAGTCGAAATGCAGGCCTAGAAGCTTTGAGCGTGCATCACCGGCGCTCGAAGCGGTGGTGACGCGATAGCCTTCGCCGGCGAGAAAGCGCGACAGGAGATCGCGGATGCGGCGATCGTCGTCGACCAGCAGCAGGTGCGGGGCATCGTCGGCCGGTTGCGCCGGCGGGCGGGCGAGCGTGGCAGCGAGCGGCACGGTCACTCCTTTGCATCTTGATGGACGGTGGCGAAGATCGTCTCCAGCACCTTGTCCGGGTCGTCGCGGTCGATCATCGCGCGCAGGAAGCGCTTGACGGTCTCGGCATCCTGCGGCGCCATCTCGGCAAGCGCCTTTGTGATCCGCGTGGTCTGGAGGCCGGCGAGCTTCTGCACCAGCGCCTCGCCCTTCGGCGTCGCATAGAGCAGGCGCTGGCGGCGATCATTGTCGCCGGTCTTCTGCACGATGTAGCCCTCGTCCAGGAGCTGCTTGAGCACGCGGCCGAGCGACTGCTTGGTGATGCGCAGGACGTCGAGCAGGTCGGCGACCTTCAGCCCGGGATAGCGGTAGACGAAGTGTATGACCCGATGATGGGCCCGGCCGAAGCCGAAAGCCTCCAGCTCCTGGTCGGGATCGCCGACGAAATCGCGATAGGCGAAGAACAGCAGCTCGATGATATCCCAGCGCAAATTGCTTCCTTCCGGCGCGCCGGGCTTAGGCTCGGCGGCGTCATGAGAGGGAGTCGCGAAATTTATGTCAGGCATATTGACGTATCTTGGGTTCAATGTTACAAAACGATCAGCCCGCACGAAATTTTAGATCGTTCCGCGTCGGGTGGGCATTTTCAAGAGCGGCCGGAGAGTGCCGAACAGGCGGCGACGGCCGGATCAGATCTACCGTGCGATTGTCGAGCGGCATTTCGGCAAAACATACTGGACTTCCGCCTTCCGCAAAAGCATGTCCTCGGTGACATGCTGGCCACGGAAACCGGCCGTAACAAGGCTGGCGGGGGTCCGGCCAGAACCCAATCAAGCCAGCCGGGCCCGAAACGGGCAGGCGGGCGCCAGAACAGCGCCGCCACAGGCAGCGGGAGCCAAGGACATGAGCATGAAATTCGACATCCAGCCCGCATCCAATCCGACGTCCGAGAAGGACCGCGTCGCCAAGCTGGCCGACCCCGGCTTCGGGCGGGTTTTCACCGACCACATGGCAGTGGTTCGCTACAATCAGGCCAAAGGCGGCTGGTATGAGGCGCGAGTTGAGGCGCGCGCCAATTTCCAGATCGATCCGGCCGGCGCGGTCCTGCACTATGCCCAGGAAATCTTTGAGGGCCTCAAGGCCTACAAGCGCGACGACGGCGGCGTGAACCTGTTCCGCCCCGACGCCAATGCGCGGCGCTTCAAGGACTTAGCCGATCGCATGGCGATGGCGCAGATTCCCGAAGACGTCTTCATCGAGGCTGTCGAGCAGGTCGTGCGCATCGACCGCGCCTGGATGCCGGGCGGCGAGGGCAGCCTTTACCTTCGGCCCTTCATGATTGCGAGCGAGACCTTCCTCGGCGTCAAGCCGTCGTCCGAATATATCTTTGCGGTGATCGCTTCGCCGGTCGGCTCCTATTTCAAGGGCGGACCTGCGCCGGTATCGATCTGGGTCTCGGAGAATTATACGCGCGCCGCGGTCGGCGGCACGGGCGCCGTCAAGTGCGGCGGCAATTACGCGGCGAGCCTGCGTGCGCAGGCCGAAGCGATCCAGCACGGCTGCGATCAGGTCGTCTTCCTCGATGCGCTCGAGCGCCGCTACATCGAGGAACTCGGCGGCATGAACGTGTTCTTTGTGTTCGATGACGGCTCGCTCTCGACGCCGCCGCTCGGCACGATTTTGCCGGGCATCACCCGCGACTCCATCATCGCGCTGGCGAGAGATGCCGGCAAGACGGTGCGCGAAGAACCGTACTCGATCGACCAGTGGCGCAAGGATGCGGCCAGCGGCAAGCTGAAGGAGGCGTTTGCCTGCGGCACCGCAGCCGTGATCTCGCCGATTGGCAAGGTGCGCTCGGTGAGCGGCGATTTCGAGATCAGCGGCGGCGCGGCCGGTCCCGTCGCCATGGGCCTGCGCAAGCAGCTCGTCGACATCCAGTACGGCCGCACCAACGATCCGCACAGCTGGATCCGCAAGGTGTTTTGAGGTCTTCTCCCTCTCCCCGCTTGCGGGGAGAGGGCCGGCCGCCGTGAACGCACCGCCATGCCCGCGCGACATAGCCCGAGATATCGACTTCATTCGGACATCGCGCTCATGACATCCACGCCCTCCCAACCCCTGAGATGGGCCCTGCTTGCCGCGCTCACCGGCGTCACCATCCTGACCATCGGCCCGAAGCCTGAGGTCCTGGCGCAGGACCACTCGCCCGTCATCGACGTGCGCACGGCGGATATGGAGATGAACGCCGCAATCGCGCATGCCCGCGATACGCTGCCGACCTTCTGGGCCTCCTACGACGCACCAAAACCGTCCGAGACAGGGCATTCCCTGAAAGTGCGCTTCCTGACCCGCAAGGGCGCCGAGCACATCTGGATGGCTGAGGTGAAGAAGCTGCCGAACGGGACCTATTCGGGACATTTCGCCAACGCGCCGCGCGATCTGCCGGGCAAACGGGAAGGCGATTTGGTCGAGTTCGCGCAAGGGGACATTTCGGACTGGATGTTCATGCGCAACGGCAAGATCGTCGGCGGTGAAACCATCAAGCCGCTGCTCAAATCCATGCCGAAGGCCGAGGCCGATGCGCTCCGGGCGCGCATGGAGCGACCGTAGGGGCAAGCCGGCAGTTGCCGCTTCGCGCGTCGGCTGGTAAACGCCCGCATGGCCGAAAAACCCAAAAAACCCCAGAAACTGAAGGCGCGCCTGCCGCGCGGGCTCGAGGATCGCGACCCTGCCGCGATCCGGGCGACGCGCGAAATGGTCGAGAAGATCCGCGCCGTCTACGAGCTCTACGGGTTCGAGCCGGTGGAGACGCCGGCGATGGAATACACCGACGCGCTCGGCAAATTCCTGCCCGACCAGGACCGTCCGAACGAGGGCGTGTTCTCGTTCCAGGATGACGACGAGCAGTGGATTTCGCTCCGCTACGATCTGACCGCGCCGCTCGCGCGCTATGTCGGAGAGCGCTACGGAACTGACAGTCTGGTCTTGCCCTATCGCAGCTATCGCGTCGGCTATGTCTTCCGCAACGAGAAGCCCGGCCCCGGCCGCTTCCGCCAATTCATGCAGTTCGATGCCGATACGGTGGGCTCGGCGACGCCGGCGGCGGATGCTGAGATCTGCATGATGGCGGCCGACACGATGGAGGCGCTCGGCGTCCAGCGCGGCCAGTATGTGGTGAAGGTCAACAATCGCAAGGTGCTCGACGGCGTCCTGGAAGCCATCGGGCTCGCGGGTGACGAGAACGCGGCACGCAGACTGACTGTGCTGCGCGCGATCGACAAGCTCGACAAGTTTTCCGCCGACGAAGTACGCAAATTGCTCGGTCCCGGACGATGGGATGGTGGCGAAGAAGGCAAGGGCGACTTCACGAAGGGCGCCAATTTGAGCCCGGCGGAAGCTGACGTCGTTCTCGCCATCACCAAACAGCGCGACGATTGGAAAGAGGCCATTGCCGCAGCAGAAGCCTATCTCGCCAAGAGCGAGGTTGGTCAGGCTGGCGTGAACGAGCTGGAAGAGATTGCCAAGCTGGTCACGGCGTCGGGATACGGTGCAGACCGCATCAAGATCGATCCGTCCGTCGTCCGCGGTCTCGAATATTACACCGGCCCGGTCTACGAGGTCGAACTGCTGCTCGATACCAAGGACGAGAAGGGCCGCCCGGTGCGCTTCGGCTCGGTCGGCGGTGGTGGCCGCTATGACGGCCTTGTCTCGCGCTTCCGCGGCGAGCCGGTGCCGGCGACCGGTTTCTCCATCGGCGTGTCTCGGCTCCAGGCGGCGCTGACGCTGCTCGGCAAGCTCGACACCCGGCCCGAATTCGGGCCGGTCGTCGTTACCGTGTTCGACCGCGACCGCGTCGCGGATTATCAGAAGATGGTCGCATCCTTGCGCACCGCCGGCATCCGCGCCGAGCTCTATCTCGGCAATCCCAAGAACATGGGCAACCAGCTCAAATATGCCGACCGCCGCAACGCGCCCTGCGTCATCATCCAGGGCTCGGATGAAAAGGCGCGTGGCGAGGTGCAGATCAAGGATCTGATCGAAGGCGCCAAGGCGGCCGCCGCGATTGCCTCCAACCAGGAATGGCGCGAGAGCCGCCCGGCGCAATTCTCGTGCGGCGAAGCCGACCTCGTCGCAAAGGTGCGCGAGGTCTTGGGCCGCCATGACGTAAAGTGGGGATAGCCATTCCGGCAGGCCGTCATGCCCGGGCTTGTCCCGGGCATCCACGTCTTGTTTGATGGAAGAGAACGTGGATGGCCGGGACAAGCCCGGCCATGGCGAACGCAGCAGGGAGAAGACAATGCCTGAGATCACCGTCAGCATGGCCGAGGGCCGCACCGATGAACAGAAGGCCGGCATGATGCGCGACATCACCCAGGCACTCGTGAAGAATCTCGGCGTCGACGCCGACGCCGTCGTCATCCAGATCAACGAAGCCCCGCTTCGCCACAAGATGAAGGGTGGCAAGACCTTTGTGGAACGCGCGGCGGCTGCGAAGAAGTAGGCAGCGCTGTAGCGCCAATCACAATTGTCGTCCCCGCGAACGCGGGGACCCCATAACCACGGGGAGTGGTTGTGGGAGCGAACTGGTAACTCCGAGTCTTCGCCAAACTCGATCCTGTTGTTATGGGTCCCGGATCTGCGCTTCGCTTGTCCGGGACGACACTGAGCAAGCCCCATGGACGCACGCGACTTCATCAAGGTCGGCATGAGCGCCGAACGCACGCTGGTGGTGCCGGCCGAGCGCACGGTCGGGCATTTCGTGCCCGGTATGCCGATGGTCTATGCGACGCCGATGATGATCCTGGAGATGGAGATGACGTCGGGCGACGCGATCCGCTCCGGGCTCCAGCCCGGCTGGGTCACCGTCGGCACTGAGGTCGACATTCGCCATCTCGCAGCAGCCCTCGTCGGCGCGACGGTGCGGACCACCGCGAAAGTGGTCGCGGTCGAGCGCCGCGTGATCCGCTTCGAGGTCGAGGCATTCGAGGGCACGCGCAAGCTCGGCGAAGGCCGCCATGCGCGCGGCCTCGTCAATGTCGAGATGTTCAACAAGCGGTTGGGGGCGTAGCGGCGCGCGCCGCGCTACTTCGCCAACTCCTTCGACCGCTTCGTCGCCGCCGCAATCGCGCGGATCATCAGGTCGCGCAGGCCGGGCTCGCCCATCAGCACGCCGAGTGCCGCGGCAGTGGTGCCGCCGGGCGAAGTGACGTTCTGGCGTAACATGCTGGAAGCGAGCTCTGACTGGTGCAGCAGTTCGCCCGAGCCGGCGACGGTCTCGCGTGCGAGCTTCGTCGCCAGCGCCTCGGGTAATCCCGCTTCGACGCCGGCGCGTGCGAGTTCTTCGGCGAGCAGGAACACGTAGGCCGGGCCCGAGCCGGACACGGCAGTGACCGCATCCATCAGGCTTTCATCCTCGACCCATTCGACCGAGCCGGTGGCGCGCAGCAATGCATCGGCCACCGCGCGTTGCGGCGCGCTGACACTTTTAGCTGCGACCGCAACCGTGATGCCGCGGCCGATCGCGGCCGGCGTGTTCGGCATCGCACGCACAACGGCGCCGCCGCAGACCTCCTCGAGCGAGGCGATCGTGGTTCCCGCCATGATCGAGACTACCGAGGTCTTGCCAGAGACGAACGGCTTCAGCTTCGCGCCGGCCTCGCGGAACATCTGCGGCTTCACCGCGACGACGAGCGTCTCGACTTGGCCGGCCGCCTTGACCTCGGGATTGAGCGCAACGCCCCTGGCGGCGAGCGTGCTGATCTCGGGCGAGAGATACGGTTCGATCACCGCGACGCGGCGCGGATCCAGTCCGCCGGCCAGCCATCCGGTCAGCATCGCGCCGCCCATCTTGCCGGCGCCGGCGAGCAGGATGGTGCCGGTGATGTTTTGGAGAGTGCTGTTCGCCACTGTGGTCACCACGAATTCGATGTCGTCCTGGCGAAGGCCAGGACCCATTACCCCGAATGTTTCTAGTGGATCGACGGCAGAGCAACAAGCATCGCGCGATACCGCGAAATCACGCGGTGTGGGTCCCGGATCTGCGCTCCGCTTCGCTGCGCTTGTCCGGGACGACGTTGGAGACGGAGGAGAGGCCTTACGCCTCGCCCGCCGTATCGAACATCGCCGCGTCCATCGCTTCCGTCGTGCTCTTGCCCGCCCACACCACGAACTGGAACGCCGGGAAGTAGCGCTCGCAGGCGTGGATGGCGCCGGCGAGCATGGCTTCGCATTGCGCGGTCGAGGCGGTGAGGCCGCCTGGCAGCACCAGCGCCTGGCGGTGCATGACCATGCCGGTGTTGATCCACAGGTCGAAATGCCCGACCCATAGCTGCTCATTGACCGCGGCGACGAGCCGCTGCACCTCGCCCCGCCGTGCGACCGGAATCTTCATGTCGAACGCGCAGGCCAGATGCAGTGCCTCGATCTCGCCCATCCAGGTGAAGGAGATCTGGTAGTCCGTCCATTGTCCCTTCGAGACAATGGTCAGTTCGTCTTCGCCGGAGCGTTCGAACGGCCAGTTGTTGCTGGCAGCGATATCCTCGACCACCGCGAGCGGATGGTTTCTGGAATTGATAGTGCCTTCGAGCAGGGACATGCCGTCTCGACCTCTTGCCTTTTTGTTGTCTTTGATACGCACGCGGTTGGTCCGGCGCGCGCTCCCTTAGATATCGCTAAGGCGATCCACTAGGAGTTGCTGTTGCGATCCCGGGATCAGCGCGGGCTTGTCGCGGATCAACTGATGTGATTTGCGGAATTTGCGCAACCGGCTGCCGAGTTCGTCCACAAGTCAGGACTCGTTCGTCCACAGCTCATCTCGGACACAATTATTAATTTGAGAACAAACCGGAATTGGATCGAGCCGCCCGTGTGTCCAATCGTTAATTCCGGCCCGCGAGGGCCGCACCCGCTATAGCGGCATGGGACCATGCGGATTCCCCATGCGGAACAGGCTTGCTGCGGCGCGCGACCGGCGTCATATTTCCGGTTAGGCCGTTCAATCCCGGGCGGCCGATGTTCTCAGGGCGGGGTGAAAGTCCCCACCGGCGGTAAGGGCCGAAAGGTCCAAGCCCGCGAGCGCCTTCCCCGAGGTTTCGTCCAAAGGGAAGGGTCAGCAGATTCGGTGCAACTCCGAAGCCGACGGTTAAAGTCCGGATGAAAGAGAACGGTCGGTGGCAGACGCATCGCAGATGCGGCTGCTTGTCGTTCCGTGTGCCCTGATTCTGGTCCTTAACTGAGGAAAGCCATGAATCAGATGTTGCAAGATCCCCAAGCCCGAACTTCCGAAGTCGCACCACCGTCGGTTCCGCAGAATCCGGTGCCAGAGCATCCGCGCTTTGCAAAACCGCAGCGGGTGGCGTTCGTGCAGGCCTGCTGGCACCGCGATGTGGTCGAGGAAGCCCGCATTGCTTTCGTCAAGGAGGCGGAGGCGCGCCATCTCACCCATGTCGACGTGTTCGAGGTGCCGGGCTCGTTCGAGATCCCGCTACACGCGCAGGTCCTCGCCAAGACGCGGCGCTACACCGCGATCGTCGCAGCCGGCCTCGTCGTCGATGGCGGCATCTATCGCCACGAGTTCGTCGCCGACACCGTGATCAAGGCGCTGATGGACGTGCAGCTCCGCACCGAGGTGCCGGTGTTCTCCGCGGTGCTGACGCCGCAGCAATTCCATGAGACCGAAGTGCACTACGATTTCTTCCGCAGGCACTTCGCGATCAAGGGTGTCGAGGTCGCAGCAGCCTGTGCGGAGACATTGCTCGGCCTGGAGCGCCTGCGTGGCCAGGTCGCGGCGGGGATTGTGTGACATGGCGATCCCTTCACAGTCGCCGCTGACGCTCACACGTTGTCATTATCCCGCCGCCGTCCCTGTAAAGTCGGCGGCGGGAGGAGGCCGAGCCGTGGAGACGGGGCGGCCGACAAGATCATGTTCGAAGGACACGATCCCTATCTCGTCGCGCTCTCTGTGGCGATCGCGAGCCTGGGTGGCTATACTGGCTTTGCGCTTGCGTCTCGCATCCGCAACACGCCCGGCGTCAGCAACCGCCTGTTGCTCGCAGGTGCTTCGGCGTTTCTGGCCTTCGGCATCTGGACCATGCATTTCGTCGGCATGCTGGCCGCGCCGCTGCCGCCGGATACGGTCTATCTGGTGCTTCCCATCATCATCTCGTTCCTGATCTGCGCGCTGGTGGTCGGCATCTCGCTGTTCTTTGTCTCGATCGGTGAGCCATCACTGAAGCGGGTGGCGTCGTCCGCCGTCCTGCTCGGCCTCGGCATCGCCAGCATGCATTATGTCGGGATCCATGGACTGGCCGGCCCCTTCGCCATTGTCCACGACCAGTCGATGGTGCTGCTCTCTATCCTGGTCGCAATCGTGACCGCTTATGGCGGCCTGCGCGCCTTCCTGGCGCAGCAGGAGGGTGTTCGCCTGATCTTGAGCTCGATCGTCTTCGGTGTCGCGGTCTCGGGCATGCATTACACCGCGATGCTGGGCATGCATTTCGAGCCGCTGACGGGGGCGGGGCATCACCATGTCGGCGGCGGCCTTGCTGCATCGCAGCAAATACTGTCGATCATCGTTGCCGTGCTGTGCTTCGTCATTGCAGCCGGCTTCCTGCTGTCGCTCGTCCCCGACCAACGGCGTCAGCCTTCGGCCTCCGTTGTCGCTGATCCGGTTGCACCTGTTGCCGTTGAACCGGTTGCCGCGTCCGCCGCAGCTCCGCGGCCAGTGGCACCGCTCGGCGGCCTCGGCCAGCCGCCGCGTGCGCCAGCTCCCCGACTGCCGGTCGAGAGCGCCGACGGGACGCATTTCATCGAGACGGCCAATGTCCGCAGCGTGCGCGCCGATGCGCACTATACCCGCGTCCACGATGGCACCCGGGAGCGGATGTGCCCCTGGTCGATCTCGGAAGCCGAGGCGCAACTCGATCCCTCGTTGTTCCTGCGGGTACACCGCAGCCATATCGTCGCGATTCCCCATGTCGCGCATGTCCGCAAGGAGGGCGACGGCGCCGTGCTTCAGCTCGACGGCCCATCGCCGCACCAGGTGCCGGTAAGCCGGGCCAAGATCGCTGAGGTCAAGGCGCGGTTGGGCCTGGTCAACAGGCGGCAGGCGTAGATCTCCATTGGAGGTGTACTCCCTCTCCCGCAAGCGGGAGAGGTTGCAGTGAGATCGCGGCTCATACGTCGCCAACCCTGACGCAATTCGTGCGTTCCAGTCCGCAATTCGTGCGAAATCTGCTGTTCCGTGCCGCTAGTGTTGCGGCCAGCCGCGCCCGGAGAGACCGTCCGACCAACGTCCGCGCCGTCACGCGCCAAGGACGATTGTGGGAGGAGATGATGATCCCGGGCTCATTCAGCTATCACCGGCCGGCGAACGTTGCCGATGCCGTCAAACTTTTAGTCGACCTCGGCGAGGATGCGCGGCCACTGGCCGGCGGGCACAGTTTGGTGCCGATGATGAAGCTTCGGCTCGCCACCCCTGCCCATCTGATCGACCTGCACGGCATCGCCGCCCTGAAGGGTATCCGCCGAGACGGCAATAATCTGTCATCGGTGCGATGACCACCCAGCACGATTTGCTGGCCTCCGATGACGTCGCCCAAGTCCATGCCGATCCTGCACGAGGCGGCGCTTCTGATTGCCGACCCGCAGGTGCGCTACCGCGGCACGATCGGCGGTAATGTCGCCAATGGCGATCCCGGCAACGACATGCCGGCGCTGATGATGACGCTGGGCGCGACCTATCGCCTCGAGGGCCCCGTTGGCGCCCGTGACGTTCCGGCCGCGGACTTCTACCAAGGCGCCTATTTCACCGCGCTCGAACCCGGCGAGATCCTCACCTCCGTGTCGGTCCCCGTGCCGGTGGCCGGCCACGGCTACGCCTACGAGAAGCTCAAGCGCAAGGTCGGCGACTACGCCACGGCGGCCGCCGCTGTCGTCCTCACCATGGCGGGCGGCAAGGTCGCGACCTGCACGGTCGGCCTCACGAACCTGTCACGAAACGCCGTTGCTCGCCATCGATGCCGCAAAGGCTGTGATCGGCACCAGCCTCGACGCTGCGACACTGAAGAAAGCGGCCGCAGAGGCCGCGGCGATCATGGCGCCGGCCGCGGATGCCCGCGGTCCCGTCGAATACCGCAAGCATGTCGGCGGCATCATGGTGACGCGAGCGCTGCAGCGCGCCGCGGCGATCGCGAAATAAGGGAGGGGGATCGATGGCCAAAACACATGTAACCATGACGGTGAACGGCGTCGAGGTCGAAGGCCTCGTCGAGCCGCGCACGCTGCTGGTGCACTTCATCCGCGAAAATCTGCAGCTGACCGGCACCCATATCGGCTGCGAGACCACGCATTGCGGCGCCTGCACCGTCGATATCGACGGCATGTCGGTGAAATCCTGCACGATGTTTGCGGTGCAGGCCGACGGAAGCGACATCATCACGGTCGAAGGCATGGCCAATGCCGACGGCACGCTGTCGGCGCTGCAGGAAGGCTTCCGCATGATGCACGGCCTGCAATGCGGCTTCTGCACGCCCGGCATGATTGTCCGCGCGCATCGGCTGCTGAAAGAGAATCCCTCGCCGAGCGAGCCGGAAATACGGATGGGCATCTCCGGCAATATCTGCCGCTGCACCGGCTACCAGAACATCGTCAAAGCCATTCAATACGCGAGCGCCAAGATCAACGGCGTAGAATTCCAGGAGGCCGCAGAATGAACGACCTCACTCCCACGCGGGAACAACGCACCGCCGCACTCGAAGGCATGGGCTGTAAGCGCAAGCGCGTCGAGGACATCCGCTTCACCCAAGGCAGGGGCAATTATGTCGACGACGTCAAGCTGCCGGGCATGCTGCATGGCGACTTCGTCCGCTCGCCGCATCCGCATGCGCGCGTCAAGAAGATCGACGACAGCGCGGCGCTGAAAGTCCCCGGCGTGCTCGCGGTCATCACCGCCGAGACGCTGAAGACCGTCAATCTCGCCTGGATGCCGACCTTGGCCGGCGACGTGCAGATGGTGCTGGCTGACGGCAAGGTGCTGTTCCAGAACCAGGAGGTCGCCTTCGTTGTCGCCACCGACCGCTATGCGGCCGACGACGGCATCAACGCGGTCATCGTCGAATATGAGCCGTTGCCGCCGCTGGTCGATCCCTTCAAGGCGATGGACGCGGATGCGCCTGTGCTGCGCGAGGACCTCGTCGGCAAGACCACCGGGGCGCACGGGCCACGCAAGCATAACAACCACATTTTTGAGTGGACCGTCGGCGACAAGGACCTCACAGACGCCGCCTTCAGGAAGGCGGAGGTGACGATCAAGGAGATGATCTCCTATCACCGCACCCATCCGTCACCGCTCGAGACCTGCCAGTGCGTCTGCTCCTTCGACAAGATCAAGGGCGAGCTGACGATCTACGGCACGTTCCAGGCCCCGCATGTGATCCGCACGGTAGTGTCGCTGATCGCAAAGCTGCCGGAGCACAAGATCCATGTCATCGCGCCGGATATCGGCGGCGGATTCGGCAACAAGGTCGGCGCCTATCCCGGCTATATCTGCGCGGCGGTGGCCTCCATCGTCACCGGCAAGCCGGTGAAATGGGTCGAGGACCGCATCGAGAACCTGACCGCGACCTCATTCGCGCGCGACTACCACATGACGACGGAGATCGCCGCGACCAAGGACGGCAAGGTCACGGGTCTTCGGGTTCATGTGCTCGCCGATCACGGCGCGTTCGATGCCTGCGCCGACCCGTCGAAATGGCCGGCCGGCTTCTTCAACATCGTCACCGGCTCCTATGACTTCCCGACCGCGCATCTGGCTGTCGACGGCGTCTACACCAACAAGGCGCCGGGCGGCGTGGCCTACCGGTGCTCGTTCCGCGTCACCGAGGCCGCCTATTGCATCGAGCGCGCCATGGATATCCTGGCGCAAAAGCTCAACATGGATCCGGCCGAGCTGCGGCTGAAGAATTTCATCAAGCCGGAGCAGTTCCCGTATCACTCGGCGCTGGGCTGGGAATACGATTCCGGCGACTACCACACCGCCATGCGCAAGATGATGGAGACGACCGGCTATGCCGCGCTCCGAAAGGAGCAGGCGGAGAAGCGCGCCGCGTTCGCGCGTGGCGAGACCCGTGACATCATGGGCCTCGGCATCTCCTTCTTCACCGAGATCGTCGGAGCCGGCCCGTCGAAGAATTGCGACATCCTCGGCATCGCGATGTTCGACTCCTGCGAGATCCGGATGCACCCGACCGGGGCCGGCATCGCGCGGGTTGGTTCCAAAAGCCAGGGCCAGGGTCACGAGACCACCTGGGCCCAGATCATCGCGACCGAGATCGGCATTCCCGCCGACAACATCATGGTGGAGGAAGGCAACACCGACACCGCGCCCTACGGGCTCGGCACCTACGGCTCGCGCTCCACGCCGGTCGCCGGTGCCGCGATCGCCATGGCCGCACGAAAGATCAAGGCCAAGGCGCAGATGATCGCGGCCTACAAGCTCGAGGTCCACGAGGACGATCTCGAATGGGACATCGACGGTTTCCGCGTCAAGGGCCTGCCGGAGAAGTCCATGTCGATGAAGGATATCTGCTGGGCGGCGTACAATTCGGTGCCGCCGGGCATGGAGCCGGGCCTCGAGGCGGTGAGCTATTACGATCCGCCCAACATGACCTACCCGTTCGGCGCCTATCTCTGCGTGATGGATATCGACGTCGATACCGGCGTGTACAAGGTCCGGCGCTTCTATGCGCTCGATGATTGCGGCACCCGCATCAACCCGATGATCATCGAGGGCCAGGTCCATGGCGGCCTCACCGAGGCCTTCGCGATCGCGATGGGCCAGGAGATCCGCTACGACGACACGGGCAATGTCGTCACCGGCTCGTTCATGGATTTCTTCATGCCGACCGCGGTCGAGACGCCGCATTGGGAGACCGACTTCACCGTGACCCCGTCGCCGCATCACCCGATCGGCGCCAAGGGCGTCGGCGAGAGCCCGAATGTCGGCGGCGTGCCGGCGTTCTCCAATGCCGTCAACGACGCGTTCTCGTTCTTGGGGAGCACGCATATCCAGATGCCGCACGACTTCTGGCGTAACTGGAAGGCGGCGAAGGAACTGGGAGCGGTCGCGTAGCGATGAAGGGCCGTGACGAGATCGCGCAAGCGCTGGCCGCATCGGGTTACATCGCCGATGCGGATCTCGCGACTGCGATCTCGCTGATGCAATTGCTGCGACGTCCGCTGCTGCTCGAGGGCGAGGCGGGCGTCGGCAAGACGGAGGTGGCGAAAGCACTTTCAAGAGTGCATGCGACCGAGCTGATCCGGCTGCAATGCTATGAGGGTCTCGACCAGTCCTCCGCCCTCTACGAATGGAATTACCAGCGCCAATTGCTGGCGATCCAGGCCCATCGCGGCGACGATAGCATCGAGGACCAGGTGTTCTCGGAAAAATACCTGCTCGAGCGTCCCTTGCTGGCCGCGATCCGTCGACCGACGGCGCCGGTGTTGCTGATCGACGAGATCGACCGCGCCGACGACGAGTTCGAGGCGTTTCTGCTGGAGCTTCTGTCCGACTTCCAGATCTCGATCCCCGAGCTCGGCACCATTTCGGCGGTCACCATCCCCCATGTGGTGCTGACCTCGAACGGCACGCGCGAGCTGTCCGACGCGCTGCGCCGGCGCTGCCTCTATCACTATGTCGATTATCCCGATGTCGACCGCGAGGCCCGCATCATCCTGGCGCGGATCGCGGGCGCGAGCCCGTCGCTGTCGCTCCAGATTGCGCGCATGGTCGAGGGCGTGCGCAAGGAGGAGTTGCGAAAAGTGCCGGGCGTGGCGGAGACGCTGGACTGGGCGGCAGCCCTCGTCGGGCTCGATATCCGTGATCTCCACGACGCGCCCGAAACCGTGCATGAGACGCTGGTCTGCCTGTTGAAGACCCACGAGGATCGCGCCCGTGTCACGCCGGAGGTGACGCAGCGCATTTTGGGGAAGGTCGCATGAGCTGCTGCGGCTCCAGCCCAGGATACGATGACCTCAATGAGGTCTCCCGCCTCGTGTCCGCGAAGCTTGCCGCCTTCCTCCGCACCTTGCGTGACGCCGGCTTTCGCGTTGGGCTCGCTGAGGGACAGGATGCGGCGACGCTGATGTCGTCAGGCTACGCGGCGCGGCCCGGCCTGTTGCGCGCGGCGTTCAAGCACCTGTTTTCGGCGCGCAAGTCCGATTGGGACAGGTTCGATGGTCTGTTCGATGCGTTCTGGCTGGGAAAGCGCGTGCGCTCGCGCTCCCGCACCATCGGCTCGGCGCCCGGCGCCAGCAACCCGTCGCTGAAGAGCTTGCAGGAAAAGGCCGCGGAGCAGGGCGGCGGCCCGTCCGTCACCGACCAGCTTCCGTCCTCGGATGACGCCCCGGAAGGCCGCTCCGGCGAGGGGCGCATGGAGGGCGCTTCGCGCGCGGACAATCTCGCCGAGGTCGATTTCAGAAAACTCGGTGATCCCGACCAGGTTGCGCAGGCCCATGAAGCCGCCGCGCAGCTTGCAAAGGTGATGCGCACGCGCCTGACCCGCCGAAATCTCGCGCGGCGGCGCGGCTACCGGCTCGATCTCCGCCGCACCATCCATCGCAACATCAGCCATGGCGGCGTGCCGATCACTCTCGTAAAGCGCCAGCGCAAGGACAAGCCGCTGCGGCTGGTCGTGCTGCTCGATGCGTCCGGCTCGATGAGCATGTACACCTCCGTCTTCCTGCGCTTCATCCACGGCGTGCTCGACGAGTTTCGCGAGGCCGAAGCGTTTCTGTTCCACACGCGCCTGGCCTACGTCTCCGATGCGATGAAAGAGAAGGACGCCGGCCGCGCGCTCGACCGGCTCTCGATCATGGCGCAGGGTGCGGGCGGCGGCACGAAAATCGGCGAGAGCCTGCAGACCTTCAACCGCTGGCATGCCGCACGCGTGATCCATTCCCGCAGCTGCGTGATGATCGTGTCCGACGGCTATGAGACCGGCGATGCCGCCTTGCTCGGGCGCGAAATGGCCGCGCTGGCGCGGCGCTGCCGCCGCATCGTCTGGCTCAATCCGATGATGGCGTGGGAGGGCTACGCGCCCGAGGCGAGGGGCATCAAGGCGGCGCTGCCGCATGTCGATCTCTACGCGCCGGCGAATTCGCTGAACAGCCTGCGCGCGCTCGAACCTTATCTGGCAAAGCTCTGAGGATGCACCGATGACCGCTCACGTCGAAGTGCTGGATCTCATGGCGCAGATGAAAGCCGCCGAGCGCGCCTTCGTGCTGGCGACGGTGGTGCGCACGGTGTCGGTGACGGCGGCGAAAGCCGGTGCGAAGGCGATCATCGCCGCCGACGGCACCATCGTCGCCGGTTGGATCGGCGGCGGCTGCGCCAAGGGCGCGGTGCTGAAGGCGGCGCGCGAGGCGCTGGCCGACGGTGAGCCGCGGATGGTCTCGGTGCAGCCGGAAAATCTGCTCGCCGAGCTCGGTGTCAGCGCTGGCGAGAGCCGCGACGGCATCCGCTTTGCCAGCAACATGTGTCCGAGCAAGGGCACGATGGATATCTTTGTCGAACCTGTGCTGCCGCATCCCTCTCTGGTCATTCTCGGTGCGAGCCCGGTGGCGCTGTCGCTGGCCGCGCAAGCGCGCACGCTCGGCTATCACGTCACGCTCGCCGCGCCCGCCGCCGATCTTGCGGAGGCGCCGGACGCCGACATCATCATCGACGGTTATCAGCTCGGCGAGCTCAGCGAGGCCAAGCGCTTCGTCGTGGTGTCGACGCAAGGCAAGGGCGACGAAGCTGCGCTGCGCGCGGCCATAGCGACGAAGGCGGATTATCACGCCTTCGTCGGCAGCCGCCGCAAGATGGCATCGCTGCGCGCAAAACTGATCGCGGAAGGTACCAGCACTGCTGCGATCGATGATTTCAAGGCGCCCGCCGGGCTCGATCTCGGCGCCATCACCCCGGAGGAGATCGCGATGTCGATCCTCGCCGAAATCACCCAGGAACGCCGGCGCGGCCAGCGTGCCGCCAATCGAGTTGCAAGCAAGGAGTGAGGACCGACCATGCAGATGAACGACAGCCAGCGCATCCCCGCATCACGTGAGCAGGTGTGGGCGGCGCTGAACGATCCCGAGGTGCTGAAAGCTTGCATCCCCGGCTGTCAGTCGCTGGAGGTGACCGCTCCGAACGAGATGACCGCGACCGTGATCTTCAGGGTCGGCCCGGTGAAGGCGACGTTCGGCGGCAAGGTGACGTTGTCCGATTTCGATCCGCCGAACTCCTATCGCATCTCGGGTGAAGGCTCCGGCGGCGTCGCCGGCTTCGCCAAGGGCGGCGCGGTGGTGCGGCTGGAGTCCGAGGGCGCCGCCGTCACGGTGCTGCACTACGATGTCGCCGCCCAGATCGGCGGCAAGCTCGCCCAGCTTGGCGCGCGGCTGATCAACTCGACCGCGACGAAGCTTGCGGGGGAGTTTTTCAAGTCGTTCGCAGGCGTGGTGAGCGCGAAGGCTGAGGCGGGCTAAAATTCACGCGCCGGTCCGGTCCGGCTTGAGCAGCCGATAATGCAGCCGGGCATAACCGCCGAGCCATCGGACGGCGGCATTAAGTCCGAGTGCCAACAACGCGGCGAAGCCTGCGCCCGTGGTCACCAGCGCGACGCCTGCGAGCCCGCGCAATATGAGCTCGACGATCCGTCCGTCGCCCGCGTGCTTGTAGACGCTGAGCAGCAATCCGATGCCGACGATCCCCAGCACGCACATCACGAAGGCTATCACGAGCAGGATCAGTAAAACGGCCAGCAGCAGCGGCAGCAGCAGCACGATGTCGACCACGGCGAGGCCACTGAGCGCGAACAGGGCGGCCGTGGAGTTGCGAAAGGAATGATGGTTCTCCCACCGGCGCAATCCCGTCTCGGCGCGCAGCTCGCGCGCCAGCCGTCGCGGGTCGCCGAGCGCGGATGCGACCTCGTGCTCGGCCCGGCCGGAGGCGAGCGCCTCCTCGAAATGAGCGCTGTAGTCGGCCAGGATGTCGTCGATCTCGGCGGCGGGAAGCCCTGCGAGCCCATCGCGAAGGATGCGAAGGAAGTCGGCGCGGGTCATTTGGTGTCTCCGAGCAGGCCGTCCACAGCATCCGTAAAGCTTCGCCATTCGCGCTTTTGCGCGGTGAAGGCGGCGCGGCCGGCGGCCGTCAGCCGATAGTATTTGCGCGTCGGTCCGCTGCTGGATTCCTCGAGGCGGGTGTCGACCAGCCCGTCATCCTGCATCCGCCGCATCAGCGGATAGATCGTTCCTTCACCCATGCCGACGCCGGCCGACAGCGTGCTCGCGATCTCGTAGGCATAGCTCTCGCCGCGCGCGAGCAGAGCGAGCACGCAGAGCTCCAGCGCGCCCTTCTTGAGCTGAACCTGATTCGAGTCGGCCATTTCCTCCTTGACTACACCGCTTTCGAGGGAGCTTATATGGCAAGGTACTATGTATTGCAAGGTACCTGTTGATAGCCAATTCCGGAGGAAAGAATCCATGGCATACCTCAACCGTCGTCATCTGCTGGCCGGCCTTGGTGCGAGCGTTGCTCTGCCATGGGCCATGCCCGCCGTCGCCGCATCGTCCGATACTGCCGAGCGCCTCGCTGGACTGGAGCAGGCCGGAAAGGTGCCTGGTCTGCATGCGTTTTTGGTGAGCCAGGGCGGCAAGCTCGTGTTCGAGCATTACGGGCAGGGCGAGGACGAGGGCTGGGACCGGCAACTCGGCCACGTCGTCTTTGGCCCTGACGTGCCGCACGATCTGCGCTCGGTATCGAAGAGCGTCGTCGGTCTCGCCTATGGTATCGCGCTCGCTGCGGGCAAGGTGCCGCCGCCGGACGCCAAGCTCTACGCGCAGTTTCCGGAATTTGCCGATCTTGCCGCACAGCCCGGCCGCGACAAGATCACGGTCCATCATGTGCTCTCGATGACACTCGGCTTCGAGTGGGACGAGCTCACCATTCCCTACGGCGATCCACGCAACAGCGAGATGGCGATGGAAGCCGCGCCCGATCGCTACCGCTTCATCCTCGAGCGCCCGATCGTCGGCGAGCCCGGCGTGAAGTGGACCTATTGCGGCGGCGCCACCGCGCTTGCTCGGCCGGCTCATTGCCAAGGGCACCGGCGAAGCCCTGCCGGCCTATTGCCGCCGCGTGCTGTTCGATCCCATGGGCTTTGGCCCGTCCGACTGGAGCATTGGCCAGGACGGCGAGCCTCGTGCTGCGTCAGGCGCGCGTCTCCTGCCGCGCGACTTCATCAAGATCGGACAGCTCATGCTGGCGAGCGGCAGCTGGAATGGAAAGCCCGTCGTTCCGGCCGACTGGGTGAAGCGCGTGACCACGCCGGTCGTCCCGACCCGGGTTGGCCGCGACTACGGTTATCACTGGTACATGGGCGATTTCGCCACTGCGCAACCCCTGCACTGGTTCGGCGGTGTCGGCTGGGGCGGCCAATATCTGTACGTCATTCCGGCACGCGATCTCGTCGTGGTGATCCACTGCGGAAACTATCGGCGATCCGGCCAGGAGCAGACCGCAGTGATGCTCGCGCTGATGAAGGACGTGGTGTTGCCGGGCTTTGCCTGAGTTTTCCTCAGCCCAGGGATACCCCCGCCTTGGCGCGGCTGATGCCGAGGGTCAGGATGCGATGCAGGAGTTCCCTGTATTTGAGCCCGTCATGTTGAGCTGCAGTGGCGAACTCCTGGCTCTTGGCGATTTCCGGATTGGGGTTGGCTTCGATGAAATACGGCGTGCCGTCGGCGGCGAGACGGAAATCGATGCGCGCGTAGCCGTCGAGGCCAAGCGCCCGGTAGATGCGTTTCGCGGCACGCTGGATCCGCGCGGTGACTTCGGGCGCGAGGTCTTTCGCCGGCCCGTCGACGATGCCGACCTTCTCCTGATAGTCGGTGTCATGCTTGGCCTTTTCGGTCGCAATGTGGCGCGAACTAGGCCCGCCCATGCTGCCGAATTTCAGTTCCCAGACCGGCAGCACGCGCAGCCGGTTGTTGCCAAGCACGCCGACATACAGCTCGCGTCCCTCGATGAACTGCTCGGCGATGGCGGCGGATTCGACCCGTTCGTGGATGAAGGCGACCCGTTCGGCGAGCTTCTCGTCCGTATCGACGATGGAAGCCTGCGAGATGCCAAAGGATCCATCCATGTTGAGCGCCTTGACGATCAGCGGCATCGCAAGATGCTTCGGCCGTTTCACCTTGCGGCGCATCGGGAACACGGCGAAGGCCGGCGCGGCGATGCGGCGGTGATGCACCAGCGTCTTGGACAGGTCTTTGCCGCGCGCCAGGATCAGGCCGCGCGGATTGCACCCGGTATAAGGGACCTTCATCAGCTCGAGATAGCTGGCGATGTGCTGGTCGTAGGCGACGTTGTTGTGGAATTCCTCCAGCAACGTGAAAACCACGTGCGGTTTGAACTCCTCGATCGCTTCGCGGACCGGCCTGATTTCCTCCTGCGCACCGAGTGCGCGAACCTCGTGGCCGGCCGCACGCAAGGTGCTCACGACGTCGTATTCCGTCTTCCAATTGTTGATTTCCTGCGGGGTGTATCCGTCGGATGAGTCCGGCGGCAGGAAATCGGGATGCATCAGCACGAGAATACGCAGTCGTCTCATAGCGCGATCCATTTGCGCCGAGACGGGCCAAACAGCGCGTGCATCGTCTTGGCGGTCACGAGGACAGTGAAATCGAGAACGAGCTTTTGTTCCGGGCCGACTGCGCGCAGGTCGAGTTCGCGGCAGCGGGAGATCATGTCGTCAAGCACGGCATCGAGCGTGAGCTGGTTCTCGCCCGTCCATCGCGCGACCAGTTGCCTGATCTGGGTGCGGTGTCGCCGGACTAGGGCCGCAGCCGGCTTTGACCGGTGATGCCGTGGATCGGCCGAAAACAGCCGGGAGAGGTCGCGGTCGTAAGTCTTCGGTGGCGTGAATGCGTAGAATGCCTGCTTCTTCTTGTAGTGGTCTTCGAGCGTCTGGCCGAGCTTGCTCAGTGGGTCGACGCGCTCTCGCGTCGTGATCAGCGGCCGCTCTCCCGCGATCTCGCCCATCAGCTCATCGACATATTCGAGTTTCTTCAGCGCCGGCCAGCCAGCGTATCGTGTGCGCCAATTCGAGCGCGGCCGCAGCCACACCGCAAACGTCTCGGCGAAATCTTCGTCCGGGTGGCTCTGCGCGTACCAGAGCCGAAGGTGCTGGACGTAACGCCTGCTCGCCGGATTGGGCCGGTAGTAGCGCGGGTAGTGTTTCGACGACGGCCCGAACAATTGCTGCCAGCGTCGGCGCCGCTGCAACTGGAAGCCGTGCTGTATGGCATGGCCTGCCTCGTGACGGAGAATTGCCATGCACTCGCGCCAGGTTCCGCCCTCGACGTCGAACATCATCTTCTTCTCGAGCTTCATCAGGCGGGGATGTGCGAGATAGAAGGGAATGGCGATGCCGGGCACATCGCCCGGACTGAACCATTCGCTGGAGATCCATGTATGCGGCCGCAGCCGGATGCCTCGTTCTTCAAGCTCCTCGTGAAGCGTGCCAACGCAGTCTTCGAGCCAGGTGCCTTCGACTGTAACTCTCAGGCTACTCAGGCGTTGCTGGAGCAGTTGCTCGTCCGATAGCTTTTCCCAAGCGAATGTCCGGCGCGGCATCAGGTATCCAGAGGGCAGAGATAACTCGGAATCTGGATGATGTCATGGGCGGCAGCCCGCAACAACCCGTGGGGTCAATGAGGCGTGCTGCGGCGCGTCGTCGTGAGGGACGGGAGAGGCTCGCGCCCCCTCGCCCCGCTTGCGGGGAGAGGCGAAGAAAACAATCAGTCGAACAGGCTCGAGACCAACTCTTCCGCGGCGGTGCGCGCGATCGCGTCGGAGATCAGGCTGGCGATCGGCAGCGTGCGGATGTTCGGCGCCTTGGTCACCGCATCCGTCGGCAGGATCGAATCGGTGATGACGAGCTCTTTCAGCCTCGAGCCGGCGATACGGGCGGCCGCGCCGCCGGAGAGCACGCCGTGGGTGATATAGGCGTAGACGTCCTTGGCACCCTTGGCGATCAGCGCATCGGCCGCGTTCACCAGCGTGCCGCCGGAGTCCACGATGTCGTCGATCAGGATACAGGTGTAGCCGGCCACGTCGCCGATCACGTTCATGACCTCGGATTCGCCCGCCCTCTCGCGGCGCTTGTCCACGATTGCCAGTGGAGTGTTGATGCGCTTGGCGAGGCCGCGTGCGCGTGCCACGCCGCCGACGTCGGGCGAGATCACCATCGTCTTGGAGAGGTCGAACTTCTCCTTGATGTCGCGCACCATCAGCGGCGCCGCGTAGAGATTGTCGGTCGGGATGTCGAAGAAGCCCTGGATCTGGCCGGCGTGCAAATCGAGCGTCATGACGCGGTCGACGCCGGCCTGCGTGATCAGATTGGCAACGAGCTTGGCCGAAATCGGCGTGCGCGAGCCCGACTTGCGGTCCTGCCGGGCGTAGCCGAAATAGGGCAGCACCGCGGTGATGCGGC
Source organism: uncultured Alphaproteobacteria bacterium (assembly GCA_963819355.1). Lineage (GTDB taxonomy): Bacteria > Pseudomonadota > Alphaproteobacteria > Rhizobiales > Xanthobacteraceae > Bradyrhizobium. The sequence continues at coordinate 115,112 of CAWFVZ010000040.1, read as the reverse complement.
GCGCCGACGAGCGCCGCAGCGCGTCGGTGATGATCAGTAATTCCATCAGATGGTCGTTCGCCGGGAACGAGGTCGACTGGATGATGAAGGCATCCGAGCCGCGGACGTTCTCCTGGATCTCGACGAAGATCTCCATGTCGGCGAAGCGTCGCACGACCGCTTTCGTCAATGGCAGGTCCAGGCCTTGCGCAATGGCTTGCGCGAGGGCCGGATTGGAGTTGCCGGCGACGAGCTTGATGGAGCCGTTCTTGGCCGACATGGACGCTTCCTCCCGCGCTTTGCTGGATATGACGTTCAACATCAGAGAATACCCACTGGCAGCACGGTTATGACCGGCGAGGAAATATCAGGCCTGGGGCTGCGATGGCAACCCGGGATGCTACGTTTTCCCTTTGAAAATCCTGAGTCGGACCAACGGTTTGGCCAGCAACTGAGGCCGTGGTTTAGCGGTGGTTATCGCTCGGCATAGCCGAGCGCCGAGGCCGGCGTGTCCGGCGCAGAGGCCTCTGGGGTCACGCTCGCCACCGCGGGTCCCCGCAAGCCCGGAACCGAACCCGGCGCATCCGCCGGCGTTCCGTTGATCATATTGGAAAGTCCGCTGAATCCGGCCTGGGCGATCCTCCGCAGCACCAGGTCGTCGGCGGCTTGCCAGGGGTCACGGCCGCCCTTGGCCGCGGTCGGTTCCTCGCCGGAAAGGCGGAGCGCCCGCTGCTGGTTGGCGTCGTAGACGTCCCAAACCCAGGCGATCACGGTCTTGCCGCGCACGATTTGGGCGGAGAGGTAGCTGCGCACGCGGTAGGCAGCCGTCCCCTCGCGGGAGACGATCGAGAGGCTGCGGAGCTTGGATTCGCTGTCGAGCACGCCGACCATGCGGTCGAACACCTGCGGCGGCGGTCCGTCGATGGATTCGAAGGCCACCGTCGCCCCGGAGCCGGCGCCCGGCGCCATCGCATAGGAATTGCTCGGCGCGTTGCCACCGGCACAGCCGGCCAACACAGTCGCTGCCGCCAGCAGCATGACCGCCAGCACGCGCGAGCCCGCGCGGCGCAAGATGGATGACGCGTCCCTCATTATGGAGGGCAGCGATATCGTTAAAATCGATTAAGGTCTAGGGCACGGGCGCCACAGATCCGGGGCATTACGGGCTCGAAGCTTGTGCATCCCCCGGAATGATACGATGTTGCCGGTGTGTTCACCCTTCCAGCGCGATCGCGTGGATGTGCCGGCCGTAATCCGGCTCCTTGCGATGCACCGAGCGGCGATAGCTGAAGAAGCGCTCGTCCGCATAAGTGTCGAGACCGAGATCGTCGATCATGAGGATGCCGGCAGCTTCAAGCCGCTTGCGGATGAAGCCGGCGAGATCGAACATCGCGTGGCCCTCGCGGACCGACGGGACGAAGAACATTGCGTTCTCCGCGTCCGCCTCGATGAAGCGCGCCACGAACTCGTTGCCGACCTCGTAGCTGTGCTGACGGATCAGCGGGCCGATCGCGGCGATGATGCCGCCGCGTGTGGCGCCGAGCTTTTCCATCGCGGAAATCGTCGACTCCAGCACGCCGGTCAGCGCGCCCTTCCAGCCGGCATGCGCGCCGCCGATGACGCGCGCATGGGGATCGACGAACAGCACCGGGCCGCAATCGGCGGTGGAGACGCCGAGCGCGATGCCTGGCGTTCTGGTGACCAGCGCATCACCCTTCGGCCGCGGGCCGCCTGGCCAGGGTGCGTCGGCGACGAGCACGTCCGGCGAGTGGATCTGATGCAGGCTGAGGAAGCGCTCCGGCGCGACGCCGACATGCTCGGCCATGCGACGGCGGTTTTCGGCGACATGAGCCGGATCGTCGTTGGAGCCGAGCCCGCCATTGAGCGCGGCATAGATGCCGCCGGAGACGCCGCCTTCACGCGTGAAGAAGGAATGGCGCAGTCCCGGCACCGCTGACAGCAACGACGACGCGAGAGTCATCAGTTCCCTCCGGCCGGTTCGAGATCGCTGAGGCCCGCGAGTCCGGTCAGCCGCGGTTCGGAGATGCCGAGCACCTTGAACATCGAGCCCATGCCGCTGCGTCCCGTATCGGTCAGGCGCTTCAGCGCCACGGAAATGTCGGTGGCGACCTCAGGCGTCGCCTTCTGCATCAGCGCCGCGGCGCGGGTGTCGATGCCGACGCGCTTGAGGAAATCTCCTTGCGTCACCGGCCCGTGCACGCGGGCGCCGACGTCTTCGGTCGCGCGCGCCAGTGCCTGGAAGTCGACATGGGCGGTGACGTCGGCCTGGCCCGGCGCCTTCAGGGGATCGGTGAAGGTGTGGCGTGCGATGGCCTGAAAGGTGTCGCCGGCATCGCTGCGCAGATGGCCGTAATCGATGATCAGCGCCGCGCCGTCCTGGTCGCGCACGCGCGTCGCGAGCTTCATGATCTCGCCGTCCGGCCGCCATTCGAACACCGCGCCGACGGGTGCCGCGCGCAGCAAGGGCGGCAGCAGCACCTCGAAGCGCGGCGTCGGCTCGGACGCCGCGCCGAATTGAAGCTTGCCGTTGGGATCGATCTCGATCACGCGCTCGTGCCAGCCGTTCTCGCGCTTCACCATCTGGTGGATCGGCAGCACGTCGAAATATTCGTTGGCGAGGATGATGCTGGGGCCTTCCGGCACGTCGTCGATGCTGTCGTGCCAGGCGATGTTGCGCACACTCGACAACGTCGCACTCTGGCGCTCGCGCAGGATCGGGTTGACCTCGACCAGATGAATGCTGAGTCCCTGATAGAGCGGCGGCAGCACGCGAAGCGCGCGCAGCGCGTCCGCCATCATGGTGCCGCGGCCCGGGCCGAGCTCGATCAGCCGCAGGAATTGCGGCGATCCCATCTGCTTCCAGACCGAGGCGGTCCACAGTCCCAAGAGCTCGCCGAACATCTGGCTGACTTCGGGCGCGGTGGTGAAGTCGCCTTCACGCCCGAGCGGATCGCGCGAGACGTAATAGCCGTAGCGCGGATGCATCAGGCACAGTTCCATATATCGCCAGACCGGCATGGGGCCTGAGGATTTGATCAGCGCCTTGATCTCGTTGAGCAGTGGCTGTTCGGTCACGACCTGTCTTCTCGAAATGAATTAACGAATGGCATCGAGCGGCTTCGGCGCACCGCGCCTGACAGCCAATACAACAAGTATACCGCCGACGATAAGCATCGGGATCGACAGCAGCATGCCCATGGTTAATCCGCCCCAGAGGAAGCCGAGCTGAACGTCGGGCTCGCGGAAATGTTCGCCAGCGATGCGAGTGAGGCCATAGATCAGGATGAAGCTGCCGAGGATCATGCCGGGACGCTTGAGGGCGCCGAGGCGGATCATCACCGCGAGCACCATGAACAGCAGAATGCCTTCCATGCCGGCCTCGTAGAGCTGGCTCGGATGGCGCGGCAGGTGCGCCGGATCGTTGGGGAAGATCATTGCCCAAGGCAGGCTCGCATCGGTGGCGCGGCCCCACAATTCGCCGTTGATGAAATTGGCGATGCGCCCGAGCAGAAGCCCGATCGGGGCAACCGCGGTGGTGATGTCGCCGAGCGACAGGATCGAGACGCCGTTGCGATGGGCAAACCACATCACCGCGACGACGCAGCCGAGGAAGCCGCCATGGAACGACATGCCGCCTTCCCACAGCCGGAAGATCGCGGTCGGATGCTCGATGAAGAAGGGCAGATTGTAGAACAGCACGTAGCCGGTGCGGCCGCCCAGGATGATGCCGAGCGTGACCCAGAGAATGAAATCGTCGATCTGCACCAGCGACATCGGCGCAGGCCCGCCCCACAGGCGCTCGTTCTTCAGCAGCGAGCGCGCATAGAGCCAGCCGATGACGATGCCGCCGATATAGGCCAGCGCGTACCAGCGGATCGCGAACGGCCCGATCGCGACCGCGATCGGGTTGAAGGACGGGAAGTCGATGAGCAGAAAGGGCATCGCGCCTGCTATTGCTGGACGAGATTGCGGCGGTAGAGCGCCAGCAGGCGCTCCCAGTGCCGCTCGGCGGCGTCGCGGTCATAGACCGGGCGCTTGGGGAAGGCGAAGCCATGATGAGTGCCGGGATAGATCTCGACCTCGGCTTTCGCTCCGCTCATGCCATGCTTGACCTTCTCGATGATCTCGGTGGGCGCATAGATGTCGGTCTCGGCGCAGGCGAAATAGAGCTCGGCCTTGGTCTTGGCTGCCGCGAGATGCGGGCTGTCTTCTTGATCGGTCGCAAGCTGCGTGCCGTAGACCGAGGCGGCGGCCTTGACGCGATCGGGGAAATGCGTGGCGGCGTTCACCGCATAGCGGCCGCTCATGCAGTAGCCGACGGTGCCGACGATCTTCGTGTTCGCGGCCGCCTGGCCCTCGGCATAGGTGAGCAGTGCCCTGGTGTCGTCCATGATCATGGGGATGCTGAGCGAGCTCATCAGCGCGAACATGCGCTTGCGCTCCGGCGCGTTCGGATCGGCCGGCAGCGCGCCGAGCTCCATCACGCCGGAGCGGTAATAGAGGTTCGGCAGCATCACGTAATAGCCCGATGTCGCGAGCCGGCGCGCCATGTCGCGCAGCTCTTCGCGGATCGCCGGCGCGTCCATGTAGAACAGGATGACCGGGAACGGGCCGCCGCGCTCGGGATGGGCGATGAAGGTCGCGGTGTGACCGTCCTTGGTGCGAATTGCGATCTGCTGCTCGATCATGTCTTGCGTGCCGCCTTGTGATTCTTGTTATGCAGGGACGTTGAATACGATTGCAAGGAAACCAGGGCATGACAAGGATACCTCTCTTCAGCCCTTGAACCGGCCTGTCCGGATTGCCATTGTGTTTCGGAGAGTTCGCGCAAAGTTTACCGGGGCTGCCAGGAGACCGAAATGACCCAGACCACCAACCGGTTTTTCGACGAGATCGGCCGCCTCATGAACGACGCCGCCGGTGCCGCGCAAGGCGCCAAGCGCGAGTTCGACACGGTGCTGCGCAACCAGGCCGAAAAATTCCTGCGCGACATGGATCTGGTCAAGCGCGAGGAGTTTGAGGTGGTCAAGGACATGGCCCGCCTGGCGCGCGAGGAGAACGAAGCCCTGAAGGCGCGCATCACGGCGCTGGAGGCCAAGCTCGGCGGGTAACGACGGTTGAGGAGGTCTCTTGCCCTCCCATGGAGGGGAGGGGAGGAACCCGGGCCGGCGGCCTATTCTCCTTGTCATTTCCGCATCTTCCGGGTAAAAGCCCGCCAAGTTCGCGGCCCCCGCACCCCTGGAGGCTTGCTGCGAACTGTGCCATGGGCCGCGTTGCGGCCCATTAACTTTTGCAAAAACAAGGACTTAACGTTATGGCGACGACCGTCAAGGAATTGAAGGCGACCGCACGTCCGAAGAGCGGCAAGGGGGCCGCCCGGGCTGAGCGTCGCGCCGGGAAAGTGCCCGGAGTGATCTATGGCAACAAGCAGCCCCCGCTCCCGATCTCGGTCGACGATCGCGAACTGCGTCAGCGCATCCTCGCCGGCCGGTTCCTGACCACGCTGGTCGACATCGATCTCGAAGGCAAGAAGCACCGCGTGATTCCGCGCGACTATCACCTCGATCCGGTCAAGGACTTCCCGATCCATGTCGACTTCATGCGGCTCGGCGAAGGCGCCACCATCCGCATCAGCGTGCCTCTGCACGTGGTCAAGGCGGAAGGTTCGCCCGGCGTGAAGCGCGGCGGCGCCGTCAACATCGTCGCCCACGCGATCGAGCTCGAATGCGGCGTCGAGAACATCCCGCAGTACATCGAGGCCGACGTCGGCTCGCTCGAAATCGGTCACTCGCTGCATCTGGCCGACATCAAGCTGCCGGCCGGCGTGAAGGCGCTGACCCGCGAGGACGCAACCCTCGTCACCATCGTGCCGCCGTCCGGCTACGCTGAAGAGCAGAAGGCTGCGGCTACGGCTGCTGCGGCTCCGGGCGCCGCGGCTGCTCCGGCGGCTGGTGCTGCGGCTCCGGCAGCGGGTGCTGCTGCTCCGGCAGCGGCTGCCAAGGCTCCGGCTGCCAAGGCTCCCGCCGGCGGCGACAAGAAGAAGTAATCTCTCAAAGCTGGCGCGCGGTCTCTGATCGCGCGCCAAGCGAGGGGCGCGCCGCGTCATGCGACTCTTTGTTGGGCTCGGCAATCCCGGCGCGAAATACGCACGTAACCGGCACAATGTCGGCTTCATGGCCGTCGACGAGATTGCGCGGCGTCATGGTTTCGCGCCATGGCGCCGTCGGTTTCAGGGCGAGACCTCGGAAGGCACGCTCGGCACGGAGCGCGTGATCCTGCTCAAGCCGACAACCTACATGAACGACTCCGGTCGCAGCGTTCAGGAGGCCGCGGGCTTTTTCAAGATCGCACCGGGTGACGTCACCGTGTTCCATGACGAGCTCGAACTGCCGCCGGGCAAGGTGCGGGTGAAGACCGGTGGCGGCATCGCCGGGCACAACGGCCTGCGATCGATCTCGGCGCATATCGGCAACGAGTACCGCCGGGTGCGGCTCGGCATCGGTCATCCCGGCGTCAAGGAATTGGTGCACGGCCACGTGCTGTCGGACTTCGCCAAGGCGGACAACGATTGGGTGGCGACGCTCTGCGACGCGGTGGCCGAGCACGCGGCACTGATCGCCAAGGGCACAGACGCGACCTTCGCCAACAGGGTGCATCTCGCCATGCAGGCGAAGGGATTTTTGACCAAGGACGACAACGGCAAGGAATAGCGCTCGTGGGATTCAAATGCGGGATTGTCGGGTTGCCCAATGTCGGCAAGTCGACCTTGTTCAACGCGCTGACCGAGACGGCCGCGGCGCAAGCCGCGAACTATCCGTTCTGCACCATCGAGCCGAATGTCGGCGAGGTCGCCGTGCCCGATCCGCGGCTCGACAAGCTTTCGGCGATCTCCAAGTCGGCGCAGATCATTCCGACCCGGCTGACCTTTGTCGACATCGCCGGCCTGGTGCGCGGCGCCTCCAAGGGTGAAGGCCTCGGCAACCAGTTTCTCGCCAACATCCGCGAGGTCGATGCCATCGCGCACGTGGTGCGCTGCTTTGAAGATTCCGACATCACCCATGTCGAGGGCAAGATCGCCCCGCTCGCCGACATCGAGACCATCGAGACCGAGCTGATGCTCGCCGATCTCGACAGCCTCGAGAAGCGTGTCGACAACCTCTCCAAGAAGGCCAAGGGCAACGACAAGGACGCCAAGGAGCAGCTCGACCTGGTCAACCGCACGCTGGTGCTGCTGCGCGAGGGCAAGCCCGCGCGCCTCGTCGAGCGCAAGGCGGAGGAGGAGCGCGCCTTCTCGATGCTCGGCCTGTTGTCGTCGAAGCCGGTGCTCTATGTCTGCAACGTCGAGGAAGGCTCGGCCGCGACAGGCAATTCGTTCTCGCTGGCCGTCCAGGAGCAGGCCGCGAAGGAGGACGCCGTCGCCGTCGTCATCTCGGCAAAAATCGAATCCGAGATCGCCACCATTTCGCGTGAAGAGCGCGCCGACTTCCTGGAGACGCTGGGTCTCGAAGAGGCCGGCCTCGACCGCCTGATCCGTGCCGGCTACACGCTGCTCGACCTCATCACCTATTTCACGGTGGGCCCGAAGGAAGCGCGTGCCTGGACCATCCATCGCGGCACCAAGGCGCCGGGCGCAGCGGGCGTGATCCACACCGATTTCGAAAAGGGCTTCATCCGCGCCGAGACCATTGCGTATGAGGATTACGTCGCGTTGAACGGCGAAGCCGGCGCCCGCGATGCCGGCAAGCTGCGCCTCGAAGGCAAGGAATACGTCGTCGCCGACGGCGACGTGATGCATTTCCGGTTTAATACGTAAGTTGAAGTTGTCATTCCGGGGCGCGCGAAGCGCGAACCCGGAATCCATTGATCCAGTCACTCTGAGGCCCGATGGATTCTCAGATGCGCAATTGCGCATCAGAGCTCGCCTCTTCGAGGCGCCCCGGAATGACGAGTCACCGCACCCCGCTGCCCTGGTCCCTTATCGCGCCGAGATGCTCGTTGATGCGGAACACGATCAGGATCAATTCCGCGGCGATTCGCGAGAACACGATTCCGACGACGACGCCGGCGATCGATTCCAGCACAACCAGAAAGCCGGCGAACGGGCTGATCGCCATCGCGGTGAGGCCGGCGAAGACTCCGGAGAGTCCGAACAGGCAGATTACGCCGATCACCAGCCAGTAGAAGGTCTTGATGATCGTCGGCGTAATGAAGCGGTCCCATTGAAACAGATCGCTGAATGAAAACATCTCTCTCCCCCGGGCAAAATCATATCCCCGGCCGCGTCAATCCGATAATGAGGCAGGTCCGGTCCGACTCGCCGAATGTAGCATGAGCCATGCGGGCCGGCGGGTTGAGATTGCCGCAAACTGCGGCCACAATCTGTCATTCCCACAAAGCTTTCCCAAGATGACCCTGACCTTCGAAGATTTCCCGACCGGCCGCTACGGAACGTTCGGCCCGCGCCATGTCACCCGCGACGAGATCGTGGCCTTCGCCGCCGAGTTCGATCCGCAACCGATGCACCTGGACGAGGAAGCTGCAGCCAAGAGCATGCTGCGCGGCCTGTCGGGCTCGGGCTGGCACCTCTGCTCGCTGATGATGCGGATGATGGCCGACGGCTTCATCACGCGCGCCGCCTCGCTCGGATCGCCCGGTGTCGACGAGGTGCGCTGGCTGTCTCCGTTGCGGCCCGGCGATGACCTCACGCTCGACGTCGACGTTCTGGAGGCGCGGACCTCGAAGAGCCGGCCTGGCCTCGGCATCGTCAAGTTCAAATGCACCGCGCGCAACGCCAGGGGCGAGGCGCTGTGCGAGATGACCTCGCCGATCCTGATCGAGCGGCGCGAGGGAGGGGTCTGATGCCATTCTTCGAGGAGATCGAGATCGGCCATCGCCGCGAGATCGGCACCTACATTTTCACGGCGGAGTCCATCAAGACGTTCGCCGCAAAGTTCGATCCGCAGCGCTTCCACCTCGACGAGGAGGAAGGCAAGAACTCGCTGTTCGGCGGGCTTGCGGCGTCGGGCTGGCATGTCGGCTCGGCCTGCATGAGTCTCCTTGTCGCAGATGGCCAGCGCCTGGCGCGCGAAGCCGCAGCACGCGGCGAGGAGGTTGCCGTGTGGGGGCCGTCGCCGGGGTTCCGCGACCTGCGCTGGATCAAGCCGGTGCTTGCCGGCGATACCATCGCTTACGCCAATGTCGTCATCGACAAGCGCGCCTCCGGCTCGCGCCCCGGCTGGGGCATTCTGTCCGCCCGCACCACCGGCACCAACCAGCGCGGCGAGGAGGTCTATTCCATCACCGCCTCGGCCTTCGTGCCGATGCGGAAGGGCAGTTAGACCCGTTCCAAGATGAACAGCCGAAAACAGCGCGCGAGTGTTGCCCGCGCGCTATGGACGCGATTCGGGGCTACTGCCATAAGCCCTCCCGAGATGGCTGGTTTGCGAAGCAGCTGCCGGAACCATCGAGTTGCTAACCAATTATGAACCTGTCGCTGTCTATTTGAACGAACTGGGCAGAGGACAGGGAACGAGCACAATGGCAGACCGCGGCGCACTCAAGCTGGTCGGATTTATCTTCGCTACCGCGACGCTGGCTGTGATGCTGGTGGCCGGCATGGTGGTGAAGGGCTATGCTGACGGCGCCTACACCCTGGAAGCCTCGAGCGTCGACGCGAGCCGTTAAGGGGTCGTTAACTTTTCGGGGCCGGCATCCGGCCTCATCTCAGCGGCTATAGACGAACGCCAAGATCGCGATCGCAACAGCCAGCAACCCGACAAAGCGCAGCATGATGGTCCCGAACTGGTTCGGCGCGGGCCGCAGCGGTATCGGGTCCGTGTTATCGGGCCGAATGCTTTCCATCTGAAAATGTCCCCTCGCCCGGCCGTAACACCGACGGGCGCTTGGCATTGGTCGCCGGGGATGGGTGGAAAGTTCAAAGCGGGGGCACGAGACCCCTTGAATCAAATCCGCCGCGCTCCCTCTCGGGAACGCGGCGGCTGGTGATGCGATCAGCTGTTGCGCAGGCCGTCGGCGGCGCGTTTCCACTGGGTCACGTTGTCGGCGATCATGCGGGTCGACTTCATCGCAGCCTGGCTGAGCTGGGCGTAGCCGGAGATCTCGCGCTGGACGCGCTGGCCCTCGGCATGGAGCAGGTCGCGCAGGCTCTCGAGCTCGGAGATCAGATTCTCGATCTCGGCGAGCGAGGTGCCGGCGACGCGCTGGATCAGCGAGTTGACATTGGTGACGGTGGCTTCCGCCGATGCATCGAGCGGCGGCGCGTCGGTGGCGGTCGCGGCCGGCCGGCGCAGATAGGCGATGTCGTTGCGGACGAAATCGCGGATGCCGGCTTCGACTTCCGTCACGGCGGCAAGGTTGTTGTCGACCGTCTCGGTCTCGGCGGCTTCGGTCTTGTCCGGACGCATGGCGTTCATCGATATTCCCCTGTTCGCGTTGAGCGCAGCGCGAGTGTCCCCGCACGACGATGTCTGTCAGGCCGCTCCATCAGTGCGCCGGATTTTGACCGCAACGGGGCCGAGATGCGGCAAGGGCGGACCATTCGGGGGCTTTGCCGTGGCGCATGGTTACGAGAGTCTGAAGAAGATTCACCAGCTCTTCTTGAAGCCCGCGGTCAGGCTCTTGTTGATCGCGCCTTGCGAGGTCTCGCCGACCGAGCCGGAGACGGTGACGTTGTCGAACAGCTTCTGCTCGGCGCCGAACTTGCGCAGCCATTTGTCGTCAGTGGTCGACAGTGTCTGCCCGGCGGTGACGCTGGTGCCGGTGCCGGTGATCTCGACCTTGGCTGACTGGTCAGTCTCGTAATTGCGCATGGTGCGCCCGGCGATGCCGGGCAGCGCCGTCGTGCCCTGCTGGTTGACGCTGTAGCCGTTCTGAAGCGTCACCGAATAATCGTTCGACAGCGGCACCGACTTGGTGAGCGAGGCGCCAAGCTTGCTCTGCTCGGCGCCGGGATCGACACGGGCTTCCACCGCGGTCTTGTCCCAGACGGGACCTGCGCCCGGCGCGGTCGCGGCGGCCCAGGCGCTGCCCGAGGATTGCGGCAGGTTGCCGCCATTGGCCGCCTTCTGCGCCAGGAGCTCCGACATCGTGGTCGGCTCTTTCGCCACCGTCATGTCGGCGCCGACGCGGGTGTCCCAGAATGACGACACCGACTGCTTTACGGTCACGGCCGAGGAGCCGTTCGCGTTGGCGTTGGTCGACCAGTTCATCCCGCTGTTGGCGGCGGCCTGCGCGCGTTTCTTGGCGGCGATGATGTCGTTGAGCGTGCCGGCGTCGATGGCGAGCTGGCCCCAGTCGAGCTTGTCGACGTCGATGCCTTTGAGCACGTCGGGGTCGTTGACGTCGGGGGTATCCTCGGCCTCTTCGTCGGGCACGGCCGCCGTGGGGGGCGTGGGCGGAATGATCTGCGCCGGGGCGGTCAGCACCGAGCCGAAAATGAACGCGGCCGCCAGCACCGGCAGCCTGGTCCGGCCAAAACCTGTCGAGAATTCCATTGCCTTGCCCGCAAGCCCAGTTCGCGCAGAGGATGCGGAACTATCGTTGCAAAATTGTGGCGCTGGCACCACCCCAAATAACGAACCAACGGGCCGCGCGAAAGGCGCGCGCCCGATGACGAGCTTCTCCACGACGGCATCCGGCGGGGCTGGAGGCCAGGACGCGTCGCGGGAGCATCAATGCATCGGTCCCGAATTGCGGAGCCCGTTGGTGTCCCCCTCAGCCGACGCTGGTCATCTTTGGCAGATGAATGGCGCGGCCGAGTGCCTGTTCGACCAGATCGAAGGTGTCGATCAGCACACGCATGTTGACGAGCCGGTCCGCCCTGAACTGGGCGAACTGCGCCACGCGCAGCGAGATCGGCTTGTCGGAATCCAGCGCCGTCAGCGAATAGCGCAGCATCGAGGAGGCGGAATCGACGCCCAGCATGATGCTCTCGCGCTCGAAGCGGCGGACATGGAAATTGTCGGCGAGCTGGCGGATGACCTGGAGCACGGCCGCCTTGCCCTGGCGTGCGCCGAGGAACGGAAACATGTCGATCGGGCCATAGACCGCCCAGTCGACGTCCTCGTCGATCAGGGCGTCGATATCCTCGAAATGCCGGTCGTTGATCGCGCGGTGCAACGCGCGCGAGAAACGCCAGAGGCTGTGCTCTGTCATTTTGGGGCGTCCTGAAACTGGCTTGCAGAAAAACGAAAAACAACCCCATGCACAGCAAGGCGCCAGGGGCTGCTCAATTCATTAGTATACAAACAAGTAGGTGCGATCTGCGAAAATGCAAATCACGATTTTGCAATGCACAAATGAGCGCAAAGTGTGAAATTTACAATAGAACCCCGTAATCCTACACGGTCCCGTCCGCGCGCCGGTTCCGCTGCGCGTTCCACGGCGGCACGGGGCTACCCCCGGTCCACCGGCGCCCCCACGATCAGCGGCCCGATTTCCCGCTCCAGCACCTGCTGCACCAGATCGTAGGAATCGATGATCTCGCGGATCTGCGCCAATTGCCCGTTGCGGAAGGTGTAGAACACCGCCATGTCAAACTGCACGATGCGGTCGTTCGTTCGCTTCCTGAAATAGGTGTGCAGATAGGCTGCGACCTCATCGCCCTCGGCGACGATGTGCGGCGCCTTGTAGCGAATTTCCGAATAGCGCGACCACACCGTCTGCCAGAGCTCGCGCAGTTCGGTCTTGCCGTGGCGCGGGCCCATATGCGGCAGCACGTCGATCGGTGCGTGGCTCAGGAAGTCGACGTCGTCGGTGCAGCACGCCAGCGCGGCCTCCACATCGCCGCGCGCGAAGGCGTCGAGCAGATGCAGTACACGTTGCTTGTTCAATGACTCAACGGCCATGCCGCTCCCGACCTCATTGGCTGTGGGTTGTAAAGGCTATCGCGCGGCTCGCGGGTCCATCAATCCGCAGAAACACAGGGTCCAGCAGCGATTGGTCACGTCGCGATGGATTGGGGTTCACCCAATGCAAGGGCGGGTTGCGCAAGCATCGTCATGCTCGAATTCGAATCGTCGACGTCGCGACGCTTCGCGCACGATGCCCGGCGCGTCCCGCCGGTTGGCGAGCGCTGGAACCCGGACCGGCCCACGCTCGTTGAGACGGCGACATCGCATCCGGAGACATTGATCATGAAATCCCAGCTTCTCATCTGCGCCGCCGCTCTTGTCGTGCTCGCTGCGGCCCCCGCCGCCAACGCCAAGGGCTGCATCAAGGGCGCCGTCGTCGGCGGCGTCGCCGGCCACTATGCCGGCCATCACGGCGTCCTGGGCGCCGCAGCCGGCTGCCTCTACGGCCGCCACCAGGCCAAGGAACAGGAAAAGCAGCAGCAACAGAGCCAGGTGAACGGGCAGGGCAAGCTGTAATCAGATCGGCACTCAGTCGTCATTCCGGGGCGTGGCGAAGCCACGAACCCGGAATCCATTCTGGCGCACCCATCCGGCCGCCTCGATGCAACTCGTGGCGATCGTGCTGATGCTGTCGGTGATGGCGGTGGTGACGGCGAGCGTGGGGTGAGGGGAGGCCTTTCGTTGTTCGAGCGATCTACCTCTTCTTCCACCCACCCCGTCGCCCCGGCATCCCACCCGTCGATTTCGGCGCCGGACCGAACTCCGGTCCCGACTGCCTTGAGTCCGTCGGCTGGATGATCCGGCTCTCACCGCCGAACGGCTTTGACGGCAGCGCGCGGTCCGCGCGATAGGGCAACGATTCCGGGCCGTGCATCTCGTCGAGATGCGGCTTGTGCACCTTCGAGCCGCCGCCTCCGCCGCTGGCTTTCAGCGCTGAGCTCACGGTCTTTTTCTTCATCGCGCTGACGGGCAGGTTGGCCGCGTCGCCGTACTTCTTCGTGCCCGCATAGGCGCCGGCCTTACCTTGCACGGTGCGCTGCTTGACGGTGGGGTCGTCGACGACCGCAAGCTCGGTGGCGCGCAGTCGCTTGACTTCGTCGCGCAGGCGGGCGGCTTCCTCGAAGTTCAGATCGGCTGCCGCCTCGCGCATCCGGGTTTCGAGATCGGCGAGCACGGCTTCAAAGTTGTGGCCGATCGAGATGACGTCGTCGGTCATGTCGTGGCCGCCGACCTCGACCAGCACATGGTCGCGCTCGTAGACGCTGTTGAGGATGTCGCCGATCGACTTCTTGATGCTCTCTGGCGTGATGCCATGCGCCGTGTTGTACTCGACCTGCTTCTCGCGGCGGCGGTCGGTTTCGGCGATGGCGCGCTCCATCGACCCAGTGATCTGGTCGGCATAGAGGATCACCTTGCCGTCGACGTTGCGCGCGGCGCGGCCGATGGTCTGGATCAGCGAGGTCTCGCTGCGCAGAAAGCCTTCCTTGTCGGCGTCGAGAATTGCGACCAGCGCGCATTCGGGAATGTCGAGGCCCTCGCGCAACAGGTTGATGCCAACCAGCGCGTCGAACGCGCCCAGGCGCAAATCCCGGATGATCTCGATGCGCTCGATGGTGTCGATATCAGAGTGCATGTAGCGGACGCGAATGCCCTGCTCATGCAGATATTCGGTGAGGTCCTCCGCCATGCGCTTGGTCAGCACGGTAATCAGCGAGCGATAGCCGGCCTGGGCGGTGGCGCGGACCTCGCCGACGAGATCGTCGACCTGGGTGCGGGCCGGGCGGATATTGACGGGCGGATCGATCAGCCCGGTGGGACGGATGACCTGCTCGACGAACACGCCGCCGCTCTCGTTGAGCTCCCAGGCGCTGGGCGTGGCCGAGACCGCGACCGTCTGCGGCCGCATCATGTCCCACTCCTCGAAGCGGAGCGGGCGGTTGTCCATGCACGACGGCAGGCGGAAGCCGTATTCGGCGAGCGTCGCCTTGCGGCGGAAGTCGCCGCGGAACATGCCGCCGATCTGGGGGACGGTGACGTGGCTTTCGTCGGCGAACACCAGCGCGTTGTCGGGCACGTATTCGAACAGCGTCGGCGGCGGCTCGCCGGGCAGGCGCCCGGTGAGATAGCGCGAATAGTTCTCGATGCCTGCGCAGCTTCCCGTCGCCTCCATCATCTCGAGGTCGAAGGTGGTGCGCTGCTCCAGCCGCTGCGCTTCCAGCAGGCGGCCCTGGTCGTGGAGCTGGTCGAGCCGCATCTTTAATTCTGACTTGATCGACTTGATTGCCTGCACCAGCGTCGGGCGCGGCGTCACATAGTGCGAGTTGGCGTAGATCTTGATGAATTCGAGCTCGTCCTGCTTGTGGCCGGTGAGCGGATCGAATTCTTCTATGTTCTCGACGGTGTCGCCGAACAAATTCACACGCCAGGCGCGGTCTTCATAGTGTGCCGGGAAGATGTCGATGACGTCGCCGCGCACGCGGAACGTGCCGCGGGTGAAATCGGCCTGCGTGCGCTTGTACTGGAGCGCGACGAGGTCGGCGATGAGCTGGCGCTGGTCGATGCGTTCGCCCTTCTTCAAGGCGAACGTCATCGCGGTGTAGGTCTCGACCGAGCCGATGCCGTAGATGCAGGACACGGACGCAACGATGATGACGTCGTCGCGTTCGAGCAGCGCGCGCGTCGCGGAGTGACGCATGCGGTCGATCTGCTCGTTGATCGACGAATCCTTTTCTATGTAGGTGTCCGTGCGCGGGACATAGGCCTCGGGCTGGTAGTAATCGTAGTAGCTGACGAAATACTCCACCGCGTTGTCCGGGAAGAAGTTCTTGAACTCGCCGTAGAGCTGGGCGGCCAGCGTCTTGTTCGGCGCCAGGATGATGGCGGGCCGCTGCGTCGCCTCGATCACCTTGGCCATGGTGTAGGTCTTGCCGGAGCCGGTGACGCCGAGCAGCACCTGCGAGCGGTCGTTGCGGTTGATGCCTTCGACCAGCTCGGCGATCGCGGTGGGCTGGTCGCCGCGCGGCTGATACTCCGACTTGATCTCGAAGCGCACGCCGCCTTCGGACTTCTCCGGGCGTGGCGGCCGGTGCGGCGTCCATACCCGCAGGCTACCGTCGTCCTTGCGGAACTCCGGTCGGCCCTCGCGGATCAGCAATTCCAGCGCATCCGCGGTCGCCTTGACGCCGAGCGCCTCCATCTTGCTGCGCGGGGGACGCGCCAGCGCCTCGGCGTCGTCCTCCTCGGTGGGAAGGCCGAGCTGTCGCGCCAGTTCCGGATCGAGCGTCGGGATTGTCGCCGCAGTTCCGTAGTTGGCCTGCGGCGCCTCATCGAAGCCGGCGCTCTCCCGGGCCTCTGGCGGCTGCGCGTTGGGCCGCAGCGGCATCGGCCGCGTCGAATCCTGCTGGAAACTCCTTCGGCGTCGAGGCGCGCGCGCGATGCGCGGCGGCCTCACCGCCGGACCGGCGGTCGCGCGAATTGTCCGGCGGCGGCTGGAGGCCGGTGCCCGATCCAAGCCCGGCATCGCCGCGATTGATCGCCGGATTCAGCAGTTCGGCCAGCGCCGGCCCGATCGGCTGCACGTCGGGCCGATGTGCCTTCGAGTTCGGTGCTCTGGATTTGGGAGATTTTGGGGGAGCAGATTTCTTCGCCATGCCCCGAATATGGGACGAGTCCGTCGCGCAGAAAAGGGCGAAAGCCCCTTCGCGCGCAGGCTGCTGACAGCAGGTTGGCAGCAGGGCAGCAGCGGATCTTGCGATCACGCGGCCGGCAGCGGTCCTTCGCCGTCCACGACCGTCAGGCGCGGCTCGAGGACATCGAGATGGATGCCGCCGCAATCGGTGCAGCGCATGGTCCAGTACTCGCATCCGGCGCGGCCGCCGATCACACGAAGCACCGTGAGATCGCCATCGCATTCCGGGCATTTCGACAGCACAGTGCGGGCGTAGATCTTCGGCCGCGGTTCGTCTTCGATGTCGGTGGCTGACATGACCCGTTCCCCCTTTTACGCAGCGCTGTGCCTGCGAGCCGTTTTGGCAATCCCGTGCGCTTACTCGTCGTCGCTGTCGTCGGCGCGCCGGCGGAAGCGGTCGATGTGATGCTTGGCGTCGGCGATCGCAGCGTCGGGATCGGGCCAGGCGAAGCCGACCTCCATGGCCGGAAACAGCACGCCGTCGATGGCAACCGGGCTGAAATCGGCGCGCCGGATCCGGGCGTGCCACAGTCCCTTGCCAGCTTCGAAGGATTCGATGTCAAAGCCGTCGTAAAGGGTCGTCATTGGTAGTCCCCAAATGCTCCTGTCAGAGGGTTAGGGGACCACGTTTGCGGATTTCGGAATGTGAAGCCATTCACAAGCGGTCGGCTTTTTCACCGGATCGGGTGATGGATCAGCCCCGTCCGGCGGCGCGTCCGGACCGCCGCGGACGGGCGGCAGGTTCCGCCGCTGCCCGCATGATCCAGCGGCGGAACGCGGCAAAGTCGCGATGTTCGGTCTGGAAGCTGCGGTAGAGCAGGTACCAGCGCATGCCCTTGGGCACCGAGAGGTCGAACGGCGCCACCAGCCGGCCGGCTGCGAGATCGTCGTCGATATAGGGCCGGATGCCCATGGCGATGCCGAGCCCGTCGGCGGCGGCTTGCAGCGCCTGGCCGTAGAACTGGAACTCCGGCCCGCGCGCGTTGATCCGGCTGAGCCCTGCGGCCTTGAGCCAGATCGGCCAGTCCTCAGGCGAATGCGTGACGCGGATCAGGCTCGGGCCCTTGAGATCGGCCGGGCGCTTCAGGCCGGAGGCGAGGCGTGGCACGCAGACCGGCGTCAGGTCGCCGGCGAACAGGGGCTCGGCCAGGAGCCCCGGCCAGTCGCCGGTGCCAAGCTTGATGCCGCAGCTCCAATCCTCGCCGAATGGGACCTCGGCGCCGCCGGTGGTGAAGCGGACCTCGATGTCGGGCTCTTCGTTGCGAAACTCCGACAGCCGCGGGATCAGCCAGCGCATCGCAAAAGTGTGGCCGACGCCGATGGTGAGCACACGCACGCTGGAGGGCGCCGTCACCTGCGCGGTGAGGCTTGCGAGCGCGTCGAAGATCGGCGTCAGCCCGCTCTGATAGGCGCGGCCTGCCTGCGTCAGCACCAGCCTGTTGGCCTTGCGCTCGAACAGCGCGACGCCGAGCCGCTCTTCCAGCAAATGAACCATGCGGCTGACGGCGGCCGCCGACACGCTCAGCTCGACGCCGGCCGCGGCAAAGCTGCCGGTCCGCGCCGCCGCCTCGAATGCCTTGATGCCGTTGAGAAAGAGCAGCCGCCGCAAATGAATGGACCCTCAGGAAAGCTGATGCCAGGCCAAGATAACTCAGTTTGCGCGAACGGGGCAAGCGAGGCACGCTCTCTTTCGCCTCTCCCCGCGGGGGCGGAGCGAGGGAGCGCAGGCAGCGTGCGCTCCTTGCTCAACGTGTCCACCACCGGAGACTCTCGTGACGCCCATCATGATCGCTGCCCTTGGATTGTTGATGGTCGGCACCGCGTTCCTGTCGGGGCTGTTCGGAATGGCGGGCGGGCTGATCCTGATCGGCGTGCTGCTGGCGCTGATGCCGCTGCCGACCGCGATGGTGCTGCATGCGATCACGCAGATGGCCTCGAACGGCTGGCGCGCCCTGCTGTGGCGCGCGCATATCCGCTGGCGGCCGGTCGCAAACTACATGGTCGGCGCTGCCATCGCGCTCGCGGCCTGGTCGCTCACCCGCTACGTGCCGGACAAGCCGACGGCGCTGCTGCTGCTCGGTGCCACGCCGTTCATGGCGCGACTGCTGCCCGCGAACATCAAGCCCGATCCCGACCGGCTCTGGCAGGGCACGGTCTATGGCACGATCTGCATGGGGTTGATGCTGATGACCGGCGTCTCCGGTCCGCTGCTCGACACCTTCTTCCTCGGCGGCGATTTCGGCCGGCGCGAGAAGGTGGCGACGAAGGCGATGTGCCAGCTCGTCAGCCATTTCACCAAGCTGATCTATTTCGGCAGCGTCATCGACCAGGCCGCCACGCTCGATCCGGTGCTCGCGGGCGTCGCGATCGCAGCCTCGATGCTCGGCACCACGCTGGCGCGGCGCATTCTCGAAGCCATGACCGACCAGCAATTCGTGGCCTGGTCGAACAAGCTGATCACCACCATCGCCTGCTACTACATCGCCTATGGCGGCTGGCTGCTGGTTCGCACGCCTGTGCTGGCTGCCTTCGACAAGGGAGGTTCGCAATGAGCGAGACGGCCGACCCGCTGGTGCTGGACTTCGTCGAATGGATCGCGCGCGAGCCGCGCGCCTATGCCGAAGTGATCTCGACCTGGAAGACCTCGTGCCCACGCCTCACCATCTGGGAGGACGCCGCGGACCGCGGCTTTGTCGCGCGCGAGACGCTGCCCGGCATCGGCCTGATCATCGCGGTGACGGAGGACGGCGAAAGGCTGCTGCGAACGAACGGGCGGTGACTCTCCACAACATCATTGCGAGCGCAAGCGAAGCAATCCAGAATGGAAGACCCTCACCCTGGGGAGCGCGCATCTTGCGCGCGTCTCAGGATGAGGATCTGGCAGGCAAGGATCTTCCATGTCCCTCAAACTCTACGAACTCGTCGGCACCGACGCGTCGCGTCCGTTCAGCCCGTATTGCTGGCGCACGCGGATGGCGCTTGCGCATAAGGGGCTGACGGCGGAATCGCTGCCCTGGCGTTTCACCGAGAAGAGCACGGTCGCGCCGCATGGCTCGGAGCGGGTTCCGGTGCTGCTGCATCACGACAGGCCGGTGGTTGAATTCCTGGGTGATCGCAAACTATCTCGAAGACAATTTTGCGGATCGCCCGTCGCTGTTCGGCGGCGACGGCGGTCGCGCCATGGCGCGCATGATCAACGCCTGGGGCGACATCGCCATCGTCGGCGGCATCTTTCCGCTGATCATCGCCGACATCCCGAAAAACCTCGCCGAGGTCGATGCCGCCTATTTCCGAAAGTCGCGCGAGGCGCGGTTCGGCAAGCCCCTGGAAGAGGTCCAGGCGAACCGCGACACCGGTGTCGTCGCGTTCCGCAAATCGCTGGAGGTGATGCGGCAGACGTTCAAGACGCAAGCCTATCTCGGCGGTGACGCGCCGAATTATGCCGACTTCATCGTGTTCGGCGGCTTCCAATGGGCGCGTGTGGTGAGCCCGTTCAAGCTGCTTGAAGCGGATGATCCGGTCTATGCGTGGCGCGAAAAACTGCTCGATGCGTTCGACGGGATGGCGCGGAAATCGCCGGGACATCCAGTCTAGGCGTCGTAGCCCGGATTACGCTTGCGCTCCATCCGGGCTCCGCGATGCCTCGGCCGCGGCCTTGCGCAGACACTCCCGGCACAGGCAATCCTCGCCCTTCACCGGCATCGGCAATCTTGCCGTTTCCTCCGCGCACCAGCATGTGCCCGAGAGGTCGCAGCCGAATTCCGTGCCGCAACGGGAGCAGGTGAGGCGACGCGGTTCCTGCAATGGAATTTCTTTCGGAATTGTCATGATTTGCGCAAAAACCTGGCCGTCATTTTCATGTCGGGTTCATCTCCGGCTGCGGTATATTAGGCGTCGCGCACCGACCATGGAAGCGCTTGGCAACGCGCGGAGGACAAATCGATGGCCCGCGATTCGCAAGCCGCCCTCGTCGCGCTGAATCGCTTCGGCTTCGGCGCCCGCGGCGGGGCATCCGGGGATCTCATCAATGCGGCCTCCGATCCCAGAGGTTTCGTGAAGGCGGAACTGGCCCGCCCCGCAGGCGCGCTGCTGGAGGCGCCGGGCCTGCAATCGACGCCGCAGCTCGGGCAGGCCGCGTTCGCCTATCAGGACCAGGTCAAGCAGGCGCGCGAGGCGGCGGCAAAGGCGGCCACACCGACCGAAGCGCCGGCGCCGCAGCCGCCGGCCGACCAGAAGCCCGACAACACATTGCGGCGCAATCTCTCGCTGAACACGGTGATGACCGAGATCGCCGGCCAGATGGCCGAGGTCAAACCTGCCGACAACAAGCCGGCCGACAATGCGATGAAGCCTGACGGTATGCAGCCCAATGCCGCCGCTCCGGCCGTTGCAAAACCGTCGCCGCAGCCCCTCAACGTGATCCAGAAGACCTTTCGCGCCGAGGCGCTGGCGCGGCTGCAGCGCGCCATGATGGTCGATTGCGGCTTCACCGAGCGTCTGGTCGTGTTCTGGTCCAATCATTTCTGCATCTCCGCAAACAAGGGCGAGCTGGCGCGGATGTGGGCCGGCGCGTTCGAGCGCGAGGCGATCCGCCCGCACGTGCTCGGGCGCTTTGCCGAGATGCTGAAGGCGGTCGAGCAGCATCCGGCAATGCTGTTCTTCCTCGACAACCAGCAATCGCTCGGATCCGAATTCCCGCGCGGGCCAGAACCGCAAGCGCGGGTTGAACGAGAATCTCGCGCGCGAGATCATGGAGCTGCATACGCTGGGTGTCGGCGGCGGCTATACGCAGGAGGACGTCACCTCGCTCGCGCGCATCATCACGGGCTGGACCTTCGCCGGCCGGCAGGGCCAGCTCGGCGCGCCCGGCTCGTTCGCGTTCAACGCCAATGCGCACCAGCCCGGGCCGCAGTTGCTGCTCGGCAAGACCTATGAACCGACCGGGCTGGCGCAGGGCGAAGCCGCGCTCGCCGACATTGCGCGCCATCCCTCGACCGCGAATTTCATCGCCACCAAAATCGTCCGTCACTTCGTTGCCGATGATCCGCCGCCGGCGCTGGTTGCGCGATTGCGTGAGGTCTTCGTCAAGACCGACGGTGATCTCAAGGCGCTTGCGACGGCGCTGGTCGATTCCGACGAGGCCTGGCAGGCGCCGCTGACAAAAATGCGATCGCCCTATGATTTCGTGATCGCGAGCGGGCGGCTGCTCGCGCGCGTGCCGGAAGATCCCGGCGTTTATCTCAACAATCTGAACCTGCTCGGCCAGCCCTTGTGGACACCGGCAGGGCCGAATGGTTTCCCCGACACCGCTGCGGCCTGGGCCGCGCCCGAGGGCATCAAGCTCCGTCTCGACATCGCCTCGCAGATGGGCGCGCGGCTTGGTCCCAACATCGATCCGCTCGACCTGCTGGAATTCGCCGCGGCCGACGCGGCGTCGATCGAAACGCGGCGGACCATCGAGCGCGCGGAATCGCGCCAGCAAGCGCTTGGCGCTGCTGCTGATGTCGCCGGAAATGCAAAGGAGATGATGATGATCGACTGCGTCGAAAACCGGCTCCTCACTTCGCGCCGCGGCCTCCTGCTCGGCGGTGCCTCTTTTGCTGCCTGGGCGTACTTGCCGAAATTCGCGCGCGCAGCCGACGGACGCGATCCCAGGCTGGTCGTGGTGATCCTGCGCGGTGCGCTCGACGGGCTCGCGACCGTTGCGCCGGTCGGCGATCCCGATTATGCCGGCCTGCACGGATCGATCGCGCTGACAGCCGATGGCGCGCATCCCGCGACCATGCTCGAACTCCTTCTTCGCGCTGCATCCGGCGATGCCGGAATTTGCGCGCATGTATCGTGACAACCATGCCGCGGTGATCCATGCCGTCGCGACGCCCTATCGCGACCGCTCGCATTTCGACGGCCAGGACGTGCTCGAGAGCGGCTATTCCGGGCCGGGCCGCGTGCAGTCCGGCTGGCTCAACCGTGCGCTCGAAGCGCTGCCGCGCGGCGAACGGGTATCGAGCGGACTTGCGATCGGCCCCACCACGCCGCTGGTGCTGCGCGGCAATGCGCCGACCGTCGGCTGGGCGCCGGTCGCGCTGCCGCAGGCCGACGACGACACCGCGATGCGGCTCGTCGATCTCTACCGTCACCGCGATCCCGCGCTGGCGTCGGCGCTGTCGCAGGGCCTCCAGCTCGAAAAGGCGGCGTCCGGCGATGACATGAAGCCGAAGCCCGGCAACCAGGTCGCGCAGATGCGGCAGGTGGCGCGGGGCGCCGCAAAACTGATGGCGGCCGATGACGGCCCGCGCATCGCGGCGCTCGCCTTCGACGGCTGGGATACGCATGCCAATGAAGGCGGCCCGGTCGGTCGTCTTGCATTCCTGCTTGGTGGATTCGATGGCGCGCTTGCCGAATTCGAGAGCGGCCTGGGTGATCGCTGGCGCGACACCGTCGTCGTGGTCGCGACCGAGTTCGGCCGCACCGCGCGCATCAACGGCACCGACGGCACCGACCACGGCACGGCAACCGTCGCGCTGCTCGCCGGCGGCGCGGTGAAAGGCGGCCGCGTCATCTCCGACTGGCCCGGCCTCAAGCTCGCCAATCTCTACGAAGGCCGCGACCTCAAGCCCACCACCGATCTGCGTTCCGTGATCAAGGGCGTGCTGCAAGGCCAGTTCGGCCTGTCCGATCGCGTGCTGGCCGAGACGGTGTTCCCGGATAGCGCAAGCGCAAGGCCGATGAAGGGGCTGGTGGTATAACAAACCACGCTGCCATTCCGGGGCGCGCGGAGCGCGAGCCCGGAATCCATCCCTCCACCGGTTCTGTAGCAAAATGGATTCCGGGCCCACGCCTTGCGGCGTGTCCCGGAATGACGAGATAGTGGTGCAGCATCAGGAGAAATCGTCCATGTACATCGCCATGAACCGCTTCCGCGTCACCAAGGGCTCGGAATCCGCCTTCGAGCAGGTCTGGTTGTCGCGCGACACCCATCTCGACAAGGTGCCGGGCTTCGTGGAATTCCATTTGCTGCGCGGGCCGGAGCTCGAGGATCACACGCTGTATGCGTCGCACACGGTGTGGGCGAACCATGCGGCGTTCGAGGCCTGGACCAAGTCGGAAGCGTTTCGTGCCGCGCATCAGCGGGCCGGCGACAACAAGCCGCTGTATCTCGGCCATCCCCAGTTCGAAGGCTTTGAAGTCATCCAGACTGCGGGGCGCGGCGCCAAATAGCGCCGCGCCGAAAACATCAGCCCTTGGTGATCTCATCGATCTCGGCAAGGTCATCCGCGCTGAGCTTCCAGGCGATCGCCTTGACGTTCTGCTCGACCTGCTCGACGCGGGTGGCGCCGGCAATCACGCTCGAGACCTGCGGGCGTGCGGCGAGCCAGGAGAAGGCGAGTTCGAGCATGGTGTGGCCGCGTGCTTTCGCGAAGGCCTGGAGCTTCTCGACGATGTCCTCGTTGCGCGGTGTGACGTAGCGGTCGCGCAGCGCCGGCGCCTTGCCGAAGCGCGTGTCGGCGGGCGCCGCCGCACCGCGCTGGTATTTGCCGGTGAGCAGGCCGCTCGCCAGCGGGAAGAACGGCAGCAGGCCGAGCTTGTATTCCTGCGCGGCCGGCAGCAGGTCGTTCTCGATGTCGCGGACGACGAGGCTGTACTCGTCCTGGGCCGAGACGAAGCGGCTGACGTTCATCGCGCGCGCGGTGAACTCGGCTTCCGCGATGCGCCACGCCGGAAAGTTGGAATGGCCGATGTAGCGGACCTTGCCCTGTCGGACGAGATCGTCGAGCGCGCGCAGCGTCTCTTCCATCGGCGTCAGCGGATCGTAATCGTGCTGCTGGTAGAGATCGATGTAGTCGGTCTTGAGCCGCGTCAGGCTAGCCTCGACCGCGTTCATGATGTAGCGGCGCGAGGCTCCCTGCTTGGTGCCGTCGGTCGCCATCGGCTTGGAATATTTGGTGGCGAGCACGATGTCCTTGCGGCGGTCGCCGAGCACGGTGCCGAGTACCGTCTCCGAACCGCCCATGCCGGCATAGATGTCGGCGGTGTCGAACAGCGTGATGCCGAGATCGATCGCGCGGTGGATCACCTTGCGCGAGGTCTCCAGATCGGTGCGCTGGCCGAAATTGTTGCAGCCGAGCCCGACTGCGGACACGCGCAGGCCGGAGCCGCCGAGATTACGAATTTCCATGGGAGATCCTGTCAGAAGAAAGCAGGATCCATTGTGACCGCGATGCAACGCAGCGGCAAGCACTTGCCTGCGTTGCTGCCATGCCGAAAGAAACCGCGGACAAAAAAATGCGGCCCCAGTCAGACGCGGCGACTGACGGGGACCGCTTGGGGCGCTTGATCGGTGACGGGGGGCCTGATCAGACGCAACCGCAACCTAATCCCGGTGTGTTACGCGCCGGTGACAGGCGGAGTTATCCACAGGGCGGGCTGGCCGCGCGAAAATCAGAAGATCTTGCGATAGACGATGAAGCCGGAGCGTTCCGCGACCTTGTCGTACAGGCTCTGCGCCGTGACGTTGGTCTCGTGCGTCTGCCAGTAGACGCGCGGCGAGCCCGCGAGCTTTGCGCGCTCATAGACGCCGTCAATCAGCGCCGAGGCGACACCCTTGCCGCGCGCGGCTTGAAGCGTGAACAGATCCTGCAGATAGCACGATGGCTCGATCGCCGTGGTGCTGCGATGGAATAGATAGTGCGTAAGCCCGAGCAGGCGGCCGTCACTTTCGGCGACTAGCGCGTGCACTGGTTCGTAGGCATCGAAGAAGCGCTGCCAGGTTACGCGCGTGATCTCGCCCGAGAGCGCAGTCGGACCGGAGCGGCCGTAGAAGGCGTTGTAGCCGTCCCACAGCGGCAGCCATTGATCGTAGTCCTGCCGTGTGACGGAGCGAATGGTGAGCGACATCTGAAAATTCCGCGATCTCGGAGGACGCAAGGCGAAGAGCTGAAGCATCCTTCATACGTGAGGACGGGTGCGCCGATCAATCGCGCTTTGCGTCAGTCGGCGACACGCAGATAGCGGATCAGCCTGCGCCCCGCAGGATCGCGCAGCGAGCGGCAATAGTCGGCGCGCGAGGGCGCATCGGTGTGGCGCACGAGGACGGTCACCGGCGTGCAACCGCAAAGCTTTCGGATGATTTTAGACCAGGTGGGCGTGCCTGACGCGTTGCTGCAAAGGCGCGTTCAGCGTCGACGTCCCCGGGTCCTTTCGCGTGCCGACGAATATCAAGAGCGATGCCGCGACCAGGATGGCCGCAGTCAGGGTTATTGCAACGAGTACCACCGGTGATTTCATGGATGTCCTGCCGCATGCCTGTCGGCGCGGGTGCTCACAATGCGCCTTGAAGGCGGGTCGGGGATGAGACGGGAATCAGACCGGCAGGCCCATAGCCATGGTCGCCTTGGTCGACAGCACCGTGAGGGTGACAATCAGACCTAACGACAGCGCTGCGATGGCGAGCGAGGCCGCCACCGCATGGGTCAACCGGGAAGAGGGGGCAATAGCGGATCGGCCCTGAAAGCCAACCGTGCCGGACGCCCGAATCATGGTCTAAATCCTTCAACGTGCGAGCGAATCACCCGCGACGCCGAACAACCTCACAATTTCAGCTGGCAATATTGGGGCGGCTACTACGCCGAAAGCGGCGGGAATTGGGCAAAGGTTAATGCCATGCCCGTTATTTCCTAACGCCGCACCGGTTTCAGGCCCCCGCCGCGATACTGGCGGGGTCCTCGACGTCGGCCGGCCGCCAGTCCATCGCCACGAAGCCGGGCGCCGCCTCGACGCGCTGCAGCCAGTCCCGGATCGCCGGGAAGGTCGAGAGATCGAAGTCGCAGCGGTCGGCGAGGTGGGTGTAGCCGTACAGCGCGATGTCGGCGACCGTGAGCTGGCGCGCTGCGAAGTAGGCGTTGGTCTTGAGGTGGTTCTCCATCACCTGGAGTGCGCCATAGCCGCGCTCCATCCAGTCTTCCAGCGCGTGGGTCTGGAGGTCGCGGCCGCCCTTGACCAGCGACAGCCAGAAATAGGCCGCGCCAATGTTCGGCTCGAGCGCGTGCTGCTCGAAGAACATCCATTGCAGCGCCTCGGCGCGATCGATGCGGTTCTCCGGCGCGAGCGGCGTGCCGACGGCGACGTACCAGAGGATGGCGTTGGACTCGGCGAGGAAGCGGTCGTTGCCGACATCGAGCAGCGGCACCTGGCCGGACGGGTTCTTCGACAGGAAGTCGGGCGTGCGGCTCTCGCCGCGCAGAATGTCCACCTCGATCGCTTCGTAAGGCAAGTTCAGCAGCGCCAGCGCAAGGCGGACCTTGTAGCTATTGCCCGAGCGTTGCATCGAATAGAGCTTGTACATTCTGGGAGTTCGATTCCGATGAAGGACCCAAGGCGCGGCGCTTGTTGCCCCGCACGGCGGCTAAACAATGATGCCGATGCGAATCCGCCGCAAGGGCTGCGCAATAGAAAAACTCGAAAACCCTACCGCACTGCAATGCCGTGGAAGATCATTTTCGTGCGACGCTGCAAATCAGATCACGCTTGCGTCAACATGCGGATACTTCGCTCCGCGCGCTCGTGTACGAGGCAAGGCGATCGCGTTTTGGCACTGAAAGTTCCGCATCGTCATGGCCGGGCTTGTCCTGGCTTGTCCCGGCCATCCACGCTCCGCCTCACGGCACGAACAACGTGGATGCCCGGGACAAGCCCGGGCATGACGACGGTCTCGTTTCTGGCGCTCCAACGCGGCAAAATTGCTCCGAGGACATGCCTTGCCGGATATGAGCGATTTGGGCGGCAAAGTTGCGGATTATTGCGGGAAATCGCGCCTCCAGACGCTCGAAATCCGTAAACTTTTCCGAGATCGGGCCGAAGTTTCTTGCGGTGCAACGGCTCACGTTTTAGGGTATCTCCATTCCCACAATCAGAGTCGTGAGGCCAAAGGTTCACGACGCGTGTCAGGAGATGACGATGCCCTTCCTTGCCGCTGCGCTCGACCGTGTGAAGCCGTCCGCGACCATCGCGGTCACGGATAAAGCACGCGCGCTGAAAGCGGCCGGCCGCAACGTCATCGGCCTCGGCGCCGGCGAGCCCGACTTCGACACGCCCGCCAACATCAAGCTGGCGGCGATCCACGCCATCGAATCCGGCAAGACCAAGTACACCGCGGTCGACGGCATCCCCGAGCTGAAGGACGCCATCATCGCGAAGTTTCAGCGCGAGAACGGCCTCGTCTACAAGCCGAACCAGATCATCGTCGGCACCGGCGGCAAGCAGGTGCTCTACAACGCGCTGATGGCGACCATCAATCCGGGCGACGAGGTGATCATCCCGGCGCCCTACTGGGTCAGCTATCCCGAGATGGTGGCGCTCGCCGGCGGCGAGCCGGTGCCTGTGGTCTGCACCGCGGCGACCGGCTTCAAGCTCCAGGCCGAGGCGCTCGAGCGCGCGATCACGCCGAAGACCAAATGGGTCATTTTGTGCTCGCCGTCGAACCCGACCGGCGCGGCCTATACGCGCACCGAGCTGAAGGCACTCACCGACGTGCTGGTCAGGCATCCGCATGTGTGGGTGATGACCGACGACATGTACGAGCACCTCGTCTATGACGACTTCCAGTTCACCACCGTCGCGCAGGTCGAGCCGAAACTCTACGACCGCACGCTCACCGTGAACGGCGTGTCGAAAGCCTATTGCATGACCGGCTGGCGCATCGGCTATGCCGGCGGCCCCGCGCAGCTGATCAAGGCGATGTCGACGATCCAGTCGCAGTCGACCTCGAACCCGTCCTCGATCTCGCAATGGGCGTCGGTCGAGGCGCTGAACGGTCCGCAGGACTTCATCGCCGCCAACAACAAGGTGTTCAAGGAGCGCCGCGATCTCGCCGTCTCCATGCTCAACCAGGCCAAGGGTATCGAATGCCCGCGCCCCGAGGGTGCGTTCTACGTCTATCCGTCCTGCGCCGGCACGATCGGCAAGACCGCGCCGTCGGGCAAGGTGATCGACAATGACGAGACGTTCGTGACCGAGCTGCTGGAGACCGAAGGCGTCGCCGTCGTGCAGGGTTCGGCCTTCGGCCTCGGCCCGGCGTTCCGCATCTCCTACGCGACCAAGACCTCGGACCTTGAAGACGCCTGCAAGCGCATCCAGCGCTTCTGCGGCAATCTGCGCTGAGCCTGTCGCAATCAGAAATGAAAAGGCCCGCTCTCCAAGCGGGCCTTTTTATTGCGGGATGCGATCTGGTACCCCCAAAACTATTGTGGCATAGACCATCGCGCGCCACGGGGATGGCGCCTGCTCTCTGCCCGCATCACATTCATCGCCGGAGATTTTTCATGCGCCGCTCACTCCTCCTCGCCGGGCTCACTGTCGCGGGCCTCGTTGCGTCCATCGCAGGCAGCAGCGCGCAGCAGCGGATGGTGCGGGTCGGCGTGCTCGAATGCCGCGGCGGCGCCAGCATCGGCTTCGTGGTCGGATCGGTGACCAATCTCGGCTGCGTGCTGCGCGCCGACGGCCTGCCCGATGACCGCTACGTCGCGACGATCCGCAAAGTCGGTCTCGATCTCGGCATCACCCAGGAGACGGCGCTCGCCTGGGGCGTGTTCGCGCCGGTCGACCGGCTCGGCCCCGGCGATCTCTCCGGCAACTACGCCGGCGCGCAGGGCAGCGCCTCGGTCGGTGTCGGCTTGGGAGGCAACGTGCTCGTCGGTGGCTCCAACAATTCGATCGCGCTTCAGCCGCTTAGCGTACAGGGCCAGATTGGCCTCAACATCGCCGCGGGACTTGAGAGCCTGGAACTCCGCCCGGGCCGTTAAGACTTGATCTAACTGACGACGCACCGCAGCGACGTTTGATGCTTGCCAAATCTCGGGGACGGGCAGAGCATCTGCGTTTGCCGACCCAATCATGGGCCGAGCTCCACACCAAGGAGGCGGCGAAATGGGACAAGACGTCAGAAGTCCCCGAGGTCCACGGTGCATTGCGCTGGTGGGCCCTTTCCAAAGCGGTAAAACCACACTTCTTGAAGCGATCCTGGCGCGAACGGGCACAATCCCCCGCGCCGGCAGCGTCGACGCCGGAACTTCGGTCGGCGACGCCAGTGCCGAGGCCCGTCATCACAAGATGACCGTTGGCCTGACTGCCGCCACCACGAGTTTCATGGGCGACAGCTACACCTTCCTGGATTGTCCCGGTTCCGTCGAGTTCGCCCACGACATGCGCGCAGCACTTCCCGCTGTCGACGCCGCGGTCGTGGTCTGCGAGGCCGACGAGAAAAAGCTGCCGCAGCTTCAGATCATCCTGCGCGAGCTGGAGGAGCTGAAGATCCCGCGCTTCCTGTTCCTCAACAAGATCGATCGCGCCAACAAGCGCATCCGCGAGACGCTCGCAACGCTGCAGCCGGCCTCGCGCGTGCCGCTGGTGCTGCGCCAGATTCCGATCTGGAACGGCGAGTTGATCGAAGGCTTCGTCGATCTCGCGCTGGAGCGCGCCTTCATCTATCGCGAGCACAAGGCCTCTGAAGTTGTCGCGCTCGAAGGCGGCGATCTCGACCGCGAGAAGGAAGCCCGCTTCTCGATGCTGGAGAAGCTCGCAGATCACGACGACGCGCTGATGGAGCAACTGCTCGAGGACATCCCGCCGCCGCGCGATGCCGTGTTCGACGACCTCGCCCGCGAATTGCGCGAAGGACAGATTTGCCCCGTGCTGCTGGGTGCGGCCGCGCGCGAGAACGGCGTGCTGCGCCTGATGAAGGCGCTGCGCCACGAGGCGCCCGGTATCGAGGAGACCGCCAAACGTCTCGGCGCGCCCGGGAGCAAGGACGCGCTCGGCTTCATCTTCAAGACGCTGCACTCGCAGCACGGCGGAAAGCTGTCGCTGACGCGGCTGCTCGCCGGCCATCTCGACGACGGCGCCACGCTGCAATCCTCTTCCGGTGG
The DNA here is from genome assembly GCA_963819355.1 of uncultured Alphaproteobacteria bacterium. Taxonomy (GTDB): domain Bacteria; phylum Pseudomonadota; class Alphaproteobacteria; order Rhizobiales; family Xanthobacteraceae; genus Bradyrhizobium. The sequence continues at coordinate 84,630 of CAWFVZ010000040.1, read as the reverse complement.
AACCAGCCGCATCTCCGGCATTCTCGCCGTCAACGGCGCCTACGACACCAAGCGCGCCTCGGCTGAAGCCGGTGACACGGTGGCGCTCGCCAAGCTCGATCCGGTCAGGACCGGCGACACCGTCTCGAGCGGCAAGACCCAGCCGGCTGCGCTCGCCGCCGCGGAGCCGACGCCGCCGGTGCTCGCAATTTCGGTTGCGGCCACCGACCGCAAGGACGATGTCAAACTCGGCCAGGCGCTGGCCCGGCTGCACGAGGAGGATTCGTCACTCGTCGTCGTGCAGAACCCCCAGACCCACGACACGGTGCTGTGGGGGCAGGGCGAGATGCATCTGCGTGTCGCCAGCGAGCGGCTGCGCGACCGCTTCGGCGTCAAGATCGCGTCGCATCCCCCCGCGATCGGCTACCAGGAGACTATCCGCAAGTCGATCAGCCAGCGCGGCCGCCACAAGAAGCAGTCCGGCGGCCACGGCCAGTTCGGCGACGTCGTGCTCGACATCAAGCCGTTGCCGCGCGGCGAGGGCTTCAAGTTCGCCGAGAAGGTCGTCGGCGGCGCGGTGCCGCGCAACTATATCGGCGCAGTGGAAGAGGGCGTCGTCGACGGGCTCGCGCGCGGCCCGCTCGGCTTCCCCGTCACCGATCTGCAGGTGACGCTGACCGACGGCTCCTATCACAGCGTCAATTCCTCCGATCTCGCCTTCCGCACGGCGGCGCGGGTCGGGCTCAACGAGGGCCTGCCGCAATGCCAGTCGGTGTTGCTGGAGCCGATCCACGTGGTCGAGATCGTCTGTCCGACCGATGCCACCGCCAGGATCAATGCGATCCTGTCGGCGCGGCGCGGCCAGATCCTCGGCTTCGACACCCGCGACGGCTGGAGCGGTTGGGACTGCGTTCGCGCCATGATGCCGGAAGCCGAGATCGGCGAGCTCATCGTCGAGCTGCGCTCGGCCACGGCCGGTGCCGGCAGCTTCACCCGCCAGTTCGACCACATGGCCGAAGTGACCGGACGCGCCGCCGACCAGATCATCGCCGCGCATCAGCACGCGGCGTGAGCTGCGTCGCGAAGGAGTGCACTGCTCTCTCTCTCCCTCTCCCCGTTTCTTGCGGGGAGAGGGTGGGGTGAGGGGCTGTTTCAGCGAGTGCGGTCGGAATTGTCTGACGAGCCGGGTGGACGTTCGCTTGTGGCAACAGCGTGCCTTGCCCGCTCACCCGGATCGCACCGGACGATGCTTCGCATCGCCGGGAGCGATCCGACCTCTCCCCGCAGAAGGGCGGGAGAGGTTCAGCGCTTGCTTTCGCCCTGATATGATGTATTTTACATCATTGTACATGCTTGAGATATCACTTATAAGCTCTGATACGTGAGGCCAAGGTGATCACGTCATTCCAGATGCGGGCAGCGCGCGCGCTGCTCGGCATTGACCAGAAAACCCTGGCCGAACTCGCCGGCGTTTCGCTGCCGACCATCCAGCGGATGGAAGCCAGCACCGGCAATGTTCGCGGCGTGGTCGAGACCTTGATGAAGGTGGTCGAAGCGTTCGATCGGGCCGGCGTCGAGCTGATCGGCGAGCAGGCCCGCAGCGAAAGCGGCGGACGTGGCGTGCGGTTGAGGGAGCCGGGGCCGCCGCGCCAGGTGGGAGCATGATCCCGCGATGATCATGCTCGGGAGCAGGCTGAACTAACGCACCGTCGCGCCGGAGCACGCGGCCGCACGATGCATCGGAGCATTGCGGGCATGAGCATCACGGGCGAACAGGCAGGCAAGCTGCATCAACTTCGTCGGCCGACCTTTACCGAACTCTATTTGCCAAAGCTCGTGACCGTGTGGCGCGAGGGCTATGGCTTATCGGATTTCCGCGCCGACGTGTTCGCGGGCCTCACCGTTGCGATCGTCGCGCTGCCGCTGTCGATGGCGATCGCCATTGCCTCGGGCGTGACGCCCGACCGCGGCCTCTACACCGCCGTCGTCGGCGGCTTCATCGTATCGCTGCTCGGCGGCAGCCGGTTCCAGGTCGGCGGGCCCGCGGGCGCCTTCATCGTGCTGGTCGCGGTGACCGCGGAGCGGCACGGCGCCGACGGTGTCATCCTCGCCACCATGATGGCGGGCCTGATCCTGATCGCCGCGGGTCTCCTGCGGATCGGCACCTATATCAAGTTCATTCCCTATCCGGTGACGGTTGGCTTCACCGCCGGCATCGCCGTGATCATTTTTGCCAGCCAGCTCCACGATCTTGGCGGGATCACGCTGTCGGCGAAGGAGCCGAGCGAATTCGTGCCGAAACTCGTCGCGCTCGCCGGCGGCGTGAACACCATCAATCCCTCCGCAATTGCTGTCGCCATCATCAGCATCGCCATCATCGCCGGCTTGCGGCGCTGGCGGCCGTCCTGGCCCGGCATCCTGATCGCGGTCGTGCTCGCGGCGGTCGCGAGTGCTGTGCTGTCGCTGCCGATTGAGACGATCGGATCACGCTTCGGCGGCATCCCCCGCGAATTGCCGTCGCCGGCGCTGCCGGCATTCTCGCTCGCGAAGGCGGGCGCGGTGCTGCCGGATGCGATCTCGTTTGCGCTGCTGGCCGCCATCGAATCGCTGCTGTCGGCGGTCGTCGCCGACGGCATGACCGGACGCCGTCACCGCTCCAATTGCGAGCTGGTGGCGCAAGGAGCGGCCAATATCGGCTCGGCGCTGTTCGGCGGCATCTGCGTCACCGGCCTGATCGCGCGCACCGCGACCAACATCCGCGCCGGTGCGCGGAGCCCGCTCGCGGGCATGCTGCATTCGGTGTTCCTGCTGCTGTTCATGCTGATCGCGGCGCCGCTGGCGAGCTACATCCCGCTGGCCGCGCTCGCCGCCGTGCTCGTCATCGTGGCCTGGACCATGGCGGAGAAGCAGGAATTCGCCACGCTGTTGCGCTCGTCATGGGGCGATGCCGTCGTGCTGCTCGCAACCTTCCTGCTCACGATCTTTCGCGATCTCACCGAAGGCATCCTGGTCGGCTTTGCGCTCGGCGCGGTTCTGTTCATCAACCGGATGGCGGAAATGACCGGAATCGAGGACCGCACGCCGCTGGTGATTGCCGATCGCCCCGATGACGGCAATGGCCAGCGCGTTCCTTACGACTCCGGACTTGCGGTCGACCGTGACGTGCTGGTCTATCGCATCACCGGTGCGTTCTTCTTCGGGGCCGCGTCCGCAATTGGAACCGTACTCGATGGCATCGCCGACAGCCGCAAGGCGCTTGTGGTCGATTTCGCGGCGGTGCCGTTCCTGGACTCCACGGCCGCGAACGTGCTGGGCCGCGTCGCCGCCAAGGCCCATCGCCAGGGGGTCAGGATGTTCATCACCGGCGCGTCGCCCGCGGTGCGCCGCGCGCTGCTCACCCATGGTGTGAGCCCGCGGCGCGCGCGTTATCGTGCGACGATCGAGCGTGCGGTCGCCGATATCAAGGCAGCCCCCGGCGTGACCGAATCCACGGTGCCGTCCCCGCCTGCTTGACAGGGCCGGTCGGACGCGAAATGGATCGCCCCAAAGCGACCCGACGAAAGGATGACCGTGACCAAGGCTCCCGCGGCCTGTCTGATCGGATGGCCGGCAGCGCATTCGCGCTCGCCGCTGATCCATCATTATTGGCTGCGCACGCTCGGCATTGACGGCGGCTATGTCATCGAGGCGGTTCCGCCGGACGATTTGCGCGACTTCGTGCTGCGGCTGTCGCTGCGCGGCTTCGTTGGCGCCAACGTCACGATTCCCCACAAGGAGGGCGTGCTGGCGCTATCTTCGCCCGATGCGCGCGCCAAGGCGGTCGGCGCCGCCAACACGCTGTGGTTCGCCGATGGCGAACTGCGCTCGACCAACACCGATGTCGAGGGCTTTATCGGCAATCTCGACGCCAGCGCGCCCGGCTGGGACAAGGCCGAAGAGGCGCTGGTGCTGGGCGCCGGCGGCTCCTCGCGCGCCGTCTTGTTCGGCCTGCTCGAACGCGGCATCACGCGCATCCATCTCGCCAACCGCACCCTGGCGCGGGCCGAGGCGCTGGCAAAGCAATTCGGGCCGAACGTGCATCCGCTCGCCTGGGACGGGACCAACGACGTCCTGCCACGGGCAAAACTTCTCGTGAACACGACCGCGCTCGGCATGCACGGCCAGCCCCCGCTCGAGGTCGACGTGGCGCGCCTGCCGGAAGCGGCCGTCGTCGCCGACCTCGTCTATGTCCCACTGGTGACGTCGCTGCTGGCGGCCGCAAAGGCCCGCGGTCTGAAGACCGCCGACGGGCTCGGCATGCTCTTGTACCAGGCGGTGCGCGGCTTCGAGCTGTGGTTCGGCCAGCGGCCGGAGGTGACCGCCGAGCTGCGCGCGCTGGTCGAGGCCGATCTCACAAAGACTTGAGCGAATAGCGCGCGGTCTGCGGAGTTCTATGTCCGTGGGGACAATCGGAGACCGTCATGTCTGTTCAACGTGCAACTTTCACACGTCCAATCCTTGCCGTCGCGATGGTGGCCATCTCGACCCTCTATGCAGTCGCGCAGAAGGCGCCGGTCCCGACCCGCGTGCGCGGCACCATCGAGAGCGTCGATGGCGACACGATGCAGGTCAAGTCGCGCAGCGGTGAAGACGTCAAGCTCCACATCGCATCCGATCTGCGTGTGGCCGGCGTCACCAAGATTTCGCTCGCCGACATCAAGGTCGGCTCCTTCGTCGGCGCCACCACCGTGCCGGGGCCGGACGGCGGCGAGAACGCCGTCGAGGTGCATGTGTTTCCGGAGAGCATGCGCGGCACCGGCGAAGGCTCGCGGCCCTATGATCTGAAGCCCAATTCAAGCATGACCAATGCGACGGTGGCGGAGAGCGTGGTCGGCAATGACGGCCACACGCTGCTCGTGAAATACAAGGACGGCGAGAAGAGGGTGTTCGTCTCCGATATGACACCGGTTGTGACCTTCGTGCCCGGGGACAAATCCGAGCTGAAGGCCGGCGCCAAGGTGATCGCCTTCATGAAGCAATTGCCGGACGGCTCGTTCGAGACCAGCCGTGTCAGCGTCGGCCGTGACGGCCTGACCCCGCCGATGTGATCAAGAACTCACGGAATAGCGGCGGTTGCGCGGGGTTTGCCGTGTGATCGCCGCAACATGCCTGGAGGGACAAGCCATGCCGACGCTGACCAACTGGATGCCACGCGCTGTCGTGGCTGCCTTCACCACCTGCATCCTGGTTTCATCCGCCTCGGCGCAGCAGACGCCGACCGTGCGCATCCGCGGCACCATCGAGAGCGTCGACGGCAATACGCTCGGCATCAAGACCCGCGAGGGAACAGACGTGAAGGTGAACATGACCGACAACGTCGCCGTCTTCGCCGTGGTCAAGACCTCGCTGTCGGAGATCAAGGAAGGCTCCTATATCGGCGTCACCGCCATGCCCGAGCCTGACGGCACGCAGAAGGCGATTGCCGTGCACATCTTCCCGGAAAACCAGCGCGGCGCCGCCGAAGGCTTTCGTCCCTGGGATGCCCGCGCCAACTCGACCATGACCAACGCCACCGTGGCGCAGACGGTGAAGGGCACCGACGGCCAGAACATCACGGTCAGGTACAAGGACGGCGAGAAGAAAGTCGTGGTGCCGCCGGAGACCCCGATCGTCACCTTCGTCGCCAGCGACAAGTCCGAGATCAAGCCGGGCGCCAAGCTCATCATTTTTGGTGCGGCGAAGAAGGACGATGGCTCGCTGGAAGCGAACCGGGTCAATGTCGGCCGCGACGGCGTCACGCCGCCGATGTGAGGCGAGGCAAGCGGCGCCAAAATCTCCGCTGTCGTCCCGGACAAGCGTGAGCGCAGATCCGGGACGACGGCTGTTATTGCTGCCGCATCCCGGCACGCATCTCACACCGCAATAATATGATCGTCGATCTCGTCGATCCTGTTGACGCCGCACAGGCCCATGGTGGTCAGCAGCTCTTTCTGGATGATGTCGATCGCCTTGGCGACGCCGGCCTGGCCGCCGGCACCCAGCCCGTAAGCATAGGCGCGGCCGATCATGCAGGACTTTGCGCCGAGCGCGAGCGCGCGCATCACGTCCTGGCCGGAGCGGATGCCGCCGTCGAACATGATCTCCATCCTGGAGCCCACCGCATCGACGATCTCGGGCAGCACCTCGATCGAGGACGGCGCGCCGTCGAGCTGACGGCCGCCATGGTTGGACACCACCAGCGCCTGCGCGCCGGTCTTGGCGGCCTCCTCGGCATCCTCGACGTCCAGAATGCCCTTGATGATGAGCTTGCCCGGCCAGATGTTGCGGACCCACTCGATGTCCTTCCAGTTCAGCGACGTGTCGAACTGCGATGCGGTCCACTCCGCGAGGCGGTTGAGGTCCTCGGTGTTCTTCACATGGCCGGCGATGTTGCCGAAGGTGCGGCGCTTGCCTTGCAGCACGCCGGCGACCCAGGCCGGCTTGGTTGCGAAATCCAGGAATTTCGACAGTGTCCACTCGGGGGGGATCGTCATGCCGTTCTTGATGTCGGCATGGCGCTGCCCGATCACCTGGAGGTCGACGGTCAGCACGAGCGCGCTGCACTTCGCCGCCATCGCGCGCTGAATCAGCTCCTTGATGAAGCCGCGGTCCTTCATGACATAGAGCTGGAACCAGAACGGCTTCTCGACATTGGCGGCGATGTCCTCGATCGAGCAGATCGACATCGTCGACTGCGTGAACGGGATGCCGGCGGCCTGCGCCGCGCGGCAGGCGTGGATTTCGCCGTCGCCATGCTGCATGCCGAGCAGGCCGACGGGCGCGAGCATCAGCGGCATGGTCGAGGGCTCGCCGAGGATCGTGGTCGAGGTGTCGCGCTTGGAGACGTCGACCAGAATACGCTGGCGGAACTTGATCGCCTGCATGTCCTCGCGGTTGGCGCGCAGCGTTTCCTCGGCATAGGAGCCGCGGTCGCAATAGTCGAAGAACGCCTTCGGCACGCGGCGCTTATGCAGCGCGCGAAGATCGTCGATACAGGTGATGTGCTTCATGAACGTTTTCCCCGGCCCGTCTTGCATCGGTAGATTGAGGGGTCATCTAGCATGGTTGGATGCACAGCCAAATCGTTTGAGAGGAGGGCGCCATGACCAGGCCGCACCGCAAACCGACGCCGGCCGAGATCAAGGAGAAGCAGCGGCTCGAACAAGCGCTGGAGGAGGGCCTGGAAGAGACCTTTCCGGGCTCCGATCCCGTCAACGTCATCCAGCCGCCGCCGAGCCGCGGCGATGGCCATATCAAGCGCACAGATTAGGAGGCGTGTTCCGCCCCGTTCTGGCGCCTCCAGACAGAAATGTAGTGTTAACAATGAGTTACCTGGCCGGGCTTGTGCCGGGTTCCGTAATGATTCATCATATTTTTTGAAGCCAAGTTAGCTGCGAACGCATTATAAGATGCCAGCGTAATCAGGGGATGGCGGAGCCGTACAAGGCATCCGGTAGTTGTATTGGGGATTCCTGGTTGCCGTGTAGGGGATCACATGAGCCGCAAATATTTCGGGACGGACGGGATCCGGGGCCGCGCCAACGGACTGATCACGCCGGAGCTCGCGCTCAAGGTCGGCCAGGCCGCGGGCCTCGCGTTTCAGCGCGGTGACCACCGCCACCGGGTGGTGATCGGCAAGGACACGCGGCTGTCCGGCTACATGATCGAATATGCGATGGTTGCGGGCTTCACCTCGGTCGGCATGGACGTGCTGCTGGTCGGCCCGATGCCGACGCCGGCGGTCGCGATGCTGACCAAGTCGATGCGCGCCGATCTTGGCGTGATGATCTCGGCCTCGCACAATCTGTTCGAGGACAACGGCATCAAGCTGTTCGGCCCGCAGGGCTTCAAGCTCTCCGACGACGTCGAGAAGCAGATCGAGCAGCTGCTCGACGAATCCCTCGACAGGCGGCTCGCGCAGAGCGCGAGCCTGGGCCGCGCCCGCCGCATCGACGGCGTGCATGACCGCTACATCGAATTCGCCAAGCGCACGCTGCCGCGCGATCTGTCGCTCGACGGCCTGCGCGTCGTGGTCGATTGCGCCAATGGCGCCGCCTACAAGGTGGTGCCGGAAGCGCTGTGGGAATTGGGCGCGGACGTGGTGCCGATCGGCGTCGAGCCCGACGGCTTCAACATCAACAAGGATTGCGGCTCGACTTCGCCGGAGGCGCTGTCGAGGAAAGTGCGCGAGATGCGCGCCGACATCGGCATTGCACTGGACGGCGACGCCGACCGCGTCATCCTGGTCGACGAGCGCGGCCATGTCGTCGACGGCGACCAGCTGCTCGCGGTGATCGCACAGAGCTGGAAGGAGGACGGACGGCTGTCGCGTCCGGGCATCGTCGCCACCGTGATGTCCAATCTCGGGCTCGAGCGCTTCCTGAAAGGGCACGGACTCGATCTCCTGCGCACGCCGGTCGGCGACCGCTACGTGCTCGAGCAGATGCTGAACGGCGGCTACAATCTCGGCGGCGAGCAGTCCGGCCATATCATCCTGTCCGACTACGCCACCACCGGCGATGGCTTCGTTGCGGCCTTGCAGGTGCTGGCCGTGGTGCAGAGGCTGCGCCGGCCCGTGTCCGAGGTCTGCCATCGTTTCGATCCGCTGCCGCAGATCCTCAAGAACGTCCGGCACAAGGGCGGCAAGCCGCTCGACGATTCCGAAGTTAAATCGGCAATCTCCGACGGCGAGAAGCGGCTCAACGGCCACGGTCGCCTGCTGATCCGCTCCTCCGGCACCGAGCCGGTGATCCGCGTCATGGGCGAAGGCGAAGACCGCGTCCTGGTCGAAGACGTCGTCGACACCATCGTCTCCGCGCTGGGACAGGCGGCGGCCTGAGCTTGCAGCCATCCTTCGAGACGCGCGCCTTTGGCGGGCCCTCAGGATGAGGTCTGGTTTCTCGGCAACTCTTAAACCCTCATGGTGAGGAGCCCGCCGAAGGCGGGCGTCCCGAACCATGCAGCCCACGCTGCGTCCCGGCGAAATCGAGCGCATGCGCATCCCAGCTATCGACGATTGGCGGTGGCTTGGCCGCAACGGTCATCGTAGTTAGGCCGAGCGGCGGTTCGCCGCGCCTGCCGGGATTGATCCATTGAACAAGCCAGTCGTCGTCTCCGAGGAAACGCTGACCGAGCCGGTCGTCGTCAGTGGCATGACACCTTCTGTCGCGAAAGCGGCCGCCGGGCCGGCCTATGTCGTGCTCGCCGGCATCAGCTTCTCGCACTTCCTCAACGACACCATGCAGTCGCTGATCGCCTCGGTGTATCCGATCCTGAAGGACACCTACGCGCTCGACTTCGCGCAGATCGGTATGATCACCCTGGCCTTCCAGTTCACGGCCTCGCTGCTCCAGCCGGTGGTCGGGCACTACACCGACAAGAAGGCTCAGCCCTTCTCGCTCGCAATCGGCATGGCCTCGACTTTCTTCGGCCTGCTGCTGCTCAGCGCCGCACACCAATACCTCGTCATCCTCGTTGCCGCAGCCCTGGTCGGTCTCGGCTCGGCCGTTTTTCATCCCGAATCCGCGCGCATTGCGCGGCTTGCGTCGGGCGGCCGCTACGGCTTTGCGCAGTCGGTGTTTCAGCTCGGCGGCAGCTTTGGCACCTCGATGGGGCCGGTTCTGGCCGCGCTCATCGTCGTGCCGCTCGGGCAGGGCAGCATTGCCTGGTTCTCCTCGATCGCGTTCCTGGCCATCGTGATCCTCTGGCGCATCGGTCGCTGGTACGAGCCGCAGATCAGGGCGAAGAAGACGGCGCCGGTTCAGGCTCATCCCGACGCGCCGAGCTCGCGCCGCGTCGCGGTCGCGCTTCTCGTGCTGGTGGCGCTGCTGTTCTCGAAGCAGCTCTACGTCTCGAGCCTGTCGAGCTACTACATCTTCTACCTGATCGACCGTTTTGGCGTGTCGACGCAGGCGGCGCAAATCTATCTCTTCATCTTCCTCGCCGCGAATGCGGTCGGCGCATTCTTCGGCGGGCCGCTCGGGGATCGCTTCGGCCGCAAGATCGTGATCTGGATCTCGATCGTCGGCGCGCTGCCGTTCACGCTGGCGCTACCTTTTGCGGGGCTCGTCGGCAGCGCGGTGCTGTCCGTAATCATCGGCCTGATCATCTCCTCGACGACGTCGTCTATCATCGTGTTCGCACAGGAACTGGTGCCGCACCGCTTCGGCATGATCTCCGGCGTGTTCTTTGGCGTCGCCTTCGGCATCGGCGGCCTCGGGGCGGCCGTGCTCGGCAAGCTCGCCGACCACACCTCGATCGAGTTCGTCTATCAGGTCTGCGCCTATCTGCCGGCGATCGGGCTGCTGGCGGTGTTCCTGCCGAAACTGCCGCGGCACGCGCGTTAACGATTCCTCTCTCGCTGCGTTGCTCCTTCATACATCGTTAGCAATTGCGGGCGCGTAAGCTGCGCATTTTTGCAACGCTGGCACAGCATCCACGTGTGTAGTTACAAAAAATCAACCTTAAAAATTAGGGTTAAGTGGCGCTTAAACATTTGGTGCGATCGTCCGCCCGTGAGTTTCCAGAAAGTGAGGCGTCCGCATTTTGCCTCACCGGCCAAAAGGACGAAGCCAATGCGTAGCGTTAAGTCTCTCCTCGTCGCGGGAGCGGCAACCCTGATCTCGTCGACGGCGTTCGCCGCCGATATGTCGTCGATCGCGGTACCGCCCCCGATGTACGCGCCGCCGGCGCTGGCGGCGCCGCCCGGCGACTTTGGCGGCTGGTACCTGCGCGGCGACATCGGCTTCACCAATCAGCGCGTCGAGAAGCGCCAGTATTATTCATACCCGAACCTGCTGAGCCTCAACGAGAGCAGCGAATTCAGCACGGGCGGCAATTTCGGGCTCGGCGTCGGCTACAAGTTCAACAGCTGGTTCCGCGCAGACATCACCGGGCAATTTCGCGGCAACGCCAGCTTCCACGGCTTTGACCGCACCAGCTACTACGACACCGGCACCGTGCAGTACGGCAGCGACAACTACAACGCCCACATCTCCTCATGGGTAGTGCTCGCCAACGCCTATGTCGATCTTGGCACCTGGTGGTCCATCACCCCCTTCATCGGCGGCGGTGTCGGCGTGTCGCGCAACACCATCTCCGGCTTCTCCGACCTGGGCGCGAACGGCACCTTCGCGTTCGGAACATCGTCGGGCTTCGCCTCGGCAGTATCGGCTCCAAAGTGGGATTTTGCCTGGGCGCTCCACACCGGCCTGGCTTACAAAGTCGCGCCGAATGTTACCTTCGAGCTAGGCTACAGCTTCGTCAACCTCGGCGACGCCGTGACGGGCGAACTGGTGAGAATGGACGGCGTCGGTGCCGGCCTGGGCCATGCCATGACCTTCAAAAACATCATATCGCATGACCTGACGTTCGGCGTGCGTTGGGATCTCGACTGCCCGCCGGTCTACGCGCCGCCGCCGCCGCCGCTCGTCACTAGGGGCTGATCGTTCGCCTGGTCGCTAAAGATCTCTTAACGGCGCGGGATGCTCCCGCGCCGTTTTGCTTTGTGTAATTTTCATGGCTCGACGGCGACGAAAGCGGCCGGCGCAACCATTGGTTAAGGTTAACGAGGCATGATCACGCTCGAGAGTTCGATGGAGCGTTGCAATGCGTAGGCTTTGGTTGGTGGCGGCGGTGTTCGGATCTGTGTCCGCCGCACACGCGGCCGACATGCCGGATCTGCCCGTCCTGCGCGGCGGCTTCACCGACGGTCTGTCGAAGACGTCCCATAATTGGGATGGTGCCTATTTCGGCGGCGGCGCCGGCTACACTGCCGATGCGACCGATTTCAGCCAGAGCGTCGTCGGCCTGACCAATTTCATCTTCCGCGACAGCGTGCTGCAGCAGCCGACCGCGAGTTGGTCGCTCATGAACAAGACCAACACGCAGAGCACCAATTTCAACGCCTTCGTCGGCCGCAACTGGCAATGGTACGATGCCATTATGGGTCTCGAAGGTACCTACAGCTATTTCAACAATCTCTACACGCAGACCAGCGGCTCCAACGCACTCGACATCATCAATCCGCCCGGTGACATTCACCCCGACAACGTGACCGACCACTGGAACGTAAAGTTGACCGGCACCGCCGCGGCGAAGGTCAAGGACATGATCTCGCTCCGCGGCCGCGTGGGCTGGGACGGCGGCGACTTCATGCCGTATGCATTCTTCGGCGCTGCCGTCGGGCGAATGGACGTCTCCCGCACGGTGACGAGCGATGTGACGCTGACCCAGGTTGTAACGACAACGATCGCGGGCGTCACGACGATCAACACGATCGGACCGACCCCCGTTCCGGCGCAGTCGCAGACGCAGAGCCAGCACAGAACCAACGCGTTCGCGGTGGGTTGGACCGCCGGCCTCGGCGTCGAATACTGCATCTGGGACGGTCTGTTCGCGCGCGTGGAATACGAATATGTGAAATTCTCTCCCGTCATGAACACCTCGGTGACGCTGAACAATGCGCGCGTCGGGCTCGGCTACAAGTTCTGAGGCGGCGTCGCCCCGGCCAGGTTGACAGCTTCTCTCGGTCCTGATGCTCTGTCGTCCCATGGCGGCGCGGCAGCGATGCAGATTTACGGCGACAGCAATTCCGGCAATTGTCTGAAGGTGAAGTGGGTCTGCGACAAGCTCGCATTGCCCTATCGCTGGATCGAGATCGACACCCGCAAGGGCGAGACGCGCACGCCGCAGTTCCTGACGCTGAACGGTGCTGGCCAGGTGCCGACAGTCGCCTTCGACGACGGCCGCACGCTGGCGCAGTCCAATGCCATCATCCGCTATCTCGCCCGCGACAGTGCACTCATTCCGCGCGACGCCTTTGCTGCCGCCAAGATGGACGAATGGCTGTTCTGGGAGCAGTACAGCCACGAGCCCTATATCGCGGTGTGCCGCTTCCAGCTGGTCTATCTCGGCAAGCACGCGTCCGAGCTCGATCCCGACAAGGTCAGGCGCGGCTATGCGGCGCTCGACCGCATGGAGGCTCATCTCGCCGCCAGCCGTTTCCTTGCGGGCGATGAGGTTTCGCTCGCCGACGTTTCGCTGCTCGCTTATACCCGCGTGGCGCATGAAGGCGGCTTCGATCTCGGCCGCTACGCGGCGGTCCGCCGCTGGATCGGCGAGTCCGAGGCGCATCTCGGCCTTCCGCCGGCGCGCTGAGCCTGGAGTTATTCGTATGAATGCCAAATCCGTCGCCATTCGTCCCGCACGCCGCGAGGACGTCCCCGCGATGATCGCAATGCTCGCCGACGATCATCTCGGCCGCGCCCGCGAGCGCGTCGAGGATCCGCTGCCTGCCGTCTATTACCAGGCCTTCGAGCGGGTCGAGCGCGACCCGAATCTCACGCTCGTCGTCGCCGAGAGCGAGGGCAGGGTGGTCGGCTGCCTGCAACTCGCGGTGCTGCCGGGCGTCAGCTCGCAGGGCGGCATCCGCGGTCTGCTCGAAGACGTCCGCGTTGCTTCCGATTGCCGCAGCCGCGGCATCGGTGAGCAATTGGTGCAATGGGCGGTCGCGGAAGCGAAAGCGCGCGGCTGCAATCTGGTCGAACTGCTAACGCATGCGAGCCGCGTCGACGCGCAGCGCTTCTACAAGCGGCTTGGATTTGCATCGAGCCACGTCGGCATGACTGTCCGCTTTTGAGGCAACGCGGCGCGAGCGTTGCGCAATCAGTGAAATCGGATCGCACGTTCGTTCATATTAAGAGCTGATAAACTACCCAGCCGTCGTTCACGTGGAACCAGGAACGAACGGTGCTACGGGAGCGACTGAAACCGGGCTCAGTCGGTTCGGGGATTTCGATGACAAGCTATTCGATGATCAAGGTCGGCAACGACTACGTTGTGCTGGCCCATGACAAATGCATTTTGAAAGTCGGAAGCCGTCGCCGGGCCGCGCAATTGATCAACGATGCCACGGACTTGCTGAACGCGCTTGCCGTGGTCGAATCCCCGGACATCGCGCCGGAGTCGCCATCACTCGCGCGTGAAGCCCCGGAACTTCCTTGACTGGCCTTCCCGATTCCCGTATCAGCCGCGGCGGGACACCTCCCCCCAACGGGAGGCTTACTATCTGGAAGGGTAGATCATGACTGTAGCGAAGCCCGCCTCGCGGCCCAACGTGCCGCATTTCTCCTCCGGCCCCTGCGCCAAGCGCCCCGGCTGGAATGCCCAAAATCTCAAGGACGCAGCGCTCGGCCGTTCGCATCGTGCGAAGGTCGGCAAGACCAAGCTCAAGCTCGCGATCCATCTGACGCGCGAAGTGCTTGAAGTGCCCGCCGATTATCGCATCGGCATCGTGCCGGCGTCCGACACCGGCGCGGTCGAGATGGCGCTGTGGTCGCTGCTCGGTGCACGGCCCGTCACCACGCTCGCCTGGGAATCCTTCGGCGAAGGCTGGGTCAGCGACATCGTCAAGGAATTGAAGCTCAAGGACGTCACCAAGCTCAACGCGGCCTACGGTGAAATCCCCGACCTCTCCAAGGTCGATCCCAACAGCGACGTCGTCTTCACCTGGAACGGCACCACCTCCGGCGTGCGCGTGCCGAACGCCGACTGGATCAGCGCGACCCGTGAAGGCCTGACCATCTGCGACGCCACCTCCGCCGCGTTTGCGCAAGCCCTCGACTGGGCCAAGCTCGATGTCGTCACCTTCTCCTGGCAGAAGGCGCTCGGCGGCGAGGCCGCGCACGGCATGCTGATCCTCAGCCCACGCGCCGTAGAGCGGCTCGAGACCTACAAGCCGGCCTGGCCGCTGCCAAAGATTTTCCGCATGACCAAGGGCGGCAAGATCAACGAAGGCATCTTCGTCGGCGAGACCATCAACACGCCGTCGATGCTCTGCGTCGAGGACTATCTCGACGCGCTGAACTGGGCCAAGTCGATCGGCGGCCTCAAGGCGCTGATTGCGCGCGCCGACGCCAACACCAAGGTGCTCGCCGACTGGAAGGCGAAGACGCCGTGGATCGACTTCCTGGCCAAGGACGCTGCGATCCGCTCCAACACCTCGGTGTGCCTGAAGTTCACCGATCCCGCGCTCACCTCGCTCTCCGAGGATGCGCAGGCCGACTTCTCCAAGAAGCTGGTCGCGCTGGTCGAGAAGGAAGGCGCGGGTTACGACTTCGCGTACTACCGCGACGCGCCCGCCGGCCTGCGGATCTGGTGCGGCGCGACCGTCGAAGCCAGGGACGTCGAACTGCTGACCCAGTGGATCGACTGGGCCTTTGCCGAGACCAAGGCTGCGCTGGCCAAAGCCGCCTGACAACGCCGTGAGTTGATGCCGTGCGGATCCTCCGCACGGCCTGATCTCCACAGGCCCGTCATGTTCGAACCCGAGAACGAGATCGAGCGCATGCTGATGCGTGCCGCGCAGGAGCCGTCGGAACGTCCGGCTTTTGCCCGGGCGCTGATCGACGCCGAGATCGTCGTGGTGCTGGTGCCCGAAGGGGGCCACATCGTGCCGGGGCCGGACGGACATGCAATCGTTCCGGAAGGAGCCAAGCTTTCATTGCCGAGCGCGACGCGCGGCGAGGAGCGGCTCCTTCCTTTCTTCACTGCGCCTTCCCGGGCGCGTGGCTGGTTCAGCGGCGATCACATCGCAGCTCCGGAGCGCACGCGTGATCTGTTTGGCCGCTACCGGGAGACATCTTTCGTGCTCAATCCAGGCTCCGACTACGGCAAGGAGTTCACTCCTGCCGAGGTAAAACGGCTGCTCGCCGGCCATTTCGAGGAAGGCGCCGAGACGATCACGATTCCAGCAGGCGAGCAGCTGCTGCTCGGCCATCCCAGCGATGTGCCGGATGAGCTGATCGCGGCGCTCTCCCGCGAGTTCGGCGCGGTGAAGTCGATCCGCGGCGCCTGGCTGATGCTGGCGGCGCGGGCGGGACATGCCGAGCAGAGCTGGATGCTCGGCGTCGATCATGAGGGATCGTGGTCGAACGTGCTGGCCGCGATCAATCGCGCGGTTGCCGGCAATGTGTTGAAGGGGCGGCCGCTCGATGCGGTGCCGCTCGAAGGCAGTTCACTCGCATCGACCTTGCGTACCGGAATTCCAATTCCCGCCGTCAAGCGCCGCTTCTTTCAAAAGCTCTTCAGCTAACAGTCAGGCAGAACCCTCATGACCAAACCAAAAGTTCTCATTTCCGACGCGCTCTCTCCCGCCGCCGTGCAGATCTTCAAGGACCGCGGCGTCGAGGTCGACTTCCAGCCCAACCTCGGCAAGGACAAGGACAAGCTTGCCGAGATCATCGGCAATTACGATGGCCTTGCGATCCGCTCCGCGACCAAGGCGACCGCAAAGATCCTCGAGAAGGCCACCAACCTCAAGGTGATCGGCCGCGCCGGCATCGGCGTCGACAATGTCGAGATCCCGGCGGCGACGGCCAAGGGCATCATCGTGATGAACACGCCGTTCGGCAATTCGATCACGACCGCCGAGCATGCCATCACCCTGATGCTGGCGCTGGCGCGCGAAATCCCGCAGGCCGACGCATCGACCCAGGCCGGCAAGTGGGAGAAGAACCGCTTCATGGGCGTCGAGATCACCGGCAAGGTACTCGGCGTGGTCGGCTGCGGCAATATCGGCTCGATCGTCGCCGACCGCGCGCTCGGCCTGCGCATGAAGGTGGTCGCGTTCGATCCGTTCCTGTCGCCGGAACGCGCCAGGGATATCGGCGTCGAGAAGGTCGATCTCGATGACCTCTTGAAGCGCGCCGACTTCATCACGCTGCACACGCCGCTGACCGAGAAGACCAGGAACATCATCGACGCGGCTGCGATCGCCAAGATGAAGAAGGGCGTGCGTCTCATCAACTGCGCCCGCGGCGGCCTGGTCGACGAGCAGGCGGTGGTCGATGCGCTCAATTCCAAGCACATTGCCGGCGCCGCCTTCGACGTCTTCGTCGAGGAGCCCGCCACCGCGAACGTGCTGTTCGGCCATCCCAACGTCATCTGCACGCCGCATCTCGGCGCCTCCACCACGGAAGCGCAGGAGAACGTCGCGCTGCAGGTCGCCGAGCAGATGTCGGACTACCTGCTCACCGGCGCGATCTCGAACGCCGTCAACTTCCCCTCGATCACCGCGGAAGAGGCGCCGAAGCTGAAGCCGTTCATCGCGCTCGCCGAGAAGCTCGGCTCGTTCGCCGGCCAGCTCACGGAGACCGGCATTCTCAAGGTCGAGATCACCTATGAGGGCCACGTCGCCGAGATGAAGATCAAGGCGATCACCTCCGCGGTATTGTCCGGCCTGCTGCGGCCGATGCTCGGCGAGGTCAACGTCGTGTCCGCGCCGGTCGTCGCCAAGGAGCGCGGCATGGTGGTCGACGAGATCGTGCGCGCAGCCCAGAGCGACTATGAAAGCCTGATCACCGTCACGGTCGCGACCGAACGCCAGGAGCGCTCGGTCTCCGGCACCGTCTACCATGACGGCAAGCCGCGCCTCGTCGACATCAAGGGCATCCGCGTCGACGCCGAGTTCGGCAAGTCGATGATCTACGTCACCAACGAGGACAAGCCGGGCTTCATCGGCAAGTTCGCAGGGCTCCTCGGCGACGCCAAGATCAACATCGCGACCTTCCATCTCGGCCGTGTCGAGCAGGGCGGCGATGCGATTGCGCTGGTCGAGGTCGATGGCGCCGTGCCGGCCGATCTGCTCGCCAAGGTGCAGGCGCTGCCGCAGGTCAAGCAGGTCAAGGCGCTGACGTTCTAGTCAATGGTCATTCCGGGGCGATGCAAAGCATCGAACCCGGAATTCTCGATATTCCGGATTCGGCTCTACGAGCCGCTCCGGAATGACGATCATCATATCATATATTCCGACCTGCGGAACAACGCCGCCCTCCCATGAGGGCGGCGTTTTTGTTGATGCAGCGCCGCGCTTTATTTCTCCCGCGCCCGCCAAACTTTGTGTACCAATGCGCCCCAGGACGCCTCCGTACCAATCGTTCGAAAAGGGAGAAAACAATGCGTGAAGCCGTCATCGTTTCCTATGCGCGCACGGGGCTGGCGAAGTCCGGCCGCGGCGGGTTCAACATCACGCCGCCGATGTCGCTCGCAGCCCACGCCATCCACCATGCGGTCGATCGCGCCGGCGTCGACAAGGACTATGTCGAAGATTGCTATCTCGGCAATTGCGCCCATGGCGCGCCGAACATCGGCCGCCAGGCCGCGCTGCTCGCGGGGCTTCCGAAGAGCACCGGCGGCGTCTCGGTGAACCGCTTCTGCTCCTCGGGCCTGCAGACCATCGCGATGGCCGCGAATTCAATTCGTTCCGACGGCTCCGACTGCATCGTCGCGGGCGGCGTCGAGAGCATCTCGATCCCCGGCGGCGGTTCGCCGAAGGAATGGGTGGATCCGGAACTGCTCAAGACCGCGCCTGATATCTTCATGGCGATGATCGACACCGCCGACATCGTCGCCGAACGCTACAAGCTCAGCCGCGAATACCAGGACGAATATTCGCTGGAGTCGCAGCGCCGCATGGCCGCCGCCCAGCAGGCCAACAAGTTCAAGGACGAGATCGTCCCGATGAAGACCAAGATGAAGGTGGTCGACAAGGCCACCAAGGCCGAGTTCGATCGTCGACTACGTCGTCGACCGCGACGAGTGCAACCGCCCCGAGACGACGCTGGAAGGCCTCGCCAAGCTCGAGCCGGTGAAGGGCCCGGGCAAGTTCGTCACGGCCGGCAATGCCAGCCAGCTCTCCGACGGCGCAGCCGCCGTGGTGCTGATGGAAGCCAAGGATGCCGAGAAGCGCGGCCTCAAGCCGCTCGGCCGCTTCGTCGCCTGGGCGGCGGCAGGCTGTGAGCCCGACGAGATGGGCATCGGCCCGATCTTCGCGGTGCCGAAGCTGTTGAAGCGTCACGGCCTCAAGATCGACGACATCGATCTCTGGGAGCTCAACGAGGCCTTCGCCAGCCAGTGCCTCTATTCGCGCGACAAGCTCGGCATCGATCCCGAGAAGTACAATGTCAACGGCGGCTCGATCGCGATCGGCCATCCCTTCGGCATGACCGGCGCCCGTCTCACCGGCCACCTTCTCCAGGAAGGCGCGCGCCGCAAGGCGAAGTGGGGCGTCGTGACGATGTGCATCGGCGGCGGCCAGGGCGGCGCGGGTTTGTTCGAGATCTATAGCTGAGATCAGGTCCTAGGAATGCGAAAGGGCACGGCGCGAGCCGTGCCCTTTTTGTTTGGGCGGCGGGCGCCTCCGCGAGCGAGTGCCGCCGCGCAGGAGGTGCGCTCCCTCCCCCGCAAGCGGGAGAGGTTGCAGCGAGTACGCCGCCCAACCGTTCAACCCAAAACCATCTCGCCTCAAGCCCGCGCCACCACCGGCGCGAACACCACCTCGATCAGCGTGCCGGAATTCGCCGCGTTCTTGATGTTGAACCGGGCGCGGTTGGCTTCGACCAGGGCTTTGGTCAGCGACAGGCTGAGCGCCGAATTGTCCGAGGCGTCGCCCGGCGGCGGGGTGCGGAACGGCTCCATGGCAGCGGCGACCTCGCGCTCGCTGAGGCCATGACCGGTGTCGCGAATGCGCAAGCACACCTCGCCGCGGTCGCTCAAGGCAGTCGAGACGATCACCTGGCCGCCGGCACTGGCAAGCCGGATCGAGTTCGAGATCAGGTTCATGGTGACCTGCCGCAGCGCGCGCGCGTCGACCGTCACCTGCGGCAGCGCATGCGCGAGCGAGGTGCGGATGATGATGCGCTCGCGGTTGGCCTGCGGCTGCATCACCGTGACGCAGGCCTCGACCAGATCGTTGAGGTTGAGGTTGGCGAAAGTGAGGTCGAGCTTGCCGGTCTCGATCCGCGACAGCTCGAGCAGGTCGTCCATGATGGTGATCACGCGCTCGCCGGAGGCGCGGATGTCCTTCATGTATTCGCCGTAGCGCTCGTTGCCGAGCGTGCCGAAGCGCTCGGAGATCATCACCTCGGCAAAGCCGATAATGGCGTTGAGCGGCGTGCGGATCTCATGGCTGATCCGCGCCAGCATGTCGGCCTTGGCATTCGCCGCGCCGTCGACGAGACGGCGGGCCTGCGTCAGCTCGCTCTCGCCCTTCTTGCTCTGCGAGAGGTCGCGGAACACGGCGAAGAAGTTCGGGCCGTCGGGCCGTGTGCGGCCCATGATCATGGCGAGCGGAAGCACGCCGCCCTTCTTCTCGCGCCCCAGCACCTCGCGGCCATGGTCGAGCAGGCTCGCGATGTCCTGGCTCTTGAGGCTTTCGAGATAGTCGATGACGACATGCTGGCTCTCGGGCGCGAACAGCGTCAGCAGGTTCTGCTGCATCAGCGCCTCGCCGTCATAGCCGAACAGCGCCTCGGCGCTGCGGTTGCAGGCGTGGATGTTGCCTTCGGCATCGAACATGACGATGCCCTCGGCCGTGGTGTCGAGGATCGCTGCCAGATCCTCGGCGTCGGCATCGCCGGCCTCGAGCTCGGCCTCCGGCTCCGGCAGATCGGGGATCACCACCACCGGCTCTGTCATCACGGATGCCACGACGACCGGCGCGGCCTGCGGCAGCGCGCAAATCAGCGCGTGCGCGCTCTCGCCGTTCCAATCGATCGAGTGCAGATGCGCTTCAGTGATCGCAAGCGGCTGCTCGCCATTGGCGACGCTGGCGCTGATCGTCACCGGCGTGCCGGCCTGCGACGTGCTGCTGGCGGTGGACACGCCCGGCTCGACATAGAGCGCGTCGAGCCCGCCGGCGTCTTCCAGCGCGCCGAGGCCGGCATAGCCCATGCGCGCCAGGAAGGCGGGGTTGGCATAGAGCAGGCGGTCGAGGCGATAGATCAGGATGCCGGTCGGCAGCAAATCGAGCAGCGTGCGGTCGCGCGCGCTGTCGCCGCGCGGCGGCGGCGCGGGCTCGGTCAGCCATCCCGCCGTCGCATGCAGCGCCTCAGGCTCAGCGGGCGCGAGCTCGGTCGTCAGCGGCTCGGACGAGGCTATCGTTTCCTTTTCGCGTTCGAGCCGCTCGGACAATTGCCGGGCCAGCTCGTTGAACGCGCTGTTCTCGATCGGCGTCAGCGTCGGCGCCCGGGGATCGCCGGGCGGGCGGAACGGCACGACATTGGGAGGCGTTTCCACGGATGTTTCCAGACCGGTTGGATGTGAATTCGCTTCGTTGACGGGTTCGGGCAGTTCAGGTTCAGGCTCGATTGTCGGCGGCGGCTCGATCGGCGGAGGCGGCGCCTCCGCTTCGGGCTCAGGCTCGACCACGTCGTCCGACAGGCTCTGCGGTGTCGTCGGCTCGGCGAACAGCTCATAGCGCCTGAGCGCATCGAGCCGGTTGAGGCCGTCGAGATCGCGGCAGACGCCAAAACCCTTGAAGCCCGCGAAATTGCGCTCGCGGTCGTAGACCGGCAGGCCCGCAAGCTCGATCGGCAGATGCTCGCCGCCATCGGCCGGCCAGTTCACGGTGATGCCGGCCCAGGTGTCGTGGCTCGCCAGCGCCCGCGCGACGCGGCCATCCGGATCGAGCGCAAACTCGTCGGCGATCTCACGCCAGGGCCGGCCGAAGCCGGCCGACGTGCGCGCGCCGATCAGGCTGGTGAACTCGCCGGAGCCGAGCACAAAGCGGCCTTCCGCATCCATCTGCCAGAGGAAACGCAGCGGATGCTGGCGCGGTGCGGGCGGCTCCGCGTGTGCAGATGGCGGCTCGACCATGCCTGATGTGATCGGCTCGGCCTGCGGCGGCACAATGGCCTCAGGCGGGTTTTCAACCGGAGTTTTGGCCGGAGCGTCGCTCGCCGCTTCGAAATTGTCCTGGAACGGTTCCTGGAACGGTTCCTGGATTGGCTCCTGGATTGGTTCCTGCACTGGCGCTGCGTCCGTGACGGTCTCCGCTGGCGCCGGCGTCTCGACGGCGTGTCGCGCGGGCTGAACCGGCGCTTCAGCCGCGATGTCCGGCGTGCTCTCAGCCGTGGCCTTGGCAGGCGCGGCCTGCGCGGCGATGGGCTCGATCAACGCGACGAGACCGATGTCGCAGCCAGTGCCGACCCGTTGCAGCACCATGTTGCCGATGCCGATCGGCAGTTTGATGCGGCCGTAGGCGAGCGCATCGCTGCGCGCCTGGTCGAGGCCTGCCTCGCCGAGATCGCGGAAGCCGAGCAGCGGGCGCGCCGCCTCGCTCGCGCCGATGAAACGGCCGTCGGGCGCAAATGCCGCCATCGGCACCTCTGCGCCTTCGACCAGATGATACAGCCGCTCGACCAGCGGCATCACGCGGCCGGCAGCACTCATCGCGGTGACGAGCACGCCAGACCTTGCTTCGGTAAAATGTCCGCCATCGGCAAATTCGAGCCGCGCGCAGGCGCAGGTCATCAGCGTGCCGAGCGTCGCACCGAAGCCGCGCAGCCGCTCAAGCCTGACCGCGCCGCCCGCGGCCAGCCGGCGGGCAAGTCGGGCGACCTGGCGGCGATGGCTGTCGGCGGGTCCGAAGGTCTTTTGCGCCAGCGCAGCCGCGTTGGCCGCGCCGAAGAATTTGGCGCCGACCGCATTGGCCCACAGCACGCGCGTGCCGTCGAGCGACCAGAGCCAAACCGGCAGCGGAGAGGTCGCATGCACGGCCAGCCGCGGATCGCCGACGCCTCGCAACTGGAAATCCGAACTACTCATCCAACCGGCTTGCTTTAGCTGTCATGCGTCTCGTGCGGCGGCCGCCGGGAATGGCAGCCTTAAGAAAGGGTTATCGCGCGGGCGCGGGCAGGTCCACGGCCGAAGCCTAGAGGGGGTGTCCTAATGCCGCGATAACCTTAATCCCGTCGGCCCCGCAAGCCGCACCGCGGGCGCATCCGCAGGATTCGCGACGTCATTCCGGGGCGCGACCAAGTCGCGAGCCCGGAGTCCTTCCACACGGGCTCTGCGGCCCGATGGATTCCGGGCTCCCTCGCTTCCGCTCGGGCCCCGGAATGACGGAAGGGCATGTCGGGTGATGTCGTGCATTCAGCACCCAACTACCTCAACCCCCGGTTCCCCCACCGGGGAACCTCACCCTCACCGGGATTAAATTTCGCGCCGCATCCCGGGATCGCGTTGCGTTGCACAATGTTGACATGTTAGGCCGCAATACTACGGGCGTTGGGGCGAGCCATCTCGTTTTCGTTTCGCGTATCCGGGCTCTTCGTACCCGCTGAATTGAGGCCTGGATCGGGGCCCGGCGGGCGCGCCAGAAGGCTCACTCCATTTTCCATTATCGTGAGGGACAACCATGACAGGTGCGACTGATCCATTTTCTGCCTCCGTCATTCCATTCGAGGTTCCGGAGCAGATGCGTGCGTTCGCCGAAAAGGGCGTTTCGCAGGCCCGCGAGAGCTATGCCAAGTTCAAGGACGCCGCCGAAACCCACAACGGCACCATCGAGGCCGTGTTCTCCTCCGCCAGCAAGGGCGCGAGCGAGTACACCGCCAAGCTGATGGAATTCGTGAAGGCCAACACCACGGCCCATCTCGACTTCACCCAGGAGCTGTTCAGCGTGAAGTCACCGTCGGATGCGTTCGCGCTGTGGACCGGCCATTCCAAGACGCAGCTCGAGACCTTCCAGGCCCAGGCCAAGGAGCTCGCCGAGATCGCCCATCGGGCTGCCACTGCCGCCGCCGAGCCGATCAAGGCCTCTGCCGCGAAGCTTTACCCGCCCGCCGCCTGAGCGACCGGGCTGTGGCATGATCCGGAAAAGCGTGTAGCGGTTTTCCGATAAGATCATGCCCAAACAATAGAAACCCGGGCCTGGAGCCCGGGTTTTGCTTTGGAAATAACCTCGTCTGAAGGGCGATTCGAAGGGATTGCGGCCTTGCCAAAAACGGCCGTTGCACCTAGTTTCCGCCCCGTCCAGCCCCCCTCGGCACCAGCCCTCTCAGGGCGCCCAAAGGGCGGCTCGCAAGGATGCAGTTGTAGCTCAGTTGGTTAGAGCGCCTGTCTGTGGAACAGGAGGTCGGTGGTTCGAGCCCACCCAACTGTACCAACGCCGGCGAAGACTTAAGCGGACATCACCGGGTAGCAGCCGAACACAGCGGCTTAACAGAGGCTCAAGAGTCTCTGGAACGGTGGGCCATGCTCTGGAAAAGGATCGCTGCAGGCATCGTCGGACTAGTGCTCGCATTCAGCGCGGGCGGCAAACTGCAGCTCTGGCTTGATGAGGGCAAGGTTTGGAAAATCCCGAGAAGGGGTGAGCCACGGCTGTCGTCTTATGACGAGACGCCGTTTTCATACGCTCTTGGAGTCGGGAGCTACGTCCTTATTCACTCTCTTTGGCCTGCTGCTTGTCTGGGGCGCCCTCGGCGGCCGGCTCGGGAAAGGTCGTCCTGATCGCAGTTAGCTTAGGTGACAGGGCACGAAACTCCGCCTTCGATCTGTCGGGCGTGCCTCCGTTGCCGTCCGGCAACATGAATTGGTGCAGTCCAGCAGTGTCACCGTAATCTCGGAGCTACCTTCCCGCTATCCATGTTCATAACCTTCTTCGGAATTCCAGCTTGCGTCGCAACCAGACGCCATTTTCTTCGGAATTCGGCCGGGGACCACGGCAATCCATTTATGTCGCAAATAGCAACGGGGCCCTGATCAGGAAGGTTAGCCCCAGTCAGTCTGTCCACAGAGGTATCGGCATAAACGGCCAGCTCTTTCATGATCATCGGGGCACCCTTCAAATCAAATCTGCGCTCGCGTCCGCGCCTATCGACAGAATGCAGGACGATTTCTTCATCTGGATGCTCAAGTTCTAAAATAGATTGATATAAAAACTGCGATGATAACGATCGCCCCAAGAATTCCAAGAACGCCTTCAGCGCGGATTCGAGTGCCAAGAAACCTTATGTCGAGCCGTTGTGGATGCCGCATGATGTTTCCTCAATTGGGTGTGGAAGTCGAGCGATACGTCCTGATTGACCGCATTGTTCGACTGACACGCAACGAAGATTGGCCACAAAAACGAATGACGGCAAATTCAATAGTTTATGACGATCCGCTTGCTTGCACGCTCTATGCAGGAGAGCGCTGAAGCATTTTTGTTCGTCCGCCATACCCGCACCGCTTTGAGAAGCCTGCAAAATCAGCGCGCGGATTCATTCGTAAGCCGATTTAGTAACTAACGTCAGCTACACGCCGGATTCGACCACGTGATAAGTCAATGAGTTAGGATCATGCACGCTCTCTACCGTAGAGCGCGGATGACTGACTAAGGCTTACTTCGGGTTACGTTGACAGTGCACGAAACCCCGCGCCGCACTCCTGCGAGGAAAACGCAAAGAGCCCCGGCCTAGCCGGGGCTCTTGTCACCTCGCATCGCGATCCCGTCAGTACCGCGCAACGACCGGTCCAACCGCCCAATCGAATTTGTAGTTGATGCCGGCCCGCACCATGTCGCCGCGCTCGAGCACGTTGACGTTGACAGCGCCGCCGATGATCGTCGGCGTGTAGCCGACCTTGTTGCCGAGATCGTAGTGCAGGTACTCGACCTTGGCCGACCAGTGCGGCGCGAACATCTTCTCGACGCCGGCGCCGGCGACCCAACCGGCGCGCCATGACTCGCCGCAGCTGGACCCGCCGAACGGCGTGAGGCCGCATGGATTTTTGCCCCGAGTTGACCTGGCCGTATCCGACACCGGCCGTGCCAAAGAGCAGCCAGCCATTGACGTCGAAGCCGACGCGAACGCGATCGGTGCCGAAGTTCCTGAGCGTGGTGAAGCAGGTCGCGCCGAACGGATCCGTATGGTCGGTGGTGCCCATCCCCATCCCCCGTTGATGCCGAGGTAGAAGCCCGTCCAGGTCGCGACCGGCGGCGGCGGGGGTGGCAGTGCCTTGGTCGCCGTCGCGTCACGGCTGCTTCGTCACGATCGCCACCACCACCGGCAACGTCGCCGCTCCCAGCAACGTCCCCAGCGCAACCGCGCCCGACACCGGATTCACCAGCCGCTGATACTGCACTGCGAAAATATAGGCGTTCGCGCCGGTCGGCATCGCCGCGAACAGCACGATCACGCCGGCCGCGGTCGGCGGCAGGTTCAGCAGTTTTGCCAGCACGAACGCCACCGCCGGCATCGCCAGCAGCTTGAGTGCGCTCATCACGACGACGCTCAGCATCTCGCCCTTGATCTCGAAGCGGAACAGGGTGATGCCCAGCGCGATCAGCGCCGCCGGTGAGCCCGCCTGCGCGAGCAGTTCGACCGTCCTGTCGACCACGGGGTTGAGGCCGAGACCGGTGAAGCGCCAGATGACGCCGAAGCCGATCGCGAGCATCAGTGGATTGCGCGCGAGATCCGTGAGCACCGGGGCGATCACCGACAGAGGCGAGCCGGTTCGCTTGCGGTTGACCAGCTCCATCTGAAGGATGCCGCAGAGCCAGAGCAGCGGCGTGTTCACCGACAGGATCAGCGCCATCGGCCCGGCGGCCTCGTTGCCCAGCGCCGAGAGCGTCAAGGGAATGCCGAGCATCACGATGTTGCCGTAGACCGAGCCGATCGCGAACACGACGCCGTCCTCGCGGTCCTCGCGCCGTTCGCGCAGCAGCGCCGAGATCGCCAGCGCCGCGATCCAGGTGAGGGCGAGCGCGCCGTAATAGGCGCCCCACATCCTGTAGGGGCTGACATCGGGGAACTCCGAGACGACGATGGTGCGGAACAGCAGCGCCGGGATCGCGATGCTGAAGGCGAATTCGGAGATGCCCTTGTGCGCGCTCTCGGAGACGAAGCGAAACAGCACGGCGGCATAGCCGGCCGCGATCAGGGCAAAGACCGGCGCGACGATCAACATTGTGGCCATGCGGTCCTCCCCTCACGGGGAGACAGGCCGACCACCCCACGCGCTCATCGATCGTCACATTATGCCGCTGTTTTGCCCGACGTGTCAAAGGGAATTCGTAAAATCCGCAAAACCCGCCGGGGCCTGGCTACTGTGCATGGGGTTGTTTTCACAAGTTTTTGCCGGACGGTCGGCTCTGGCCCGGGCCGAACCACCAGCGCCTCCAAGGGTTAGCCGTCCGGTCGATCCGGCGCCGGCCGGCCTGTTGCCGGGAGCGCACAGGTGGTCGTTTTCGCTTCACGCCTCGTTGCCAACGAACGCCCGTTCACCCACTATCCCCCGACTCGACATTTGGAGGGGGGATCGATGCCGGCGTTTTGCTTGAAGAAGTCCTTGGCTGCCGCAAGCCTCTCGCTCGCCCTGGCCGTTCTGGTCCAGCCGGGCACAGGCTTAGCCTACACGCCCGAGCAGCAGCAGGCCTGCACGCCCGATGCGATGCGGCTGTGCGGCGAGTTCGTTCCGAACGTCGATGCCATCACCGCCTGCATGATCCAGAAGAAGGCGCAGCTGTCGCCGCCATGCGCGGCGTACTTCCGCCGGGGGCCGGGGCCAAGCCAGGTCCGCGCCGGTGCGCCGACCAACATCAAGCCGCACACGGCGATGAAGAGCACCAAGCCGAAGCCGACCAAGAAGAAAAAGACCGACGACGGCTAGGCGTTCGCTCCCGCGTTCCCTTCAAGAAACCGTCATGTCGCTCCTCGCGTCAAAATGACTCAAGGGGCATCAGCCACGCGAAAGCCTCCGGACTCCTTTTGTTCGCGTGCTGGCGCGGGACGCCTGCGAAAATTACGAACGCGGCCGATGGAAAAGAACGGCTTAAGGTTTTACGCGGCGAGGTTGTATTCCACTCAATCCCTTGAAACTGCCTAGAAAACGCTCGATTGCCGGGGCGACAGGCGCTTCATGAGGGTTCGCTTCTGTCGTCGCGCGACGCAGTGTGACTCAAAAGCCAACACGCCTTGCTATTTCGTGGCGGCGGCGCAACTCCTGATAAATTTTTCTTTCACGAATCGCCGCAGTGATTCATTTTTGCCGCCTGGGGTCAATCTGGAGGCTAGAGGTATGAACGTTATCGTTTTTGCATCGCGTAAAGGCGGCTCGGGCAAGAGTACCCTGGCCGCACATCTCGCCGCGCAGATCAAGGCGACAAAGCCTATTCTGCTCGTCGATGCCGATCCGCAGGGCTCGCTGACGCTGTGGCACAAGCTGCGTGGCACCAACGAGCCGCCGATCAAGGCGGCCGTGAACTCGGTCAGCGGCATCGTCTCCGCTGCCAAGCGCGACGGTTACGAATGGGTGTTGATCGACACGCCGCCGAATCTGTCGGCCGTGGTCGACGACGCGATCCGTAACGCGACGATGGTGGTCATTCCGGCGCGTCCCGGCGTGTTCGACGTCAACGCCGTGCAGGAAACCATTCAGATGTGCCGTGCGGCGCGCAAGCCCTATGCGGTCGTTCTCAATGGTGCGCCGGCGCGTCGCGACGAGTCCGAAAGCCCGATCGTCACCATCGCCCGCGAGGCGCTGGCGAAATTCCGCGCTCCGGTGTGGGGCGGCCAGATCACCAACCGTTCTGATTTGTTGATGGCACTCAGCCACGGCGAAGGCGCGCGCGAGTATCAGGCCGAGAGCCGTGCAGCTCAGGAAATTGCAAGGCTGTGGGCGGCGATCGAGCGTTCAGTGAAAGCTATTCGTGGCACGGCGTCGGCTTCCGGCGCAATGCACAAGCAGGCCGCATAATTTCATCAATCCTTCCCCGGACGAAAAACGCGCGGATGTCCGCGCGTTTTGCGTTTCTGGAGACGGTTGGCGATGAGTTACGCCACCATCAGCATGTAGAACACGATGACCGGCGACAGCGTCAGGATCACCGACCAGATGCCGGCGGCCCAGAGAATGTCCCCGGTGCTAAAGCCCTGTTGTCCGGCGTCGTAATGCGACGCCGCGTCATTCTGATTGTTCAAGATCGCCCCCGCGATTTCTTCGCTTATGGGGTGAACGATACGCGGGATGTTTTAAGATTCCGGGCGGCAGCCGCGCTCGCATTTTGAGCGCATTTGCCACCGCGGATTAACCATCCCCGCGGTCTCTCGTCAGCCGGCGAACCAGACCCGAAACAGCAGCACCGGCATCAGGCCGAGCATCACGGCCCAGAAGCCGAACGACGACACCACGAGGATTCCCTGCAAAAGATCGGCGGGCGCGAAGTCTTTCGCAGCCGTCGGGCGAACAATTTGCCCCATGGTCATTCCCCCTGTTTGAAGACTTTGCGGCAGAACGATAGGCGCCATTGTGTAAACGAGCCGTGGATGCACCATGCGGCGATAGCGAAGGGAGTTGGTGTGCGGTTAACCAAGGGCGCTTCTCACCCTCCCCTGGAGGGGGAGGGTGAAGAATCTGCGCAGCCGCTAACACCACGCGCTATGCCGGCGCCTGATCTCATCGACCTGAGTCGCAAGCTGCGTGGGATGATGGGACATGGTCTACGCCGCGACCTGCATCCGCCGCTCGATCTCGCGATCGAGGGCGGCGGCGAGCTCGCTGCTCACTTCCACCATCGGCAGGCGCACTTCGGGGCTGTCGATCAGGCCGCATCGCCACAGCCAGTACTTCGCCGGCGCCGGACTCGGCTCGGCGAACAACAGGCGCGTCAACTCGGAAACCTCATGCCAGTGCGCCAGTGCCGCATCGTGGTTGCCGCGCTTCAGTTCGGCGTAGACGGCGGCGAACGTCGCAGTCTCGACATGGGCGGACAGCACGATGCCGCCGTCGGCGCCGTCGCTGAGCGCCTCGTGATAATTGGCGTCCTCGCCGGTGAGCATGCGAAAGCCCGTCGGCCTGTCGCGCAACAGCGCGATCGATTGCTCGCGGCTCGCGCCGCAATCCTTCAGGCCCAGGATGTTGGGATGCTCGGCAAGCCGCAGCATCGTTTGGTTGGTGATGTTGACCGCGCAGCGATAGGGAATGTTGTAGAGCGCGAGCGGCCAGGCGGCGTGATCGGCCAGCGCCTCGAAATGCGCCAGCAGTCCGCGCTGCGACGGCCGCACGTAATAGGGGCTCGCGATCAGATAGAAGTCGATCGGCCAGTCCGCGGTCTCGTCGAGACGGTCCTTCAGCCGCGACGTGTCGGCGCCGGAGAGGCCGAGGCCGATCGGCACAGTGCGGTGGCCGGCAGCCATCTCGTCGCGGACGATGGCGACGAGGTGTTCGAGCTCGGCGTCCCGCAGCGTCATGCCTTCGCCGGAGGTTGCCCCCAGGATGAAGCCGTCGACGGTCTGTGTGCAGTAGTGCCGCGTCAGCCGCCGCAGCGACGTCTCGTCGAGACGGCCGTCGCGAAACGGCGTCACCAGCGGCAGCCAGAGCCCACGCATGTGTGTTCGCAAATCAGTCATGTCTTGTCTCCTTCTCGGGAAAAACCTGAGACGGAGGGCACATGAAAAAACCCCGTCCAGGCGGCGGGGTTTTCGGGATTTGGCTCGCGATGACGAAGCGTATTTAGCGCGCGCAAAAATCCGAGGTCCCCGGATGGGGACCTTTTTTCGAGACGATTGCGCACGACTTCGTGATCATTTGGAAATGATGCGGGGTATGCCCAAAACTGTCAATACACGCGGAAAGCGAAAGCCTAATTGGACAGAAAAAAAGCCGGACCCGAAGGCCCGGCTTAAGGTATTGGCCACGTGAGGCCGACACAATCACCTTCCAAGAGGGATTACTGAACTCTCGCGCCACTGGAGGAGGGGGACAAATGCGCAACGCGAAGGCTCAGCGTGGAAACATTATGGGCTTGACCCGCACCATGCAGCAACCGTCCAAGCCGCATGTCAGACATGCGGAAATCAGGACGGCCAGCGCTGCGCCTTGCTCACCACGAAGTCGCGGAATACCTGCACGCGGGCGACCGTCTTCAACTCTTCCGGATAGACAAAATACGTATCGAGCTGAATCGAATCCAATTCGCCGAACAGTTGTACGAGGCGGCTCTGTTCTTCGATCAGGTAATCCGGAAGTGCCGCGATGCCGAGGCCCTGCTGGCAGGCGCGCACCAGGCCGAGGATATTGTTGACCTTGAAATAGGCCTCGCGCGGACCCGAGCCGTTGCGGCCGGCTTCGACCAGCCAGTTGCGGTTCTGCAGATGCGGCGCGAAGCTGCCGTCGCTGAGCGTGATGATGCGGTGAGCGTCGAGCTCTTCCAGAGTTCGCGGCGTGCCGAAGCGCTTGATGTAGTCCGGCGAGCAATAGGCGTGGAAGCCCATCGCGAAGAGCTTGCGCTGGATGAGATCTGGCTGCGTCGGCTTGCGGGTGCGGATCGCGACGTCGGCCTCGCGCATCGAAAGATCCAGCTCCTCGTCGGTGACGATCAGCGAGATCCGGATTTCGGGATAGAGCGCGGTGAATTCGCCGAGCCGCGGGATCAGCCAGTTGATGCCGACGCCGGGCGTGGTGGTGATCTTGAGATCGCCGCTCGGCCGCTCGCGGCTGTCGGTCAGTTTCGCGCGCGCCGCCTGGAGCTGCATGAACACGTCATGCGCGGTGCGGAACAGGAGGTCGCCCTGCTCGGTGAGGATGAGGCCGCGGGCGTGGCGGTGGAACAGCGAGACTGAAAGCTCCTGCTCCAGCGCCGAGACCTGGCGTGATACCGCCGATTGCGACAGGCCAAGCTGCTCTCCCGCATGCGTGAAGCTGCCCGCTTCCGCCGCCGCGTGAAACACCTTCAGCTTGTCCCAATCCATATCCGTAAATCCGTCGCGTGTTCGAGCCATGATCGTTATTCCGCTGCCGCGCGCTCGCTGGCGCGCAAGGCCAAGAATCGTTCGGCTTCGAGCGCTGCCATGCAGCCGAGGCCGGCGGCCGTCACGGCCTGGCGGTAGGTCTCGTCGGCGACGTCGCCGGCGGCGAACAGGCCGGGCACGGAGGTCGCGGTCGAGTTCGGGGCGACCTCGACATAGCCCGACGGTTTCAGCTTGACCTGATCTTTCACGAGCTCGGTCGCGGGCGCATGGCCGATGGCGATGAAGACGCCGTCGGCCTTCAGCTTGGTGAGTGCGCCGGTCTTGACGTTCTTGAGGCGGACATGGGTGACCTTGCCCGGATTAGCCTCGCCGCAGATCTCGTCGATGGCGCTCTCCCAGACCACCTTGATCTTGGGATGCTTGAACAGGCGGTCCTGCAGGATGCGCTCGGCGCGGAAATGGTCGCGGCGGTGAACCACCGTCACGGTCGATGCAAAATTGGTCAGGAACAGTGCTTCCTCGACCGCGGTATTG
Source organism: uncultured Alphaproteobacteria bacterium (assembly GCA_963819355.1). Classification (GTDB taxonomy): domain Bacteria; phylum Pseudomonadota; class Alphaproteobacteria; order Rhizobiales; family Xanthobacteraceae; genus Bradyrhizobium. Next base: position 52,588 of record CAWFVZ010000040.1, on the reverse strand, counting down.
CCGCCGCCGACCACGATCACTTCCTTGCCGCGGTAGAAGAAGCCGTCGCAGGTCGCGCAGGCCGAGACGCCGAAGCCCTTGAAGGTCTCCTCGGAGCCAATGCCGAGCCAGCGCGCCTGCGCGCCGGTGGCGAGAATCACGGTCTCGGCGAGATAGACGTCGCCGGAATCGCAGGTGAGGCGGAACGGCCGCTGCAAGGTGTCGAGCTTGACCACCAGATCGGTCTTGATTTGGGTGCCCACGTGCAGCGCCTGCTTCTCCATCTGCTCCATCAGCCAGGGGCCCTGGATCACGTCGGCGAAGCCCGGATAGTTCTCGACGTCGGCGGTGATGGTGAGCTGGCCGCCCGGCTGGATGCCCTGGATCAGGATCGGCTCGAGCATCGCGCGCGCGGCGTAGATCGCCGCGGTGTAGCCGGCGGGCCCGGAGCCAATGATGACGACCTTTGCATGTACAGGGGCGGACATATTCACGGACGCCTTTCACGGGGGATTGCAGCGCGGGCGCGGAAGGAGCCAGGAGGCCTCGCGAGGCGCTGAAATATCAGAGCTAATCTAAGCCTTCTGGTGAGCTATGCAAGAATTGCATTCCCTGTCGGCGGATTTTTCCAACAAGGAACAAAAGTCGATTGCGCTGCGCGCGCAATAAAATTGCTCATTTGGCTCGGACTGGGCTATGAGGATTGCGACAAACCCACCAGATACCGCCGCAAGGCCAGGAGTTCCAATCACGTGTCGCGGAACCTAGACGAGATCGACTTCAAAATTCTCGCCGAGATCCAGGCCGACGGCCGAATCACCAATGTCGAGCTCGCCAAACGGGTCGGTATTTCACCCCCGCCCTGCCTGCGCCGGGTCCGGGCGCTGGAGGAGGAGGGCTACATCCACGGCTACCGCGGGCTTCTGGATGCGCGGAAGCTCGGTTTCGACGTTACGGTGTTCGCCGCGGTGCACCTGTCCAGCCAGGCGGAAGCGGATTTGCGCGCCTTCGAGGAGTTCGTCCGCGCTGAGCCGCTGGTCCGGGAATGCTGGATGCTCTCCGGCGAGGTCGACTTCATCCTGAAATGCGTGGCTCCGGACATGGCGACCTTCCAGGATTTCGTCACCCACCTGACCGCCGCGCCCCATGTTCGCAACGTGCGGACGTCGCTGGTGCTGCATAACTCGAAATACGAGGCGGCCGTGCCGCTGGACGTGAAGGGGCGGAGGTAGCGTTCTCCGGCGCTCCCTCCGTCTTCTCCATCATTGCGAGCGCAGCGAAGCAATCCAGAATCTTTCCGCGGAGACACTCTGGATTGCTTCGCAGCGCCCGCAATGACGAACGGTGCGAGCACACGCCACCTCACGACAGCAACACGCAGAAACAAAAAGGCCGCGCTGAGCGCGGCCTTTTCAGAACATCATCACGCGCAGCGGCAAATCCCTACCGCCACTCCACCTTGGTGATCTCATACGCCTTGGCGCCGCCGGGTGCGTTGACCTCGACGGTCGAACCCTTCTTCTTGCCGATCAACGCGCGCGCCAGCGGTGAGGTGATAGAGATGCGGCCCTTCTTGGCGTCGGCCTCGACCTCGCCGACGATCTGCCACACCGCCTTTTTCTCGGTGTCCTCGTCGACCAGCGTCACGGTGGCGCCGAACTTGATGGTGTCGCCGGAGAGCTTGGAAATGTCGATGATGTCGGCGCGCGCGAGCTTGTCCTCGAGCTCGGCGATGCGGCCCTCATTGTGGGACTGCTCTTCCTTCGCGGCATGATATTCCGCGTTCTCCGACAGGTCGCCGTGCGAGCGCGCCTCCGCGATATGCTCGATGATGCGCGGACGGTCCTCCGACTGGCGCTTCTTCAATTCTTCCCCGAGCGCGGCAAAGCCGCCCGCAGTCATCGGAACCTTTTCCATCTTCTCTCTCGTCCTTCGATCGTGCGCCCCATAACGCGAATGGGCGCCACAATCTTGATTCGTCAGTCCTTCCGGAGGCCGATACAGGGGCCGCCGGACGTCGACAGATATGGGCTTGGCAACGGAACAGAACTACCACATGACCGGACAGTTCCTCCGGCCATTGTGGCTTCATTGCCAGTCATTTAGCAGAGGCTTGCCGCCGCTAATGATCAGGTGTCTGAAAAGTAGCTCTGCAGGGTCCGAACCTCAAGGTCCCCGCCCAGATAGGCGCGGATGCCCTGCGCGGCCGCCACGGCCCCGGAAAGAGTGGTGTAATACGGCACTTTATGCAAGAGGGCCGCGCGCCGCAGCGATCGACTGTCGGCCAGCGCCTGCGGGCCTTCGGTGGTGTTGAAGACCAGCTGGACGTCGCCGTTGGTGATGGCGTCGACGATATGCGGCCGCCCTTCCAGCACCTTATTGACCCTCTCGGTCGGGATGCCCTCGTCGGTCAGGAAGCGCGCCGTGCCCGAGGTCGCCAGCACCTTGAAGCCGAGCGAGTGCAACTCGCGAACGGCCTCGGCGATGCGCGTCTTGTCGCTCTCGCGCACCGAGACGAACACCGTGCCCTTGCGTGGCACCCGCGTGCCGCCGCCGAGCTGGCTCTTGGCAAACGCCACCGCGAAGGAGCGGTCGATGCCCATGACCTCGCCGGTCGAGCGCATCTCCGGACCCAGTACCGTGTCGACGCCGGGGAAACGGGCGAACGGAAACACCGATTCCTTCACGCCAACATGCTTGAAGTCCGCCTTCTTCAATTTGAAGTCGGCGAGCTTCTCGCCGGCCATGATGCGCGCGGCAATCTTCGCGACCGGCGTGCCGACCACCTTGGCGACGAACGGTACCGTGCGCGAGGCGCGCGGATTGACTTCGAGCACGTAGATCTCGCCGTCCTTGATCGCGTATTGCACGTTCATCAGGCCGACGACGTCGAGGCCGAGCGCCAGCTCGCGCGTCTGCCGCTCCAGCTCCTCAATCATCTTGGCGTCGAGCGAGTGCGGCGGCAGCGAGCAGGCGCTATCGCCGGAATGGATGCCGGCTTCCTCGATGTGCTCCATGATGCCGACGATGAAGGTGTCCTTGCCGTCGCAGAGGCAATCGACGTCGATCTCGGTGGCGTCGGACAGATAGCGGTCGAACAGCAGCGGGTTCTTGCCGAGCACGGTGTTGATCTGCCCGGTCTTGTCGTTCGGGTAGCGCGCCTTGACGTCGGCCGGCACCAGCTCCGGCAGGGTGCCGAGCAGATAGTCGCTGAGCTGGTTCTCCTCCCGGATGATCTGCATCGCGCGGCCGCCGAGCACGTAGGACGGGCGCACCACCAGCGGCAGGCCGAGATCGGTTGCGACCAGGCGGGCCTGCTCGACCGAATAGGCGATGCCGTTCTTCGGCTGCTTGAGCCGCAACTTGTCGAGCACGCGCTTGAAGCGGTCGCGGTCCTCCGCAAGGTCGATCGCGTCGGGCGAGGTGCCGAGGATCGGCACTTCGGCGGCTTCCAGCGCACGCGCGAGTTTCAGCGGGGTCTGGCCACCGAACTGGACGATCACGCCGTGCAGCGTGCCGTTCGTGCGCTCCTTCGCGATGATTTCCAGCACGTCCTCGGCGGTGAGCGGCTCGAAATAGAGCCGGTCGGCGGTGTCGTAGTCGGTCGACACCGTTTCCGGGTTGCAGTTGACCATGATGGATTCGTAGCCGGCATCGTGCAGCGCGAAGCAGGCGTGACAGCAGCAATAGTCGAACTCGATGCCCTGGCCGATGCGGTTGGGCCCGCCGCCCAGGATGATGACCTTCTTCTTGTCAGATGGCGTGCTCTCGTCCGCAGGCGCGCCCGCGAACGGCGCCTCATAGGTCGAATACATATAGGCTGTGGGAGAGGCGAATTCGGCGGCGCAGGTGTCGATGCGCTTGTAGACGGGGCGGACGTTGAGCGCGTGGCGCTTGGCCGTCACCTCGGCCTCCGTTGTCGCCACCAGCACCGCAAGCCGTGCGTCCGAGAAGCCCATGGTCTTGAGCGTGCGCATGGCGAAGGCGTTGCCCGGCAGGCCGTGCTTCCTGACCTTCTCTTCCATGTCGACGATGCCGCGCAGCTCGCTGAGGAACCACGGATCAATCTTGCAGGAGTTGAAGATGTCCTCGTTCGACCAGCCGAGCCGCATGGCTTGCGCGACCTGGAGCAGGCGGTTCGGCGTCGGCGTGCCGAGCGCGGCGCGGATCGCGTTCTTGTCGTCGTCTCGGCCGAGACCTTCGATCTCGATCTCGTCGAGGCCGGTCAGCCCGGTCTCGAGCCCGCGCAACGCCTTCTGCAGGCTCTCCTGGAACGTGCGGCCGATCGCCATGACCTCGCCGACCGACTTCATCGACGTGGTCAGCGTGGTCGAGGCGCCCGGGAATTTCTCGAAGGCGAAACGCGGCACCTTGGTGACGACGTAGTCGATGGTCGGCTCGAACGAGGCCGGCGTCGCGCCGCCGGTGATGTCATTGGCGATCTCGTCGAGCGTGTAACCGACCGCGAGCTTGGCTGCGACCTTGGCGATCGGGAAGCCGGTGGCCTTGGAGGCCAGCGCGGAGGAGCGCGAGACGCGCGGATTCATCTCGATGACGACCATGCGACCGTCCTCCGGATTGACGCCGAACTGCACGTTGGAGCCGCCGGTCTCCACCCCGATCTCGCGCAGCACCGCCAGCGAGGCGTCGCGCATGATCTGGTATTCCTTGTCGGTCAGCGTCAGCGCCGGCGCCACGGTGATGGAGTCGCCGGTATGCACGCCCATCGGATCGAGGTTCTCGATCGAGCAGACGATGATGCAATTGTCCTTCTTGTCGCGCACCACCTCCATCTCGTACTCTTTCCAGCCGAGCACGGATTCTTCGATCAGCACTTCGTTGGTCGGAGACGCATCAAGGCCGCGCTCGATGATGTCGAGGAATTCTTCCTTGTTGTAGGCAATGCCGCCGCCGGTGCCGCCCATGGTGAAGGAGGGACGGATGATCGCGGGCAGGCCGATCTCGGACAGCGCCATCAGCGCCTGTCCCAGCGCATGTTCCTGGTAGCGCTTGCGGCGGTCGCTTTCGCCGAGGGTCCACTGCCGCTCGAGCTCCTCGAGCGCTGCACCGGACGCCTTCGCGCGTTCGGCCTGGTATTTGTCGCGGAAGGATTTCTTCAGGGCGGAGGCGTTGGCAAGCCGCGACTTCGGCGTCTCAAGCCCGATCCTGGTCATGGCCTCGCGGAAAAGCTGGCGGTCTTCCGCCTTGTCGATCGCGTCTGCCGTGGCGCCGATCATCTCGACGTGGAATTTTTCGAGCGTGCCTTGCTGGCGCAGCGACAGCGCGCAATTCAGCGCGGTCTGTCCGCCCATGGTCGGCAGCAGCGCGAAGCCGCCCGGAATGACGTGTCGTTCCTTCTCGATGATCTTGGCGACGATCTCGGGCGTGATCGGTTCGATATAGGTTGCATCGGCCAATTCCGGGTCGGTCATGATGGTGGCCGGATTGGAATTGACGAGGACGATGCGATAGCCCTCTTCCTTCAGCGTCTTCACCGCCTGCGTGCCCGAATAGTCGAACTCGCAGGCCTGGCCGATCACAATGGGACCGGCGCCGATGATCAGGATGGTCGAGATGTCGGTTCGTTTAGGCATCACCGCTCGCGGGCTGGAATTCGGGCACAAAAAAGGGCGCGCTTGCCGCGCGTCCCCTTGTGCGAGAGCGCGGGGTCTTCCCTCGCGCGCGGGTGGGTCTTAGACCAGTTTTCGGGGCGGCGAAACCCCGAAAAACGCCCCATCAACCGGCAATTTTGACGGGTTTTGGCCGGGCCTGCCAGCCACGGGCGAGATGCACCAGAAGCGAGGCCGCAACGCTCGTTCCGCCGATCCAGCCGAGGTCGTTTGGCGAGAGTGTGGCCAGTACGGCCCCGCCCAGGGCCCCGCCGATGGCGAAGCCGAGATACATGGCAGAGGCGTTGAGCGAGAGCGCGATCATCGAGGCCTGCGGCTCGATCCGGATGATGCTGGCGATCTGCGCCGGATAGAACGCCCAGCCCGAGAGACCCCAGAGGAAGATCGCGCCAAGCACCGCGTAATGGGCCTGTCCGGGCATCAGTTTCAGGACCAGCGAATGCAGGATCAGGGCGCTCGCCATGCCGGCGAGGCCGAGGGCTGCGGTCGCGAGCGTGCCTAGCCGGTCGGCCAGGATGCCGCCGAGCATATTCCCGATTGCAGCCGCGCCGCCGAACACCAGCAGTGCCAGGCTGATCTGCGAAGCGTCGAAGCCGAGGCCGCGCAGCGGGACCGCGAAATAGGTGAACACGGTGAAGCCGCCAAGCGCCCATAAAATCGTGATCACAAGCGCGATCAAGACATTGCTGTGACGTGCCACCGCCAGCCTTTCGCTGAGCGAGGCCGTGTTGCGCGGCAGGCCGCGGGGCAGTCCAAGCAGAAGGCCGGCGAGCGCAACAGTGCCGATCATTGCGACCATGGCGAAGGTCGCACGCCAGCCGAACAGGCTGCCGACGAGATTGCCAAGGGGAACGCCGATAACGGTCGCGACCGTGAGGCCCGAGGTGACCAGCGCCACCGCACGACCGCGCCGCTCCGGCGAGGCGACGGCGACCGAGATTGCCAGCGCCGTCGGCATGCACAGTCCCGAGCCCAGCGCCATGAGCATGCGCGAGGCCAGCAGGAGGACGTAGCTGGACGCCACCATCGCTGCGAGGTTTCCGGCGATGAAGGTTGAGAGCGCGAGCGCCAGCACGGTGCGGCGATCGATATTGTTCAGCGTGACCGCCAGGATCGGCGAGCCGACGGCATAGGTGAGGGCGTAGGCGGTGACCAATTGACCGGCGGCCGAGACTGAAATCGCGAGGTCGCTGGCGATCGACGGCAAAAGCCCAGCAATGACAAAGCCTTCAGTACCGATCGCGAATGCCGCCAGGGCCAGCCACAACAAGCTCATTGGAAACAATTCCTATGTTCAATATTCATTGAACTATCGAATACGATTGTTTCAGAGTCAATTAGTTCAAGAACTATTGAACATGGCGGCGACATCGCTATGATTTCAGGGTCATGAGCCGCACCCCACCCCACCCCACCCGCGAGCAGATCGAGTTGCCACTGGTTCTGGATTGCCTGAGCGATCCGACCCGGCTGGCGATCGTGTATCAGCTCGCCCAGCAGGAACGTGTCAGCAGCGAACTCTGCTGCGGCGACTTCAATGGGCTCTCCGGCAAGTCGAACCTCGCCTATCACTTCGCCAAGCTGCGCGAATGCGGCCTGATGCTGACGCGCGTGGCGGGCACCAACCGCTTCATGCGGCTCCGCCGCGAGGATCTGGAGGCGCGTTTCCCCGGCCTGCTCGACGCCGTGCTCAACTCCGCCGCCAAGGACGCCGGCCGGCTTCAACTGCTCCCCGAGTGCGAAGTGGTCGAGGTGGGCTGAGTTGCGCGCCGACACGCGATTTGCCGGTGGCGTCAACGCGTTTGCGACATTCAGCGAGCATCGCGCCGATAACCACCGGCTACTGTGCATGGGGTTGTTTTCAGGATTTTTGTCTTGGGTGGCCTGCCGAGCCGCACCCGACTTCGCCCTTCGGGCTCCGTCGAGGCAGCTGAAGCAGGCAAAGCCAGCGAAGGCTGGAGACCCGGCCTGGATTTGAACCAGGATAAAGAGCGATGCACTGCTCTCGCGTAGACGCTTCCGCCACCGGGCCGCGGCGATCATTGCCGATCGGGATGCGACAAGCCACCTCAGCCAATTGTTAAGCTTAACGGACCGAGCGAGCTTAGCGGACCTTGGGAAGCTTAACGAACCAGGGGTGGCCGGGCGATGAAGGTCATGCGCCAGCGGTTGTGGCCGATATTGGTGTTGGCACGTTGGGCCGCGAAGCCGGCCGCCGTCAGCTTGGCGGCGATCTCGTCCTCGCTGTAGCGCTTGAGCCCGATGCGCGCGCGCAGATGACGGTAATCTGACAGCGCCGTGCTGATCAGCCCGACCAGCGCATCCTTCAGGAAGCCGTGACGCAGGCCGAAGGAGAGCAGCGCCGTCACGTCCCGGCCCATGCCGACATGGGGCAGGAGGATGTCGCCGAGCACCAGCTTGCCGGACGGCTTCAAGATGCGCCGGACATTGGCGAGCGCGGCATCGAGTTCCTCCGCCGTCATGTATTGCGCGACCGAGTTCATCACGACGAGGTCGATGGACTGCTCCTGCATCTTGCGAACGTCGTCGAGCGAACGGACGCGGATCTTTGTGTTCGGAGCAAACCGCGCGATCAGCCGGCCGCGCACGCCGGGCGCGGGCTCGGCCAGGATCAGCTTGCCGCAGGCCGCGGCCACCTGGCTCGCCGACAGCGCCTCGCCGCAGGCGTAGTCCAGCACGGTCGCCTCGGGCGAGGTGATGTAGCCGATGATGTCCCGCGCGATGATCTGGAAGTGCAAATCGCGATGCAGCTTGCTGACATAGATCGTATGCGTCGAGTTGTAATAATCGATCCAATCGTCCATGGTATCCCGCCCAGCGGTTCCTGTCCTGGAACCGTGCTGCCCGCCTTGCGTTAGGGGTGCGACGGCGCGCCGTCAATGTCCGCGTCCTAACAGGAAGGTTTCCCGTGAGCAAAGCCCCCAGCAAGGTCTCGCCCGACCTCGACACCCCCACCGATCTGCCCGCGGCGGCGGTCAAAAAGGTCTCGGAGGCACTCAACGTGCTTCTGGCCGACGCGTTCGCGCTGTATCTGAAGACCAAGAATTTCCACTGGCACATCAGCGGCCGGCATTTCCGCGACTATCATCTGCTGCTCGACGAGCAGTCGGACCAGATCTTCGCCACCACCGACCAGCTTGCCGAGCGCGCCCGCAAGATCGGCGGCACCACGCTGAAGTCGATCGGCCAGGTCGCCAAACTCCAGACCATCAAGGACAACAACGAGGACTACGTCCCGCCGCGCGAGATGCTGCGCGAGCTGATGCAGGACAACAAGCACGTCGCGGCTGCGATGCGCAAGGCGCACGAGGTCTGCGACGACGCCGGCGACGTCGCCAGCGCCAGCATCCTCGAAGTCTTCATCGACGAGACCGAGCGCCGCACCTGGTTCCTGTTCGAAGCCACTCGCCAGGAAGGCGGCAACGAGGCGTAGTCGGACTGCATCAACAACGTCGTCCCGGCCCCCCGTGCGCAATTGCGCAACTAGGCCGGGACGACGGCGAAGTGTCCAGCTGGCGTTCTCGACCGACTACCGCCACAACCGCATCAACGCGCCGTCCTTGCCCGTCACCGGATCGGCCGGCGGCCGTGCGACGTTCGGAATCGTCTTCAGCGCCTTGGCATGATTCTCCGGCGTCGCCCGCGTGATCTCCATCTTCGCGCCCGGTGGATAGGCGCCGATCACGCAAAAATCATCGCTTGCCTTGATGCATTGATGCCCGGTGCCGGCGGGCAGGATCGCGACATCGCCGGCCTTGATCTCGAGCTGCTGGCCATGATCGCCGCCGAAGCGAACCCGGGCGCTGCCGCGCGCAACGCCGAGCACCTCATGCACGGTCCCATGATAGTGCAGATAATCGTAGACGCCGTTGCGCCACGTGCCGCCCCAGCCGTTGGCGCCGAACAAATGCTCGATCGTCTCTTCAGGACGCTTCGGATCGAGCGTGACCGTGCGCTGGTAGACCAGGAAGGGAAGGACGTTGTTCGGCACGAGCCCATCGTCTTCGAACACGATGGCGAGCGGCTGGACGTTGTCAGGGACGACGGACATGGCGAGGCTCCTGCATGAGCGTAGCAGGGATCAACGGGGGGCGTGAGACGACGTTCCCCTGACGAAAAGGCCCGGGACGAGGCCCGGGCTTTGACGTCGCGAAGGCTCAAGAGAGCGCGCCTTACGCGCTCTTCTTTTGCCGCATCAGATCCGCAAACCGCTGGAACAGATAGTGCGAGTCGCGCGGGCCGGGCGAAGCCTCGGGGTGATACTGCACCGAGAACACCGGCCTGCCGTCGAGCTGGATGCCGCAATTGGAGCCGTCGAACAGCGAGATGTGCGTCTGCGTCGCGCCCTTCGGCAGCGTGTTCTCGTCCACGGCAAAGCCGTGGTTCATCGAGGTGATCTCGACCTTGCCGGTGGTCTCGTCCTTCACCGGATGGTTGGCGCCGTGGTGGCCCTGATGCATCTTCTTGGTCTTGGCGCCGACCGCGAGGCCGAGCATCTGGTGGCCCAGACAAATCCCGAAGGTCGGCGTGCCCGACTTGATCACGTCCCTGATCACCGGCACCGCGTATTTGCCGGTTGCGGCCGGATCGCCTGGACCGTTCGACAGGAACACGCCGTCCGGCTTCATCGCCAGAATATCTTCGGACGAGGTCGTCGCCGGCACCACCGTCACCTTGCAGCCGACGCCGGCGAGCAGGCGCAAAATGTTGCGCTTGATGCCATAGTCGATGGCGACGACGTTGAACTCAGGCTTGTCCTGCCGGCCAAAGCCCTTCTCCCAGAGCCACGGTGTTTCGTCCCAGGTGAAGCGCTGGCCGGAGGTGACCATCGGCACGAGGTCCATGCCCTCGAGGCCCGGCCATTCGCGCGCTTCTTCCTTCAGCGCATGCAGGTCGAACTTGCCGTCCTGGGCGTGCGCGATCACGGCGTTAGGCATGCCCTTGGAGCGGATCAGCGCGGTCAGCGCGCGGGTGTCGATGCCGGAGAGGCCGATGATGCCACGCGCCTTCAGCCACTGGTCGAGGTGCTTGGTCGCGCGGTAGTTCGAGGGATCGGTGATGGCGGTGCGCAGGATCACGCCGCGCGCGCCGGGGGTCGCGGCCATGTTCACCGTCTCGATGTCGTCCTCATTGGTGCCGACATTGCCGATATGCGGGAAGGTGAAGGTGATGAGCTGCCCGGCATAAGAGGGATCGGTAAGGATCTCCTCATAGCCGGTCATCGCGGTGTTGAAGCAGACTTCACCGACGGCATAGCCTTCGGCGCCGAGACCAAAGCCTTCGAGCACCGTGCCATCGGCGAGCACGAGGAGCGCGGTCGGTTTGTGGTCCGGCCAGGCGGTATCGTTGTCATGTTGTGTCATGAGCCCGGTTCATAGTCCCGGCAGACGCCGCCGTCAAAGCGGGAGAGCGCCGATTTACATGCGTTTTTGCATATTTGACAGGTCGCTTCAGGGACTTAAGCTGGAAATGGTAATTTTTGCGCAGTTTCAGTGGCCGGATCGGAAACAATGAACCGTAGCGCGGTGGGCCCGGTATGGCCTCTTTGCCGCAAACGGCCTAGATCAGGCGCAATGGATTGAGAGGATCACGATCATGTTGCGCGACGACATCAACAATGCGGTCAAGGAGGCCATGAAGGCCAAGGAAGAGCGCAAGCTCTCCACGCTGCGCATGGTCAACTCGACCATCAAGAACGCCGACATCGAAGCACGCGGCAACGGCAAGCCGCCGCTGTCGGACGCCGACCTGCTCGGCGTCTTCCAGAAGATGATCAAGCAGCGCCAGGAGTTGGTCGAACTCTACGACAAGGGCGGCCGCGCCGAGCTCGCCGCCCAGGAGCGCGAGGAGATCGCGGTGATCTCGGCTTATTTGCCGAAGCAGATGTCGGAGGGCGACGTGAAGAAGGCGATCGCGGATGCCATCGCCGAGACCGGCGCCGCCGGCATGAAGGACATGGGCAAGGTGATCGCCGCGCTGAAGGCGAAGCACGCCGGCCAGATGGATTTCGGCAAGGCGTCTGGCTTGGTGAAAGCGGCGCTGACGGGCTAAGTCGTCATTCCGGGGCGACGCGGAGCGTCGCGCCCGGAATCCATCGCGCCGCTGAATGTGTTGATCAATGGATTCCGGGCTCGTGCTCCGCACGCCCCGGAATGACAAGACGAAACCGGGAGGCCGCCGATGACCAGCGCCATCAAACCGTTTCGAATCGCGATCAGCGACGACATCCTCGTAGACCTCAAATCACGCCTCGCCCGCACCCGCTGGCCGGAGGCCGAGCTGGTCGACGACTGGAGCCAGGGCGCACCGCTGAAATGGATCCGGGAGATTTGCACCTACTGGGCGAACGGTTATGACTGGCGCGCGCGGGAGACAAAACTCAATCGCTTCGAGCAGTTCACCACCGAGATCGACGGGCTCGACATCCACTTCCTGCATGTCCGCTCGAAAGAACCGTCAGCGCTGCCGCTGATCATCACCCATGGCTGGCCCGGCTCGATCGTCGAATTCCAGAAGGTGATCGCGCCGCTGGTCGATCCCGCCGCCCATGGCGGCAATCCGGGCGATGCATTTCATGTCATCTGCCCTTCGCTGCCGGGCTTTGGCTTTTCCGCCAAGCCTGTGACCACCGGCTGGGGCGTCGACCGCATCGCCGCGACCTGGGCGAAGCTGATGGATCGGCTTGGCTATGCGCGCTATGGCGCGCAAGGCGGCGATTGGGGCTCGGCGGTGACGACCTCACTCGGCATGCAGGACGCTGAGCATTGCGCCGGCATCCACATCACGCTCGCCTTCAACGCAGCGCCGAAGGTCGAGGGCGAACCGACGCCGGAGGAGAAGCGCGCGCTCGCCGGGCTCAAGCATTACGTCGATCTCGATTCCGGCTATTCAAAACAGCAATCGACGCGGCCGCAGACGCTCGGCTATGCGCTGACGGATTCGCCGAGCGGGCAGGCGGCCTGGATCCTGGAAAAATTCTGGGCCTGGACCGATTGCAACGGCCATCCCGAAAATATCTTCAACAAGGACGAGCTGCTCGACAACGTCATGCTCTATTGGGTGACGGAGACGGCGACCTCGTCCGCACGGCTCTATTGGGAGAGCTTTGGCAAGCGCAGGACCACGCCCAAGGTCACTGTGCCGACCGGAGTGGCGGTGTTTCCCAAGGAGATCATCACACCGGTGCGGCGCTGGATGGAGCCGAATTTTTCGAACATCACCCATTGGAGCGAGATGGCGAAAGGCGGGCATTTCGCCGCATTCGAGCAGCCCGACCTGTATGTTGGCGAGGTCAGGAAATTTTTCCAGACGCTGCGGTAGCAGTTCTGCGTCGTGTCCGGGCTTGTCCCGGGCATCCACGGCCTTAAACTGGCGCCGAAGCAAGAAGAACGTGGATGGCCGGGACTGGACGAGCCCGGCCATGACGTCGAGACCGTGGAAACGTCTGTAGCCATGCTCACCGAAGCCGCAACATACGACGAGCTCTACCGCAACTTCCGCTGGGACATCCCGGCTCGCTTCAATATGGCGGAGGCCTGTTGCGATCGCCACGCCGACGGCACGGGCCGGCTTGCGCTGGTGTATGTCGATGAGAACGGCGCGACGTCTCGCACGTCCTTCGACGAGGTTGCAGAGATGTCGCGCCGCTTCGCCAACGTGCTGAAAGCGGATGGGCTCGGCCGCGGCGACCGCGTCGCGGTGTTCCTGTCGCAATCGCTGGAATTGCCAATCGCGCATATGGCGGCATTTCGTTCGGCGATGATCTCGATCCCGCTGTTCGCGCTGTTCGGCGAGGATGCGCTGGAATTCCGCCTGTCGAACTCGCAGGCCAAGGCGATCGTCACCGACGAAGCCGGCTGGGAGAAGCTTACAAAGATCCGCGATCGGCTGCCCTACCTGCAAGACATCTACGTCACGAGCGGCGCCGTTCACGCGGGCGCAAAACCGTTCTGGTCGGCGATCGAAACCGCCTCAGAGGACTTTGGGACGGTTGACACGTCTGCGGACGATCCCGCGCTGATCATCTACACCTCAGGCACGACCGGCAATCCAAAAGGCGCGCTGCACGCGCATCGCGTCGTGCTCGGCCATCTCCCCAACGTCGAGATGTGTCACAATTTCTTGCCGCGGCCTGGCGACCTGATGTGGACGCCGGCCGACTGGGCCTGGATCGGCGGGCTCGTCAACGGCCTGTTCGCGTTCTGGTATCACGGCATTCCCCTGGTCGGTCACCGCGCACGAAAGTTCGAACCGCAGGCGGCGATGCAGATGATGGCCGACCTCGGCGTGCGCAACGTCTTCCTGCCGCCAACGGCGCTGAAGCTGATGCGCCAGGCCGGTGTGAGGCATGCGGGCGTCAAGCTACGCAGCATCTTCACTGGCGGTGAATTGCTCGGCGGGGAGCTTCTGGGCTGGGTGCGCGAGACCTTTGGCATCGATGCGCATGAAGTGTTCGGCCAGACCGAGTGCAATCTCGTGATAGGCAGCAATTCGAACCTGTTTCCGATCCGACCCGGTTCGATGGGCAAGGCGACGCCGGGCTTCGACGTCCGCATCGTCAACGACAAGGGCGAGGAGCTACCCACAGGCCAGCGCGGCATCATCGGCGTGCGCCAGCCGTGCCCGTGCACCATGATCGAATATTGGCGCAATCCGGAGGCGACGGCGAAGAAATATGCCGGTGAGTTTCTGCTCACCGGTGATCTCGGCGTGCAGGATGAGGACGGTTATTTCTGGTATGTCAGCCGCGAGGACGACGTCATCACCACCGCGGGCTATCGCGTCGGCCCGTCCGAAATCGAGCATACGCTGATGAAGCACCCGTCGGTGGCGATGGCCGCCGTAGTCGGCATCCCCGACCCGATCCGCACGGAATTGATCAAGGCCTGGATCGTGCTGCGTCCTGGCTTTGCGCCGGGCGACGAGCTCGCGCGCGAGATCCAGGAGTTCGTCAAGGTGCAACTCGCCGCCCACGAATATCCGCGCTTCGTCGAGTTCGCCGAGACCCTGCCGATGACGGCCACAGGCAAGGTGCTGCGCCGCGAGCTGCGGGCGAAGGGTTAGGGCATCTCTATCGCATTGTTGCCGCCAGCGCGGACCGCAGCATCGCGGCAAGATCCTGCCGTTTGAACGGCTTTGTCAGGATGCGGGCGTCGACCCCGTCGGGCGTCTCGACGGGATTTTGGCTGTAGCCGGACGTGAAGAGCACCTTGAGATCAGGCCGCAGGACGGTTGCTTGCCGCGCAAGCTCAGGCCCGAACATGCCGCCGGGCATCACGACATCGGTGAACAGCAGATGGATGTCTCCCGGCTGTCGCAGCACGTCGAGCGCGGCGGGCCCGTTCGAGGTCGCGATGACGCGGTAGCCGAGTGTCCTGAGTTCGCTTTCAACGTAGGCTCGCACCATATCGTCGTCCTCGACGACGAGAATAGTTTCGCTTCCGTCAGGAGCGGCGATGCGTTCCGCAGGTGTCGGGTCCTGGTTCAACGTCGCAGCGATACGGGGGAAGAACAGCCTGAGAACGCTGCCTTGCCCCGGTACGGACTGCAACTGCACGAGTCCGCCGGATTGCTGCGCGAATCCGTAGACCATGCTCAGGCCGAGGCCGGTCCCCTTGCCGACCTCCTTGGTGGTGAAGAACGGCTCGAACGCGCGCCCCGCCACCTCGGTGGTCATGCCACTGCCGGTATCGGTCACGGCTACCATAACGTAGTCACCCGGCCGCGGCTCGCCGTTGACGTCGAGGTCGGACTCGTCAATCGAGATGTTACGCACCTCGACCGTCAGTCTGCCGCCGTCCGGCATCGCGTCGCGGGCGTTGAGCACGAGGTTGAGCAGAGCGGTTGCCAACTGGCCGGGATCGACGCTGGTCAGCCACAAATCCGCTCCGAACGCGAAGCTGCACTCGATGTGCTCGCCCAGCGACCGGCGCAACAACTGCTCCATGCCGACGACCTTCTTCGCGATGTCGATCTCTCGCGGCCGGAGCGGCTGCTTGCGCGCGAAGGCGAGCAGGCTACGTGTCAGGTCAGACCCGCGCTCGGCGGCGGTCGCGATGTCGCCGGCGATCCGGTGCAATTCCTTGTTGCCCGCCAGCCTGTCGGCAAGGTGTTCCGAGTTGCCGAGAATGACGGTCAGGAGATTGTTGAAATCGTGCGCCACGCCGCCGGTGAGCTGGCCCATGGCTTCCATCTTCTGGGATTGGCTGAGCTTGTGGCTGAGGTCGGCGATGGCGGCGCGTTGCTGCTCGAGCGACTGGGCGGTGCCGTTGAGCAGGGTCATCAATCCGCCCAGCTCGCCGCGCGGATGCGGCGGCGGAATCCGCGCGCTGAGATCGCCGAGCCCGAGCCTCTTCGCCATCGTGGCGAGCCGTCCGACCTGGCGCCCGACACTGACGGTCGCGAGGATCCAGACGCCGGCGAGCAGCAGCAGCGAGGCCACCGCGAGGATCGCCATGTCCTCGTAAAGCCGGCGGTTCGCCGCCGCCACCAGTCCGTCCTTCGAGCGCCCGACCATGACGTAGAGGCCGGCCTTGCGGATCGACGGCGAGCCGGCGACGGCCCAGACCTGCGTGCGGCCTTCACGATCGGTGACCTCCCGAAACGGCTCCCGATCGGGCGCCGCCGCGAAGCGGAACAGGTCGGCCCCCGCGATCGACGCGCCGACCGGCTCGCTCCAGCCACCGCCCTTGGGGGCGACCAGCACCGTCCCCTGGCTGTCGACGAGCAGGATCTCCTTCTCGGCGAGCAGCCGCTTGTGGTACTCGGCAAATTTGTTCAGGTTGAACGAGGCGAGCAGGACGAACTTCAGCGCACCCGCATCCGATCGCACGGGATAGGCGATCTGGAGCACCGATATTCCGGTCAGGCGGCCGAACACCGGCTCCACCGCGACGACGCCGTGCAGGCCCAGGGCCTGCTTGAAATAGGCGCGATCCGCCAGATCGAGTGTGCGGTTGGTCCGGAGCGAGTTCGCAGAACAGGTTGCCGGCCGGATCAATGGTCAATATTCCCGTGAACTGCGGATATTCCTCGCGCACGTCCGACAGAAATGCCGAGCATGCCGCCTTGTCGCGCGTGTCGAGGTCGCGGGCGCGGGCCAGACCGTAATGAAGCTGGGCGGTGCCCTGAATCTTCTCGTCGAGATCGCTCGCGATGTCGTCGGCCGATACAGCCAGGTTGGCCAGGGCCGCGTTGATTTCGCTGGTCCGGTTCTGCACGAAACGCAGGCCAACGAGGCTCGCCGGCACCAGCATGGCCGCGATGACGAGGATCAGTAACCGGGTACGCAGGCTCATCGGTCGGGCGGTCCGCTCTTCGCGCGCGTTTGTTCGGAGGTACAATTTGCGGCACGATCGTCTGCCCAGTCCATAGGCATAGGCTCGAAAACCGCACCGAAGGCCAAAGATTTCGCGACGCGTGCATTGCGGCGTCGCCGCTATTGTCCCCTCGCCCAGCTTCAAGTTGCGCATGCGCGTAGCGACGCTAATATCATTGTCTACGCGCGACGAAAGATCGCGCCGAGGTACGGAGGAAGCTGATGTCCATCTCGGGCAAAGTCGATCCGGTGGTGCGTGCAGTTGCAGCGACCGACATCGCCGAGGCGCTGGTCGAGGGCCTGCGCGATTTCCAGGCGCTGCCGCTCTATGGCCTCGCCTTCGGTGCGCTCTACGCCGCCGGCGGCATCACCATCATGCTCTGTCTCACGGCCTTCGGCATGGTCTATCTCGTCTATCCGCTGGCAGCCGGCTTCGCACTGATCGGACCGTTCGTGGCGATCGGGCTCTACGAGGCCAGCCGCCGCCGCGAGTGCGGCGAGCCGGTCTCCTTCGGCGCGATCTGGTCGGCAATCCGCTCGCGCAGCGAGATCGGCTGGATGGCGTTCGTCACGCTGTTCGTGTTCGTGATCTGGATGTACCAGGTGCGGCTGCTGATCGCGCTACTGCTCGGCCTGCACGCCTCGTTCTCGAGCCTGCAGGAATTCATGACGGTGGTGCTGACGACCAATGAGGGCCTGCTGTTTCTTGCGATCGGCAACGTGGTCGGCGCGTTGCTGTCGCTGATTTTGTTCTCGCTGACCGTGGTGTCGTTTCCGCTGCTGCTCGATCGCGAGGTCGATTTCGTCACCGCCATGGTGACGAGCGTGCGCGCGGTGGTGACGAGCCCGCTGCCGATGATCGGTTGGGCGGCGGTGGTCGTGATGTTGCTGATTGTCTCGGCGCTGCCGTATTTCCTGGGACTGGTAGTGACGCTGCCGGTGCTCGGGCATGCGACGTGGCATCTTTATCGGCGGCTCGTGGTGCCGGTATAGATCGTCGCCCCCGCGAAGGCGGGGGCCCATAACCCCAGGGAGAAGTTTGGCGCTGGACTGGCAACCGCGGGTCATCGCCAAACTTCTCCCTCTGGTTATGGGTCCCGGATCTGCGCTCCGCTTGTCCGGGACGACAGCGAAGCTACGGCAGCTTGATCCCCAGCGCCGTCAGTGCCGCCAGCATCTTCACCGGCGGCGACATCTTGATCTGCGGCGCCTTGCCCGTTTCCAGCAGGCTCTTCAGCCCCGACAGCATTGCGGGCCAGCCGATGCGACCGCCGGAGAGGATGTCGTCGCTGAGCTCGCGCTCGTGGCGTTCGCTCATGGTGAGTCGGACGGCTTCGCCGGCGGGCTCGATCTCGTAGGTCACGAGCGTGGTGCCGAGTTTCGCGACGAGGTCGGGCCAGTTGACGTTCCACGTTACCGTCAGCTTCTTCGGCGGGTCGTATTCGAAGACTTCGCCGGAGATGTGCTCGGAACCATCAGGCGCGCGCACGATGAAGCTGCCGCCCAGTTTCGGCTCCATCTCCACCGAAAAACCGGAAAAGTATTTGCGGCTGAACTCGGCCGAGGTCAGTGCCTCCCAGACCTTCTCCGGCGTCGAGGCGATGTAGATGGTGTAGACGGTGAGCGGCTTGAACTGATCGAGATTCATTTTGCGTCGAATCCCTTGTTGAGCGCCGCGCGCGGAATGCCGAGCAGCTTACCGGTCTCTAACAGGCTCTTGAGCTGAGACAGGATCGCCGGCCAGCCATTGGAGACGGCGCCGAGATATTTGCCGCCCTCGACGAAGCCGTCATGCAGCACGGTCAAACGCACGAGCGAGCCGAACGGTTCGATGGTGAAGACCACGCGCGAGATCGGTTCGCCGCGCAGCTCTTCGAACTTCTGGTGCTTGAAGCTGTAGGACAGGCGCCCGGGCGGATCGGCCTCGAGGATTTCGCCGGAATCGGTGACCTCGCCGTCGAGCGTGAGCGCGAAGGGCGAGCCGACCCTCCAGTCGGACCTGACCTCGGCGCCGAACCAATACTGCCTGGTGAATTCGCTCGACGTCAGCGCCTGCCACAGCTTTTCCGGCGTGGTTTCGATGTAGGTGACATAGACGAATTGCGGCTTACTCATCACGCTTCTCCAACTGGCGTTTCAACTCGCTGAGCGCGGCGAGCTTGCCGCGCTCGAATTTCCTGATCCAGCGCTCGCCGATCTGATGGATCGGCACCGGATTGAGATAGTGCAGCTTCTCGCGGCCATGCCTGATGGCCGTGACCAGGTCGGCCTCTTCCAGGATGACAAGGTGCTTGGTCACGGCCTGGCGCGTCATCTCCAGGCCCTCGCAAAGTTCGTTCAGCGTCTGGCCGTTCCTGGCGTGAAGCCTGTCCAGCAGCGACCGTCGTGATGCGTCGGCGAGCGCTTTGAAGACCTCATCCATGGCAACGATAATAGGCAACTAATTGGTTGCATGTCAAGATGGTGTCTTTGGCGCGTGCAAATGGCTGTGCTAGCCTCGCGTCTCAGCCAACGCAGATTGGTTCCGGGAGGACTTGATGTTCCGTTGCGTCCTGACTGCTGCCGCCCTCGTCCTTTTCGCTGGCAGCACTTTTGTTCACGCCCAGAAGCAGACCATCGGTGCGCCGCCTGAGGCGTCCAACATGAAGCTGGTCGGCACCAACGATCTCCAGGCGCGCAGCGCCTATCAGCCGACCATCCATCACCAGGGCGGCCGCTGGATCGCCTATATCGGCCACCATGGCGGCACCGACGACGTGCCCGCGCCCGTCAATCCGATGACGGGGCAGGCGGAGCCGAACGGGACGTCCATCGTCGACGTCACCGATCCCGCGCATCCAAAATATCTGCGCCACCTGCCGGGGCAGGAAGGCAAATATGAATCCGGCGGCGCGCAGATGGTGCGGGTCTGCGACGGCAAGTCGTTGCCGAAGGGCGATCCCAACGCGGTCTACCTGCTGCGCACCTTCGGCAGCGAAGCGCATGAGATCTGGAACGTCGCCGATGCCGCCAGCCCCGTACTGATCACGCGCATCGGCGGGTTGAAGGACACGCACAAGAGCTGGTGGGAATGCGACACCGGCATTGCCTATCTCGTCTCGGGCGCGCCGGACTGGCGCACCAGGCGCATGACGCAGATCTATGATCTCGGCGATCCCGCGCATCCCCAAAAAATCCGCGACTTCGGTCTCCCCGGCCAGGAACCCGGTTCGACCGGCGCGGTGCCGACCGAGCTGCACGGGCCGATCTCGACCGGGCCCGCAGGCAACCGCGTCTATTTCGGCTACGGCACCAACAAGGGCGGCATTTTGCAGATCGTCGATCGCGAGAAGCTGCTGAACGGCGGCAAGGAGCCGACGCCGGACAATCTGCGCTATCCCGAGATCTCGCGGATGCCGATGTCCGCGTTCAACGGCGCCCACACCACCTTTCCGATGCTCGACATGCCCGTCGCGGAATTTGACCCGGACAAGGACGGCAAGACCCGCGACATCGTCATGATCGTCGACGAGGCGATCCTCAACGAGTGCGGCGAGGCGCGGCAGATGGTGTGGTTCGCCGACGTCACCACCGAAACGCGGCCGATGATGATCTCGAGCTTCACCGTGCCGGAGGCGAGTGGGCAGTTCTGCCAGCGCGGCGGCCGGTTCGGCTCGCATTCCTCGAACGAGAGCATGGCGCCGGTCTATTACAAGAAGCTGGCCTTCATCGCGTTCTTCAATGCGGGCGTGCGCGCGCTCGACATCCGCGATCCCTATCATCCCAAGGAAGTCGGCTACTTCATTCCTTCGATCACGCAGGCCACCGACAAGCGCTGCATTCCGGTCGAAGGCGGCGAGCGCTGCAAGGTCGCGATCCAGACCAACAATGTCGAGACCGACGACCGCGGCTATATCTACATCGTCGATCGCGCCAACACCGGTCTGCACATTCTCGAGCTGACCGGGCCCGCACGCGCCGCCGCCGGCCTGCCGAGGAACTGACGATGCGGCGCGCCGCGATCATGCTGGTTGCCATGATCGCTCTCGGCGCGCTGTCGGGGGTGCGTGCATACGAGACGGAACGCGCCGGGCATTGGCAGGAGATTGCGTGGCCGTTTCGCCGCGACGGCTGGCCCACAGGCCGCGCGTTCCGCTGTACTGCGGGCGGCTGCGATGGCGCCGAACTCTACGTTCGTGCCAAGCGCGGCTTCTGCAATTGCGACACTGGCGTCGCCGATGACGACGAGGTCGACCGCGTCACCGACATCGACCTGATCAGTCCGCGCTTCACGGCAATCGCGCCGGGCGAAGTGGTGCGGGTTGGTAAGCTGGACGGCCGCGCGCGACGCTATGATCTCGTCATATCTGACGGTGTGAGCCACGCCGCGATCGGCATTGCCGTCTCGCGGCGCTGCGATCTCTTCGTCGCGGCGGCACAGGGGCGTGGCGACGCGAGCGCGATGCAACGCGCGGCGCTTGCGTTTCTGGAGACGCAGGAGATGAAAGCGTGGGTGATGGCGGCGCTGGACGGAACGTGAGTGCCATGCATTAATGCCCGCAAACGCCCCGAGCCGAGTCCTCATCATGATGTCCATGCAAGCCTATCTCGCCTTCGTCGCCGCCTGCATTGCGCTCGCGCTGCTGCCGGGGCCGATCGTCACGCTCGTCATCGCCAACGGCCTGCGCCACGGCACGCGCGCGGCGCTGACCAATGTCGCTGGCGCGCAAGCGGGCCTTGCCATCGTCATCGGCGTCGTCGCGGTCGGCCTCACTTCGCTGATGTCGACCATGGGCTACTGGTTCGACTGGGTCCGCTTTGCCGGCGCCGCCTACCTGATCTGGCTCGGCGTCAAGCTGATCTGGGCGCCGGTCGAAGGCGTCAATGTCGACGAGCCGCCGGCGCCGCCCCGCGGCGGTTTCTTCCTGCAAGGCTTCCTGGTGCTGCTGTCGAACCCGAAGGTGCTGATCTTCTTCGGCGCCTTCATTCCGCAGTTCATGGACATGAGCCGCGACCACTTCCCGCAGGTCGCGCTGCTGGGCGCCACCTTCATGGTGACGGCGGCGATGACGGACGCGCTCTACGCGGCGGCGGCCGGCCGCGCGCGAAAATTCTTCTCGGCCCGCCGGACCCGCATGATGTCGCGCGTCTCCGGCGGCTTCATGATCGGCGGCGGCATCTGGCTGGCGTTGATCCGGGCCAAATGAGCCGATGGCCCGGTTGAACCTTCATCAGTGGCGGTGCGTCCAAGGGAGCATTGCCGCTGACGAAGGATTTTTGCCGTGCCGAATTTGCCCCCGCTCGTTTACGCGATGCTGCTGGCGCCGCTCGCGCTGATCCTGGTTGCTGCCATCGTGAAGACCTGGCAGGCGCGCGAGGCGCGGAGCTGGCCGCAGGCGGCCGGCAAGGTCGTCACTTCTGTCGCCGAGCTGCGCGAGGTCAGGGTGTCCGACGACGAGCGCGAGGACGGCTACCGCATGGAAAGCCGCAACTTCGCCAACGTGACTTACGAATATTCCGTCGGCGGCCAGGAAGCTCGGCAACAACCGCATCTCGATCGGCGAGGACCTCGGCAATTTCCAGGTCGCCGAGAAGCTCGCGAAATACCCGGCCGGCAGCATCGTCACGGTCTACTACAATCCGCGCCATCATGATCAGGCGGTGCTTGAGCGCGACCTCCCCAAGGGCTTGTGGGGCTGTCTCGGCATCGGCTCCGCCATCGTGATCGCGATCATCTTCGGCTCGGCGTTCGGCCTCAACCAGAGCTATCTGTTTCTCGCTCATCATGTCGCCCGGCCCGATCTTGCGGGCCTTGTCGTCGGTTTCGGCGCGTTCGGCCTCGTCATCGCGCTGATGGCGTGGGCGGTGCAGCGGCAGGCGTCGATGGCGACGCGCTGGCCGGTCGTGCCGGGTACCATCAAACTGTCGGAGATGGAGGAATATCACGAGGCGAGCGAGCCAGGCGGGGCGCGCGGCGTCGAGATGTTCGGCAAGCGCGTAACCTATACCTACCTCTATCAGAACGTCCGCTACACCAATGAATGCGCGCGGGTCGCCGCGGGCACGCCGTCGGCCTCCAACAAGATGCTGGAGAAGCTGATGGCTCGCTATCACGATGGCGCGGCCGTTGACGTCCATGTCAATCCCGAAAACCCTGCCGAGGCCACGCTGGATGCTCGCGGCGACGGCCGCTTGGCCTATGTGCTGTGGGGCATCGCCGCGGTCTTCGCCGCGCTCGCGCTGTTCGTCGCGACGCGCGGCGGCTAGTCGACCAGCCTCTCCGCCCGCAGTTCCACCTCGATCTCGGCAAAAATCCGCGCCAGCCGCTCCGCCCATTGCCGCTGGCCGGACTGGTCCTCGATCAGATCCTGACGGATCTCGATGCCGGTGTTGACGAGGCCGCGGGCCTCGCCGTGGACGGGGATGGTGTAGTCGCTGAGGTCGCTCACCGCATAGGGCTCGTTGTCGCCGACGATGAGGTCGCCCTCGGCGCGCAGATGCTTCAGCAGCAGCTGCGGCAGCACGATGTCGCGGTTATACAGCGCGCCGATGTGCCAGGGCCGCGCAACGCCGGCATAGACCGGTGTGAAACTGTGCAGCGACACCAGCACCGTCGGCCGCTTGGCGTCTATCCGGCTGTCGATCGCCGCGTCGATGCGATGATGGTAGGGCTCAAAAATCTCGCGGCGCCTTGTCGCACGCTCGCCTTCCGAGATGCCCTCGTTGCGCGGGATCGCGGTCGCTTCGGAAATTACGGGGATCGAGCTCGCCACGCCGGGCGGACGGTTGCAGTCGATCACGAGGCGCGAATAGCGTTGCGCGACGAGATGGGCATCCAGCATCTCTGCCAGCCGGTCGGCAACGCCGGCGATCCCGATGTCCCAGGCGATGTGACGCGTCAATTCGCTCTCGGCAACGCCGAGATCGCCGAGCGCACGTGGCAAGACGCGCCCGTAATGGTCCGACGTGAGGAAAAAGGGCGATGTTCCCGACGCATTCACCTCGTGCACTGGCAGAAAGTCGCCCACGCCGAGGAGTTGATCCGTCGCGCCAGCTGTGTCTAAAGCCATCCTGATTGCCTATTGAAGAAGCAGTCGCCCCACCAATTGGGCAGAATCGCTATAGAATGATCTGCCCAAAGTCACCATGATTGCCTCACGATGCCGCTGCTGACGATTCATCACAAGACCGAATATCGCTACAACCGCCCTGTGGCGTTCGGCGCACACCGAATCATGCTGCGTCCGCGTGACGGGCATGATCTGCGCGTGCTCGACTCCAGGCTCGACATCTTGCCAACCCCGATGTCGCTGCACTGGATCCACGACGTGTTCGGCAACTCGGTCGCGATCGCGAATTTTGACGAACGCGCGGAGACTCTGACGTTCGACTGGCACGTCACCGTCGAGCATAAGCCGGTCGAGGAGTTCGCGCTGACGCCGGACGATGCAGCCTATTTCTATCCCTTCATCTACGACGATGAAGAGTTTCCCGACCTGGTCCAGTACATCACGCCGCAATATGCTGATCCCGACGGCGAGATTGCCGAGTGGGCGCGCGGCTTCCTCGACGAAGACTCGCCGTCGCCGACCTTCAAGATCCTGAGCGGCATCACGCACGGCATCCGCGAGCAGTTCAAATACCGCAAGCGCCATGAACCCGGCACGCAGCACCCGCTCGACACTTTGCAGTCGGGCACGGGAACTTGTCGGGACTATGCGCTGTTTATGATTGAAGCGCTGCGCCATCTCGGCTTCGCAGCACGATTCGTATCCGGCTACATCTTCGTGCCGGAGGATATCGAGGAACATCATGTCGGCGGCGGCTCGACCCACGCCTGGGTACAGGTTTATTTGCCGAGCGCCGGCTGGATCGAGTTCGATCCGACCAACGGCATCGTCGGCACCCGCGACCTCATTCGCGTCGCGGTCGCCCGCGATCCGCGTCAGGCAATCCCGCTGCATGGCGTCTATATCGGCTCCGGGGATGCCTTCGAGGCGATGGACGTGAACATCAGGGTGGTCTCGGACGACCAGGACAGCGACGAAGAGATGGAGGCAGAGGTTTTGTAGATGGAAATCAAGGTCGGCTTCGAGATCACCTATGCGGCAGCGCAGCCGACACCGATGGTGATCATGCTCAATATTCATCCATCGCGGCAGGCCGACATCATCGGCAAGGAGACGGTGGTTACGGAGCCCGACGTTCCCATCCGCTTCTA
This sequence comes from uncultured Alphaproteobacteria bacterium, assembly GCA_963819355.1. GTDB lineage: Bacteria > Pseudomonadota > Alphaproteobacteria > Rhizobiales > Xanthobacteraceae > Bradyrhizobium. Next base: position 27,441 of record CAWFVZ010000040.1, on the reverse strand, counting down.
TCACGACGGTTTCGGCAATGTGTGCGGCCGCCTCGTCGCACCCGCCGGCGGCGTGACGCTGAAGGGCAGCGCGCTGGTGCGTGACAACGGCCTGCCTGACGAGGTGATGCCGGGTGCGCAGCAGATTCCGATCGAGCAATTGCCGAACGAATTGATGCTCTATCTGATGCCGAGCCGCTATTGCGAGACCGACAAGCTCACCGATATCGCCTGGTCGCAATTCGCCCAGACCGAGCCCGGCTGGAAGCGAGTCTGCGCGATCACCGAGTTCGTGCACAAGCACGTCACCTTCGGCTACGAGCATGCCCATCACATGAAGTCGGCGCATGATGTCTACGAGCAGAAGACCGGCGTCTGCCGCGACTTCGCGCACCTCGCCTTGGCCTTCTGCCGTTGCATGGGTATCCCCGCGCGTTACTGCACCGGCTATATGGGCGACATCGGCATTCCTCCGGATCCGTCCCCGATGGATTTCTCCGGCTGGTTTCAGGTCTGGCTGTCCGGCAAATGGTTCACCTTCGACGCCCGCCACAACGTCCCCCGCAAGGGCCGAATCCTGATGGGAACAGGCCGCGACGCCGCCGACGTCGCGCTGTCGACGAGCTTTGGCCGGATGGAATTGAAGAAGTTCGTGGTGGTGAGTGACCAGGTGGTGAAGGTGGGGTGAGGGGGCGCCGCGCGCGTCGTTGCGAGCGAAGCGAAGCAATCCAGTCTGTCTCTGCAGCGGCAGTCTGGATTGCTTCGTTGCACCAGCGCAAAGTTGCTTCGCAATCTTGTCGCGGGCTCCTCGCAATGACGGTGTTGAGAGTTTATACGGCCCGCCATGACCTCTGATCGTCTCTTCGTCTACGGCACCCTGATGCGCAGCTTCGACCATCCGATGGCGCGGCTGCTCTCCCAGCATGCGGATTTTGCGGGAGAGGCAACCTGCCGCGGCAGGCTCGTGCTGGTGAAGCATTATCCGGGATTGCTGCTGTCCGACGTATCATCCGACCTCGTTCACGGCGAGCTCTTCCATCTGCGCGCAGGTGACGAACTGCTGCGCGAACTCGATATGTACGAGGCCTGCGGCGAGGGCTTTCCGGAGCCGACGGAATATCTGCGCAAGCTGATCGACGTGACGCGCGCCGACGGTGTCACCGGGAAGGCCTGGACCTACATCTACAATTGGCCGGTCACCGATCTGCCGCGCATCGAATCCGGCCGTTTTCTGGAGCATTAAGCGGACAGCACTTCCTTGACCACGCGTACATCGACCTCGTGCTCGACATAGGTCCACTCCTCGGTCCGCCTGAGCATTCCGACCAGCTCGTCGAACAGCGAGGCATGCGCCGGCGCGAATTCGAACCAGGTCAGGAAGTCGAAGGGTTCGCCGAGGTCGCGGCAGTGATAGAGCTGGCGCGCGATCGCGGGCAGGAAGCGCAGGCTGCTGGCAATGTGGTGCGATTTGTCCTCAAAGATCTTGCGCCGCTCTTCCTGGGTAAGCTCCCACCAGGCCTGCGATTTGCGGATCGGGATCAGCGCTGCGCTAGTCGCTTCCGACCTGCCGAGGCTGGCCTGCACCGCCGTGAGCTGCTGCTTCTCGGCGCGCTCGGTGTAGCGCAGCGTGCTCGGAGCCCCCACCAGCCGCCATGCGTTGCGCGAGGGCACCAGCGGCAACGAGACGGCATCGCCGTCGATCACCGACAGCGCCGGCATGAAGGGCAGGGGCTCGCCCGCCACGGGCGATACCGAGGTCACACGCCAGCCCCCGCTCTGGCCGCCTCGAAACGTCCTGAACATGGCCCATGGAAGCGTGGAACCGGCCGGGGTTCAAGGCCCCTGTCATCCCGGGCTCGTACTCCGCGCCGGAAAGGGGCTGTGAACAGCGCGTATAATCCTGACAAACCTGACTTTTGAGCAGGCCACACCTATATCCCTGATCCTTCGCCCGACTTCACTCTGGATTGCGCTACACATGGCCGTGCGCTTCACGCCCCAATTCCTCGACGAGCTTCGCGCCCGGCTTTCGGTCTCCGAAGTCGTGGGCAAGCGCGTCAAGCTGAAGAAGGCGGGGCGGGAGTGGAAGGGGCTGTCGCCGTTCCAGCAGGAGAAGACGCCGTCCTTCTACGTCAACGACCAGAAGGGATTTTATCACGACTTCTCCTCCGGCAAGCACGGCGACATCATCACCTTCGTGATGGAGACCGACGGCCTGCCGTTTGCCGAAGCCGTCGAGCGGCTCGCCAGCATGGCAGGGCTGCCGCTGCCGGCGGTGACGCCGGATGCGGCGCGGCACGAGCAGCGACGGCGCACGCTGCATGACGTCATGGAGCTCGCGGCAAAGTTCTTTGCCGAGACGCTGGCCTCGCGCATCGGCGCCAAGGCGCGTGGCTATCTTGCCGACCGCGCGATCTCGCCGTCGACGCAATTGCAGTTTCGCCTCGGCTATGCGCCGCCGCCACCCGAGCGCTTCGCGCTGAAGGAGCATCTCGGCAAGCTCGGCGTCTCCGTCGAGGACATGATCGAGACCGGCCTGCTGGTCGCCGGCAACGACATCCCCGTGCCCTACGATCGCTTCCGCGATCGCGTGATGTTTCCGATCACGGATTTGCGCGGCCGCGTCATCGCCTTCGGCGGGCGTGCGCTGGAGAAAGACGTTCCGGCCAAATATCTGAACTCGCCGGAGACGCCGCTCTTCCACAAAGGCGACAATCTCTACAACCACCAGACCGCGCGGAAGGCGACCCATGATGGCAGCGCCCTGATCGTGGTCGAAGGCTATGTCGACGTCATCGCCATGGTCACCGCGGGCTTCGCAGGCAGCGTCGCGCCGCTCGGCACGGCGTTGACCGAAAACCAGCTCGCGCTGCTCTGGAAGATGGCGGACGAGCCGATCCTCTGCTTCGACGGCGACAGGGCCGGACAGAAGGCGGCCTATCGCGCCGCCGACCTTGCCTTGCCCTTCCTCGCGCCCGGCAAGAGCCTGCGCTTCGCCCTGCTGCCGGAAGGGCAGGACCCTGACGATCTCGCGCGCTCCGGCGGGCGCGGCGCGATCGAGGAGGTGATCGCGGCGGCACGCCCGCTCGCCGACATGATCTGGTCGCGCGAGCTCGAAGGCGGCAATTTCGCAACTCCCGAGCGGCGCGCCGCGCTCGAGGCGCGCATCAAGGAGCTCTCCAATGGCATTCGCGACGAGGTGGTGCGGCGCTATTATCGCCAGGATCTCGCCGAGCGGCTTCAGCGCACCTTCGCGCCGGAGGCCGGACGCGGCGGCTTTGCCGGCCGGGGCAATTTCCGTCCCGGTCAGGCCGGCCGTCCGTTCCAGCCTCGCGGCGGCGGACAGGCGAATCAATTCGGTGGCCAGGGATTTGGTGGCCAGGGATTTGGGGGAGGGCGGCGCGGCCCACCCGGCCCGGCTCTGCTCCCATCCGGCCCCTACCAGGCCGCGAGCTCCCAGCTGGCCGCGAGCCCGATCATGCGAGGCCAGCGCAGCGCCATTTCCCGGCGCGAGGCCCTCATCCTGCAAAGCCTGATCAACCACCCCTGGCTGCTGCATGAGCACCTTGAGGAAGTGGCGGCCCTGGAGTTCGCCCATCCCGAGGCCCACAAGCTCAGGGCCGGGATCATCGCGGCTTTCGCCAACGATCATCACCACTCACCGGACCCCGGTGAGCAGGCCGAGAAGATGCGGGGCGATATCGAAAAAGGTGGATTTTCACAGCTTCTTCAAAGGGTTGAAGGCGGCATCACCACCGCGGCGGTGTGGGGCGCCCGCGAGGGCGCGGCCCGGGACGACGTTCTTGCCACTTGGCACCAGCTCGTTGCCTTGCATCGGCAATACCATTCACTACTTAGAGAGTTGAAGGACGCCGAGCTGGCCTTGGGGGAGGATCCCAGCGAGGCCAATATGGCGTGGCTGCGTGACGTTAAGGCCCGGCTGGCCGAGGTCGACGGCACCGAGGCCCTGATCGAGGGTTTTGGCGAACTGTCGGGCCGGTTCCAGAAGAGCGTGTGATGAAAGAATCATGCGGACGGCCGGGGCCGGAACAGCTAAAAAACTCGCCAAATCCTAGGTTTGGCGGCAAAAACAGGGTTAATCGAGGTTTAACGGTCTTGTAGCACTTTGGCCCCCAGGCGGCCGCAGGCAGAACAGACGCGTCAGGAATGAATCCGCGCAGTAGCTGTTGGCACTTCACCTGCATCCGCTGCGACAAAGAGGCTCACGAAGCGTTAGGCAAATCCGGCGAGAGATAAGGTCGGGGTGGCGAGAGATGGGCGCGCCGCCCTTTCCGTGTCGCGATCTGACGAAGCGAGAGCGTCGAGCAACAGGTTCAAGTGATTTCAGGCAGGCGCGGCGAACGTCTGTATGAAACGCGTTTAGGAGCAATGGATGGCCACCAAGGCAAAGACGCTGCAGGCGAAGGACAAGGAAAAGGACGACAAGGCAGCGGATGCGCCGGAGAAGGACTCCCAGGACGCACCGTCGCCGTTGCTCGATCTGTCCGACGCGGCAGTGAAGAAGATGATCAAGCAGGCCAAGAAGCGCGGCTTCGTGACCTTCGATCAGCTCAACGAAGTTTTGCCGTCCGACCAGACCTCGCCCGAGCAGATCGAGGACATCATGTCGATGCTCTCGGACATGGGCATCAACGTCACCGAAGCCGACGATAGCGAAGGCGAAGAGGACAAGGACGAGGGCGGCGAGGACGAGACCGACAACGAGCTTGTCGAAGTCACGCAAAAGGCCGTCACCGAGGTCAAGAAGAGCGAGCCGGGCGAGCGCACCGACGATCCAGTGCGCATGTATCTGCGCGAGATGGGCACGGTCGAGCTCTTGTCCCGCGAAGGCGAAATCGCGATCGCCAAGCGCATCGAGGCCGGCCGCGAGGCAATGATCGCGGGCCTCTGCGAAAGCCCGCTGACCTTCCAGGCCATCATCATCTGGCGCGACGAATTGAACGAAGGAAAGATCTTCCTTCGCGACATCATCGATCTCGAAGCGACCTATGCCGGGCCCGATGCCAAGGCCGGCATGAACAATGCGATGATCGCCGGTCCCAACGGCGAGAACGGCGAAGCCCCGGCCGAAGGCGGCCAGGCTGCAGCGGCCGTGGGTGCGCCCGCGCATGTCGCGCCGCCCGCAGCGCCGCCGGCGCCAACTCCGTTCCGTGCCGCGCCTGCGCCCGGCAATACCGGCGAAGGCGAGAAGGATCCTGCGGAGTCCGCCGCCGAAGCCGACATGGACGAGGACGACGAGTTCGAGAACCAGATGTCGCTTGCGGCGATCGAGGCCGAGCTCAAGCCGAAGGTCGTCGAAATCTTCGACAAGATCGCCGAGAGCTACAAGAAGCTGCGCAAGCTGCAAGAGCAGGACATCCAGAACCAGCTCGAGAGCACCTCGCATGGTCCGTCGCTCTCGCCGCACCAGGAGCGCAAATACCGGAAGCTGAAGGACGAGATCATCGTCGAGGTGAAGTCGCTGCGCCTGAACCAGGCCCGTATCAACTCGCTCGTCGAGCAGCTCTACGACATCAACAAGCGCCTCGTCTCGCATGAGGGCCGCCTGATGCGCCTTGCCGACAGCCACGGCGTCGCGCGCGAGGACTTCCTGCGCAACTACCAGGGTTCTGAGCTCGATCCGCGCTGGCTCAACCGTGTCTCGAAACTCTCGGCCAAGGGCTGGAAGAATTTCGTCCATCACGAGAAAGACCGGATCAAGGACCTCCGCCACGAGGTGCATCAGCTCGCTGCGCTCACCGGCCTCGAGATCGTCGAGTTCCGCAAGATCGTGCACTCCGTGCAGAAGGGCGAGCGCGAAGCCCGGCAGGCCAAGAAGGAGATGGTGGAAGCCAACCTCCGTCTGGTGATCTCGATCGCGAAAAAGTACACCAATCGCGGCCTGCAGTTCCTCGACCTGATCCAGGAAGGCAACATCGGCCTGATGAAGGCGGTCGACAAGTTCGAGTACCGCCGCGGCTACAAGTTCTCGACCTACGCCACGTGGTGGATCCGGCAGGCGATCACTCGCTCGATCGCCGACCAGGCGCGCACCATCCGCATCCCCGTGCACATGATCGAGACGATCAACAAGATCGTGCGCACCTCGCGTCAGATGCTCAACGAGATCGGCCGCGAGCCGACCCCGGAAGAGCTAGCCGAAAAGCTCGGCATGCCGCTGGAGAAGGTCCGCAAGGTCCTCAAGATCGCCAAGGAGCCGCTGTCGCTCGAGACGCCGGTCGGTGACGAAGAGGATTCGCATCTCGGTGATTTCATCGAGGACAAGAACGCGATCCTGCCGATCGACGCCGCGATCCAGTCGAACCTGCGCGAGACCACCACACGCGTGCTGGCCTCGCTCACCCCGCGCGAAGAGCGCGTGCTGCGCATGCGCTTCGGTATCGGCATGAACACCGACCACACGCTGGAAGAAGTCGGCCAGCAGTTCTCGGTCACCCGCGAACGTATTCGCCAGATCGAGGCGAAGGCGCTGCGCAAGCTGAAGCATCCGTCGCGGTCGCGGAAGCTGCGGAGCTTCCTGGACAACTGATTCCAGCGTCCATCGAACGAAAACGGCGGGCCGAGCCCGCCGTTTTTGTTTGTGCTGTCGCTTCGCGTCTGTCGCGCTTATTTCTTCTTCGCCCCGACCCGGTCGAGGCTCTTGATCGCCAGCGGCGGGCGGCCGGATTTTTCCGCGATCTCGCGGTCCTGCTCCATGATGAAGGCGCGGGCGGGCTCATCGCCATCGAGGCCTCCGAGCAACTCCGAAGGCACGCGCCGGTTGGAGCGTTGAGAGCCGTCTTCGTAGAAGACGTTGAAAAAGGCGAATTCGCCTTTGGGATTGGTTCCAGGTTTTTTGGCCATGGCGGGCTTTTCGTCGATCAGGGCGCCATAGTCAAATGACTTTGGCGGGTTTCCGGTGGTCTGTGCGGACCTGCGGCGGCGGAATCGGCTGCGCGATCGATCGACGAAGTCAGTTTGCAAGATGTTCGGGTGAAGGACGCAAACGCCCAAGGATTCGTAAAATCCGATGGAGTCGTCGATACGACCCTCACCCTCAATAAACGGCGGCCTGAGAAGCCCGCCGTTTATTTTTGGCCTTCAGCGTCGCCCGGGGCTGGCAGGGCAACAACCTATAATAGTTCGCGCTCTTCGATGGCAAGGTAAATCGTCATGTCGGTAGTGCCACAGCGAGCGCATCAGATGTGCGGCGAACGTCATCGCCCGTTCCCGCAACATCGCGAAGCGGATGCTTGGATAGCCGAAATACTTTGTTCATCTTGTCTGCTCTCGCAATGCAACGAGGCTACGCGCATGCGTTGCAAAGCTGCTTGAGCCTGCATTCCTTTTCCGCCCCCGGGCACGCGATCTCATCCAGCGCATGCAGATCAGTGTCGTTCGTGCGTTGCCCACATCACATTGGCCGCGTGAGTCTCTGGGCAGCCAATCGCGATTTGCGGCCGCCACCGCTCCCGCCGTCCTCCTCCTTGCGACCCTGCGCCATGATCGCGCTGCCCATCGCGGCGGAACCGAAGGTGATGACAAACGAAGCGAGCAGCAGCACAAGCGCAATGCCCGGCGCGCGATCGGCGAAGATCAGTTCGCGCAGATGTCCGGGGTTGAGCCAGAGCAATCCGCCGACGAGAAGAGCCGCGGCGCAGGCGCCGATCGTGAGGTTGATCGCGAGCAGGCGGAAGAGGGGGATGCGCAGGAGCGCAAGGGGCGCCAGACGGCGCTGGTTGCCAGACATATCGCATCGCCTCGAGCTCGTGTCGGGGGCTGAGTTTAGCGCCATCGTCTGAAGCTTCAAAGCCGCATCTGCTGCCAGCTTTGACGCGAAATCCCGTTCCCGGGCATGATCGCGCGCGCTTCCGCGCCCATTGCACGAGGATTTTCCCGCATGTTGAGATACGCCTTGATGTTCGGACGAGGCTTGGCCGCCGCCTTCATCGTTTGTCTGGCCGGCGGGTCGGCTGAGGCCGCGCGCTGTGGCGGCGACTTCAACAGTTTTGTCGTCAGCATGACGGCGGAAGCACAAGGAGCGGGCGTCTCGGCGGCCACAACCAGCGCGGCGTTCGGCGGCATCACCCAGGATGGCGCCGTGCTCGCCTTCGACCGGCGCCAGCGCTACACCTTCAACAAGAGTTTTGAGCAGTATGTCTCGACCCGCGTCGGCCCCGGCCGCATCAATGGCGGCCGTGCACTGCTCCAGCGCCATGCCGCGTTGCTGTCGCGCATCGAGCAGCAGTTCGGCGTGCCCCGGCAGATCCTGGTCGCGATCTGGGGCCTGGAGAGCGATTTCGGCAAGGGCGACATCGGCAAGCTGCCGGTGATCCGCACGCTTGCGACGCTGGCGCATGATTGCCGCCGCACCGAGCTGTTCCAGGGCGAGCTGCTCGCCGCGCTCAAGATCGTGCAGCGCGGCGACCTGCCGCTGCGCGACCTCATCGGCGCCTATGCCGGCGAGATCGGCCAGACCCAGTTCCTGCCGTCGTCCTACATCAAATACGGCGTCGATTTCGACGGCGACGGCCACGTCGACCTCCGCCACAGCGTCGCCGACGTGCTCGCCTCGACCGCAAACCTGCTGCACTCCAACGGCTTCAAGATGGGCCAGCCCTATGACGAGGGCAGTGCCAATTTCGATGCGATGCGCGAATGGAACAGGGCGGTGGTCTACCGCAAGACGATCGGCTATTTTGCCGACCGGCTGGCGGGGCAGTGAGGGGGCGCTGGGCTAACCACAGTCGTCATTGCGAGCGCAGCGGAGCAATCCAGAATCTCTCCGCAGCGACAGTCTGGATTGCTTCGTCGCTTCAGAGCAAAATTGCTTCGCAATCTTGTCACGAGCCCCTCGCAATAACGGCGTGGAGGCAGGCGCGCGTCCCCACCTACTTCGACTTCCCCTGCGCCATCTTCTCCAGCCGCCGCTGCAACGGCGCCCAATAGGTCCCGGGGCGGAAGCGCTGCAAAAGGTCCATGAAGCGGGCGTCGCTGCCGATCAGGATGCGCGGCTCGTTCTTTTCGATGCCCTTGATGATGCGGAGCGCAGCGTCCTTCGGCGTCGTCCGCGCCGCGCTCTCGAACCGATCGATCATTTGCGCGCGGCGCGCATTGTCGGTGACTCCTGTCCCGGTGCGCGAGCTGCGAGCGATGGAGGTAGCGACGCCGCCGGGATGCACGACCGAAAGTTTCACCGGGCTCCCCGCCATCGCAAGCTCGTGCCGCACGCTCTCGGAAAAGCCGCGCACCGCGAACTTCGCTGCCGCATAGGCCGATTGTCCGGGCGGCGCGATGATGCCGAAAATCGACGAGACATTGACGATGTGCGCCTCCGGTCTCGTCTTCAGGTGCGGCAGGAAGGCGCGCGTGCCGTGCACCACGCCCCAGAAGTTGATGTCGAACAGCCAGTCCATCTGCGCCTGGTCGATCTCCTCGAATTGCCCGAACAGCGCTACGCCGGCATTGTTGACGAGGATGTTGAGCATGGGATGCGCCGCGATCACATCGCGCGCGAATTGCGCGATGTCGCCGGGTTCGCTGACATCGACGCGATGCACGCTCACTTTTCGCGCGGTGCCGATCTCGGCGGCGAGGCTCTTCAGCCCGGCCTCGTCGCGGTCGGCGAGCGCGAGGTCGCAGCTGCGTCGGGCGAGTTCGATCGCCAGCGCGCGGCCGATGCCGCTGGCCGCTCCGGTGATGGCGGCAGCGCCGCGAAGCGTCGTCATGAATGGCTCCGTCAATCTCGAAATTGGAACTTCAATGTACATATTTTCAGTTTGGAACTGAACCATATCGCGTCTCGCCCCCTTAACCCACGCCTCTTGAACAGAGGCGAGCATTTTTGGAGCAACCAAATGGGACAGGCACAGCCATATCGAGCGACCGCGCTGATCGTTGAGGACGACGCCATGCAGCGCGAGATGCTGAGTCTCCTGCTGGAAGAGAGCGGGTATCAGGTCATCGCGTGCGGGAGTGCGGAAGCGGCCGAGCGTGTGCTGGACAAGAATGCCGGCGCGCTCTGCCTGATGCTGACCGACGTGCAGCTCGCCGGCCGCATGAACGGCGTCGAGCTGGCGCACGTCGCCAAGGACCGCAATCCGAAGCTCGACGTCGTCGTCACCTCGGGCCGTCCCTTGATGCAGCCCTTGCCCGACGGCGCAAAATTCTGGGCAAAACCCTGGGCGCCGCTCGACGTCTTGCGCGAAGCCGAGATCGCACAGCCGAACTGAGGGCGCGTTCGTGCTGACCGCCTCGTGACTTTTCCGCAACCGCCGGGAGTGGTAGGGAACGAGGCATGTCCTGGTCCTTCCTGCTCACCTCGCTCATCGTCGTCGCGTCGCCCGGCACGGGCGTTCTCTACACGCTGGCTGCCGCACTCACGCGCGGCTCCCGCGCCAGCGTGGCAGCCGCCTTCGGCTGCACGCTCGGGATCGTGCCGCACATGATCGCGGCGATGCTGGGCCTCGCCGCCGTGCTCCATACCAGCGCGCTGGCCTTTGCCGCGCTGAAATGGTGCGGCGTGGCCTATCTGCTCTACATGTCCTGGCAGGCGCTGCGCGAGACCGGGGCGCTTGCGGTCGACGACGAGATCAAGGAGCGCTCGAGCGGCCGGGTCATTGTCACCGGCTTCCTGATCAACATCCTCAATCCAAAGCTCTCGATCTTCTTCCTCGCCTTCCTGCCGCAGTTCATCGCGGCGGACGAGGCTCATGTGCTCGCGCGGATGCTCGAATTGAGCGGTGCCTTCATGGCGATGACCTTTGCGGTGTTCGTCGTCTACGGCCTCTGCGCGGCTTCCGTGCGCGAGCGCGTCACTTCCCGTCCCGGTGTGATGGCCTGGCTGCGCCGCTCCTTTGCCGCCGGCTTTGCCGTGCTCGGCGCCAAGCTAGCGTTCGCGGAGCGGTAGGCTTTCTTCTTCACCTCGCCCCGCTTGCGGGGAGAGGTCGGATCGCTCCTGCGATCCGGGTGAGGGGGTAGGTCTCTCGTAGATCTCATATCCGGAGAGAAGCCCCTCACCCCACGCTCTCAGCGCGAGCGAAGCTCGTCGCGGCCCCGCGAAGGGCGGGGCGAGAGAGTGAGAGAGCGCAGCTTCAAGCAATAAAAAAGCGGGCTTCGCGCCCGCTACCTTCAACGTCACCCGGAGCCCGGGCGGAGCGAGGCTCCACCCGGGCGAATAAAAAGAAGCTGCGTTACTTCTTCTTCGCCTTCTTGGCCTTTTTCGCCTTCTTCTTCGTCGCCTTCTTCGCTTTCTTAGCCATAGTAGCCTCTTCAAGGGTTAATGGTTAAACGCGACACGAGGAACGCTCGGCGGAGGGCCAGCCTCGCAACATCCTCGACGACGAACTCAGCAGATTCGCAGGTCTCTGCCCCGCGCTGTCACATCCGTGTCATTACGTTATCCACAGCTCAGATGCATTTTTGGGTGATTTTGGTTCGCGAATCCGCGTCGCGACGCGCGTCGGCGCGACCGCGCATGGGCACCGACGACGTGCCTAACGACCTGATAATCCGGACGCGCCGTTCATGAATCCAAAACCAAAGACGCGCTTTCGCAGATCGCAGTGAGGTCCCGTTAAGCGCGACCCGCGCATGATCATCCGCAAGAACACGGGGACGGGTCATGGACGAACTTCTGCCAGAGACAGAGGGTGGGACGCTGTGCGTATCGCGGGCCCGATGCTGAACGTACCGACACTTTGGACGGTCTTCGTCGTCAACTTCTCGGCGCTCGGCCTGATCTGGGCCTATGTGACGCGCTCCTATCCGAAATTCGAGGCCGCGCGGTTCTGGATGGCATCGGCCTTCGTCGGCGCGGCGGGCACGATGACGGCCCTGGTCCGCTTGTTCATCGATTCTCCCGTGCCGCTGCTGTTCGGGGCTGCCGGCATCATCGCGGCGAGCTGCCTGGCCGCCATGGGGATTCAGCGCTTCTATGACCGTCCGGTCTATCTGCGCACCACGGTCGCGACGGCGATCGTGAGCCTTGCCGGTGTCGTGCTCTTCAAGATCGGCTTCGACCAGATGCAGTTGCGCATGCTCAGCTACACGGTCGGCCAGGGCTTGCCGCTGGTATTGTCGCTGCGTCTTTTGCTGTCGCCGCCGGAGGGCCGCGTCAGCCCGGGCGCGCGGCTGTCCGGCATCGTCATCCTCACGATCATCGCGATCTTCGTCGCCCGTGCGGTCGGTAATCTGCTCGGCGGCGATTTCTCGGCCGTAGCCGGCAGCCAGGGCCACGCCGTCATGGTGCTGGCGCTGCTCTTCCTGTCGATGACGCTCAATTTCGGCTTCCTGCTGATGGCGATGGACCGGCTGCGCAACGAGGTCGCCGACCTCGCTTTGCTTGACGATCTCACCGGCGTCGCCAATCGCCGCCATCTGTTGCAGCGTCTCACCGAGGAATGCGCCCGTTCGGAGCGCAGCGGCGAGCCGTTCTCGCTGCTGGTGATCGATCTCGACGGCTTCAAGACCATCAACGACACCCATGGCCATGCCGCGGGCGATGCCTGCCTCCAGCACTTCACCGTGATGGCGCAGACCCGGCTGCGGCCGGGCGACATGCTCGCCCGCACCGGCGGCGACGAGTTCTGCGTGGTGCTGCCGTCGTCCTCCTTGCGCGAGGGGGCGCTGATCGCCCGCCGCGTGCTCGAGGTCTGCCGTCAGGATGCCCTCGGCTGTAGCGGCAACGACATCCCGATTGCGCTTTCCATCGGCGTCGCAGAATGGGATCGCGGCATTGGCCAATTCCCGGACCGGCTGATCGCCCACGCCGACCATGCCCTCTATGCCGCCAAGAAGAACGGCAAGAACGATTTCGCGGTCTATGATCCAGCCCCGCCGCTCTCGCCCGAGCCGGTCGAAGCCGAGCCCAAATTCGCGTAGACCCTGCTACGCTGGGTTCGTCGTTGGATTCCTGTGATGATGTCTCGCCTTGTCGCGGCTGTTCTCGCCGCTCTTCTGATCGCTCCCGCCGCCGCAACCGATGCCGGGCTCGCAAAGCTCGCACAGGGCTCCGGCACGCCCGACATTCCCGGCCTGAAGATCGTCTGGCTCGCGCCGTGGGGCGATGTCCGCGACGCCCATGCCTGGCGCAACATCATCGTGCACCAGACCGAGGGGCCGACGGGTTCGGCGCGCGGCGGCGCGCAGGAGCAGTTCAAGAATCCAACGCGGCGCGGCGTGATGGTCTGGGTCGAGACCGACGGCACGGTCTATTGGTCGGTCGCGGACAAGCTGGTGCCGACCCATACCGACGGCGCCAACCGCAACGACAACAAGTACATCGACAACAGCTCGACCTATCACCAGGTGGTGGCCGACAATTCGATCGGCGTCGAGTTCGCCGGCAACTTTCCCGACGTGACGAAGGGACCGACCGCGGCCCAGGTCGCGGCGTGGAAGATCCTGGTCCAGGTCCTGCGCGCGCGCTACGGCATCCCGCTCGACCATGTCTATGCCCACAACTGGATCGACTACAAGGACGCGCGCTATTGCGAAGGCTGCTGGCTCGCGACGCTGGCGAGGACCTGGGGGGAGTGAGGCTCTGCGCTTCCCTTCTGCCCTTGTGGGAGAAGGTGGCGCGAAGCGCCGGATGAGGGGGTCGCTCTGCAGATGACGATGTGAGTCACACCGGCTGGGCCATCCATCCGAACAAGCGCCGGATCAATCCTGGCCGCCGCGGCAATTCCGGCGGCTCGTCCGCAGCCAGCACGCGTTTGAAGAAGTAATCCAGAAACACCATGTCGTTCGGCTCGGTGATGGTGAATTTTTCCTCGCCGAAATACACGCTGTAATTAAAGAAGAACGGACCCATGATCGGGATCGTCGCGGTCGAGGCATAGTCCTTGGAGATCACGAACTCCGATGGCTCGAGCCCGTGGTCGCGCATCGCCCGCTCGACCAGCGGCAGCTTGCGCATGAACTGGGCGGAGAAGCCGCCGACGGTGGATTGCAGGATGATCGACACGGCGCGCGACCGTTCGCTGGATGTGGCCCGATAGTCCTGGGTCGTAGTCTTGGTTCGTGGGTCGTAGTCTTGGGTCGTTTGACGGGGCGCGTGCGTTCAAGATGCGACGCCGGCGTTTCCGCGAACATGCTGCACCTCACACACAAACAAGAAAGCCGGCGTTGCCGCCGGCTTTCTGTCTCTTCTCGATCCGCCAATGTTTGGCGCGAAGCCTCGCGCTCAGTGCGCGGCTTCCAGCGCGGCCTGTTCGGCCCTTGCGATCGTGCCCTTGACCGCGGACTGCACCTTCTCGAAGGCGCGGACCTCGATCTGGCGGACGCGCTCCCGCGACACGCCGAACTCGGCGGCAAGGTCTTCCAGCGTCATCGGCTCATCGGCGAGGCGGCGGGCCTCGAAGATGCGGCGTTCGCGCGGGTTGAGCACGCCCATGGCGCCGTTGAGCGCGTCACGGCGATGATCATATTCCTCGTGCTCGGCCAGCATGGCTTCCTGATTGGGCGAATTGTCGACCAGCCAGTCCTGCCATTCGCCGGCTTCGCCGTCGTCGCGGATCGGTGCGTTGAGCGACGCGTCGCCACCGAGGCGGCGGTTCATGTCGATCACGTCCTGATCGGTGACGCCGAGACGCTTGGCAATGATCTTCACCTGGTCGGGGCGGAGATCGCCTTCGTCCAGTGCGGAAATCTTGCTCTTCGCCTTGCGCAGGTTGAAGAACAGCTTCTTCTGGTTCGCGGTGGTGCCCATCTTCACGAGCGACCACGAACGCAGGATGTACTCTTGAATTGACGCCTTGATCCACCACATGGCGTAGGTGGCGAGACGGAAACCCTTCTCGGGTTCGAAACGCTTCACCGCCTGCATCAGGCCGACATTACCTTCCGAGACGACCTCGGAGATCGGCAAGCCGTAGCCGCGATAGCCCATGGCGATCTTGGCCACGAGCCGGAGATGGCTGGTGACGAGCTGGTGCGCCGCGTCGCGATCGTCATGCTCACGCCAACGCTTGGCGAGCATGTATTCCTGCTGGGGTTCCAACATCGGGAACTTGCGAATCTCGCCGAGGTAGCGGGAAAGGCCGGATTCTCCATTGAGGACCGGCAGAGCAGCGGTACGGGCCATTGTTAAGCCCTCCAAAGGTTCAGGCCCCCGATAGCGGCGGGCCAGGCAGACGACCGCTTGGTTAAAGCCGGCCGTAGCTGCGATGTTCCGCGTTGGTCATTTCCAACGCAGGCGCAATATACCCCATGGGGGGGCAAAAAGGGAAGGATTGCTGACGTCACGTCCCCGTGTGGCAGCCATAACTTTTTGTAAGGTAAGGGTTTTCTCAAAGCCCCTGCGTCAAACCGCCGCTTTCAAAGCGCCTTCAAGGAGAAGCAAATCCTCCGGCAGGCCTGCCTCCCAGTGAAGAAGTTCTCCGGTCCTGGGGTGCTCCAGTACCAGCAAATAAGCATGCAGTGCTTGCCGCCCGAGCGCCGTTAAGGCGGCCTGCGACTCCGGCCCAAGCTGGTTCGCCTTGGTCTTGAAATGCGGTCCATAGACCGCGTCGCCCATCAGGGGATGGCCGCTATGGGCGAGGTGGACACGGATCTGGTGGGTGCGGCCGGTCTCGAGCTCGCAGGCGAGCAGCGCGGCGACCGGCTTGCCGTCGCGCCCGGCAAAACTCTCGAGCAGCTCCCAATGCGTTACCGCCTCGCGGCCGCCCTGGCGCACCGCCATTTTCTCCCGCGCATGCGGGTGGCGGTCGATCGGTGCGTCGACGGTGCCGCGATGGCGGCCGGGCAGCCCCCAGGCGAACGCCATGTAGCCGCGCCGCATCGGCCCGGTGCGGCCGTGATCGGCGAATTGTGCGGTGAGCGAGGCGTGCGCGAGGTCGTTCTTGGCAACCACCATCAGCCCGGTCGTGTCCTTGTCCAGCCGGTGCACGATGCCGGGCCGGCGTACCCCGCCGATGCCCGAGAGCGAGCCTCCGCAATGGGCGATCAGCGCGTTCACCAGCGTGCCGCTCTCGTGCCCGGCCGCGGGGTGCACCACCAGCCCCTTCGGCTTGTTGATGACGACGATGTCGTCGTCCTCGAACACGATATCGAGCGCGATATCCTCGCCCTTGGGCTCCGGCGGGGCCGCCTCCGGCACGTCGATTGTGATCGTATCGCCGGATGCGACGTGATATGCGGGGTCGCGGACCGCGGCGCCCCTGTGGCTCACCGCGCCCGCCAAAATCAGGGCTTTCAGCCTTGATCGCGACAGCTCGGAGAGGTTCGCCGCCAGCACGCGGTCGAGCCGGGCCGAGCCCTCGTCGCCGCCGACCACGACCTCCAACCTTTGCGCTGAACCTGAGCTTTCCATGACGACGTCTGATACCGCTGTTACCGAACCGAGCCCCGAGCAGGCCGCGCTGTTTGCGCGGGTGCGGCGGATGATGCTGATCGCGGGGTTGACCACGGCGCTGGCCATCTGCGCCGTCCTGATCGCGGTGGGCTACCGCCTTTTCAAGTCGGAGGGAAGGGCGGCTGAGCCCGTGGGTGACGTCACCGCCACGCTGCCGAAGGGCGCCAGGATCGTCTCCACTGGCACCGCCGGCGACCGGCTCGTGGTCACGCTCGACGTTGCCGGGGTCACCGAGATCCGCACCTTCGACGCCCGCACGCTGAGGCCGGCCGGAAAGCTGAAATTTGCCAATGAGCCGTAAAAGGCCCGTTCGGGTCCTTGCGGCGGACAAATTTCGAGGTTATTGGCTAGCCCTCACGCTCCCTTCGTCTAGCGGTTAGGTCGCAAAATACCCCCCTCCAACCATACCATGTATGTAGGTGATAGGGTTTTAGCGCAGTAGACATACCGAAACAGGTCGCAAGACCGCGGTTTTGGTAGGGTCGTGAAATACAAGAAAGGCCCTCGTGCGGGCCTTTGCTCCGTTCGTCTATCGGTTAGGACAGGGCCCTCTCAAGGCTCAAAGAAGGGTTCGATTCCCTTACGGAGCGCCAACCTTCCGTCTCCAACTCGGGCAGCGGTAAGCCCTTCACTGCGGCCGTTCGTAGCTCTTCACGATCTTGCGGAGTGCGGAAAGAAATCCAGGGTCGGCGACGGCCTGACCGTCGACGGTGTGGACGCCGTCATCTTTCGAAGGCTTCAATTGCTTCGCCTTCAGCTTCCGCGGATTGACGAAGTCCTGCAACGCATCAAGCTCCGCGGACGTCAGCACCAGTCCTTCTCCGGAGGAAGCCTCGCGCACGGGACCGTCCGACAATCTGATTTCCTTCTCGCCCTGCAGCTTCTTCAGCATGTTCACGGTGTTGTGGAGGCTGCGGTTCTGGACGAATATCTGGCTGACCTGGTGCCTCAATGTCGGGTCCTTGATCAAGTGTAGGTCGCCTTCGGTCACCTTCGGTCAGGATCCTGACGCCGGAGCGGGACGAGGGACGCTCCTCCGCGACGCGGGCGTTTGCCACGCGTTCCCAGGCTCGGAATACGTGCAGGTAGCGGTTGCCCTTCTGCCCGCCGTTCCGCAGCGTCTGTTCGCTGAGGTCCGGATGACGCTTCGCCGCCTCGGCGATCGTCAGGGCCTTTTCGCCCGTAACGGTCGAAAGCCTCTCGCAGATGCCGGACAGAACGTCGAGCTTCCGTTTGATGGACTCGTTCGACGTCGTACCCTTCTGCTCCTGGCGACGGTCTTAGCCAGACGGCCGGTCGAGCGCGACAGCCGGAGCGCTGCCTTGCCGGCCAGCGCACACAACAGCACGTTCCCGCCGAGCCGGACCCACAGGTCGCAGACCATCTTGCAGGTGAACGTCTTGCCGACGCCCGCGCCGCCGACCAGGCAGGCGAGCGGAAGCGACATGATCCTGACGACGGCCGCGTTCTGCTCGTCCTCGAGCGCCCGTCCTGGTCCCGCCAGGTCGGCGAGCATCTCCGCCCACTCGCTGGCCGGCCTCGGCGCCGGACGACTTGCGTCCGCTCCTGCGATCACCGAGCGCAGGCGAAAGGCGAGATCATCTTCGAGTGCGGCGGCGCCTGGAGCGCGCAGAACGTCGCCCGCAGGGAGCACAGCCCCCGTTTCCGCCGCGATCGTGACCGCAGCATCGGCGACCAAGGGCAGGGCAAGTAAGTTCGCCGTCTCCATCCCGAAGTCGCGGGCCGACGAAGCGGTGTCGCCGCGACGGAGCATCTGTTTGACCGCTTCGTCGGCGGCACCGACGATGCGCCTCCTGTCGCCGGCGGGATCGCCGCCGTCCTCCAGGATCAGACGCTTCCCAATTGCGTCCGTACGCTTCCACGGCAGCAGCGGCACCATGACGTAAGGGTTGGCGGCGATGCGCTCCATCGCGACGTCGCCAAAGACACGATGCAGGCGGCGGACGACGCCGAGATCCGGGACCCCCAGGCGATCGAGCCATGCGACCAGGGCGGCTTCGCTGCTGGCGGATCGCCAAGCGGACACCGCGAGCACCGCCAGCCGTTGGCCCAGAACGGGCTTGTCCGGCGCCATCGCGTCCGCGATCTCGACCAGCATGTCGTCGGCGGAAAGCACCTCTGGAAGGTTTTCGCCGAACGCCCTCCAAAGCCGGCCCGCGCGCTCGGGGCCGATGCCCGGGACGTGGACCGCCAGGAATTGTCGGACGAGCCGGCCGGACGACAGCAGCCGCCGTCCGCGACGGGCCGCGATCTGCGGACCGAAGGACGTTTGGTTAATCTCGCCGTCGATCTCCCACGCGTGAGCGGATCGGTGAAGGCGACCTTCGACTCGGCCGGATGGTTGAGGACGACCAGTGCGCGGTCGAGATACACGGGATCCTGCCGGACGTCCTGCTCCCACAGATGCAGGCCTTCCGAACGACGCAGACCGCCCCAGCCGTCCAGCAGGGCGATCATCATGTTGCGGACGTTGTAGCGCAGGAAGATGTTGGGCTCGCTGTCGGTCCCCGGGATGCGGTACCCGTCCCAGACGAGCCGGACCGCGTCCTCGGGCGGGAAGAACTTCACCGCCTCGGGACCGCGACCGGCCGGCTCGCGACCATGGTCGACGTGAGAGCGCTTGGTCTCGCGCGGCGCGTGGGTGATGTGCTTGAGCATTGAACCTTCGCGCTGACGGCTCCAGCGGATCATGGCGGCGACCTGTTCGCCGGTCTGCGGGACCAGCGGCACGAATTCGGGCGAGATCGGCGAGGTCGTGCCGGCATCGAAGTCGCACCACCCCGCGAACTTCTCGACCGACTTGATCAGTTGTTTACATCGTTCGTAGGAGGTCGAGGGCCAGTAGAGGCCGGTCGCGTCCGTCCCGTCGGTGGAGACCGTTCCCTTGGCGCGCGAACGCGAAATCCCTGAACAGGTCACGGGCGCTGCGGTCCGGACGTCCGGCCTTCGTCGCGATGCCGTAGTCCCACAGCAGCCCTATCGCCTGGGCCGCCGTGTCCTGCCACGACTTCTGACGGGTCGGGTGGGCCTTGACATACTTCAACAGGGGCCGGAAGAGTTCGATCGAACCGTCGGGATGCTGCAGAAAGAGGGCGAGCGCGGTCCAGCCCTCTATTCCTTCCATGGACATGGAGACGGCGACATGATGCAGCGGCTGCGGGCCGAGCGGCGGCCGCATGGGTTCTGTATCGGGGCATCCGGTTGACTCTGCCGATGGACGGCAGGATCGCCGCCTCCGATGAAATCTGAACGCCCGAAAACATACGCACCCCAACACTGAACAATACCTAAGCGGCCGCCACGTCTCGCAAGTAGCGGTAAACGAGTCCTTGAAACTCCGGGTAACTAGACGATCGATTCCATGAAACCTGCATCATGGAACCGATGGGTTGATGGCGGATTCCTTGTTTTGCGGTTGGCGAAACGAGGAGCGGCATCATGGCAGGATGGCGGCGAGCGGTCGAATTGGCAATGACCTGCGAAGAGATTGAAAGATTGACGACTCTTTCGCGGTCGCGAACCGAGCCGGCGAGCCGGGTATCGCGGGCGCAGATGCTGCTGGCCTATCGCGAGAATCCTTCGTTCTGTGCGGTGGGGCAAAGAGTTGGGGTTCACCATCAAACGGTTCAGCGCTGCGTGGAGCGGGCGCTGAGCTATGGGCCGCTGGCGGCGATCGAGGATCGGCCACGGCCGGGTAAAGAACCAGTCATCACGCCGGAGGCCAAAGCCTGGTTGGTGTCGCTGGCGTGCGACAAGGCCAAGGAGCACGGCTATCCGCATGAGCTGTGGACGACGCGGCTTTTGGCACGTCACGCACGCGAGCACGGCCCGACGGCGGGGCACGAATGTCTCGCCAGGCTGGTTCAAGGCACGGTGTGCAAGATCCTCGGCCAGGAGGAAATCAAGCCGCACAAGGTGCGCTACTATCTGGAACGTCGCGATGCCGAGTTCGAGCAGAAGATGGCCGAGGTTCTGTGCGTTTATCGCGAGGTCCAGATTCTGAAGAGGGCCGCCGCCAAGTCGCGCAAAGCCATCAAGCGAGTGGCGATCGTTTCCTACGACGAAAAGCCGGGAATCCAGGCCATCGCAACGACAGCACCCGATTTGCCGCCCAAGCCCGGCGTCCACGCGACCTTCGCGCGGGATTACGAGTACAAACGTCATGGCACGCTGAGCCTGTTGGCCGGAATCGACCTGCTTACCGGCAAGGTTCATGCGCTCGTCAAAGACCGCCACCGCAGCCGGGAGTTCATCGAATTCCTCAAGTGTCTCGACGCCGCTTATCCGGCCAGCACCGCGATCAAGCTAATCCTCGATAATCATTCCGCGCACATATCGAGAGAAACAACAGCCTGGCTCGACGCTCGACCGCCTGGACGCTTCGAGTTTACCTTCACGCCCAAGCATGGTTCGTGGCTCAATCTCATCGAGGGCTTCTTCTCCAAATTCGCGCGGTCGGTCCTGCGCCACATCCGGGTCACCTCAAAACACGAACTCAAAGAGCGCATTATGGCCGGCATTGACGACGTAAATCGCCACCCCGTCATCCACACTTGGTCATACAAACTCGCCGACGCCGCCTGATATGATTCGAACCATGGAAACGCTGACCTAGAACCTTGGCGGAGCCGGAAACTCCTCTCTCTCGAGAGTGTCGCGCAGCGGCGCAAAGCCGTAGATTTCCTCGCCGAAGGGCTCCGGCCAGCGGTCCTGGATCATGCGCGCGACCGCCGAGACGAGCTCGGTCGAGGTCTCGCGGCGGCCGATCGACATCTCCTCCAGGTCGAGCACCACGCAACGCAGGATCGCCCAAGACCGCGGCTCCAGAACGGAGACGGAGGCAGCACGTCCGGAGCGGTCGATCATCACCGAGCGGAGCGGGGCCTGCTCCGCCGCCCACCGCGGCGCCTCGCTGGAGGAATGGCTCCCGTACTCATCAACCATCCGCTCGATGGACGACGAGGTGAACAGCCGGATCTTCAGGTTTTCCTCGGTCCGCAGTTCGGCGGCATCGGTGCCCCGGGCGCGGCCCGGACGCACCGGGATCTTGGCCCGGCGCAGCACCGCGACGAGTTCGTCGATAAAGTCCGTGGCGCGCACGCCGGCGACGAGAAGGTCGAGACCCTCGTCCGGCAGCACCTCCCAGGGCACCAGGGACGTCATCTCGTTCTCGTAGGCGAACACCGCAGCGTCGCCGACCAGCGTCACGTGATCGAGCAGGTCCGAGGTCCCGATCGCCCGGAGCACGGCGCCGACCTCACTCGGTGTCCGCGACACCCGCAGCGCTTTAGCCATCCGAGCCTGCTCGGCCATCACGGGCCTGAGCGCGGCGATGCGTTCGTCGAGCTCGGCGCGCTCCTTCATGTACGTGCCGTGGATCTTCTCGGTCTCGGCCGAGCGCCGGCCGAGGGACTTTGCCGTCTTGTCGCCACTGAGGAGGTCGTAGCGGTACCTCGTCAGATACTGGTGCCCCTTCGCCGTCATCCACTGCATGCCGCCGGCGTAGGCGTCGCGGGCGCGCAGCACGTCGCCGTATTCGCCGACGGTGGTACGCATGGTTTCGACCAGGCGGCGCTGTTCTCGGCTCATGGCGGCGGCTTGCAATGGTTTTACCCTCTATTGTCTTATGTCATCTGGTAGTATAAACCTTCGAACGCAAGGTCTGCGAGTCTTTTTTTCGTAGGCGGGATGGTTAATGCGGAGAGCCTCGATGACGTGTTGTGACCCCTGCAGGCGCGGCTTATCTTCTTGGGGCGCGGGGACCCGCGAAGCCGAGGGATGGCCTCAATGGAAGCTGCTGTCGTCGAACCAAGGACCGGCCGGATGTCGAGCGCGGAGTTCCGCGCCTTCCAGGACGTGCGTCCGGATCACGAGCGCTGGGAACTCATCGACGGGGTGCCAGTCATGATGACGCCGCCGACCCTGACCCACAACCTCATCGCCACCAACCTGCAATTGCTGCTGCTCGGGGCGCTCGAAGCCCACGATCCGGCGAAGGTGGCCGTCCAGCGCGCCGGTGTGAAGCTGCCCAGCGGCAGCTATACACCCGAGCCCGACGTGATGGTCATCGATGCCGACTTCGATGCCGGACAGCGCTTCGTCGACCGGGCCTATCTGCTCGCCGAGATTGTGTCGGACACCGACGAGGTGTCGGTGCCGAGCACGAATCGCCGCTGGGTCGACGTCAAGCGCGAGATATACCGCGGTCACGAACACTGCGCGGCCGTGCTCATCGTCTCGCAGGACCGGATGCAGGTCGACCTGGATCTCAAGACCGACAAAGGCTGGAAGTCGACGACGCTGGAAGGCGCTGGCGCCGAACTGTCGATCCCGGACTTCGGCCTGCGTTGCCACGTCGGAGACCTGTACGACAGGACGCATCTCGCACCTCGGCCGACCACCTTCCATCCTTGAGAGAGGCGAGCACTGGACGCTGGCCTCTTTCCGTCTGGTGATTCAGACTGACGGCAGACAAGTCAGCCGATCAGAGCACGCCATGCGGGAATTCGAGACGAAACGCGAAGAGGCCACCGGCCTGCGGAAGGTGCGGATGCTTGCGGGTGCGCCCTACCCGGGGATCCCGCCGGGAACGCTTGCCGAAATTCTCGACGACGTTCGCAGAGGTCAGCTTTTCGAACACGCGCTGTCGCGCTTCCTGGTCGAATTCCACACGGACACCGATCCGGATATCCGTCGGATGCGTCTCGAAGACGAGCCCGACCTCGCTCCCAACCCGGTCCTGAACGCGCTGTTGGGCGCGATAGGCGAGCACTTCACCGTCCGGTGGGGCCTAGGCAAGTCGCCGGCGTGGACCATGCGCCCCGAACGTTACTTGGATCGTCCGCACGTCATGCATCCGGAAATCCCGGAGAGCGACAGGTTCAAGACCAGTCCGCCGGCATTCCGGAGCCGCTCCATTTTCACTGACGCTGAGCCGTTTTATTCCGAGAACGCCTTTCGCATGTGGACGACCGAATACGTCGACATCGATCTGGTGCCGACGATGCGTCTTTGAACGCAAATTCGGTATAGTAGACGAGGGGGGTATTTTTGCCCCTCATCAATCTCAAATCACCGTAATTGCCGGTTCGAAGGCCCCTTCTGGTATAGTTTGGTATAAAATCCGAAGGGGGTATTTGGACGCGGCCCTCTCAAGGCTGAAACAGGGGTTCGATTCCCCTAGGGAGCGCCAGTAAATCAAAAACTCAGTTCAGGCGACACGCCGAGATTCCAAATCGAGTCCAATACCCGGCGACGTGTTGCGACGGCTTGGGAAGGCTGTCGATGTGCGCTGCGCCCGTTCCGTTGCCGGGACGCGCAAAGGTCGGCGGTGTCCCCGGCAGCAAGGCCTCCTGAAGGGCAAAGCCGTTGGGAATGACGTCGGCGCGGTCAAAAGCTTGAGGTCATTTCGATCTCGTTGCGAGACCTGTCGCGAAGACGAAATTCGTAGAACTGTTGACCTTGGTCGCCCACATGCGTTGCCCGTGCGAGCTCCACCCTGGAGTGGCGCAACGGCTCCAACTCACCTAAACGTTGTTTTTGCTAGCAATTCTAGGTACTTATACGGAGACCAGCATCGGGAATTCTTGGCAACTAAATTAACTTGGATCCCGTAGCGTTAAGGGATCGAGATCAGCCGGTTCTACCGGGTCTGACGCCACTGGGGGGTGGGGATGCCGGGATTCAGCTTCGATCGATCAACCTTGTTTGTCGCCGCCATCGCAGCGGCTGGCCTCGGTGTTTTCGGCTTTGCGAAGATTAGCTTCGGCACCGCGATCGTCGGCGAAACGCGCCGCGTCGATCTCGGCCAGAAGCCGCCCAGCGGCATCGATGCGATGAAGGCGCAGTATCGCCGGCCAGACGATCCCGTTCCCGAAGGACAATCCCTACACGCCGGAAAAGGCCGCGCTCGGCAAGAAGCTCTATTTCGACACGCGCCTTTCGGTGACGTTCGGCGCAATCCTGCGCGAGCTGTCACAGCCCGGGCTTCGGCTGGGGCGACGGGCTGGCGGTCGGCGTCGGTCACGGCATGGCGAAGCTCGGCCGGCACTCGCCGACCATCGTCAATGCCGCATGGGGCGCGATCTTCATGTGGGATGGCCGGCTTGCCACGCTCGAGGAGCAGGCGCTCGGCCCGATCCAGTCCGCCGGCGAAATGAACATGCCGCTCGAGCAACTGATGGAGCGGCTTACCGCCATCCCCGAATACAAGCCGCTGTTCGACGCGGCTTTCCGGGACGAGGGGATGAAGCCCAAGACGCTTGCCGAGGCGATCGCGACCTATGAACGGACGGTCGTTTCCGAACGCGCGCCGTTCGATGCCTGGATCGAGGGCAACGAGAAGGCGATCTCCGAAGAAGCCAAGCGCGGCTTCGCGCTGTTCAACGGCAAGGCGCTGTGTTCGGCGTGCCACGAAGGCTGGAACTTCACCAATGACGGATTCCAGGACATCGGCCTGCCGAGCGACGACGTCGGCCGCGGCGAGTTCATGCCCGGCGTGATCAAGATGCAGCACGCGTTCAAGACGCCTGGCCTGCGCGAAATCGCGCGCCGCAGCCCCTATATGCACGATGGATCGCTCGCGACGCTGGAAGCAGGTCGTCGAACATTACGATCGCGGCGGCGTCGACCGGCCGAGCCGCTCCGACCTGATGAAACCGCTCGGCCTCACCGCGCAGGAAAAATCCGAGCTGGTTGCCTTCCTCAAAACGCTGACCAGCAACCTCAGTCCGACCGCCGTGCCGGTTCTTCCCCGTTGATCGACCACACCTATTTCAAGGATTTCCCATGCGCAAACTCGCTCTGTTTCGCTCTCGTCATTCTCGCCGGCCTGTCGGCCGGCGCGCTCGCCGCCACCCAGGTGATCCATCAGCAGGGCCGCGTGTTCTCGTCCGAGAGCGTCACCATCAAGAAGGGCGAGGCGCTCACGTTCCTGAACGACGACAGCGTTCCGCACAACATCATGTCGGCCACCAAGGGCAACGAGTTCAACCTCGGATCCCAGCCGCCCGGCACGTCGACGGATGTCACCTTCAAGGAAGCCGGCGACGTGCAGGTGATCTGCGCCATCCATCCGCGGATGAAAATGATGGTGAAGGTCACGGACTAGTCGCGCCAAAGTACGCGCCGGAGATTTCCGATGTCGATCCGCTACAAGATTTTCGGCGCCTTCAGCGTCGTTATCCTGCTCGCCTGCGGGCTTGCCTTCTACGGCATCCGCGGCATCTCCACCTCGGGCGATCTGGTGGTGCGGCTCTATGACGGCCCGCTGATGGGGATCAACCATGCGCGTTCGGCGCATGCCGGGTTGAACGAGGCCCGCCTCATCATGCAGCGCAGCCTGAGCGAGGGGCGACCACGGGCGAAGCCGTCGCCCAAATTCGAAAAGCTGGTCGGCAACATTTCGAAGATCTCAGGTCGTGCGCGACCGGGTCCAGAGCGCCAACGTCAGCGCCGCCCGGGAGAAGGCCGAAGCCAGCTTCGCGGCTGGTCGGGTGCCGGACTGAAGATCCTCAAGCCGCGCCCGGCGGCCCGACCGAGATCCCGACGACCTTCTGTCGCGCAGCTGGGCGATGACGCCGCCGCGGCGCTCGACGATCTCGTGGAAACTGGTGGCCGCCTATGGCTTCGACTTCCGCGACCGAGGCGGAAGCATCGGTGCCGCAGGCACCTACCACCATGCTCGGGCTCG
The DNA here is from genome assembly GCA_963819355.1 of uncultured Alphaproteobacteria bacterium. Lineage (GTDB taxonomy): Bacteria > Pseudomonadota > Alphaproteobacteria > Rhizobiales > Xanthobacteraceae > Bradyrhizobium. The sequence continues at coordinate 1,396 of CAWFVZ010000040.1, read as the reverse complement.
CGATCGGCACCGCACTCGTCGGCTTTATGATCGCAGCCGGCTTTCGCCTATTCGCTCAGCAAGCCGATCTTCGCCGCCGTGCGCGTCGCCGAACGCGTCGCGGCCGGAAATTTCGCCGATGATATCGCGGTCCGGCGGCGTGACGAACTCGGCCGCCTCCTGAAGTCGCTGGCCGTCATGCAGGCGAGCCTGAAGGCGCGCGCCGACGAGGATCTGGCGCGTGATTTCGTCGAAGGACCAGACCCATGCCGAACAGGTCACCCGGCGGCAGCGGATCGAAGCCGAGATCGAAGCCTTCCGTTCCACCTTCACCGCGGCGCTCGCCAATACCGACCGGATGACGGGCGAATTGACCGACACCGCGCAAACGCTTTCCTCGATCGCGCACGCGGCCGGCAAGCAGTCGACCGAGGCCGCTTCCACCGCGGGCCAAACCTCGGCCAACGTTCAGACCGTGGCAACCGCGGCGAGCCAGCTCGGCGATTCCGTGCAGGCGATCAAGACGCAGGTCAACGACGCCACCACGATCGTGCAGCGCGCGTCCGGCATGGCCGGGCACGGCCAACGAGACGATCGGGCGCTCGCCAGCTCCACGCAGCATATCGACGAGGTCGTCGGCTTTATCCGCAACATCGCCGGTCAGACCAACCTGCTGGCGCTCAACGCCACGATCGAGGCCGCGCGCGCCGGCGAGGCCGGCCGCGGATTTGCCGTGGTCGCGTCGGAAGTGAAGGCGCTCGCCACCCAGACCGCCAAGGCGACCGAGGAAATTTCCTCTCAGATTGCCGAGGTGCAATCGGCGACCCGGCAGGCGGTCGACAATGTCGGCGCCATCGCTTCGATCATGGGTGATATCGACCGCTTCACCGTCGGCGATTGCCGACGCCGTCAGCCAGCAGAACGTGGCGGCGACCGAAATCTCGCAGAATATCGGCCAGGCCGCCGCCGGAACGGCAAGTCGTCGCGCGCAGCATTGCAGGAACGGCCACAGCGACCGAGAACACCAACCGTTCCGCCGACCTCGTGCTTGCCACCGCGCACGACCTGTCGGATCAGGCCGCCGATCTGCGCGCGTCCGTCGATCGCTTCCTGTCGAACGTGGCGGCCTGACAGGCCTAGCTCATCGAGTATCTCGCCGGCGAAACGGAGCTTTCGCCGACTTATCGCGGTTGACTTCGGGAGAGGAGCAGTCAGCGCGGGCCCGGCTGGAATCGATTTCTAAAGCAGCGTTGCCACTGGCCGCTGAAAAGGTGCGCCCCCACCCTCGTCCTTTCGCGATTGATAGAGGGTTAAGACGCCGCGGCGCCTCTCGACATTCAGCTTATGGAAAACGAGCTTCAATGACATTCCAACTCCCAAACTCGCCTCGGCGTAGCCTGTCGAAGCGCAACCGAAC
>CAWFVZ010000039.1:0-7455 GCA_963819355.1 uncultured Alphaproteobacteria bacterium | reverse complement strand
CGTCTTCGGATTGTCGATCGCTTTTGCGGCGTCGAGCTTCTTCCTGGCGTTTTTCTCGTTCGGCGGCGGAGTCCTGATCTGATGGACGGGCCCGTTGAAGGCTTCGCGGTGCCGGTGCACCGCGCTTTGACCGAACCGATCCTGCTCGGCGGCGCGCCGCGGGCGATCGCCATCTTCAACGGCACCGTGGCCGCAGCGCTCGGCCTCGGCCTGCGGCTGTGGATCGCGGGCCTCCTGCTCTGGGCGATCGGCCATGCCGCCGCCGTCTGGGCCGCGAAGCGCGATCCGCTGTTTGTCGAAGTCGCAAGGCGGCATCTGCGCATCCCCACCCATCTGAATGTGTGAGCAGACAATGATGAACCTCAGCCGAATACCGCCGTTCCACCGTGTGCTTGGCAGATTTCCTGCCATGGGCCGCACTGGTCGACGAAGGCATCGTCCTCAACAAGGACGGATCGTTTCAGAGAACCGCGCGCTTTCGGGGGCCCGATCTTGATTCCTCTGTTCCAGCGGAACTTGTTGCGGTTGCCGGCCGTCTCAATAATGCGCTTAGTCGCCTCGGTTCAGGCTGGGCGGTGTTTGTGGAAGCGCAGAGATATTCAGTCGAACGCTTATCCGCCGAGCAGTTGTCCGGATGTGGCTTCGGCCCTGGTCGATGCCGAACGCCGGGCGCAATTCGAGGAGGAGGGCGCTCACTACGAATCAGCCTATTTCCTCACCTTCCTGTATCTGCCGCCGGCGGAGGATGCGGCGCGCGCCGAGCGCTTCCTCTATGAGGGACGGGAGCGCGGGCAGGCTGCCGACGCCCACGAAGTGTTGCGCGGCTTTGTCGACCGGACCGACCGCGTGCTGCAACTGGTCGAAGGGTTCATGCCGGAGTGCCGGTGGCTCGATGACGGCGAGACCCTGACCTATTTGCATGCTTGCGTCTCGACCAAGTGCCACCGCGTCCGTGTCCCCGAGATTCCCATGTATCTCGACGCGCTGCTGGCCGATCAGCCGTTGACCGGCGGGCTCGAGCCGATGCTGGGCGACCAACACCTGCGCGTGCTCACGATTGTCGGGTTCCCGACGCGCGACCACGCCGGGGATCCTGGACGACCTCAATCGGCTGGCGTTCCCTTATCGCTGGTCGACCCGGGCGATCATGCTCGACAAGGCTGACGCAACGAAGCTCCTGACCAGGATCAGGCGGCAATGGTTCGCCAAGCGGAAATCCGTTGCCGCAATCCTCAAGGAGGTGATGACCAACGAAGCTTCGTCTCTGATCGACACCGACGCCAGCAACAAGGCTATCGACGCCGACGCCGCGTTGCAGGAACTCGGCTCCGACCTGATCGGAGAAGCCTTTGTCACCGCCACGATCACGGTCTGGGACGAGAATCCGCGCATCGCGGATGAACGGTTGCGCCTGGTCGAGAAGGTCATTCAGGGACGCGACTTCACCTGCATGGTGGAGACCGTCAACGCGGTCGATGCCTGGCTGGGCTCGTTGCCCGGCCACGTCTATGCCAACGTCCGCCAGCCGCCGGTCTCGACCCTGAACATCGCCCATATGATCCCGTTGTCCGCGGTTTGGGCCGGGCCGGTCAGGGACGGGCATCTTGGTGCGCCGCCGCTGTTCTTTGCGCGGACGGAAGGATCCACGCCGTTTCGTTTCTCCCTCCACGTCGGGGACGTCGGGCATACGCTGGTGGTCGGCCCGACCGGTGCCGGCAAATCCGTACTGCTCGCGCTGATGGCGCTGCAGTTCCGCCGGTATCCCGGCTCCCAGGTCTTTGCCTTCGACTTCGGCGGTTCGATCCGGGCCGCAGCCCTTGCGATGAAGGGCGATTGGCACGATCTCGGCGGTGCGCTGTCCGACAGCGCCTCCGAACCGGTCGCCCTGCAGCCGCTTGCCATGATCGACGATGCGGCCGAGCGCGGCTGGGCCGCGGAATGGATCGCAGCCATTCTCGCCCGCGAAAAGATCGACATGACGCCTGAAGCCAAGGAGCATCTTTGGTCGGCGCTGTCTTCGCTGGCTTCGGCACCCGCGGGCGAACGCACGCTGACCGGTCTGTCCGTGCTGCTGCAGTCCCAGAGCCTGAAAAGGGCTCTTCAACCCTATTGCCTCGGCGGCCCCTTTGGGCGGTTGCTCGATGCTGAAGCCGAGCGGTTGGGCTCTGCTCCGGTCCAGGTGTTCGAAACCGAGGGGTTGATCGGCACCGGCGCCGCGCCGGCGGTCCTATCCTATCTCTTTCATCGGATTGAGGGGCAGCTCGACGGGAGGCCGACGCTACTCATTATCGACGAAGGTTGGCTCGCGCTCGATGACGAAGGGTTTGCCGGCCAGATCCGCGAATGGCTGAAGACGCTGCGCAAGAAGAATGCCTCCGTCATCTTCGCCACCCAGTCGCTCTCGGATATCGACGGCTCCGCGATTGCGCCTGCCATCATCGAGAGTTGCCCGACGCGGCTGTTCCTTCCGAACGAGCGGGCGATCGAGCCACAGATCACGGCTATCTATCGGCGCTTCGGTCTCAACGACCGGCAGATCGAGATCCTGGCGCGCGCCACGCCCAAACGCGACTACTACTGCCAGTCACGGCGCGGCAATCGCCTGTTCGAGCTGGGTCTTGAGGAATTCGCGCTCGCCTTCACTGCGGCTTCATCAAAGTCCGATCAGGCAATGATCGAGCGCGTGCTGGCCGAACATGGCCGCGACGGTTTTGTCACCGGATGGCTCGCCGCGCGTGGGCTGGGTTGGGCCGCCGATCTCATTCCCGGTCTCATCAAGCAGGAAGGTCTGTCATGACGCGTCGCCGTCACCTCTCAGCGGTGAGCGCGCTTGCCATTGCGATCGCATGTGCCGCTTCGCCAACGTCCGCCCAATTGATCGTGTTCGATCCCAACAACTATGCGCAGAACGTGCTCACGGCCGCGCGTGAGCTGCAGCAGATCAACAACCAGATCACCTCGCTGCAGAATCAGGCGCAGATGCTGATCAACCAGGCCAAAAATCTCGCCAGCCTGCCGTATTCCTCGTTGCAGCAGCTCGAGCAGTCGATCCAGCGAACCCAGCAGCTTGCTCGCCCAGGCCCAGCGCATTGCCTACGATATCAAGCAGATCGATCGAGCGTTCTCGACGACCTATGCGCCGGCCTCGACGAACGCGTCAGATCAAGCGCTGATCGCGAATGCGCAAACACGCTGGCAGAATTCGGTGGCGGGCTTGCAGGATGCTTTGCGCGTTCAGGCGACCGTGGTTGGCAATCTCGACACCCACCGCAAAGAGATGTCGGCCCTCGTCAGCTCAAGCCAGGGCGCGACCGGCGCGCTGCAGGCCAGTCAGGCCGGAAATCAGCTCCTTGGTCTGCAGGCGCAGCAGCTCGCCGACCTTACGGCAGCAGTCGCCGCGCAGGGACGGGCGCAAAATCTCGAAACTGCCCAGCGTACCGCCGCTCAGGACCAGGGCAGGGAGCAGCTTCGTCGCTTTCTCGCACCCGGTCGAGGCTATCAGCCTTCGACAGTTCGGATGTTTCACCAATGAGCGGACGTGGTGGATTCAAGCGGGGGATGTTTGTGACCACGGCAGCTGCCGTCCCAGTCCTGGTTGTCGCAGCCTGCACAATCCAGCTCCGCGGCGACAGTGACGGTCCACCAGCTGGATCGTCGGCATCCCGGGCAACCAATCCGCTTGGCGCCGAACTCGAACGCTGCCGGAAGGTCACCTCCGAGCAGGTGGCAGAACTCGAGGAGTGCCGTCTGATTTGGGCGGAGAACCGCCGTCGCTTCCTGGGATCAAAGAAACGCCAGCCGTTTCTTCCGTCGATGCTCAACCAGGCAGCCCGACACCGTCGTTGGCGCAGCCCAAAAATCCCGATCGTCTTCCCCAGGGCTGGCCGCCCGTTGCAACACCAGAACGCGAGTGATCCCATGGGTGGCACCGGCGTCATTGACCGATTTCTGGAAACATTTACCCGCTATATCGACAGCGGCTTTGGGCTGCTTGGAAACGAAGTCGCCTTCCTCGCGACCACGCTCGCCGCGATCGATGTCACGCTGGCCGCCCTGTTCTGGGCCTGGGGTACCGATGAAGACATCATCGCTCGCCTCGTGAAGAAGACGCTGTTCGTCGGCGTGTTCGCCTATCTGATCGGCAACTGGAACAATCTCGCCCGCATCGTTTTCGAGAGCTTTGCCGGTCTCGGCCTCAAGGCCTCTGGCACGGGACTGTCCTCGGCTGAATTCCTGCGCCCGGGGCGGATTGCACAGGTCGGTATCGATGCGGGGCGGCCGATCCTGGACTCGATCTCGGGATTGATGGGCTATGTCAGCTTCTTCGAGAATTTCATCCAGATCGTGGTGCTGCTGTTCGCCTGGGTGATCGTGCTGCTCGCCTTCTTCATCTTGGCAATCCAGCTCTTTGTCACCCTGATTGAATTCAAGCTGACGACGCTCGCGGGCTTCGTCCTGATCCCCTTTGGGCTGTTCGGCAAGACGGCCTTCGCCGCCGAACGCGTGCTCGGCAACGTCATCTCGTCCGGCGTCAAGGTCATGGTGCTCGCCGTCATCGTCGGCATCGGCTCGACGCTGTTTTCCCAGTTTACCGCAGGCTCGAGCGGCGCACAGATCGGCATTGAAGATGCCATGGCCCTGGTGCTCGCAGCATTGGCGCTGCTGGGCCTGGGAATCTTTGGGCCCGGCATCGCCAATGGCATCGTGTCCGGCGGTCCGCAGCTTGGCGCCGGAGCCGCCGTCGGCACGGGGTTAGCTGCCGGCGGGGTCGTGGTGGCCGGAGCGGGTCTTGCTGCAGGCAGCGCCGGTGCACTCGCGGGCGCCGCACGCGGAACTGCGGCGCTAGCGGGTAGTGCGAGCGGTGCGTTTCGGGCGGGTGGTTTGTCCGGCGTCGCGGATGCCGCCGCGTCCGCCATGACGAGCCCGCTTCGTCGCGCCGCGGCAAGTCCGGTAGCAGCTCGGCATCAACTGGCGGCGCTGCAGCCGGTGAAGCCGGCGCAGCCCAGGCCCCGGCGAGTTCCTCATCTCCGGACACTCAGTCCGGTTGGGCCAGACGCATGAAGCGCATGCAGACCATGCGTCATGGGGCGTCCGCCGCCACCAACGCCGTCCGCTCTGCCGATCAGGGTGGAGGAGGCGCCTCCGTCGATCTCTCCGAAGGAAAGCAGTGATGTTCAAACGACCATCCGTTCATTATGGCCGCACGCCCGCGCCCGTAACGCCCTATCAGAAAGCGGCGCAAGTCTGGGACGAGCGCATCGGCTCGGCGCGCGTGCAGGCGAGAAACTGGCGGCTGATGGCCTTCGGTTCGCTGATCCTGTCGGCAGGGCTCGCATCCGGTCTTGTCTGGCAGTCCACACAGGGAACCGTTACGCCCTGGGTCGTTGAGGTCGATCGTCTCGGCCAGGCACAGAGCGTCAGCCCAGCCAATCCCTTCTATCAGCCGACCGATCCGCAGATCGCCTTCCATTTGGCACGCTTCATCGAAAACGTGCGCGGGCTTTCGGCTGATGCCATCGTGCTGCGGCAGGACTGGCTGCGCGCCTACGACTTTACGACCGATCGCGGCGCCGCCGCCCTCAATGACTACGCCCGCGTCAACGATCCCTTTGCCAAGCTCGGCAAGGTGCAGATTGCGGTCGAAATATCGAGCGTCATCCGCGCCTCGCCGGAGAGCTTTCGCGTCGCCTGGATCGAGCGCCGCTATGACAACGGTCAGCTTGCCGCCACCGAGCGCTGGACCGCCATCCTCACCATCGTGATCGAAACCCCGCGCGATGCCGATCGTCTGCGCAAGAATCCGCTCGGGGTCTATGTCAATGCCATCAATTGGTCGAAGGAGGTTGGGCAGTGAACGCGCCGATTACCAAAATTGCCAGCCCGCGTATGGGCAACTTCGTGCGACCCGTGCTGCTTGTTTGCATAGTTGCGCTCAGCGGCTGTACCACCTTCAAGCCGCCGCAGATCAGCTACGACGCCGATATCCCGCCACTTCCCAGTCCACCATCATTGGCGGAGGATCGTCCACGGTCGCTGCACGTTCCGCCGTCCTGGACGCCAGCCAAGGGAGGCAAGAAAGGGGTGAAGGAGGCCGAAGAGCCCGTTGCCCGGATTGAGACCGCCAATGATGCCGCGCGCGTCGAGCCCCGGAAGGAGGGCTACTTCAACGCCGTGCAGGTGTTTCCGTTTAGTCCCGGTCGCCCTCTATCAGATTTATGCCGCTCCTGGACAGATCACCGATATCGCGCTCGAGCCCGGTGAGCAGCTCACGGGTTCAGGTCCGGTATCGGCCGGCGACACCGTGCGCTGGGTTGTCGGCGATACCGAAAGCGGAAGTGGCGATACCAGACGCGTCCATATCATGGTCAAGCCGACGCGGCCTTCAATCGAGACCAATCTCGTGGTCAACACTGACCGGCGCACCTATCTGATCGAGCTGCGATCGCGTGAAAAGCCCTACATGCCCTCGGTGGCCTGGTTCTATCCGGAGGATCGGACGGCGCGCGCCCAGGCCGTTCCGCCAACGCCAGTTCTTCCCGAGCCTTCTCAGCGGCGCTATCGCTACACCATCGAGGGCGATAATCCGCCCTGGCGGCCGGTCGGCGCCTATGACGATGGCCGCAAGGTCTATGTCGAATTCTCACCTGGCATCGTTCAGGGCGAGATGCCGCCGCTGTTCGTCATCGGTCCGGACGGCAAGCCCGAAATCGTCAATTACCGAACCTATCGTAATGTGCTGATCGTCGATCGGCTGTTTGCCGCGGCGGAGCTGCGACTTGGTGGCGACACCCAGCAAAAGGTCCGGATCATTAGAAGCGACGGGAGGTCTCAATGACCGGCACCGAAACGAATAATGCCGGCAGCCCTCATTCGACCGCGCCGAAGACGTCTGAGGAAATTGCTAGCTCTTTGCGGCTCCGTCCAGAACGTCCGCCGGTTACGCGCCTGTCGCGTAAGGTTTTGGCTAGCGGAACGGCATTGGCGCTCCTTCTGGTCTCCGCAGCCGTCCTCTGGGCCCTGCAGAACAATCGTACGCGCGGGCCTGCATCCGAAGAACTCTACAGCACTGATCACCACAATGTGGCCGATGGCTTGGCCGGGACTGCCGCGCGACTATGCGGGCATTCCGCGCGACGTGCCTCGCCTCGGACCGCCATTGCCCGGCGATCTCGGTCGCCCCATCGTTGCGGCTCAAGCTCAGTCAGGACCGCTTGCGGTCGATGCCGAGCAACAGCGAATGAACCAGGAAAGCGAGGCCGCGCGCACCAGCAAAGTCTTTGCGTCAACGAATGTTCGACCATCCGCGGCGACCGCTCCCGCCGAGACCACCTCAAATGCTGTGTCATCGTCCGATGAGGCCTATGCCCAGAACGGACAGGATCGCAAGCTCGCCTTTGTCAACGCCTCGATGATCGCCGGACCACGAGCCCCGATCGCGTAACGAAGCCGGCTTCA
>CAWFVZ010000038.1:0-48135 GCA_963819355.1 uncultured Alphaproteobacteria bacterium | reverse complement strand
TGGGCGACGAGGGCTTCGATGTCTTCGGGTTTCGCGTCGGCATCGATGTGATAGGTTACCTTGATCCCCTGGAGACCGTTGCGCACATCCTCATCGATGCCGAGGATGCCATAGAGATCCATGTCTCCTTCGATGGTCGCCGTCACCGAGCGACTGGATATTGCGGTCTTGCGCAACCGCGGCGATGCCGGCGGTCAGGCAACTTGCCATCCCACCAGAACATATCGACCGGAGTTGTTCCCTTGTCCGCGGCGGCGAAGACCTCCGGATGATCGGCGTCGAACGTGAACTTGGTCTTGCGCTGCTGTTCTTGGCCGAGACCGTAAAAGCCTTCGTCCGTCGATTCGCTATGCGTGCCATTCTTCCATTCGCAGGCGGCACGCCATTTAAATTGGGCGGCCTCCGGCGCATTCGTCAGTGCTTCGCGGGCTCCGAGCAGACCTCGACGTTAACGCCATTGTCAACCAGATGCTCTCCATCAGCCACGGCCCCCCCGACGTTGTGAACCTGAAGGACGCTACTACTTCGGCTGCGAGCCTATCGCAAGGGAAGTGCCTCGAAGGAAATGTTCCAGCCATGCCGCATCCGGTCTCCAGAAGAAGATTCTATCGTCACTCATGTCAACGAGAAAGTAATCATTGGGGCGACGTCAGACCATGCGATGCGGCGAGCAACCGCGACATTTTCGTCGCAGCTCGACAATTCCGCCCACGCCCGGTTGCGCTCCCGGCCCGGTTCACAGCGGAAAGCCGTCGTTCTTGTGGCCTATAGAAGTTGGTCCCGGAAATCTCGGAAAGGTTCAGCGACGATGACGCCGGATGACGAACTCAATATTGGTCAATACGGGTGCACTTCTGGTGGCAAATCTGCGGGGTGCGTTGGCACCTTTGAGACATGCCGACGGGCGCCGAGAATGTCCGGAGTTGGGGGCAGACCGGAAGTGGCTGTCGGTGGCCACACAGACGCGATTGACCACTTCGGACATGCCGAGCTAATCGGGAATGGAAAACGATGGTTATTCTGGTACAGTTTCGTTTGTGAGGGTTTGATAGCGTCGCCCTCTAGTTGATCGCGAGGCAACAATGCGCGCGGTGCTCGCCACAGCTTCGACGGGATCAAGGCTCTAAGCATCGGCGAAGTCGCCGAGCCGGGTCCCGGCTCAGACGAGGTGTTGATTGAGGTCCATGCCGCTTCGGTCAGCTATATGGATTACCTAATGATCTGCGGCGGCTACCAACTTCGGCCGCCTCTCCCTTACGTGCCCGGAACGGACGCGGCCGGGACCGTCGTCGCTGTCGGCAGGTACGTTGAGCACTTTCGTATAGGCGACCGGGTCGCTTGCGAGGCCTGGTTCGGCGGTTTCGCGGAGCGCATGATTGCCAAGGCTTCAAGAACCACGCGCCTTCCGGACAATGTCGAGTTTGTTTCCGGGTCAACTATACTGCATGTTTACCTCACGGCCTGGTATGCCCTTGTCGAGCGGGCCCAAGTGCAGGCCGGCGAAACGGTCCTGATTACGGGTGCCGCCGGCGGCGTTGGCTTGGCCTGCGTTGAACTCGCGCACTTGCTTGGCGCGCGTGTCGTCGCGGCGGTCGGGGCGGCCGCAAAGGCCTCGGTCGCACGCGACTATGGTGCTGAATATGTCATCGATTACTCCTGCGAGGACGTACGCGAGCGGGTAAACGCGCTTACCAGCGGTAAAGGACTTGATGTCTGTGTCGACAATGTCGGTGGGGCACTTTTTGCCACACTCGCTCGCCTCATGCGCTGGAACGGAGGTTGATGCCGATGGGTTCGCGGGTGGTGAGATCCATCGCTTCCCATGAACCTGCCTCTGCTGAAGAATTTTTCGATCGTTGGTGTCTTTACCGGAGCCTGGGCAGACAAATTTCCCGACGATGCAGCATCAGCGGCCAACAGGCTTATGGCGCTTGTCGGCGAGGGTAAGCTGCGTCCGCACGTCGACCGCGTGCTTCCGCTCGAGCGGGCGGCCGAAGCCATGAGCGCAGTCGCGGAGCGAAAAGTTCAAGGACGTACCGTGCTTCGGGTGAAGTGAGGGGATGCACAATGGAAAACACTCTTGGTGCAAAACCGATTGAGGAAGTCCAAGGGATTTCCGCGATCACCTACGGCTTCATGGCATCCAAGGTGCTTTTCGCTGCGCTCGAGTTCGATCTTTTACTCACATCGCACAGGGCTCAGATTCGATGGGCGCGCTGGTAAAGGCAACTCTTATTCCGGAAAATCGCCTACAGACCCTGCTGACGGCGCTGAAATCGTTGGGGCTGGTAAGTGAGGCTGGCGGCCGTTTCGCCAATGCTCCTGCGACGTCGCGGTACTTGGTGGCGGGCGCCCCAGGCGATTTCCGGGACTATGTCAGATACGTCAATGGTGCCTTCGGCTACGAGTGTTTCGCCACCTTGACGGGGCTTTGCGCGGAAATGGATATTCTCTGATAGGGGATTTTACGAAGGCCTGATCTATGAAACTGGCGTTGGTGGCGAGCGATTTAGCTCAGCTCAGCATTCGGGCTCACTGGACCAGCCCGGCTTATGGCCAAGCGCGTCAACCTCAACGGCCACAACAGGTTGCTGGATGTGGGGGGCGGTAGCGGCGCCTACAGTCTCGCTTTTTGTGCCGCCAACCCTCGGCTTTCGGCCACGATCCTTGACTTTCCACAAACAATCGACACTGCCAAACGATATGCGCGGGAAGCGGGCTTGACCGACGGATCGCGCATTCGCCGGCAACGCGATAACCACAGATTGGCCGAGCGGACACGATGTCGTTCTGATGTCCTATGTTTGGAGCGCGGTTGGAGCGGACGATATCCTGGAATTGGCGAAAGTGCGATGGCCGCGCTCCCTCCGGGCGGTTTGGTCCTTGTACACGACTTTATGGTCGATGACGCCCGTGAGGGTCCACCTTTTGCCGCATGGTATTTATTAGGCGGCGTCTTCGATAACCCAACCGCCGTATGCCTCACCCCAGCTTATGTCGAAGAAATATTGCGCAAGACCGGGTTCGAGGTCGAGCGAACGGAAGTTATGATCCCTGGCATTACGATGCTGACGAAGGCGAGCAAAGCTGCTTAGAATTGGCCCGTCCCTATTTCCCTCAAGGCGCATCCGACGTCCGTTGATCGGCACTTTTGAGACATGCCGACGGAAGCCGAGAACGTCTGCTTATTGGGGTAGATCGGAAGTGACTTATCAAAGGTCAGAACGACGCGACTGACCCAAAGCGGATTCCCACTGCTTGAATTTACTCGCTAGGCTGAGAAGAGAAGATGAAATAAAACGCACTCTGCTAGGTGTGCCCTCATGATCTCGGCTGAACTGTTAGACCGCGTTAAATCAAGTTGGGTCTGCCGAGCATGCCCAGCCTCGATCTCGCTGGATTAAACAAGATTTACGCCGCCTATTCAGGCCACGTTCCGAACGACAACATTCAGAAGCGTATCTGGCTTGCGGGTGATAAGTCACGGCCGGTGACAGGCGGAGAGCCGACCGAGTTCTTTGAAAACTGGTTAGTCCATGGAACGGGGGGCACCTGTTTTCCCGCTAATGGCGCTTTGCGAGCTACTGTGCGCGCTCGGCTTTGATGCTTGGCGAATATTGGGATCGGTGATGATGGAAGGCATCGAGCGCGACGGGAACCATGGCACAGTGCTCGTCAGGATCGAAGGTATTGACTATCTGGTCGATGCCCCACTTGCCGCCTTCTCGGCATTGCCGCTGATCGTGGGGCGCACTGCTTCGACCGGCGAGGGAATTCACGACATACAAGCCGTTCCTCGCGGAGAAGATTTCGACGTTAAATGGTATCCCGGCTCGATTGTCAGACACCGATGGTCACGCGCCTCGATCTTAAGCGTGGGCCTGTGGATCATGGCGTATCCCTCGCGCAATACAACTCTCTCCGCGTTGCGAGATCGTAGGCGCTCGCCATTTAACGATGCACTCTTTATCGGCCGTCACTTCTCAGATCGTATTCTCAATGTCGGTCGTCGTACCCGGACGGAAATCTCCGCGGACAACGTCGCCAGAAAGCGCGAGATCACTTTAGCAGAGCGGGCGCAAATCCTTGCCGATGAATTTGGAGTTTCAGCCGAAATTATTAAGACAATCCCGCCGGATGAGGAGGCCACATTATGATCCGCGAGGGTTCATTCGAAGATGCAGTTTGCATAAATCAACAATTCTGCACCGGAAATTCGATCCTGCAATTGCAATAAGTTAGCTCGTGTAGAGTAGGTGCAAAATGCCGACCAAAGTCGCATATTGTGCAGGTTTTCGGATGCCGGCATGCCGAGACTATCCCCACGCTCCGACGGCCGGCGTCCGAAAAGCGCCAAGGCACGAAGTCGCGGGAGGTAGGGCACCGGCAGAGCAGCGAGTGCTATAGGGATTTGCAAGAGGTGCTCGACTTAGGAAATTCGAAGAGTGGCTCCCCGAAGCGGGCAAACAAAGCGCAGCCTATAGACTATTGAATGCTAGCGACGCATTGTCCGCGCATCGGATTGTTGCTTGCAACTAAGTGCCATTCGGCTCGTCGGGTCACGCTAAGGCGATTGCGGGGGACAACGATCCGTTCACCGAGCCTTTGATGAACCCAATGGAGAACCCATATGATAGTTGCTTATGGCCGCGCCGCATCTGCCATCTTGGGCGTGGTGCTTCTGGCAGGGAACACTCTGGCTGCCCAAGCTGCGCCGGTTTATGTCGTCGACGAAGTCGAAATCACCGACGCCGCCGTCTACAAGGGGTACGTTGAACGTCAGGTGCCGCTGATCAAGGCGGCTGGTGGCAAATTTCTCGCGCAAGGTGGAGCGACCACCGCGATCGAGGGTACCGTGCCAGCGCCCCGTGTTGTTATCTACATGTTCGAGAGCGCCGAAAAATTGCAGGCATGGCGGGATGGGCCCGAACAAAACGAGCTGATCGCACTCCGAGATCGGTCGTCCCATTTTCATTCTTACGCTGTTGAGGGACTTCCGAACTAGCCAACGCTGCCCCCCTTTTCCACATAGGTTTTGCAGCGGCATCAGCTGTCAGCGCTTCTCCGAACCCTTTCGTCTGAGCTTGGGCCCTTAGCAGAATCGCGAGGGAAATTTATCCTGTCGGCTTCCGAGGGCAGAGCAGACATGGCATGCCTTCGTGGGGGATGGGATCAAAAACTCGCCCTAATCGCACTAACGCAACTGCGAGGCAGTTTCATCGATTGCAGGAGGGAGCGAGACTGAGTTTGCGCAAAAGCGACCCGACGCCATCCGCACTGCAGTCTTGTGTATCTGCCACCTTCACAGCGGAACGGCTCGACGGAGTCCCCTTCACTTCCCCTGACGGCTCCAGCTCGGGCTTCGCACCCTTAGCTCGCGTATCGTGCGGATCGTGCCAATGACGGGGAATGAAGTCGGGGATCCGAGAATTGGCCACCTCTCTGGGCGGAGACTGAGCGGGTAATGGAGGTTCGACAGGGGACGTGCACCATCAGCCGGTAGCCGTCGTGCTTGATTTCGTGGACCCACAGCGGGCCGGAGGGCGGTCGTTCGACCCTGGTCGGCAGGCATGGCGGGATAAAGCCGGAGGGCTGCGGCACGATCACGATCGTTTCTCCTCAGCGAGGAGGCTGGATTTTCCCTGTTGATCAATGATCGCGCCGTTTCCGCCGGCTGGCTTCGGTCTGCGACCTGGTATTCGTCTTCGGTCGCGTTGCGGTCGGTTGCTTGCCGGGTAAGCACCAGAAGCCGTGCCTGTCTTTTTTGTAGCCGCTGGTACGAAGCATCTGCTCGAGCCGGGCCTGGCGGGCTTCCGTGAAGTAGTCGTCGGGATCGTCGGTCATGGGTTAACCCGTCCCCATCGTGGCTGTTCGAACTTCGGCCGCACGTCGGCACCGCGTCGACCGCAAGCGGTACAGATGAAATTCGGCTCCATGTCGCTCAGCCGGACGCCGTCCGCCCAGCCATCGGCATTGGCTTTGGTGTGGTGGCCGCAGCGGTGACGGCAGTAGATCAGGACGCCACGCACGCCCATCTCGTGGAAGGTGACTTTCTGAGGGGAGGGGGCCATAGAACAACTGTCCTTGAGGACAATGCCTCTTGAGACAATTGTGGCCGGCGGGGTCGCCGCGATTTTATCGCCGGGCCGGGTACCCACAGGTCGCACCGTGGGCACCCGGCGGCTCCTGACGAGACGGCCCCGGTGGTGATGCCCGGGGCCGTCTTTTGAGAGCTGAGCGAGCGCGACCCCCCGGTAAGACGGATTTCGAACATCGAACTTGCGCGTAAGCGCGATTTTCTCCGCACGGTGACGCCCGCGCTTTTGACGGATGGCCTTCGTATCGAGGGCGGCATCTGACCCGTTCAGGCAGCGGCGGTTTTGGGGAAGTTGAAGGGCAGCAGGTCGGTAATATCGGCGTCGCCCGCGCGCTGAGGCAATTCGGTGAGGACGTGGCGCAACCAGGCTAACGGCTCGACGCGTGAGGCGCGGCAGGTCAGCATCAGACTGTAGACGACGGCACTGGCCCTGGCTCCCTCGACGGTGTCGCTGAACAGCCAGCTCTTTCTGCCAGTGGCAAAGATTCTGATATCGCGCTCCAGGAGATTGTTGTCGATCGGCATCCTGCCGTCTTGCGTGTAGCGCGTCAGATATTCCCATTGGTTCAGGGTGTAGGATACGGCATCGCCAAGCTTGCTGTCGGGCAAGACCTTCGGGGCGATTTGATCGAGCCATTCCTTGAGGGCGTTCAGGACGGGAATGCTGTGTTGCTGGCGGAAGCGGCGAATGCATTGATCTGGCGTTTCGCCTCTGTCTGGTTTTTCGTCCCGCGCCTGCCTTTCAACCCGGTAAAGCTGTTCGAAGAACCGCAGCGCCTGCTCGGGCGGACCGCCGCCCTTCTTCCTCGCCTTGAGGGCATCGACAAAGCGCCGTCGGGAGTGGGCCATGCATCCAATGTGGGTGGCCCCTTCCAGCGTGCGCCATGCGGTATAGCCGTCACTCATCACGATGCCACGGTAATCGCCGAGGAAGGCCTGCGGGTGGATCTGGCCGCGGCCCGGCTGATAATCCAGAAGAACGATGGGCTCGTGACTGCCCTGGCCGCTGCGATAAGCCCACATGTACGATGTGCTGGTGGCTTTTTTGTCCTTCTCCTTGAGGACCTGAACCGTCGTCTCGTCGCCATGGATGAGAGGTTGCAATCTGAGCCGCAGCTTCAGGGCGTCTGAGATGCGATGCAGATGCTTCTCGCTCGAGCCGATCACCCAGTGACCCAAAGCGCCGCGGCTGACAGGAACACCTGCGCGTTCGAAGGCCTGCGCCAGACGGTAGAGCGGCGTGCCATCGACATATTTGTGAACCAGCGCGAACGCCAGCGTTGAGGCCGTGGCAACGCTGCCCGGCAAGGGCTGCGTCGGCATCGGCGCGGTCACGACAGGGGCATTGATCCCGGTGCGATCGCAATGGCGGCACCCATATTTGAAGCGCACATTCTGTAAAACCTTCGCCTTCACCTCGATATGAAGTTGCTCGGTGACAGTCTCGCCCATGCGATGCATCTGGCCACGGCAGCAAGGACACGCCTTCTGATCGTCGGGCAGGTCATACTCGACCCGCTCACGCGGCAGGTTCGCCGGCAGCGGTCTGCGGCCGCGCTTCTTTCCCGTTGTGCTTTCGACGGGTGGCAAGCCCGTGTCCGGAAGTTCGGCGATATTGTCCGTTTCGCTGCCGGCATCATCCTCGTCGGCGGCCTGCTCGGCTTCATTGAACAGACGGTCGACGTGCTTTTCGCTGCGCGGCGCAAAACGATGCAGGCGTGCCAGCGCCAGTTCTTCCTCGAGCCTGACGACGCGCTCCGTGAGCTGACGATTCTCCACCTGCAGCGCAGCAATGCGCGCCAACAACGCTTCGACACTCGGTTCGCCGGTTCGATTCATCGGATTCTTTGAATCTGAACCGTACCGACGCGTCAACCGCTCAACTCGAGAGCTCAGCCGGCAACCTGATATTGCCGCACCGGATGGCGGACCATCGCATCGATATCGATGCCGTCAAGTATCCAGTGCAATTGCTCGGTCGTCAGCGTGACGACCGCCTCCTGGCGGCGCGGCCATCGGAACTTGTCCTCGGTCAGCCGCTTCAGGACCAGCACAAAGCCGGACCGATCGAAGAACAGCAACTTCAACCGGTCGCAACGGCGATTGCAGAACGCAAAAACCGCCGGAGCGAACGGATCGAGCGCCATCGTCTCCTGGACCAGAACCGCAAGGCTGTTGATGCCAGCCCGGAAGTCGATCGGCTCACGGTGCAGATAGACCTGCAGGTCACCGCCCAGTCTGAACATGGCCCAGGGCTCCGATGATCGCCGTCAATGCATCCACATCGCCGCATTCCAGCGCGACCTTCACGCCGTTCGGCAGCGACGCGCTCACTTTGGCCGGAGAACAAAAAGCTGTAGTCCCCTTGGGTTCCGACCCGCGCACTTCATCGCAAGCCGCCGGCAAACCCACCATCGCCACGCTGCTCCCCCGCGACAGGGCGCGATCGGAAGCCCCCTCAAGTTGAACCGGGATGAACGCCGATGGGGAAGACCGCGGGAGAGACCTGGTCGCGGTGTGCTTCTTGATCCATTTCCGAAGCAGGTTCGCGTTGATCCCGTGTTCGAGCGCAAGTCTCGATACCGAAACGCCAGGCTCAAGACAACTCGCGACAAGACGCTCCTTCGATGCCGCCTCGTAGCGCCGGCGACCGTTCCGACCAACAAGCCTGACCCGCAGTTTCTGATCATCGTCTGCCATCACAAGGTGTCCACCTAATTTGGTGGACACCTCATGCATCAGAGCACTCAAAAGCAAAAGGTGCAGGGAAATTCGCGCTTACACTTGCGCAGCAATGAACGTTCGAAACAGGCTAGTAGCGCAGCAGGCCCCGGATACAGCTCGACGCATCCACAGCCCGGGTCGCCGGCGAACCAGCCGGTGTGATATCTCTCGTCATGGCGTTGCTCTCCTTTGTGGAATCAGCACCCCGAGCCTACCGGCTCAAGGTGGGCAACGCCTACCTCTTCAGAAATTCAACAGAACCCGGGACAACCCCGCCTCATGTCGCCGATGCAGTGAAAACGCACCAGTGCCTTCCGCGATCTTGTAGCCCGTGCAGAAACGGCGGAATGGGCAGTCGTGCAACGGCATGTGCCGCGTCAACCCATTCGAAAACGCCGCATCGGGCGCCGTGCGGGCACACCTGGGGCGGAATTTTCCGTTCGGACATCCGGCGCGGCGGCAACTATGCAAATGATCTAACACAAAAGGCGCACCCGCCTAACGGAAGATGGGGGCCTGGCGTTTTGTGCAAATCGCGACGCCTGCATCTCGGGAGCAGGAAGCCGCTCTTAATGCGCGTATCCATCTGTATCGCTGACGCAATTCTTGTAATCAACGGGTCCCGACCTCATTAGCGACGAACCACTTACTCGAATATTTGCGCGCGATTTTGTATCTGTTGATTGCACTGTCATCTTCACAGGGGGCCTCTATGTAATCTCGTGAGACCTCGAATTCGCGATCAGCCAGGTAGCCGACGACGAAGCACTTCTGCTGATGCTCGCCAAGTCCTCTGTGCTTCATCTTAAAAGTGATAGCGACAAAGGCCGCCTCTAGAACGCGGGTTTTCCATTCGGCCACGCCGTAGTCCCGCAATTCACTTGCAACGTTCTCTAACTCCCACTCCCCTCTGATCTGTCCGCGATACCACGTCGCTAACGCTGGCCACATTTGCCTCACTTGTGTTTTATCTTCGTATTCCCTCTTATCCGCAAATGCTTTTATCTCGGCCGCCGCAAACTCTTTTATCTGGGCGGCAATGGCTTCTTCCAGGCCCCGGGCCAGCACTCCGTTTTCTTTTCGCAGCCTTTCCTCGCGTTGCTTCCTTTCAACGCCCGTTTGTTTCATGTCAATTTCGGCACGGGCCTGGTCGTCTTTTCTCTTTTGCTCGATTTCTTGCTGCTCGCGCAGCTCTCGAGCTACCCTGGCAGCTATTGCATTCTGCTCAGCATCAACATCGGCTGGGGAGAACCAAATGGGCAGGACGCGATAGTCAGTTTTGTCGCGATTGAACTCTCTATCAAACCCTTCAACTCCTTCGATGTGCCGTAAATGGCACCACACTGACCTCGCTTCGCAGACATAAACGCGCCATCGATAGAGGTAGAGATCACTTTTGGTGAAGGTCCGAGTTGGACCTGCAGCCGATCAAAACTGCGAGACAGCAGCCCCTCATGCGCTTTCTCCCGGTCCGAAACCGTTTGACATATCACCGACGGCCTTTCGGCGATTGCAACGAGGCCAAATCCTTCAATTGCCTTTTTCGAAATATCATTTGCTAGCTGCAGGCTCATTATGCTGTCTCCACTCCGCGCGATCTGCAACTCTCTATCGCTGATGCTGCCGACTATCGAGAACTCTCCTTTGTCGACCGCATTCAAGATTGCAGTGGCGGTATCCGACGCGAGAGTGGCAAAGAGCCCTCTGTTAACCGCGATTATGTCGTAATTGTCCAGGCTAGCCGCTGAGCATGGGGAGCTTGCGACCTCCACGCTACGCGCGCCTTTTTCGCGAAGCTTGCGTTTGATCTCAGACATAGCGAAGGCATCGATGCTGTTCTCGTGGGGGAAGCATAGCGAGGCTATGCCCTTGTCAAACACGAGATCGCCCTTCAGGTTGCGGACTACACCCGCGCGACCACTCTCGTTCACAAGGATTAAAGTCTCGTCTAGAGGCCCGTCTACGAGTGGCCGGTTTCTTTCCGTGGTGGTCGGCATCGATCGTCGGCTTTGGATTGGATGTTTTGCGCGATAATCGTGGTAGTCCGCTCCTACTTGGAGCCGTTCTATTTCTTTCTCAGATTTAGAAATAACAACCTTTAGCGAGTCCGCTTCGGGTGTGACTAGCGCTTCCGATAGGCCGCTCCTCAATTTCAGAACATCCTGCGCGATATTGGATGTGATATTCCGCCGGGCATAATTCTCAACGAAATCCGAAATGGTTCTTGCCGTGTCCGCAAGTTGATCCAGTTCGGCCTTTGCAGCCTGTTGACGCACCTCCTCTCTTGACGTTCTAAACCCCTTGAACTGGGGAACTTGATCAAGTCTCGCTTGCAAATGGGAAAAGGCGTCCAAGACGCTCTCCGTGTCCTTTGCGTCGCTGAGCGAGCCCTTGAGCGCGGCGACAAGTGACCCAACTTCAAGGGGAACCAGATTAGGGTTTCGCTGCGCAAATTCAGACAAATCGCTCATCAGGTTTCCAGCATTGACCTGCAATTCTCTTAAAGCTTGAGCGCTCTGTCTCTGCCAGATCTCATCCGCTTTTTGATCCAGCGCCTCAATGCTCGCTTTGATTTGCCTAGCGCAACTCTCCGCATTTTCCTTTGCGGCGGTTATTTTCTGAACTTGCAAAAGAGCTTCTGCCATTTCCGCGGCCTTAAGCCGCGCCTTCGATACGCCATCGTCACGCTCTGCAATTTTTTGATGGAGCTCCTTCTCAGCTTCAGCGCGGTTAGATCGTAGCTTTGCGAGCCCCTGCGTTATTCCTTTGAGGCGGGCCTGCCCCCCCTTTGCGCGCCCTGTATTAGCCGCTTCCAATTCGTTGAGCTTTCCTTCACGCTCAGAAATCTTCTCGGAAACAGCATCAAGCCGTGACTGGCTCTCCGTACTTGCCTCGGTCAACCGTTGAACCTCGTTAACCATCTTTTTGCGGTCCTCAGCCGATCCGATGAGAAGAGCCTGCTTTTTTTCACCGCCATCCTTTTCTCGGCTCAATAGCTCGACCTTGGCAAGCTTGCGAGCTCAACTTAGCCCGGTAGATCTGAGCCGTCGAAGAAATCGTAGAGGCAGCGGCTTCGATCCCTCTTGCGGATAATGCGGTGGCGCTTACGGCGATGTACTGGCCTTGCTCGTTCGTATCTCCTAGACAAGAGCCGGATGTTTGCGCATCTGACGATTGCGTCGTTAAATTGGTGACGCCATCTTTGGCGACTTGATTGCTTGGATCGATCAAGAGTGCGTATTGATAGTCGTTAAGAGCTTCTTCATTCGACCCCGTAGCCTCGAATGCCTTCGCGCGACTAAGGCGAGACCAGACAAAATTCGTCTTTAGCGCAACGGCCTTGTTCAACGCGGAAAGAGCACTTGATAAATCGTTCAACCCAAGATAAGTTTCTCCAAGATTGGCGTACGCGTACGAGTATTTCGGGTTTAGGTCGATGGCAGTTTTGCAGTCTGACAGCGCAGGTTGATACTGCTGCATTTGGTTGTAAGCTGAGCACCGACTGTCGAACGCGTCGGCGAGACGGATGCGGTCAGGCCCCCTAGCGTCTATCACCTTGCTGCAGCCGACCAGCCTCGTTCCAGCATCTGCCGACTGACAGTCCTTCCATGGGTCGGCTGCCGCCACGGGCGGCGGATAGGGCTTCGATGCTTCAGGGTCGGCCGCCGCCATGGGCGGTGCATGGGCTTCGATGCTTCAGGGTCGGCCGCCGCCATGGGCGGTGCATAGGGCTTCGATGCTTCAGGGGGGACCGCCGCCACGGGCGGTGCATAGCGCTTCGATGCTTCAGGGGGGACCGCCGAGAGAGGAAGGATCAACAGCAAAAAATCGCAGTCGCCCTCGCCCGTCGGAACCATGGCTCTCCACCCAAACGAAACCGGCACCGCCCGCTATTCTGTAAATCGGAAGCCTTTGACGGATTAACTCCTGAAAGTCGCCCACGAAGTCTGCTAAAATCCCACCTGGGCTGCGCCCGGAAGTCAGTGCGGCGGTCTCATTTGCATTCAGGGGTTCAAGAACAACATCACCCCAATAGGCAATGACACCTGTCCGATCTGGCGTACGCTGAGGCATTGCTATGGAGCGCGGCTGCTCTCCAAATATTCGCGACAGACGGTCGATATCGGCGTTGACCTCACCCGGATCGAAGAAAGCGGGATCAAGATATCTGTTTAGATAAAAGACCCGACCATCTTCAGCGTGCAGAATACTAGAAGACGACAGGTACGACCCTCGCGGAGCTCGCTCTGTCCGTTGCTTCTGGCACCACGTGAAGCCCGAGAATTGATCACTCGGCCTGCATTGATATTCTTTGTAGTTGGCCGATTCAAATAGGATCGTACTGCCTAGAGGGATCTTGTCCACTTTGTATTTGGACAGCTGACCCGTTGTCCGAGGGACTTCGGGACTAAGGCCAGTAGAACTCGGTCGTCGCCTGGAACCGAGTGTTTGCAAATTGCTGCACTTCAGCTTGGGACCGACAGGACATCAACACAGGGGAGATTCTGCTATCGGATGGCGTAATACCCTCACTGATCAACGCCTGAAGGCCGATGCCCCGTCGCCGGAGGGTCTCATCCACACAAGATAGGCTAGCTGGTGGGAGCTTCCTCCACTCAGCTTGGGTTGCTTGAACCATTGTGGACTGCATAATGGCGCCAAACACGCCCATAATGTCACGGGCATTTTGCGCGAGAGCAGGACTTCACGGGAGCTTCGAATCCAACCCCTGCAAAAATGCAAATAGCCAAAGGGCGTAGACCGCTGCGCATTTCTCTCACCTGAACACTGAGCCTCTAAGGAATAAAGAAATTCCAGCCGGAGCTTGATTTGGATCAATCGCTGCGTTTCTTTTGCCTGGCGCTTCGGCAAATGTCGGCGGTTCACTACCGATCCTTGGCTTGGCCATTGTGTCCATTATTTGCGCCAGCGTCAGACCCTCATCGGCTTTCATGATCGCACCCACATTCGGCGCACCGAATTCTTTTGCCATCGTCTTACGGCCGGCTCTGCCCAATGGTTGAGGGCCCTGACTTGCGAACCTCGTGTAGGCAAGCGGACAACTGCACGTCGACGATTTCGATCCCGACGACGTGCCAGGCGGAGTCGGTCGACTGCGCTATGCCTCGCGCAAAGCTCGGTGGAAGAATTGAACCCCTTGAGCTGGAATGCCTTCGAGCGGCTGTCCTTCAGGCCCGGTTGGGCGCGCCGCGTTTTGTCGTGCCGGCGCACTTGCTCGCTGATCTCTCATGCGCGTAGGCAGTTATTGAAATCGCTGGCGCTGGTGGGGGCTCGGCCCGCGCCGTTATCGTCGGAAGTCAACGCCAGCATTGATGGCCGCCTGACCACGATCATCTAATCTGAATTGAAGAGCCGCCTTCGGGCGGCTTTTTTTGCGATGTATCACCACAGCTCTCTTGTGCGGGTTCACCGTGCAATAAGTTGTCAGCGCGGCGTCTCGCCTGGCCTCGCCCCCCCGCAAATTTGATCCAGGTCAAAGCGCGAGCGGTCAGGTGCGTGGCAGCATACGGACATTGCTCCAGAAATTTTGCATCACCGAATGCCCCGCTTGCCTCACCGTGGCGGGGTTTTTGGATAGCGCTATGGAGCGCCCGGCAAAACAAGCAGCTGAAAAAGACGCGCATCGGTGGCTGGTCATTCGGTTGCATGGGGGCGAAGCGTGGCGCTGACGCGGCGAACGGTCAATTGGCCTGGAAGTGGCCAGCGCGCCGGCATCTTGCGCGGCGGCTTTACTGTGCAATGACCTGATTAGCCCGATTGGCGAAGGACGCCGCCTTGATCGATAAATTCAACACCACAGGTATTTCCGTCCCGCCACACCACACGGCAATGCCGCGTCGTGTTGAAGCCATCCAATGACAGAGCAAATTTGAAGGCGGCAGTGCGATGCGTCGATGAATGAAGCATGGCGTGGAGGTTCATCACCAGGCAAGGATGAACGCCGCGAACGCCGTCAACGTGAACCAACGCAAGTTGGTTAATTTCAATGCGTTTGAGAGTTCGCCGTTGGCGCATCGCAACATCCCACTTTAACCTCCATCGATTTTCGATGTCGTGGCAGCGCCCCTTCAATTGTCCTTTAGGACACGGTTGGCTCCGTGCCGGAGGTCGGGATATTGCGCGGCGGGATTCAGGTGCAGTAAGGGGTGTCCTTGAGGCCAATTGAAGGCGCAGCCGCGAAATCGATAATCGATGCCGGCCGGAGATCGCCTGGCCTCTAAACCCCGGCCTGACGCAGCCCCCTCCAAACCCCCAGGCCGGGGTTTTTCCTCCATTAGCCCGGAGCGCTCGCCAGCCACCGAGCCCGTAAATTTCCCAGGTCCGAACCGGCAAAGATCGCCCAAGAGACAGCCGGACTACTAGCTGCGTCAGTCGTGCGTTGTGGCGATGCGCTGGCACGGCAGGCATCTGTAGACGCTCAGGGCTATGCGAATTCCGATCGGCGGCAATCTTCCGAGCAGCGTCATTTCGCGCTCGCATTTCTCGCAAGCGGGAGGTCGCTGGGAATCGTCGTTTGGTCGCATCACGATTGCGATTATTCGATCTGCGAAGGCAGGGACATTCGGGATTTCTACGGAGATGCCCAATGCCAAAGTTTTGGCGCAATCGGGCTGGCAGACGAGGCTCGATGTCCGACAGCCGATGCGATGGCAGCAGCGGTGATCGCGCGGACTGGCCTATCGGCTCTGGCGGATCAAGCAGCGGGGCAAGCAGCACAGGCCGGTAACTAACGGGTAGGTCCAGACGTTCCAAATTGGACCATTGCTGCCTCGCTTGACATGGATCAAGGCCAGCGTCGTCCGACTGTTGCCAACGATGGCCCGGTGCATTTGACCCAAGACAGATTTCCAACATCGAGGTGGCCTGCTTTGCCAGAGCGGAACCTTGTTTTTGTCGTCGATGACGACGCCATGATGTTGAAGAGCGTAGCGCGACTGCTGCGGCAGTTTGGCTACACAAGTGTGCTGTTTCCTTCGGCGGAAGCCTTCGCAAATCACAGCGATTTCGATGGGGTGATTTGCGTCCTGCTCGATATCGACTTAGGCGATGTTTCGGGTATCGAGGTGAGGCACCGCCTCAAAGAAGCGAACATTTCTGTGCCGATCATCTACATCACCGGGAACGACAGCCCAGCCGTTCGGGCGGCTGCGCATCAATCCGGGTGCCTCGCCTATCTGACAAAGCCATTCTCGGCGAAGTCGTTGATGGAGCCGCTGCATAGGGCGGCGACGGGGATGGCCTAGCACTCCCAGATAGCCGACGGCTAACACGGTTCGATGAAGCCAGAAGGACGCCGCCGCTGCGAGACCAGGGTGGCTGCTAATGTGCGCTCGCTCAGTTGGAGCCTGGCGGCATGCCGTCGAGCCTTTGCTTAGAGCGGGGCTCAACCACGACTTCCTTGTCGTCCGGCCACACCAGCACGATCTTGCGACCGAAGCGATCCGCCAGCGCATGGGCAAGATCGTCAATCCTGTCAGCTTCGGTCCGCAGATCGGCTGACGTTTGTGTTTTTGATTTCGGCACTTCCACGATCCCCAACTACGTCCCCGGAACCGGAAAGCGTATTTCTCCGTGATCGCCCTAATTATGACAGTCTACCCCTTACGGAGGAACAACCGCACATTTTCAGCCCGTGTGACAAATCTGCACGCTCGCGGGAGCGTCCAGCCGCTCCGCGGCCGGTCAACGATTGGGCCCGCAGCATGACCGCGACCGCGACGATCACCGCCGCGATGAACGCCAGCGACCGATGCCCGACATTCGCCACATGCTGAACCACAACTGGGACACGCAGCAATCAAGCCGACTGGAAATTGCGAACAGTGACTGACTGGATCAGGCTAGCTGCACTCGCGTTACTCATTTCCAGTGGCCTCACCGCCGTCTTCGCCACTGCCGACTTTGCAATCTGGTGGTGGCTTTTGCGATAGCCGCTCCCCGATCCTGACCGGCATCAGCTCAACAGCAGCAAGCTTCAGCGTGACCGCGATGACTTGCCGGGGTGCTGCGCCAATGCTGACGGTCGCGGGCTTGGTGGATCGCCGTCGAGCGACAGGCTTAGGGACGGCGAGCGATCAACGGTGACAGTCTCAAGCACTGTGTTCCTTCCTGTTGCGTCGCAGCAACTTACGCTGATTGTGACGAAAGCAAAGGGCGGCTCACCATTGCAGGTCCAAATTCACTTCCGCTTTCTGGCCGTTACGATGGCCACTGAAGGACCGGGCAGACATGAGGGGCGACAATTCCTCGATATTGCGAGGGAATACAATGCGGATTAGTGTTTGGTCGGCGAGGCAGGAGGGACAATGGGGCCGCCCAATGATCGACAGGCGCTAGTTAATTCTTCTGGCGCGAGGAGTGGGGCCCGGACGCCCGAGTTACAGCTGCTCTATGAGACAGCACCTATCGGTCTCGCATTTCTCACCCCTGATTGCCGCTATCAGTTGATCAATCGGCATTTATGCGAAATTTGCGGCCTTTCTGTCGATGATCATATTGGCCGGTCTGTGCGAGAGACGGTTCCGCAGGTTGCCGAACAGGTCGAAAATATCGTTCAGACGATTTTACGGACTGGAAATTCAATCACAGGCGTAGAAGTCAGCGGCCAGCGACCGGACGGCGGTAACGCAGACCGCGTTTGGATTACCAACTGGCATCCTCTCATTGCGACAGACGGCAGCATCCTCGGTATCAACGTCGCATCCCAGGAGATTACCGAACGTAAACGAATGGAAGCGGCACTTGCTGCAAGCGAGGCCAAGTCTCGCGAACTCGCCGACGGTTTGCGGAGTTTGAATGAATTACTGGAGCAGCGCGTCGTGGCAGAGGCGCAGGAGCGGGCCCGCATCTGGGACGCTGCACGCCGAGAAATTTCCGAGATGGGTCGGCACCTGACAATGGCGGCGATGGTTGCCTCAATCGCACATGAGGTCAACCAACCGCTGGCGGCAGTTATACTGAACGCAACGACCGGCTTGCAATTACTCGCCAAGGCAAAGCCCGATATGGACGATGTGCGTGAGGTATTGAAAGATATTGTCGATGACGGACAACGTGCCCGTGCAGTGCTCGATGGCGTCCGCTCAATGTTCCGAAACGATCATGGAGCAAGGACGACTGTGACGGTGAACGACCTCATCGGCGAGGTTCTCGCGGTCGTTCGGGGGGAACTGGACGCTCGTCAGGTATCGCTGCGGAGCGAATTAAGTGACGGTCTCCCAACTGTATTTGCCGCACCGACGCAACTTCAGCAGGTGCTTCTCAACCTCGTCATGAATGCGATCGAGGCTATGAGTTCAGACACCACTCGAGAACGCGCGTTAATTGTAAAATCCGAAATCGGAGAATTCGGTAACGTGCAAATCACAGTGGAAGATACTGGCTGTGGAATTGATCCGAGCCTTGTAGACCGTATTTTTGAGGCGTTCTTCACAACGAAGGCTCTCGGCATGGGGATGGGGTTGTCGATTTGCCGCTCTATCGTCGAATCTCATGGCGGCCTCCTTTCGGTCTCGGCGCGCAGACCCCATGGATCGAGTTTTTGCGTCAAACTTCCAAGATCCCCCCAGCTGCTCGACGAAGGCTCATCGGCCTAACGGTCCGAAAGGAAGAGGTGCGCCCGGAAGAAAGGAGCAGATCGCTGCGCTGGCACAATGCGGCCATTGCGGCCGGCGACGACAACAACGACAGCATCACCACGGCGCGTGGGACAACGGCGCGCACCGTCACCACGTCAACGTCACCCGCGCACGAGTGGCCAGCATCACGTCGTCAATGGCAAATTCGCGTTATCACCACCCGCCGCGAAATTCATTCAGCAGGTTGCGTACCAATCGTCAGGAAACGGAATAATGGGCCAACGCCATCCGTTGTCGTTAGCTGCTTTGGGGACCGGCGTATTCAGGGATGGCGAGCGGGTCATAAAGACGTTTCGTAGCTCAGGCTCAGGCGTCGCTATCTCGGGCAATCGGTAAAACTCGGGTCGCATGGGCATCACCCTTACAGTTGATCCCCCCAAATTCCGATTTTCCGGACCATGCGCCGGAGGCCCGACCACCAACATATCGCAGGCGCGGTCCCCAGACTATTGCCTTTGGGGCTTGAACTGGCGGGATAGAAGGAACTCGGAACCATCCCTGATCGCCTGTGTCATCCCCGGCCATCGGCCACGACGCAGGAGCGGGCGGCAGGCAGCGTCGAGGCGATTGAACGCCCGCCCTCGCCAGCGCACAGGCGGCCTGCCGCAGTTGACGGGCCAATGGGCTCAGCCTTGACCATTGTATCCCAAGGCGCTGGCGCACCGCCGATGCATACGGAGGCTGGGGACAGGCTGCACGGCGAGTGGGGCGAGGTCTCGATGGGGTGAGGTGGCCTGCCTGCCCCGCCGGGAGCTTGACCGAGTAGCTAGTGCAGCGAATATCGATGAAGGGTTGAGGTTTGTTATCCCGGCGTTATTCGGATGGCTCCCTCTTCTGCCGCTCGGCGCCTAAATTATTGATTTTATTGGTAGCGGGAGAGGGACTTCGAATCCCCGACCCCAGGATTATGATGCCTAGCGTCTAAGGGGTAGCGGCGGCCGCACAGCGATTTTTAACCGTTTTTCTCGCCAATTACCCTACTTTTCTCTTCCTAGAGCTCTCCTCCCCTTTCTTTTTCGGCAGATCCGTGGTGCCAATGTGGTGCCAATCGCGGGGAGTGGGGAGAAAGTCGTGGCTCAAATCCGGGTCAAAATCGACCAGACCATCATAGAGAAGGCATTCGAGGCCGCCGGATCTGGGGCAGCTGGACGGGACATTTATGCTGATACCGAGCAGCGCAGTTTGACTCTGATCCGGCGGGGCCGCGATCTCGGCTGGTACGTCAAGACGCGGGATTTTACCCGCCGTTTGGGCGACGTGGCTAAGAGCTACAAAAGCAAGGATGCCTTACCACCTCGAGCGGCCCGGGAAGCCGCCGCTCGACTGCTGACGGAATTGCGCACCTCCCCAAAGGAGCGGGAAGAAACGGCTTCTACGCGGGTTTGGACCTGGGCGGACTGCGTGACCGCCCGCCTCTTCCTGCTGTCCGGAAACCGTGTGGTCGCGAGACGCATCAAGATTTCCCTCGGCAGAAACCCTGTCCGACGTTCGATCGGCTTTCGGCATAGACCGAAAGACCGGCACCTTCAGCGCAGCGAAACGGCCATCGCTTACTGTCCTTCAGGATATCCCCCTGACAGCCCTTAACGCTCATGTGCTCGGCTCCGCCATACGAGCAATCAATGGCGTACGACCTCGGGAAAAATTCTTGGCATACGCTAAATCCATGCTGACCTGGGCTTACAGCAATTCGCACGAGTTCGGCTTCGTCGTGCCGGCACCGTGGTGGCCGCAGATTGAGCCACCGCAGCCCTCAAGCGAAGAAATCAGCATAATGCAGGCGAACGCCGAAAAGCTTCGGTCCCGCAAAACGGGCTTTCGGGTGCAGCACGTGGGTGACCTGCTCGCGCGCCACGAAGATTTCTGCGCGGGAAAGGTAGCCGAGGAAAAGATCTCGCCAGGGATACGGTGGGGCATCTGGTGGATCGCGCTAACGGCCAATCGCCGTGGGTCCACTACTCTTCTTGAGCGTACGAATGTGCAACAGAGCGACGCGCTCGGCGAGGACGGCTGGGGAACGGCGTTATGGACGGAAGGCCAGATGAAGGCGCGCAAAGATTTCATGCTTCCCGTTCCGCCCATGGGACTGCACGTGATAAATTCGTCGATTGCTGATTGGCAGGCCCTGATCAACATCTCGCACGGCTTTGGCCACAAGACGAAATGGGTTTTTGCCTCGACGCGCCGCGAGCAGCGGGACGGCGTCGGCTACGATAGACCGACAGATATAGCGATCCATCCGTCCTCGCTTGCTGACCATCTTCGCAACATGAAGGGCCTTAAAAAATTTGCGCATCCAAACGTCCTAGCTGGCCTGCCGGATTTCTCGCTGCACACCGTTAGGTCGGCCGCTACACACTTTTTGGAAAATTATCCGGGGCTATCGGCATCTGCGTCTTCTGCATTCCTCGGTCACGCTCCTCCGCCTGATGATAAGGACCCGGAGGCCAGATCTCCGACAACCGAAAAGTTCTACAGCGTGACGCAGCGAATGCCGCTGAAGACGCTGGCAATGAAGGCGTGGTCTAGAGCCGTCCTTGATGCATATCTAAAAGCAGGAGGCGTGTGGCCGCCTCGGCCGTACGACGTTCCAATTAGAAAGATCTATCGGACCAAGAGAAGCGTTGGAAGCTAGGAACCGACTGTTGTTCGGATCTATATTCTGAATGGCGCGCCAGTCAGAACAAAACTGCGAACCCATATATCATTGAAATATCAATATAATTTCTGACTGGCGCCGAGATCCGGACGGAGACAACAGTCGCCGCATAGACAGACAGGAATTGTCACCGGCAGCATTCGCCGGTGGCGATACGGGGAGCGCGACCGTCTTCTTTGGTGGCACAACGCCGCCGCGTTTCAGGTGGGTCGCGTCTCGCCGGCCTACGCCTCGTCATGAGGCATTGTGGTGCGGGACCCCCCGACCGCATGTAAGGTGACGCAGCCGTAGCTGCGAGACTTGATAGCCCCGGACCCAACGACGTGCCGAAGTACCATCGATCGGGACCGGAGAAGCGAACGCCACAGACTTGTTGACGGCAGAACCCTCATGTAAGACGAGGCCCGGATCGGCCAGCAGGGGAGGCTGACCCACGTCTGGGCCAAGCGTGGAACCAGCCCCGCGCGCCACACGACCGACGCTACGACTGGGCCTACCTGTTCGGCGCGGCCTGTCCGCAACGTCGCGTCGCGGCAGGCTTGGTCATGCCGGCGGCGAACGCCGAGACCATGTCGCTGCATCTCACTGCTATCGGCCGCAAGGTGGCGGCAGGTAGCCACGCCGCTCTCGTCCTCGACGGCGCCGGCTATCATATTGCTGCCGCGCTTACGACCCCCGAAAACATCACCCTCGTGCGCCTGCCACCCTACGCTCCTGAACTCAATCCGATCGAAAACGTCTGGGAATATCTGCGCGGCAACAAACTCGCGATCACCGTCTTCGACGACTACGACGACATAGTTGATAAAGCCCGCGATGCATGGAACTTCTTCGAACATGATCCAAAGCGCATCGCATCAATCACCACCCGAATATGGGCAACAGTCAGTCATTGAGGCCGTTGCTATCAGATCAGCCGGTTGCTCGACTTACCAATGCAAACTTCGGTCTAGTACCCAACATGAAGATTGATGAGTTATGCACGATGCGAACTAGGATGAACCGCCCCTTGGGCCGGCGAAAGAGAGCGCGCGCTGCATCTCGCGTTCGTAACGCGCAAGATTGCGTCTCAGGCGAACGCCGTGCCGGTTTGCGCGCCACTGACTTAGACGCATGAGAATGCGACGAGCCAAGCCCCCTTTCGCGCGTATGCCGATTGCAGGAAGAAACCAGGACATGGTCCGCATTAGTTGATCTTCGAGAGACAGGATCTCCTCGTATGTACCAGGATCGCCCTGCCGAGCGGTACGCCCGAACAATTGTCGGTCGATGCGGCGCGATTCGTGACGCTCGGATGCAATCACGTGCAGCCCACCAGCTCCGCAAGCCAATTCGTCGACACGAATGTCGGTGCCACGCCCAGCCATGTTCGTCGCGACCGTCACCGCGCCGACTCGCCCAGCCTTCGCAATGATTTCAGCCTCCTGGGCATCGTGCCGGGCATTCAGTACCGTGTGAGGGATCCCAAGTTGAGTCAGCTTCTCCGAAACTCGTTCGGAATCCGCTACCGTTCGCGTCCCCACCAGCACTGGCCGCAACTGCCTGACAATCTGTCTCGTTCTCTGGGCGATAGCTGCGTATTTTTCCTCCGCGGTGACGTGAACCTCTATGCCCGTACGGCGCCGCCGGGGCGAGTGATGTGTCGGAATGCGCACTGCGCTAAGACCGTAGGTGCGTCGGACCTCGCGTGCTACCTCCATGATCGTGCCCGACATCCCACACAGGAAATGGTACCGGCAGAAAAACTCCTGATGGCTGATTCTTGCCATGGCCTCGTTCGGGGCGGTCACCGTGAGTCCTTCTTTGGCTTGGATCATCTGGTGCAGGCCGCGCTCCCAAGAGCGGTCTGGCATGGTTCGGCCCGTATTGATGTCCACGATCTCTACAGCGCCCCCTCGTGTGATGTACTCCCGATCCCGGCGAAACAGGTGCAAGGCCATTAGGGCCTGCAAGACGTATTGCTCGCGCCACAGACGGCTGGCGAAAATCCCACCGATCGGCGTCGCAATGTGCGCCAGAAAGTCCCGCCCTGCCGGTGTCAATACAATGTCACGACTATCCGGCGAAACAAGGAAATCGCGGCCGCGAACCAATCGACCTGCCAGGCCGATAGCGCGTTCAGCGATGAGTTGCTGATCGGGTGCAGCTTCTTGACTGGAAATGATCAACGGCACGACGGCCTCATCGATCAATATGCTGTCCGCCTCGTCGATGATGGCCGCTTGCAAGCCCCGAAGATAGAAACTGCGGCCTTTGGCAGCCCCGCTCCTGTTCAGCACGATCTCGAGCTCGGTGCGCAACCCGCAGTCGGCTTTCGCTCCGAGTTCGAGCCGGTCTCTAAGATAGTCGAACATCAGCTGCTTTGGTGTCACGTAGGTGACACAACTCGCGTAAGCCGCGCGCCGGGAGGTGCCGTCCATCCGCTCTTTCACGCAGCCGACCGACAGTCCAAGCCGCTCGAAGATCGGGCCCATATCGGCCGCATCGCGGCCGGCCAGATAGTCGTTTGTGGTGACGATGTGAACGGCCGAACCAGAAAGGGCCAGCGTTGCCGCCGCGAAGACGGCGGTTACCGTCTTGCCTTCGCCCGTTTCCATCTCGACGAGATTGCCGTTGAGCATATGCCAAGCGCCAAGGATCTGCTCGTCGTGCGGCTCGAACCCGAGAATCAGGCGAGCGTCACGGCGCACGAGGGCGAAGCACCTTGCCGCGGCCTGAAAGGCGCTGCCGCGCGCCTTGAGCTCCGCCGCGGTGGCCCGCACCAGCGCCGCCCTGTCGCGATCGGAAAGATGCGAGAGTTTCTCGTCCGCAGCACGCACGGCATGGACGAAACGGGTCGCTTGTCGGTTTGACACAGCCGGCAGGATGGTCGCCAGCAGGGCAGCGCGCGCCGGCTGCCGGGCACCCTGCCGCCGTTCCGGATAGGCTCCGTAAATCGCCGAGAACGGGATGGACTTGCTCATCGGTTAATAGCCGAAGCGCTCGAGTATGACCTGCCGCGCGCGGTCGAGAAACTGCAGCCCGATCGGCCGCGGCGCGTGCTCGAAGCGCACGTAAAACCGCTGCCCGATGTGGTTGATGTGATCGCCGCGTTCGGGCCTGAGGTCGATCTGGAACAAGTTTGTCGTCGTTCGCAGCTGGCCGGGCGTCCGCGGATCGAGCACGATCGTCCCGCCGCCGTCGGCCGCTAGGGCTCTGTGCGGCAACTCGTTGTGCCCGCCCGGCACGACTCTCGTCACCGTCGCGGTCCGCGGTCGTGTCTCGAGCCCGGCTTCCCAAACGGATACGCTTTTGACCCCGCGCTCGATGGCGCCCATCCCGGCCTGATCGACAACCGCTCTGATGATGACATCTCTCGGATCGTGCACGTAGCCGAACGTCATCCCACGCGGAAGGAAATGCCCTGGCAAGTCGGCCGCCGCAGGCACCAAAAACTGTCCTCCGGCGTTTGCGACCACGGTCTGCTCGAGCTGGCGCTCCGCGACGTTATCGAGATCCTCCTTGACCGCCTTCATCTCGGCCCGGATGACGCCGGCATCGACGATCTTGGTGAACTCGACGGCGGACAGCCGGGCTGCAAGCGCCGCCAGTTGGGCCCTCAACACCCGTGCTTCGGCTTCAACGATGGGGTCCGCCAGCAATGCGAGCTGCGCTCCCGACTCCACGGCCGCGCCGGGTTCGGCCAGCAGACGCATCACGAACCCCTCGGCTCCGGCCCTGACTTGTCTGTTTTCGGGAAGCACCGTCACGGCCTCGGCGATCGTCGCATAGGGCGCCGGCACGACGAGCAGCGACAGCAATGCAATCGCGAGAATGGCCGCGGTGGACAATATCAGGCGCGGCCGGCGACCGCGCAGATCGGGATCGCGGGCGACCGTGGACACGGCGCGAACGACGGGCGCAATCCCCATCAACGCCACGCACCAGACCGCCAGCAGCAGGCCGACCAACATGTATTGGCTGGCCAGGAAGAGCGCAATCGAGAACGTGAGAAACACCCGGTAGAGCGCCGCGAGCGGACCATAGAGAAGGAACCAGAATTGTTCGCCTTGGGCCGTCACGGGGGACACCGCCCCCGGCACCCCCCAAAGATATCGCTTAAACAAATAGGCGATATATTTCTGCGCACGCTGCGCAAGATTAGGAATCTCGAGTATGTCGGACAGGATGTAATAGCCGTCGAACTTGAGCAGCGGGTTGCCGTTGAACAGGACCGTCGAAACGGTACCGATGAGCATCAAGTTGAAGAGCACGCTGCGCAGCACCGGCTGCTCGGTATCAAGCCAGACCATCAATGCCACCGAGGCGACGAACAGTTCGGTGAGCATGCCGGCGGCGTCAACTAGCGCGCGGCGCCACTTGGACGCGAACCCCGAGGACGCCGAAGCATCGACATAGGGGATCGGCATGAACAGGATGAACATCACGCCCGTGTCGTGCACCCGCCCGCCCCATATCTTGACGGCCAGCGCGTGACCCAGTTCGTGCAGGATTTTCAGAACCGGATAGGCGATCGCCAACGCAGCGATATTCCATGGATCGAGCACCCGCTCGCCGATGCGTTCGACGATCCGGCCCCAATTGATCGCCGCGAGGACAAGACCCGTCCCAACGAGGCCTGCCCAGACCACTAGTCCCCAGACGCTGAAGATCCATCGTCCAGCTGGCGCAAGGTGATCAAGCAGCCAGTCGGGATCAAACAACGGCAGCCGCCACGCGAACGGTGAACTCAATCTGGCGATCCATTTCTGCCGCTCGCGCAGGCGATAGCGCAGGAACAGATCGTTGGCTTCGGGCGAGGCATCGGTCTTGAGGAGATCAGCGAAGTGCAGCTGCGCCAGGAGAGCAATCATGTCGTCCTGAACTCCGGGCCTCGTCGCCTAGCCGATCGAGCGCGGCCCGCCAGATGGCATCAACCGTTCGTGTACCGTCCATCAGGCCCACGATAAAGTACGTCGCGGGCTTGAACCGATGGTGCTGCTCGCTTGAACGCTCTTCGATCACGTGCCACGGCTTGCCGCGGTAAGTGTGCCGGTAGACGACGACCTGCTTGCGCAGGCTCGGCCGCAGCTGCGCGACACGGTACCAGGACGGACTGAACAGAGTTCTGAGCCATGCCCACCTCAGATCCACCATCTCCACCACGTCATGCGCAGCCATTGCACGATCCGCGCCGTTACGATGTAGACGAGTTTACGTTGACCGACCGCGACCTTCCCATAGCCCTGCATGCCCGGCCGCACTTCGGGATTGCCGCCGAGCAGCCGAGCCTCGACGCGAAACGTGTTGCGCCCTTCCTCGGCCATCGAAATGGGCGTAAGCTTTGTCACCTCGAAGTCCAAAAGCACGAACGGCAGCGAGGACAGGATCAACGTGCCCTGCTGGCCGACGGCTACCTCGTTTACATCGCGCTCGTCGACCCGCAACAGAATGCGGTAATCGTCAAGAGGAGCGATCTCGAACAGCAGGTCGCCCCTTTGCACGGGCGCGCCGAGCATCTGGCTCAGGTCGCCGCGCACGATCACGCCGTCGAACGGTGCGCTGATCTTGATGCGTCTGAGCTGCTCCTCAATCAAGTCGATACGGGCTTGGCTCTGTTCGATTTCGGCTCGCAAGACCTGTACGCGGGCCCGATCGTTCTCCGCAAGTGCGCGCTGATACTCGTTCAGGCGCTGCTCGCGCTCCGACAGCCAGCGTGCTCGCTCAACTTTGAGGGCGCGATCGTCCAGACGCGCCAGGAGCTGGTCCCGCGAGACTTCGTCTCCCGCCCGAGAGCCGGCCTGAGCAATGTAGCCCTGGATCGGCGCGCTGATGACGCGCTGAACCGAACCCTCGAGGGTTGCGGCCGCGGTCACCCGGAACTCGGTCGTGGCAAAGGACAGGACCGCTGCCGCCAGCACCGTTGCGGCGCTTGCGAGCTTGAGCGCCAGATGGCCGGAACCGACGAGGCGTCGCAGCCCCTCGGTGATAACGTCCGCGACCTTGGCGCCGATCCAACGGTCGTCGCGCCGTTTGAACTCGACGAGCGGCCCGATAACGGTGCCGACGAGGTGACAGAACTCCCGTTCGCGTTCGCTCACAGTTCGGCCCGGCGCGAATTTGACAGTCATGACGCCGCTGACGCGGCCGTCCCGCGCTAGGGGCACGCTCAGGATCGAACCAAGACCAATCTGTTCGCCAAGCTCGTCGTGCGCGTGCGTCACCACGATGGCGGCAGCCGAAGGCTCGGACGTGACGATGGTCGCGCGCTGGTCCGCGCACTCCTGCATGGCGCTCGCGAGCGCGCGCACGAATTCGGCCCGCTTCGACAGCGCCACACCATGGGAAATGGCTTTGACCTCGACCAGGGATGAAGGCGAGAGCAGACCGCAGGCCGCCCAGTCGGCACCCAGCATGCGGGTGATTTCGTTGGCAAGCCCATGAAGCGAGATCCCAAGCCGCGGCGCGTCCATAATGACCGCGACGAGGTCGAGCACATCCATGAGCTGCCGGCTCGGCAGGAACGAGCCCCTCCGGATTCGATTTTCGATCCAGGCGGCGCCCCATTGTAGTCGGCGGCCGATTTCGGCGAGTGGTTCGGAAAACGGCGCGGCGAGCTCGACCGCAACAACGCCGTGCAAGCGCTCGTCGACAATCAGCGGTAGGGCCATGCACTGGGCACCCTCGTCGCGTTCCGACGGGCGGCGCTCGCGCAACACACCTTTGCGATCGCTCAGGGCTGCCTCGGCGGCAATCGACAGATCAGCGCTAATGGGCGCCGGTGCCGGATGAACGCCGACGGGCGCAAACGGCCCCTCGTCCGGTTCGCCCATGATCAACACGCTTGCACGCAGCGGCGGAAGCATGCTCGCTTGCAAGGCCAGCCAGCTTGAGGCGAACTCGCGGATGTCGGCGGCCTTGAGGAGCCTTGCCCACATCGCCTCGCTCGCCGGCGCCTCCCGGCGCCCGGCGGGTCCGGCTGCCAATATTGACCGCGTATCCACCTTGCTCTCTGCCCAGTCCTGTGCCCTGCCCCAACCTGCGGGCAGGCCCTGCAAACGACGGCCTGCCCGTTACTGCCAGGTGATCGACGGTTTCGTCACCCGACTGCTCCGCGGAAGGGTCGGATCGACGTTGACGAAGTCCTGGCTCAATACGTCGGCCAACGGACTGTCGCTGGCCGCCGCGGCCATCGACGTGAGGTCGGTCTCCGTGACCCCGAAAAACGTCGTCAGCGCACTCAGAGGAGTTTCGATTGCCGTCAGTGCCGCCGGCGGTGCGATCGAGACGCCGGAATTCAACGATGCGGCAGTGGTCGGCGAGACGACGATGGGCGCGCCCACGCTTGCGGCCAGCAGCCCGAAGGGGGCGGGACCGGTCAGCCTGTTGATGGTCACATCCGGATCAACCGCGGCCAGGAAGCCTCCTGGCCCCAGGTTGCTCTTCGCGAACCCGATGTTGTACGTCGCGGGCGCTGTAAAGTTCAGGCCTCCGAAGGTGTTGAAGCCGAATGCCGAAATCACGTCGGTCGACAACGGTCCGAACGTATCCGGATAGTAGAAGCTCTTGTAGAACTGGTTGGTCGAGATCGGGGTAGCCCCCGCGGCATCGTTGATCGGGCTGCTCATCGCGCCGACGACGATTCCTGCCGGAGCGAAGGCTGGCAGCAAGAAATCCAGCGCGGTGTCAAGCCGTGCATCGTGGAAGGTGACTTGAATTACATAAGTATTGGGGTCACCACCTATCAACTCATGGAAGTTCACAGTGGCACTGGTCAAGCTCGGGTCGCGCAGCCGGGTCGTGACATCGAGGGCCACGTCTCCCTGGCCGAAGATACTGACGAGTGGCACGCGGCCGGGGCTCTGGACCAACTCGACCTTTATCGGCACCCCGGTCTGGTAAATGATTTCGCCTACCTGAATTTGCGCCTGCCCGATGTCCTTCGAGGCGTCCATAGTCAAATTCAACGTGCGCACGACGGCGTTGGGATTCTCCTGCAGAATTGATCCAGCGCCGGAATCGATGAACGTGGCGCCGACCGGGTTGTCGATCACGCCGTTGAGCAGGATGTCGCCGCCGGTAAAGATCGTGTGGTTCGAAATTTGCACACTGGGGGTGATGGAGGAGGCGTCGAATTCCGCCGGCGTAGAAAGGCCGGATGGCGAACTTGAACCCGGCGGCATCCGGAACGTCGATCGACACGAACTCTCGAGAGCGTGTCTGTGCTCTGCGGGATCGTTTCGATGTTGTTGATCTCGAGCGTGCTCTGCGAGTTGTTGACGATCGAGATCACGCCCGCGCCCTCGCCGATCAACCACGTTCCCTGGTCGCCGGTGATGACGTTGCGGATGTTCTCATTCGGTGCCTCAGCCGGGTTGCTTCCGTCCGGGAAGATGATGATGTTGTTCTTAGTCGAGCGGAACTCGGCCGTGTTCACTTCGTTCGAGGTGATGTCGCCGACGTGGATGATGGGGCCGGTCTGGTGACCGATGGCCGAGACGACCCCGAAGATATCCGGGGGAATGAAGAAGGAGAACGGAAAGCCGTCGACCGAGATGCCGTCCGCCTCCGTCACGACGCCGCTGGCATCTATGACGAGCTGTTTTTCCGGCGCCACCCTTTCCAACGTGACGTCCGCATTCCAGTTGATCGTCGCCTTCGAATGATCGCCCGATCGGTCGTCGTGCTTGCCCGGCAGGTCCGTGCGATCGCGCCCGTTGTAATGGTCGGTGGCCGTAATTCCGGGGCCATCCGTGTTGGCGAAAGCCTGACGAATGACGTTGAGGCTGTTGTCGACCTCCAGCGCGACAGCGCCGGTGTTCGTGTGACGTCCGGCCTCGACCTTGGCGCCCGCCTGCGCATCGACCGTAATGGTGATGTTGGCGTAGTTGTTGGAGAACGAATTGGCGTGGACGGAAATGTCCGCCTTGCCGCGCGCGTCGGTACGTACGAGATAGTTCGTGACTGCAGCATTGATGACAACCCCGTCATCGCCCCTGATGTCGGAGCCCGACGACAGCGTGATCCTGACCTGATCGTCGCCGATCGCCGTTGCCGTCGCGCTGGTAATGCCCGCGCCGTCCTGGGCATTGCTCACCGAATAAGCCTCGAGGCTCGAGTTGACGATCGCAGCCTGCAAGTTGAGTGCGCCCGTTGCCCAGACTTGCGTGTCTGTGCCGACGACGATGCCCGACGTGCTGCCCGGGCTGGCGAAGCTGCCCGAGTTCGTGTCACCGGCAGTCGAGCCGGCGATGCCGCCATGGGACTGATTGTCAATATGCGTGATTTCATGGTGCGTGGTGCTTGCACCCACGTTCACGTTGTTGGCGAACACGCCCACGCCCTGACCAAATCCGGCGAGCGTGCTGTAGGAGGTGCGTGCCTGGGCATCGCTGCTGTTGAACGACGCCAGGCCTCCACCGTTGTCATTGCTGGTCGCATCCGCCGACAGGTTGGCCGATGCGTGCACACTCACATCGGACACAGTGCCGATGTTCAAGGTATCGGCCCCATGGTCTTGATCGGTGTAGCCGATGATGGCTTCGGTTGTGGCGATGACGAATGCATCCGCCGTGGTGGTCGTCAGTTCGATGGCACCGCCGCCCGAATCGTCGGTCACGGCCTTCGCGCTTGCGGCCAACGTATCCGCCGAAACGACGGTCGAGTTGCTCGTAAAGATACGAGTCCCGTTGCCCATGGTCCCGTTCAGAATGCTTGCACGAACCGTCGACGTGAGATTGGCGGTCGCTTCGCCGTTCGAGTGTCCGATGATCCCTACCGAGAAACCGTTGCCCTGCGCGGTTGATATGCCGTCGTAACCCGCCGGTTTCAGCGCCGGATCGCCGCCCTTGGCCGTCACGCTCAGGTCGCCGGCGCCGATCTGGACGCCGCCGGACACGATCGCCTCGGCCGTCTGCTTCACGTCGTGGTCGAGTTCCATCGAACCGAAGTCGATGGCCGAAATCGTCTTGCCGGAGAGCGTCCCGTCGCCTTCCGCATAGTTGGAAGCGTTGACCTTTACGCTCCCGTTGGCAAAGAGCCCCGCATTGTCCTGGATG
Organism: uncultured Alphaproteobacteria bacterium; assembly: GCA_963819355.1. Lineage (GTDB taxonomy): Bacteria > Pseudomonadota > Alphaproteobacteria > Rhizobiales > Xanthobacteraceae > Bradyrhizobium. The sequence continues at coordinate 16,959 of CAWFVZ010000038.1, read as the reverse complement.
TAGGCATGCGCGAATGGTGTCACGTCGAGCGTGCCGTGAATGTCGGGAACTGTGACGATCCCCCCGCTCGCGCCTGAGACGTTCACGAGGCCGGTTCCTGCGCTTGTCGCGCTGACCTCGACCGAGCCGACCGGGAATCCCGAAAAGTCGCCTTGGAAGGGAATGCCGATCTGCACGCCCGCGCCGATCCTGGCTTCGGTGCCATGATTGTTGAGGGTCGTGGCGTGCGTGCTACCCACGCCGGCGATGCCGATGGCGGTTCCGAGGGCAGACGACGTCGCGTCGCTGTAGCCCTCCGCATGGATACGGATTGCTCCGGTATCGCTCGCGAGAACCTTGGCGTTCTGCAGGACCGCGAAGGTATGGCCGGTCGAATTCGCCGTCGCCGAATTGATGGTTACTCCGGCGAGCAGGGCCGCTCCCGTCGCAACCGCTTTCGCGTCAGCATTTGCCTTGCCGGTGGTCGCCAGGATGGTGAGCCCGCTCAGCGTATCCACCGTGCTGCCGTCGACCGTTGCGTCGACCGGCACGTTGTGAGTGGCATTCGCGACCGAAGCCGCGCCTGCAATACCCGCACCACCGATCGCAATGCCCTGCGAGAGCGCGTGCGAGTGGCCGCTTTCCCCGGCGTTGACGCTGGCGTTGTCGACGAAGATTCCCGCGCCAAACCCGAGCTGGGCAAGCACACCGGTATTGACGGTTGCGCCGGCGAGATTGATCGCAAACGCACCCGCCAGGATGCCGCCGCTCGCGGCGAAACTCTCGGCGGAAGCATCGTCGGCCGAGCGCGCATCGACGGTGAGCGCACCGATCCGGTCGGCGCTCGAGCCGATGCTGAGACCCTGGCCCGTGGCCAGCGCGCGGTTCGAGCCTCCGACCGTCGCCAGCGCGACGCTCGCCCCCAGCCCGCCTATCAACCCGGCGCCAATGCCCTGGGCGGCTGCGACCGCATCTGACCCGGACAACGAACGCACCACGACGTTGGGCGTGAAGAAGCCCCGCAGCAATCGAATCCACGTGCGCACCGTCGTCGAGCTCCGCGAGCACCGTCGGCCGGATATCGCTGATCGACACTGCACCCGCGATTCCCGCCCCGAGCGCCGCACCGACGCTGAAGGCCTCAGTTCGCGCACCGCGATTGGGAATCTTGTTGCCGTTTCCGTCCGTATTGAACTCGGCCACGGCCGAGAGCGTGCCGCCGAGGGCATACGAGCCGCCCGCATGCGCCGTCACCGACGGATCGATGGTGGCCACCGTGACGGCGATGCCGATGCCGAGCCCGCCGGCGATCTGGATCGCGTAGCTCGCAAGATCGGCGGTGGCGAGGTCGACCGCCGACACGGTCACGTCGCCCAGGACGGTGGTCGACGAGCCGTCGCTTATCCGCGCTTCGCTGGAGTTTCCGATATGCGAGACGGCGATGGCGCCGTTGCCGCCGCCGACCAGCGCCAGGCCAACACCATAGGTCTGCAGCGAAACATCCGTATCCGCCATCGCCACCACGGACATCGATCCGAGCGCAAACTGCGTGTTGCCGTCCATCAGCGCATGCGTGGCGCCATTGACGTTGACAATGGCGACCGACGCGCCCGCGCCGATCGCGTTGAGCGTGGCACCGAGCGCGCCGCCCGAATAGCTTTGGCTCAAGGTGGCATTGATGCCGACATTGCCGATGGCAGTCAGCGTCGTGCCGCTCTTCACCCAGGCAGCCTGATCGGTGTTGTCGTTCACGATCAGTATCTGTGCGCCGAGCGTGGCCAGCCCGCCGCTGCCCGCAAAGACGAAACCGTGGAACGCGGTCGTCTGGCTCGCCTCGACGACGATGTCGCCCAGTCCGACGAAGAAGTTCCCCGCACTCACCGTTGCGTTGTTGTCGATGATCGCCTGCACCGGCATGTTGAGCGTGACGATCGAGATCGGCGCACCGACCGAGATGACGCCGCCGGTGAAGCTGCCGGCGGTCTGGGTCATGGTGGTAGCATCCTTGGCCCGCACGATGACGCTGCCCGTGGCGGTCACAGTTGCGCCCACGCCGATGCGAGCCGTCGTACCCTCGATGTCGCCGGGCGCATTGCTGAACTGGGCCGTGATCGAGGTCTTGGGCTTGGCCGCCCCTACGGTTGGCTTCGCGCTCTGGTCCGCAGCGGCGATGCGGCTGGTGTTCCCGCCGTTTCCGCCGGTCTGGCCGTTCAGGATGGACTTGTAGTTGCCGCCGGGCGCGTTGCTCCCGTTCGCGGCGCTGTCGAACTCGTTGTTCCACCCGGATGCCTTGCCGCCGAGCGCGTCGGCAGACTGGGTCGCTCCCGGATCGCCGTTGCCGTTGTGCTCCTGGTAGCTGTAGTCCGTCGAGAACGCGCCGCCGAAGGTCCAGATTCCGACCGACCCCGCCAGCGCGATCGCCCCGAGGCTACCGGCGATATCGAAGGAATTGACGTCCTTGCGCGACAGCGCGATGACCTCGGTGCTGGCGCCGCTGTTGACAGTGGCGCCGTTGCCGATCGAGGCCTCGACACCGTTGCGGACGATGCCGACCGTGACGCCGCCGCCGACTCCGCCCAGGCCAATGCCCAGGCCGCCCGCCAGCGTGAAGGCATCGAATGTATTGGCGGCGCCGACGATGACCGAGCCACCGCTGTTGACGGTCGCGCTGTCGCCGATATGCGCGATCGTGTCGGAATCGATCACCATGATGTCGCCGGCAAGCCCGACGCCCCCAACGCCGGCCCCGAGCGAAGCCGCAATCGCCGTCATGTCCTCGCGCGACGTCGCCTGCACCACGACGCCCGGGACCGTGCCGGGGCGATCCTGGACCGCATAACCCTGGGCCTGGGACCCGAGGTTGTCGAGCACGTTGCCGATCTGGCTGCCGCCGGCGTTGGCGGTCACGCTCGAGCCGTCGGTGACCAGCGCCGCGGTGTGCTTGGTGACGATCAGGACATTGCCGCCGATTCCGAAGCCGGCGAAGCCGCCGCCGAACGCCGCGGCGATGTCGATGAAGCGGCTGTCGTCCTCGGCGACGACGCCGACGCTACCGCCGGCGACGACCGTCGCCTGGCCGGAGCCGCCGATCGAGGCGGTGGTCTGGCTATCCAGCACCATGACATTCGGCGTGACGCTCACGCCGGCGAACACGGCGGCTGCGCCCGCGGCCGCTGCTGCCGTGAACTGCTCGGCCGCGGCCGCATGTACGACGACGCTATCGCCGGCATCGACGACAGCGTTGGCATCGACGATAGCGCTGGTGTTGAGATTGACGATCTGTACCGAAGCAACCGGCGTGACCGCCGCCGCGCCGGCAATGGAGAATCCGGCCGCCACGTTGAGACTGCGGAAGTCTTCTCCCGCACCGACCAGGACCGACTGGCTTGCGCTGGTGCCCAGCGTATTGACATCGACATTACTGCCGATCCGCGCCTGGACCGTCGCGTTCACGACCTGCACCGCCCCGCTCAGGCTGACCACGGCCGCCCCGGCCGCGCCGATCGAGATCCCCGTCGAGCCGATATCGTCGCTGTTGGTCGCGGTGACCGCGACACCCCGGAAGCCCGTCTGTGCGACTGGGCTTGCCTTGCGCTGGCCGGCCTGGCTGTCGCCGACATAGGTCTGGTTGGCGTCGTAGTTCTGACGTTGGTTCCCGGCCGAGTTCAAGCCGGTATTGTTGCCGCCGGTCTGATCGGTATTGTCGTAAGACGGCGAACCAAGGCCCAGATTTCCACCGCCCGCCTGGTCGCTGGTGACGTGCATCGGCGAAGCATCGATGAACTCTCCGAATGTGCCGTCGTGAACCGTAGTCGCATTGCGCAGGCCGCGGCCGGTCACGGTCGCGCTGTCGCCGATCTCCGCCAGCACGTTCTTGGTCACCACCGGGACGGCGGCCGATGCACCGATTGCGGCCGCGCCGGCAAACTGGGCTGCAATGCCCCACAGGTCATACTCGCTCGTCGATACCGCCTCCAGCACCACATTGCCATCGGCATCGATGACGGTCGTCGGCGACGCGGCGACGAAGGCCTGCGTCGTAATGTTGGCGATCACGACGCTCGCCGACAGGTTCACGGCGGCACTGCCGCTCGCCGTCCCGACCGCAGCCACGGAGACGACATTTTCGGTGGTGTTGGCGCGCAGCTCGACCGACCCTTGAGTGGTGATCTGCGCGTTCTGGTCGATCGTCGCGAGAGTATTCTTGGATAGCACGATCACGTCGGCACCCACGCCCACGGCGGCGCCCCCGCCGAAGCCGATGGCGCCGGCGACGTCGGTCACGGTCGTGTCGTCGTTGGCAATCACCTTCACGTCGGGATTGGCGGCCGAGTTGATGACGCCGGTGACGCGAACGTTCTTGCCGAGGCTGGCGTTGGTCGTCTCGTTCAAGATGGTGACGGTGCCGGAGCCGAGGATCGTGGCGCCGCCTCCGAAGCCGCCGCCGGCCGCGATCTGGACCACGTGTTCGCTCGAGTGCGCCTCGACGTCGAGGCCGATGCCATTGGCCGCGATGGCGACGTTGTCGCCGACCTGGGCGAGCACGGTGTTGTTGTGAATGAGGGTCGCGAACGCGCCGCCAATGCTGGCGCCGCCGGCCGCGATCTGGCCGGCGACCTGCACGAACGTCAGCCCGTCGGTGGCCGTGACGTCCATGCCGCCGCCGGAGGTGATGATGGAGCCAGCCTTGACCAGTGCCACCGTGCCGTTCTGTGCGGTTCCGGCACCGAGCGAGTCGCTCAGCCGGTTGGTCGGCTGGGTCGCCACAATGGCGCTGCGCGCCTGCTGCAGACCGCTCTGCGCCCGCAAATCGTCGGCAAGCTCGAGCGAGCCGGCCGGCTTCCCGAGCGTGATCGCACGGCCGGCGTCGGCGTCGGCCGCAGTCGCCGCGAGCGCATAGGTGGACGGGCCGGTCTTAATCAGGAAGTAGGTGTTGCCGTCGGTCAGATTGCCGACGCTGCCGCCGTTGGCATGGTAGACAACGGCATCGCCGGTGCTCAACGTCGAGGTATGCAGGTCAATGGACTTGCCGTGGACGTCGCCGCTGGCGAATGCGATCGGCCGGTTGCCGTTGAGAAGGCCCGAGAAGCCACCGAGGGCGGCCCCTGTCAGCGTGTTCTGGTAGTCGCTGGCCCACGAGCTTTCGCTCGCTGAACCGCCGCCGGTGTTGTAGTCGCCGCCCAGCACCCAAATGCCGAACGAGATTGCGCCCGCAAAAGCCCCGATACCGCCGCTCACGTCGACCGCAACGATGTCCTGATGGCTTTGCGCCTCCACCGAAACGTCGCGTGCCGCCGTCATGACGACACCGCTGCCGATCGACGCCTCGGTGCCGTTGTGCACGATGCCAACGCCGATCGCGCCCGCCAGTCCCGCTGTTCCGCCGCCGAGCCCGCCGGTCACCGCGACCGCCGATACCTCGTTGCTCGCTGCGATCCGCACGTCCTGACCGGACGCTCCCGGGACGAGCTGGTTGATCTGGGCGTTGTCGCCAATCGTCGCCGCGGTGTTCGAGTTGATGATGTTGAGATTGACGGCCCCGGCGCCGCCGACGTCGCCCGCCACGCCGCCAGCAATGGCGATGGAGCTGATGTCCTCTTTCGACCCGGCGAGGACCAGCAGTCCCGACCAGGAACCGGTATTGCCAAACCGGCCATCGACGCCGCCCAATCCGGCGACACCGGCCGCGCCGGACGCGGCACCCGCGTCGACGCTGGACCCGGCTGCGATACGGGCTGTCGTATCCTTGGAGACGAGATTGATCGCGAGACCGACGCCGGCCCCGGCATCTCCGCCGATGCCGACCGAGCCGTCGACGTCCAGGATGCTCGTGTCGTCGAGCGCCTGTACGGCGACGCTGCCGCCCGCGCGCACGGTTGCCGCAACGTCGGGAAGGCCAGGAAGTGACGTCGCCGATGCGGGCACGCGTGTGGTCGTTGAGCACCAGGATCGAAGGCGACCCGGAAATTCCGGCTGAGCCGGCGATCCCGACGCTGGCGACCACGGTCTGCAGATCCGCCCCGGAGCGAGCCTTGACGCCGACGCTGTTGGCGGCATTCACCGTCGCCGTGCCGGCGATCAGGGCTTCGGCCGTAAGATTGATCACATCGACCGCGACTGCCGGCGCGATGGCGGCCGAGCCAGCCACGCTCGCACCCACCGACACGGTCAGGCTTCGATAGTCGTTGCTGCCCGCCACCAGCACGCTCTGGTCGGCAGACGCCCCGGCGGCCGCGTTGACGCTTACGCCCTTTTCGATGCGCCCGCTCGTGGTGATGTTGGAAACATCGACGGCGCCGGTGACATTGACCGCGACCGAGCCCGACGCGCCTCCCATATGGCGACGAGGCCGATGTCGTCGTAGTTCGTGGCTGAGACCGCAACACCGTGCAGGTTCACCGTGCTCGCGCTGACGTTGCGTTCCTTGCCCGCATTGGGATCGCCCGCACTCGGATTCGCCCCTCCGCTGGTGCTGGTCACGTTTCCGTTCAGGCTGAACGAGAAGCTGCCGGTCAACGGCGTCGTCGCTTCCTGCGGACCCGTCGCCGGCGGGTCGGTATAGGTGACGGTGAAGCCTCCGCTTCGCACGTTGGACGTCGCGCCGTTGCCAAGCCCGACCACAACCGCGTTCTGTCCGATGAACGCTTCGGTCGTCTTGTTGATGACCGGGATCGGGGCCGAGGCGCCGATCGCGGTCGAGCCGGAAAGGCCGAGCCCTCCGGCGAACAGATCCATCTCGTTTTCGGCACTCGCTTCGACGACGACGTTGTCGCCGGCGATGACCTGCGTTGCCGGACCCGTGGTCGTGCCCTCGATGAAGGCGCGGGTGGTGATGGTGTCGACCTGAACTCCGACCGAGCCCGCGATCGCAAGTTCGCTCGAGGCTCCGCCCGAAGCCGCGAAGGCGTTGATCTTTTCTTTCGAGAACGCGCGCACCTCCACCGAGCCCGGTGTGCTGACCAGGCTGTGGGCACCGATGCTCGCAATGGTGTTCTTGGTCAGAACGCCGACATCCAGCCCGGCGCCGATCGCCAGATCGCTGCCGAAATTGGCGGCGCCCGCGACTTTTACGATGGTCGTGCGATCCTCGGCCGTCACCTTCACGTCGGCCGCCGTCGTAGTGCCCGTGATGGTGACGTTCTGCCCGATCGTGGCGGTCGCCGTCTCCGTTAGCGTGCTCACCGTCAAGGAGCCGGCGGCGCCGTTCTCGAGCCCGCCGGCGCCCGCTGCCGCGACCATCGTGAGGCTGAGCCCGCCGGCCGCACCGACCGCGAGACCGCCGCCTTCACTGATGCGCGTGCGGTCACCGACGCTCGCAAAGAACAGGTCATTTCGTGTCGCAATGGCGACCCCGATGCCGACCGCGGTGCCGCCTGCACCAGCCACCGACCCGGCGACGAGCCGCAGGCTGTCGGGTACGATCTGGCCGAAACCGTCGCGCGGATTGGTCGCGACGACCGACACCTTGCCGCCCGACGCAACGACCGCGTCGGTGCCGACGATCGCGCGCGTTGCGGATAGTGGATCACTGCCGAGGTTGAACAGATTGACGACGATCGATCCCGAGCCGGCGCTGTCGTTCGCGAGGCCGAACGACCCGGCGATCGAGGTGCTGCTGGTCGGACGAATGCGCCTCGACCGAGACGTCGCCAGCCGTCGAGACGAGCGTTCGATCGGCGACCAGCGCCAGCGTCTTCTGGTTGACGATCGTGACGTTGATGCCGATACCGATGCCGAGATTGCCGGCCGAGGCGCCTACCCCGCCGGCGCCGCTGAACAGCCCGACGCTGCTGGCCGCATCGACCACGGACGCTGCCGGTCGCCCCGGCGCGCTGATTGACACGCACGCCGGTGTCAAGGTGCGATTTGGAGTTCATCGAAATTGAGGCACGTTGACGCGAATGGGACCGCCCCGATCGCCGTCCGCCATCCGCGCCCCCGCGCCCGCGAGAGGCGCCCGAGCTCAGGGCAAAGCTCAGGCCCTTAAAATTTGTCGGGCCCGCGGCACATAGGACATCTCCGAGGTCGGCGGCCTCCGCGCCGGCGGCCCCGTCGACCCTGGGAGTTCTGCCCGACGATCGACGTCGTGCCGATGGTCGAGGTCTGAACCGACGACAGACCCGGCAACTCAGGCGTCCGGGCCCAAAGTGCCGGAACCGGCGAGATTCTGCGTCGTGAAGTCCGCCTGAGCGGAGAGAACGACCCACGCTGCCGCCGCGAACGTCGTCGGACTGGCCATGAGGCCTGGGTTCATAGGTGACGACGTCGACGCTTACCGAACCTGCGATTCCAAACGTTTGCGCGTTCCTGCCGGCGGCCGCGCTCTGGACGACTCGAGTCGTTTGTCGCGTCGCCGTTGTGGTGCGCAGCCATCGTGGCGGTGACGTTCACGCCGGGGCGGCAGCGCTGATCGTCGCGTTGTCGCCGATGGTCTCGCGGCGTTCGTGGCATTGACGACATTAAGGGCCACTCCGGCGCCGACCGAGGTATCCTTGAAGGCGTCAAGATTGCCGTCCCGATCGCTGTCGCCGTCCGTCCCACCTGCAGCGCCGAGGCGACCTCGACCTGCCGGTCCGCGATGTGATCGAGCGCCCGGCGGGAATCGTCGCGGTCGCGTCCGTCGTGACGAAGTCGATCCCGATTGCCCCCCACGCCAACCTTGGAAGCGCCGCGCCCGGCCGCCTGACCCGCCGCCGTGCCGGAGGCATTGTTGACGAATTCGCCGCCTTCGGCAGCGCAATCTGGCCGCCCGGCAAGCCCGCGACCTTGCTGTCACTGGCGATGTTGAAATTGTTGTTGAGCGTATTCTGCGCGTCGACGTCGGCGACGTTCGCCGTGCTGCTGTTGCCCTTCGCGCCTCCCGTTGCGTCGGCCTCGCTCGCCATCGCGTTGCTGGCCCTGACCCGGACGTCGCCGCCCGCATTGACGTCGCGCAGAATTGACGCGCCTGCATGCTCAATCACGATGCCGAGGGCGATCGCGGCACCAACCCCTACGTTGGCGCCACCAGCTTGCGCATCGGCCGCGGCGTGATAGTCGCCGGTGTGCGTGGCCTGCACGAGAACGTTGCCGGTTCCGCCCGTCGTGAGGAGCGTGCCCGTTCCCAGACGTGCAGTCGTATCGCTTCCAGCAATGTGAATGGCCACGGCCGGACTCGATGCTGACATCGCTCGCGGAGCCCGCGTCGGCGGTGGTCACCGCCTTGCGTTCGCCGAGCGCGGCAATAGTTAACCCGTTGGCATTGTTGATCAGAATGTTGTCCGGCACCTCGGCGAGCGCGGGCAGGTTCAGGATCGACAGTGCGAACGACGCCCCGACACCCACACCACCGCTGCCGCCCGACTGGCCCCGGACCGTCGCGCTCGAGTTTGCGACGGCAGTGGAATCCCACTTGTTCTCGGCGTCGACGGTGACCACGCCGCCGCCCGCATTGACCGACGTCAGGATCTGCGCCCTGGTCGGCACGTTCAGAATGTCGAGCGCCACGGCGCCGGCGACGCCGATCTTCGAGGCGCCCGCGCCGGAGTTCGCACGCGCGACAAACGTATCGACGCCGTCACCGTTACCCGACATCGCCGCCTTGACCGTGATCGCGCCGTTCGCGGTCGTCGGAGAAATGAGCAGGGCGGTATTGTCGGCCGTTACCACGTTGAGCGCCACCGCAACGCCGATGCCGGTGGCTTGCTGAACGGTCGAAGCGTCGGCGGTCGCGATCCCGTCGACGTCCATGGCCGACAGCACTGCGACGCCGCGGCCGCTGTTGACCGTGATGGCAGCGGGCAGCGTCGCCCGCGCGTGACCGTTGATCACCTTGAGGGCCAGTGCCGCCGCCACGCCGACGCTCTGTTCGACGCCGCCGCCGCCATTTGCCTTGGCGACCTGCGGGGCAACCGTCGAGGCGCCCGACTTGTGATTGGCGAAGCTGGTGGCCGACGAAACCTGCCCGTCCGTCGTCGACGGGCCGCCATTGCGGCTCGCGCCTTTGATCGAGGCGACGCTCGCCGCCTGGACATCGGAGACGAGATCGGCCGAAACCGTGACATCGCTGCCCGTGGTGATGAGCCGGCTGGGCGAAGCATCGGCCGTATCCTCGACGATGTTGAGGGCGACAGCGGCGCCCACGCCCACGTCGCTCGCGCCTTTGAGCCCGGCGTCGGACTTCGTGTCGCCGGTGACCTTCTGCTGCACCGACAGGGTCAATGCGCCGGTTATATTAAGCGGCTACCGGTGCCGAGAGTTGCGGTCGTATGATCTTCCGCGACGAGCAACGCAAGCGCCGGCGTGATCCCGACACCGTTCTGGGAGCTCCCGGAAATGGCCCACGTCTTGGTCAGGTTCTCGCCCTGGGCGGAAATCGTCACATCGCGGCCGCCCGTCAGCGTCACGCCGTCGGGTATTGCAGCGGTGCTCTCGTTGCCGAGAATGTTGAGCGCGACCGAGAGACCCACGCCGACCGGCCCGCCGTTGCCGTCCCCGCCACTGGCCGCCGTCGTGCTCGAGCTCGCGACGGCTTCCGGTCGCGTCAACAGCTGGGAACGTATGTCGACCGACCCGGCAGGCGTCTCGATGGCGCCGACATTGAGCAGGGCTCTGCTCTTCATGCTGGCGAAGTTGGCGGCGAAGGCGCCGGCCACGCCCACGTTCTGTGCGCCCGTTCCCGAGATCGCGGTCGCCAGCAGATCGCTGTGACGTTCGTTCGGTGCACTCGGAGCAAGCGCGTGGATGGCGAGCCCTGCGCTGGTCACCGTGCCGTCCACCGTCGCGATAGTCGTATGGTTCGCGAGGTTCATGGCGACTGCAACGCCGACTCCGACCTGCGGACGGGTATTGTCGACGGTCGAGGCGTCGGCCTTGACCCGCGAATTGGCGTCTCCGATCGCCTCTATCATCACCGACCCGGGCGTCGTGATGGAGTTGCCGGCGTTCAGACGAGCAAGCGACTGACTGTTGACGATGGAGAGCGATATTGCGCCCGCAGCGCCGACCTCTTGGGCGTTGCCGCTGGCATCCGGAACCTCGGCGTTGCGAGCCGTCGCAGGGGTGCCACCCTTTTCGGCGTTGGCGAAGGACAGTTCGCTTCCGATCTGGCCATCGCTGGTGGCGTTGCCGTTGACAGGCACCCCCGCCGAGGACGCGATCGAGGACAGTGTCACGTCGACGAGATCGGAGGCCCGCCCCGTGACGTCAGCCCCGGGGCCGGTGGTGGTCAGCGAACGCGACAACAGAGCCTTGGCGGTGTCCTCGACGATCGCCAGCGTAAAGCTCAGGCCGATCCCGGCCGAGCTGCCGCTGCCCGCCGAACTCGCGACCCCGTCGATGCTCGAGCTGTGCGCAGCCGTCAGCGTCACCGGACCGCGTAGGCTCAACCCGCTGCCGCCCAGCGGAGGAGCGCCCAGTTCGGCCAGCGTGTTGTTTTTCGAAATGGCGATGAAGGTCGAGGGCGCTGACCTCCGACCGACCCCGCCGTGCCGCCCGCATGCGCCTGGCCGTGCACCGTATGATCCCCGCTCGCCGACAGGCTGAGCCCGCCGTCGCCGGTGGTGATCGCAGCTGCGCCGTCTATGCGTGCCGTCACCTCGTTGCTCGCCAGCGTCAGCGCCACTCCGGCGCCGATGCCCACGCCCGACCCGCCCGCACCGGAACTGCCGTCCGCCGTCGCGACCGTCGTCGCGTCGGTCTTCTCCGCCGCACTCACGCTGAGCGCCTGCGTGCCGCCCGTCACGTTCGCGCCGCCGGCGATCAGCGCCCGCGACGCCAGGTTCAGCACGTTGAGACCGAGCGCACCGGCCACGCCCACGGTGTTGCCGCCCGCCCCTGCAATCGCCTTGGCGGCGATCGTGTCGACGCCGGGAGACGACGCGTCGCTGGCCTGCCCCGTGCGCACCGTCACGCCCGTCGTCGCGATGACCGCGCCGTCGATCTCGGCCGTCGTCTCCGGCGACAGCGAATTGATCGCGGCCGCTGCCCCGATGCCGACACCGGAGGCCGGCGTGACCAGGCTGGCGTCCGCCGTGGCGGAGCTGTCGAAATCGCTCAGCGCCTCGACCGTAACGCCGTCCGCCACGCTGCGCACCGTCGCACCGGGAGCGATGTTGGCAGTCACGCTTCCGTTCTGGCTGTTGAAGGCCAGAGCTGCGGAAAGCCCGAACGCGCCCGCAGGTGTCTGGGTGTCGGGCTGGGTCGCGGTCTGACCTGTCGTCGCGTTCTCGAAGGACAGTTCGTGCGCGAGTTCATCCTGCGTGTTGCTGCGGCCGTGGGACCGATCGACTCCGCGTGCACCGGCGATCGCGTTCGAAGTCCCGTCGGAACGGAAACGGCTCGAGACTGTGGCCGAGGCTGCCGTCATGTTCCGCTCGATGCGGGCGAGCGTATCCTGGAATCCGAACGAGAGGGCGAGAGCGGCGCCGATGCCCGCCGTGGCCGCCTTGGTGCTCGCATCGGCCGTCGTTGTCGTCGTTTGGGTGCGATCTGCAGTGACCGAGACGCTGCCGGTCGTGGTGAGCGAGGGACCGGCCTTGAGCACGACCGTGCTGTCGTTGCCCGCGGACGAGAGCGCCAGCACCGGGGTGACTGCGGTGCCGCCGGCCGATCCGGCCTTCGCCGACGTGATCAGAGCATCCTGGCCGGCGCCGCTCAGCGCCACCTGCCCGGCACCGGTGATCTGCCCCTCGACAGTGACGGCGAGGACGTTGTTGGTGAAATTCAGGGAAACCGAGGCTCCGACCCCCACCGCCGCACCTCCGGCCCCGACCGCGGCGCCGGTATCGGCTTCGGACAGGCTCGTGATCGTCGCGGAAACCTGAAGGGAGGCGCCGTTGAGAGCGAGTTGGGCATTCGCCCCGATGGAGGCCGTCGGTTTGGCGCTGACGGTGTTGATTGCAAGCGCGCCCGCGAGGCCCGTCTGCTGTGCGGAGCCCACACCCGATGTCGCCGTCGCGGTGACGGTCGAGTTCTCAGCCGCCAGGACGGCGACCTGGGAGCCCGCATAGGTCAGCCCGCCGGTGATGGTGGCAGTGCTTGCTTCGTTGACAGCATTGATGGCGACCGCGGCCGCAATGCCTTTCGATGTGGACGTCGCACTCGAGTTGGCGCCGGCGGTGACGACATGCGTGTCCGAACTTGCGACGGTGAGGCCGGCGGGAGCCGACACGGTGATCGTGCCGCCGAGACTCTGTCGTGTCGGAGCCCGTGATCGCGTTGGTGGCGACCGCAGCGGCGGCGGTCACCGCCCCTTCGGTGGTGGCCGCGTCGGAGTCGGAGAGAAGCTTCGCGGTGCGCGGCGTCGATCTGGACACGCCGCCGTTCGACGCGAGCGCCTGGGTGGCGACGTTGACGCTCGAGTTGGTTGCGACGCTGACAGTCAAGCCGCCGCCGGCGTTGAGCTGGCCGTCCCGCCAAGCGTTGCCGTGTCGTTGATGACGCCGATCGTGTTAGCGGCCGCACCGCCGGCGCCAGCCCCGGTCGCGTCGGCCGTCGTGGTCGATCGTATCGTGCTCCCCGAGAGCAGCGCGATCGAGCCCGTCGATGGATGGTCGATCCGATAACGGAGAGAATTGATGTCGCATTGAGGAGCGTCGTCGCAATCGCCGCATCCGCGTTGGCGGAGCCGGCGCCGCTGCCCGTCGCACGGACGGTGACGTCGGCGCCGGTCGTCGCGGCGACGTTCACGAGCCCGTTTGCCGCAAGCGCAGAACCACTGATAAGGATGGTTGCGATTCGCTGAGCCCGAAGGCCGCGACTGCCTGCCCGGTCAGTCCGCCGGTATAGTTTGCGGCAGCCGTCAACGCTATGAAGCCGCCCGCCCGCAGTGTCGAGCCGGTCAGGGTGATCAGCGCAGTCGTCGCCGAGAGCGCGCCGCTGGCGACGCCGTTGACGGTCCCGGCCGCGGTCGTCACCAGGCCAAGGCTGTCGAACGTGATGCTGCCGTTCGTCGCGCCGGTCGTATCGATGGTCTCTCCGGCAACCGTGATCGTCTCGCTCACAGCCTGAGAGCTGCGCTCGGCAGGGCGAGATTGCTTCTGACGGCCGAACCCGCCTCCTCCGTTCACCGTCAGCGACACGCTCGGCCGCTGGAACATGATCTGGTCCATCGTCGGCGCTGATACGGTGATGCTGGTGCCGGCTTGGCTGATGGTGATGACGTCGCTTCCATCGGTGCCCGTGACCACTCGATTTTGGGCGATGACCTGGTCGTCGATCGTCTTGATGCCGGAAAACGCCACCTGCCGGCCGTCGAGATCGTACCGTCCACTTTGCGGGCCGGTCGCGACGTAGCTGGCCGTCACGGCGGTGCCGAGCAGGCGAAGAACGTCATCGCTGTCCACACCACCGTCGAGGCTGCTGCTAAGGGCTCCGGCAGGATTGATGATGAATGTGTCCGAGACATTGTCAGCGCCCTGCAGCTTGCCGATGTTGGCAAAGGCCGTGACGAACGCGGAGCCGGCCTCCTGAACGGTTCCAGCATCGAGACCCGTGACCGTGTAGGTTGCACCGTCTGCCGGTCCCCGCAACGTGTTGGCGCCGGCACCACCATCGATGCCCTTGCTTAGCGACGCTCCGGCATTGAGCACGAACGTGTCGGCGCCCGCTCCGCCTTGCAGCTTGCCGATGTTGACGAAGGCCGTGCTGAGACGCGGCCCCGGTTTCCTGGATCTGCCCAGCGTTCACCCCCGTAACCGTGAAGGTGGAGCCGTCGGACGGCCCGATCAGCGCATTCTGGCCGCCGCCTCCGTTGATGCCCGTGCTCAGCGACGCTCCGGCATTGAGCACGAACGTGTCGGCGCCGGCTCCGCCTTGCAGCTTGCCGATGTTGACGAAGGCCGTGCTGAATGCGGTCCCGGCTTCCTGGATCTGCCCGGTGTTCACCCCCGTGACCGTGAAGGTGGCGCCGTCGGAGGGCCCGATCACCGCATTCTGGCCGCCGGTCCCGCCATCGACCCGGTTGCTCAGCGAACCGCCCGGAGCGAACACGAAGGTGTCCGGGGCGCCATTTGCGCCCTGCAGAAGATTGACATTGGTGAATGCAACGCCGCCGAGGTTGCCCGCGTCACGGGCGGTAATGTTGAAGGTGGCACCGGTCAAAGGACCGAACAGCGTGTTCTGGCCGCCCGTGCCCCCATCGATGCCGACCGATAGGGTGGCACCCGGCGAAAGAATGAACTGGTCCGGCGCGGCGCTGGCACCCTGCAGTTTCCCTATGTGGCTGAACGCCACCCCCGCCGCCGTCCCCGTGTCGGAGCCGGTGACCGTATAGGTCGCGCCGGTGGCTGGCCCGCTGACGGTGTCGAGGCCTCCGCCTCCGTCGATGCCCGTGCCCAGCGACGCTCCGGCATTGAGCACGAACGTGTCCGCTCCGGTGCTTCCTTGGAGCTTTCCGACGTTAGCAAAAATGGTGCTGCTCGCACTCCCTGCCTCCGAGACCCGGCCCTGATTCGCTCCCGTGACCGTGAAGGTGGCGCCATCAGAGGGCCCGATCAGAGTATTTTTGCCACCGGTGCCGCCATCGATCCCGGCCGTCAAGGCGGCCCCGGCATTGAGCACGAACGTGTTGGGCGCGTTGTTCGCGCCTTGCACCTTGGTGACATTGACGAAGCTGGCGCCCGCGCCCGTGCCGGCATTGACGCCCGTGATCGTGAAATTGGCACCTGTCGGCGGCCCGAACAGAACGTCACTGCCGCCATTTCCGTCGACTGTCACCGGAACGATCGAGGTGAAGTCGTTCTGAATTCTGATCCTGTCGGCCAAATTGGACAGAGCGATGTTAACCTGGGTCGTGTCGGACTTGGCTTTCTGAACAAGGACGGTCGACGTCGCCGTGTCCGTGATCTGGATCGTCGGCACTCCCGCCTTGTCGAGGAGGCTGAGCGAAATGTCCTGCGCGACGTTCGGCGCAGCCACGAACGACAGCGGATCCGCTGCCATGAGAATCGGCTTTCCAGCCGCTCAATTTGCGGCCGTTCCGGTTTCATCTTCGTCCACGCGGGCTTGCGGTTGGGTTGCTGGTACGTCTCGTCCTCTCTGCGGAGCTTAGGCTGATCCAGCGACGCAGCGCGCGTTCCAGCGACATCACACGTCTCCGAGTTGGTTATACCAAATAGGCTGGTGTGACCTTTATCGAACGATACAAACGAATATTCGTATTGTTTGACCCGAAGGTAATCGTGTCGACGCTACTGCCGACAATGAGCGTCAAGTCGATCCGGCATTGACGGTTTGATTGCCATCGCTTGATTACGATTGTCGTCATCCCGCCTCCCATCGCAAATCACTCGCCTGGGCAACCGATCATGGCAGCTTCTAGGCACTATTGCATGAGCCGTTCGGTTCATAGAGGTTGCATTAGAAGATCTAGATCCAAGGATCTAGAGTGTGATCGCTTCACGTTGAAGCGTATCCGGAGTTTGCGAAGTAGTTGACGCATTCCTGTGGTGTGAAACGGGCCAAGCAAGGTGCCGATGCGCTTGCAGGTTGCCTCGACAGTCCGCTCCGCAGCTTTTCGGAGCAAGGTTTTGAGCTTGGGCTTGGAGTACGAGCCGAAGGGCCTTCGCTCGCCGATGTAGGCTGTCGATCACGCGCTCGCGGTATCGGGTCTCGTAATAGGA
This sequence comes from uncultured Alphaproteobacteria bacterium, assembly GCA_963819355.1. Lineage (GTDB taxonomy): Bacteria > Pseudomonadota > Alphaproteobacteria > Rhizobiales > Xanthobacteraceae > Bradyrhizobium. The sequence goes on along the minus strand of CAWFVZ010000038.1, from coordinate 379 downwards.
CGCGCCAGGGTCTACAAAGTTCATCCCGTGTTGCACTGCGTAGCCCGCGATTTTGCGCGCTGTGGCGGTAACTGCTTTGGCGTATCCGGTCGTCCCACAGTCGCCGTAGCAGGCCGCAGAAGCGCCGCGGCCGAGCGGCGCATGCGCAAGATTACTTTGCCTCGACAGAAAAGTCACTTACGGGCTCAGATCTTGCGGATCTGTAGCGATTTCAACTCGACCGAATTTGGGTCGTCCCCGCGGGTCGTCGAAATGAGCGACGACTTCGGCGCGGCGCCTCATCTGCATCTTGGCAAGAATGTTATGAATGTGATTTTTTACTGTCGCAGTCCGGATCTGCAGAACGCGAGCAATTTCTTTGTTGGAGAGACCTTCACCG
>CAWFVZ010000037.1:0-130326 GCA_963819355.1 uncultured Alphaproteobacteria bacterium | reverse complement strand
ATGACCGCGGTCCCAGCGACATCTTCGCTGTGCAAGATGAGATCACCGCAAGCGTCACCGGGATTATTGAACCTGCTTTGGCCGACGCAGAGCAACAGCGCGTTCTGCGTAAGCCACCCGATAGCCTCGACGCTTGGGAGGCATATCAGCGCGGCTTGTGGCACTTTAATAAATATTCGCCCGAAGAAAACAAAGCGGCCTTGGAATTCTTCCGCCAAGCTATCGGGCTGAATTCGAATTTTGCGCCTGGTCACTATGGATACGCCTTGGCTCTACAATGGGAGATTTGGCATTTCTCGACCCGTCCCCTCAATGAGGTTCAGGGAGCCGCCCGCACAGAAGCCCAAATTGCTGTGTCGCTCGATGATAAAGACGCGATGGCGCATGCAATTTTGGCGCACATGATGATGTGGGGCAGTGAATGGGAAGCAGCAATTGCCGAAGCGCGCACCGCGATTGCTCTCAATCCAAACAGCGCTTTTGTGATTAGCATGCTTGGTTGTGTGCTCGGGTTCGGCGGATATCGCGAGGAAGCGCTCCTCCGGCTACAGCAGGCAATGCGCGCTAGTCCGCACGATCCGCTGACGTGGCTTTGGACGAGCTGGACTGGGGCAGTGCAGTTTTTTTCGCGCGAATTCAATTCTGCGTTACAGACCTATCAGCAGCTCCTTCGGCTACGTCCCGGCTGGCTTCAGGGTCACGTGAGCATGAGCATTGCGATGTCTCTCGCCAAATTCGGTCGGATCGACGAAGCCCGCACAATTTTGAAATGCGCTCGGCAGCAAGCTAAGGACACGCGTTATATGAACCCGCCATGGTTGAGGCCCGAGGACGCAGCGCTGCGCCTTGAAACCTTGCGCCTCGCGCAAACGCCCGAATGATCCACGTGCCAGTGTCGCCGGGTGAAACGATTCAGCGCTGATTACTGCTGTTTGCTGCGGTGCAAAGAGTCTGTTTTTTGTGCAGGTGTGTTTCGGCGTGGGGTCTCGACCATGATCGGCGTGGGGGTCCTATCATCCCATTTAGCGGATGGCTTGAAGGGGTCCCGACGGCATCACCGGTGGGGGTCCTTATTCGATCAGCATTCACACTGCCGCATCCCAAGGGGACGCGCACGAGGCGCTCCGCACGCCTTCCGAAGCGCGGCGATAGTCTTGATGCTCGATTGGAACTGGAGACTGCATTCTCCGGGGCGTTCGAGGTGAACAAGCGCACGCAGCTCTAAGCGGGAGCAACCAATGGCTCCCCCCAGCGTTAACGCTCATCACCGCTCGGCCTGTGGCAACTATCGGTGATGAGAACGTCGGTTGCGCTCCCGCCCCTTCAAGGGAAAGGAGCGCCCATGAGGCGCCCATCCAAACTTCATACATTCGATGAACGGCTGAACGAAGCAAAGGGGCGCATCGAAGCTGAACTGGAATCTACAGAGCCGGGTCCGCAACGTGACCTGCTGGAACTCAAACTTCGCCAGATCGAAACCGCTCGTGAGATTGAAGACTGGCGATCACCGACGCGGACGCAGACGTCCAGTCGGCGGTCTTAGCCAGCATGAAAGATATGCAGGCGAGCCTAGAGAAACTCCTCACCGACGCTGCTGATGCCGCTCTCATACGCGACTTGGCGACGGACCCCGGCAAGCGAGAGTTGTTCACCAGATTAGCAGATCACTTGGCAATGCTCGCCGCAGTGGTTGAGCGCGAGATTGCGACACGGGCAGCCGAAAAAAGTAAGAGCGTCGCAACTGGCGGACCGCCGCCAGCTTCCGCCAGTTCTGCGGATTGTAGCTGATGCCGTTCTTCTTGAGAGAGCTGGACTACGATTGCCCTTGGAAGCGGTGATCTGATCGTTGATCACCGCCGCCCCTTTGCTTTCGGCAGGTTTCGCAGCGGTTCAGCTGCTTTGCGCTTGGCGCGCTTTCATCCATCGCTGCGCGGCTTCAGTGGCGTGACGACATTCCCGCTTGAGAGCAGGCCGTCGAACTTACGACCTTGCGCCGGTGTATAGCCGGCTGCGCCAAGCCTCGCGCGAGCTGCGCTAGTCAAGCCAAATTCGGCGGGAAGCGGACGACGTCGCCGTTAGGCTGGGATGCATCGCGTCGGCGGTCCGGTCGAGGAAATTGGGCGAGGTGTGTATCGGCGCCGAACAAGGGTGCCCCTCCACCGCCAGGGAGATCAATAGCTTAGCTCGCCGGATCGGCGCGGGGACCCCACGTCGATCAACAGGCAAGGTTCCGCCATCCGCCATCGGCGCCCGTATTCTTTCGCGGCCGCCCTTCGTGAACTCGTTCTCGCGCGCGACGGAACATTCCGGTCAGACACTTAGGGGTGGGCTTGCTTCTGGCGCCAAAACGCAAATGATTGGCGAGCATTAACAAGACCGGGGTGGGATGCTCAGGTAGTAGTAAACGGCCTGCCGAGCTCCCCCATTTGCGGCAGGCAAGCATAGCGGCTCCCGGATATTTGTCCCACCGGGGGCCGTAATTGCTTGGCGGAACCATGAGCAAGTCGATCAAGCCATGAAATGAGCGCCACCAAACGGCGCGCAGAGCAAATGGGCGACCCTATCGATTTCAACCAGGCCAGACGGCGAGGTATAGAAACCGAGGCCGAAGCCGAACGTGGCCGCTGGGGAGCCGTGCGCGACAACGTCGTCAAGGTTCTGGTGACGTCAGGACTGTCCAACACCTCGGTGACATCCGCCGCGGTGCGCGCCCTAATGGACGTGCTTAAGCACGGTCGCATCGTGGTGACGGACGACGGCATCAGGCGCCTCGCCGATGGCATGAGCCGATATGAGGCCGCGCAACAGATCGCCAGTTATCTGCGCGGGTTTGACCGAGACTAAAGACGCTTAAGCCGCCGCTATGTCCATGGACGCTATCATCATTCGGCCTCTTGTTCTTGTTGCACCGCATCGCCCAGGAGTTTCCGACTTGAATAAAACCTTCGAAGACCCGCTGCGACGGCAGATGCTGGATTAGGCACGTTTCGCGCAGTCTGGCGTTCTGTCTCATCATGCTGTCATTGTTTGAGCGCATGGCGGCCCATTAGGAGTGGAATCATGATCCGCGAGGACTACGAAATGCAGGTGCAGCGGCTGACAGCCATATTGAAAGGGGCCGATCTCAGACTTGCGCTGTTGGCCTCGATTGATCTTGCTGGACTCGCTCTCGAACATCCCAAGTATTGGGTTGATCACAAGCGCAAGGCGGATGTCAGCACGATCCGGCGCGCCCTCAAAGAGGCAATCACGAATTCCGAAAAACTGCTCGGCATCGATGGGCGCCGCTCGCGACACGGATACGAGGCCAGTCGCAGTTAGTGGCGCGCCGCTCCTCCTCGTATTCCCGGCGCACCCCTGCGGTAGTCTCATGCTTGATCTCGTGCACCCACAGCGGGCCTGTCGGTGGCCGGTCAGCCTTCGACGGCAGGCATGGCGGGATGAAGCCTGGGGGCTGGGGCGTGATCATGTGCGTAGAGTTTGCGAAAAGTCACATCATCATGGTCATCAGCCTCAATGTGAGCGTGACGAGAATGAAAATCTTGGCCGTGGTGTCCGAAATAAGCCACATCGGGTCGTACCTGACCTGTCTGGGCCCCCGCAGCTATGTATCCGTCAGCGCGTTAACGACTGGTCAAATCAATCACGTTAAGCCGCGGATGACGTCGGCGGCACGCGATCTTTGCCGGATTCCGCTACTGTTTTGGTACAAGCTGCAATGGTGTCTCCGACCACCACTCGCTACCAACACGATGGGCAGTGAGCTGAAGTTTCGTATCGCAGTCGTTGTATTTGGTATGTTTCCGGTGGTGCTGCTCACCTTGCTAATCTTCAAGATGTGATCCAGACACATTCATTGATCTAGCTCAACCGGCTTCGCTGCCGTCGAGCGCCTCCCTTTCTATTTTAGAGGGGGGCATCAATGACTCGCCGTCGACTCTGGATTTACCTTGCACTCGTTTGGGCGACAACCGCGCTGGCCATCGCGGCGCTCGCATCTTTGATATGGCGAAGCGGCGGAGCCGCTAGGCGGCCGGTCGCCGCATGGTGTCAAGGTCAAGAACCGGAGCCATCGCGCTTTCAGCCGGTGATGGAGCAGGTGGGATAGCGCGGGCCATTTGGCCGCGCCGAACGGCGACAATAAAAGGGGCAATGCAATAAATGAAAACAGAGACCCACCTCGGCGACGGACTCTACGCCAGTTTCGACGGCCACCAGATCAACCTGCGGGCATCGCGAGATGGCGGTGATCATTGGGTTCGCTGAAGCCGGACGTGTTTGACGCGCTCCTTGAATTCCACGCCAAGACCGCTGAAATGATGAAACGAGGCGCAGCCCAATGGACGTAACGGATCGCATCCGAACCGAGCGGACCAATGCACTTAACCAGTGCCCATCTTCGCCTCCCCGAACTTCGGCCTGATCTCGGCGCCGCACTTGGTGCAGATGAATTTCGGCTCGACGTCGGACAGGCGGACATGGTCCGGCCAGAGGTCGGCACTGAGTTCGACCTGATGGCCGCAGCGGTAGTCGGCGCAATAGGTCAGCACCCCGTCCACGTCCATCTCGCGGAGTTCGGCGAAGGTGATCTTTTGCGGGTAGGTCGTCATGGCAGCGCGACAGGATCGCCGGGCGGCGGTCGAGAGGCAAGCCGCTACAGATTGCGGCTCATGGCGCGCGGGGCACAATGGAGACGACGCCGCTTCAGCAATTTCCGGCTGCCGCTTATTGTCTCGGGCAACGACCAGTTCGGTGAAGGGATGGGCCTTTCCAAGCTCTTCGCGGGCTTGGTTGTGCGCGAGATCGATACGGGCGCGGGCATCGCTTTCGCTTTGCAGTGCGCCGACCTGTATGATCAGTGCTTTGGATTGGGACCTAAGGTAGTCAGCTCGGGCGAGCCACGCGAGCGAGAGCTTCAGCTTCTGACGTTAATCCTAGCTGAGCGTGAGCGATGCCGGCGATTACTTGAATTGCGTGCAGGATAACTTCATGCTCTGGTCCTCGTCTTGGGCCAGAGCGCACTTCAAACTGGATTAAACCCGAGGGGCAAACTCACATCGATCCATCCTCTGCGCCGATAGCTGTCCACCAAGAACCGATAAGCAAAGAACGGGTAGATGAGCCACGCTAAGCCATATGTGACCGCAGACAGCACGAACGCGATGAGCGCGTGCCACCAAGCCTCATGATAGGCCAAATAAAAACAGCCGAAGACGAGCGATAACCAAAAGGTCGGCCACTTCTCTAGCGTTACCGTGGCCCCGGTCGCCGGATTGCGCAAGATTGTCCTATCACTCAGCGGCTGTGCAGGTATGCTGAAAGGTCGCCCGATACTGCCTCCCGGCGGCATCGGCGGCGGCATTGGCGGCGGCATCGGTGTCAAGATTTCTGCTCTGAGTTTGTCGAACTCATCCTGATTGATCAGATTTTGGTCGAGCAGTTCTTTCAATTGTTTAAGTTCTTCGACTTTTGTCACCAAGGTTTCTCCTGCGCGGTTTGTTCCCGGTGTCGTTGCTGCTCATCGGACGTGATCCCTCCTGCGCAGAACCGGCGCTTTGATTTGGGTCAACGGGGGGCAGAGGCAAAAAAATAAGGCGTTGCCAATTCCAAGCGCGGCGGCGGTCTAAGAACCATAAAATTCCATGAGGTCATGGCGGCACTTTACTTGGGGACAATGCATCTTCGGACAATTGTGGCCGGCGGGGGCGGCGCGATTTTATGGCCGGGCTGGGTGTCCAGAGTCCGTCCCTGGCTCGGGGCACCCGGCAGCTCCTGACGAAGCGGCCCCGGTGGTGATGACCGGGGCCGTCCTTTGAGAGCTAAGGCACACATTGCCGCAGACGCTGCACATCCAAGCCGAGATGATGACGCTGCGGCAGGTGATCGCTGGCATGGAAACCGCGCTATGAAGCATGAAACCAGCAACGTGGTCCGGCTGCGTCGGCGGATGCGGTGATGGCGCGCATCTTACATAGGCAGACGAAGCGGACCCATCGGCGCAATGGGGCCTCTAAAGCGCAGACGACTGGCAACAGAGCCGCGCGGTTATCCCCGTGTTCAGTCGCTGAATTTCATCGTCTAATTTGTGAGGCATTTGCTATCCGGTTTTCCTTGTGTATCGGCTTATTATATGTATAATGCTGCTTATACAGGAAATGCAGGCAAAAGCAAATAACTTGGCGGTCTAACGACCTGCCGGTGATTGCTGGCTCGTGCCAATTGGCACGGGGTGGACGACCGGCAACCAAAGGAGCCCAAAGGAGCAATGACTATGATTGACAACATGAAAAAGAATATGTGGCTGGCAGGCACCTGCGCGGTGACTTTCCTTGCAATGACCATAATGTTCCCATCAATGATCACCGATGCGATAAATGTAGTTGCCAGTGGAGTTGGAGCGATAGTGAGAGTGGCGGTCGCGCTGGGGACTGCGGGCATTCTGCTTCTCATCTGCTTGCTACCGGCATACATCGCTAACCGGCGGCGGCACCACCAGCGCACCGCCATCCTCGCGTTGAATATCTTCATCGGCTTGACCCTGATCGGAGGGTCGGTGGCTTTCAGCGGCTTCGGGGCCATCATCGGAGGTCTGGCGGCTCTTGCCGTCATTGGCTGGACCGTCACCGGATGGATGGCGGCTCTCATCTGGGCACTGACCGCACCGAAACGTATCGACGCCGATGGCTTCGTGCTTGGCTAACCGACAGGGACACGCGCAGAACCGATGGCGGGACACGCGAGTTCTTCACCACTAAGCGCGAGGCGGACAAGGCCTCGCGTCAGTGGCGCAAGCAACGACGACATCCCAAGCGGCTCATCGGTGATGCAGCCTTCGCGGCGTTCGAGTATGACCTCGCCAACCAGATCGAACAGGACGCCGACAGAAGCAACGTGGTGAGGCTTCGGTCGCGTCGGTGACGGCATCAAAGGTGATGACGAACAACCAGAGGAAACTATGACCGTCAAGAAACGTGTCGCGCGATCAATTCACGCCAGTAAATAGCCGCCCGAAGGCGGCTCTCTGTCGCGTGCCGTGAAGCTCGCTTGATCAGGCCGCTGCGAGCGCGAGACCTTGATCCTTGCGTGACCGGCGATAGGCCATGAAGCCAACGCCACCGAAGCCAAGGAGCATCATCGCCCATGTCGAGGGTTCGGGAACGGCTGCCGTAACTGCCGTAACGGTACCTTCAAAACCGGGGTTCTCCGAATTATGAAAGTTTCCTCCACCGTTATATGTGCCATTCGTGGCGAATGCGAACCACTGCACGCTGCTCAAAGCATTCACAGAGTTATCTGTAACTTGGAACCCGCCCAGCGTTTCACCGGGGAGAATGTTTTCGGAGGGGTATTTGAGCCACGTATTATTATAAGCGGTGTTCAGAGCGCGTCCCCAAAGGTAGGCAACAAGCCGGCGGTTCAGGCAAAGCCGAAAGAGCAGAGCGGATGCAAGCTCGTTGGAACGGTCCGGGGCACGAAGCTATGGGCCGGTGACTGTGTGGGAGTTGAACTGCTCCGAGGCACGACGGGAACGACCCGCCCGATCAGAAGGAATGAAAGCGGCCCCGGCGGGGCTGGCTTCGCGCGGGGCCGCTCACTCCCCTGCACGCAAATCCAATCGTAACTGTAAAACTTCGCACCGGACACGCCATCCTCGCATGGCGCAATTGCATGAAATTATGGAAGCAACCTTGACGCGATCAAGGCAACGGCGCGCGGACCAGCAAGATTGATACAGCTGTGATTTGATCAGCGCGGATGACCGACTTGCGCGTCATTGGAGACCTTCCGGACATCGGTTGTACGGTGAAGGCGCGCGGCGCGTCTTTGAGGGCCACGGAGCATCCGATCGATGCTGGCATCGCAGCCGGGAAGTGCTAGGTGTGTTTGCCGAAAATAGATGCGCGCGCAAGGGATGGCATCCGCAATCGCAAAGGCCCTCAGGATTAGTTGCGCGTCCGTCTACAGTGCTCTTGAGGGCTGGCTGAGGAAGCGCACCGCGCGAGTATAGAGCGTCGATTAGCTCGATCAGGCTGCCGATCGAAAGTCTTTCAGCGGCCGTTGGATCAGGGGATAGCAGGGGCGGTGAGGTACACCGCAAGCATCAGCGGGAAACTGGAGTAGTCCTGCGCAGGTTCGCTTGCCCTCGATTGCCAGCGCGGCGGTTGTTGAGAACGACGATGTCCTGCGGCCTGAGCTGACGGACCGGGAGTGGAAACGGCACGACGTTTAAGTCGGCCGGTATGCGCCACAGCGCGTCGGGATCAAGTGCCGCCTCGATGCGAGCATTGGAAGCGATGCCTAGGCCAAGACGTTCAAACTCCATGGCCACGGCGAGCACGAAGTCCGGCATCAACAACGCCATCTGGAACGGAACGATCTGCGTCGCCTTCAATCCGAATGGTCCGAACGACCGACCGCCGGACCGATTACGGACTTCCGCACAGATCAGCGTAGCCGCAGTAACGAGGTGGGCGACATCCTTATAGGCCGTCCAACGCTTCCACAGGTTGGCGGCGCTCGTGCCCGGGCTCTTCGCGGTGGCCGCGACGAGCGTGATGGCCTTGCCGATGCTCGGTCCGCCGCGCCGCTCCTGATGCCGTCCTTCAATCAAGTCGCAATAGCAATGATATGTATCGGCAACCTTCAGCCAGTTGGCCTGGATCCTGTGCAGCTTTGGAGGAATTGCCGGCGGGAGCTCATTTGAGGTGTCCGGCCAACTCCGAAGGATCCCCTCGACGTTGGCTCTAGCCGCTTCATCATGCGGATGGCACATATATCCGAGCAGGGGTATCGCTTGCTCGGGCCACATCACTGCAGTGCCGCTCAGGCGGGTTTTGAGGAAGTCTTCCAGATCTAGTATTTCGATTTTCCGCGGGAACGGCAGATCAGCGGTCACGAAACCCTGGCGATGGTTTTGCGCTACACGCACGTCCATGGAACGCACATCGACAAGGCGATCGCGGCGCTCGGTCGAACAGCTCCACAAACCGAAGCCAAAACCGCAGACATGACTACACAGGGATTACACAAACGGCTGACGCTCATCGCAACGTCAAAAAAGAAATGACTAAATTAGTGTGGGGCTTGAATGGGTTGTTTGGTAGCGGGAGAGGGACTCGAACCCCGACCCCAGGATTATGATTCCGGCATGCGAAGCAAGTCATCTTCCCTTCCAGTTTGGCGTGCGCTTGTTGAGGAAGGCGTCCATCCCCTCGCGAAAATCTTCGCTCATATAGGCCTTGAGGATCAGGTCCTGGCCTTGCTCGCGCGAGAGCGTAGGACGGATGCGTCGCACCGCCTCCTTGGCCGTCTCCATCGTGAGCGGAGCGTGGCTCGCGACAAGCTTTGCGGTCTCGTCGGCACGACGCTGCAGGGTCTCGACGTCAGGAACGACCTCGTTGAGCAGGCCGAGCGCCAGCGCTTCCGGTGCCTCGACCAGGCGCGCCTTGAAGATCAGATCCTTGGTGCGGGCAGGACCGACGAGCGCAACGATGCGGCTGATGTTCGACATCGACAGGCAGTTGCCGAGCGTGCGCGCGATTGGAAAGCCGAAGCGGATCGCCTCGGTGCCGATGCGCAAGTCGCAGCAAGCCGCGATGCCGGCGCCGCCGCCGGTGCATGCCCCCGCGATCGCCGCGATGACCGGCACGCGGACCATTTCGAGCGTGCCAAGCACGCGATCGATGCGAGATTTATAGTCGAGCGCATCCTGCGCGGTCTTGAAGGCACGGAACTGCGAGATGTCGGTGCCGGAGGCAAACGCCTTGTCGCCAGCGCCGGTCAGGATCAGCGCCTTGATCGACCGGTCGGCGTTGATCTCGGTGCAGATCTCCGCCATGCGCTCATACATGGCGAAGGTCAGGGCGTTGCGCGCCTGCGGGCGGTTGAAGGTGATCCGCGCGATGCCGTCCGTGACGGAGTAGAGCAGGTCTTCGTTGGTCGTCGTCGGTGCATTCATCGCGCGCTCACTTTTGTCTAAGTTAGTTTAGGCCACCTGAGCCTTTAAGCCACCTGCGCCTTGGCCATCGGCACCACATCGCGTGCCTTCAGGACGTCCATGGCCGCCAATACGCCGCCGCTCCGGTGTGGAATCTTTGCAAGATCCAGGCCCATCTCGACGCCGGCGAGCGTGCCCATCAGCATCAGATCGTTGAAATGGCCGATATGGCCGATGCGGAACACCTTGCCCTTGACCTTGTTCAGGCCGGTGCCGAGCGACATGTCAAAGTTTTCAAGTACGACCTTGCGGAAGTTGTCGGCGTCGTGGCCATCCGGCACGCGCACGCCGGTCAGTGCCGGCGAGTGAGCGGCGGGATCGGCGCATTGCGTCTCCAGGCCCCAGACCTTGGCCGCGGCGCGCGTCGCCGCGCTGTGGCGCTTGTGGCGGGACCACGCGTTCTCGAGCCCTTCCTCTTCCAGCATCTTGACTGCTTCGCGCAGGCCATAGAGCAAATTGGTCGCGGGCGTATAGGGGAAGGTTCCGAGCTTGTTGAATGTGATGACCTCCTGCCAGTCCCAGTAGGAGCGCATGCCGGGATTGGCCTTAGCGACAGCGAGCGCCTTCTCCGAGACGGCGTTGAAGCCGAGGCCTGGCGGTAGCATCAGGCCCTTCTGCGAGCCCGCGACCGAGACGTCGATGCCCCAGGCATCGTGTTCGTATTCCATCGAGCCGAGGCCGGAGATGGTGTCGACCATCAACAGCGCCGGATGCTTGACGCGGTCGAGCAGCTTGCGCACCTCCAGCGGCGGCGTCACACAACCGGTCGAAGTCTCGTTATGCACGACGCACACCGCCTTGATCGTGTGCTGCTTGTCGGCCGCAAGCCGCTTCTCGATCTCGGCGAGGTCGGCGCCATGGCGCCAATCGCTCGGAATGAAGTCGACATCGAGCTTGAACTTCTCGGCGATGCCGCGCCACAGCACGGCGAACTGGCCGGTCTCGCACATCAGCACCTTGTCGCCGGGCACGAGCACGTTGACCATTGCCGCTTCCCAGGCACCAGTCCCGGACGAGGGGAAGATGATGACGGGCTGTTTGGTGCGGAACACGCGCTGCATCGAGGCCAGCACGGCGAAACCGAGCTCGGCGAACTCCGGACCGCGATGGTCCAGCGTCGGCATGTCCATCGCCCGCAGCACCCGGTCGGGCACGTTGGTCGGTCCTGGAATTTGTAAGAAATGCCTTCCAGTGTGCACGGTCATCGGCGTCCTTCCCGGTCTTTGAGTCTGCCTTGGCTTTGAGCCTGTTGGCCTGAATTGAGGGCTCCGGCGAGCCGCTCGCATATCACTATTCGCGGGGCTTGTCCCTCGCCCGGCGGGGTCCGTCAATGCGCAAGAAGCAGGGCTCGCCTTGCCAAGGGCCGCGACCGTAGGCAAGACGGGGGCGGCGAACAGGCGAGAACGGACCATGGCGGCGGAAGTGGCCGGAAAATCACGAGAATCGGCCCAGAAGGATCCACTGGCGGCACGTCTAGCCCGGGAAATTACGGGCGACGTGCTGTTCGACGCCTTCAGCCGCGGCCGCTACGCCACCGACGCCTCGTTCTATCAGATCATGCCCTATGGCGTGGTGGTGCCGCGCAGCATGGACGAGGCGCTGCGGGCGCTGGCGATCGCCCGCGACGACGGGCGAAAGGTCACCCCCCGCGGCGGCGGCACCTCGCAATGCGGCCAGACCGTCAATGACGGCCTCGTCGTCGATGTCTCAAAGCACCTGAACCGCATCCAGTCGCTCGACGTCGAGAACCGTACCTGCGTGGTCGAGCCCGGCATCGTGCTCGACGACCTCAACCGCCAGCTCAAAAAACACGACCTGTGGTTTCCGGTCGACGTCTCCACGGCGTCGCGCGCCACCATCGGCGGCATGGCCGGCAACAATTCCTGCGGCGGCCGTAGCTTGCGCTACGGCACTATGCGCGACAACACCCTGTCGATGGAGGCAGCCCTTGCCGATGGGACGCTGAGCCGTTTCGGCGAGGTGCCGCGGGATCTGGCGGATGCTGATGGCAGCGACGGTGCGCGCGCCCTGTTCCGCGACATGCTCGATCTCGGCGCGCGCGAGGCCGACGAGATCGCCGCACGCTTCCCAAAGGTGCAACGCCGCGTTGGCGGCTACAATCTCGATGCGCTGGTGCCGCGCAACGCGCCGAACAACATGGCGCATCTCTTGGTCGGCTCCGAAGGCACCCTCGCCTTCACCACCAAGGTCGAGCTGAAGCTGTGGCCGGTGATCCGCAACAAGGCGCTCGGAATCTGCCATTTCGGCAGCTTCTACGAGGCGATGGATGCAGCCCAGCATCTGGTCAAGCTCAAGCCGATCGCGGTCGAGCTGGTCGACCGCACCATGCTCGCGCTCGGTCGCGACATCGCGATGTTTCGGCCGATCATCTCTGCCGCCATCAAGGGCGATCCGGATGCCGTGCTGGTGGTCGAATTCGCGGAAGAAGACCAGGCGGACAATCTGGCGCGCCTCAAGCAGCTCAGCGAGTTGATGGGCGATCTCGGCTTCGGCTGGAACAACGACAAGCGCAAATGGGGCGGCGTGGTCGAGATCACCGAACCCGCGCTCCAGGGTGGCATCGCCGATTTTCGCGCCGCTGGCCTCAACGTGATGATGTCGATGAAGCAGGAGGGTAAGCCGGTCTCCTTCGTCGAGGACTGCGCTGTGCCGCTGCCGCATCTGGCCCAATACACCGCACGGCTGAACGAGGTTTTCGCCCGGCACGGCACCAGCGGCACGATGTATGCTCATGCTTCCGAGGGCTGTCTGCATGTGCGGCCCGTGCTGAACTTGAAGCTGGAAAAGGACGTCAAGGCGATGCGCGCCATCGCCGAGGAAGCCTTCGCCCTGGTGCGCGAATACAAGGGCTCGCATTCCGGCGAGCATGGCGACGGCCTGGTGCGCTCGGAATTTCATGCGACGATGTTCGGCGAGCGTCTCGTCGCCGACTTCAGGGAGGTGAAGCAGCGCTTCGATCCCGATGGCGTCCTCAACCCCGGCAAGATTGTCGATGCGCCGAAGATGGACGACCGCTCGCTGTTCCGCTACGGGTCCGACTATCGCGTCACTGAGCTGAAGACAAAGCTCGACTGGTCCGCTTGGCCCGGCGCCGGCGGTGGTTTCCAGGGCGCGGTCGAGATGTGCAACAACAATGGCGCCTGCCGCAAGCTCGAGGGCGGCGTGATGTGCCCGTCCTACCGCGCGACGCGTAATGAGAAGGACGTCACCCGCGGCCGCGCCAACACGCTGCGGCTCGCCATTTCCGGCCAGCTCGGACCGGATGCGTTGGCCTCGGACGAGATGATGGAGACGCTGAAACTCTGCGTCTCCTGCAAGGCCTGCCGCCACGAATGTCCGACCGGCGTCGACATGGCCAAGATGAAGATCGAGGTGCTGGCCGCGCGCGCTGCATCGCGCGGCCTGACGCTGCGCGACCGCCTTGTCGGCTACCTCCCGCGCTACGTCGGCCTCGCGTCGCGCTTCGCACCACTGGCCAATTTGCGCAACCGCAGCCCGCTGCTGCGAAAGCTGTTCGAGCGCTTTTTCGGCATTAGCGCGCGCCGGGCGCTGCCCGCCTTCCGCAACGACGTGTTTGTGCCGCCGGCTGACAGCGTCGGGCCGGAGACCGCTCGCGAGGTCGTGCTGTTCGCCGACACCTTCAACCGCATCTATGAGCGCGAGAACCTCGACGCCGCACTGCGCGTGCTCGCGGCCGGCGGTTATCGCGTGCATCTGCCGAAGCCGTCCGGCGGCGGCCGCCCGCTCTGCTGCGGCCGCACCTTCCTGTCGGTGGGCCTCGTCGAAGAGGCCAAGGCCGAGCTCAACCGGCTCGTGGCCGCCTTCGCGCCCTTTGCCGCGCGCGGCGTGTCGATCGTAGGCCTCGAGCCCAGCTGCCTGCTGACGCTACGAGACGAGCTTGCTTCGCTCCGCAAGGACGACGACGCCAAGGCGGTCGGCGCCCATGCGCTGACCTTCGAGGAATTCCTTGTGCGCGAGGCCGAGGCTGGCCGGCTGCAGCTGCCGCTCGGCAACGTTGCCGACAAAGCAATGGTCCACGGCCATTGCCACCAAAAGTCCTTCGGTGCGTTCAAGCCGGTCGAGCAGGTGCTGCGTCTCGTCCCCGGCCTGAAGGTTGAGACCATCGAATTCGAGCTGCTGCGGCATGGCCGGCGCCTTCGGCTATGGCGCCGACACTTACGATGCCTCGATCGAGATGGCCGAGCTGTCGTTGCTGCCCGCCGTGCGGCGCGCGGACCAGGCCACACTTGTCGTCGCCGACGGCACCTCCTGCCGTCACCAGATCCACGACGGCACGCAGCGCGATGCGCTTCACGTCGCGCGCGTGCTGGCGATGAGCCTCGATCGCGCCGAAACCAATTCCACCACCTCCGCTGCAAAGGAACACAGCCATGGCTGAACTGACGCTCGACACCGCCCGCAAGATCCTCGACGCCGCCTTCGCAAAAGCCACCGAGTTGAAGCTGAAGCCGCTGGTCGTCACCATTCTGGACGCGCGCGGCGTCCTCAAGCTCGCGGCGGCGCAAGACGGCACCAGCCTGATGCGCGCCGAGATCGCGCACGGCAAGGCCTATGGCGCGCTCGCGATGGGCATGGGTTCGCGCGCGCTATACCAGCGAGCACAGGAGCAGGCCTATTTCATCGACGCCGTGAACACCATCGCCAAGGGCGCGCTGGTGCCTGTCCCCGGCGGCGTGCTGATCATGGATGGCACGACACTCCTCGGCGCCGTCGGCGTCTCCGGCGACACCTCCGACAATGACGAGGCCTGCGCGGTGGCCGGCATCCAGGCCGCGGAGCTAAAAGCGAACGCGGGATAGTCGCCCTGATTCTCTCCGCCGCGATGGTATTCGAAGATACCGCCCATCCATCCCTGGGCTTCCCACGGCAGACGTCTTAATCTTCGTCCGGAGATTGTTTCTCGGCATCCTCTCTGACAGGCTTCGCGGCATTGGCGCGGCATCCCCGCAGAACGTTCATTCGATGCTCGAGCTCGGATCCCGCGGTGGGCCTACGGCCCGATCCCGCACCACTTCCTGACGGTTTGTGCGTGACCACGGTCGACGTCGCCTCCGCGAGGTTGGATCTTTCGCGGAGATGCTTCGGCAACAAGGACAAGCTCGAATCTTCACCCTGGGGCTCGCGACGATCTCCTGTTCCGTTCGCGGTCGAAAATCAACGACGACCTTTCATGCAGGTCGCGGGCCTCCATCGAAGACAGTAGTCCATCTGCAATGATCCGGAAATCAATCGTCACTCTCTCCAGTGGAAGCCAGATTTGTGATCTCCCCGGATGCCCTTGCTAGCAAAGCCCAAACAGACTGGGCACGCGCGTGGCCCTGAATGACGCATTGGGCGGTACGTTCGGGCGTCCCGGTAAGTGGATTGCTCGTCTCGATCGTCTCGATCCGATAGTTCGAGATCTCCGCCAGATCGGAAATGTTCATAATTTGCATCGAGGCGATCGTGCGCCGCATGGGCTCAAATCCGCCTGGGACGAGATCGATTGTGACAACCAGCATTGCATTCCTCCATCATTGCAAATTGCTAAGTCCGGCCGGAGTGTTGCCCCTTCGCATCTCGACCGCGACTGTGATGCTCTTCTCCTTGTTGGTGCCCATTGCATCGCGGGCAAGTTAACGAGGCCGATGTTCGCCAAGCGGCCATGCTCAATTCCTCGCCGCCCGCAGATCGCGCTCGCACAGGATCGCCTCCACCATGCGGCGCAGCCGCCGTATCGAGCCGCCGCGCCAGTTTTGCGCGATCGCCGCGCGCTCTGCGCCGTCCAGCGGCGGCACCCAGGCCGCATCGAGGCCGCGCTCCCGCGCGAGATCGGCCAACACGGTCGGCAGTAGGGCGTCGAGGTCGTCAGCGGCCGGCTTGGGGAACGTCACCACGCGAAACCGGTCGCGGATCGGCGAGGGCAGCCGATCGAGGCTGTTGGCCGTCGCCACGTAGGAGACCTGCGAGACATCGAGGGTAGTCTGCAGCGCAGGATCGGGATAGCGGGCACTCGTCTCGGGCTCGAGGAAGGCCAGCAAGCAATCCCACAAACGGCCATAGTCCGACCGCGTGCCGGCTTTCTCGAGTTCGTCGATCAGCACGAGCGGATTGGCAATTTTGCCTTGCGCGATCGACAGAAAGGGATGACAGGGTTCAGCCGAATACCAGCGCCGGTCGGTCCCGCCGAACACCGCGCCATCGGAGCGCGCGGCGTCCTCTCGCCAAACACTGACGCCCAGGGTTTCACCGAGGCGCCGGGCGAACCGGCTCTTGCCTCCACCAGGGTCGCCGACCAGCAACAGCGGCCGCAGACGGACCGTCGCACGGCCGACGAGATCGGCCAGCGCGAAGTCGATCACGCTCATCGCATAAGGAAACTCGAACGCAAGCGCGTTACGGACCCTGTGCAGCGGCGGCACGTCAATCAGCGGCAGGGGCGTGTTGACGGCATGCTTTAGTGGTCCCAGGATATCCTTCAGCTTAGGGTTCTTCATCTCGGCCTCGGATAGACGCGCGACCACGACGTGACGCTCGGAAATGGCTTCCCCTTCGGCCGCCGCCGGCGCCTGCCGGGCGGCCGTCTTCTCCTTCTCGTCGACCTCCTGCTGCGTCCGGTGCTCTTCCTCCAGTTCCCGCCGGACTGCCGCCTTCGCGGCGGCAACGCGGTGCTCCGCCATGCGGCCTCCAAGATAGGCCGCGTTCATCGCCGCCGGCATTCTCCTGGACACCATGGCGATGCAGACCGGTAGCGCCGCCCAGCCGAAGGTGAACCGCTCAAGATCGCAGCAGAGCGCTTGGTCCGCATGCCTGGCGTTCGCAGCAAGGCCGTGGAGCAGCGCTTTGCCGACCCTTTGGTACTCCTCGAAGTGGTCAGAATTGTGCGGCGTCGGCAGCGACAGCAGCCGGACGCAATCGGCCAGGCTCCGCAAGTTCGGCTCGTCCTGAGCGACGGCACGACGATCGAGCTCGGCGGCGAGCGCCAATCCGGTGTCAAGCGCGCGCTCGAAGGCCCAGGCGGCGCTGTGCGGCAGATGCGGGCACAGCTCATGGATCTCGGCGATCAGCCGCTCCGCGACGTGCTGGCTCCCGTCGGTGCTGAGCATGGCATAGCGCAGGAGGCGCGGCAGGCCCTTCAGGCGCTCGTCACAGTCGGCCGAGTTGGCGGCCGCACCCGTCGAGACAGCGTCTTCGACGGCAGCCTGCAGATCGCACTCCTCGTCAGAGCTCATGCGTGGTCCGCTCGCGCGAAGCTTCGGACAAGGGTGGTCGGGCTCAGCGGCTGGGCAAGCAGACCGAGACAGACGAGATTGGCGCAGGCGAGCGCCATCACCGCCGCCGCGGGATCGCTTTCCCCGGCCACGGACTTGAGCAGCTGGCCTAGCGACATCGGCCCCTCGTCGAGCAGGACCGCTGGATGCGCATGCGCAGCCCGATCGGAACAGTCACGTCGCTGTGAGACCAGACCAGGTTGGCGTTGGCGCGGCGCGGCTCGCGCCGGATCTCTTCGGCCGTCAGAACGAGCGGCTCGAGCTTGAGCTCACCCAGCGCGATCAGCACGAGACCTTCGTCCTCGATATTGCGCATGCACCGCGCCGGGACGACGTCGAGGACATAGCGACTATCCTCATCCTGGACGACGACGGCATCGACCGTGACCTGCGGCGGACGCGCCGCAGGCTGAGGCAACGTAGTCGATCGACCGCACCCGCGGATCGAGGGGGCCTGGATCAGCGCATCGCGCAGCGCCGGGTGTCGCACCGGGATCGCGGTCGTGGTCTTGGCCGAGGCGAAGAAAACGGGGAGGCCCTCGGCCTCTTTTTTATCGCACATGACCGGACCCCTCACCCACAAGCCCGGACAGGACGCGGCGCATTTGCCT
Organism: uncultured Alphaproteobacteria bacterium; assembly: GCA_963819355.1. Classification (GTDB taxonomy): domain Bacteria; phylum Pseudomonadota; class Alphaproteobacteria; order Rhizobiales; family Xanthobacteraceae; genus Bradyrhizobium. The sequence goes on along the minus strand of CAWFVZ010000037.1, from coordinate 112,426 downwards.
GCGTTCGATGGTCGTCGATATCGGTCATGGCCTGCTCCTGCTCCCCTTCAGATCTCGATGATCAGGTTCGGATCGAAGCTCCGGTTGTCCCAGACACGCTGCTGCGGTGGCCAGGGTCCGTAGCCCTTCGCGTTCGACACCATGCGCGTTGCACCGATCACGATGTCCTCGGACTCGTGGGTATGGCCGTAGATCCAGAGGTCAGCGGGCTTTAGTGCGCCGTGCCCGTCATTCGCCCACGGCCGCATAAGGGCCGTCAGGTCGCTGCGGTAGGCCGCGGCGAGAAGATCGTCCGGCCTCGAGGGATCGGACAGCGCCAAAGCAGCGCCGGGATGCGGGGCATGATGGGAGATCACGACCAGCTTGCCCGGACGCGGCTTGCGCATCTCCAATTCGAGGAACGCGCGGGCCTGCAGATGCCGGGCCAACGCGTGGCTCGGCCGGAAGCGCTCGACATAGCGATTGATCCTGATCTTGCGGAAGTCATTCATCCACTCGGCCGCGATCACCATAGCGCGATGCGGGTCGCCGAACAGATCGAAGTCGGTCCAGGTGGTGGCGCCGGCGAAGGTGACTTCGCCGATCCGGATGGAGTTGTGTTGCAGCAGATGGATGTTCGTGCCAGCTGCTGCCGCTCTGGCCTTCTCGACAGTCCGGTCGACATCGGTACCGTAGAACTCGTGATTGCCGAGCACATAAATCACCGGCCGGTCGGGCACGCGTTCGCACAGCCACCTCACCCCGCGCTCGGCGAGCGGGATCAGATCGCCCGCGATCACCAGAACGTCGAACCGCGGCCGCTCGTCACCCGTCGGCAGGTCCCAGCCGCGCGTCAATTCCACATGCAGATCCGACAATACCCACAAGCGCACGTCAGTCCCCGTCATTGTCGTCGTCATCGAGAGGCTCGGCCCGACGCAGTGTTGCCACGAGTTGTTCCGGCAGCTCATCGATGGCAAGCGCGAACACGACCTCCTCTGATCCGCAGCGCGGACATTCATGACGGTGCCGTTCGTAATCGCACTCGCCCATGCGACCGCAGGCAGTGCACCGGAAGCGGGCCATCGCTATCGCTCCATTCCTCCCACAGCCGGCGGTATCTCGGTCAACATGTCGCTCTCGCGATCGTAGCGCGCGAAGCATAGTCGGCCAGGCCATGCCACAGGCAAGTGAGGCCCTGCAGTCTACGGATGCTCTCAAACTCCTGGCTCGACCCGGGTCGGGAATGCCCGCAATGAGTTCGGGACGCGTCGACGTGATCCATGCCTCATGCTCGCCTCGTCGGTCCTTCCAAGCCGCAGATTACGCAGGTGCTGATCGCGCGTTCGGAGGCGAGGCGGGTAGCCTCTTCGATTTTTGCTCGGGTGACGTCCGAGACCTCGCCGTTCCACCTGATCCAGAGCAAGCCAATTTTCCGTCCGACGCTAACAAACTTGAACGTTTCATTCTGACCCAATGCGATTTCGATTCTGGTGCAGAGCTGCTCCAGAACGTCGCGCCACCCTTCCCCGCACAATGGGTAGCCGGGAGACGATTCCGGGTCCCCCTGCCGGACCTCGAACAGGCGTGGATGCGCCTGCATCAAATCGGCCCCCCAGTCCTCGGTCACAACCGTCTCAGGCCTCTTCGATTCCAGAACTGTCGGATCCTCATCGACAAAGCGGTCGGCCTCGCGGTCGTAGCGCCGTGCTACAACTCGATAGCCATCTGGCGTCGGGACACGCACAAGATGGAGGTTCTCGAGGCCAGCCGGCGCCAGGACCTGTTCACCTTTCGCGTGAGTGCGACAGCGGGTTATGTATTCTCCGCCGAAGTTGTAGAGCCGCCCCTCCGCGCCGCACGCCTCGCACGTGCAGGCAGAGCGAGCCTTGGCCAGCGCAGTGGCCTCGTGAAGCCGGGCGACGGTCTCAGGCGTCACGTCGCCGCGCCAGTAGACCCTCAGCGTGGCGAGCCTTTCCTTGATCTGAAGCAGGCGGATCGTCTCGACTTGCTGCAGCGCCGCTTCCATGCGCACGCACAGGCGCGCGATCAGATCGCTCCACCCTTCCCCGCAACTGATGTAGCCAGCCGCCGCCTCCGGCTGCCCCGCAGGAGGATGAAAGAGGCCAGGATAGCTTTCGATCAATTTGGTCCGCCAACTCGGCACCTGCACCATCTTACGCCTCCTCGATTCCGAGAGCAGTGGGGTCGACCTCGATGAAGCTGTCGGTCTCGTGGTCGTAGCGACGGCGGCAGCGGATCACGCCCCGGTCACGGGCGGTCCATTCCGCGATATGGGTGTTCTCGAGCCCGGGCAGGACCTCGACTGGGCTCAGCTCCCCGGCATGCGCGATGCATCGCGTCGTCAGCCAGCCGTTGCCGTAGAGCTGCCCGACCTCTTCGCAGACCTCGCAAGTGTAGGCAGAGCGAGCTTCCGCAAGATCAACGGCCTCCGCGGCCCTGCTGGCGGCCATAGGCGACAGCGTACGGTCCCAGTAGAATCTCAAGGTGCCGTACTTCTCCTTCATTTGCGTCGCCGTGAACGTTGCGCCATCGGCCCGGATCGCCGTGCGAATGCGAGCGCGGGCCCGCTCCAGCAGGTCGCACCAGCCGTCGCCGACATAGGAGAGGGCCTGCATTGCCACCGGATCGCCCGCTGGTCGGAACAGATCGGGATACGCCCGCACGAGCGCGATCCGCCAATTTCTCTCCATACCCGTCATCGAAGGACCTACCACAACCGCCAATACCGGATCATATACACATATGTCAACGTTCATATATATAGCAATCTATATATTTACATATACTACAATCCAACAGTGTTCCTATGTTCCCGCGCTGCCTGTGGCCATTTGACAAAACCCTGCCTAAAGTCGCTCCGCGCTGAAGATTCGCGCCTCGGTGCGTTTCTGTTTCCCCTTTACCGGCGCCGGAGAGCTCATGACTGACGCAGGAAAATCCGCAAAGGGGAGCAAGGCGCCGGCCGGGCAGCAAAAACGGAATTTCTTCGCGACCATGTCCGGCGAGTTGATCAAATCCATCAAGCGGGCCGCCCTCGAGGACGACACCACTGCGTCGGAGATCCTGGAGCAAGCGGCCAGAGACTGGCTCGAACGACGCCAGCACAAGTCAACAAAGCGCGAGGGCGGTTAGTCGGCAGCCGCGCCATCGGCATGCGCCCGCTTGGGATTACCGTCGCAACGAGCTCGACCGCCTGAGCGCGCCGCCCGCGCGATGGGTCCTCGTATGGCGTGCTCCATTATAGGCCCGATGCCGCCGGGGCCGAGTGGTACCAACCAGCCCCATGTTGGCCTTGAAGCCGCCGGCTGAAGGTTCATACCCCGCTTTCCGGTCCGCCCCTCTCGGCCGGGGCAAAGCCGCCGTGCGAGGCCGACCAGACCAGGTCAATTTCGAACCGGGAGCCGTACAGCTGATCTGCGCGGCGCGGATCGAACTCGGCGCGATCGATCATCGCGTCCGGCTGCGGTTTCTCTCGTGACGCAGAGGAGCGTCCAGCTAGACGTCGCGCCTGGACGGCTCAGCGGGAGGTCAGCGAATCCGCAAGCTCTGTGACGCAACAACTTTTTAATAGACTGCAACGTCTTCTTGTAGTTTTTAAATGACGGTCCTACAGCTAAGGTGCACACCAAGAAGATGTTGCAAATCACCAGGAAGACGTTTTTTATCTGGCCATGTAATGGGGGGCGCACATGAAAAGTCTGCCGCCTCACGTCCCGCCGAAGTCCAACCAGAAAGGGTGCCTGCCAGGCGGGGTTTCCGGTACGAGCGGCGGGAAACCCCAGATGGCAAAAGATGCCGAAACGGAGCGCGGCAAGGCCCCCGGGCCGCGACCCGTGGCCGCCCTGCGGGAGGGGCTTGGCCTCCGGGCCGGCTTCGCCAGCCGCCGGACTGTCGCCGGTAACGTCTCCGCCATCCGGCAGGCCGGCGAGGCGCCGAGCGGTGCCCCCCGGGCTTCCCCGGTCCCGTCCGGTGCAGGACAGGTCGGGCCGACCTCTCGTCATTCCCGAACTGAAGATCACTTCCCGATGGGAGATACCGAGGCCACGGGTTGCCACCCTGCCGGAGGGCCGACATCCGACCTCGCCGCGGTCCTGGCATCCGAATCCCTGGACCGCCCGAGCGCTGCCCGCGCGCCCGAGATGGATCACGGCTTTGATGACGTGGCCCGCCTCGAGGAGCTGCCGTCCGACCCGGGGACAATAGCAGCCGCCAGGGCAGCCGCCGCCGGGATTTCCCTGGGCGACCCCGACAAGCCCAAGGGGCCGGATTACGACGAGATGCACGTGCTGGCCACTGCCCCATTAGGACGCAATCGGGATCATCCGAGACTGCCGCCGTCCGGACATCGTGGGACACTATCCGGTGGGCTCTCTGGAAGCTGACGCATCGCGGCATTCCGGACGTGAGCCTCGACCGAAACATTTGCGACCCCGTTCGGTAGAGGCCGCATACGTCTCTGAATTCTTCAAAGTCTCAAGGGCGCGGGAGCCACGTCGATGTTCAAAAAATGGATAACGTCCGGTCAAAGCGTCAAACGTCTCGGGAAGGATTTCATCCCGGATAGAAACCTCATTTCCTAAGCACGCCTTTTGCGCCGCGTCCGCCCAAGCATGTAGCTGCGGCACTACTACCCTGACCCGGGTCGAATTCGCGCGACACTCGCACTGCCATAGGAACGATAGCGTCGCCTCCTCAAGCTCAACGATTTTGATTTCTTGGTCGTCAGGCATACCAATTCACTGGAGCTCGCCAGAATCATCGGCTGACGGCATGGCGAGCTACTTCCGCCGCATCCTGCCAAACAGAAACTCGCACCTTGCGGTATGAGATTTCGCATCTAATGCACTGATTGAATTGGCCCAGGTCTGGCGAATTTGGACGATCCTGATCCGATGTTGAGATCCTTGCCGTCGTTAGATCGGGACCTGATTGGGTAGCCGTGACGCGGATCTCGGCCGGCGCCCGCTTTGGCTCTATCAAAATAGTTGTAAAGCGATCCTTCGTTGAATTGAGGCTCCCCTCTGGCCGCGCCCGCCTCTGCCGTATCCGGTAGCGCGATCCACATGCGCCGGTACTGCGGCTTTGGCTCCCCAACATCTCCCCGTGCCAAACCAACCTCGATTGCCCGGCAAAATCTGGATCCTTTTGGGTTCAATCGAGCAACACCCAAGCCGAAATAGCTGCCATGTAGAGACCTCTTTCGGACGACGGATCATGTTGGTTTGGAGGTGTCGCCAGTTCGCCTCACCCAAAACGTCGCCGCAATGGGCAGTAAATCGTGAAATGCTTCCCATCAGATCCGCGCCAGCTTGAGCACTTCGGCCGAGCCTCCCTGTGGGAGCAGTACATCGCGGCCGGGCGCGACGGCCACCGTTGACCGGTTCTGAGAAACTCTACCGCGCATGAAGAAGCTGCTTGTCGGTGAGCGCCCCCCCGGCCGGCGACAAGCCGCTCGTGGATTGTGCGGGTGGTCCGAGAGGAGCGGGCAAGGTCAATCAAAGTCCGAGTGGACGATGGTCACCTGTCGGAGTGAAAGCTCTCCAAGCAACTCAAGCCAAAGCTGCCAAGACGGAAGCTGAAGCGCACGCATCTATTTTCCCGACCACAACGGCTTGCGCTTCTCGCTGAACGCCTTCAGGCCCTCCTTGGCGTCCTCGGTCATCGCGAGCAGCGCGATCTGGCTTTCGGTGTAGGCGATGCTCTCGTCGAACGACATCGAGGCGATGGCGCGCATGGCGTATTTGCCGCGTCGGATCGCGGTCGGGGATTTATCGACAATGCGGCCGATCAGCCAGTCGACCTTGGCGTCGAGTTCAGCTGTGGGCACGACGTAGTTGAGCAGGCCTGCGTCCAGCGCGGCGTTCGCATCGAAGGGTTCGCCGGTCAGCGCCCATTCGTTGACGAGGCGCGGCGGCGCGATGGACTGCAACAGGCTCAGGACCTGCATCGGAAACACGCCGACCTTCACCTCGGGCAGGCCGAAGATGACGTGATCGGCCGCAATAGCCATATCGGTCATGCACAGCAGGCCCATGCCGCCGGCCATGCAGACGCCGCCGACGCGTGCGATTGCCGGTTTCGTCGCGTTCTGCGACAAGCGCAACAGGTCGGCATAATCGACATTCGGCCTGGAATGATCGATCGCGAAAGCCGCGCCGGAATTCTGCAGATCGGCGCCGGCGCAGAACGCCTTGTCGCCCGCACCGGTCAGCACGATGACGCGGACGTCCTTGTCGTCATGCGCGTCGCGATAGCCCCTGGTGATGCCGGCGATCACGTCGCCGTTCAGCGCGTTGCGCTTCTCCGGCCGGTTGATGGTGATCCAGAACGCCTGCCCGCGCTTCTCGGTGATGACGCTTGTGGGGTCGGTCATGGCACGCTCGCTTCCTTGCTCCCGTTTTGCGGCCATTTGCGGCAGCTCAGGCGCGAGGTGCAAGAGCAAACTGCAGCGAGGCTCCGCTTTAGCGCCTCGACACAAATTTGCAGGCGACCGAAGCGCGAGCGCGCCTCAGGCCGCGGCCGCCTTCCTGATCCAGACCTTGTTGTCGTGAAACGCCGCTCCGCCGATCGGCGCCACCGCCTGCGCGCCCGTCAGCATGTTGATGCCGCGGCCACCGATATGATTCTTGTTCGGGATGAACGGACTCCGCGATCAGCACGCCGCGCTGCACGCCCTCGAAGAACACTGCGACCAGCGTGGTCTCGCCGCGGGTATTGCCGAGCGTCACGGCATCACCGTCGGCGATGTCGAGCGCAGCCGCGTCCAGCGGATGGATCATCACGCTCGCCTTGCCCTCGCGCGCCTGCGAGGATGGCGTCTCGTTGAAGGTGGTGTTGAGGAAACTGCGCGAGGGGCTGGTCGCGAGCCGGAACGGATGAGCCTGGTCGGCGTGCTCGATCACGGCCCAATGGTCCGGCAGCGACGGCATGCTCTCGAAGTCACCCATCATCATGCCGAACGGCGGATCCGCCCAGTCGGCCTTGAAGTGGAATTTCTTGTCAGCGTGCGCAAAGCCGTCGAGATAATGCGCGGTGCGGAAGTCCGGTTGCAGGTCGCGCCAGATGTCGGCCTCAAGGCCTGCGATGTCGCCATGGTCGCTGAGCTTCAGCGTCGCGTCGATCAATTCGCGCGGCGTCATCTCGAAACCCTGATGCCTGGCGTCCAGCCGCGGCGCCAGCGCCTGCAAGACCTGGTGGTTGGAGCGGCATTCACCGGGCGGGTCGATCAGCTTGGGACCGACCGAAATGTGCTGGTGGCCGCCGCCGTAATAGAGGTCGTCGTGCTCCATGAACATGGTCGCCGGCAGTACGATGTCGGCCATCTGCGCCGTTTCAGTCATGAACTGCTCATGCACCGCGACGAACAGGTCCTCGCGCGCAAAACCCTGACGCACCAGCGCCTGCTCCGGCGCGACCGTCATCGGATTGGTGTTCTGGATCAGCATCGCCTTGATCGGCCCCTTGCCGTGCAAGGCCTCGGCATCGCCCGTGAGGATGCGGCCGATCTGCGACTGGTCGAGCGCGCGGATGGCCTTGTCGATCGCGTCATGACCTTCGATGATGGTTTCGTTGAAGTGCCACAGCGCGTAATTGTTGAAGAAGGCGCCGCCGCCCTCGTACTGCCAGGCGCCGGTCACTGCGGGAATACAGTTCGCGGCATGCATCTGCGTCGCGCCGTTGCGCGAACGCGTAAAACCGTAGCCGAGCCGGAAGAAGGTCCGCTTGGTCTCGCCGACGGCCTTGGCGAAGGCCTCGATCTCCGCCACCGGCACGCCGCAGATCGCGGACGCCCATTCGGGGGTACGCGTCTTCAGATGCGCCTCGAGCTCGGCCGGGCAGTCGGTGTATGTGTCCATATAGGCGCGGTCGGCATAGCCGTCGCGGAACAGCACATGCATGACGCCGCAGGCAAAGGCGCCGTCGGTGCCTGGGCGCAGGATGATCTTGATATCCGCCTGCTTCATCGTCTCGTTGTCGTAGACGTCGACCGCCGCGATTCTGGCACCGCGCTCCTTGCGCGCACGGGCGGCGTGCGTCATCACGTTGACCTGGGTGTTGACCGGGTTGGTACCCCAGATCACGACGAGGTCGGACAGCGCCATCTCGCGCGGATCGACGCCGGCGATCCTGCCGGTGCCAACGGCATAACCGACGCGCGCGATGTTGGCGCAGATGGTCGAATAGAAGCGCGAATATTTCTTCACATGCGTGAGACGGTTGAGGCCGTCGCGCATCACCAGCCCCATCGTGCCGGCGTAGTAGTACGGCCAGATCGATTCCGCGCCGAACTCACGCTCCGCCTGGGTGAAGCGATGCCGCGATCTCGTCGAGCGCCTCGTCCCAGGAAATCCGCGCGAACTGGCCGGATCCCTTCGGTCCAATGCGGCGCATCGGATGCATCAGCCTTTCGGGATGATGGATGCGCTCGGCGTAGCGAGCGACCTTGGCGCAGACCACGCCAGCCGTATAGGTCTGTTTCTTCGAGCCGCGGACACGGCCGATGCTGCGACCTTCGACCACCTCGATATCGAGCGCGCAGGCCGACGGGCAATCATGCGGACAGGTGGAGTGGCGGATCTCGATCTTGGCGTGCTGGTTCATGTCCAATTTCGTAACACCAAAATACCGGGCAGCCGAGGGCCTTTATCCGGCAGTGCCCATGCAAAATGCTCAAACCGTGCGCGTGGCCTGTTCCCGACACGGCCGCGAAATGCCCGGCGGTCACACCCAAAAGGGCCGGATATTCCGGCCGGAATCGACTTTGTGAGGCGTCGACAGCCCGCGCGCCCTGCCGCTACAGTGCCGGCGAACAAGAACGATCTCAGGGAGGTGGGCATGACGGCCCGACGATTGACGCTGGTGCTGGCCGCCGGCCTGCTCACCACATTCTCCGCAGCGCCGTCCCTGGCGGAGGACTATCCTGCGCACGCGGTCCGCATCGTCGTGCCGTTCGGCGCCGGCGGACCGGCCGATGTTGCAGCCCGGCTGATCGGCAACGCGCTGCAGGAGCGCTTTGGCAAGCCCTTCGTGGTCGAGAACCGCACCGGCGCGGGCGGCGTCATCGGCACGCGTCGAGGCGGCGAAGTCGCCGGCCGACGGCTACACGTTGCTGATGATGTCCAATACCCAGACCGCAAATGAATCGCTGCTCACGCCGGAGCAACGCAAATACGAGCTGATGCGCGACCTTGCGCCAATCGCGCCGGTGAACTATTCCGATCTCGTCATCGTGGTGAACCCGCAAGTCGCGGCAAAAACGCTTCAGGAGTTCATCGCGCTCGCCAAGACGCAGCCGGGCAAGCTGAACTACGCCTCCTCCGGCCAGGGCACGCCCTATCACATGGCCGGCGAGCTGTTCAAAGCGATGGCCGGCATCGATGTCGTGCATGTGCCCTATCGCAACAGCGGCGAGGCCCGCAGCGGCGTGCATCGGCGGCCAGGTGCAGATGATGATCGACGCGGTGCCGGCGATGGCGCCGAACATCGCCGGGAACCAGGTGCGTGCACTCGCCACCACCGGCCAGCAGCGCTCCGCGGTGCTGCCGAACGTGCCGACTGCGAATGAGGCCGGCGTTTCCGGCTACGAGGCCACGATCTGGCTCGGCCTGATGGCGCCGGCAGGCACGCCGAAGCCTGTTATCGACAAGCTCAACGCAGCCGTGAACGCGATGGTGAAGCGGCCCGACATCATAAAACTATGGACTGAGCAGGGTGCCGTGCCCATGTCGATGACGCCGGAGGAATTCGAAAAGTTCCTGCGCGGCGACATCGAGAAATGGGCCGACGTCGTCAAGAAGTTCGACAAATCGCTGAGGCCGGTCATGCCCGCCATTCAATTCCGGCTCAATGGTGCAGAAGTGGCTTTGGATGCCGATCCCGATCAGGCGCTGCTCGATGTGCTGCGCGGCCGGCTCGGCGTCACCAGTCCGCATTTCGGCTGCGGAGCCGGTGAATGCGGCGCCTGTTACGTGATGGTCGGCGACCGCGCGATGGCCTCCTGCGACATGCCGATGTGGTCGGTTGCGGAGAAGGACGTCGTCACAGTGGAGGGCCTCGGGACGGTGGAGCAACCACATCCGCTGCAACGCGCCTTCATCTCCGAACAGGCGATGCAATGCGGCTATTGCGTCCCGGGGATCCTGATCAGCGCGGCGGCGCTGCTCAAGCGCAATCCGTCGCCGACGGAAGCCGAGGTCAGAACGGCGCTCGATCGCAATCTGTGCCGCTGCGGATCGCATAATCGCATGGTCCGCGCCGTGCTGCGGGCGGCATCGGAGATGGCGACATCATGAGTGCGCGGTCCCCTGCCCTGACACTGCCGGTCAGCCTGGCAGCCAATCCAAGACTGTCGTCCTGGGTGAGGTTCACCGGCGAAGGCCGTGTGGCGATCTCGCCCGGCAAGGTCGAGATCGGCCAGGGCATCGTGACGGCGCTGGCGCAGATCGCGGCGGATGAGCTCGACGTCGAGATCGGCCGCATCGAGATGGTCCGCGCCTCGACCGCGGCGAGCCCGAACGAGGGCGTCACCTCCGGCAGCCTGTCGATCCAGCAATCCGGCCGCGCACTGCGCCACGCCTGTGCCGAGGTGCGCCAGCGCTTCCTCGCGGCTGCATCGGACCGTCTCGGCGTCGATGCATCGCTGCTCGCTGTCGAGGACGGCATGATCTCGGGTCCCGGCAATGTCAGAACCAGCTATTGGGAACTGTCGGGTGACGTGTCCCTCGACCACGACGCCATTGCGGGCGCGGTAGCGAAGTCTGCCGTCGCGCGCAGCGTGGCCGGGCATTCGGTCCAGCGCGTCGACATACCCGACAAGGTGTTCGCGCGGCCGCGCTTCATCCATGATCATGCGCTGCCGGGCCTGCTGCACGGTCGCGTGCTGCGGCCGGACGTCTCGGGCGCCAAGCTGATCGCGCTCGACGAAGAGGCTGCGCGCGCCGTTTCCGGCCTCATCGCGATCGTCCGCGACGGCGGCTTCGCCGGCATCGTCGCCGACAGCGAGGCAGCGGCGGAAGCCGCGCTGATAGCCTTGCGCAAGGGCGCCACTTGGTCGGCCGGCGAGCCGCTGCCCGATGAAAACGATCTGGCCGGCTTCCTGAGAAGCCAGCCGGTCGAGACGACCGTCATCGACACCAGGGCAGCGGCAGCGCCGGAGACGGCTACGCGCACGCTCCGCCGGCAATACACCCGTCCCTATATCGCGCATGGCTCGATCGCGGCGTCCTGCGCGATGGCGCAATGGGACGGTGACCGGGTCCATGTCTGGACGCACAGCCAAGGCGTCTATCTGCTCCGCGCCGATCTCGCGATCGTGCTCAAGCTTCCGGCCGAGAACATCGTCGTCGAGCATATGGAGGGCGCGGGCTGCTACGGACACAATGCGGCCGACGATGTCGCGCTCGATGCCGTGCTGCTGGCCAAAGCCGCCGGCGGCCGCCCGGTGCGGGTGCAGTGGTCGCGCGCACGACGAGATGTCCCACGCGCCGTTCGGCGCGGCGATGGCCATCGAGATCGAGGCCGACCTCGATGCGGGCAATGAGATCGTCGGCTGGCGCCATGCGATCTGGAGCAACGGCCACGCGGCGCGGCCGGGGCGCGCGGCGCAACCGGCGCTGCTGGCGGCAACCGAGATCGCAAATCCCTACCCGCGCATGATCTCGACGAATCCGCCGCCGGCCAATGGCGGCGGCGGCGATCGCAACTCCGTCCCGCTCTACGACCTCCCGGCCTGGACGATCACGAGCCATCGCCTGCTGACCATGCCGGTGCGCACCTCGGCGCTGCGGACCCTCGGTGCGCAAGGCAACGTCTTCGCGATCGAATCCTTGCTCGACGAAATTGCCGCCCTGCGCGGCGAAGACCCGATCGCGTTCCGCCTGCGGCACCTCCGCGACGAGCGGGCACGCGACGTCATCCGCGCCGCGGCGCGACGCGCGACGTGGAAGCCCGAGAGGCGATCCGGCATCGGCCACGGCGTCGGCTTTGCCCGCTACAAGAACACCGGCGCCTATTGCGCCGCGATCGCCGAGGTCGAGGGCGCCGACGACATCCGCGTGAGGCGGCTGACGCTTGCGGTCGACGTCGGCGAGGCCATCAATCCTGACGGCGTCATCAACCAGATCGAGGGCGGCGCGATCCAGGCGACGAGCTGGGTGCTGAAGGAACGCGTCCGCTTCGACCGGGCGCACATCACATCAACCTCCTGGACGGACTATCCGATCCTGACATTTCAGCGAGGTGCCGGCGGTGGATGTCGAGGTCATCCAGCGGCCGGAGATCGAGCCGGTCGGCGCCGGCGAGGCCGCGCACGGCCCGGTGACGGCGGCAATCGCGAATGCGGTTCACGATTGCCTCGGCGTGCGCGTGCGCGACCTGCCGATCACGCGTGACAAGATCATCGCAGCCATGGAGTTTGCATCGTGACGACAGTGAACATTTTGAGCGGCGGCGCGGCGCAAGGTCTGGTACGCGGCCTCACCGAGGCTTTCAAGGCGCGGACCGGCTTCGGCATCGACGGTGAGTTCGGCGCGGTCGGTTTGATGGCCGACAAGCTGCGCGCGGGCACGCCAGCCGATCTCGTCATCCTGACGCAGGCCCTCCTTGCAAAGCTCGCCGCGGAGAAGCTTGTCGTCCCCTCCTCGATCGCGGATGTTGGCCGTGTGGAGACAGCTCTCGCGGTCCGTAGCCGCGATCCCAAGGTGACAGTGAAGACTGAAGCCGATCTGCGCGAGGTCCTGCGGTCCGCGGATGCCATCTTTGTCCCGGACACCAAAGCCTCCACCGCCGGGATGCACGTCGCAAAGGTGCTGGATCAGCTCGGCATCGCCTATGAGGTGGCCTCGCGCCTCAAGATCTTTCCGAACGGCGCGACAGCGATGCGCGAGCTGGCGGCGTCCACCGCCACGCGGCCGATCGGATGCACGCAGGCGACCGAGATCATCGCGACCGACGGCATCGTGCTGTCGGGTTCGCTGCCGCCGGGATGCGAGCTGGTGACGATGTACACGGCAGGCGTGACCACGCGGGCTGCGCATCCGGTGGAGGCAGCCGCACTGATCGCACTGCTGACCGGCGCAGACCAGCAGGGACCTGCGCCAGCGCGTCGGGTTTTGCAGGCTAGATGCGGATGGACTATTTGTTCAACTGGGTGAGACCGGTCGGCGGGCCATCGACGGCGGTCCAGCCGCCGTCGACGAATAGCGTGCTGCCGCTGACATAGCTCGCGGCATCCGAGGCGAGATAGGCCACCGCCGTTGCGACCTCGTCGGCGCTGCTCCAGCGGTTGAACACGGTATGGCCGGCATAGAGATTGTAGATGTCGGGCCGCTGCTTGAACGGGCTGGTCAGCGCGGTCTCGGCGATGCTCGGTGCGATTGCGTTGACGCGAACGCCGGCGCGGCCAACCTCGGACGCAAAACCCTTCACCAGCAGGCCGATCGCCGCCTTGGTCGAGCCATACACGGCCAGGCCGGGCTCGATGGTGACGGCGCGGACCGACGAGCAGGCGATGATGCTGCCGCCCTTCTGCTCGACCATGATGCGGCCGAAGGCCTGGAAGAACCAGACCGTTCCCTTGACGTTCAACGTGATGACCCGGTCGAGATCCTCCTCGGTGTAGTCGAGGATGGTCTTGCGGATATTGAGCCCGGGCGTGGTCACGGCGATGTCGAGCCGCGAAAACTTCATCATCACCGTTTTGGCGAGCGCGTTGACGTCGGCAGCGCTCGCGGCGTCGCAAGCGGCCGCCTCGGCCCAGCCGCCCTTGTCGCGGATGCCCGCGGCCGTCGCCTCTGCCGCGTCAAGCGCGCGATCGGCGCAGACGACGCGGGCGCCAAGCCCGGCCAGCGCCTCGGCCGACGATTTGCCGATGCCCGATGCGGCGCCGAGCACCACGGCGGTCTTGCCGGTGAGATCGAAGAGCTTGCGATAGTCAGTCACGGACAGATTCTCCCTGTTGCTGTGACGCAAACTATCGCAAGCGCGGTTCGCCAGCCAATGCCGGCGAACGCACGATAGCTATCCCTTGTATCCCATCAGCAGGCGGGGCAGCCACAGCGAGAAGGCGGGGACGTAGGTCACGAACATCAGAGCTGCGATCAGGGCGGCGTAGAACGGCAGGATCGTCCGCATCACCGCGCCCACCGAGATGCCACCAATGGCGCAGCCGACGAACTGCGTCGTTCCGACCGGCGGGGTGTTCAGCCCGAGGGCGCAGTTGATCAGCATCAGCATGCCAAACTGCACCGGATCCATGCCCGCCTTCATAGCGATCGGCAGGAAGATCGGGGTGCAGATCAGGATGGTCGCCGCCATGTCCATGAACGTGCCGAGCACGAACAGGATGATGTTGATGAGCAGGAAGATCATCCAGGGTTGCGAGGATACCTTGCTCATCATGTCGCCGGCGAAATCGGCGACCTCGTAGAGCCCCATCAGATATTGGAACATGGTGGAGACGCCGATCAGCAGCAGCACCACGCCCGTTGTCTTCACCGCCTTCGCTGCGGCCCGCAGGAAGTTCGGCAAGGTCATCGTGCGGTAGATGAAAAACGTCAGCAGGATCGTGTAGGTGACCGCGACGGCCGCGGATTCAGTGGCCGTGAAGACGCCCGACAGGATGCCCGCCAGAATGATGCCGACGATCAGCAGGCCCGGCAGCGCGGCCGCGAACGAGCGGAAAACCTCGGCCCAGCCCGGGAACTTGCCGGCCGGATAGCCGCGCTTCACCGCGACGGCGTAGGCGGCGACCAGCATGCACACCATCAGCACCATCGCCGGCAGGAGCCCGGCGGCGATCAGTGCGCCGATCGAGACCTTACCGCCGGCGGCGAGCGCATAGATGATCATGTTGTGGCTGGTCGGCATCAGCGCTCCGACCAGCGAGGCATGGGTGGTGACGTTGACGGCGTAGTCGGTGTCGAACCCTTCCTTTTTCATCATCGGGATCATCACCGCGCCCATCGCCGAAACGTCGGCCACCGGCGAGCCGGAGACGCCGCCGAACAGCGTGCAGGCGACCACGTTCGACATGCCGAGGCCGCCGCGGATGTGTCCGACGAGATTCTTGGCGAGCTGCACGATCTTGTCGGCGACGCCGCCATGCAGCATCAGCTCACCGCTGAAGACGAAGAACGGAATGGCCAGGAACGAGAAGATGTTCATCCCCGACATCATCTGCTGGAAGATGACGGCGACCGGGAGGCCTTCGTAAAGGATGGTGCAAATCGCTGATAGCCCGATCGCGAAGGCGACCGGTACGCCGATGACCAGGAAGCCGAAGAAGGAGGCGCCGAGAATAATCAGTTCCATGAGGGGACGACCTCTTCGCCACGCAGGAGAGCAATGATGTGCTCGATTGAGAAGGAGACGATCAGAGCGCCGGAGGCGATCAGCGGCACGTAGCGGACGACCTCGGGCAGGCCGAGATTGGGGATCTTCACGGTTCCGACCGACGCGCCGAGGATCCAGCCGTTGTAGACCATCGCAACGCCGAAGATCGCCACCAGGACGTGGATCACGAGCTCGATCTTCTCGCGTACATGATCCGGAAGCATCACCAGCAAACTATCCATGCCGATATGTCCGGCATCGCGCACGCCGACGGCGGCGCCGATCAGCGTGACGTACAGGATCAGGACCAGTGCGAGGTTTTCCGTCCAGGTCGGGCTCGAATTGAGCACGTAGCGCCCGAACACCTGGTAGAACACGATGGTGACGATGACGAGCAGGCCGGTCACGGACAAATACATGCCGAGCCGCGCGATGACGGCATTGACCCGCGACAGCAAGCCGGTAGACGGTCGCCCCTCTACCTCCTGCTCGTGGCTTGCGACGTGAGGGTCTGTCATCATCGTCTCCTTGCAAGAGCCCGGTGTCGCTTCGCGGCGACGCCGGACCCGATGCGCTATGGTGTTACTTCGTGGCCTGGATACGCTTGACGAGGCTCTGCAGCTTGTCGTCGCCGGCGAACTTGGCGTAGACCGGCTTCATCGCATCGACGAATTCCTGCTTGTTCGCGATCGTGACGACCTGAACGCCGGCCGCCTCGACGGTCTTGCGCGAAGCCAGCTCACGCTCGTCCCAGAGCTTGCGCATGACGGGCACCGATTCCTTGGCCGCCTTGCGGATCATCGCCTGATCCTCCTTGCTGAGCGTGTCCCAGACCTTTTTGGACATCACGAGGACTTCGGGCGCCAGCGAGTGCTCGGTGACGTTGTAGAATTTGGCGGCCTCGAAGTGACGCGAGGACTCGTAGGAGGGCCAGTTGTTCTCGGCAGCGTCCACCAGGCCGGTCTTGAGGGCGGTGTAGACCTCGCCATACGGCATCGGCGTCGGATTGGCTCCGAGGCTCTCGATCATGCCGACCCACAGGTCGGACTGCTGGACGCGGATCTTCAGGCCCTTGAGGTCCGCAAGCGACTTGACCGGTGCCTTGACGGTGTAAATGGACCGAGCGCCGCTGTCGTAATAGGCAAGGCCGACCAATCCTGCGGGCTCCATGGCCGCCAGGATCTCATCGCCGATCGGCCCATCGAGGACCGTGCGCATGTGTTGCGTGTCCCGGAAGACGAAGGGCAGGCATAATGCGATGGTCTCGGGCACGAAGTTGTTCAACGGCGATGCGTTGATCCGCATCATGTCGAGTGCGCCGATCTTGAGTTGCTCGATGGTGTCTTTCTCGGAGCCCAGGGCTCCATTGGGAAACACCTTCACGCCGAGCTTGCCGCCGCTCGCGGTCGCGAGCTGTTTGCCCAGGAACTTGACGGCCTCGACGGTCGGATAATCGGCGGGGTGGATGTCGGCGGAGCGGAAATCGCGTGCGGTCGCCAGGGGTGCTGAGACCGCCAGCGCAGCGGCTGCAATGATACCGAGTAGTGTCTTCATCTGGGCTTTCCTCCTGAGTTGATTATGTCGTCGTTGGGCACGTGCTGCGGGCCGCCTTGGGTCGCTCCACTTCAGGTGTGAAGTCAAGCGCTGCAACTGCACCACCTTCGTAGGATTGCGCGGCGGAGTTGAGGGGATTTGGCTGACTGGTAATCTCTGCCCGGGACAGTGCGACGCGCATCGCGCCCGCTGCTGCGGGGGATCTGTGCGGCAAGTGCCGGCTCCCGGCAATCGGGCCGCGTCGACCGGCCAATGCCGGATGCGCGATAACGATGCTCATCGTATCCATGGACGTTCCTCTGGTTTTGTGCTCGACCGCTATTGATTGCGGCTTGAGGTTCGGCGAGACGATCGCCCCTTCCTGTACGAGCGCGCCGCATCGGCGCGATGTCGCCAACGTCGTCCCTAGGGCGGACGGCATTCTGAGTCCAAGCCAAATGCGGCATTGATCGATGCTGGAGTTGCATTGATCAACCACGCGGTGGCCCCGGGGACGATCGGCAGAAAGTTCAATTTTTCCGAATGCGGCCACGAGGGAGCGTTACTTGACGTCGCGGGCAGAGCCCCCTCAAGATGCTCCGAAACGGAACATCTCGAGGGAAATGCCCATGCCGCGGAAGCTGATCGATATCTCCGTGCCGCTCAGAAACGACGTGACGGCCGATCCGCCGGGCAATCATCCGACGATTCATTATATTGATCACCAGCAGGGCCTGCCGCGCATGCTGCAGTTCTTCGACGGTCTCAAGGCCGAAGACCTGCCGGATGGCCAGGGCTGGGCCGTCGAACAGGTCTCGCTGTCCACGCACAACGGCACGCATCTCGACGCGCCCTGGCACTTTCATCCGACCATGAATCGCGGCGAGCGGTCATGGACCATCGACGAGGTTCCGCTGGAATGGTGCCTGCAGCCCGGCGTGAAGCTCGACTTCCGGCATCTGCCGGATGGCTATGTCGCGACTGCCGACGACGTCGAGAAGGAACTCAAGCGCATCGGCCACAAATTGTCGCCGCTGGAGATCGTCGTCGTCAACACCAGCGCCGGCGCAAAATTCGGCCAGGCGGACTATGTCAACTCAGGCTGTGGCATGGGGTATGACGCCACCATGTACCTGCTCGAACGCGGCGTGCGGCTGACCGGTACCGACGGCTGGAGCTGGGACGCACCGTTCGTCTACACCGCCAGGAAATACGCGGAAACAAAAGATGCCGGCCTGATCTGGGAAGGCCACAAGGCGGGACGGCACATCGGCTACTGCCATCTCGAGAAATTGCACAATCTCGAGAAATTGCCGTCGACCGGATTCACGGTCTCATGCTTTCCGGTGAAGATCGAACGCGCTTCCGCGGGCTGGACTCGCGCGGTCGCCATCATCGACGACTAGACCGGCAAGATCACACGCCGTCGAGGCCGCTCGCGGCAAGCTCACGCAGCGCATCGGTGTCAAGCACGACGATCGCGCCATGCTCAAGACGAACCCATTTGCGTCCGGACCACGCGCGCAATTGCTTGTTGATGCTCTCGCGCGTCATGCCCACCATCTCGCTGATCTCCTGCTGCGTGATGGCGAGCGTGCCGCTGCCGGAGTCGAACTTGCGCTCTTCGGTGAGACCGAGCAGCGCGCTGGCAAGCCGGCCCGGAAGATTTTGCAGGATCACCTGCTCGACCTGCTGGCTGGTCCAGCGCAGCCGCGCGCAGAGCAGCTCGATGAATTTCATCGCCAGCGCCGGCTGGCTCTTCACGAACGGAAGGAAGTCGCGGCGATCAATGATGTAGAGCTCGCAATTGGTGTTGGCGGTCGCGTCCGCCGACCGCGGAGCACCATCGAGGACCGCGATCTCGCCAAAGATTTCTCCCGGACCGATCAAATTGAGAATGGCGTTCCGGCCATCGGGCGACGAGGAGGAGATCTTCACTGTTCCCGTAATCACTGCGAACAGATTGTTGCCGGGGTCGCCCTTGGCGGCGATCGTCGCACCGCGCTTGACTGTGGTGTGCTTGGCGTAGCGGCAGAGCTGATCAAGCGCGTCCGGCTCCAGATCCGCGAAGATCGGATGCTTGCGCAGAACCGAGAGTTTGTTACCCGATGGCTGTCGGGGGTCGCCGGTCTTGTCCTGAGGCACGCCGGGACTCCTAAGACTGCGAGGCACTGGAGTTCCTGCGTAGTCAGTGTTGCCGGGCTTTTCAACCGGAAAGCACGGACACATTTTTAGGCAAGTGCTGTTAAAATGCCGCGGTTGCGCCAAGAAAGCGCACCCGCAGGGTGCGCCGCTGCGCTTCGGACCATGCAGAGTTGCAGAGACTGCAAGTCACAGTCGAGCCCGAGGCACCTCGGAACAGGCGAGAAGTGGCGGAGCAAGCGTCCGCGCCAGGCGCATCGAAATGCGACAGTGATCTCAGGAGCTTCGGCGGTTCGTATCCGAACCGAGCCGACCTATGCTGGTCTGTCGATCCGCCCAAGCCAGCGCTACGCCGAATGTGACAAAGATGGCCACGACGGCAATGATCACCAGCAGCGCGTCAGTCGGCATCGTCCCCTCCCAAACTTGTTCCGGGCATTATTCGCGACGTATGATCGGCGTCATTGATCGGGATCAAAAATCAGCGAGCACTCCCTGCAGGCCTAGGATTCAGGCCGCAGCCAAGGCCTCGACCCGCGCGGGGTCGCGCAGGCTGATGCCGCCATGAACGATCTCGATTGCTCCCTGCCGTTCCAGCTTGGTGAGGGTCCGGCTGACGGTTTCGACGGTCAGGCCGAGATAATCTGCAATGTCCTGCCGGCTCATCGGAAGCGGAACCGTATTCGACGATTTCTCGAGCGAGAACAGCCGCTCGCGCCAGCCGAGCAGAAACGTCGCAACCTTTTCATCCGCCGAGCGACGGCCGAGCAGGACCATGTGGTCGCGCGCGTGGCTCAACTCGCGGATCGCCAGCTCGTTGATCCGCCTCAGCAGATGCGGCCGGTCCTCGATGAAGCGGCCGAAGGGCGTCTTGGCGAATTGGCACACGGTCACCGCGCCAATCGCATCAGCCGAAAAATTGTGACGGCCGGACATGTTCATCCCCAGGAAATCGCCGGGCAGCGCAAAGCCCACGATCTGCCGCCGTCCGTCCGGCAGTAACTTGTAAAGCCGCATGACACCTTCGATGAGATTGTAGAACGAGGTCGTGATGTCCTCCTCGGAGAACACGGTCTCTCCTGCCGCGAAATGGACGCGACGCCCGAGATGCTCGAACTCCCTGAGCTCGGCCGGGTCCAGCGACGCACAAACCGCGAAGCCGCGGACCGCACAATCGCTACAGAAATGACCATTCGGCTCGATCGTCACCACGGAAGTCCTCATCCACCGCTCCAAGCGCCGGCTGTGCTCCGCATCAGGCCAGATCCGCCGCGCGGGCTGCATTTTACTGCACTGCGCCAAAGTCGATTGACCCAGATCAATTTTGGCGGACATACCCGCCCTGTTCTGTTGAAGAACTCGAACGTTACACCGCCTGCACCGTCCAGCCGATCAGCTCCTTGGCGATGCGGGCGAAGGCCGCGTCGAACGCCTCGACCGCGGCGGCCGGCTCGACCCTGTCGAGCTTCTCGCTGGTCTCGATGAGACGTGATGCGATCGCCTTGCCGTTCTTGTCGACGATCCGCGCTGACAGCCCGATCTCGACCCGGGTCTCGCCCTCCGTGGCGACGCGGAAGCGCCTGATGTCGATCAGGAGCTGGTAGTCCGCCTGCCCCAGGTCGGCCGTCCGCAACGGGGCGTGCGCGATATCGTAATTTTCAAAACTGTCGATCAGCCGCGCCTGCACCAGCTTTGGAATGCTGTCGGCCCACAGGAAATCGGCAAAGCCCGGATTGTCGCCAACCGGCGAGAACAGCATGCGCTGCGTCTGGAGCATCGCGACAGCCGTCGGCTCCGGGATTGCCAACGACGCAGACATCGTCTTGCCTACCGGTCCGAGATTCTGCGGCGTACGGAGATCATAAGTGATCTTCTGTGCAGGCGCAGCACCGCCGGTCATCTTCTCGAGGCCCGCCAGAATGCCGTCGAGCCTGCCGGTGTTGCGTGCAAGGCCGTCGGAGAACGCCTTGAAATTGGCGATGGTGTCCTTGAGCGGGCCGGAATTGTCCTCCAGCACGGAATCGACGCGACGCAACGCATCGCGCGCCGCCTGCGTCATGCTCTGGCCCGCGCCGGCCTCGGCGATCAGGGTCAGCGGCTCGCCGGATCTGGCGATAATCATGCCACCCTCCAACGTCACCACCGGCACGCCGGTCAGCCCCTGGAAATCGAGCCCGACCCTGGTGTCGGTGCGCACCGGCGTCGTCGAGGCAACCGAGATCGTCGCATTGACGAAGCGCGGATTGTCCGGTGCGAGGCCTAACTGAGTCACCTCGCCGACGCGGATGCCGTTGAACAGCACACCGGCACCGACCAGGAGGCCCGGCACCGGCCCCTGGAATTGCACATGGTAGTTGGTACGCGGCCCGACGCCGCCAGTGTTGTTCAGCCAATAGACGAAGCCGAACACCGCAAGGATCGCGGCCAGCACGAAGGTGCCGATCAGCACGTAAGGAGCGCGGGTTTCCATGTCTCATCTCATCTGTGGTTGCAGCATCTGCGAGCGCTTGCCGTGGAAAT
The DNA here is from genome assembly GCA_963819355.1 of uncultured Alphaproteobacteria bacterium. Classification (GTDB taxonomy): domain Bacteria; phylum Pseudomonadota; class Alphaproteobacteria; order Rhizobiales; family Xanthobacteraceae; genus Bradyrhizobium. The sequence continues at coordinate 90,898 of CAWFVZ010000037.1, read as the reverse complement.
AGGCCCGCACCCAGGGATGCTCGGATTGCAGCAGTTCACGCATCGAACCGACCGCGACGATCCTGCCGTCGGCGAGTGCGGCGACGCGGTCGCAGACCGTGGTCAGGCTCGCGAGATCATGGGTGACCATGAACACGGTGAGCCCAAGGGTCCTCTGCAGCGTCCTGATCAGCGCGTCGAAATCGCCGGCAGCTATCGGATCGAGGCCGGACGTCGGCTCGTCGAGGAAGAGAATCGGCGGATCGAGCGCAAGCGCACGCGCCAGCGCTACGCGCTTGGTCATGCCGCCGGAGAGCTCCGACGGATATTTGTCGCCGTCCTGCGCCCGCAGCCCGACCATCTCGAGCTTGGCGATCGCGATCTCGTCCATCAGCTCCTGCGACAATACGAGATTTTCGCGAAGCGGAAATTGCACGTTCTGCCGGACCGTCAGCGAGGAGAACAGCGCGCCCTGCTGGAACAAGATGCCCCATGTCGCGGCCGTGCCACGGTCGTGCGGGCCCCCGATCGGTTGTCCCATGACTTCGATCGAGCCGCTGCGACGCGGGATGAGGCCGATGATGGTGCGCATCAACACCGACTTGCCGCCGCCGGACGCGCCCACCAGCCCGAGAATCTCGCCGCGGCGGACGTCGAGCGACAGATGGTCGAGCACGGTCTGGCGGCCGAAGCCGACCACAAGGTCACGAACGCGGATCGCGAACTCGTCTTGAGAACTCGGGCATCGTCACATTCCAATCGAGGCGAAGAAGATCGCGAACAGGCCGTCCAGCACGATCACCAGGAAGATCGACTTGACCACCGACGTCGTCGTCTGCCGACCGAGCGACTCGGCACTGCCCTTTACCCGCAATCCCTCGCTGCAGGCGACGATCCCGATCACCAGCGCCATGAACGGCGCCTTCAGGATGCCCACCTCGAAATGGGTGACGGAGATGGCCTCATGCAGCCGCGCGATGTAGATCGCCGGCCCCATGTCACCGTAGAATTGTGCGACGAGACCGCCGCCATAGAGCGCGGCAATCGATCCGATGAAGGCGAGAATTGGCAGCGCGATGACGAGGGCGGCGACGCGCGGCAGGATCAGGACGTCGACGGGATCGAGCCCCATGGTCGAGAGGGCATCGATCTCCTCGCGCATCTTCATCGAGCCGAGCTCGGCGGTGTAAGCGCTCCCCGAACGGCCGGCGACCATGATGGCGACGATCAGCACGCCGAGTTCGCGCAGGATGAGGATGCCGACCATGTCGACGGTGTAGGACTCCGCGCCGAACCTGCGGAAGTGGAAGAACCCCTGCTGGGCAATGATGGCGCCGATCAGGAACGTGATCAGCACGACGATGGGAATCGCCTGCAACCCGATCCGGTCGAGCTGATAGACCAGCGACGTCAGCCGCAGCGAACGTGGCCGGCGCACGGCGCCGATGACGGCCACGAACAAGGCGCCGAGCATTTGCAGAAAGATCGTGATGTCTTCGCGGGCACCGATCGTGGCCTTGCCGAGATCGTTCAGCCTGAGCAGGACCGGATTGGGCGCGGCTGCCGGCGCCGGCGTATGGCGATTGACCCGGCGCACTTCGTCCATCAGACCGCTGAAATGGTCGGCCACGCCGACGATCTCGGCCGATCTGCCCGACGATGCCGCCTTGCGCGACAGTTTTTCCAGGATCCAGGCACCGAGCGTGTCGAGCGCGCTGATGCCCGACATGTCCAGCGTGACGGCTCTCGATCGATCGATGTCCACCCCGACCGATCGGGACAGAGTTTCGAGCGTCGCTACGTTGGCCGCGATCCACGGCCCCTCTGGCCGCAATTCCAACGTGCCGCCAGACGGCGTTGCGAGCAGCAGAGGTTTCGAATTCACGCGCTTATCCTCATGAGACGACCGGTCCCCGAACGCTTGTGTTCTAGTCCGGCATAGGGCCGCTCGATTGACCTGCCTCAAACACGGACCCGCGGCATGCCGGCTTGACGCAAATCAATGGCGATTGGGTCCGCTCGCCTAGGCTACCGCCATTCAATGGAGACAACCAATGTTCGACACTGGCAGAATGAGCGACGAGCTGAAAGCGCTGAAGGTCGACGTCGCCCGTCTGCTGAGCACCGCCGGCGAGGACATGTTCGAGACATCAAAGGACCGCGCCGACGCTCTCGCCGATCAAATCAAGGCCGCGCTGGCCGAACTCGGCGAAACCGTCAGCGAGGAGCAGGAGCAGCTCCATGATCTCATCACGGAGCGCCCTGTCGCCTCGCTCGCTTCCGCCTTTGCGCTCGGCGTGGTCGTCGGCTTCATGCTGAGGAGGCATTAGGTGAATACCGAGAACGTCGTCAAACATCTGCGCGCCCTGTGGCGCACAGACAGGATCATCGCGGATATTCGGCTACGTCATCTGCTGATCGGGCTCGGTCTGCGGGCCTTCGCGGCACTGATCGCCGCATTCGGGCTCCTGATGCTGGAGCTGTCCGCTTATTTTGCCCTGGTCCAGATCTGGAGCGCGGTCGCCGCAGCCGCGGTCCTTGGAGTGATCAATTTCGCCATTGCTGCGATCCTCTTTATTGTCGCCGGGCGTCCGCCGTCAGGACGTGATATCGAGCTCGCCAATGAAATCCACGGCACGTCGATCGAGGCCCTCCAGGTCGAAGCCCGGGCGTTCCAGGCCCAATTGACCGGCGCGGTCCATCATCCGCTCAGCACAATCGTCCCGGTCCTGGTGCCGTTGATCGCAATCATCGTCAAAAACATGCGGAAGACCAGGGAAGCCACCGCAGACGCAACATCCGAGGCGCGTTCGTAGCCGGGCGCTCAGAGTCTTAGCCGGACGTCACAGATGTCCGGCTCAGTCGGATCCGGCTTGATCTCGAAGCCGAGTTGCCGGCACATGTCCAGCATCACGACGTTCTCCTTGAGCACGTCGCCCGAGATGGTCTTGAGCCCTTCCGACTTCGCGTAACCGATGATCAGTTGCATCAGTGCCCAGCCGAGCCCCCTGCCCTTGAGGTCAGACCGCAGCAGGATCGCGTATTCGCCGCTCTCGTAGATCGAGTCCGAGTGAAGCCGCACCACTCCGACCATCTCGTTCTTCTCATCGAACGCAATGAACGCCATCGCGCGCGCATAGTCGAGTTGGGTCAACCGCGCGATGAACTCGTGGGTAAACTCTTTCATCGGCGCAAAGAAGCGCAGACGGAGATCGTGGGGCGTGACGTGGCGCAGGAATTCGTGGATGGTCGGCTCGTCCTCGGGGCGCAGGGGTCGTGCGAAGATGCGCCAGCCATCCTTCAGCGTGAGGCGGCGCTCCCATTGCGACGGATAGGCACGGACGGCGAAATTGGTGGGGCCTGAGCCCGCGAATTTCCGCTGCGGCGGCCCCACCGCGACGCGGGCATCGACCGCCGTCACGCCGGTTTCGTCAGCCAGCAGCGGATTGATATCGAGCTCGCGGATCTCGGGGATGTCCGTCGCCATCTGCGCCAGCTTGACCAGAACCATGGCGACGGCGTCCTGCTTGACGGCCGGCACATCCCGGTAGGCAGGAAGCAACCGCGACACGCGCGTGCGCTCGATCAGGTCGCGGGCGAGCTGGAGGTCGAGTGGCGGCAGCGCCAGGGCCCTGTCGTTGATGATCTCCACCGCCGTCCCGCCACGGCCGAACACGACGACGGTGCCGAAAGTCGGATCGTCGGCGAGGCCCAGGATCAGCTCGCGCGCCTTCGCCTTGACGACCATTGCCTGGACGATGAGGCCGGAAATGCGGGCTTCGGGCCGCAGCTTCTTCGCCCGCGCGAGAATATCGGCGGCAGCCGCCCGTACCGCTGCCGGCGTGGTCAGATTGAGCACGACACCGCCGACATCGGACTTGTGCACGATATCGCGCGACATGATCTTGAGCACAACGGTCGCGCCTTTCGCAAATATCTCGTCCGCGTAGGTGACCGCCTGCTCGAGATCTGCCGCCGCATAAGTCGGTACCATCGCGATGTCATAGCATCCAAGCAGATGCTTGATCTCGACGGGCTCGAGCCATTTTCGGCCATCGGCGATGGCCGTCGTGACGATTTGCCTCGCAGCCGCGACGTCCGGCACGAACGTGTCGGGCATCGCCGGCGGAACCTGGCTCAGCTCGTCGACTACCTCGCGATGCCGGACCAGATGCATGAAGCCACGCACCGCGTCATCTTCGGTCGGATAGTTCGGAATGCCGGCGCCGGACAGCGTCGCAATGATCTCCTGATCGGCCCCGACCCAGGCTGCAAGCACAGGCTTGGCCCAACTGCGGTGCTTCTCGCGGTACTTGCCGACCAGTTCGGTCACGGTCGCCGCGATCTGGGCGGCCGATGCGATCGCGGTCTGCACGTTAAGCACCAGCACCGCGTCATTGCCGGGATCGTCGAGCAGCACCTCCAGTGCCGCGGCATAACGCGACGCATCGGCGTCGCCGACGATATCGACGGGATTGGCGCCCGACCAGGTCGGCGGCAGCACCGCGTCGAGCCTCTCGCGCGTATCTGGTGTCATGGGTGCGGGAATTCCGCCAAGGTCCGCCAGCCGGTCGACCGCCAGAACGCCAATGCCGCCACCATTGGTCAGGATGGCGAGGCGCTTTCCAGCCGGCGATCCGACACGGCCGAGCGTCTCGGCGCAATCGAACAGCTCGCGCAGATCGGACACCCGAAGGACGCCGGCGCGGCGGAAGGCCGCGTCATAGACCGCGTCCGCGCCAGCGAGCGCCCCCGTATGCGTGGCGGCCGCCTTTGCCCCCTGCGCCATGCGGCCGGACTTCACCACGACGACGGGTTTCACGCGTGCCGCGGCGCGCGCCGCCGACATGAATTTCCGAGCGTCCTTGATGGCCTCGATGTAGAGCAGGATGGCGCGGGTCTTGTGGTCCATCGCGAAATAATCGAGCAGGTCCGCGATGTCGACGTCGATCTGATCGCCGATCGAGACGATGCCGGAGAAGCCCACGCCGCGCTGGGCGGCCCAATCCACCATGCCGGCCGCGATCGCGCCTGACTGCGAGATCAGCGCGAGGTTGCCAGCCGCCGGCATGTGTGCAGCGAAACTCGCGTTGAGGCATGCGCCGGGCATCATGATGCCGAGACAGTTGGGGCCGATCAGCCGCATGCCGTATTTGCGGGCGGCAGCGATGGCGGCTTCCTGCAGTGATTCCGGTCCATGACCGAGCCCCGCCGAAACGATCAGCGCACCGGCCGAGCCGCGACGACCGGCCTGGTCGATAATGTCCGGAACCTCACGCGCCGGCGCGGTGATGACGACGAGCTCGGGCACGAAGGTTAGTTGCGCCAGGCTGCTCACCGCCGCGACGCCGCTGATCTCGGCATAGCGTGAATTCACCAAGCCGAACGGCCCCTTGAATTCCGCCTTGCGAATGTTCTCAAGTACCGCGCGCCCAACGGAAACCTGGCGAGGGCTTGCACCGACCAGCGCAACCGACCGGGGCGATAACAGGTTTTTCAAGTGGTAAGTCGACATGACTGCATTCGTCCGTTCGGGCGACGGGCCCGATGGTTAGAGACCTGGCAATCAAAGACCTGGCAATTAAAGACCTGGCTCGGATGCGTGGCGAGCGCGCCTAGTGCGACATCATCACCCAGCACGGTGGCTGGCCGATGACGCTCTTGGTCACACCGCCCCAGACGACCTCGTTGAGGCGCGAATGATGGTAGGCGCCCATGACGATGGCGTCGATGCCGTGGGACTGCGCCCAGTTCCCTAGCACCTTGCCGATCGAGCTACCACTGCCCTTCACGGTCTCAAAGGATGCGTAGACCCCATGTTCCCTGAGATGATCGACGAGGCTCGTTCCGGACTGCATGACCTCGTCAGTATTGTCGTCCGTGGCGGTAACCACGCGCACCGCATTGGCGGCCTGAAGGATCGGCAGCGCGTCGCCGATCGCACGCGCGGCACGCGCCGAGTGGTCCCAGGCAATCATGACGTTCTCGATTTCGGGTCGCAGCACCTCCACATGCTGCTCCGGGCAGAGCAGCAGCGGCCGGCCGGATTCGAACAGGAAGGTCTCGACGATGTTTTCCGTTCGACTGTCGTGCGGCTTCACGGGGACCAGGGTGAGGTCGCTGAAGCGCGCATGCTCGGCCAGGGTTGATGCGATCTGATCCGCCGGCACCCTGCCCGATCGGCTTTGGGCGCGCACGCCGATACGGGAGGCCGCATTGATGAATGCGTTCAGAAGCTGCTGCATGTCACCCACCTCGCGCACAGCGCTGAGTTCGGCGGCCTCCGCGTCCTCGGGGAACACCACCTTCGGACGGACGAAATCGTCATCCTCGAGCGCAAGCCCGGTCACCCTGGCGCCGAGGTCGGCCGCCACGGCGACGCACTTCTCGATCGCAGCCAGCGCCTGGGCGCGCGGCTGGCCGATGAGCGGCAGAAAGACGTCCTTGATGGGCATCGGGATTCTCCTTGCCGGCCAAAATAGGCCGCCTCTGGTCGGGACGCTTGATCCTCCTCAAGCCGGGAAAACTCCGTCCGGCAGCCGACGACAGGCCTTTGACGGAAGTCAAGGACTGGCCGTGATCCCGCGCTAAGGGTTACTCTGTTTTGGGGCCGGACCGCTTGGCGCCCCCATCTGCAATCGGCCGGCAGTGATGACAGACAATTCCGCGACCCAGGAACGGATCTTCGCGGCACTGACGGCGCATGCCGGCGTGAAGCGGATCGACACGCATGCAGCGTCGGTCTTCCTCGACGGGACGCGCGCGCTGAAAATCAAGCGGGCGGTCAAGTTTCCATTTCTCGACTATTCGACACTCGAGAAACGCAAGGCGGCCTGCGAGGAGGAGATCAGGATCAACCGGCCGTTGGCGCCACAAATCTATCATCGCATCGTGGCCATCACAGAAGAGCCGGACGGATCGGTGAAGGTCGACGGCGGCGGCCGACCGATCGAATATGCCGTCGACATGTCGCGTTTCGACGAGAGCCGGACGCTGGATCACCTGGCAAAGGCTGGACGGTTCGATGCGGACCTTGCGTTGGCCATCGCCGACGCAATCGCGGCTTCGCATGCGGCGGCGGTCCCCTCCGACAGCGCGGCATGGGTTTCCTCCATCCCTGCCCTGATCGACGGCAACAGCAATGGCCTCCGGAACGGCAATCATGTCCCGGCCGCGGAGGTCGAGCAGCTTTCACAGGCCTCACACGAGGCATTCCAGCGCACCCGCCCCTTGCTTGAAGAGCGCGGCCGCCGGGGCTTCGTGCGCCGTTGCCACGGCGACCTGCATCTTGCGAATATCGTGTTGATCGAGCAGCAGCCCGTGCTGTTCGACGCCATCGAGTTCGACGCGCAGATGGCGACGGTCGACGTGCTCTACGACCTCGCATTCACGCTGATGGATCTGTTGCGCCACGACCAGCCGCTGACCGCCAACATCGTCCTGAACCGGTACCTCGCCGCGACGCCGCCCTCAAATCTCGACGCGCTCGGCGCGCTGCCGCTGTTCATGTCAATTCGCGCGGCGATCCGCGCTCAGGTGGCGTTGGCACGGCTGAAGCGGCCACATTCCGACGAAGCCGACATTCTTGACGAAGCACGCTGCTATTTCGACCTCGCCCGTGCGCTGATCCAGCCACCGGCTCCCCGTCTGATCGCGGTGGGCGGCCTGTCCGGTACCGGCAAGACGGTGCTGGCGCGTACGCTCGCACCGACCGTTGCGCCACAAGCCGGGAGCAATCGTGATCCGCAGCGACGTCGTTCGCAAGGAGATGATCGGGGTCAAGGAGACGGACCGGTTGCCGCCATCCGCATACACGCCCGAGCTTGCAGCGCGCGTTTACGAAGCGTTGACCCAACGGGCCCGCCGCGTGCTGGCCCAGGGCCATTCGGCGATCGTCGACGGCGTGTTCGCCCGCGATGTCGAACGAGACGCCTTCGCCCGGCTGGCCCGGGATTGCAACGTGCCTTTCAGCGGTCTCTTCCTGGTGGCGGATCTGGCGACCCGGCAGGCCCGAATCGGCGGCCGCCGGGGCGACGCATCCGACGCCACGCAAGAGGTTGCCGCCTTGCAAGAGCACTATAATATCGGCCATATCGGTTGGGCGACCATCGATGCATCCGGGACACAAGCGCAGACGCTCCAGGGCTGCCGGGACGCGATCGCCGATGGCAGGTAAGGCAATCTGATTGGCGCGGGCTAGGATGGCGCGACCCACCACGAGTTCGACGACGACCGGTCGCACCGTGCCGGCGGCGAGCCCTAATGCGCTGCCCGGCCGCCTTAGCCCTGGCATGGCATGCGACACGGCCTTTCGGATCATCGCCCGCCGTCACCTCGCCGCCGTCCTCGCCCAGCATGAGGGCACCTGCCGTGGCGATCCGGACGCGCTGCATCAGATCCGAATCGCGTTGACCCATCTGCGCACCGCCATTCGCTTCTTTTCGCCCATGGTCGACGACGCGCTGCGACCCAAAGTCTGGATCGAGTTGAAGTGGCTGAACAGCCAGCTCGGCATGGTGCGAGACCTCGACGTGGCAATTGAACGCGTGGTGGCCGAGAGCGGCGACGAGCTCGCCGTGATCGCCGAACTCCAGCACTGGGACGAAAAGCGCGCCGAAAGCCATCGCCTGCTGACCCGCGCGCTGCAATCCGCGCGATATCGCCGCCTGGTAGAGCAGACCTCGAGCTGGATCGAGAGCGGCCCCTGGTCAACCCGGCGCCGCAAGGAGGCCTTCAGGCTGCGCCGCTGCCCGCTCGCTGATCACGCGACCGCACAACTGACCGAATGGGAAAGGACGCTGCTCAGGAGAGCGCGGAAGCTGCGCAAACTCGACGTCGAGAAGCGGCACAGGCTGCGGATTCTCAACAAACGACTGACCTATTCGATCAAGTCGCTGGAGGATCTGTTCGCCGACAAATCGCTGACGAAGCAGAAGTCGATCCTCAAGCAATTGCGCAAGGCGCAAAAGTCGCTCGGACAGCTGAACGACGATGCGCGAGGGCAAACGCTTGCCGCGTCATTGTACGAGGCCGTGCCCGAGGCGGGCATTCGCTTTCTCGACCGCAAGCGGGAAAAGAAACTGTTGCGAACCGCATCGACGGCCTATCGCAAACTGGACAAGGCCAAGCCCTTCAGCTCCTCCGACCTCACGCCGAATTCGGAGCCGAAGGACTAGGTCTATAGTCGGCCCTGCTTGGCGTCCTGCTTGACCTGGGTCAAATCCAGCTGCCGCCGCTGATCTAAGCTTCGCACGTCGATATTTGTCTGAACCCTGCGGAGCTCCCCATGCGCGCCCACCAGATCATGACCCGGTCGGTTATCTCGGTCACGCCCGACACGAGCATCGTCGAGGCAGCGAACATCATGCTGAAGCGTCACGTCAGCGGCCTGACCGTGGTCGACGACGGCGGCAAGCTGGTCGGCGTGGTCTCGGAAGGCGACTTCATCCGCCGCAGCGAAATCGGCACCGGACGCAGGCGCGCTCGCTGGCTGAGTTTCATTCTCGGCCCCGGCAAATCGGCCAGCGACTTCGTCCACGAACATGGCCGCAAGGTCTCGGAGGTGATGACCGCAGCGCCCGTGACGATCACCGAGGATACCGCGCTCGCCGAGATCGTCGATATCATGGAGCGGAACAACGTCAAACGCCTGCCGGTGGTGCGCGGCGACAAGGTCGTCGGCATCGTGTCACGTGCCAACCTGCTGCAGGCCGTGGCAGGCCTCGCCCGTGAGGTGCCGGATCCGACCGCCGACGACGATCACGTCCGCGGCCGCATCATCGATGCCATGGAGAAAAACGACTGGTGCCCGTATGGGCTGAACGTCATCGTGCGCGACGGCATCGTTCACCTGAGCGGCGTCATCACCGAGGAGCGCTCGCGGCAGGCCGCGGTTGTCGCAGCGGAGAACGTCGAGGGCGTGAAGACGGTTCACGACCATCTGTGCTGGGTCGACACCATGTCCGGTGTCTATCTGAACTCGCCCGAAGACGATGACCTCGCCAAGGCAAGCTGAAAGCGCAAGCTGAGGCGCCGAACGTGGCTTAGCGTGGAATGACTGCGGTGGCCTCGATCTCGACGCGCGCCGCCTTCTCGACAAGGCGCACGACCTGGACGAGCGCCATCGCGGGATAGTGCGTGCCGAAGACCGTCCGGTAGACCTTGCCAAGCTCCTTCAAATTCGTCAGGTACTCGTCCATGTCGACGACGTACCAGGTCAGACGAACAAGGTGGTCGGGCCGCGCACCGGCCTCGGCGAGGATCTCGGCGATGTTGCTCAGGGTCTGGCGCACCTGCGCGACAAAACCTTCCGCGAGCCGCTCCTCGGCATCCCATCCGATCACGCCACCGGTGACGACGATACGCCCCTCGGCGGCCATGCCGTTGGCATAGCCCTTCGGCATCGGCCAGCCGGAGGGCTGGAGTACCTGCGCCCCCAAGGCGGTGTCATCTCCGGCTGCCGTCGGCAGCACCGCGAGCTGTGGGCCTTTCGGCGTCATCACGGACAATTCTCGATCCTCATCTCATTCTGCGGCAACGCCGGAAGACGTTGGGGCCGCCCGCGCCAATTGCCGCAAGGCAAAGCGCTTCAATTTTCCGGTCTCGGTCTTCGGCAGCTGCGTCACGAACTCGATCGCGCGCGGATATTTGTACGGCGCGATCTCACGTTTGACATGCTCCTGCAACTCGGCCGCGAGCTGAGCGTCCGGCGTCACGCCGGCCGCGGCAATGATATAGGCCTTCACGATCATCCCGCGCGCCTCGTCCGGCGCACCAACGACGCCGCACTCGGCAACCGCGGCATGCGTGAGCAGCGCCGCCTCGACATCCGTGCCCGCGATGTTGTAGCCGGCGGAGACGATCATGTCGTCGGAGCGCGACTGATACCAGAAGTAGCCGTCGCTATCCATCAGATAGGTGTCGCCGGTGATGTTCCAGCCGTCCAGGACGTACTTCCGCTGCCGCTCGTCGGCGAGATAGCGGCAGCCGGTCGGCCCGCGCACCGCGAGTCGGCCCATCGTGCCCGGCGGCAAATCGTTGCCGCCCTCATCGACGATCTTGGCCTCATAGCCGGGCACGGGTTTGCCGGTCGCACCGGGACGAATTTCGTCCTCGGTCGCACTGATGAAGATGTGAAGCATCTCGGTCGAACCAATGCCGTCCATCAGCTTGATCCCGGTGGCCTTCAGCCAGGCATCGAATGTTGGCTTGGGCAGCGTCTCGCCGGCGGAGACACACTTTCGCAGTGAGGAAATGTCACGGCCAGGAAGCTTGCCGATCATAGCGCGATATGCGGTTGGTGCCGTGAAGCAGACCGTGGTCTTGTACTGCTCGATCGCCGTCAGGATGTCATCGGGCGTCGTCTTCTCCAGAACGACGAAGGAGGCGCCGATGTGCATGGGAAACAGCACGCCACCGAAGCCAAAGGTGAAAGCGAGCGGCGCCGAGCCGACGAAACGATCCTTCTGCTCGGCCCGCAAGATATTGCGCGCGTAGCCGTCGCACACCGCCAGCATGTCCCGATGGAAATGCATGGTGCCCTTTGGATCGCCGGTCGTGCCCGACGTGAAGGCGATCAGGCAGATATCGTCAGAGGCGGTGTCGACCGCCCTGAACTCCGGACTCGCATCCGCGATCAGCGCCTCGAGCGAGTTGGCCGCACCGTTGCCCCAATAGACCACGTGCTTGAGACCGGGCGCCACGGCTTTCGCCTTCTCCATGTCATCGGAGAGTTTTCCGTCGCAGAGCGCAAGCGTGATCTCCGCCTTCTGGATCGGATAGGACAGCTCCTTGGCGCGCAGCAACGGCATCGTCGCCACGCAAATTCCGCCGGCCTTGATCACCGCGAGATAGGTCGCAACCATCATCGGGCTGTTGGCGGAACGCAGCAGCACGCGCCCACCGGTCACAAGACCGAGCTTGCCGACCAGCACATTGGCAATGCGATTCACCAGCGCTTGCAACTCGCGATAAGTGTAGCTGACGGCGGAACTGATGACGCAAGGCGCGTCGCCGTGCCCCTGCTCGACCCAGCGATCGAGGAAATAGCTGACGCAGTTCAATCGCGGCGGATAGTGCAGCTCCGGCCGCGTGAAGATGAAGTCCGGCCATAGCTCGGGCGGCGGCAGATGCTGCCGCGCGAATGTATCGACATGGGCGGTCGCGGCGTTGCCGTCATACGAGCCCGAGATTTGAACCTTGGCGGCGTTGGCCATCGCACGCTCCTTTGCGCATGGAAAGCACCCGGCAGCACTAACTAAGGAAACATTTTAGGCTTAAAACAATTCGGCGCAATAGCGGATTTTGGGCATCCGATGCATTTTCGCGCGGCAATAGGAATGGGCGGCTGGTCGTCCCGCGGACCTAAGGCCGGCGACGCGCGGCCGATTTCTGCGCCGACGCCTTGGTCTTGGCGAGCAATCGCATCAGTTCGCGCACATCTTTCGGCGTCAGGTCGGCAAAGAGATCGGCGATCCAGGTCTCGTGTTCCCCAGCCATCCGGCGAAATTCGGCACGACCGAGTTTTGTGAGGCGGATCACCTGGACGCGGCGGTCTGTCTCGGAGGTGCGCCGGTCGAGATGTCCGGATTCCACCAGGCGCTCGACGAGACCGGTGACGTTGCCATTGGACACCATCATGCGCTTGGAGACATCCGACAGCGTCATGCCGTCCGGCGCCTTGTCGAGCTGCGCCATTAAATCGAAACGAGGCAGCGTGACGTCAAAGCGCTGCCGCAGCCGGCCGCGAACCTCACCCTCGATCAGGGTCGTGCAGGTGAGCAGACGAAGCCACAGCCGAAGCTCTTCGGCATGGTCCTCCGGCGTTTCGGCAGCCTTGGTCTCGGAATCGAGCATCTCGATGCAGTCACTCACGGCCGGCATTGGCGCCGGCACGGATTCCCCAACGTTTTGAGCTTCAAGTAAATTGGCGCCGGCCGCAAGCCTAAAGCTGCAACAATCGACCGCACGCAGATTTCTTTAGGCTTCAAATAATTGGCGCGCGGCTTGCATGAACGGCATCTGCGATGGCGCGATGCGCGCGGCGTTGCTTGCCGCGGCGGCCGTCATCGGCATAAGCTTGGATTGGAGTACGCGGCTTGCGACGCAAGCCCGATTGTCACGGGGGACGGACCATGAAGACGCAATTGACCTTGACGGCTGCGGCCTTGCTGCTCGGCACCGCGATGAGCCCCGCCCTCGCGCAAGAGAAGATCAAGCTGGGTGTGATCGTGACCCTATCAGGACCCGCCGCCGCGCTTGGCCAGCAGGTCCGCGATGGGTTTGCACTTGCGGTGAAGGATCTCGGCGGCAAGATGGGCGGCCGAGAGGTCGAGGTCGTCGTGGTCGACGACGAGCTCAAGCCGGACGCAGCGGTGACCAAGGTCAAGGGCCTTCTGGAGCGCGACAAGGTCGACTTCGTGGTCGGCCCGATCTTTTCCAACGTCCTCCAGGCCATCCATCGGCCCGTCACGGAATCGAAGACCTTCCTGATCAGCCCGAACGCCGGTCCGTCGACCTATGCCGGCAAGGACTGTAGTCCGTTCTTCTATGTGACGTCGTACCAGAACGATCAGGTTCACGAGATCCTCGGCAAGGTGGCGCAGGATCGCGGCTACAAGCGCATGTACCTGATGGTACCGAACTATCAGGCCGGCAAAGACTCGGTGGCCGGCTTCAAGCTCGACTACAAGGGCGAGATCGTCGAAGAATCCTACATGCCGCTCAACACGCTGGACTTCCAGCCGGAGCTTTCCAAGATTTCGGCGCAGAAGCCCGATGCGCTATTCACGTTCATGCCGGGCGGCCTCGGCGTCAACCTCGTCAAGCAATACAAGCAAGCCGGCCTCACCGACACCATTCCGGTGCTTTCGGCCTTCACGGTGGACGAATCGACGCTACCCGCGCAGCAGGACGCGGCCGTGGGCATGTTCGGCGGCGCGAACTGGGCACCTAATCTCGACAACCCGCAGAACAAGAAGTTCGTCGCCGCCTACGAGGCCGCCTATAACGGTGTGCCCGGCACCTACGCCTTCCAGGCCTATGACGCCGCGATGCTGATCGATAGCGCGGTCAAGGGCGTCAAGGGCGACCTCTCCAACAAGGATGCCGTTGCGGCAGCCCTGAAGAAGGCGGACTTCACGTCGCTGCGCGGCGCCTTCAAGTTCAACACCAACGGCTATCCGATCCAGGACTTTTACCTGACCAAGGTCGCCAAGCGTCCGGACGGCAAGTTCCAGACCGAGATCGTTCAAAAGGTTTTCGAGAATTACGGCGACCGCTATGCCAAGGACTGCAAGGCGGCGAACTAACGCCGCGCGTCGCGTTAAGGGAGGACTGCAATGAAGAGCGAAATCACCGGCATCACGCGGGCCAACGAGGGAATCCAGGGCATTTCCTGGAATATCCTCGGCCAGACCTACGTGCCGAAGAGCAACACCGAGCACAGCTTCTCCTGGCATGCGACATTGCCGCCGGGCACCTTCGTGCCGCCACACATCCATCCCGACCAGGATGAGTATCTCTACATGCTGGAAGGCAAGCTCGATTTCATGCTCGGAAACTCGGAGGCACAGGCAACCCCGGGCGACTTGATCCGGCTCGGCATGGGCGTGCCGCACGGCATCTTCAACAAGTCGGAACAGACCGCGAAGGTGCTGTTCTGGGTTTCACCGACCCGCAAACTGTTCGACCTGTTCTGGGGCCTTCACAACATGAAGGAGCAGAAGCCGGAGGATGTGGTAGCGATGGCCGCCGAGTTCAACATCCACTTCCTGCCGCCGCCTCCCGGCTAAGCTTCAGGCTCGTACCGCCGCGAGCCCTGGCACCGCGGCGAAGCCGGCTTTGGTGGCATAGCCGCGCACGATCGCCTCGCGCTGGGAATAGCTCAGGACGTTGTCGACATTGTCGAAGCCGTCGGGCGCCAGTTGCTCGACGGCGTCGATGACACCTTCGGGGCCGCCGCGCCGGTTGGAGCGGACGATGTCCGCGGTCATCGGCAACCGCTTCTTCTCGTATTCGACCAGCGCCTGGCGGGGATGCTCGGCACGCACCAGCGCATCGGCAAGGCAGCGCGCATCGAGGATCGCCTGCGATGCGCCATTGGAGCCGACCGGATACATCGGATGCGCGGCATCGCCGAGCAGCGTCACCCGCCCGGACGACCAATAGGGCAAGGGATCGCGGTCGCAGGTCGGATATTCGTAGAACTCGGGCGTCGCCGAGATCAGGCTCTTGACGTCGATATAGGGCACGGAGAAGCGCGCGACGTGCGGCATCAGTTCCTCGCGCCGGCCCGGGCGCGACCAGTCTTCTTTCCGCGGCGGCGGCGCGTTGCCCTCGCCCACTTTCACGAGGACCGCCCAATTGGTGAGACGGCTCGCCGGGCTCGACCCTTCCGCGATCGGATAGACCACCACCTTGGCATTGAGACCACCGGCCACGATCATCGACTTGCCGGTGAGGAACAACGGCCAGTCGCGCGCGCCGCGCCACAGCATGAGGCCGTTCCAGCACGGCGGGCCTTCATTCGGGAATAGCGTGTCTCGCACGCGCGAATGAATGCCGTCGGCGCCAATCAGGATATCGCCGCGCGTAGTGTGGATGTGCGCGCCGGCACGATCGAAGAAATAGGCGGTAACGCCGCCCTCGTCCTGGGTAAACGCACCGAGCCTGCAGCCGGTGTGAATTGCTTCTGGCCCGAGCCGGTCCTCGACGGCGCGATGGATCACACCCTGGAGGCGGCCACGATGAATCGAGAATTGCGGCACGTCGTGGCCGGCGTCCACACCGCGGGCTTCGCGCCAGACCTCCTGGCCATGGCGGTTGAGGTAATAGAGCTGGTCGGTGCGGATCGCGACGTCGTCGAGTTCTTGCAACAATCCGAGGCCGGCAAGCTCGCGCATGGCATGCGGCAGCGTATTGATACCGACGCCAAGCTCGCGAATGGTATCGGCCTGTTCGAAAATCTCGCAAGCGATGCCACGGGCCCGCAGCATCAACGCCGTGGTGAGGCCACCGATACCGCCGCCGACGATAATCGCCTTCATCGCCCTCAACTCCACTCAGAACACACCAGGCAATGGGTTAAATTCGCACGGGCGGTCACTCCGCCGCAAGCGGCTTTGTCGCCTCCGCCTTGAGCTCGGCCCGCGTCTTGGGCTTAGCCTTAATTCTCAGCTCCTCGAGATCCTGCCGATCACGCACGCTATTGCGGAAAATCTGGTCTTTTCCGGGCAGGTACTGCGGCGGGCAGAATGCGTCGTTTGCGCCGTACCAGGCCGCCGCCTTCATGGTGAAGAAGGGGTCGACCAGATGCGGCCGCCCGAGCGCGACGAGGTCCGCCCGGCCGGCGGCCAGGATGGTGTTGGCCTGGTCCGCCGTCGTGATGTTGCCAACGCACATGGTGGCCACCCGCGCCTCGTTGCGGACCTGGTCGGAGAACGGCGTCTGGAACATGCGTCCGTAGATCGGCTGCGCATCGCGTACGGTCTGGCCGGTCGAGACGTCGACGAGGTCGACACCGGCCTCGGCGAAGGCACGCGCGATGGCAACAGCGTCGTCGCCGTTGATCCCGCCGTCAGCCCAGTCAGTCGCTGAAATGCGCACCGACATCGGCTTGTGCGGAGGCCACACCGCTCGCAATGCTTCAAATATCTCGAGGGGGAAACGCAAGCGATTTTCGAGCGGACCACCATATTCGTCCGTGCGCGCGTTGGTCAGCGGCGAGATGAAGCTCGCGAGCAGATAGCCGTGGGCGCAGTGCAATTCGAGCATGTCGAAGCCGCAGCGCTTGCCGCGCTCAGCCGCCGCGACGAAGGAATCCCTTACCGCGTTCATGCCGGCGCGATCGAGCTCGCGCGGCACCTGGCTGTCGGGGAAATAAGGCAGCGGCGATGCCGAGACCACGTCCCAGCCGCCCTCCTCGAGCGGCCGATCGATGCCGTCCCACATCAGCTTGGTCGCGCCCTTCCGGCCGGCGTGGCCCAATTGCAGGCAGATCTTTGCGGCTGAATTGTCGTGGGCGAAGTCGACGATGCGCCGCCACGCAGCCTCCTGCTCGTCGTTCCACAGGCCTGCACAACCCGGCGTGATCCGGCCGTCACGGCTGACGCAGGTCATTTCCGTGAAGATCAGGCCGGCGCCACCGATTGCGCGCGATCCGTAGTGCACGAGGTGAAAATCCGTCGGCACGCCTTCCTTGGCCGAGTACATGCACATCGGCGACACCACGGCGCGGTTGGCGATCTCCATCTCGCGCAAGCGGAACGGCTGGAACAGCGGCACCCCAGGCTGGTCGGTGTTGACGTCGAAGCCGTTGCTACGCGCTTGCTTGGCGAACGATTTCTCGACCTCGGCCACGAAATCCGGCGCGCGGAGCTTCAAATTATCATAGGTGATCGCCTTTGAACGCGTCATCACGCCGAAGGCGAATTGCACGGGATCAAAATCCCAGAAGCGGTCGACATGTTCGAACCAGACCAGCGAGACGTCGGCGGCGTGCTGTGTCTTCTCGACCTCCTCGCGGCGGCCATGCTCATAGACCTCCAGCGCAGCTTTGATACTGGGCGTGTTCTGCATCGCCTCGGCAAGCGCGATCGCATCCTCCATCGCCAGCTTCGTGCCGGAGCCGATCGAGAAATGCGCAGTCGCCTTGGCGTCACCGAGCAGCACCATGTTGTCCTTGACCCAGCGCTTGCTGCGGATCATCGGAAAGTTGCGCCACATCGAGCGGTTGGTGAGCAGCTTATGCCCATCGAGGAACCAGCCAAAAATGTCGGCCATCCGCGCCGCGGACTGCGTCTCGTTCAGCCCCGTCAGGCCCGCGCGCTCGAACGTTTCCGGATCGGTCTCGAATATCCAGGTCGAATGGCCCGCCTCGTACTGATAGGCATGTGCAATGAACGGCCCCCACTCGGTCTCCTGGAAGATGAAGGTGAAGGCATCGAGCGCCTTGGTCGAACCCATCCAGGCAAACTTATTGGAGCGGAGGTCGACTTCCGGCTGAAAGAAATCGACATATTTCTCGCGGAGGCGGCTGTTAATGCCGTCGGCGAGCAGAATGAGATCGGCATCGGCGAAGCGGAATTCGTCGCCAATATCTACTTCGAAGTGCAAGTTGACGCCGAGCTCTCGCGCGCGCTCCTGGAGGATCAGGAGCAGCTTCTGACGCGAGCAGCCGCAAAAACCGTTGCCGCCGACGCGGTGGACGGTGCCGCGGAAATGCACGGCGATGTCGTCCCAGTACGCGAACTCCTGGGTGATGCGGCGATAGCTCGGAAGATCGTGCTTTTCGAAATTGTCCAGCGTTGCATCCGAGAACACCACGCCAAAGCCGAAGGTGTCGTCGGCGCGGTTGCGCTCATACACGGCGATGTCGGCGCCTGGGCGCTGCTTCTTGAGCAGGATCGCTGCGTAGAGACCCGCAGGTCCACCACCGATGATCGCGACTTTCATGGGAGCCTCGCCAATTCACCCGGCCATGAAACTATTTTAAGCCTAAAATAATTTCGCGCAAGTCCCCATTGGCGGGCTATCGCCGGCAAGGACGACCGGCTTAGTCGCCCCTGAAGACCGGCTTGACCTTGTTGGCGAAGGCGTGGAAAGCGCGTTCAAAATCCGCGGTCGTCATGCACAGCGCTTGAGCAATGGCTTCCGCCTCGATCGCTTCCTCGATCGACATCGCCCATTCCATGGCCAGCATTCGCTTGGTCATGGTGTTGCCGAAGGTTGGTCCTTCCGCGACCTGCGTGGCCAGCAGTTGCGCCTGCGATAGCACCTGCTCAGGCGTGACGATGCGGCTGAAGAAGCCCCAGCGCTCGCCCTCTTCCGCGGTCATGAACCGGCCGGTGTACAGAAGCTCGGAGGCGCGGGACTGCCCGATGATCCGCGGCAGGATCGCGCAGGCGCCCATGTCACAGCCGGCAAGGCCGACCTTGTTGAACAGGAAGGCAACCTTGGCCCCGCTCGCTGCGAGCCGCATGTCCGATGCCATGGCGATGATCGCGCCTGCACCAGCGCAGATGCCCTCGACGGCGGCCACGATCGGCTGCGGGCAGGCCCGCATCGCCTTGACGAGGTCACCGGTCATCCGGGTGAAGGCTGTCAGGCCCTTGGTATCCATCTTCACCAGCGGGCCGATAATCTCGAATACGTCGCCGCCGGACGAAAAATTGCCGCCAGCGCCGGTAACGACGATGGACTTGACCGCGTCGTCGAACGCGCAGGCGCGGAAGAAATCGGTCAGCTCCCGATAGCTCTCGAAGGTCAGAGGGTTCTTCCGTTCGGGGCGATTGAGCGTCACGTGTCGCAACACCGTCAACCACGGCCAGCAGAAAATTCTGGGGCGAATAGTCCGCGAGCGGCAATGTCACGGGATTGGCTGGTCTGCTCATGCGATCTCCTTAGCTTCCTTGCTCCGCGACTGCGCCACGCACGCTAGATCTCGCCACCGGCCACGGCAATCGCCTGCCCCGTGATCGCACCTGCGCCCTCGCCGCACAACCAAAGCACGGCATTCGCCACTTCTTGAGGCGTGATCAGGCGCCCTTGCGGATTGTGCTTCGCGAGCTCGGCGATCGCCTGCTCGCGGGTTCGCCCGGTCTTCTTCATGATGTTGTCGATACTGCCGGCGACCAGATCGGTATCTGTAAAGCCGGGGCAGACCGCATTCACAGTCACGTTGCTGCCGGCCATCTCGAGCGCAAGCGAACGCACGAGACCGACCACCGCGTGCTTGGCCGCGGTGTACGCGCTCACGTAAGCGTAACCCTTGAGCCCGGCCGTCGACGCGATTGCAACGATGCGTCCGTAGGGACGATCCCTCATCCCCGGCAGCACACCGCCGATAGCATGGACCACGCCCATGAAATTCACGTCCATCATGCGTGCAAAAAGGGCGCTGTCCGATTTCGCGAACGGCGCGGATTCGGCGCTGCCGGCGTTGGCGACGAGGATATCGATCGGCTTTCTTGCATGCGCTTCGGCGATAGCTGCCTTGAGCGCGGTTTCGTCCGAGACGTCGGCGACAGCGGCAAAATGCGCAGCGCCCACGCTAACTGCCTCTTCGAGCGTTGCGGCATTCCGGCCAAGCACCGTCACGGTGGCGCCGGCGCCAACGAGTGCGGCTGCAATCGCGCGGCCGATGCCGCGGCCACCGCCGGTCACCAGAGCGTGCGGCGAATGCGGCAATCCGGACATGCACGAACTCCCTGAAGTATCGGCGGTCTACGCTTCGATATATTTTAAACTTCAAACTTTTGCAACGAAGCATCATTTCGCAGCACGGACAGCCACGCGAGCGGCCGGCCCAAAAATTGCTTTAAGTATAAAATTATCTCTTCCCATCCCCCACAGGCCTGTTAGCATCGCCGGGCCAAGCAAAAGGATGTCGCGTGTCGCAGCCTGCGCCGATGATAACAAGGGACGGACGCTTCGCCTATGATGCCGCGGGTGATCCAGGCGCGATACCCCTGATTTTCCTGCATGGCATCGGCGGCGCGGCGCGGGCCTGGCGGCAGCAGCTTGCCACCTTCGGCAATCGTTTCCACGCGATTGCGTGGGACATGCCTGGCTATGGCGGATCGGCGCCACTCGCCAGCGTCAGCATCACTGCCCTGGCCGATGCGCTCCAGCAATTCATCGGGCAGCTTGGTGCGACGAGCCCCATTCTGGTCGGCCATTCGATCGGCGGCATGATCGTCCAGAAATGGCTGGTGCAATCCCCAAAACTGGCGCGCGCGGTTGTCCTGGCACAGACCAGTCCAGCCTTCGGCAAGGCCGACGGCGACTGGCAGAAATCATTCATCGCCGCACGGCTCGGGCCGCTCGATCGCGGTGAGACGATGAAGTCGCTGGCACCCTCCCTGGTGAAGGAGCTTGTCGGCGACAATCCGGACCCCAAAGGAATGGAACTCGCGCGCGAGTGCATGGGAAGCGTGCCCGAGGCGAGCTATCGCGCCATGATGCTGGCCTTGATCGGATTCGATCAGCGCAGCACGCTCAAGGATATATCTGTCCCAACGCTGCTGCTGTCCGGCTCCAAGGACAACAATGCGCCCGCGCCGATGATGGCGAAGACGGCGACCTACATTCCTTCCGCCGAATATGTTGAACTCCCCGGCGTCGGCCATCTCGCCAATCTTGAGAGACCCGATGCCTTCGATAAGGCTGTCGGCGGCTTTGTCGATTCCGTTGCCGCAAAACACGGGTGACTGCGCAATGACCATGCAAGTCAGCAAGACTATCGGCACGAGTGACAAGGTCGTGTTGGATGCGCCGATCTTCGATCCCCTTGCATTCCGCCTGAGCGACGAGCAGGCGGGGATCATCACCCGCGCCCGTGAGATCGGCCAGAGCGTGTTCGCCGGCCGCGCCGCGACCTACGATCGCGAGGCGATCTTCCCGACCGAGAATTATCGCGACCTGCATCGCGTCGGCCTGCTCGGCATCGCCGTGCCCAAGAAGCACGGCGGACTAGGCGCGAACTACCAGACCTATGCCCTGGCAGCGGCGGAGATCGGCCGCTATTGCGGCGCAACCGCGCTGACCTGGAACATGCACGTTTGTTCGACGCTGTGGTCGGGCCCCCTCGCCGACGATCTCGACATGGACGCGGAGACCCGCGCGGAGCACGAAAAGCGGCGCGCCGTCCACTACAAGCGCATCGTCGAGGACGGCGCGATCTACTCGCAGCCCTTCTCGGAAGGCGGCGCGGCGGCCGCGGGCGGCGTCGCTTTCGGCACCGAAGCAAAACCGGTCGAGGGTGGCTGGATCGTCAACGGCAAGAAGATCTTTGCGTCGCTGTCCGGTCACGCGGATTATTACGGCGTGCTCTGCACAGAGATCGAGGAAGGGAAGAAGGCCTCGCGCCGCAACACCCTCTACCTTGCCATTTCTTCAAAGTCGCAAGGCGTTTCCGTCGTCGGCGACTGGGATCCGCTTGGCATGCGCGGCACGGTCTCGCGGACGCTGCTGTTCAAGGACGTCTTCGTGCCGGACGATTCTGCGCTGATGCCGCGCGGCGTCTACTTCCAGGCCGCGATGCGCTGGCCGCACATGTTCCTGACGCTGTCGCCAACCTATATGGGCCTCGCGCAAGCGTCTTACGATTTCACGGTGCGCTATCTGCGTGGCGAGGTGCCGGGCATGCCGCCGGTCAAGCGCCGGATGTACCCGACCAAGCAGATCGCGGTCGCGCAGATGCAGATCAAGCTCGAGCAGATCAAGACGATCTGGTTTCAGGCCGTCACCGAGGCGCGCGCCAATCCAAGCAAGGAGCAGGTGCTGCGCGCCTATGCTGCGCAATATTCGGTGATGGAAGGCGCCAATGAACTTGCCGCACTCGCGATCCGCACCTGCGGAGGGCAAGCCATGCTCCGATCGCTGCCGCTGGAGCGCATCTATCGCGATAGCCGCTGCGGCTCGCTGATGCTGCCCTGGACGGCCGAGCTCTGCCTCGACCGGATCGGTCGCGAAGCGCTGTACGAGGCCGGCGAAACGGACGACTGACGGTGGACCTCTGCAGTCTGATCGATCGCAACGCGGCGTTCGCGCCAGACAAGACCGCCATTGCGTTCGAAAGAGAACGGCTGAGCTATGCGGCGTTTGCAGGACGCATCGAGCGAACCGCCGCCGCATTGAAGCGGGAGCTTGGCGTCGACCGCGGTGATCGCGTCGCGATCCTCAGCCT
This sequence comes from uncultured Alphaproteobacteria bacterium, assembly GCA_963819355.1. GTDB lineage: Bacteria > Pseudomonadota > Alphaproteobacteria > Rhizobiales > Xanthobacteraceae > Bradyrhizobium. Next base: position 68,232 of record CAWFVZ010000037.1, on the reverse strand, counting down.
GAACCGGCCGGACTACCTGGTTCTGCTCTACGCATGCGCGCGGCTCGGCGCGATCCTGGTGCCGCTGAACTGGCGGCTGGCCGTCGCCGAGCAGCTCTTCATTCTCGCCGACGCGGGTGCCAAGGTCCTGGTGCTCGAGCAGGCCTTTGAGGGGGTTCTTTCCGAACTCGCGCCGGAAGCTGCCGTCGTCGGCCTCGATTTCGCGCCAACGCGCGGCACGAGTTTCGAAAGCCTGCTGGCGCGCAGCGAGGGCAGCGGACGCAACCTGCACACAGATCTCTCCTGCCCGCTGCTCATCGTGTACACGTCAGGAACGACCGGACGACCGAAAGGCGCGGTGCTGCGCCAAGAGGCGCTGTTCTGGAACGGCGTCATGAGCCAGCACATGCACAACATGACGTCGGACGATCATGTGTTGACGGTCTTGCCGTTCTTCCACGTCGGCGGGCTCAACATCCAGACTACGGCGGCGCTTCAGCTTGGTGCGACCGTCACGATCCACGCCCGCTTCACGCCGGACACGGCGCTTGCCGCCATCGAACGGGAACGGCCGACCTTGACGGTCATGGTGCCGGCGATCATCCAGGCCGTCACCGAGCACTCCGCCTGGGTCACGACCGATCTCTCCTCGTTGAAAGCCGTCGCCACCGGGTCGACCATTGTCCCGCCGCACCTGATCGACCGCTTCGTCGCACGCGGCGTGCCGGTGCTCCAGGTTTACGGCTCGACGGAAACCTGCCCCATCGCAATCTACACCCGGTTCGGCGGCGATCTCTCGCGTGTTGGATCGACCGGACTTGCAGGCCTTTGCTGCGAAGCAAAGGTGATCGATCAGGCTGGCAACGAGGCGCCAGCGGGCACGCCGGGCGAGATCGCAGTGCGCGGGCCCAACGTGTTCTTCGAATATTGGGGCAATGCGGGCGCCACGCGCGACGCGCTGCACGACGGCTGGTATCGCACCGGCGATGTCGGCCTGTGCGACGCCGATGGCTATTTCTGGGTCCGCGACCGCAAGAAGAACATGATCATTTCCGGTGGCGAGAACGTCTATCCGGCCGAGGTCGAACGCGTCTTGCTCGAACATCCCGACGTCAGCGAATGCGCAGTGATCGGCAGGCCGGACCCGCGCTGGGACGAGGTGCCGATCGCCTATGTGATCCGGCGATCCGGCCGCCGGCTCGAAGCGGACGAGCTGAGAGCGCACGTTCGGGCCCAGCTCGCCCGCTACAAGGTTCCACGCGACATCGTCTTCGTCACCGACCTGCCGCGCACGGCGCTTGGCAAGGTCCAGCATTTCCTGCTGAAGCAGCTTGATGCGCAGTCGCGCGCGCAAGGAGAAGCATCTTGAAGATTGCGGTTCTGGGTGGGGGAAACGGCTCTTTCGCGGCCGCGGGCGACTTTGCGCTGTCGGGGCATGAGGTCCGGCTCTGGCGCCGTGACGCGGATCAGGTCGAAGCACATCGTGCCGCCGGCTCCCGCATCCTCGTGAAGGACCATAATGGCCGCCACGACGTTCAACTCGCGCTGGTCACGACCGACATTGCGAAAGCCGTCAGCAACGTCGAACTTATTCTGTGTCCTGCCCCCGCCTTCGCGCAGCCCGATATCGCCCGGCTCCTCGCGCCGCACCTGCGGGATGGCCAGGTCGTGTTTCTGCCGCCAGCGACATTCGGTTCGATGATCTTTGCGCAGGCGGCCCGGGATACCGGCAATCGCGCCAAGGCGAGCTTTGCGGAGACAGGCACTTTGCCTTGGCTGACCCGCAAGCATGGGCCATTCGAGGTCGCGATCACCATCCGCGCCAAGCGACTACCGGTCGGCGTGTTCCCGCTCGACCAAGCGCCGCACGCACTCGAAGTGATCGGACGTGCTTTTCCGGACGTGATCGAGCCGTGCGGCGACGCGCTCTCGGGGGCGCTGATGAATGCCGGCCCCATCATCCATCCACCCCTGATCGTGATGAATGCGGGTCCGATCGAGCATTTCGAACGGTGGGATATCCACAAGGAGGGTACGCAAGCCGCGATCCGCCGGGTCACCGACGCGCTCGACGCGGAGCGCATCGCCGTGCGCGAGGCTCTCGGACTATGGCGCGCCGCATTTCCCGCTCGCTCATCACTACGCGAGCGAAGGCGAGATCTGGATGTATGGCCGCGGCTCGCACGATCGCCTGACCGACTCCGGCGACTGGCGCGAACGCATCGTGCTGACCGAACATCGCTATATGCGGGAAGATCTGCGGCTTGGACTGTCGCTGCTGGTTTCCGTCGCTGAGCTGGCCGGCGTGGCCACGCCGCTGGCCAAAGCCTTCCTGGCCATCGGCGGAGCGATCTGCGGCGAGGATTTTGTGCAAGACGGCCGCACGCTGGCGAGCGCTGGGGCTTGGCAAGCTCGGCACGGTCGAATTGCAGACGCTGCTCCGCAAGGGATTTTAACCGATGACCCACCGCGCCACCATTGCCTGCCTCGGCGCCGGTCGCATGGGGCGCGGCATCGCCGTCGCTTTCGCCTATGCGGGGCACCGGTCACGATGATCGACGTCAAGGCCCGTTCGGCGGACAGATTTGCCAAGCTGGAAGCGGACGCGCTTGGCGAGGTCGGGAAGACCTTTGCCAGCTTGTCGCGATTTGGGGCTGCTGAGCGAAGCAGAAGTCGATCCGCTCATCGCGCGGGTCTCGGTGGCGCCCGCGTGCCAGAGCGGCGCTGCGCTGGCCGGGGCCGGCATGGTCTTCGAAGGCGTTCCTGAAGTCGTCGAACTCAAGCGGGAGGTGCTGGCGACGGCTTCAAAGCATGTCGGCGCCGACACGATCATCGCGTCGACCACATCCACCATCCTCGTCGACGATCTGTCCGCCGCGATCGTACATCCCGGCGCTTTCTCAATGTGCACTGGCTTAACCCGGCCTATCTGATTCCGCTGGTGGAAATTTCGCCCGGCAAAGCCACCGACCCTGCGATCGTCGACGAGGTCAAGGCGCTGCTCGAAGGCATCGGCAAGGTGCCTGTCGTCTGCGCGGCGACACCAGGCTTTATCGTGCCCCGCATCCAGGCGCTCGCCATGAACGAAGCTGCGCGCATGGTCGAGGAAGGCGTCGCCAGCGCCGAGGAGATCGACAAAGCTATCCGTTACGGGTTTGGTTTCCGCTATGCAGTACTCGGGCTGCTCGAGTTCATCGACTGGGGCGGCGGCGACATTCTGTACTACGCCAGCCGCTATCTTGAAGGCGCGCTCGGCAGCGACCGCTATCGCGCACCGGATGTCATTTCGCGCAACATGCACGAGGGACGGATCGGCCTGCGCACGGGCGCCGGCTTCCTCGATTACTCCGGAATCGACGTCGATGCCTATCGCGCGAAGCGGCTCCAGGCCATGGTCGACCTGCTCCGGCACTTCGGCTTGGCTCGCCCGCCAGTCATCGACCGCAACTAGCCGAAGACGTCCTGGAGTACACCCTCGCCGGACCACCGCCACGCCATCGAGCTCGATGGTGGTTCCCATCATCGGCAGATCGAAATGGCCCGCGGTGTAGCGGCCGGCGAATTCGTTCGCGCCGGTCGAGAACAGGAAATTGCCGGAGACGGCGCGAATCTCAGTGCCGTTGGTATCGCGTTGGTCGTACATCGACAGCGCTTCGTAGCGCGCGCCAGGGTTCATGCCGAAACCGACATGCGACACCGCGTAGGCCTCGCGGTCGCCCCAGGCGGCGAGATAGGCACGCATCATCGCGGCATCCGTGCCCTCGCCCTCCAGCTCGACGACGTAGTCGTCCTTCAGCGTCATCTTCACCGGCGACGTCAAGTAGCGCTTGAAGGTCAGGTTGATGTCGCCCGGCGCCATCACCAGCGTGCCGTTGATCGTCCCGCTCTTGGGAAAGCTGACGACGATGCCACCTGGCCAATGCGCAAGCGTGCCGGGTTTATCTGTCCAACCCCACACGCCGACCGTCGAAGCGCCGACCATGTCAACATCGAGCGCCGTGCCGGCCTTTGAGGTGACGCGCATGCGCTTGGACCCACGCAGCATCTTTGCCGCCGTACGAACGCGCTTCTCGAGCGCAGGATCCGGCACCATCCGTTCCAGCGCCTCGGGATGCTCGTTGGAAATCACCAGGATCCGCGCGCCCGCCTTCAGTATCTCGGGCGTCTCTACGGCATGCATCAGGCCCTCGATGGTGCAATCCACCACGAATCCGGCCTGCTGAAGCGCAGTGATGACGGGGCCAAGCCGCTGGATCGCCTCGCTTGCCCCGGTTGAACGAACCGGAACGATATTGCGGTTGCGCGGTGTCGGCATCGACCACGTGGAAGGGCCGCGCGCCCATGCGCAGCAGCGCGAGCTCCGCCAAATGCACGTTCAACGCGCGCGATTGGGTCTCCGAAAGGATTGCCGCTGTATCGCCGGCCTTGACGGCGCATCGCTCAAAAATCTCGCAAAATGCGTCGATCCATTTTGCTTCGATGCGATCAGCCAGCATGGTTCACTCCCGGTTTTCGTTTCTTCTTCGTTCAGATCACGCTTCGGGAAAGCCCCGCAAGAGGTACGATCGCACAACGCCCAACAGGCCGTTCAGGATCAACCCCAGCAGCGAGATCGTGATCAGTGGCACGAACATGTCGACGGCCTGAAAAGTACGGGCGGCCGTCACGAGGACATGCCCCAGGCCATCCGTCGACGTGATCATCTCGGCCAGAAACACCACGATGCAGGAAATGACAAGACCGATCCGGCAGCCGGTCAGGATCGACGGCATCGCTGCCGGCAACACCACCTTGAACAGGATTTCGTAGCGAGGCGTTCCCGCCGCCATGGCCGACCAGATCAGCTTCTGCTCGACCGTCGACGCGCCGTAATAGGTAGACAGCAGAATCGGAAAGAGCGCGTCCGCCGCCACCAACGTGATCTTCGATCCATGGCCGAAGCCGAGCAGAAGCAACAGCGCCGGATACAGCGCGACCTTGGGCAGCGGCGCCAGCACGCGCACGATCGGCCGAACTACCGCGTTGATCGCGGGACTGGCCGCAGCCGCAATGCCGATGCTGACGCCAAGCACGACCGCAATCGCGAAGCCGGCAAACAAGCCGGAACAGGGTTGCCGACGATCTCCTGCTGAAAGGTCCATGTGACAAGTTGCTGGAGCAGCCGGCTGAAGACTGTTCCTGGCGGCGGCAGCAAAACTGGCAGGCGCCAGACCGAACGACACGAGGCCCTGCCACATCGCGATCACCAGCGCTATTGGCGCCAGCCCGAGAATCACATTTGTTGAGGAAAGGCGCGATGTCATGAGAAGCTCAGGGGCATGTCGAACTGAGGTTCAGACCACCGCACGAGCCTTGCGCGGACCCGCTCGAAGAGCGCATCGAGGCAAATTCCCATCGCGCCGACGATGATGATCATCGCGTACACGGTGTCATATTGTCCCATGTCGAGTGCGTTAAACAGGATATTTCCGGCACCGGACTGACGGGCGATCATCTCGCTCGTGATCATCGTGATCAGCGCCAGCACTAAGCCAGTCCGGCACCCAGTCAGGATCTCCGGTAGCGCCGCCGGCAATACGATCCGGATCAGACGCTGCAGGGTGAAAGTCCCATCGCCGCCCCGACCACAACATCTTCTCTTCGACGGCCTTGGCGCCCTCAAAGCTGTGAAAGATCACCGGCAGGCTGACGCCGAGGAAGATCACCAGCGTCTTCGTGATGTCACCGACCCCCAGCCACAGCATGATGATCGGCATCAGGGCTGCTTTCGGCACCGGGTAGATCACCATCAAAAGCGGGTTAAAGAAAGCTGCAACGGCCCGGCTGCGACCCATCAACAGACCCAGGGGAATCGAAACAACCACCGCCACACCGAATCCCATCGCCATACGGCGCAGTGAGGCCAGAATGTTGATCAAGGCTTCCTTGTCACCAAGGATGTCCGGGATTGCGCGGATCGCCTCGATCGCAGTCGGAAAGCTGTCGTTCTTCAGCGCGAGCGACGCGATCTGCCATACCGCCAGCAGCCCGAGGCAGGCGAACACGGGGGCGGCACGCTTGGCCGGGGCCGCCAGCGATGTCATGACGGCGATCCGCTCTCGTCGACCTCATCGAACATGCGCTCGATGTCGACGATGTATTTCTGGTAGCGTGGATCGAGCAATAGCTCGTTGCGGCGGCGCGGCCGTGGCAGGTCGATGTCGATGACCTGCCGAATGCGGCCGGGAGATTTCGACATCATCACGACTTTATCCGAGAGGAAGACGGCCTCGTCGACCGAGTGGGTAACGAACAGCACCGTCTTGCGGTCGCGCTCCCAGATATTGAGAAGATCGTTTTGCAAGCGGGTCCGGGTGTGCGCGTCGAGCGCGCCGAACGGCTCGTCCATCAACAGGACTTCGGGATGGTAGGCGAGCGTCCGGGCCAGCGCGACGCGCTGCTTCATGCCGCCCGACAGTTCCTTGGGATAGAAGTTTTCGTAGCCCTTGAGGCCAACCATCTCGATCAGGGTCCGGCTCTGTGCCTCAGCCTCGGCGGCTCGCACACCTTGCTGGCGAGGCCCGTACATGACGTTGCCCAGCACAGTCTTCCAGGGAAACAGCGCAAACTCCTGGAACACCGGTCCGCGATCTGGACCTGGCGCCGTGATCGCCTTCCCTTTCATCTTCGCCGCGCCACTGGTCGGACTGACAAAACCACCGACGATGTAAAGCAATGTCGACTTGCCGCAGCCGGACGGGCCGAGGATGGAGACGAACGCTCCTTCTTCGATCGTGAGGGAAATGTCCGACAACGCCAAATGATCTTTGCGCGCCGAGGTTTGGAAAACCTGCGAGACGCGGTCAATCTCGATGATCGCAGAAGCCGGCTTTTGGGACGTCACCGGTCTCACCCATTCGCTCGATCTCGAAGGCACTACCTTCATCCCGTCTCTCGCTTCACTCGCGGGCGATCACCGCAACATTAATCTGCTGAATATACTCCTTCAGCAACACGAGCTTAGCAAGAAACCTGCCAAGCGGGTCGCCATTTTCACACGCGCGCGATGACTTAGTCGAACCACGGCCATTCCGCGGGCCCCTCATGCGTGACCGCTCCGCCCGGTGCCTGGCCGACCAGACGCGCATATTTTGCCAGCGCACCCGCACGGTGACGTGGCGGGCGTTGCTTCCAATCATGTCGGCGTGCAGTGAGTTCCTGCTCGTCCACCAGCAGGTCCATGCGACGACCGGCGGCATCAATCCGGATCTTGTCGCCATCGCGGACCAGCGCCAGCGGACCGCCGACGAACGCTTCAGGCGATACATAGCCAATGCACATGCCGCGGGTCGCGCCGGAGAAGCGCCCATCCGTGATCAATGCGACCTTCTCGCCCATCCCCTGCCCGTAGATCAGCGCGGTGACGCCGAGCATCTCGCGCATCCCGGGGCCGCCAACCGGCCCTTCGTTGCGGATCACCAGAACCTCACCTGCCTTGTAGCTACGATCGCGCACAGCCGCGACGCAAGCCTCCTCATCCTCGAAGACGCGCGCCACGCCTTCGAAGAACTGGCTCTTCAGGCCCGCAACCTTGATGACCGCACCGTCGGGACAGAGATTTCCCTTCAGCACGGCGACGCCCCCATCGGGCATGATCGGCGCGCGGGCCGCGTAAACGATCTCGCCATCGGGCGCGTTGGCCGCGCCATATTCTTCAGCAAGCGTACGACCCGTGATTGTAAGGCAGCTGCCATCGATATGCCCGCTCTGAATCAACTCGCGGATCACGACGGCAGCACCGCCGATATCGTAGACGTCCTTCGCCGTGTACTTGCCGCCTGGCCGCAGGTTTCCGATGAGCGGCGTCCTGGCAAAGACCTCGCCGACATCATCGATCGTGAACGCAATGCCGGCCTCGTTCGCAAGCGCCGGCAGATGCAGTGCGGCATTGGTCGAGCCGCCCGTCGCGGCAACGATCGCCGCTCCGTTTTCCAGGGATTTCCGCGTCACGATGTCGCGTGGCAGCGGCCCACCGCGCTCCAGCATCTCCATGATCAGGCGACCGGCGCGTCGCGAGATCTGCGCGCGCTCGGCGTAGACGCCAGGCACCATCGAGACGTTGGGAATGGTTAGCCCCATCGCTTCCGACACCATGCCCATGGTGTTCGCCGTGAACTGGCCGGCGCACGCGCCGATGGTCGGCAGGCAGGCACGCTCGATCCGCTCGAGCGTAGCGCTGTCGATCTCGCCGGTCATGAAGCTGCCCACAGCCTCATAGGAGTCGAGCACTGTCAGGGTCCGCCCATCCACGCGCCCCGGCAGTGAGCTGCCGCCGTAGATGAAGATCGACGGCACGTTGCACCGAACCATGCCCATCATCACGCCCGGAAGCGTCTTGTCGCATCCGCCGTATCCGATCAGCGCATCGTAGGCGAGACCATGAACGACGGCTTCGATCGAGTTGGCGATCAGTTCGCGCGAAAACAGGGAGAACTTCATTCCCTCGTGATTCATGCTGATGCCGTCGGAGACCGAGACGGTGGAGAATTCGCGTGGTGTGCCGCCGGCCTCCTCGATGCCGGTCTTGGCCGCGGCCACCTGGAAGTCGTGAGTCATGTTGCAGGGCGTCTGCTCGCCCTTCATGCTGACGACGCCTACCATCGGCTTGGCAATGGCAGCGTCATCCAGCCCCATGGCGCGCATGAATGCGCGGTGCGGAGCCCGGTCGAGTCCGTCAGTCGTTATCCGCGATCGCAACTTCTTCATGCCTGCATCATCTTCATGCAATGTCCCGCACGTGGCGAGACATTGTGACCTCATTGATCCAGCGAGCTGCCCGACCGCCTATTGCAGCGGCGCGACGATCGTCGGATGCTTGAACTGTGCGACATCGAGTTTGGGCAGCATTCCCGTCTCAGCATAGATGTCCAGCATCTTCTGAATTGCCGGGAAATTCGGTGCCGCACCGGGATCACGGCCGAAATCATTGTCCTTGAGCAGATAGGTTTCGAGCACCGGAATGGGCGCTTTCAGGACCTCATTGACCACCTTCAAGGTCTCTTCGCGGTTCGCCAGTGCCTTCTTCATGCCCGACGTGATATCGCGGACATAGGCTTTAACCAGCTCCGGGTTCTTGTCGACGAAATCTGCACGGCAGGCTTCGAGGATGTGCACGATATTTGGCATGACCTGCGACAGCGAGAACAGTTTTCTTGTGCCCCCCTTGGCCTCGGCCCGCGCCGCAAACGGCTGGTTCATGTTGACCGCATCGACCCGGCCCTGACGCAGTGCATCTTCGGAGACGGCAAAGCCGACCTCGACCAGCTTGATATCCTTGGCCGGATCGACGCCATTCTGCTTCAGAAGCAGGTTGAACGGGCCTTGCGTGCCGCCGCCGATCACGGAAATACCGACCGTCTTGCCCTTGAGATCTGCAATCGTCTTGATCGGCGAGTCATCCATGACCGCCCAATAGACCGAGAAGCCACCGGGCTTCTCGAAGACATGCTGCGCCACGATGTAGGCTTTGAGATTGCCGCCGACCACGCCGTTGGCAAGCGACAGCGGCGCCTGGGTCGCACAATCAAGTGCGCCGGCCGCCAACGCCTGCGTCATCGGCGCGGTGCCCTGGAACTGGGTCCATTCGATGTTGTAGGTCTTGCCGATGTTGGGAAATTCAGCCGGCCTGCGCATCATCCAGTATTTGGATTCCTCGGCCGGAATCGTCCAGCCCACGCGGATCGTCTGCTGCGCCCGTGAGGGGCTCGCGCCCGCAATCATGGCCGCCGCAGCCCCTATTGCCAGCACCCACCTCGAAACTGCTCGCATCGTGCCCACTCCGTTGCTCCGGCGTCGGACCGACGCCACCCAACCCGACCGGCTCAAATGTTTCATGGTTCAAACAATCAAGCAAGCCATGCAAGCCGGCCCGGTTTCGCTGCGTCATGCGTTATGTATGGTGCGGCAGCGGTCGCGCGCCGTTGCGCCGCGACAGAAGGAGGCAACCTATGGCTGATGCGAGCAAGGCAAACCCGCATGGCGTCGAGAGGCTCGGATATCTCGGCCTTGGACTCATGGGGACGCCCATGACCCAGCGCCTGCTCAAGGCCGGTTATCACGTCACCGTCTGGAACCGCTCGGAGGGCAAGGTAGCTCCACTCGTCGAGGCCGGCGCCAAGCGCGCGGACACGCCTCGTGACCTATTGGCGAACTCGGACATTGTCTTCATGTGCGTGACAGATGCAGCCGCCGTCGAAGAGGTTGTCTTCGGCCCAGAGGGTCTTGCAACGACTCCCGGCGCAGGCAAGCTCGTGGTCGATTTCTCATCGATCCACCCCGACGCCGCGCGCGAGCTTGCGGCGCGATTGAAAACCTCGAACGGAGCAGGCTGGATCGATGCACCGGTATCCGGCGGCACCAAGGGAGCCGAAGAAGGCACGCTTGCCATCATGGCCGGCGGAGCAGCCGGTGATATCGAGAGAGTGCGGCCTTATGTGCTGGCCATGGCGCGCAGGTTCACCCACATGGGTCCTACCGGCGCGGGCCAAATCACGAAGCTCTGCAACCAGGTGATCGTCGGATGCGCAATGGCCGTTCTTGCGGAGGCAACGCGCCTCGCCTCGAATGCAGGAATTGACGCAAGCCGGCTGCCAGAGGCGCTCGCCGGCGGCTTTGCGGATTCGATCCCGCTTCAGCTCTTCGTGCCGCGGATGGTCCAGGGCATCCACTCGCCGCCGCTTGGGCACATCGCAACGATGCTCAAGGACCTCGATACGGTTGCCGATGTGGCGCAGGCGACGTCGACGCCCGTCCCCATGGCCTCGCTCGCCGGGCAGCTTTTCAGGCTGGCCAAGACCGCGCGTGGCGCCGATGCCGACGCGCTGGAGATCTACAAGCTGTCAGCGGACGAGCGGTAGGCCATAGCCCCGGACTTACGGCGACTTCTTGCGCTCGTCCTCGGGAAGGAATTGGCCAAACGTGCCGCGCGCAAAGAGCAGCGGCTCTTTCGCATTGTAGGTATAGGCCTCGACCGCACCAAGGAAGATCACGTGGTCGCCGCCATAGTAGCGATTGACGGAGCGGCACTGGAAATTTGCGACACTGTCGGCGAGCACCGGCGCGTTCCCGAGCCCTGGCGTCCAGTCGACGCCGGTGAATTTATCATCGGACGATTTGGCGAATTTGTTTGCGAGCGCCTGCTGTGACGCGCCAAGCACGTTGACTGTGAAATGGCTGGCGTTCTGAAACACGGTCAGGCTCGAGGAGTAGACAACAAGACTCCACAAAACCAACGGCGGGTTCAGGGACACCGAAGCAAACGAATTGCAGGTCAAGCCAGAAGGTCTTCCATCGAGACCTGCGGCCGTAATGATCGTTACACCCGTAGCGTAGGTGCCCAGCGCATTGCGGAAGTCGCGGGGGTCAATTGGCGAGCTGTCGCTCGCGAGCTCGTTGGCTGGGTCAGGAGCGATCGGCTGCTTTGGTAGATCATTCATCGGCCGGCCTCACAACGTGAGATTCTCGGACGGCAGGCCGAGTGCCACGCGTCCATAATTGGTTCCGGCCGCATCGAAATTGAATGCAAGGTGCGAATTGATCGCGTGCGCATCGCGGAACTGCCGCTGCAATACTCCCGTCGTGAACAGGCCGCGCGCCCCGCTCGCCGCAAACAGCATCGAGACGGCATCAGTGCAAAGATTGACTGAGAACGCCCCGTCGCGCCGATATCTGGTCTTGGTCGCCATGTCGGGACTGTGATCGCGCCGCGCGTCGTTCATCGCCTCAATACAGGCCGAGCGCATGATGAGACGTGCAGCATCGATCTTGGCGGAAGCCTCCGCGATCTTGATTTGCGTGCTTTGGAAGTCGCTCAGCTTGGCGCGGCTGTACGTCGATATGCGGTGACGCACGACCTCCGTATAGTCATCCAGGCATGCCTGCGCATTCCCGAGCGCGACACCGGAGAGAACATAAGGAAACAGCGAGAACACCGGGAGCGCGTACAGCGGATTGGGGTTCACCTTCCTGCCGGGTGTTGCGCCTCCGGCGAGATCACCCACAGCAACCGTCATATGCTCCGCCACAAAGGCGTCCCTGACTTCGACATCCGACGACCCGGTGCCACGCAGGCCGGCGACGTTCCACGTATCGAGGATCTTGTAGTCGGCCTTGGGCAATAGAAAGATGCGGTATTCGATCCCATCAGCCTCGTCGTCAGACGAAACGATGCTTGCAAGCATGTTCCACGCGCAGGAGCCGACCCCCGATGAGAAGGGCCAGCTTCCGCGCAGCCGATATCCGCCCTCGACTTTCCTGGCGCGGCCGGCGGGGAAGATGAACGACGACGCGATCAGCACGTCCGGGTCTCGGCCCCAGACCAGATCCTGCGCGCTCTGCTCGAACATGCCGAGCATCCAGTGGTGGCTCGCCAGATTGGCAAGATTCCAGGCGACCGACGCGTCGGCTCGTCCGAGCAGGTCGGCGCAATCGATCAGGGCAACATAATCAAGCTCGGCGCCGCCGATGCGCTTCGGCTGAAGCATCCGGAACAGGCCGGCATCGTGCAGGTCCCGCTCAGTCTCCGGTGGCAGGTGCCGTAGCTCCTCCGTGCGAGCCGCACGTTCCCGCAGCTGCGGCATGAGCGACCGGGCCCTTGCAATCATCGCCGCATAGGCGCGATCGCCGGAGTTTGTCCCTGCCGACTGACCCATGCTCGGCTCTTGACCAGGCACCATTCGTGTCCCTCGCTCTCATACATTTATGCGGCGGGAACCTTGCCAAATCAAGCTGGTGCAGCGCGAACGGGGCACAAACGATCGCCCGCGACCATGTCGTGCTGGTCAGCTCAATCCGGCGTCACGGACTTGCGCTCCCCAAATGCCCCTTTTTCGACCAGAGCCGCGATCCGGCCCTCGTCGTAACCAAGCGTCTCGCGCATGACGCCCTCGGTATGCTCGCCCAACAACGGCGCAGCCACGGGATCAATTGCCGCCGTCAGACTCATGTTGATCGGCGGCTCGATGTTCGGCACCCAGTGCGCCGTGCGATGCGGGATCCGGCTCAGGCGCGCGCGTTCGCGCGCTTCGGGCGCATTGAACCCTTCCTCGACGGTCCGGAGATAGCCGACCGGGATATTGGCCAGCTTCATCTTCGCCATCCAGTTCTCAAGACTGTCGCTCGCAAACACCCCCGCGATGGCGGCACGCAGAAGCTCCTTGTTCTCGGACCTCGCCTTCCGCGTGGCGAACCGCGGCTCGTTGATGAGATCCGGGCGGTTCATTACCTCGACAACCAGTCGGCGGTACAACCGATCATTGGCGCAGGCCATGTAAAGCGGACCATCGGATGCCTCGTAGACGCCAACGGTCGGAGACCCGCTCGGCGAATTACCGAACCGGCCGGGATTGTCGCCGTTGATCAGATAGGCCATGCCGTAGAACCCGGTCATCCCCATGGCAACGTCGAACAGGGCGACCTCGACATTCTGGCCGCGGCCGAGACGATCCCGCGCCAATAGCGCCAGCAGGATTGCATTGCAGGCAGACATCCCCGTCGCCATGTCGACGATCGGCGGGCCGGTACGAACCGGGGGACCATCGGCGAACCCGTTGAGCGACATGAAGCCGCTCTCCGCCTGCGTGATAGGATCAAAGCCAGGGCGCGAGGCGAACGGCCCGGTGCGTCCGTAAGCGGAGATCGAGCAATAGACCAGCCGCGGGTTGAGCGGCGCCACAGCCTCATAATCGAGGCCGAACTTCTTCATGACCCCGCTGGAAAAGTTCTCAACGACCACATCCGCCTTGCGGATCAGATCCCGCGCGATCTCACGCGCCTCCGGCACGGCGAGATCGAGCGCGATGCCGCTCTTGTTGCGGTTCAGGCTGAGATAGGCTGCGCTTTCACCGCCGATTTCGGCATGCTCATAGGCGCGCGTGTCGTCACCACCATCGGGGTTCTCGATCTTGATGACGCGCGCACCGAAATCGGCGAGCGTCTGTGTGCAGGCGGGACCCGCGACCACACGCGTGAAATCGACGACCAGCAGACCATCAAGTGCGGTTGGTCCTTCCGTCGCGCGCGACGGACGTTCCGGCAATCGAGGCTTGGTGGACATCCTTAGGCTCCCTTACATCGGCTTGTGCTCACCGAATTTCCTGCAAGCGAACTTAAAGCCCGGCAGAGCCGACTTCGCAAGTGCTTCAGCCACAACGCTTCAATACGCAAAAAGGCCCGGCAGCGGTCAAGCTGCCGCGTCCTCGGACATTCCAGGTGAACAAGGCTGCGCTGCGTCGGCGTTCGCCATTTGACGTTGCGAAAGCCACGTTCCCCACCACAGGAAACCTGGCTAAGCGACTTTTGCCAATAAAGCTTGTGCGACCAGGCTTAGGGCATCTAGGGTTCGTAGAGCCTCTGCAGGTCTTCAAGGACCATCTAGTCGATTCCAACAGGCTGCGGGCCGAACAAGAGGAAGCCAAGGCGGCGCCACCGCGGAGCGTCGTGCCGTCTTGTCGCAGATTGCAGACGATTTCGAGCGCAGCGTTGGCGGCGTTATTCAGGGCACGACTTCGGCCGCAGGTGAACTGCAGCACTCGGCGTCATCCATGTCGACCATTGCCGAAGGAACAAAGGACCAGAGCGCGAAGGTCGCGGCGGCCGCGGAGCAGGCCGCAACTAACGTCCAGACGGTGGCGGCATCGGCCGAGGAGCTGTCATCCTCGATCAAGGAAATCGCGCGCCAGGTGACCCAGTCATCGTCGATCGCCCAGAGCGCCGTGCACCAGGCCGCACACACGGAGGCCATGGTCGAGAGGCTGGCGGAGGCCTCGCAAAAGATCGGGGAAGTGATGGCGCTGATTCAGAACATCGCTGGGCAGACCAATCTGCTGGCCCTCACCGCCACGATCGAGTCCGCGCGCGCCGGAGAAGCCGGCAAGGGCTTCGCTGTCGTCGCCAACGAGGTCAAGGCCCTCTCCGCGCAGACTGCCAAAGCCACCGAGGAAATCACGAGCCAGATTGCAGGGATCCGTGATGCGACCGGCTCCGCGGTGATTACGATCCGCTAGATCGGCACGACGATTGGGCACATGAACGAGATCACGAGCTCGATCGCGGCGGCGGTCGAGGAGCAAGGTGCTGCGACTCAAGAAATCGCGCGGAGCGTGACCTCGCAGACGGAAATTGCCTCTTTGACGCCCAACGGGCAAACACGCTCGTTCTGGATGCCTCCGTAGCCACCCTCTCCGTCCATAAGGCCGGAAAAATACCTCAACGCGCCGCGCGTGCAGCGGGACCGCCTCTACCGGGCGGGCATCAACGACACCCTGCCCCTATACGTCGCCGTTGCCGCTTGCGAGCTCTTCGGCGCCGTCGCGACCCTCGGACGCATGCCGAACCTCAACGATCGACCCGGAGCTGATGATCCGAATGCTGGTTGCGGCTCGGAATGAGCGGTACCGTGCACGAAGGCAAGACCCTGCTGTATCGCGCAAGCAAGCACGACTGCGATGTATGCCCGCTCAAACCGCAATGCTGCCCAAAGGAACCACAGCGCAAGATCCCGCGCGACATCCATGAGCATGCCCGCGACGTCGCCCGGTCAATCGCCGGCACTGAGGGCTTTGAGCAGTCGCGACGTGAGCGCAAGAAGATCGAGATGCGGTTCGCACACCTGAAGCGCATCCTGAGGCTCGGTCGACTACGCTTGCGTGGCCACGAGGCGCCCAGGATGAGTTCGTTTTGGCCGCCATCGCTCAGAACCTGCGACGGCTCGCATCGTTGGTTGCTCGGCCACCGCCCGCTCGGGCCCTTTGTATTGCGTAGCGTAGGGGTTGCGTAACCAGCGTCAGGGCCAACGCAGCAAGGCCGCGCCCCCTCAACCAAAGGCACAGCGGTCCAACCGTTGCAGCCGGCTTTTGCAACAAAATCGGCACGAACCGGACATCGGGCACCTCGCGCGCAGCTCATGCCCGTTTGCACAATCTGCAACAAACATTGACACTGGATCGAGCGCATCGCGTGGTAAAGCGATTCAGAGATGATCGGCGTGATCGCCGTGCCGCCCTATTCACACATAGAAGGGCTCGCGGAGAACTCAAGGTTCGCTGCGAGCCCTTCTGATTTTAACTTCCAGCTGGGCAGCCTAGTCGACGTGCTGACCTGACGCCTCGGCACGCGATTTCAAGAACACTGCATCCCATTGCTTGGCTCGGTCTCATTTTTGGGGATCAGATTCCGAATCTCCGCGAGGGCTTCCAAAGCAATTTCGCAGGATTTGTCGATGAATTCCTCGCCTCGCGGAGTTGAGTTAATCAGCTTTCTCATTTCCGATTGATACTGGTGCTTCGCAAGGTTCAACCGGTTCAGAGCGGACGACACGACATGACCGGTGATTGCCGGACAATGTGCAATCTCGCCTAGGGCCGAACGATCATACAAGTAGATCGCGGCAAAATCGAACGTGTCGCGCGCCGTGTAGGTCGATGCTCGATAGACCAATTTTTTGGTCGCGATTTCTGCAGACCGCTCCGCAGCAATGGAGCGGTCGCCAAATTTCATCTGATACGTTGGATTGTCGATATACGATGGGGCGTTCAGAAAATCGATCTCACCAACGTCGCGCATGATGAGTTTCAGGTACTTGCCTGGCCATTGCCACGTATCGCAAAGCGACCTCGTCACCGAGTTAATATTGGGCGCGAGGTTCTTCAAAACGGTGCTTGAATCCAAGAAAATATCGACGTCGTAGCTGATCCGATGACCCATGATCTGCGCCAAGGCAGTGCCGCCACCGAACGTCCACGATCCGGGCCCGCCCTCCAAACTATCGAGTGCGATCAGCGCTTTCTGCATGAGATCTTCCCACCTCGAAGGAAGCCATCTCCCTGATCCATCTTTCATTCTCGGACTCCGTGACCTGCCAGGTGTCGATTGCTTTCAATAGATCGTTGAACGACACGAAATGATCAACGACGAGATTGTGAATGACGGAAACATCGACCTCATCGAACAACGCTTGCACGTACACGCGCCATTTTCGCTCGAGAATTTCCCCTTTCAGACACGCCAGCAAAGTACCTTCGTCGATGCGGAACGGCATCGGCGTATTGATCGTGGTCACGGCTGCAGTCAGGTTCTCGAACGCACTCTTCGACATCCTCGCAATATGGTGCCATTCGGAGAAAGCCTCAACCGCCGCCCCCGTTTCATCGTTAACTCGCGGCGAAGCGGACCGAATAAGTCCTTGATAACGTTGCCTTATGTTTGCCTGTCAAGATGACGCCGCCGGCCGCTTGCCCCCTTTGGGTCCAACAACGGCCCTGACAGCGCTAAAACGGGACTTCCGAAGTGTCCCAGAGAGCAGATATTCGCGGTGCTCGTTGGCAGTCTCAAACGGGCCAACAGGCGATCGTCGGTAGGTGCCTCACGGTCTTAAGGGGATTAAGGAGCCAGCCCCCGAAGAAGGCCGCCCCCTTGCCGACAGCTCTAGGAAGTCTGCGACATGCTTATGCGGCGGTCTTTATGAGACCAAGTTGCGTCAAAGCCGCCACGCCGTCATCGAGGCCGATCTCCTCGACGATCATGCCGTCCTTAAGCTTTAGAACGGTCGTTCCGGTGAACCTCATCTTGCGCCCGGTGTTGGTTGGCAGTGCCCCCGCCAAAAAGTCGCGGAAGGCAGGGCCGGTGTGGGTACCACCACCCTCCCAGCGCGCAACGACGTAATCGCCTTCGGCGATCAGGTCCGCCGTACCCCAGAAGTTGAGGTTGGGAAACGCCTTTCGAAAGTCGGTCATGAAGGCCTTGATGTCGTCGCGGCCACGACGAGGCTCGTGAAGCGAATACTGCAACAGCATATCCGGCGCTGCGAGTTCATCCACGATATTCAGGTTGCAGGTCTCGCCCCAAAAATCCGTAAACCAGCGACCCACGATCGCCTTGTTCTCACTTTCCTTCGACATGTAGCTGACTCCTATGTTTCTGTCTTCAGTTCGAGTGGACGCCTTGGAAACGGGATCTGCGCCGGCTTGGACCATGCCGTCGTGACGGATGTGCAGCCCAGAGCGAGGATCAATCGCCAGCCGCTCGAAGAGCTCTCGCAGTTCTGGTCGGAGGCCGTCTCCACAAAGAGCGGCGATAGAATGAAACTTGTGCATGTCGTGCTCCTACGTGTGTTAAGTCACGATAGGATTTCACACGGATCGATCCACCCGATTTCCGAATGGCCCGCCACGCCAACGCGGGGCCGCTTTGGTCCAAAAGCTGCCCTTTCTGGTTAAGGGCCGCGGTTGATCCGCGTGCCACGACGCTCTCGACGCCCCGAGGCAGACAGCGGGCCTTCGTTCTGTGCCACCTGGTTTTTGGTGCTGCGGCATGTAGAAGTACCTATCCAGCGACGATACTGGTGCGTGAGGGCCGCGTTAGATGAAGGTTATTGTCCAAGCCTCACGTTTATCTTGCGGGAAGGCCGAGAAGCGGCGAAAATCCAGACCAGTCCAAGAGCGGGAGAATTCCAAACAAATGCGGTTTGATGACGTTATCCTCGGTCGCCGAAGCATCCGCGGCTACAAGCCCGATCCGGTACCCAGGGCGCTGATTGAGGAAATTATCGGTTTGGCGATGCGCGCTCCATCGTCGATGAACACCCAGCCCTGGAATTTCCACGTCATCACCGGCGAACCGCTGGATCGGATCCGCGCCGGCAATACCGAGCGGATGGTGGCAGGCGTACCGCAGTCGCGCGAGTTCCGCACGGGTCAGGCCTTTGCAGGTCAGCATCGCGACAGGCAGGTTGGCGTCGCCAAGCAATTGTTCTCCGCAATGGGGATCGAGCGGGATGACAAGGATGGGCGCCAGAACTGGGTACTGCGTGGCTTCCGTCAATTCGACGCGCCTGTATGCGTGATCGTGACCTATGACCGTGTGCTGCACGGCAGCGACGATACGCCGTTCGATTGCGGCGCTGTGGCGAACGCCCTGGTCAACGCCGCCTGGTCTCGCGGGTTGGGCGCCGTGATTAACAGCCAGGGTATCATGCAGTCACCGGTGGTGCGTGAGCACGCCGGAGTAGCTGACGATCAGGTCATCATGAAAAGTATCGCGCTGGGCTGGCCCGATGAAAGCTTCCCGGCAAATGCGGTCGTGTCGGAACGGAAGTCTGTCGACGAAGCTACGGTGTTCGTCGGTTTCGACGATTAGGCGCGCGCACGGGTAAGGCAGCATACCGACAAAGGCATTTATGAGCCTTAAGATGGCGAAGCGTTCGGCGCAATCATTCCACTGATGGCATTGCTCGGCCTTTCAATCTCAATGATGCGACGATCACCGGCTTGCGGTACGGGCGGAAGCGTCGCAATCTCATGAGCGCGCCAGGCTGAAAGCCCAGCTACCAGGTCTCCGCCCAGGCGGAGATCGACCGGAGTATCCGCATCCATGACTGCTCGAGCCGACACCATTGCCGCCAAGATCGAGGCTTTCATCCGCGCCGACGTGATCCCCTACGAGAAGGATCCGCGGACGGGTCCGCACGGGCCGAGCGACGAACTGGTGCAGGAACTGCGCGCCAAGGCACGCAAGGCCGGCGTGCTGACGCCGCACATTCTGCCGGATGGGTCGCATCTCACGCAGCTTGAGACCGCGAAGGCTCTGATCGCGTCCGGTCTCTCGCCGTTAGGGCCGCTTGCCTGCAACACGATGGCGCCCGATGAGGGTAATATGTATCTGCTCGGCAAGGTCGGAAGCGCCGAGCAGAAGGCGCGCTTCCTGGAGCCCCTGGTGTCGGGCAAAGCGCGTTCGGCGTTCTTCATGACCGAGCCAGCGAACTAGGCGGTGCGGGCTCCGATCCGTCGATGATGCAGACCACCTGCCGGCTGGATGGCAATCACTGGGTCATCAACGGGCGAAAGAAGTTCATCACCGGAGCCGAAGGCGCCCGGGTCGGCATCGTCATGGCGAAGTCGGACGATGGCGCGTGTATGTTCCTCGTCGATCTGCCGGATCCCGCGATCCGCACGCTGCGCGTGCTGGATACGATCGACAGTTCGATGCCTGGCGGACATGCCGAGATCGAGATCGAGAACCTCCGCGTATCCGCCGACCAGATGCTCGGCGCGTCCGGCGATGGTTTCAAATACGCGCAGATCCGTCTCAGCCCGGCGCGCCTGTCGCACTGCATGCGTTGGCTGGGCCTGGCGATCCGCGCCAGCGAGATCGCCACCGATTATGCCTGCCGCCGCCACGCGTTCGGAAAGCCGCTGGTCGATCACGAAGGCGTCGGCTTCATGCTGGCGGAGAACCTAATCGATCTCAAACAGTCGGAATTGATGATCGACTGGTGCGCAGGTGTGCTCGACACCGGCTCGCTCGGGACGACCGAGAGTTCGATGGCCAAGGTGGCGGTGTCGGAAGCGCTGATGCGGGTCGCCGATCGCTGCGTGCAGGTGATGGGAGGCACCGGCGTCTCGACTGAGACGATCGTCGAACAGGCTTTCCGCGAAATCCGCGCCTTCCGCATCTATGATGGTCCGACCGAAGTCCACAAATGGTCGCTGGCCAAGAAGATCAAGCGCGACTGGAAAGCCGAACGGCATTGGGCAGCAGCGCGGCGCCATAGCTCGAACCGCGAGGCCGAGACGCTGACTGGTCTCGTCAGCTATGGGCTCACAAGACGGCAAATCGCTTACGCTCGCGTTGCGCCATAAGGGGTCATTGACTTAACTTCAAGGTTTTGCCTCCGGCCTGGCGCTTGCCGTCAGCAACGAACTTGAGGTGGAGTTTTCGCAATACTATTATCTTGACTAGGGACAGTTTGCATCCTTCTCGACATCGACCTGGGCGACTTTTCAGGCATCGCGTTGAGGCGTCGTCTCAGGCGAACGGCAATTCTGTGCCGGTCATCTACATGACTGGGAACGACAGCCCTGCCGTTCGCGGGGCTGCGCTTCAATCCGGATGCCTCGCCTATCTCACAAAGCCATTTTCCGCTGAGTCGCTGATCGAGATGTGTTTCGGCGCGGGGTCTCGACCATGATCGGCGTGGGGTCCCCATCATCCCATTTAGCGAAATCAATGGCTTGAAGGGGTCCCGACGGCGCCGATGGGGGTCACTATTCGATCAGCATTCACAGATTCTCGCGAGGACGCTCTCCGGAAATGACCGTCTCGACATGGCCGCGACGCGCTCGGACACCCGTCCTTGGATGGCTCTCAAGGCCGCTTCGATGTGCTGGAGATCGACCCTGTCCTTGCCTCTCGGGCTCTGTTTCGTCAGGCGCAGTCCTTCGAGGTCGAGTACGTTGATCGGACCCCATTGCGTCGAGGTCCTCCGGACGTGCGGTTTGAGTTCATCGTAGGTCAGTCCGCAGGCCGCCGGCAGAACGTCGACGACGAACTCGTCGATCACCCGGATCACGCCCGGGCCGCTTGGCGCACCGGCATCCCTCACTGTGAATGGGTCGTCGGCGATCTCGAAAAGCTCCTTCGCCGCGCCGTCCGGCAGTTCGCTCAAGGCCGCGATCCAGCGTCGATTGTTTTCCGGGGTCGTGGGGACGAGAATATCGACGTCGCCGGTCTGGCGCGTCAGTCCGTTGAAGCAAAGCGCATAGCCGCCAGCCAGCACGTACTCCGCGCCGTGCTTCTCCAGCAACTCAATCAGACGGAAGACGTCACGCCACCCGGCGTTCCGGGCGTGCTCCTCATCGGCATAGGCGGCAACGATTTCAGCGGAGCTTCGGCCCGTCTCCGGACCTGTCAGCCAATTCCAAATTTCTTTCAACCATCGCATCGATCAACCACCGCTCCGCGTCCCGATTGGCCTCGTCGTGAGACCGATATCGGTACACGCCCTTCGGCGCCGTTCGCGGAGCCGCCATCGCGATCTCCTGGCTGGCCAAGACGTCAGCTTCGGAGGGCCCGTTCTGGCCTGGAAGCGGCATCTTTCGTTTTCCGACCACGCGCATGGCTTCCCGAACTTCGAAAATGACTCCTGAGCGCAATATAGGCAATCGACCGGCAACCTGGAAGGGCGCCATCTTCGGGATGGTTACTGCCACTCGGTGGGTGCCAACTGGCCGGCCTTTGAAGGCACGGCGGCTGGTCGGTTAGGTGGCCAAAGATGCTAAACTCGAGGACTTTTATGGGCAAACCGCCCCCGGTTTGCCGTGCGCCGTTGGCGGCGGCCGGCATGCAGGCAGCAGGCGCTGCAAAGCGTGAAACACAAAAAACCCGCCGGTGACGGCGGGGTTTTTTACTACCTGACCTTGTGAATATGGACAGGATCGTCGTAGGGCGCGTTCGGCGCGTTCTTGTCTGTCGCGATCTTTATTGTCATCCAGGCGGTTGCTGCCTCTTTGATCCCGAACCGTCTCACAAGCCATTCGAGATAGGTTTCGGTAGCCATAAGATCGACGTCGAGATCTTCTAGGGTTTTAATCGCAGCTCTGGCCCTTCTGTCGTCGACAATCGCGATGACGACTTCTCCTTCGGCAGCCGATTTCTCAACACCGTCGAGCACCTCTAAAATGCTGCGTTCGCCTCGGCCTTTCCAAGATGGCTTCAGATTCTTCGGCATCCCAGCCAATCGCCAAGCTTCCATTGCTTTGCGGTACTCTTCGCCTTCGTCGGTTGGTTGCTCGTGAATTAGATGCTTGTTTCTCTCGAACCAGTTCGCGATGTCGCGGCGATGGCGTTCCCGCCGATCTCCGCCCTCGCCTGGATCACGAAGTGCTTCGTACTTGACCATGTCGGTCACCCATACCTCCGCGCCTGGCGCAAATAGCCAGTCGAGCGCAGCCGGGCCGACCATGGCGAGCAAAGACAATGGCGTGTTGTCTGGGATGAGGATGCGAGCCTTTCGCATTCCGTCGAAAATATCGTTCATTTCTCGCCCATTAGACGTCTCTCAACTGCGGTGATTTCGGCGTCCACAAAAGCCCTGTTTTTTCCCGACAGCGCAGCTTCCGCCATGGCACCAGCACAAGAGATTATGTCGCTCGTGTCGTAGCCAAGTGGGTCTTCCGGGAGTCCTTGTCGGACGCCGGCTTTCCGCTCCCGACGCAATTCGGCAGGAATAGCTTCGCCGCTTGCTGCCTTGAGGCGAGCAAATTCTTCGACGGTCGAAACGATCAGCCTCGGACGGCCATGGTTCGTGATGATGACCGGTTCGGCGACAGCTGCTCGTTGAATGTCGCCTGTGCGCTGTTGAAGGTCCAATGATGTGTAGCTCTTCATGGCAAAACTCTCATTTTGAACAAGAATACGTGTTTTACGTGTTTTGTCAATGTGCTGGTGCTGAAAGCCGCACCGCTCCCCCGCGTGGTTGCTCATGGAAGCACTGGGGGACCGTTCTGATGGCGTTGGGCAGTTTGTATCAGGGGACGCGCTTTGCGCGGTAGCCAAAGATCTGAAGACGGCAGACCGCTGTCGCGTCGTAGTCTGTGACTTATATTACAACGACACTAGAGGACGCACTCTGCCCGGTGCTCCAAGCACTGGTACGGCACGCGCATCGCGTTCGCGCCGGCTGTGGTGGCGACGACTATCTCTGCCACGAGATCGCGTCCGCCTGCGCGGTCTTCATATGCCTTCATCTTCAGGATCAGGAGATGTTCGAGGCAGGCGACGCGAATTCCGTTCTTGATCTCCGACCAAGCGATCGCTTCTTCAGCAGCATTAAGTCGGGCTCAATTGTCCGAAGACAAGTTGGTCGAGCCAGTGTGAATACATATGTGAATACAAACCACTCATGTCAATATTGTAAGCCATTGTTTTACAAGGATATTTTATCCACCCCTGAGCTGACATGATATCGCAACGGAAAAGGAGGAAACGTCGGTCGGCCGCCGCGAGGCCTCGACCGAACTCGTCTCGGCGGTTGCGCGCATGATCCAGGACCGCTGGCCCGAGCCCTTCGGCGAGGAGATCTACGGCTTCCCACCGCTGCGCGACACCCTCGAGGGAGAGGAGTTCCTGCCCCCGCCAAGATGCTAGCTACTCAGAATTTCAAGGACTCATTGACTACTCCGCCGGTGTCGGCGGCCACGGTAACGTACGGTTGAGTTTTGAGCGTGATGTTGCGTACAGGGTTCATTACAGGGGGCAATCCGGCGAAGACCGGAGCGTTTCGCTGCTCCACGCCGGGGGTCCGCGCCGTTTTCGCGGCGAACCGGCGCGACCGCAGACGCATCGGGTCCGGCGGCGGATCGCGCGGCCGGTCGGCCGGCAACATTGGCATGGTCACCGTCTTCCATCCGGATCCGGAGCGATTGGCGAGCCTGGGTTACGCGCCGCCGGTCACGAACGTGCCGGCGATCTTCGAATTGTCGGGACGATATTGCCGCGAGCACAACCGCTATCTGCGCGAGCGATCCCTCGCCGAGTGGCAACCGAACCTCGGCTCCGACATTCCGCGCAAGCGAACGCTGAAGAACATCGCGGACAGCCTCGCCAACTTCATCCAATGGTGCGAAGCCCGCAAGAAGGCCTGGCGCTCGCTGCGTTTCAGCGAGGTGCTCGACTATCAGCGAGAACAGACGTCGGGAGAGTGGTCCGCCCTGGGCGACCGGTTCGATGCCGCTACCGCCAACAGGAGGGCCGAAGGCCGCAAACTTCCTGCGCTGGGCCGCTGAACGGGGACTGCGGCCTCCCTTCGACGTCAAGATGTTCGCGCGCGAATTGCACACGAAGCACGGACCTATCGTGAAGATGGTCCGCGCCGGGCGGGCTAAGGAAAACCTGACCACTCGTACAGACTGAAACAACTCCGAACGATCTATCTATTACGCGGCAAGTACTACGGGCTGCAGTTAGTAGTTCGGAGTTGGTTGTTAATAATAAGCTGTAACGAGGGCTCGCTGAGAAGGTTCGCTGCGAGCCCTTCTGATTTTAACTTCCAGCTGGGCAGCCTAGTCGACGTGCTGACCTGACGCCTCGGCACGCGATTTCAAGAACACTGCATCCCATTGCTTGGCTCGGTCTCATTTTTGGGGATCAGATTCCGAATCTCCGCGAGGGCTTCCAAAGCAATTTCGCAGGATTTGTCGATGAATTCCTCGCCTCGCGGAGTTGAGTTAATCAGCTTTCTCATTTCCGATTGATACTGGTGCTTCGCAAGGTTCAACCGGTTCAGAGCGGACGACACGACATGACCGGTGATTGCCGGACAATGTGCAATCTCGCCTAGGGCCGAACGATCATACAAGTAGATCGCGGCAAGATCGAACGTGTCGCGCGCCGTGTAGGTCGATGCTCGATAGACCAATTTTTTGGTCGCGATTTCTGCAGACCGCTCCGCAGCAATGGAGCGGTCGCCAAATTTCATCTGATACGTTGGATTGTCGATATACGATGGGGCGTTCAGAAAATCGATCTCACCAACGTCGCGCATGATGAGTTTCAGGTACTTGCCTGGCCATTGCCACGTATCGCAAAGCGACCTCGTCACCGAGTTAATATTGGGCGCGAGGTTCTTCAAAACGGTGCTTGAATCCAAGAAAATATCGACGTCGTAGCTGATCCGATGACCCATGATCTGCGCCAAGGCAGTGCCGCCACCGAACGTCCACGATCCGGGCCCGCCCTCCAAACTATCGAGTGCGATCAGCGCTTTCTGCATGAGATCTTCCCACCTCGAAGGAAGCCATCTCCCTGATCCATCTTTCATTCTCGGACTCCGTGACCTGCCAGGTGTCGATTGCTTTCAATAGATCGTTGAACGACACGAAATGATCAACGACGAGATTGTGAATGACGGAAACATCGACCTCATCGAACAACGCTTGCACGTACACGCGCCATTTTCGCTCGAGAATTTCCCCTTTCAGACACGCCAGCAAAGTACCTTCGTCGATGCGGAACGGCATCGGCGTATTGATCGTGGTCACGGCTGCAGTCAGGTTCTCGAACGCACTCTTCGACATCCTCGCAATATGGTGCCATTCGGAGAAAGCCTCAACCGCCGTCCCCGTTTCATCGTTAACTCGCGGCGAAGCGGACCGAATAAGTCCTTGATAACGTTGCCTTATGTTTGCCTGTCAAGATGACGCCGCCGGCCGCTTGCCCCCTTTGGGTCCAACAACGGCCCTGACAGCGCTAAAACGGGACTTCCGAAGTGTCCCAGAGAGCAGATATTCGCGGTGCTCGTTGGCAGTCTCAAACGGGCCAACAGGCGACGCCGGTAGGTGCCTCACGGTCTTAAGGGGATTAAGGAGCCGGCCCCCGAAGAAGGCCGACCCCTTGCCGACAGCTCTAGGAAGTCTGCGACATGCTTAGGGCCGCGTTAGATGACGGTTATTGTCCAAGCCTCACGTTTATCTTGCGGGAAGGCCGAGAAGCGGCGAAAATCCAGACCAGTCCAAGAGCGGGAGAATTCCAAACAAATGCGGTTTGATGACGTTATCCTCGGTCGCCGAAGCATCCGCGGCTACAAGCCCGATCCGGTACCCAGGGCGCTGATTGAGGAAATTATCGGTTTGGCGATGCGCGCTCCATCGTCGATGAACACCCAGCCCTGGAATTTCCACGTCATCACCGGCGAACCGCTGGATCGGATCCGCGCCGGCAATACCGAGCGGATGGTGGCAGGCGTACCGCAGTCGCGCGAGTTCCGCACGGGTCAGGCCTTTGCAGGTCAGCATCGCGACAGGCAGGTTGGCGTCGCCAAGCAATTGTTCTCCGCAATGGGGATCGAGCGGGATGACAAGGATGGGCGCCAGAACTGGGTACTGCGTGGCTTCCGTCAATTCGACGCGCCTGTATGCGTGATCGTGACCTATGACCGTGTGCTGCACGGCAGCGACGATACGCCGTTCGATTGCGGCGCTGTGGCGAACGCCCTGGTCAACGCCGCCTGGTCTCGCGGGTTGGGCGCCGTGATTAACAGCCAGGGTATCATGCAGTCACCGGTGGTGCGTGAGCACGCCGGAGTAGCTGACGATCAGGTCATCATGAAAAGTATCGCGCTGGGCTGGCCCGATGAAAGCTTCCCGGCAAATGCGGTCGTGTCGGAACGGAAGTCTGTCGACGAAGCTACGGTGTTCGTCGGTTTCGACGATTAGGCGCGCGACGGGTAAGGCAGCATACCGACAAAGGCATTTATGAGCCTTAAGATGGCGAAGCGTTCGGCGCAATCATTCCACTGAT
The DNA here is from genome assembly GCA_963819355.1 of uncultured Alphaproteobacteria bacterium. Classification (GTDB taxonomy): domain Bacteria; phylum Pseudomonadota; class Alphaproteobacteria; order Rhizobiales; family Xanthobacteraceae; genus Bradyrhizobium. Next base: position 41,145 of record CAWFVZ010000037.1, on the reverse strand, counting down.
GGCATTGCTCGGCCTTTCAATCTCAATGATGCGACGATCACCGGCTTGCGGTACGGGCGGAAGCGTCGCAATCTCATGAGCGCGCCAGGCTGAAAGCCCAGCTACCAGGTCTCCGCCCAGGCGGAGATCGACCGGAGTATCCGCATCCATGACTGCTCGAGCCGACACCATTGCCGCCAAGATCGAGGCTTTCATCCGCGCCGACGTGATCCCCTACGAGAAGGATCCGCGGACGGGTCCGCACGGGCCGAGCGACGAACTGGTGCAGGAACTGCGCGCCAAGGCACGCAAGGCCGGCGTGCTGACGCCGCACATTCTGCCGGATGGGTCGCATCTCACGCAGCTTGAGACCGCGAAGGCTCTGATCGCGTCCGGTCTCTCGCCGTTAGGGCCGCTTGCCTGCAACACGATGGCGCCCGATGAGGGTAATATGTATCTGCTCGGCAAGGTCGGAAGCGCCGAGCAGAAGGCGCGCTTCCTGGAGCCCCTGGTGTCGGGCAAAGCGCGTTCGGCGTTCTTCATGACCGAGCCAGCGGACTCAGGCGGTGCGGGCTCCGATCCGTCGATGATGCAGACCACCTGCCGGCTGGATGGCAATCACTGGGTCATCAACGGGCGAAAGAAGTTCATCACCGGAGCCGAAGGCGCCCGGGTCGGCATCGTCATGGCGAAGTCGGACGATGGCGCGTGTATGTTCCTCGTCGATCTGCCGGATCCCGCGATCCGCACGCTGCGCGTGCTGGATACGATCGACAGTTCGATGCCTGGCGGACATGCCGAGATCGAGATCGAGAACCTCCGCGTATCCGCCGACCAGATGCTCGGCGCGTCCGGCGATGGTTTCAAATACGCGCAGATCCGTCTCAGCCCGGCGCGCCTGTCGCACTGCATGCGTTGGCTGGGCCTGGCGATCCGCGCCAGCGAGATCGCCACCGATTATGCCTGCCGCCGCCACGCGTTCGGAAAGCCGCTGGTCGATCACGAAGGCGTCGGCTTCATGCTGGCGGAGAACCTAATCGATCTCAAACAGTCGGAATTGATGATCGACTGGTGCGCAGGTGTGCTCGACACCGGCTCGCTCGGGACGACCGAGAGTTCGATGGCCAAGGTGGCGGTGTCGGAAGCGCTGATGCGGGTCGCCGATCGCTGCGTGCAGGTGATGGGAGGCACCGGCGTCTCGACTGAGACGATCGTCGAGCAGGCTTTCCGCGAAATCCGCGCCTTCCGCATCTATGATGGTCCGACCGAAGTCCACAAATGGTCGCTGGCCAAGAAGATCAAGCGCGACTGGAAAGCCGAACGGCATTGAGCAGCAGCGCGGCGCCATAGCTCGAACCGCGAGGCCGAGACGCTGACTGGTCTCGTCAGCTATGGGCTCACGAGACGGCAAATCGCTTACGCTCGCGTTGCGCCATAAGGGGTCATTGACTTGACTTCAAGGTTTTGCCTCCGGCCTGGCGCTTGCCGTCAGCAACGAACTTGAGGTGGAGTTTTCGCAATACTATTATCTTGACTAGGGACAGTTTGCATCCTTCTCGACATCGACCTGGGCGACTTTTCAGGCATCGCGTTGAGGCGTCGTCTCAGGCGAACGGCAATTCTGTGCCGGTCATCTACATGACTGGGAACGACAGCCCTGCCGTTCGCGGGGCTGCGCTTCAATCCGGATGCCTCGCCTATCTCACAAAGCCATTTTCCGCTGAGTTGCTGATCGAGATGTGTTTCGGCGCGGGGTCTCGACCATGATCGGCGTGGGGTCCCCATCATCCCATTTAGCGAAATCAATGGCTTGAAGGGGTCCCGACGGCGCCGATGGGGGTCACTATTCGATCAGCATTCACAGGTGGAGCGGCGATTGGCAGCGGTGCTGGCGGCCGATGCCGGACGGTTCCCTCAAAATAGTGGCGACCGGTGAGAAGGAAGACATCGGAGGCAGCACTTAACGCTTTTTTCGCTGCAGACTACAGACATGCGACCCGGGCAAGTTCAGGCGGCAAGAGCATTCTGATAATGCGAATTCTTCTTGCTCCGTCGGGCAAAACAGTGGTTCATAAGGTGCTGGTCCTAGCAAACGGAAGAGCCAGCCAGATGGCCGATGAAGTCGACACATCCTCGGAATTGTCCAAGCTTGCGAAGCTAAATGGAGACTTCCGGAAGAACTACGGCACGTTCATCGGAGCGTTCCTGTATCTCCGCACTATAAGTGCCGGTCGCCGGAGCCCTTGGTTTTGGGCCGGCTTAGTTTCGTTCGCTTGTTCAGCGGCGCTGACCTGGCTGGGGCGGCATGGTTCGATTTCGCTAAACTCGCCTTGATGGCTTTGATCAATTCCTCCTTCCCGGCACAACGGATTCCACGTAGGAGGGAATTGGATGAAAGCCAGACATAACGTCCATGCCCCGCACTAAAGGCAGCCTATCATGAACCGGCAGGCTGCTTTCCTAAGCGCCTGGCGCCCACCCCTGAAGTGACGCTCATCAACACCGCGCTCACGATGACGGCGCGGAGGCCGGGTGTAAATCGGCGTAGGATCTTGGCGCCGATCGGCGCGGGGGGGGGGCACGCGTTAAGTCCTTGTTTTCGCTGGAATGAAGATTTGACGGCGGGGTCATTGCCGCGCGCCTTTTTACAGTCAAGAAAGACGATTTACAGTCAAGAAAGACGAGGTCGAACCGGCGACCTGATTGCGGCCCGGTTGAGCGCTGCTGGCCGGGAAAGAACTACAGGGCGCCCCTTCCGCGTGCTAACCGTCCTCTCATGACGAAAGCCCTCACGGACGGAGTATTCCCCGACGTCGCCAGCCTTGCCATTATGGCCGAGGCGTTGGGCCGGTCGACCGACTACCGCGTCCTTCGACGGCTTGTCCCACGGCTTCCGATCGCTCCATCTGTCGGTCAGGACACCAAGACGGCCATCCTGCTGGACACCGAAACGACGGGTCTGGACACGCAGAGGAATGAAATCATCGAACTGGGGATGGTCAAATTCGACTACCTCCCAGACGGCCGCGTCGCCGGCGTCCGGGACACCTTCTCCGCATTCAACGAACCGTCCGAACCCATCCCGGCCGAGGTGACCGCGCTTACAGGCATCGCTGACGAGATGGTCGCGGGGCATCAGATAGACGAGGCCGCCGTAGCAGCCTTCGTCGACGATGCGGTGATCGTCATTGCGCACAATTCCGGTTTCGACCGGAAATTCGCGGAGCGGTACTGGCCTATCTTCGAGCGCAAGGCCTGGGGTTGTTCCGCGACCGAGATCGAGTGGCGCAAACATGGCTTCGAAGGATCCCGCCTCGGCTACCTTTTGAACGGCGCTGGGTTCTTCCACCAGGCCCATAGAGCCGTCGACGACTGCCATGCGCTGCTCGAGATTCTTGCGCTAGAGCTGCCAACAACGGGCACGCCGGCGCTGGCGGTGTTGTTAGAGCAGGCTCGGAAAAAGACGATGAGGGTGTGGGCGGAGCAGTCGCCGTTCGATCTGAAGGATGCTTTGAAGCGCCGCGGCTACCGTTGGTCCGACGGAAGCGACGGCCGGCCCCGGTCCTGGTACGTCGACGTCGAGGAGAGCGCACTGGCGGAAGAGATCGTGTTTCTCAAGGCTGAGATTTATCTCCGGGACGTCGAGCCCCGAGTTCAGACTTTGACCGCCTTCACCCGATTCTCCATCCGGTCTTGATTCTGCCTTCCGGCGGAAACGCTGCAAAGGGCGCGGTCGCTAACCTAATGCGCGCGCTTGCGCGCGACCTCGAAAGCCTGCAGCGGCTTCGAGAGGTCGCTGAGGCCTCGCTCGACCTTTTCCACCAGATAGAATTAACGAGGCCGTCTACAGCATGTATTCGGGGCCCCTAGCTAGGCTTTGAAACTCCCTTGCGAGTAAGTCAGTGCTCGTTGTCTGTCGCCATTTTTCGATCCGGTGTTATTATCTCTCACTCTGGCAAGAGACTAGTACATGGTGAACGATCACGTCCCGCACCGGTTTGAAGCGGCAAAAGGGCCTCCGCGCCTCGACAATTCACGGCTTGCGCCGGCCAATCGAAGGCGGCTCAGCGCTCCGGCTCTGCGGACTTTCCTCGCTATTGCGGATCTATGGGGGTTGACGGAAGAGCAGCGTCTTCTGATCCTCGGTTATCCCTCTCGATCCACGTATCGCAACTGGTGTAAGCAAGCTCGAGAGCGTGGCGCATTCACGCTCGGTGTTGATGTCCTCACACGCATCTCGGTATTACTCGGGATCCATCGGAGTCTCGGAATTCTGTTTCCGACGGAGCCGCTTGGCGTCAAGTGGCTGCGAACGCCGCACGACGCGGTCGTGTTCGGCGGACGACCGCCCCTCGACCTGGTGACCAGCGGCTCCCAAGACGGCTTGCTCTCGGTGCGCCGTTTTCTCAACGGCGCGCGAGGTGGTCTCTATATGCAGCCGAACACCATTGACGAGGCGTTCACGCCTTACGACGATACGGAAATTGTCTGCCGGTGACAGACGCTTCAGCACTCTCGCCACGGCCCGCTCATCTACTGATCCCGTCGCTGATGGAAGACCGAACCGGCCGCCGTGTTCTTCTCGACGTGGCCATCGATGCCCGCGCCTATTACTTTTTCCGTGCGTGATGTCGCTCGAGCCATTGTCTGGCGGCATCTTCCATGACTACGGACGCGGTCTTGTCCAGCCCATTGCCGCCTGCTTGATCTGCCGAATGACCTCCGGATCGAGAGACGTCAGGAATTGACGCTTGTCGCCAGTTGACGGTTTTCGGCCCTTTCTTGAAGACCGCTTCTCTTGGGCGGTGCAGGCGTCTCGCCAAAGATTGGGAGAATCTCAATCGCATGGCGCTCGCATTTCTGCGCCTTGCTTCAATCAGGCTCATGCTGAGAAAACTATGCAATCCCGCATGATCTCTCCGGACAGACTCTCAGACGCTAAGCTTGCGCGTAGAATTTCCATCTCATCGCCGCGAAATCGCAATGGTAGGTGCTGCTGGCAGTAGCCGAAAGCTTCGGGCATCAAGGCGAAGTCGGCATTGGTTCCGATCAAACATTTGGTGCCGGCGAGCGTGCCGGCTCCAATCCTGTTGGCCTATTCGCGTCGATCAACTACCTGGAATGCCGGTCGCCGCCCTGATCGCGATGGTGGCCCCGGTCGAAATCGAACATATCGAACAAGTCGCCGATGGCCGGCATGTTGACGGGAACATAAGGATTGTCATCGTCGACGCGCGGATTGGGCAGGTTATCGCGGCTGCGCTCGCTGAGCTTGCCGAGATACCAGTTCCGCTCGACGAATTTCACGAAGGACGAATGTTCGCCATAGACGTGGGTGATGTGACCGCCCCGCGAGAACGGCGAAACCGCAATCATCGGAATCCGCGGCCCGGTGCCGAAGAAATCGACCGGTTGGATGAAGCCGGAGTCATAGTATCCGCCTCCCTCATCGACGGTGACAAAAATCGCCGTACTTTCCCATTGCTCCTTGTTGCCTTGGGCAAGTCCGATGATGTTCTTGGTGAACTCTTCGAACAGATTGAACTTCGATGATGCCGGATGGCCGTCCATGGCGCCGTCCGGCTTGACGTATGATACCGCCGGCAAGGTGCCGTTCTTGAGATCCTGGAAGAGATCGGTGACGTCACGCATATGGTCGGCACGCATCGCCGGATAGTTCACCTGATATTCAAACGGATTGCAGATGTTGCAATAGATTCCGTCGAGCGGAGCGCCCGTCCCGGAAACATTGTAACTGCCACCATAATACTTCCACGGGATGTGCTTTGCGCTCAAGAGATCGCCGATGCTCGTCATGGTGACCGGCGGAATGGCTCCGGCCGGACTTGGCGTGCCTTGCGGCGTCCAGGCCGGGTTGATGTTCACCGCGTTGTAGTAGTGGCCGGAATCGCATTTCGCTTGCAACCGGTAGGGCAGCTTGCCGAGGTAATCCAGGATTGCCTTCACGCCTGGCTGCGTCGCATCGGAGCAATTGAACCACTGCTTCCGCGCAGTGTACTGGTTGAGCGTACTGGAGAGCGGGTCGGGATTGTAGATAGTGCTGGAAGGCGGCGTCACGGCGTTGCCCCGGCCGTCGCCAAAAAAGACCTGATCGGCAAAGCCCAGCGGCACGCTGTCAGGCCCGGTCCCGCCCATCACCGGCTGATGATAATTGTCACTCATGGTGTATTCGTCGGCGAGGAATTTCAGATACGGCACATCGTTCTTCTGCATGTTGAAAAACGCCATCGTCTGGCCGGTATCGTGTGGTGCGACACCGGGCGGGGTCGAGTAGGTGGTTGTGACGAACGATTGCAGGTCATGCAGGCAGCCGGTTGGATTGCGCCGGGAGACGTGCTCCTTGTCGATCGCGCAATCCATCTGCTGGTACATCTGGAAGAACTGGTGGATGGTATCGCCGGTATAGGCGTCATAGGGCATGGTCGGGCCGGTCAACTGGAATGCCCCGGGCGGCAGGCTGCTGACGTTGGTGATGCGTGTATCCGGGCCTACCTTGTTCGGCAGGCCCGTGCCACCGGTTCCGAACAAGAACTGGTCGGCCGCGGGGAGACCTGGATCGCCGCCCGGCAGGCCGAGAATGGCGGCTCCTGGCGGGTTTTGTACGCCGCCAAGGTCAGGTGCAGGCAGCACTGAATACAATGACTTTTTGGCGGATCCTGCGCTGATGAAGTAACTTGCGCCATTCGGCGCCGATGTGACCTGAAACTGATGCGCCCTGTCGAATTTTTCGTCAGGCATGCCGTCGGCCTTGACGATGTGCTCAGACAGCAGGTTCAACACCCTTTCATCGTCCGACTTCGGCACGTAGGTAGCAAACAGGTGGTCAAAGCTGCGATTTTCGCCGACGATAATGATGACATGCTTGATCGGCGACGCGGTCTTGATGGGATCATTCGCATCCTCTGCGCGAACACCCTGCGAAAGCGCAACGGCAGCCATGGAAACGCCGAGCAGCCCAAACCTGCGCGCAAGCGCTGTTTTCAGCATAGCTTTCTCCTGCTGGATTTCGAAAGTGACTGGAACAGGCTCGTTCTTATTCTGCGACGATGACACGCATTTTCCGATTGCGTGACACAACCAAAAATGTTCGCCTGACCAAATTTCTACCGAGCGACATACTGGCGCCATGATGTTGGCTAAAGGCTTGATAACGGCCGCGAGACGCCTGCTGGCGTCTGAAATGGTCTGGACCTATAATCAGACGGATCTTCGCCTGCTGAGATTCGAAGTGAGTGAGATCAAGCGGTCCGCCAAAAGCGGTTTCGCTCGCAATGGTCGCGCCACCACGATCCTCCTGACCGCGAGCGGCATCGAGGGCTACGAGATACTCGCGAACCGCATGGGATGCCTCCTCCGCCTTAGGCCACGAAAACGGTTGATCGCCGGGGATCGCTTCGTCCTGTTCACATCCGCCTTGATCAGGCTCGCATCGATCGAGAACGCTTCGCCTCCAACCATCCCGGCTCCAATGCACATCGCCACCATGCCCTCAAATACCCGACGTAGGGCCTCGCTCTCTCGGAAACGTTCGTTCCGCGCACGGCAGAACGCAGAATGATCGGGGATACGGTCCTCGATGCCCAGTTTGCAGAACCAGCGATACGCAAGACCTGAATCTCGGTGCAAATCTGCCGCTCGGAGCGGATCGCAAAAATATATCCAACAAGCAGCATCCGGATCATCAGTACCGGGTCAATCGAAGGTCGGCCCGTGTGCGAGAAATAAGGAGCTAACTCCTCGTGCACCCAGTCTAGATCGAGAAAGCCGTCGACTGCCGCACCAGATGATCGGGTGGGACCACCCTGCACCGACGATCCGATCGATCGAGGCAACGATTGAAGTTCGAAAATCGTCTCGTTAGTGAGCGCGATGTGGCCTAGCTAGGCCCTTGAATGGTTCAGGCACGCTCGGATATTCGGATTATCGTGAAGTACCATGACGTGTGAACCATTGGTCCGTGTGGACGCGGTGAAGTTGGCGTACAGGATGCCGGGATGTTGGCGGCTGGTCCAGAATATGTGTCCCATGGTCCAAAGTTCTTGGCCTTGAAGCAAAAGTGCCCCTCAGCCCCTTTTTGAAGGGCTGCCGTGGGTGGGGCGGGACTCTTCGGTCTCACCAGTTCCCCTTGATGATTGTGGTTATCATGCTATATACATAACCGTGATCACCTAAATTGGGAGTGGAATCCGTGGCTACCGCTGACAAAGAGCTGTCGGGCGTCGGAACGCTCGCCGGGACCCCCGAACAAGTCCGGGCCGGACTTGGCCGCTTGCACGCGAAGCAGGTCATCGCATTGACGTTTGAGCACGGAAGCGAAGCCGCTGTCCGAGCCCTGGCAGATACCGTCGCCAATCTCGCGCCGCTCGTCCGGAGCATCGTTGAGCGTCGCAACGATGAGACGTTTCGTTCGATCGTCGAGGCCCTCGTCCCGGAGGTCCCGCCTCCCCAGCACAAGCTGGTCGAGGCGCGCATGACGGCCGAAGCGCGTAAAGCCGTACTTGAGAGCGGCGATTGGTTGACCGCGGCACAGATCGCCGGGATGGCGGGGTTCAGCGCCAGCAACCCCAGTGCCCAGCCGAACAAGTGGAAGAAGGACGGGCAGATATTCGCGGTGCGCCATCGTGGCGTGGACTACTTTCCCGGCTACGCTTTGGATCCCTCGATCGACTATCGGCCGGCCAGGGGCCTGGCGAGAGTACTGGGCGTGCTGCGCGGACGGAAGGAGGCGTGGGGCCTCGCTTACTGGTTCGCTTCGGTCAACAGCTTCCTTGGCGGAGAGCGGCCGCAGGACTTGCTGATAGACCAGCCCGATCGCGTTGTTGCTGCGGCGGAGGACGAGGTGGCCGGCGTGCTCCATGGCTAACAAAAAGTCCGGTGTCGCCAAATTGGTGAAGACCGTGACTTGGCCGAAAGACCGGGTCATCCATCGGATTCACCGGCAGATCTATAGAAGCAGCGAGTTCAATCCGGGCCTGAAGGGCAACGCGCGGTTCAGTCCGATCAACGCTGCAGATGGTGCGAGCATTCCCACACTCTACGGCGGCACGACATTCGATTGCGCCGCCATGGAGACTGTCTTCCACGACGTGCCGTTCGCCGCGGGGTTGAAGACGTTCGACAAGCAGAAGTTAATCGATCACGTTTATTCGCAAGTGACACCGAGACGCGATCTCAATCTGGTCGATCTTAGTTCAACGGCACTCAGAAGGCTCGGCGTTCGGCGCAATGAACTCATCGATACCGAGAAGAACAAATACCCCGACACACGGAAATGGGCCGAGACCATCCACGCCGCGTGTACCGATGCCGAGGGGCTTTGTTGGGTGTCGCGACAGGATGACCGCGCCTTAGCCATCGTGCTCTTCGGCGATCGCCTCGCCACAGCCGACCTCCTGCCGACTGGAGCCGCACGCAGCGTCCTGGTAGATATTGCAGTCTACGCGGACCTCCTGGTTCTCGCTGACCGGATCGGCGTCAACATTGTGGACGGGAAGTAGGCGCACACCGGATCAGACGCCGATGCACCGGTAGTCGTAACCGACATCGTCCTCCTAGAATCCACGCACCTTCGGCCCGTTAGCCTGTCCCAATCGTCAGCCTTCAACACGATGTCGGTGAGATAAAGCAGTGCCGTGATTTGCGGCCACGCCTTCTTGAAGGCGGTGAGTGCCGTCTTGACGGCGTCTATCGGAGCGGTTGCATTGCCATCGGGCCACCCCGGCGAACGTCTCAGATTTTGGGGAAACGCCCGAGGCCTCCTCGGGTGGCTCCGCTTCCGCGGGATTGGTTTCGGCGCGGGGTCTCGACGCATGATCGGCGTGGGGATCTCATCATCCCATTTAGCGAAATCAATGGCTTGAAGGGGGCCCGACGGCGCCGATGGGGGCACTATTCGATCAGCATTCACACATACAACGCGCATGAACTTGCACAGGAAAGATCGCTGGGCTTCTGGCTTGGATTGCAACCTCCCTCTTTCGATCATTGATCCCTTTCAGATGTGCGTTCTGACGCGTTAAAGGCGCGCTCATGCGCGACGGGGCAGACGCGCACCACGGGGCTTCCCTATGGGTCTTGTGATGACGCCCGACAACAGCGGAAAATCACATTGGTGCCGTCGATCCCACAACGTTGGTATTACGTAGAAATCCCAAATATCCCTGCCTTCGCAGATCGAATAATCGCAATCATGATGCGATCACACGACGATGCCCAGCCACCTCCCGTGTGCCCTGCGCATCGTCGACGATCCGCGGTTCCCCGGGCACGCGTTCGCCCCCGGCAAGGTCTATCCCTGCCGCATCCGCCACGCGTCCGCCAGCCTCCTCGACGACGCGATAAACGACGTCCGAGCCATTGCGATAAAGTTCTCGGACCAGCGTATGCAGAGCCCCTTCGACATCGAGATGAACACCGGCGCCGTCAGCCCATTCTGGTCCGCCGTCAGTTTCCTGACGGCGCCGATGGGGGGCACTATTCGATCAGCCTTCACACCACGCGAGCCCGACGGCGCAACAGACCACTCTGAATTGGCGAAACGCGTCGTTGGGGCATTTCTCAAGGACCCATCGCGTCGCCCAATCGTCTGCTTCGAGCTCTTGCTGAAGCATGCGTTCCGGGGAATTGGCGCCCTGGTGCGTCAGATGAACATTGCAACCCCTTGCAGTACGCACCAGCCGCTGGCTCCCAGACTAGTTGACGCTGGCCTCCAGCGTGCCCGTGGCCGCTTGGGATTTGGGGGTGGGTGCATCCCACCGGTCTTCACGACTTCAAGGCGACTTATTTGGCGACTTCAGTACAGATATCCATACCGACAGTCAGCTACAGACCGGAAAAACCCGCAAGACTGCCGTCCTCGGACGAGTACGCCGGAATTCCGATCTACTGCTGGAGGGGACTCCACGGTAGCTGATCCAGCCGACGCCAGTCTTCTAAAGTTCGATTACCCCCGCATGTAGCCGAAATGTCACATGTTAATTCGGTTAGGATCGTTATGGTCTCATAGGGGGATTCGCGGGCGTACCTATGAACCATATCTATTTGACAATCGCAGGCCTCTTTTTGGCCGTGGTTCCCGCCGGTGCGGCCGAAGTATTTTCCATTAACGACGCCCTACACCAGGCGATGTTGACTAACCCGGCCGTGGGTGAAGCTTCGGCAAATCGCCGTGCGACGCAGAGCGAACTTCGGCAGACTCAAAGTACGCTTTTGCCGCAAGTGCGTATTGATGCCAGCTACGGACCGGAGAAATTCGACCAGTCCGCAGGATTTATAAGCCCGTCATTGCAGGTACCTACGGTCGGGTCCGGGCCGTGGCGGAATGGTAACCAAGAATCGGTCGTCATTCGACAATTGCTTTTTGATGGTTTCGCCTCGATCCACGACGTGTGGCGACAAACGGCGCGGGTTAATGCTGCCGCCTCTCGCGTCAAAGAGAGAACCGAACTGATCGCGCTGGACGCCGCCGAAGCGTACGTCGACGTGGTGCGCTATATGCGGCTAGTTGGCCTCTCCGAGCAGAATGTCGCGAACCACGAAAAGATTTTTGCAAACGTAAACTCTCGCTTCTCGGGTGGCCGAGCCGGCGAAGGCGACCTGGAGCAAGCGCGAGAGCGCGTCGAGAATGCTCGCGCATCGCTCGCGGAATTTCGCCTCAGCCTCGATGACGCGAGAGCGAAGTACCGCAAAGTTGTCGGCGTGGAGCCATACAATGTACGATTCCCGGCTCCATTGAAGGGAATGCCGGGAAGCCGCGATGAATCGCTGGCCGTTGCGCTGCGATTTAACTCAACGATTGCAGCGGCGCAGTCCGACGTCGATGCGGCGAAACATGCGTTCAGAGTGACGGATGGCGCGCTCGTCCCTAAATTCTATCTTGAGGGACGAGCAACGCACTACGACAACTCGTTCCCCTACGTCACTAACCCCGGTCTGCCCAATGTCACCCATGAGGACTACAGCGGCAAAGTGGTGATGACCTGGGACATCTTCCGTGGTGGCCAGGATGTCTGGAACCGCTCAGAGATGGCCGAGCGTTTTACCGAGGCAACGATGCGCCACGCCCGATTGCAGCGCGACGCCTATGAATTGATCGACAAGGCCTGGAACGCCCGCACGGTTACGCTGACGCGCATTGCGGCGTTGACCCGTCAGCTGGAAGCGGACCGGAAGACCATCGCGGCTTTCCAGAAGGAGTATGAATTGGGGCAACGGTCGCTGATCGACCTGTTGAACGCGCAAAACCAATACTTCAATGCGTCAGTCTCGCTCACCTCAGCACGCGGCGTCATCATTTTCGCCGATTATCAGCTGCTGGCGGCGATGGGAACGCTCATCGAATATCTCAAGGCACCGCCTCCGGTTGATGCCGCGCCAGTCGATCTGCTTTCGTTTGGCCTTCCTGCGTATGGATTGCCGACGCTTCGGGTGAATTTGCCGCAAACGGGTTCTGAGCCGCTCCATGTCCCTGTCCCGAATGCCGTGGTTGGTGCTCCAGCTCGGCCGTTAGGGGCCTTGGCGGCAGTGGAACCCCAGTCTGGAGATTTCAACGATCGTTGGGGCCGATCAGCGCTAGCCTCGTCGATTGTGCCTGGCGCCTCAGAGTGGCTGGCGCAGCAAAAGGCGAGCAGTCCGGATGAGCCGAAGGTGATCCACGCAGACACCTCTGCGAATTCTTATGCTGCGACGACGCCGCGAATGCCGCATTGGCTGCAATCTGCCTTCTCCCCAGTCAAATAGGCGAATTCGCTCGAATATTTGAGCAAAAGGCCCCCAAACGGGTCCGTTCCATTTTATAAATTAACTCTCAGATCAAACGCGCAAATAGGCGCATGATTTTGTTCGCTATTTGTTGTATTCTGAACTCCCTGATCTCGCTGTTATTTGCACATTTGCACCGTTAACGATCAAGGATTCCGACTTGCTATTTCGAGCTCCCACACCGGCTACCGAAGCCGGCCGGCCGACGCTGGACAATGCAGATTCGAAGGCCGCCACCGCTCCACGTCAGGGCAGCACGTTCGGGGGGGATCCTCTCACGGCGTCCCTGACTTATCTGGCTGCCTACCATGGGCGAGCTGTCAGCCCTGAAGCTTTGCTCGGCGGGCTTCCCATCCTGGATGGGAAGCTAACCGTTGCGCTGTACCACCGGGCGGCACGGCGCGCGGGACTTGAAACCGAGGCTATAAAACGGAATCTGCTGGATATCCCTGCTCTGGTCCTTCCGGCGGTCCTCATCATGAACAATGGGATCGCGCTCATTCTTTTGGGAGTTGATGTAACGAACAATAGCGCCAAGGTTCTCGACCCTGTTGCAATGCCAGGCGCTCCGCAAGTCCTGCAAATCAAGGAGCTCAATTCGCAATATACCGGCTACGCCTTTCTCGTCAGGGCGGCGGCCGAAGCCGATGCGCGCGCCGTTGCCGCCGGCGACCTTCCCCGAAACCACTGGTTTTGGTCTGTCGTCAAGACGCATTGGCGAAGCTACGGCCATATCGCCCTTGCTGCCCTTCTGATCAACATGCTCGCGCTCGCAATGCCGCTGTTCATCATGAGCGTTTACGACCGAGTCATTCCGAATGGCGCCATCCCCTCGCTGATCGCGCTGTCGATCGGAATGGGCCTTGCCATCGTGTTCGATTTTGTGATTCGCACGGTGCGATCCCGCATGATTGACGTGACCGGAAAGACCGTGGACGTGGTTCTTGCCGCCAACATCTTCGAACATGTGATGGCGGTGAAAATGGCGCAGCGGCCGGCTTCGGTCGGCATCATTGCCAACCAGCTTCGCGACTTCGATTCGGTGCGCGAGTTCTTCACCTCCGGGAGCGTAGTGTCGGCAACCGATCTGATCTTTGCCGTGCTCTTTGTCGGGGTTCTTTTTATTATCGCAGGACCGCTCGCATGGATTCCACTTTGCATGCTGCCCATCATGCTCGTGGTTGGTTTTGTTCTGCAGCGCCCACTCGATCGCGCGATGAAGCGACTGCAGGCTGAATCCGCTGCGCGTCACGGCGTTCTCGTTGAATCCCTGTCCGGCCTGGAAACCATTCGTGCCAGCGGCGCAGAAGCCCGCATGCAGACAGCGTATGAGCGTTCAGTGGCGGCTACGGCGCGATCCGGCGAGGATGTCCATTTCTGGTCGTCGCTATCGCTGACGAGCGCCAATGTCGCCCAGCAGATCACCAGCCTGTCACTCTTAGTTATCGGTGTCTTTCTCATCCTCGACGGCAAACTCACGGTGGGCGCGCTGGTAGCAGCCAACATGCTGGCGGGCCGAGTGCTTGCACCGATCGCAGGGATTGCCTCGGTGATCACCCGCGGAACCCAGACTTTGTCATCGCTCAAATCGATCAACCGCATCATGTCGCTAGAACGAGAGCGATCGCCGCAGCGGGCTTACGTTTCCAGGAAGATCGAGGAAGGACGAGTTGCGTTCGAGAATGTCAGCTTTGCGTATCCGGCTGCTCCGGGCAACGCGCTGGAAAAGGTCTCGTTCAAAATCGACGGTGGTGAACGGGTCGGTATCATCGGACGGGTCGGATCGGGCAAGACGACGGTCGGGCGTCTGCTGCTTGGTTTCTATGAAGCCAAGGAAGGCCGCATCTTGGTCGATGGGGTGGATTCCAGACAATACGATCCGGCTGATTTGCGTACCGGCATCGGTTTCGCGATGCAGGATATCGACTTGTTCTTCGGAAAGCTGCGCGACAACATCACGCTGGGAAAACCCGAGGCCACCGACGAAGAGGTGCTGTCCGCGGCACGCCTGTCAGGTGTCGAGAGCTTCATCGCCGGTCATCCGATGGGATACGATATGCCGATTTCTGAGGGCGGGCGCAGCCTGTCGGGAGGCCAGAAGCAGGCGATCGGGCTTGCCCGCGTGTTAATCCGGAAACCCCGAGTGCTGTTCCTCGATGAGCCGACAGCCCACTTTGACATTCGGAGCGAGGCCGAGTTCCTGGAACGACTGAAAGCCATTCGCGATCAGCAGATGACCATTATCATCGCGACGCACCGCGTCTCGCTCCTCAACATGGTCGACCGGCTGCTGCTGTTTGACAATGGCCGTCTGGTGGCTGACGGACCTCGGGACAAGGTGCTCGCGATCCTGCAAGCCAAACCCGTGGCTCCCGCTCCGGCTCCCTTGCGGGAGGATGCGATCCAACCCAAACTCGCATAGTCGGCAACCAAGGCGCAAAAATTCAATGCCCTCTACTGACTTTGCCTTTGCTAACGATATCCGCGCGGCAGCGGCTTTGCGTACCCCCCGCACCTCGCGCATGCTGCTGTTTACGTTCCTCGTCCTTCTCGCCACGTTTTTGATATGGGCACATTTCGCGGTGCTGGACGAAGTTAAGCGTGGCAATGGACGTGTGGTGCCCTCGCAACAAACCCAGGTGGTCCAGAGCCTCGAAGGCGGTATCGTGGGCGCGATCCTCGTGCAGGAGGGCGCCATTGTTCAGCGGGGTCAGTCTTTGATGCGAATCGAAGACACTAAATTTGCCTCGGAGTTCGGCGAAATCCGTGAGCGGCGCGCGGCTATGGCGGCGCGAGTTGCTCGGCTCGAAGCAGAAGCGAGAGGACGCAGCGAAGTTGTGTTTCCAGATCAACTGGATCAGGTCGTGCCGGCTGCGGTCGCAACGGAAACCAGCGTGTTCAAGATGCGGTCGCAAAAAGTGGCCCAGGATATTGACGTGCTGAACCAGCAGGTCACACGGCTCACCGGAACACTCAAGCTGCTCGACCGTGAACTCGCCCTCACCCGCAAACTCTACGAGCAAAAGGTCGTGCCCGAAATCGAGATGCTGCGACTCGACCGGCAAGCGACAGAAATGAGGGGCCAGCTCGCCGAGGCTCAATCCAAGATCGCCAATATCACGACCTCCTTCCGCTCTCAGGCCGACGAGGACCTGGCCAAATCGCGCGGCGACCTTGCGGTCCTCGATGAAAATATCAAGTCTGCGCAAGATCGGGTACGGCGGACTGATTTGAAATCGCCGGTACATGGCATCGTTAACAAATTGAACGTCACCACGATCGGCGCGGTGGTGCAGCCCGGCGCCAATTTGATGGATATCATTCCGCTCGACGACTCGTTGTTGGTCGAGGGCCGGATTAGACCTCAGGACATCGCCTTTATTCGTCCCCAACAAGATGCCGTGGTTAAGATCTCCGCATATGATGCGTCAGTCTATGGCACGCTAAAAGGCAAGGTCGAGCGCATCAGCGCCGATACCATTGTCGACGACAAGGAGAAGACCGAGCGCCCGGAAACATTTTATCGGGTGATGGTGCGGACCGAGAAAAACCACCTCGGCACCGAGGAAAAGCCACTGCCGATCATTCCCGGCATGGTTGCCACCGTCGAAATCCTGACCGGCGCAAAATCGGTTCTAGACTATCTTCTAAAGCCTGCGCGCACCCTGCGCGACGACGCCTTGCGGGAGCATTGAGCTCGCGGCTCGGTTATTTCAAGCTGATCGCCCAATCCAGTCGTTCAATTTTGAACGATCTTGCCAACCGGAGATTGACCGCCTTTTCGACATCTGCCCCGACGGCAGCGCCTCTTAACTCCGCTTAAGCGGAAAAGGACCGAGGTTCCATCCCGATAACAGCATCGGGGACGCGGCCCAACGCGCAAGACGTCGACGCACGTTCCTGATACAAAGGGGACGTCTTGATGACACCGCGTGTGAAGATGCCGAAACTCGGCTCGTCGGTATTTGCCGCAGCAATCGCATTTTCGATAGGCTTGTGTGCCGGAACGCCTGGCGCGTACGCCGACCAGACGGTTGTGACGAAATTCAGTGGCGGTTTCATTCCGGGCTCCGACCGCACGTTAACCCGCCCCCCCGCGACGTTCTTCACGATCAACGAGGTTCTGGCGAAACTTGATCGGCAACGCGGTCATGGACCAGGCGCCCTTCGGCTTGCGTCCTTGACGCCGTCCAATACCGCGACGGATGCCCAGACTGCAGAGAAGGAAGCACCGGCCGTCGGCACTGAGCCGTTTGGTCTCTTTACCTTCCGCGCACCGGAGGGAGTATTGTGGCGCAAGTGGCGGGGCATTGAATCCGACATTGCGAAAGACCACGCCGTGCTGGATCATTGCCGAGAGGACGCGGGCCCGAGAACTGCCCGTCTTACGCCGCGCAGTTTCTGCGGTTGATCAACGCCGTCAAGGCACAGTCCGGCCGCGACCGGCTGGATGAGGCTAATCGCGCGGTCAATATGGCGATCCGCTACGTCAGTGACTATGCCCAACATGGCGAAGCCGACCGTTGGAGCGCTCCGCTTGCTACCTTTGCGACCGGGAAAGGCGATTGCGAGGATTATGCCATTGCGAAATATGTTGCCCTCACTGAAGCGGGCTTCCCGCGTGATGATCTGCAGTTGGTGCTGGTTCGCGATCGCGCCGTCCGGCAGGATCATGCCGTGCTTGCGGCGCGCCACGATGGCCATTGGCTTATTCTCGACAGCCGGCGTTCGGATCTGATGGACGATACCGACGCCTCGAGCTTCACGCCGCTGTTCGCGATCAATTATCGCGGCGTTCAGCTCTTTGCGAGCGCCCTATGCGAAGCGCCCGCAACTCGAAGCGATGTCGGCATCGGCCGGCCGCCTCAGGCGACGGCGAGGTAGGGGAATGAGCGGTTTGGATGGGCTAACCCAGCGCTGACCGCTCACCTCTTTGAAGCGTTGCCACCTGCGCGCGTTTTCCTTGTCATCGGTTCGTGCTGGGCCACCGTCGTTCTTCTGCGCACCCATGTAATCATTGAAGAAATTTGGGTTCGTTTCGCCAAATACCACCGCGCTATCCCTACTTGCGGCCTTTTCCCTTTGTTGACTTCTTCAGGCGCACACCCGGGCCGCCACCGTTTTCATCAATGAACTCAATGCCCCCTCGTTCAAGGGCCGCGCGGATTATCGCGATTGCCTCCTTTGAAACCGAGCGCCGCGCACGCTCGAAGTCAACGATGGTGGAAAGCCCTAAGCCCGACGCGGCCGCAAGTTCGGGCTGAGTGAGGTCCAGCAATCCCCTGGCCCCCCGACATTGCGCGCGTGAAATAGAATCAACATTTTCTGTTGACATGACACCCAATCAACATTTACTGTTGATCTCAATGAAATAACTCGCGGTGACTTTGCGCGCTGCGATCCAAAACCGAAAGGAACGTTTGTCATGTTTCCAGAGAAAACGCCTCCTCTCCAGACGCATAGGAGGCATTTCATCGGCGGCTCAGACGCCCGGATAATCATGGGTTCGGACGAAGCGGCCCTGCATCGGCTGTGGCGGGAGAAACGCGGCGAAATCGAACCGGAAGACCTCTCGGCCAACCTGATCGTCCAGCTCGGCACCGTGACCGAGAATCTCAATCGGCACTGGTACGAACGGAATACCGGCCAGGTCGTCACCGAGGTACAGCGCCAGGTGTTTCATCCGGTCAAGCGCTGGATGGCAGCAACATTGGACGGCATGGTCGAGGGGACCGGTGCGGTCTTCGAGGCCAAGTTCATGCTGCCATGGTCGTTCTCGGAGGAAGGCGCGGCCGAGAAGCACATGGCCCAGCTGCAGCACAACATGTGGGTCACGGCTTCCCGCACGGCGGTGCTTTCAATCATTACGGGTGGCGGCAAATGGGTGGAAATCACCCTCCCCGCCGACCCGCTCTACCAACACCTGCTGCTGACGGCGGAAAGGAAGTTCTGGCGGTGCGTCGAGACCGGTGACCCGCCACGGCTGTTCGGCATCGAGCCGCCGCGGCCCCGAATTGAGGCCGTGCGCATCGTCGACATGACCGCATCGAATGCCTGGGCCGAATTCGCCAATGTGTTTCTGAGCACGCGACAGGCCCACCTCGAACACGAAAAGTCCAAGTCCGAGCTAAAAGGCCTAATGCCGGAGGATGCCAGGGAGGTAAGCGGCCACGGTATCCGTGCCAAGCGCTCCAAATCCGGTGCAGTCAGCTTCGATCTTCTCGACACCGGAGCAAGCAGCCATGCAACGCTCTAGCGAGGCCATAGGTGCGATTGCAGGTGCCTTGGCCAAAGCTCAGGCCGAACTGACAAACCCGGCAAAATTGCTAACGGCGACAATACCTGCCGTATTCCCGCGGGAGGCGGACAGGACATTCCGCTATGCTTCGTTATCGGCGGGCCTGGAGATCGTGCGGAAGTGTCTCGGTCAGCATGAAATTGCGGTGGTTCAGACAACGGCTATCGATAAGGAAACAGGCTTGATCCAGCTGACCACCCTGCTGGCGCACTCCTCCGGGGAATGGGTGTCATCCGATTGGCCGGTCTGCCCGGTCTCCGAGACCGCCGCCCCGCACCGCATGGGCGCCGCCCTCACCTATGCCCGGCGCTATGCCCTGTTCACCCTGGTGGGGATCGCTGGCGAGGACGACCTCGATGCCCCTGACCTGCTAACTCAGGAGCTCAAAGGCGACGTTGGAATCGCTCCCCAATCGGCCACCAGCGGGCGGGCGGGTAATGGACACGCGGCTGCGGCCGCCACAACGGCAATCGCCACCTCTAGGCCGCAGCGAAAACCCCGCGTTCCTCTCGCAAAACTGATCCTGGATGCCGACGCGTCCGCCTCCCTTCGCGACCTGCTACTCGGAGAAATTTCAGCTCTTGGCTCCAGCGAGCAGATCGACGAATGGGCGCCTAATGGCTTGGCGGCCAAGAACACCCTCCAGGCCGGGGACGCGCTGCTCATCGAAGATGCATTTCGTCGGAAAATCGCCGAACTGCAGCATGTGCATGATCGTCAGGGCGAAACCACTGCCCCGCAAGTCTCCTCACCATCCGAGGTCGCTCCTCACGCAAACCATACAGCCGCAGACCCTGACCGGCCCGCCACAGACATCCTAGATTTCGAGCACTACGCTGTCACGCCCAAACCGCGCCGACTGCGCGACAAGCTTCACCGCGAGTTTGTGGCGACCCAGCCCTGTGTCGTGTGCGGTCGCCAGCCCTCCGATGCCCATCATCTGCGCTTCACACAACCCACGGCACTCGGTCGCAAAGTGAGCGATGAATTCACGGTGCCGCTCTGCCGCATGCATCATCGTGAAATCCATCGCACGGTTAAAGAGAAGCACTGGTGGTCACGAGTGGGCATCGATCCAATCCCCATCGCAGACAAGCTTTGGGCTCAAACTCATCCCGGCACCCCGAAGTCCCCCGCACAAATTCAAGCTGATACCTTCAGCGTCCAGTCGACTGCGGTACCATGACATCGCTCAAACAAATCGAAGCCAATCGCCGCAATGCCGAAGACAGTACAGGACCGAGAAGCAAGGCCGGCAAACAGCGCTCCTCACGCAATGCCATTCGCCACGGCTTGACCGCCGAGACCGTCATTGTGCCGCTGGAAGATGCCGATGATTACTCGGCTTTCGAAGAAGCCATTGCCGCGAGTTTTGATCCCGAAACGGCGGTCGAACGCGAATTAATCCTGCGGCTGGCGAGTCTGCTGTGGCGGCTGCGCCGGACGACCTCTATCGAGACGGCATTGTTCCAAATCAAAAAGGAGCACGACAGCGGCCCGCAACCCGTGTCCTCCCCCTCGCCTCCGACCCGCTTGGTCGGCATTCACGTTGCGCCAGCCAACATCCGGGGCCACGGCGATGTTGGCGTCGCCCCTACCAAAGGCACGGGGTTGCAAGAGACCCAAACCGCATTGGCACGCTGCTTTCTGCGCGTGATCAATCTCACCGACGAGGCATTTGAACGCTTAGGGCGTTACGAAGCGGCGCTATGGCGCCAGGTTCGGCAGACGCTGTTCTCGCTTGAGGGATTGCGCCTGGGCCGGTCCGCCAAACGTTATCGACGCTCGCACTATCGATGGACTTCTCTCGCAAACGTGGCTTCTGGTGAGGACACCTCAGAAGACTCTTGTGACCGATAGCGTACTGCTCCGGGTCGAAGGAAATGACAACAGTAATGCACGAAAATCGGCGGGCAAAATTCTTTTGCGCAATTTTAAAAGTCAAACACGCTCACATTCAAGCGATCCAAAGCTTACCGGCGCTGTGATCGACAATACGAAAATTGACACCAGCAGCACCAAGAGGAAGCACCGGACTTGGACCGCTTTGCGGAGGCTATGGCCGGTCACCTCCACGGAATGCTCGGTCACCGGTTCGACTGGCTAGGCGGATTCGCAGTCGGCACAAGGCACGTTGTCAAGTAAAACGACCTAAGATTCGTTTTTTTCTTGAACAAATAATTTCGAGCATGTGACATTGCGTTTTCAACCAAAAATACCACGTGCCCCGTCAAAGCCAACTCGTGACCGTGGCGGCAACCGATGGGGGAAATCATGATTGAAGACAAAGAGCAAACTGAACTTGCGACAGTGCCTCCAACCGATGGAGGCACTATTGCAGCGGATCATCTGGAAATTTTTGGGCCGCCACCGCTGCTCGACGGCGAAAGCCAGGAGGTCTATGACACGCTGCTGGCACGCGTAACCGGAGCCGTCAATCCCAAAGACATCATTGAAGAGATCTGGGTGCATGACATCGTCGATCTGGTTTGGGAGATTCTGCGTCTGCGGCGAGTAAAGGTCGCTCTACTGTCCTCATCGGTTGGACGCGGACTGCATAAGCTCTATCACGACCGTGATGAAAAATTCGGCATGGACGGTTTGATCGCGAGATGGTCGGCAGGGGAGCCAGCCGCGGTCAAAAAGGTCGAGAAATTCTTAAAGGACCACGGCCTAACGATGGATGATGTCATGGCACATTCGTTCGTGGCGTGCCTCGATCAGATCGAGCGGATAGATATCGCGATCTCGAGAGCCGAGGCTCGGAGGAATGCAGCGCAGCGCGAGATCGAACGGCGGCGATCCGTTTTCGGTCAAACGCTGCAGCGAGTGGTACAGCAGATTGAACATGATGCTGTCGTTCCCGTCGAAGGTGCTGGATGACCAGCGCACGCAAGGTCCGGACCAATCGAACGAACGTGCGGGCTAGCACTGGACCGAAAACCTCAGCGGGCCGCGCGCGCTCGGCGCGCAACGCGCTGCGCCACGGCCTCAATGTGCCGATTGCTGATCTCGAAGTGTTTTCGCCCGAAGTGGAGCGACTCGCCGAAGCGATCAGCGGCACCCAGCCTGGTGACGCGCAGCTAGAACGACACGTACGTTTGGTGGCTGAAGCACAGATCGACATGCTCCGGGTGCGCCGAGCGCGGGACCGCTTTCTGGCTGATAAGCTTGGCCAAAGCGACTACCAAAAGCTCTCGACCGTTCGGCTAAAACAAGAGCTCCTGCGGCGAAACCTGCTGGGTCGGATGACCGGTATTCCTTTCTTCCAGGGTATAATTGACCGCTTGGACCAGTTTCCGGAAGGCGCGGAGAAGTTCGCGCTTATTCTACTGCAGGAATCAAGGCAGCTTGCGATATTCGATCGGTATGAGAACCGGGCTCGGCGACGTCGCAACCGCGCCATCCGAGCTCTGGATGAGGCGCGCCTCCTGAAAATGAAATCGCGCTGAGACACATGCAGCGGGGAAAACACCCGCTGCAACGAATCGGGCCCGCCACACACACACTGGCGGGCCGGACCTGCTTCGATAGCACCAGACGTTTAATCAGGCGACAACATGAATATTGGCGGCCACCAGTGGCACGCCGTTCTCAAGATGTGCCATCTGGATAGCTGCTAGGCCTGCTGCTCCGTCCGCATCGTATGAGAGAACGTGCGACGCAGTATTATAGACGAACTCAGGCCCAGCGAGGTTCGACGTGCCCGTTGCATTGGCCTCAAAATTCGTCCCGTCGGTAAGTGGTCCGAGCGGCAAGTTGCCAAAGGCGCTCTGCTTGAAGTCCAGCACATCGGTTCCTGGCGTGAAGTCCACTATTTGGTCGAGCCCATCAGTGGTCGCGTTATAAACGAAGTGATCGGCGCCCGCTCCGCCGACCAGCAAGTCATTGCCACTGCCGCCATCGACGGTGTCATCGCCTGCACCGGCAAAGATAAGATCGTTTCCGCCGCTGCCACCGTTCAGGTTGTCGTTGCCGCTGGTCCCGGCGACAATATCGTCACCGCCAGACGTGCTAAGGATGTTATAGGGACCCGTGCCCAGCGAGTAACCGGCATAGTTTCCGCCATCGAACGACATAGTTTCAATTCCGACGTCGTTGCCCTTTTCTCCGGAAAATTGGTTGATGACGGTGATGGACTGGCCGTTGTAAGTGATCAGAAGATCGTCAAGCGATCCACCCGAGTCAGCGTCGACACGCTGAAAATTGAGATCTGAATACGAGGCACCGACGGGTGTCGTGATCTCGATGATGTCGCTGCCCTTGCCTCCTAGAATGGATTCGTTGATCTGATCGTTGCCGCCGCCGGTGAATCGAAACTGATAGATGTCGGTGCCCTTGCCACCGAAGAAATAGTCCGTACCCGGGCCGCCGATGAACAAATCGTTGCCGTTGCTGAACGTATCGCTGCCGTTGCTGTTGCCAGGGAACATATACGAGAAATCATAAGTCTCCCGTGACAGATCGACGGGTAGGCCCCCGCCGACCTGCATGACGCCCACATGGACCGTCGCGGTCGAGCCATCGGAGACCGTGTAGGTGAAGTTGCCGGTAACTTCGCCGATGTCGGGCGTGTTGAAGGTGATTGTTTTCGCGATCGCGTCGAGGGTGACTGGGATCGTTCCGCCGCTAATGCCATCCAGGCCCGTGACGCCGGTAATGGTGGCGTTCGGATCGCTGTCATTGGCGAGCAGCGCGCTCCACGGCACAACCACCGTCGTCGAATCGGACACGAGGATGGTGTCTTCATGTGCGCCCGCGCCGGTGATGTTGATCGTCACGGTTTGCACGTCAGAGGCGCTGCCATCGGTCGCCTGCACCGTGTAGGCAAGCGTCAGCGTGTCGGCCGAGTTCAGGAAGTTGAAGGCCTGCGCGCCGGAATTGAACGTCCAGCCAAGGTTATCCGTATCCCCGGGATCGGCCGCAATCGAGCCGAGGGGCACTGACAACATTCCCAGCACGTCGGCGGCCGTCAGCCCACCAGTCGTCCCGCTGAGTGCGACCGCGGTCACCGATGCGGTGACTGCATCGGTGAGGTCGGGATCCCCGACGGTCATGGTGCCGCTCGTCGTCAGGCCCGCACCGGTTTCGGGCAAATTTGCTGTAGCGCTATCGCCGCTATGAAGAATGATGTCCGGCGCGTCATTGGTTCCGGTGATGACGATGGTGAGGGGTGCGGACGAGGTGGCACCGCTGGCGTCGGCCATGGTGTAGGTGAAGACGTCGGTGGCGGTCTGCCCCTGCGCCAGCGCATTGGTGTCGGGGTCGGCGTTGTCGAGAGCGTAGCTCCAGCTGCCGTTGGCCAGAAGCGTCAGCGTGCCGTAGGTGCCGATCAGCGGATGGCCGACGTTGGTTGCTTCGCCGTTGACGGCAACCACCGCTTTGATATCGCCGCTGTCCACGTCAAGGTCGTTGTTCAGCACGTTGCCGGCCGCCGAGGGGTCGCCGGCAAACGGCGTGTTGCCTGGATTGACGCCGCTCTCGGTCACCGGATCCCCGGCGTTGTTGTCGGCCACGGCCGCAGGGGTATCGTTGCTGCCGTCGATGGTGATGGTCACCAGCTGCTGGGTGCCGCCGGCCGTGGTGGCAGTGAAGGTGTCGGTCAGCGTCTGCCCGACATTGAGCGCCTGCACCGTGGCGTTGCTGTTGTCGAGCGTATAGGTCCAGACGCCTGTGGCTGTCAGAGCGTAGCTGCCGAAGCCGCTGGCGCTGACGGCGCCGGCCGCTACCGCCGTCCAGATGTCGTTCGGATTGTCGATGTCGAGGGAGTTCAGATCGCCGGTGGCGGTCGGCGTGCCGAGGTTACTGTTGTTGACGTCGCCCGCCTCCAGCACAGTGCCGGTCACAGGGCCAGTGATGACGGCAGCATCGTCGGCGCCGCTGATGGTGATGGTCACCGGCTGCTGGGTGCCGTCGATCGTCGCGACGGTGAACGTATCGGTCAGCGTCTGCCCTACATTGCGCGCCTGCACGGCGGGATTGTCGTTGTCCAGCGTGTAGGTCCAAACTCCGGCCGCCGTCAGCGTGTAGCTGCCGAATTCGCTCGGCAACGGCGTGCCGATGGAATCCCAGAGGGCGTTGGGATTGTCGACGTCGGTCGAGGTCAGATTGCCTGTCGCGGTCGGGGTGCCCGGCGAACCGTTATTGACGCCGCCGGCTTCGGTCACCGACCCGTTGGCGACGCCGCTGATCACTGGGGCGTCGTTCGCGCCGTTGATGCTGATTGTGACCAGCTGCTGGGTGCCGTCAACCGTGATGGCGGTGAAGGTGTCGGTCAGCGTCTGCCCGACATTGAGCGCCTGCACCGTGGCGTTGCTGTTGTCGAGCGTATAGGTCCAGACGCCTGTGGCTGTCAGAGCATAGCTGCCGAAGCCGCTGGTGGTTGGCGAGCTGACGGCAGCCCAGGCATCGTTCGGGTTGTCGACATCGGTGGAGTTGAGGTCGCCGGTCGCGGTCGGAGCGCCCGGCGTGCCGTTATTGACACCGCCGGCCTCGATCACGCTCCCCGTCGTCTTGCCGGTGATCACTGCGGCGTCGTTGGCGCCGTTGATGGTGATCGTCACCCGTTGCTCGGTGCCGTCGACCGTGATGGCGGTTAGCGTATCGGTCAGCGTCTGCCCGACGTTGAGTGCCTGCACGGCCGGATTGCTGTTGTCTAGCGTGTAGGTCCAGACGCCGTCCGCCGTCACCGTGTACGAGCTGAAGCCGCTGTCGCCCCGCAACGACGTGCCGTCTGGTTCCCAGGCGTCGTTGGGATTGTCGACATCGGCCGAGTTCAGATTACCGGTCGCGGTCGGGGTGCCCGGCGTGCCGTTGGCGACGCCGCCGGCCTCGGTTACCGTACCGGTCACGGGACCAATTATGACGGCAGCGTCGTTGGCGCCGTGGATGGTGATGGTGATCAGCTGTGTGCTGCCGTCCACTGTCCTGGCCGTGAAGGTGTCGGTCAGGGTCTCGTCCGGATTGAGCGCCTGCACCGTTGTGTTGCTATCGTCCAGCGTGTAGGTCCAGACGCCGGGCGCCGTCAGGGTGTAGCTGCCGAAGCCGTCGTCGCCTGGTGTCAGCGTGACGACGGGCGTCCAGGCCGGCGGACTGTCGGCGTCGGCGGCATTCAGAGCTCCGGTGGCGGTGGGTATGCCCGGCGTTCCGTTGGCGAAACCGCCGGCCTCGAGCACCGTCCCGAAGAAGTCGCCGCTGATCACCGCCGCGTCGTCGGTGCCATGTATGGTGATGGTGACCACCTGGGGCGTGCCGTCAACCGTAACGGCGGTGAACGTATCGGTCAGCGTCTGCCCGGTGCTGAGCGCCTGCACGGCCAGGTTGCTGTTGTCCAGCGCGTAGGTCCAGACGCCGGCCGCCGTCAGAGTGTAGGTGCCGTAGCCGTTGACGCCTGGCGTGGGTGTGGCGACCGGGGTCCAGTCGTCTGGCGGGTTGTCCACTTCGCCGGCGTCCAGATGGCCGACAGCGATCGGGATGCCCGGTATCCCGGAACCCACTCCGCCTTCCTCTTTCACGCTCCCCGTCGTCGCGCCGGTGACTACAGCTGCGTCGTTGGCGCCGTTGATGGTGACGGTCACCAGCTGGGCGGTGCCGTCGACCGTGGCGACGGTGAACGTGTCGATGAGGGTGTCGTCGACGTTGAGTGCCTGCACAGCCGGATTACTGTTGTTGAGTGTATAGGTCCAGACGCCTGCGTCGGTCAGCGTGTAGCTGCCGAAACCGCTGGCGCTGGCGGCCGGCGAGCTGACGGCGGCCCAGGCATCGTTCGTATTGTCAACATCGCTTGCATTGAGATCGCCAGTCGCGGTGGGCGTGCCCGGCGTGGCGTTGGCGACACCGCCGGCCTCCACGACGGCGCCGTCGGCGACGCCGCTGATCACCGCGGCGTCGTTGGCGCCGTTGATGGTGATGGTCACCAGCTGAGCCGTGCCGTCGACCGTGGCGACGGTGAACGTATCGGTCAGCGTCTGCCCGGCACTGAGCGCCTGCACGGCTGCATGGCTGTCGTTGAGCGTATAGGTCCAGATTCCGGCCGCTGTAAGCGTGTAGCTGCCGTATCCGCTGGCGCTCGCGATCGGCGTGCCGACCACCGTCCAAGCGTCGTTCGGATCGTCGACGTCGGTGAAATTGAGGTCGCCGGTAACGGTGGGCGTGCCGGGGCTGCCATTATCAATACCGCCGGCCTCGACCACGCTTCCCGTGGTGGCACCGCTGACGACGGCGGCGTCGTTGGTGCCATGGATGGTGATGGTGACGACCTGCGAAGTGCCGTCGATCGTGAAGACCGTAAACGTATCGCTCAGTATCTGCTCCACATTGCGCGCCTGCACGTCCGCATTGCTGTTGTCGAGCGTGTAGGTCCACAACCCGGCGGCCGTGAGCGTATAGGTGCCGAAGCCTTTAGTGCTTGCGATCGCCGTGTCAACCGCGGTCCAGGCATTGCTCGGGTTGTCGACATCCGTCGAGTTCAGGTCGCCGGTTGCGATCGGGATGCCCGGTGTGCCGTTGGCGACGCCGCCGGCCTCGGTCACCGATCCGTTGGCGACGCCGCTGATCACCGCCACATCATTGCCGCCGTTGATGGTGATGGTCACCAGCTGCTGGGTGCCGTCGACCGTGGTGGCGGTGAACGTGTCGGTCAGCGTCTGCCCGACATTGAGCGCCTGCACCGCGGCGTTGCTGTTGTCCAGCGTGTAAGTCCACACGCCGGTGGTGGTGAGCGTGTAGCTGCCGAAACTGTTGTCGCCCCGCAACGACGCGCCGACTGGGTTCCAGGCATCATCCGGATTGTCCACGTCGGTCGAGTTCAGATGACCGGTTGCGATCTCGGTGCCCGGCGTACCATTGGCGACGCCGGTGGCCTCGATTAGGCTCCCCGTGGCGCCGCCGGTAATGACGGCCGCGTCGTTGGCGCCGTTGATGGTGACTATCACCAACTGGGGGGTGCCGTCGATCGTGGTGACGGTAAAGCGATCGGTCAGCGTGTCGCCGACATTGAGCGCCTGCACCGCCGGATTGTTGTCGTCGAGTGTGTAGGTCCACACCCCGGTCGTTGACAGCGCGTAGCTGCCGTAGCCATTGGCGGTGGCGGCGCCGGCCGCTACCGCCTGCCAGTCGCTCGTGTTGTCGACATCGGCGGAATGGAGATCGCCGGTCGCGGTCGGGGTGCCCGGCGTGCCGTTGGCGATGCCGCCGGCCTCCACCACCGTTCCGGTCACGGGGCCGGTGATCACCGCGGCGTCGTTGCTGCCATTGATGGTGATGGTCACCAGCTGGGTGGTGCCGTCGACGGTCGTGGCGGTGAACGTGTCGGTCAGCGAGTCGCCGACATTGAGTGCCTGCACGGCCGGATTGCCATTATCAAGTATGTATACCCACAGGCCCGCTGCATCGATCGTGAAGGTCCCATAACCGTTGGCGCTCAGCGTCGGCGTATCGATTGCATTCCAACTGTCCGACGTGTTGTCGACGTCGGCGGCATCGAGGTCCCCGACCACAAACGAAGTGCCGGGCGAGGCGTCGGCCACGCCGCCGGCTCCGACCACGCTCCCCGTGGTGTCGCCGGTAATGACGGCCGCGTCGTTCTGCGCCGCGATGGTGATGGTCACGACCTGCGCGGTGCCGTCCGCGGTCAACGCCGTAAAGCTGTCGGAGAGCGTGGCGGTGTCGTTGAGCGCCTGCACCGCCGGATTGTTGTCGTCGAGTGTGTAGGTCCACACCCCGGTCGTTGACAGCGCGTAGCTGCCGTAGCCATTGGCGGTGGCGGCGCCGGCCGCTACCGCCTGCCAGGCATCGGCCGCATTGTCGATATCGATTGCGTTGAGATCGCCGGTGGCGGTGGGTATGCCGGGCGTAGCGTTGGCGATGCCGCCGGCTTCCGTCACGTTGCCCGATGTAGTGCCGCTGATTACTGCAGCATCGTCGACCGTGTAAGCCTGGTCGTCGGTCGCCGTCGTGGCGTTGCCCGCCGCGTCAGTCGCCGTGACGCTGGCATGCACGTTGGTGTCGGCCGCAAGATCGCTTCCCGCCACGTCGATGCTGAACATCAAGCCCGCCCGCACCTGGCCGGTGTATGAGGGGTTGCCATTGACCGTCAGGGTGACGGTGTCGCCAACCTGCACGTCGCCGCCCACCGTGCCGGTCACGGCAACCGTACCGGCAGCCTCCGCCGCGTTGACGATGTTGTCGGCCGTGATGGCGTCAAGGATAATGCTCGCCACCGGCGCCACCGTGTCGACCGTGTAAGCCTGGTCGGCGATCGCCGTGGCGGTGTTGCCCGCCGCGTCGGCCGTGTTCACGCTGGCATGCACGTTGGTGTCGGCCGCAAGATCGCTGCCCGCCACGTCGATGCTGAACGTCAAGCCCGCCTGCACCTGGCCGGTGTAGGAGGGGTTGCCATTGACCGTCAGGGTGACGGTGTCGCCAACCTGCACGTCGCCGCCCACCGTGCCGGTCACGGCAACCGTACCGGCAGCCTCCGCCGCGTTGACGATGTTGTCGGCCGTGATGGCGTCAAGGATAATGCTCGCCACCGGCGCGAGCGTGTCCACTGCCTGCACCGACAGGTCCGCCGCCAGGTTCGGGGTGACGGCCGCATCGAAGGCGACGCCAGCCGCCACACCCACGGTCAGAATGCCTTGGAAGTCTGCCAACGGCGTCACCACTAGCGTGTAGGCGTCGCCATCGACCGCCGTGAACGCACCCTTGGTTCCGTTGACAACCGTGATGTCGGCTGCGTCAAAGCCGCTCACTATCTCGCTGAACTGGAAAGAATAGAGAATGCTGCCGCTAGCGATGTTAGCCGTACCAGCCTGGTCGTCGGTGATCGTGACGGTCAAGGGAGGGTTCAACGTCACGCCAATACTGCTAGCGGCTACGTCACCATCGGCATCGACGAGTTCCACAGGCACATTGAAACTAACCGGTGCTGCGAGGACAGAGGCGGTGCCAAAACCCGTGATGTTAAATGCGTTGCCCGATACGTAGGCGACCTCGAGACTGTTGAACCCGTCGGCCGTATAGGTGGCGATTGATGCATTGCTTACCAGCCCGCCGACGATCACAGACCCATCAGCCTGGGCGTCGATCGTAAAGGAATGGCTGCCGACAATAACGGGATTAACAAAGGCGCCAAGAGCTACAGCCTTGGATTCCCCGCCGAAGCTAATTGCTACGGAGGTGATGTGATCCACAAGTCCATCGCCCACGGCATCGTTCCCATCGGGATCGTCTTTTGCTGTGAAACGCGCCGCTGCCGATCCTACGTTAATGCCACCAAATGAAATCGCGGCGCCATTCACCTCATAGTGGTCCGCAAAGACAAAGTCGCGATTGGCGGGAACGTTGTAACCACCAGAACCTGCGGGATTGCCGGTGAGATCGTTGACATAATCCAGGCGAATCCCTTCGCCGGTTCCAATCTGTTGTCCGTTACCGCCACCGGAGACACCAGCCGAATTCGCATTTCCATTGATTGTGTCCCCAGCGCCGACGGGCGTCAGCAGGAGGTCGTCGCTGCCGTCCGGAACAGGTGTCTGGCCAAACCCCTGTCCAGTGGGCACAAACCCGGCCCATGCCGTATTGCCGCCAGTGAAGGTAAAGGTCGCGCCATTGAAGTTGATTGAGGACTCAGTATCGACGATACGGGACATATTGAGGGTGTAGGTATCGTTCGCGGCGGCAAGGCTCCCGTCCAGGTTGAGCGTGATGGTGAAGACAGTGCTCCCTCCGGCCGTACCGGTCAGTAAATGGCCGTTGCCAGAGACCGTATAGATGATCGGTATGCCGCCGGAAGTCTGTCCAGAATCGAAGTTATTCAACGATGCCGGGAACCGCACCGTTCCAAGTTGATCGGCGCCGACATTGTTATCGATGTTGCCATCGGAATCGAGAGCCGCCGTTGCCGAACGCCCCGCTACGTTCGTCGCGGTCAGCGATTTCGGAGCGATGGGCTGCGGAACATCGTCGACGATGTTGATGTTGATCGCGCCGGTCGCGGTGTTGCCCTGGGCGTCGGTCACCCGATAGGTGAAGCTCTCGGCTGCGTTCACCGTGTCGGCACCGTTATTGGCCGTCGGCTCGGTAACCGGCGAGGTCAGCGTGTAGACATAGCTGCCATCGGCATGGACCTGGATCGTGCCGAAGGTCCCCGCCGTCGCCGCGTTGCCGCCGCTCACCAGCGCATAGGTCAGCGTGCCGAACCCGCCCGATCCGTTGAGCTGGTTGCTCGCATCGGTCTCCAGCGGACTGGTGGTGCCAAGGCTGCCGGTAATCGTCCCGGCCGCCAGGTCGGACCCGGTGATCGTCGTGTCGAGCGCGTTCTCGTTGACCGTGACGTCGTTGTCCGTCGGCGCAAGAACCGTGGCGTTGGCAAGGTTGATCGTCAGCGTCGTCGTCGACAGGTCGCCGTCGCCGTCCTTGATGGTGTAGACGAACACGTCGGTGGTGTTCGCCGTGATGTTGTCCGCCGTCGACTGATAGGTGTAGCCGCCGTCGGCATTCAGATGCAGCGTGCCGTGCAGCCCCGCAATGTTGGTCCCGACACCGCCCGACACTGCTGTCGTCGGGTCGCCGCCCTCCGCCCGGACCCCGACAACCCCGCCGCCGGCCGTAAAGCCGTCCGCGCCGGCAACATCGTTCGACAGCACGCCAGAAGCCGCGACCGTCAGCAGCGCGCCCTCGTTCACATTGCCGCTGTCCGCCGTCGCCGTCGGCACGTCGTCGACGATGTTGATGTTGATCGTGCCGGTCGCGGTGTTGCCCTGGGCGTCGGTCACCCGATAGGTGAAGCTCTCGGCTGCGTTCACCGTGTCGGCACCGTTATTGGCCGTCGGCTCGGTAACCGGCGAGGTCAGCGTGTAGACATAGCTGCCATCGGCATGGACCTGGATCGTGCCGAAGGTCCCCGCCGTCGCCGCGTTGCCGCCGCTCACCAGCGCATAGGTCAGCGTGCCGAACCCGCCCGATCCGTTGAGCTGGTTGCTCGCATCGGTCTCCAGCGGACTGGTGGTGCCAAGGCTGCCGGTAATCGTCCCGGCCGCCAGGTCGGACCCGGTGATCGTCGTGTCGAGCGCGTTCTCGTTGACCGTGACGTCGTTGTCCGTCGGCGCAAGAACCGTGGCGTTGGCAAGGTTGATCGTCAGCGTCGTCGTCGACAGGTCGCCGTCGCCGTCCTTGATGGTGTAGACGAACACGTCGGTGGTGTTCGCCGTGATGTTGTCCGCCGTCGACTGATAGGTGTAGCCGCCGTCGGCATTCAGATGCAGCGTGCCGTGCAGCCCCGCAATGTTGGTCCCGACACCGCCCGACACTGCTGTCGTCGGGTCGCCGCCCTCCGCCCGGACCCCGACAACCCCGCCGCCGGCCGTAAAGCCGTCCGCGCCGGCAACATCGTTCGACAGCACGCCAGAAGCCGCGACCGTCAGCAGCGCGCCCTCGTTCACATTGCCGCTGTCCGCCGTCGCCGTCGGCACGTCGTCGACGATGTTGATGTTGATCGTGCCGGTCGCGGTGTTGCCCTGGGCGTCGGTCACCCGATAGGTGAAGCTCTCGGCTGCGTTCACCGTGTCGGCACCGTTATTGGCCGTCGGCTCGGTAACCGGCGAGGTCAGCGTGTAGACATAGCTGCCATCGGCATGGACCTGGATCGTGCCGAAGGTCCCCGCCGTCGCCGCGTTGCCGCCGCTCACCAGCGCATAGGTCAGCGTGCCGAACCCGCCCGATCCGTTGAGCTGGTTGCTCGCATCGGTCTCCAGCGGACTGGTGGTGCCAAGGCTGCCGGTAATCGTCCCGGCCGCCAGGTCGGACCCGGTGATCGTCGTGTCGAGCGCGGCCTCGTTGACCGTGACGTCGTTGTCCGTCGGCGCAAGAACCGTGGCGTTGGCAAGGTTGATCGTCAGCGTCGTCGTCGACAGGTCGCCGTCGCCGTCCTTGATGGTGTAGACGAACACGTCGGTGGTGTTCGCCGTGATGTTGTCCGCCGTCGACTGATAGGTGTAGCCGCCGTCGGCATTCAGATGCAGCGTGCCGTGCAGCCCCGCAATGTTGGTCCCGACACCGCCCGACACTGCTGTCGTCGGGTCGCCGCCCTCCGCCCGGACCCCGACAACCCCGCCGCCGGCCGTAAAGCCGTCCGCGCCGGCAACATCGTTCGACAGCACGCCAGAAGCCGCGACCGTCAGCAGCGCGCCCTCGTTCACATTGCCGCTGTCCGCCGTCGCCGTCGGCACGTCGTCGACGATATTGATGTTGATCGTGCCGGTCGCGGTGTTGCCCTGGGCGTCGGTCACCCGATAGGTGAAGCTCTCGGCTGCGTTCACCGTGTCGGCACCGTTATTGGCCGTCGGCTCGGTAACCGGCGAGGTCAGCGTGTAGACATAGCTGCCATCGGCATGGACCTGGATCGTGCCGAAGGTCCCCGCCGTCGCCGCGTTGCCGCCGCTCACCAGCGCATAGGTCAGCGTGCCGAACCCGCCCGATCCGTTGAGCTGGTTGCTCGCATCGGTCTCCAGCCGTGACCGGGCCGGGCTCAAGGCTGCCCGTCACCGTCCCGGCCACAAGATCCGCACCGTCCTTGTCGAGGTCCAGCGCGTTCTCGTTGACCGTGACGTCGTTGTCCGTCGGCGCAAGAACCGTGGCGTTGGCAAGGTTGATCGTCAGCGTCGTCGTCGACAGGTCGCCGTCGCCGTCCTTGATGGTGTAGACGAACACGTCGGTGGTGTTCGCCGTGATGTTGTCCGCCGTCGACTGATAGGTGTAGCCGCCGTCGGCATTCAGATGCAGCGTGCCGTGCAGCCCCGCAATGTTGGTCCCGACACCGCCCGACACTGCTGTCGTCGGGTCGCCGCCCTCCGCCCGGACCCCGACAACCCCGCCGCCGGCCGTAAAGCCGTCCGCGCCGGCAACATCGTTCGACAGCACGCCAGAAGCCGCGACCGTCAGCAGCGCGCCCTCGTTCACATTGCCGCTATCCGCCGTCGCCGTCGGCACGTCGTCGACGATGTTGATGTTGATCGTGCCGGTCGCGGTGTTGCCCTGGGCGTCGGTCACCCGATAGGTGAAGCTCTCGGCTGCGTTCACCGTGTCGGCACCGTTATTGGCCGTCGGCTCGGTAACCGGCGAGGTCAGCGTGTAGACATAGCTGCCATCGGCATGGACCTGGATCGTGCCGAAGGTCCCCGCCGTCGCCGCGTTGCCGCCGCTCACCAGCGCATAGGTCAGCGTGCCGAACCCGCCCGATCCGTTGAGCTGGTTGCTCGCATCGGTCTCCAGCGGACTGGTGGTGCCAAGGCTGCCGGTAATCGTCCCGGCCGCCAGGTCGGACCCGGTGATCGTCGTGTCGAGCGCGTTCTCGTTGACCGTGACGTCGTTGTCCGTCGGCGCAAGAACCGTGGCGTTGGCAAGGTTGATCGTCAGCGTCGTCGTCGACAGGTCGCCGTCGCCGTCCTTGATGGTGTAGACGAACACGTCGGTGGTGTTCGCCGTGATGTTGTCCGCCGTCGACTGATAGGTGTAGCCGCCGTCGGCATTCAGATGCAGCGTGCCGTGCAGCCCCGCAATGTTGGTCCCGACACCGCCCGACACTGCTGTCGTCGGGTCGCCGCCCTCCGCCCGGACCCCGACAACCCCGCCGCCGGCCGTAAAGCCGTCCGCGCCGGCAACATCGTTCGACAGCACGCCAGAAGCCGCGACCGTCAGCAGCGCGCCCTCGTTCACATTGCCGCTGTCCGCCGTCGCCGTCGGCACGTCGTCGACGATGTTGATGTTGATCGTGCCGGTCGCGGTGTTGCCCTGGGCGTCGGTCACCCGATAGGTGAAGCTCTCGGCTGCGTTCACCGTGTCGGCACCGTTATTGGCCGTCGGCTCGGTAACCGGCGAGGTCAGCGTGTAGACATAGCTGCCATCGGCATGGACCTGGATCGTGCCGAAGGTCCCCGCCGTCGCCGCGTTGCCGCCGCTCACCAGCGCATAGGTCAGCGTGCCGAACCCGCCCGATCCGTTGAGCTGGTTGCTCGCATCGGTCTCCAGCGGACTGGTGGTGCCAAGGCTGCCGGTAATCGTCCCGGCCGCCAGGTCGGACCCGGTGATCGTCGTGTCGAGCGCGGCCTCGTTGACCGTCACGTCATTGTCCGCCGGCGCCGTGATCCCGCTGTCCGTCAGATTGATCGTCAGCGTCGTCGTCGACAGGTCGCCGTCGCCGTCCTTGATGGTGTAGACGAACACGTCGGTGGTGTTCGCCGTGATGTTGTCCGCCGTCGACTGATAGGTGTAGCCGCCGTCGGCATTCAGATGCAGCGTGCCGTGCAGCCCCGCAATGTTGGTCCCGACACCGCCCGACACTGCTGTCGTCGGGTCGCCGCCCTCCGCCCGGACCCCGACAACCCCGCCGCCGGCCGTAAAGCCGTCCGCGCCGGCAACATCGTTCGACAGCACGCCAGAAGCCGCGACCGTCAGCAGCGCGCCCTCGTTCACATTGCCGCTATCCGCCGTCGCCGTCGGCACGTCGTCGACGATATTGATGTTGATCGTGCCGGTCGCGGTGTTGCCCTGGGCGTCGGTCACCCGATAGGTGAAGCTCTCGGCTGCGTTCACCGTGTCGGCACCGTTATTGGCCGTCGGCTCGGTAACCGGCGAGGTCAGCGTGTAGACATAGCTGCCATCGGCATGGACCTGGATCGTGCCGAAGGTCCCCGCCGTCGCCGCGTTGCCGCCGCTCACCAGCGCATAGGTCAGCGTGCCGAACCCGCCCGATCCGTTGAGCTGGTTGCTCGCATCGGTCTCCAGCGGACTGGTGGTGCCAAGGCTGCCGGTAATCGTCCCGGCCGCCAGGTCGGACCCGGTGATCGTCGTGTCGAGCGCGGCCTCGTTGACCGTGACGTCGTTGTCCGTCGGCGCAAGAACCGTGGCGTTGGCAAGGTTGATCGTCAGCGTCGTCGTCGACAGGTCGCCGTCGCCGTCCTTGATGGTGTAGACGAACACGTCGGTGGTGTTCGCCGTGATGTTGTCCGCCGTCGACTGATAGGTGTAGCCGCCGTCGGCATTCAGATGCAGCGTGCCGTGCAGCCCCGCAATGTTGGTCCCGACACCGCCCGACACTGCTGTCGTCGGGTCGCCGCCCTCCGCCCGGACCCCGACAACCCCGCCGCCGGCCGTAAAGCCGTCCGCGCCGGCAACGTCGTTCGACAGCACGCCAGAAGCCGCGACCGTCAGCAGCGCGCCCTCGTTCACATTGCCGCTGTCCGCCGTCGCCGTCGGCACGTCGTCGACGATATTGATGTTGATCGTGCCGGTCGCGGTGTTGCCCTGGGCGTCGGTCACCCGATAGGTGAAGCTCTCGGCTGCGTTCACCGTGTCGGCACCGTTATTGGCCGTCGGCTCGGTAACCGGCGAGGTCAGCGTGTAGACATAGCTGCCATCGGCATGGACCTGGATCGTGCCGAAGGTCCCCGCCGTCGCCGCGTTGCCGCCGCTCACCAGCGCATAGGTCAGCGTGCCGAACCCGCCCGATCCGTTGAGCTGGTTGCTCGCATCGGTCTCCAGCCGGACGGGCTGGGCCAAGGCTGCCCGTCACCGTCCCCGCCGCAAGTCCGCACCGTCCTTGTTGAGGTCCAGCGCGTTCTCGTTGACCGTGACGTCGTTGTCCGTCGGCGCAAGAACCGTGGCGTTGGCAAGGTTGATCGTCAGCGTCGTCGTCGACAGGTCGCCGTCGCCGTCCTTGATGGTGTAGACGAACACGTCGGTGGTGTTCGCCGTGATGTTGTCCGCCGTCGACTGATAGGTGTAGCCGCCGTCGGCATTCAGATGCAGCGTGCCGTGCAGCCCCGCAATGTTGGTCCCGACACCGCCCGACACTGCTGTCGTCGGGTCGCCGCCCTCCGCCCGGACCCCGACAACCCCGCCGCCGGCCGTAAAGCCGTCCGCTCCGGCAACGTCGTTCGACAGCACGCCAGAAGCCGCGACCGTCAGCAGCGCGCCCTCGTTCACATTGCCGCTGTCCGCCGTCGCCGTCGGCACGTCGTCGACGATGTTGATGTTGATCGTGCCGGTCGCGGTGTTGCCCTGGGCGTCGGTCACCCGATAGGTGAAGCTCTCGGCTGCGTTCACCGTGTCGGCACCGTTATTGGCCGTCGGCTCGGTAACCGGCGAGGTCAGCGTGTAGACATAGCTGCCATCGGCATGGACCTGGATCGTGCCGAAGGTCCCCGCCGTCGCCGCGTTGCCGCCGCTCACCAGCGCATAGGTCAGCGTGCCGAACCCGCCCGATCCGTTGAGCTGGTTGCTCGCATCGGTCTCCAGCGGACTGGTCGGTGCCAAGGCTGCCGGTAATCGTCCCGGCCGCCAGGTCGGACCCGGTGATCGTCGTGTCGAGCGCGTTCTCGTTGACCGTGACGTCGTTGTCCGTCGGCGCAAGAACCGTGGCGTTGGCAAGGTTGATCGTCAGCGTCGTCGTCGACAGGTCGCCGTCGCCGTCCTTGATCGTGTAGACGAACACGTCGGTGGTGTTCGCCGTGATGTTGTCCGCCGTCGACTGATAGGTGTAGCCGCCGTCGGCATTCAGATGCAGCGTGCCGTGCAGCCCCGCAATGTTGGTCCCGACACCGCCCGACACTGCCGTCGTCGGGTCGCCGCCCTCCGCCCGGACCCCGACAACCCCGCCGCCGGCCGTAAAGCCGTCCGCGCCGGCAACATCGTTCGACAGCACGCCAGAAGCCGCGACCGTCAGCAGCGCGCCCTCGTTCACATTGCCGCTGTCCGCCGTCGCCGTCGGCACGTCGTCGACGATATTGATGTTGATCGTGCCGGTCGCGGTGTTGCCCTGGGCGTCGGTCACCCGATAGGTGAAGCTCTCGGCTGCGTTCACCGTGTCGGCACCGTTATTGGCCGTCGGCTCGGTAACCGGCGAGGTCAGCGTGTAGACATAGCTGCCATCGGCATGGACCTGGATCGTGCCGAAGGTCCCCGCCGTCGCCGCGTTGCCGCCGCTCACCAGCGCATAGGTCAGCGTGCCGAACCCGCCCGATCCGTTGAGCTGGTTGCTCGCATCGGTCTCAGCCGTGACCGGCGGGCCAAGGCTGCCCGTCACCGTCCCGGCCGCAAGGTCCGACCCGGTCATCGTCGTGTCCAGCGCGTTCTCGTTGACCGTGACGTCGTTGTCCGTCGGCGCAAGAACCGTGGCGTTGGCAAGGTTGATCGTCAGCGTCGTCGTCGACAGGTCGCCGTCGCCGTCCTTGATCGTGTAGACGAACACGTCGGTGGTGTTCGCCGTGATGTTGTCCGCCGTCGACTGATAGGTGTAGCCGCCGTCGGCATTCAGATGCAGCGTGCCGTGCAGCCCCGCAATGTTGGTCCCGACACCGCCCGACACTGCTGTCGTCGGGTCGCCGCCCTCCGCCCGGACCCCGACAACCCCGCCGCCGGCCGTAAAGCCGTCCGCGCCGGCAACATCGTTCGACAGCACGCCAGAAGCCGCGACCGTCAGCAGCGCGCCCTCGTTCACATTGCCGCTGTCCGCCGTCGCCGTCGGCACGTCGTCGACGATGTTGATGTTGATCGTGCCGGTCGCGGTGTTGCCGGGCGTCGGTCACCACATAGGTGAAGCTCTCGGCTGCGTTCACCGTGTCGGCGCCGTTATTGGCCGTCGGCTCGGTAACCGGCGAGGTCAGCGTGTAGACATAGCTGCCGTCGGCATGGACCTGGATCGTGCCGAAGGTGCCCGCCGTTGCCGCGTTGCCGCCGCTCACCAGCGCATAGGTCAGCGTGCCGAACCCGCCCGATCCGTTGAGCTGGTTGCTCGCATCGGTCTCCGACGGACTGGTGGTGCCGAGGCTGCCGGTAATCGTCCCGGCCGCCAGATCGGACCCGGTAATCGTCGTGTCCAGCCCCTCCTCGTTGACCGTGACGTCGCTGTCCGTCGGCGCCAGATCCCGGCGTTCGCCAGGTTGATCGTCAGCGTCGTCGTCGAGGTGTCGCCGTCGCCGTCCTTGATGGTGTAGACGAACACGTCGGTGGTGTTCGCCGTGATGTTGTTCGCTGTCGACTGATAGATGTAGCCGCCGTCGGCATTCAGATCCAGCGTGCCGTGCAGCCCCGGAATGTTCGTCCCGACGCCCCCCGACACAGCCGTCGTCAGGTCGCCGCCCGCCGCGCGAACCCCGACAACCCCGCCGCGGCCGCAAAGCCATCCGCGCCGGCCACGTCGTTCGACAGCACGCCAGACGCCGCAACCGTCAGAAGCCCGCCCTCGTTCACATTGCCGCTGTCCGCCGTCGCCGTCGGAACGTCGTCGACGATGTTGATGTTGATCGTGCCGGTCGCGGTGTTGCCGTGGGCGTCGGTCACCCTATAGGTGAAGCTCTCGGCTGCGTTCACCGTGTCGGCGCCGTTATTGGCCGTCGGCTCGGTAACCGGCGAGGTCAGCGTGTAGACATAGCTGCCATCGGCATTGACCTGGATCGTGCCGAAGGTGCCCGCCGTCGCCGCGTTGCCGCCGCTCACCAGCGCATAGGTCAGCGTGCCGAACCCGCCCGACCGTTGAGCTGTTGCTCGCATCCGTCTCCGCCGGACTGGCTGGTGCCGAGGCTGCCGTATCGTCCCGGCCGCCAGGTCGGACCCGGTGATCGTCGTGTCCAGCGCGGCCTCGTTGACCGTGCGTCGTTGTCCGTCGGCGCCAGAACCGTGGCGTTGGCAAGGTTGATCGTCAGCGTCGTCGTCGACAGATCGCCGTCGCCGTCCTTGACCGTGTAGACGAACACGTCGGTGGTGTTCGCCGTGATGTTGTTCGCCGTCGACTGGTAGGTGTAGCCGCCGTCGGCATGCAGATGCAGCGTGCCGTGCAGCCCCGCAATGGCCGTATCGACGCCCGTCGTCACATCCGTCGTCGGGTCGCCGCCCTCCGCGCGGACCCCGACAACCCCGCCGCCGGCCGTAAAGCCGTCCGCGCCGGCAACGTCGTTCGACAGCACGCCAGACGCCGCAACCGTCAGCAGCCCGCCCTCGTTCACATTGCCGCTGTCCGCCGTCGCCGTCGGCACGTCGTCGACGATGTTGATGTTGATCGTGCCGGTCGCGGTGTTGCCCTTGGCGTCGGTCACCCGATAGGTGAAGCTCTCGGCTGCGTTCACCGTGTCGGCGCCGTTATTGGCCGTCGGCTCGGTAACCGGCGAGGTCAGCGTGTAGACATAGCTGCCATCGGCATGGACCTGGATCGTGCCGAAGGTGCCCGCCGTCGCCGCGTTGCCGCCGCTCACCAGCGCATAGGTCAGCGTGCCGAACCCGCCCGAACCGTCGAGCTGGTTCGACGCATCCGTCTCCGCCGGACTGGCGGTGCCAGGCTGCCGGTCATCGTCCCGGCCGCCAGATCGGACCCGGTATCGTCGTGTCCAGCGCGTTCTCGTTGACCGTGACGTCGTTGTCCGTCGGCGCAAGTACCGTGGCGTTGGCAAGGTTGATCGTCAGCGTCGTCGTCGACAGGTCGCCGTCGCCGTCCTTGATCGTGTAGACAAACACGTCGGTGGTGTTCGCCGTGATGTTGTTCGCCGTCGACTGATAGGTGTAGCCGCCGTCGGCATTCAGATGCAGCGTGCCGTGCAGGCCGGTAATGTTGGTCCCGACCCCGCCCGACACCGCTGTCGTCGGGTCGCCGCCCTCCGCCCGGACCCCGT
This sequence comes from uncultured Alphaproteobacteria bacterium, assembly GCA_963819355.1. Taxonomy (GTDB): domain Bacteria; phylum Pseudomonadota; class Alphaproteobacteria; order Rhizobiales; family Xanthobacteraceae; genus Bradyrhizobium. The sequence goes on along the minus strand of CAWFVZ010000037.1, from coordinate 429 downwards.
CAACCCCGCCGCCGGCCTAAACCGTCCGCACCCTTAACGTCGTTCGACAGCACGCCAGACGCCGCGACCGTCGACAGCGCGCCCTCGTTCACATTGCCGATGTCCGCCGTCGCCGTCGGCACGTCGTCGACGATTTGATGTTGATCGTGACGGTCGCTGGTGTTGCCGTGGCCGTCGGTCACCGGAAGGTGAAGCCGTCGCTTCGTTCTCGGTGTTGGGGCCGTTATTGGCGTCGGCTCGGTAACGGCGAGGTCAGCGTATAGATGTAGCTGCCGTCGGCATGGACCTGGATCGTGCCGAAGGTGCCCGCCGTCGCCGCGTTGCCGCCGCTCACCAGCGCATAGGTCAGCGTGCCGAGCCGCCCGATCCGTTGAGCTGGTTGCTCGCATCGGTCTCCGACGGACTGGTGGTGCCAAGGCTGCCGGTAAT
>CAWFVZ010000036.1:0-12846 GCA_963819355.1 uncultured Alphaproteobacteria bacterium | reverse complement strand
AGCAATGTGACTTAAGTCACACTTCCGAAGGCCGGCTTTCTGCCTCAGGCGAGCTTTTATCCGCGCATTGCAGGGTGTTTGAGGCCGATAAGAGCGTCATCTTTAGACCCGTCAGGGCGTATTCGGGGGACCGATCGTCCCACCTTGCTTGCGTGATCGGAATCACGATTTCGAGCGGTGATCGGGATAGCTCACTAGATCATTCCGGTCAACGCTACCCCATGTTAGAAAGACCTGTCTCGGCCTCGACTTGCAATGCTCAGCCGGAGACGCCGGCGTCGCCTCACTGACCTCAACTTCCACATCAGCTTTCAGCCAAGTTCGATGGAAGCTGCTCGCGCCTACTGGGGCGACGATCCCGAAGCGCAGCAATCCACGGCACGACGCACTCGAGTGACAAGACGGTGCGAGCAGGGCGGCATCCGGAGTCTTACGGGACAAGCGACCGTTGCCCGGGTTCCCGTGGCTGGCTTCAGAAAAGAAAGTTGTGGGCCGTCGCGCCATCGCCGACTGTGGACAACAAATCGGCCAGATGCACGCCTAGCGAGTTCATCTCACAAAGAAAAGTCCGAAGAATAAGTCGTTCGAGACCAGCGAGACGGGCGGGCGGGTGTTTCAGTCGGTTAAGCGTCAGCGTGAATATCAGGGCTATCGTCACCAGCACACGGAACCTGCGAGTTCCGGCAGTTCGATGCCGATACTGATCGGCGCGGCATGATCGCGGCGGCTATCTTGCTGTCGACGCTGATCAATGCGCTCGGCAGCCGCTATGTCGGGTCGAAAGCCCGACCGAGGAGAGCGCGTGGCTGGTCGATCGTCTGACCGGCAACGTCTACAAATGCCAGGCGCCGGAGCGCGGCCGGGCTTCCTGCGAGGCCGAGATCGCAACCGGCAGCGTCGGCGGACGGCCGAAGCGGTGAGGTGACGTTGAGTCTCTCTCGCCGAGCGGCGATCACGAAATCCGGGACTCCTCACGCGCGCGAATCCGCTACATTGCCGCGCGATGCCCCGCGCGACCGAACCCCGTCCCCTGACCAAAGCCGAGGCCCGGCGAATCTGGCTGCGTGCCCAGCGGCTCGATACGCACGAGCCGTTCGGCGACGGGCCGCAGGCGGTTGCGGCGGCGGTGGAACATCTCGGCTATGTGCAGATCGACACCATCCACGTCATCGAGCGCTGCCACCACCACATTCTCTATAGCCGCATCCCGGCCTATCGCCCGCGCCGACCTGCGCCAGGCCCAGAGCGCCGACAAGAGCGTGTTCGAATACTGGACGCATGCGCTGTCCTATGTGCCGGCGAAGGATTTTCGCTTCTTCGTCCCGGCGATGAAGCTGCACCGGCGCGAAGGCCACCGATGGTTCGCTTCCGTCAAGCCCGAGGACACGCGCAAGGTGATGCGGCTGTTGCGGCGCGACGGCGCGCTGACCATCCGCGACATCGAGGACGACGTGCTGACCGAGAAGGAGCATCTGTGGCAGAGCCGCAAACCGTCGAAGCGGGCGCTGCAGCTTGCCTTCTACACCGGCGAGGTGACGATCTCCGAACGCACCGGCATGCTCAAGACCTATGAGCTGATGACGCGGCATTTCGGCTGGGACAAGCCGCCGAAGCCGGCATCATTCGGCGGAAATCACCGCCTATCTGCTCGACCGCGCGCTGCGTTCGCAGGGGCTCGTCAGCCTCGATTCGATCTGCCATCTCGACGCGCCGAGCAAGGCGGCGGTGCGGCGCCTGATCGAGGCGCGCGTGCGGCGCAAGGAATTGGTGCCGGTCGCGCTCGAAGGCGCCGGCAAGCAGGAGCATTGGGCCGCGCCCGAGGTGCTGGAGGCCGGATCGCACCGGCAGGCGAGGGCGATGCCGGCCCGGTGCACATCCTCTCGCCGTTCGATCCGCTTGATCATCCAGCGCAAGCGCACCGAATTGTTCTTCGGCTACGGCCACCGCTTCGAGGCCTATGTGCCGAAGGAAAAGCGCGCTGTTCGGCTATTTCGCGCTGCCGGTCCTGGTGGGCGACGACATCGTCGCCGCCATCGATCTCAAGACCGACCGCCAGAACAGGAAACTGCTGATGCAGAAATGGAGCTGGGTCGGCAAGGGCGCGGCAGCGGCGCCGCGCAAGGACTACAAGCGCCGCATCGAGGAAGAGCTGGATCGCTTCGAGCGGTTTCAACTGGCGGAGTAGGGCGCCCGTTCGGGAACCGGGCCTTCACGCGTCGGTCGCATCGCAACGAACCGCTGCAACCGTCTCAAGCTGCCGCGCGGCCTGCCTGCCAGAGCGCGAGCACCTCTTGGCGCGCGATGCCGCGGGTAATGAACACGATGCGCGAGCGGCGGTCGGCGTCGGGCCATCCGGGGAGCGCCACCGGCGGATGGAAGATATGGTGGACGCCGTGGATCACGACCGGCGTCTGCTCCCCGCGGAGATTGAGAATGCCTTTGACCCGCAGCAGATCCTCGCCGCGCGTGCTGCGCAGATACGCGAGCCAGTGCGAGACGGCCATCCAGTCGAGCGGTTCGTCGAACGCGAGCATGAAGCTGTTGATCGATGTATCGTGGCTGTGATGGGCGTGATGGCCATGATTGGCGTGGTCGTGGTGCTCATGCGCCGGCTCGCGGGATCCTGCGAACGCCTGCTCGTTGAGCCAGCGCCCGACGTCGACCGCTTTCTTCTCGGGATCGACCAGGCCGGCACCGAATAGCCCCGCCGGATCGATCTCGCCATGCATCACGCGTTCGATCCTGGCGCCGGGGTTGAGCCGGCCGAGACGCGCTTCCAATGCGGCAGTGTTGCTGACCAAATCAGACTTGGTGATCAACAGCCGGTCCGCAAGCGCCACCTGTTTCACCGCCTCATATTGATGATCGAGCTGATGAACTGCGTTGACGGCATCGACCGTCGTCACGACTGTATCGAGCCGCAGGAAATGCGAGACCAATGGATTGTTCAGCAGGAGCTGCACGATCGGGGCAGGATCTGCCAGGCCCGTGGTCTCGACGAGAATACGGCGAAACGGCGGCACCTCGCCACGATCGCGTTTCACCAGCAGCGTGCGCAGCGTCTCCTCAGGTCGCTGCGGATTGTGCAGCAAATACAACCGCTCGCGAGCACGGCCACCTCGCCATCGACGCGCTCGACCAGGAGATGGTCGAGACGATTTCGCCATATTCGTTGATGACGACGGCGCTGTCCTCATGGCGTCGTGGCGCAGCAGGCGATTGAGCAGCGTGGTCTTGCCGCTGCCGAGAAAACCGGTGATCAACGATACCGGCAGCCGCTCGGCTGACTTGTCGTTCTCGAACAAACTCATCGGCGCCCTCATTTCAATCGTCTTATTTTTGTCGCTGGACAACAACCTAGCGGAGGAGGAGCATGCCGAAAATAATTTTTTAAGCCCAGCTTCTGGGCACAACCTGGGAGGGAACGATGGACGACGAAGTCAGGGGCGAAGAGCAGAACGGCGGGATGGCAGAAACCGATCGCCGGACGTTACTCCGCACAGCCGGCCTGGCCGGCGCTGCGGGGGCGGCGCTCGCGGGCGCGATGCATGGCAAGTTCTCGCTCGCGCCGGTCACCGCAGCGCAGGCGCAGACGGCCACCTCGATGCCCAAGGGAGTTGACAAGCCATGGTGGCCCTCGAAATGGGGCAAGGACGACGAGTCCGGCGCGTCCAACCACATCACGCCGGCGAAGGTCCTCGATGCGGCGAAATGGATCAAGGACGGCAAGATCTACAAGATCGGCCGCGTTTACGAGCAGGGCATGCCGCTGTTTGGCGCGCGTGCGTTCTCGCTGCGCATTCCCGGTGGTCCGACCGGCGGCCCGTTCGGCGACAACAAGCTGGTGTATCATGACGAGTTTCTCGCCACCGAGATCGGCCAGACCGGCACGCAGTTCGATGGCCTCGGCCACATCGGCATCCAGATGGGCAAGGACGGCGACAAGAGCGAGATGCGGTTCTACAACGGCTTCACCGCCCAGGAGATCAGCGACGCATACGGTCTCAAGAAGCTCGGCACTGAGAAGCTCAAGCCCATCTTCACGCGTGCCCATCTTGTCGACATGGTCGCGCTCAAGGGCGGGATGATGGATGCCGGTCAGGAGATCACCGCGGCCGATATCAAGGCGGCGCTGGCGAAGCAGAACATTCCCGAGAGCGACATCAAGGCCGGGGACGCGATCATGTTCCATACCGGCTGGGGCTCGCTGTGGATGAAAAACAATGATCGCTTCAACAGCGGAGAGCCGGGCATCGGCCTCGACGCCGCCAAATGGGTGATCGAAAAGGACCTCGCGCTCACCGCGGCCGACACCTGGGCGGTCGAAGTGGTGCCCAATCCCGACAAGTCGCTCGCCTTCGTGGTCCATGCCGAGCTGCAGACCAAGCACGGCATCCTCAACCACGAGAACCTGATATTCGACGAGCTCATCGCCGAGAAGAAGTACCAGTTCGTCTATTGCTTCACCCCGGCCCCGATCAAGGGCGCCACGGGAAGCAACGGCTGTCCGATCGCGATCACGTGACGAGGGCGCATCGGCGCGTGGGCGGACGTCCCGCCCACGCGCGTACTCCGCGCCTCACATTCCGCGCGTCAACGCGCCGCGGTGCAGCAATTCGTCGACGTTCAAATCGCCGAGCAAACTATCCATTCGGCGGGTCCAGTTGGCGCTGTCGGTCTTTTCCGCGAGACCATCTGCCTGAAGGACATCGCGGACCTGCCCGCGGCATCCGACTATCTGGAAGGCGATGTCGCGCGAGGCGAGTTCGCCATGGAGGTCGTGCAGCATTTTGGCGCCCGCGAGATCGATGAAGGGCGAGGACGAGAGACCGCAGACGACGGTCTTGGTATCCGGCGCCGCACCGACCCTCGCCAACACTTTCTCAAGGACGGTTTCTGCATTGATATAAAGCAGCGAGGCCTCCGGACGGAATGCGATCACCCCTGCGAGGGGCTCGACGTCCGGATTTCGCGCGCTGTCGGCATAACGGCCGGTTCCCGGCAGTCGGCCGAGGAACGCGACGTTCGGCTGCGAGGCGCGTGCCAGCAACAGGAAGATCGAGGCGATCGCCGCCAGCAAAATGCCTTGCAGGATCCCGAGCAGCAGCACGGAGACCAGTGCAATCGCCGCGGCATAGAAATCGATCCGGCTGATCCGCCACATGCGCGCCAGTGCTTCGACATCGACCAGCTTGTAGACCGCGGTGAAGACAATGGCCGCCAGCACTGCCTTGGGCAGATTGGTCAGGAGCCCCGTGAGGAAGAGCAGGCAGACGGCAAGCGTAATCGAGCAGATGACGAGCGCCAATGGCGTTTTCGCACCCGCCTGATCGTTGACTGCAGATTGCGAAAGCCCGCCGGCGACGGGATAGCCGTGGCCGAGTGACACTGCGAGATTGGCGGCACCGAGTCCAAGAAACTCCTGTCGGACATCAAGGGCATAACCGTGCTTGGCAGCAAAACTCCGGGCTGCAGACACGCCTTCGATATAGGCGAGCAGCAGGATGCCTGCGGCGAGTGGAAACAATTCGTCAAATTCCAGCAGCCCGAAAGTCGGCAAGCCGAGACTCGGCAGCCCCTTTGGTATCTCTCCGGTGACGGCAACGCCTAGCGCCGGTAGCCCAAGTACTGTCGCGATGAGGATGGACAGGATGACAACGGCAAGCCCGACTGGCTTCCGGGCAAGAACCGTGCACCAAGCAGCAACAGCACGATCGCTGCAAGCCCGATCGCCAGCACGATCCAGTGAATGCCGCCGAGTTGTCCGACAAGCGTGATCAGGCGATCGAAGAAATTACGTCCGCCGCCGGCAACGCCGAACAGGCTCGGCAACTGCGTCATAATGATGGTCAGCCCCGCACCGGCCTTGAAGCCGACCAAAATGCTGTCGCTGATCAGCCGCACCAGCATGCTGAGCCGGAAGAGCCAGGCGATCAGGCAAAGAGTCGCGACGGCAAGGGCCGCAATACTCGCAATCTGGGCATAGCGGACCGCATCGCCTGCGGCGAGCGTTCCGAGCGTACCGGCGATCATCAGCGAGATCGCCGAGGTCGGGCCGACGGCGAGCTGGCGCGACGAGCCGAGCAGCGCGTACCCGATGCCGCCCAGCATGTAGCCGTAGATGCCGACCTGCGGCGGAAGCCCGGCGAGCGCAGCATAGGCCAGCGACACCGGGATCGCGTAAGCCGCAAGTGTCACGCCGGCAATGACGTCGTGGCGAAGCCAGGCGCCACGGTATTCGGCGAACCACTGCGCGGGCGGAAAGAATTTTGTTCCGTTCAGCTTCACGGTGGGCCCCCGTTCAGCGTTGCTCTGCCGCCCCGACCGGGCGCGCTGCGCTGCAGAACAGCAGCTATTCGAGCCGACCTACCCCAACCAGCACAATCTACATATTTCTGGGCATCTGATGGGATGATCCCGGTCATGGCTGAGTGGCCTGCCGCTACAAACTAGTACAAACCAGTGATGCCTGCTATCGGCACTTTTCGGGCCTCACGCGATGTCCGGCTTGCGTCCGGAATGCGCACCAAAGCCGACGTCCTGCCGACCAGTCGGAATTCATGGGTTCACGCCCTCGTTCGCCCGGCGCGCTTGATACGTGACGGCTCATAGGGACTTTCCACAGCGAGCCCCCCGGCAACGGAATGCCCGCGTTGCGCCAGCGCGGGCATTCGCCGTTGCAAGAAGTGATCGCACTCGGCTAATCGTCGGGCACAAGAAACCCCGGGGGAGAAACCCATGAGCCAGTCCGTACGCTTGCCGCCACGCCGGCGAAAAGCGAAATCGAAACCTCCACCATCCGCACGATTTCGTGGCGGCTGATTCCGTTTCTGGTGCTGGCCTATTTCTTTTCCTATCTCGACCGCGTCAATCTCGGCTTCGCCGCGCTGACCATGAACGCCGAACTGAAATTCACGCCGCTGATCTTCGCCTGGGGCGCCGGCATCTTCTTCATCGGCTATTTCATCTTCGAGGTGCCGAGCAATCTGGCGCTGGAAAAATTCGGCGCCAGCCGCTGGATCGCCCGCATCATGGTGACCTGGGGCATCATCTCGGCGCTGATGGCGACTGGTCAGCGGCGAGATGAGCTTTTACGTGCTGCGCTTCCTGCTCGGCGTCGCCGAAGCCGGCTTCTTCCCCGGCATCATTCTCTATCTGACCTATTGGTATCCGGCGGAATATCGCGCGCGCTTTCTCGCCGCCTTTGCCATCGCCGTTCCCGTCTCCACCGTGATCGGCGCGCCGATCTCGGGCCTGCTGCTCGGGCTCGACGGCGCGATGGGGCTGAAGGGCTGGCAATGGCTGTTCATCATCGAGGGCATCCCCTCGGTGCTGCTCGGCATCGTCACCTGGTTCTATCTCACCGACAGGCCGGAGAAGGCCGATTGGCTGACGGCCGAGCAGAAGGCGTGGCTGGCCGGCAAAGCTGCAGGCCGAGATCGCCGACCAAGCAGGCGGCGCAGCATCTGACGCTCGGGCAGGCGCTGTCGTCGCCAAAGGTGATCACGCTGAGCCTGATCTATTTCGGCTTCGTCGGCGCGCTCTACGGCATGCAGTTCTGGCTGCCGCAGATCGTCAAGGCGTTCGGCCTCACCAACGCCCAGACCGGCTTCGTCACCGCGATCCCCTACCTGTTCGGCACCATCGCGATGATCCTGTGGGCGCGGCACTCCGACGCCACCCGCGAACGCGTCGCCCATGTCGGCGGGCCGCTGCTGCTGACGGCGGTGGCGCTCGGCGTTTCCAGCTACATCACCGATCCCACCATCACCATGATCGTGCTGACGGTCGCGGCGATCGGCGTGTTCTGCACCTTCGCGGTGTTCTGGACGCTGCCGACCGCGTGGCTGTCCGGCACGGCCGCGGCCGGCGCGATCGCGCTGATCAATTCGATCGGCAACCTCGCAGGCTTCGGCGGGCCGTATCTGATCGGCTGGGTCAAGGAAGCGACCGGCAACACCTCGACCGGTCTGCTGGTGCTGTCGCTGCTGCCGCTCGTCGGCCGGGCTGCTGGTGTTCCTCGGCGGACACGAGACCAAGACGGAATTCGCGGCGGCGGGCAGGCGAAGTAGCGAAGCCTCATCCGCGTCGTCCCGGCCCAGTGCGCAATTGCGCATCGGGCATCGCGGGACGACGATGTCGGGGAACCAGGAGATGGCACCCGATTGTGCAGCGCAAGAACCACCCCTTAACCCCAACTTCCCGATCACGAATCATGATCACTGACGATTATTGACATTCATCAGTGAATATTCAACACTCTTCATCAGATCCTGCCGATGGAGAGTCCGATGTTCGCCCGTTCCATTTTTTCGAGTTATTACAGGCTCTTGACCGGTGCAGTCGCTGGCGCTGGCGGTGTTCGCGCTGGCCGGCTGCAACGAAAAGGTGGCCGAAAAGGCCGCTCCCGGGCGCCCGGTTCTGGTCGCCACCGTGCATTATGAGGCGGAGACGCCGGAGCGCAGTTTTGTCGGCACCATCAAGCCCCGGATCGAGACCGACATGGGCTTTCGGGTCCCCGGCAAGGTCGCAAAGCGCCTGGTCGAGGTCGGCCAGACCGTCGATGTCGGCCAGCCGCTCGCCACCCTCGATGAAGTCGATCTGAAGCTGCAGGCCGAGCAGGCCGAGGCCGAATTCACGCGCCGCCACCGGCGTGCTGGCGCAGGCCGCCGCCGCCGAGCAGCGCGCCAAGGATCTGCGCGCCAAGGGCTGGACCACCGATGCGCAGATGGACACGAGCCGCGCCGCCGCCGATGAGGCCCGCGCGCGCCTCAACCGCGCCGAGCGCTCGGTCGAACTGACCAAGAACTCGCTCTCTTATGCAACGCTGGTCGCCGACACCCGCGGCGTCGTCACCGCGACCCTGATCGATCCCGGCCAGGTCGTGGCCTCCGGCCAGACCGCGATCCGCGTCGCGCGCTTTGCCGAGAAGGAAGCCGTGGTCGCGATCCCCGAGACGCTGGTCGGCCGCGCCAAGGACGGCGCCGCCACCGTGACGCTGTGGTCGGATGCCGACAAGAAATATGCCGCGAAGCTGCGCGAGGTCGCGCCCTCGGCCGATCCCGCGACGCGGACCTATCTGGCAAAGTTCTCGCTGCCGGACGCCGGCGACAAGCGTCTCGCTCGGCATGACCGCGACGCTGACGCTGTCCGATCCCGCCACCGAGCGCGTGGCGAAGCTGCCGCTGTCGGCGCTGTACAGCCAGGGCGGCGATCCCTCGCTCTATATCGTCGACGATGCCGGCGACGTCGCGCTGAAGCCGGTCACCGTGAAATCCTACGAGAGCAACTGCGTCGTCATCTCCGGCGGCGTCGACTGAGGGCGCCAAGGTGGTCGCGCTCGGCGTGCAGAAGCTCGATCCGGCCCAGAAGGTCCGGGTCGTCTCGTCGTTGTCGTTCTGAACATGACAGTACTCAGGATCTCGATTCTGGAGGAGTGACATGAAGCGCTTCAATCTCTCGGGCTGGGCGGTCAGCCATCCGACGCTGATCCTGTTCCTGATGATCGCGCTCGGCGCGGCCGGCTTCTTCTCCTATCAGCGGCTCGGCCGCGCCGAGGATCCGTTCTTCACGGTGAAGGTGGTGAACGTCTCGGCGATCTGGCCGGGCGCCACCGCCGCAGGAAATGCAGACCCAGGTCGCCGATCCCATCGAGAAGAAGCTGCAGGAACTGCCGTTCTTCGAGAAGGTGCAGACCTATTCCAAGCCGGCGTTCACGGCGATGCAGGTCACCTTCAAGGATTCGACCCCGCCGAAGGACGTGCCGTATCTGTTTTACCTGCTGCGCAAGAAGCTCGCCGACGTGCAGGGCCAGTTGCCGGCGGGCCTGCTCGGCCCGGTCGTCAACGACGAATTCTCCGACGTCGATTCCATCCTCTACATGATGACCGGCGACGGCGCCGACTACGCGCAGTTGAAGAAGGCCGCCGAAGGCATGCGCCAGCGGCTGTTGAAGGTGCCCGGCGTCACCAAGGTCGATCTCTACGGCACCCAGGACGAGCGCATCTACGTCGAATTCTCGCACGCCAAGCTGGCGACGCTCGGCATCACGCCGCAGGCGCTGTTCGATTCGCTCGCCAAGCAGAACAACGTCACGCCGGCCGGCACGGTCGAAACCTCCTCGCAGCGCGTGCCGCTGCGCGTCACCGGCGCGCTCGACGGCGTCAAGGCGGTTGCCGAAACGCCGGTCGAAAGCAACGGCCGCGTGTTCCGCCTCGGCGATATCGCCACCGTCACGCACGGCTTCGTCGATCCGCCGACCTTCATCGCTGCGCCAGGAAGGCAAGCCCGCGCTCGGCATCGGCGTCGTCACCACCAAGGGCGCCAACATCCTCGAACTCGGCAAGGACGTCGAGAAGGCGACCGCCGAGTTCATGAAGGCGGTGCCGCAGGGCATCAATGTCGAGCAGATCGCCGATCAGCCGAAGGTGGTCGAGCACGCCGTCGGCGAGTTCGTGCACTCCTTCATCGAGGCGCTGGCGATCGTGCTGTTCGTCTCGCTTCGTCGCGCTCGGCTGGCGCACCGGCATCGTGGTGGCGATGTCGGTGCCGCTGGTGCTCGCGATCGTCTTCATCGTCATGAACGCGATGTCGCTCGACCTGCACCGCATCACGCTCGGCGCGCTGATCATCGCGCTCGGCCTGCTGGTCGACGACGCCATCATCGCGGTCGAGATGATGGTGGTGAAGATGGAGCAGGGCTGGGACCGCATCCGCGCGGCGTCCTTTGCCTGGGAATCAACTGCGTTTCCGATGCTCACGGGAACGCTGGTCACGGCCGCTGGCTTCCTCCCCATCGGCTTTGCCAATTCGGCGGTCGGCGAATATGCCGGCGGCATTTTCTGGATCGTGGCGATCGCGCTGGTCGCGTCCTGGTTCGTCGCGGTGATCTTCACGCCCTATATCGGCGTCAAGCTGCTGCCGAACATCACGGTCCAGCCACAACCACGATCCGCACGCGGTCTATGAGACGCGGGTCTATCGCATCCTGCGCAGCATGGTGCAGTGGTGCGTCGATCACCGCGTCAAGGTGGTGCTGGCGACCGTCGGCGTGTTCGTGCTCTCGATCGTCGGCTTCGGCCACGTCCAGCAGCAGTTCTTCCCGCTGTCGGAGCGGCCCGAACTGTTCCTGCAACTGCGCCTGCCGGAAGGCACCGCCTTCAACGTCACCGAAAAGTCCGTGAAGAAGGCCGAGGCGCTGCTGAAGGACGACAAGGATATCGCGACCTACACCGCCTATGTCGGCCAGGGCTCGCCGCGCTTCTGGCTCGGCCTCAACCCGCAACTGCCGAACGAGGCCTTTGCCGAGATCGTGATCGTCTCCAAGGACGTCGAGGCGCGCGAGCGGATCAAGGCGCGGCTGGAGAAGGCGGTCGCCGACGGGCGATCTGACCGAAGCGCGCGTGCGCGTCGATCGCTTCAATTTCGGCCCGCCGGTCGGCTTCCCGGTCCAGTTCCGCGTGATCGGCCCCGACGCCAACAAGGTGCGCGACATCGCCTACAAGGTGCGCGACGTCATGCGGCAGAACCCCAACGTCAAGGACGCCGCAGCTCGACTGGAACGAGCAGTCGCCCTATCTGAAGCTGGTCGTCGATCAGGACCGCGCCCGCGCGCTCGGCCTCACCCCGCAGGACGTCTCGCAGGCGCTCGCCATGCTGATCTCGGGCGCGCCGGTCACGACCATCCGCGACGGCATCGAGAAGGTCGGCGTGGTCGCGCGCGCGGTGCCGTCCGAACGGCTCGATCTCGGCCGCGTCGGCGACCTCACCGTGACGTCACGCAACGGCGTTGCCGTGCCGCTGCAGCAGATCGCCAAGATCGAATACGCCCATGAGGAGCCGATCCTGTGGCGGCGTAACCGCGACATGGCGATCACGGTGCGCACCGACGTCGTCGACGGCGTGCAGGCGCCCGACGTCACCAGCCAGATCTGGCCGAAACTGCAGGAAATCCGCGACCATCTCGAGCCGGCCTACCGGATCGAGCCGGGCGGCGCGTTCGAGGAATCCGCCAAGGGCAACGCCTCGATCTTCGTGCTGTTTCCGCTGATGGTGCATGGTGATGCTGACGCTGCTGATGATCCAGCTGCAGAGCTTCTCGCGGCTGATCCTGGTGTTCCTCACCGCGCCGCTCGGCATCGTCGGCGCTTCGCTCGGCCTCAACGTCGCCAACCAGCCGTTCGGCTTCGTGGCGCTGCTCGGCCTGATCGCGCTGGCCGGCATGATCATGCGCAACGCGGTGATCCTGGTCGACCAGATCGAGACCGACGTCTCCCACGGCCTGACGCGCAAGGAAGCCATCGTCGAAGCCACCGTCCGGCGTGCCCGCCCGGTGGTGCTGACGGCGCTGGCCGCGATCCTGGCCATGATCCCGCTGTCGCGCTCGGCCTTCTGGGGCCCGATGGCGATCACCATCATGGGCGGTTTGTTTGTTGCAACCTTCCTGACCTTGCTGTACCTGCCGGGCCTCTACGCGCTCTGGTTCCGCAAGAGCCTGGAAGAAAGCGGCCAGGTCGAGCAGCCTGATCTTGCGCCGCAGCATCAGGCATCAAGGGCCCGCTCGCATTTCCGCTTGCCGACGCCGCGGAATAATTGAACATTGAGTCCTGACATGACGCTGGTTTCGGAAACACATCGAAACCGACACCCGGGAACGGATTCTCGTGGTGGCGGAGCGTCTGTTCCGGCAGATCGGCTACCAGAAGACCACGGTCGCCGACATCGCCAAAGAACTGCGGATGAGCCCGGCCAACGTCTATCGCTTCTTCGATTCGAAGAAGGCGATCCACGAGGGCGTGGCGCGCGGCCTGATGGGCGAGGTCGAGGTCGAGGCGCAGCGGATCGCGC
>CAWFVZ010000035.1:0-9978 GCA_963819355.1 uncultured Alphaproteobacteria bacterium | reverse complement strand
GAAGCAGCTGATTGACTTTCCAGAAGCGGCCAACCTGTCGCGTTTTGGCCTGAATCAAAGAACAGATAGTGTTCACGTCACATTTTGTTGCCGACGTCTCGACTCGTTCCACAGCGGGCACAGGTCTGAATTCATGACGCAATCGACCGCCACTCCCAAGAGCATGACGTTTGGCGAGGGAGGCTCCGCGCTAGCTTTTGCGGCGCTCGCGCTGCTCTCGATCGTCGTCGCGGCAAAGGCATATACGCCGGAGTACGCCTTCCACGCCTACCTGTTCGCCGCCGCCAGCGCAGCCGCGGTGTTCAAGATCATCGACCGCTACTATGACCGCCCGGCGGACCCGCCGCCGCTCACGATCGACGGCAAGCCGAACTACAACATGGGGCCCGTCAAGTTCTCGACCGTCGCGGCGATGGTCTGGGGTATCGCTGGATTTACCGTGGGCCTCTGGGCAGCGCTGGAACTTGCCTTCCCGGTCGTGAACCTCGATCTGCCGTGGACGTCGTTCGGTCGTATCCGGCCGCTGCACACGTCGGCCGTCATCTTCGCTTTCGGCGGCAACGTGCTGATTGCAACGTCGTTCTACGTGGTGCAGCGGACCTGCCGCGCCCGGCTCGTCGGCGACCTCGCACCCTGGTTCGTCGTGCTCGGCTACAACTTCTTCATCCTCATCGCCGGCACCGGCTATCTGCTCGGCATCACACAGTCGAAGGAATATGCCGAGCCCGAATGGTACGCCGACCTGTGGCTCACCGTGGTCTGGGTCACCTACCTGCTGGTCTTCCTCGGAACACTCATCCGGCGCACCGAGCCGCACATCTACGTCGCCAACTGGTTCTATCTCGCCTTCATCCTCACCATCGCGGTCCTGCATCTCGGCAACAACGCCGCGATCCCGGTGTCGCTGTTCTCGCCGAAGTCCTACATCGTCTGGGCCGGCGTCCAGGACGCCATGGTGCAGTGGTGGTACGGCCATAACGCGGTCGGGTTCTTCCTGACCGCCGGCTTCCTCGCCATCATGTACTACTTCATCCCGAAGCGGGCCGAGCGGCCGGTCTACAGCTATCGGCTCTCGATCATCCACTTCTGGTCGCTGATCTTCCTCTACATCTGGGCCGGCCCGCATCACCTGCATTACACCGCCCTGCCCGACTGGACGCAGACGCTCGGCATGACGTTCTCGATCATGCTGTGGATGCCCTCCTGGGGCGGCATGATCAACGGCCTGATGACGCTGTCCGGCGCCTGGGACAAGCTCCGCACCGATCCGGTGCTGCGCATGATGGTGGTGTCGGTGGCGTTCTACGGCATGGCGACCTTTGAAGGGCCGCTGATGTCGATCAAATCGGTCAACTCGCTGTCGCATTACACTGACTGGACCATCGGCCACGTGCATTCCGGCGCGCTCGGCTGGGTCGGCTATGTCTCTTTCGGCGCGATCTACTGCCTGGTGCCGTGGCTGTGGAATCGCGCCGCTGTACTCGCTCAAGCTCGTCAACTGGCACTTCTGGATCTCGACGATCGGCATCGTCCTCTACATCACGTCGATGTGGGTGTCGGGAATCCTGCAAGGCCTGATGTGGCGCGCCTACACCAGCCTCGGCTTCCTCGAATATTCGTTCATCGAAACGGTCGAGGCGATGCACCCCTTCTATGCCATCCGCGCGCTGGGCGGATCTCTGTTCCTGGCTGGCGCATTGCTGATGGTCTGGAATCTCTGGCGCACCGTCTACCCAAGCGCAGCAGAAGAAACCGCTGCTCGCCGCCGTCATGACGCCGGCGGAGTGAGGAGCGAACCATGTCGCTTTGGACCAAACATCGGATTTTCGAGACCAACTCGATCGTTCTTCTGATCGGCATTCTGGTCGTGATCGCGATCGGCGGCCTGGTCGAAATCGCACCGCTGTTCTACTTGAAAAGCACGATCGAAAAGGTCGGTGAGGTGCGCCCTTATTCGCCGCTCGAACTGGTCGGCCGCAACATCTACGTGCGCGAGGGCTGCTACAATTGCCACTCGCAGATGATCCGGCCGCTGCGCGACGAGGTCGAGCGCTACGGACATTACTCGCTCGCCGCCGAAAGCATGTACGACCGGCCGTTCCAGTGGGGCTCCAAGCGCACCGGCCCCGATCTCGCCCGCGTCGGCGGCAAGTATTCCGACGACTGGCATCGCGATCATCTGCGCTCGCCCAAGTCGGTGGTGCCTGGCTCGATCATGCCGTCCTACCGTTGGCTGGAGTCGACGGAGATCGACTACACCCATATCGACGACGACTTGCGGGTGCAGGCGGCGCTTGGCGTGCCCTACACCGCCGAGATGATAGCCGCAGCCAACGCCGATTTGCGCACGCAAGCGACGACCGATGCCCCCGATGCCGACAAACTGATCAAGCGATACCCCAAGGCACAAGTTCGCGATTACGACGGCAATCCGCAGCGCGTGACCGAGGCCGATGCGCTGATTGCCTATCTGCAGATGCTCGGCACTCAGGTCGATTTCAAGCTCTACGACAACAAAGCCAACATTCGGTGAGATGACGATGCCGGCCACTTACAAATTGCTCGCCGAGTTCGCCCAGACCTGGGGCTTGCTCTACTTCGTCACGGTGTTTGTCGCGGTGCTCGTCTACGCACTCTGGCCTTCGCGCCAGAAGCCAGTTCGACGAGGCCGCCCGCATGCCGCTGCGGGAGGACTGATCGTCATGGCGGAGCAACGGCCCGAGCATTTCGACGAAGTTACTGGCACGGCTACGACCGGACACGAGTGGGATGGCGTGCGTGAGCTCAACACGCCGCTGCCGCGCTGGTGGCTGTGGATATTCTACGCCACCATCGTCTGGTCGATCGGCTACTGGATCGTCTATCCGTCGTGGCCGCTGCTTACCGGCTACACCAAGGGCGTGTTCGGCTGGCAATCGCGCAACGCCATCGTCAACGATCTTGCCGGATCTGCGGGCGATCCGCGGTCCGATGGCCGACAAGCTCGCCGACGCTTCGTTGCAGCAGATTTTAAACGACGAGCAATTGCTGGGGTTTGCACGAGCGCAGGCGCGCCCGATCTTTAACGAGAATTGCGCCGCCTGCCATGGCAGCGGCGGCGCCGGGGCCAAGGGCTATCCCAATCTCAACGATGACGAATGGCTTTGGGGCGGCAAGCTCGACGACATCGTCACCACCATCCGGCATGGTATCCGCTCAATCGACGACAAGACCCGGCTTGGCAGCATGCCGGCGTTCGGCCGCGACGGCATGATGAAGCGCGCCGATATCGAGACGGTCGCCGATTACGTGCGTTCGATCGCCCGGCTTCCGGTCGAGCCGAAAGCCGACCTCGCCGCCGGCAAGAAGATTTTCGCCGACACTTGCGCCTCCTGTCACGGCGACGCCGGCAAGGGCAAGCGTGACATGGGCGCGCCCGATTTGACCGACGCGATCTGGCTCTACGGCTCCGACAAGATCTGCGATCGTGGATGGCCTATGGAATGGCCGTGCGGGCGTCATGCCGGCTTGGGCCGCCCGGCTTGACGACAGCACCATCAAGTCGCTGACGGTCTACGTCCATACGCTCGGCGGCGGGGAAAAATGACCACCGCGCTGATCCAGCCGCCGTCGGATCGGCGGGCGCCGAAAGGCGCCGGCAGTGAGCCTGCCTTGCTGGATATCGTGAAGAGTGCTGAAGTCTGCCACTGGCATCTCTCGGTCAAGGACCAGCGCGAAGAAGCTCGAACCACCACTTTATGAAGCACGGCGCAAGATTTATCCGCAGCGCGTGTACGGCACGTTCCGGCGCATCAAATGGGCCGTGCTGTTTGTCACGTTGGGCATCTACTACGGCTTGCCGTTCCTGCGCTGGGACCGCGGCATCTACGCGCCGCACCAGGCCGTGCTGGTCGACCTTGCCCAACCGCCGGTTCTATTTCTTCTTCATCGAGCTCTGGCCGCAGGAGATCTATTACCTCACCGGCCTTTGATCCTCGCTGCGCTGACGCTGTTCCTGATGAACGCGGTCGCGGGCGCGTCTGGTGCGGCTATCTCTGCCCGCAGACGGTGTGGACCGACCTTTTCCAAACCATCGAACGCTGGGTCGAGGGCGACCGGCGCGAGCATCTGCGGCGCGATGCCGGGCCGTGGACGTTCGATCGCATTAGCCCGCCTCGGCCTGAAGCATTTTCTCTGGCTGATGGTCGCCTGGTGGACCGGCGGCGCGTGGGTGCTCTATTTCGCCGACGCGCCGACGCTGGTGAAGGACCTCGCCACGCTTGCAGCACCGCTGATTGCCTACATCTGGATCGGCATTCTGACCGTCACGACCTATTCGTTCGCCGGCCTCATGCGCGAACAGGTTTGTCTCTACATGTGTCCATGGCCGCGCATCCAGGCCGCGCTCACCGACGAATACGCCCTCAACGTCACCTATCGCTATGACCGCGGCGAACCGCGCGCCTCGCTAAAAAAAGCCGCGACGGCTTGCGCGGTCGCGGGCTAGCCGGCCGGCGACTGCATTGACTGCCTGCAATGCGTCCATGTCTGCCCGACCGGCGTCGATATCCGCAACGGGCCCAATCTCGGCTGCATCCAATGCGGACTCTGCATCGATGCCTGCGACGCCGTCATGGCGAAGACCGGGCGGCCAACGCGGCTGATCGCCTATGACACCGACATCAACATCCATCTCCGCCAGGACAACAAGCCGTCCGATCTACAAGCTCGTGCGGCTGCGCACTGCGCTCTATGCCGCCGTCATCGCCTTTGTTGGCGGCCTGATGCTGTTACACGCTGGCGACGCGGCGAAACGAGGGCATCAGCGTCATCCATGACCGCAATCCGATGTTTGTTCGGCTTGCGGATGGCTCGATACGCAATGCTTTCACCGTGCACGTCGCTCAACAAGGCGCTGGAGACGCGGCTGTTCGAATTGACGGTCGAGGGCGTACCCGATATTGAGGTCACGCTTGTCGGCGATACCGTCGCAAGCGGCAATCCGCTGATCGTGGTCAGCCCGGACCAGACGCGCGAGTTTCGTGCGCTGTTGACGACACATGCGCCGCTGCCGGCGGCCTCGGTACCGCTGACCTTCACCATTACCGATTCAAAAGACGGCTCCAAGGCCAGAGCCGTCGACAATTTCCGGGGGCCATGATGAGCAGCCTTCCCACCAATGCCGGCGGGGGCACAAGGCGGCGACCGCGAGAACTGACGGGGCGAACAGTGTTGTTGTGTCTCGTTGCGTTTCTTCGCGGTCGTCGCTGCCGTCAATGTGATCATGATGACGGCCGCGGTCACCACTTTCAGCGGCGTCGAAACCGTAAACTCCTATCAAGCTGGCGTGACATTTGCGCGCGAGGAAGCCGCGGCCGAGGCTCAGGAGTCGCGCCATTGGAGGGTCAACTCGTCGCTCCTCCCCCAAGCCAACGGCCTGACGCAGGTCGAGCTTTCGGCGCAGGACCGTGCCGGACAGCCATTGGCCGGGCTTGAAGCAACCGTATCTCTGATCCACCCCAACGATCGCCGGCTGGATCGTCCGGTGGCCATGCAGGCCAGCGCACCCGGCCACTTCCGAGGAGTCGTTACGCCCTCACCAGGGCAATGGGATCTCGTCATCGAGCTTTCGCGCGACGGCGAACGGCTGTTCCGCTCCAAGGAGCGCATCATTCTGCGCTGATGGAATTTTAGGTTGAAGGACTGGATCCATGACCGAAACACGCGATCTTTCCCTGTTCGTCAAACGCGATGCCGACGGCATCTCCCATATGGACCTCGCGGTGGAAGGTGTCGGCTGCGCCGGCTGTATCCGCAAAATTGAGAACGGGCTCAAAGAGCTGCCTGGGGTGACGGAAGCCCGGCTCAACTTCACCAACCGCCGGCTTGCAGTCGGCTGGCGCGACAAGGCGCTAGACGCCTCCGAGGTAATCGACGCGATCGACCGCATTGGCTATCGGGCGCATCCATTCGAAGCGGGCCGCGCTGAAAGCGATGAGGCTCGTCAGGCCCGCTGGCTGATGCGATGCCTGGCCGTCGCAGGCTTTGCGGCGATGAACGTCATGCTGTTGTCGGTAGCGGTGTGGTCTGGCAGCAGCGACATGACGCCGGAGACGCGCGACCTCTTTCATTGGCTCTCCGCGCTGATCGCGCTACCGGCAGCGGCCTATGCCGGTCAACCGTTTTTTCGCAGCGCCTGGAACGTGCTGCGAACCGGCGGAACCAACATGGACGTACCGATCTCAATCGGCGTGACGCTCGCTCTCGGCATGTCGGTGATCGAGACGATCAATCATGCCCATCACGCCTACTTCGATTCCGCGATCATGCTGCTGTTTTTCCTGCTGTGCGGCCGCTATCTCGACCACGCGATGCGGCGAAAAACGCGTGCGGTCGCCGGAAATCTCGCCGCCTTGAAGGCTGAGGTGGCGCACCGCTTCGAAAAGAATGGCGAGATCGTGATAGTGCCGGCGGCTGCTCTGAAGTCGGAAGACCGCCTCCTCGTTCGTCCCGGCGAGCGCATTGCCGCCGACGGTGTCGTCATCAGCGGTGCGTCGGAAATCGACGAGAGCCTAGTGACAGGAGAAACCGCACGGCGGGCCGTCGCGGCCGGCGCCACCATCCACGCAGGCAGCCTTAATTTCAGTGGCGCCCTGACCGTCCGAGTGACGGCGGCGGGCACAGATACACTCATTGCCGAGGTCGAGCGGCTTCTGGAGAAGGCGGTCGCGGTCAAGTCTCGGTATCTGCGGCTGGCCGACCGCGCCGCGCGCTTTTATGCGCCGGTCGTGCACGCGACGGCGGCGCTGACAGCAATCGGCTGGCTGCTCGCCGGCGCTTCGGTCCACGACGCCGTCGTGACCGCGATAGCCGTGCTCATCATCACCTGCCCATGCGCGCTCGCGCTCGCCATTCCGGCGGTCCAGGTGGTTGCATCCGGTGCGATGTTCCGCAGCGGCGTTATTCTCAACAGTGGCGATGCCATCGAGAGGCTGGCCGAGGTTGACACCATCGTGTTCGACAAGACCGGTACCCTCACCCTGCCCGAGCCTCGCGTCGATAATGCCGCGGGGATTGAAACAGATATGCTTCAAATGGCTGCAAGGCTCGCCCTATCGAGCCATCACCCGCTCGCCACAGCTGTCGCACGCGAAGCCTTCGATCGGACGCCGATTGAAGGAGCGATCGAAACACCCGGGCAAGGTGTTCGCGCCATGATCGATGGCCACGAGGCGCGGCTTGGTAGCGCTACCTTCTGCGGAATAGCCGATCAAAGCGAATTACCGGCGGCAGACAGCGGAACGTCACTGATCGCCTTCGCGCATGGCGACCGCAAAGCCGTCCTCGCCATACGCCAGTCATTGCGTCTTGATGCGGTCGCCGCGGTGAAAGCCCTCACGGCGCAGGGCTATGACGTACGCATCATGTCAGGCGATCGAACGGAAGCGGTGGCCCCGATCGCGGCATTGCTCGGGATTTCGTCGTGGCAGGCCGCTCTCAGGCCGGCCGACAAGATTGCGGCGCTCGACGAACTCAAAGCAGCGGGCTGCCGCGTACTGATGGTCGGTGACGGCCTTAATGACGCGCCAGCACTAGCGGCTGCTCACGCTTCACTCTCGCCGATCAGCGCGGTCGATCTGGCGCAGGCGCAGGCGGACGCAGTGTTCCTCGGAGAGCGCCTGCAGCCGGTTGTGAATACGCTCGTCATTGCGCGGCGGTCGCGCAAACTGATGCTGCAAAACCTCAGCCTGGCTGTCATCTACAATACCGTGGCGGTGCCGGTTGCGATTGCTGGGCTCGTCACGCCGGTGATCGCCGCAGTCGCCATGTCCGGCTCCTCGCTACTGGTCACGCTGAACGCGCTGCGGGCGCAGCTTCCTGACGCAGACCAGCGGCATGCCCGCTGAGCCGATGTCACAGGCCTGCGCTCAGAGCGAGATGCTCGCATGAACGTCCTCATCTATCTGGTGCCGATGGCGCTAGCGCTCGGCCTGATCGGCCTGGCGGCATTTCTATGGTCACTGAAAAGCGGTCAGTACGACGACGTCGAAGGCGCCGCGCTTCGCGTACTGGCAGACGATGACCTTGAGTAACAATGCGAGGGAAAGGGCCTCGCTTAGGGGCGTGCACTCAACTAAGAAGCATAATATGACCCATGCCATTAGAAATTGAGCGCAAGTTTTTGATTGCTAACAGTAGCTGGGAAAGCTCCGTCATCCGAAGCATTCGCGATGGGCTGATAGCGAGCAACAACGGCCACAAGGCTAGAGTTCGCATCGCGGATGCCAAGGCTAACATCACACTGAAAAGTCCGAGAATTTGGTTCAACCCGAACTGAATTTGAGTACGCCATTCCGTATTCTGACGCCGAGGAAATATTGCGAACCATGTGCGACGGTCACGTTCTGAATAAAACTCGACACTTCGTCACGCATGTGGGTGCGATATGGTACGTCGATGTTTATGATGGGATACTCAACGGTGTCATGCTCGCCGAGATTGAACTCGAGAGCGCGGACCAGCAAATAGAGCTTCCCGGTTGGATCGGAAAAGAGGTGACCGGCGATCCCAATTATCGAAAGGTCAATCTGCTCGCCCAACGTATTGCGGCTCTGGGCGAGAATGGCTCAGCACGGCAAATGATCGGGGCCGTCCCGACGAGGTGATCCAGTAGTGGTCGCTGGGGCACTTTGCGGACATCTCAGCCGATCTACCGAATGTCTGCTTTCGAGCTAACGGCGCGCGGGGCTTGATCTGCATCAAGGGAGTGGCGGCGATCCGGTGGGCTCCCAGAGCTGATAGTTGATCAGCATCAATTACCTTCAACCTGGCGATGGCATTCTTAACATGGAGAATTGTTAGGACATGTCATGCCGAGCGAAGCCCAATTCCACGGCTTCTTGGAGGAAAATCCGGATGCCGTAATCATCATTGATCAGAATGGCCAGATAAATTTCGCTAGTCACCGTGTCGAGACCATGTTCGGTCACCTCCCCCACGAACTGGTGGGCAAACCGGTTAGCATCCTTATTCCGGAAAAGCACAGAGACCTTCATGCGGTTCATATGGACCGTTTCATGAAAATTCCACGCCACGCATGATGGGCGTGGGACTTGAGCTGCGCGCCATTCGTAAGGACGGCAGCGAATTTCCGACCGAGATCAGCTTGAGCCCACATCGTATCCCCGACGGACTAGTCGTGGTCGCCGCGATACGGGACATCGAGGCTACCAAGCGAGTGCAGCGTTTGCTGTTGCAGGAGTTGCCTCATCGGGTGAAGAATACGCTGGCGACAGTGATTGCGATTACCTCGCAGAGCTTGCGAAACGCGAAGAACCTGGAACAAGGTCGATTGGCCGTGGAAAACCGATTGATGGCCTTGGGCAGAGCGCATGATCTACTGCTTCAAACAAACTCGACCGGCGCGAAGTTGACTGACGTTATTCGTGACGCAATCGAACCATTCGATAGCCCTGACGTCCAACGGTTTTCGTTCAAGATACCCACATCGACATCGGTCCAGGAGCGGTCCTGCCCCTAACCATGTCTCTCAACGAACTATGCACGAACGCGGTCAAGTATGGCGCGTTGTCCAACACCACGGGGCGCATCGACATCACATCCCAGGTCGATGAAAAGGCGCAGCGGTTCAAGTTGACATGGACCGAGAGGGGCGGCCCGGCGGTCCAGGAGCCGACGCGGCGCAGTTTTCGGAACGCGTCTCATCAATCGCCTTGCCGAGCAGCTTCAGGGCGATGTTCGATTGAGATATGAAACAGCGGGGATGGTCTACCAACTCGACATTCCTTTGGCCGTCCTGCGGGCGCCCGCTATCGATAAGTGATCTTCTGTTGTGTAGGAAACCCTACATACGGGATGCAGGCCGACTTTTCCGTGCAGTCGCGCGATGTCGGCTTTTGGCACGAGCGGACATGCAGATCGCCGCATAAACGTCAGCTGTTGGGGGAAGAGCGGACGCTCACTTTTTTATGAATACAG
>CAWFVZ010000034.1:0-22479 GCA_963819355.1 uncultured Alphaproteobacteria bacterium | reverse complement strand
GTTTCTGATGCCGGCCGCCAAGGACGAGTGGCGCCGCATCGCCACCGGCTTGTATCACATGGGCTTGCTGACGCTGGTCGACGAGAATCCGCTCGCCGCGTACTGCCAAGCGTACGCGCGCTGGGTCACCGCGGAAGCATCACTTGCGAAGATGGCCGAGCGCGATCTGCTCAGCAACGGCTTGATGATCAAGACCACGGGAGGCAACGCGATTTAAAACCCGCTGGTCGGGACCGCCAACAAAGCGGCCAGCGACATGGTGAGATATGCCACCGAATTTGGATTCACCCCTGCCGCCCGTGTCCGCATTGCCTCGGGGGCTCCCGACGGCAGTACCAAGTCGAAGTTCGCCGGCCTCATCGGCAGCCTCGGCGGAAGTGAAGCGGACGCGCTGGCAGGGCCAATTGGGTGGCGGGTATCAGCAGCAAAGCAGCGGTGGCGTCACCGGATCTAGCCTCTTCGTGCCCGGCGCGCAATTCGGGAATTGGTGGCCAGCAGATCTGGGCATTCCAGGATTGTCAACGCCGGCCTGAAATTAGCTAAAAACCAGCGGTTTGAAATTGTCGGGTTTCTTGCTCTCTTGGGGCGCATTCTTTGGTTCGACCCGCGCCGCGAGCATTCTTCCGTCCCGACCGCCAATTCTCGCAGCCGCCGCGCACAGGGCCTGTCAAGGCTGGTCGCGCCTTCGCGGCCACCCGCAGGGCTTGGCCTTGATTGGCCCGAGCACGGTGGCATCCTCGATCGGATCGGGGCTGGCGGCGCTCGCCCCATCATAGGGAAATTCAAACCGCTGGTTTTGGGTGAAATTCACGCCGCTGGTGACAAGGATCGACCGGCGCACAAAACAATCTGAGATATGCCTACTTTCCCGGAGCACGCAGGCTCGCCGTTGATGTGGGCGGCCAGATATCGGTTTACGATACGGGCAATCATCAGATTGGCGGTTTCTCACAACAGCAAAGCGGTGATCAGTCAATTACCTTCACCAGTCAATTCGGGCTAGTGCGGGTGGCCGATCTGCCGCGGATCAACACGGCCAACTTGGTAAACGGCGGCACCAACCCGAAACAGTCCGTTGGAAGCGGACCCGAGGCGCTCGGGCCTACCCCGCGACTGGCGCAGACCGCGCCCGCGCCGATGCCCGAAGCTGTAGTGCCGCCGGTGGGCCGCAATGCTATAGCTCCGGCTACATCCGACGAGATCTTTTTGCTGATCGAAAAACTCGTCGATCTGCACAAAAAAGGAGTTCTGACCGATAGCGAGTATGAGTTCAAAAAAGGGCGATTTGCTGAGCCGTCTCTATAGCCTAACGCTCCATATTTCGAGGCTACGTCGGTCACGCGCAAGGCGAAAGAGGGCAACTGGTCGCTGGTGACCCCGGAAGAGCCATGCGACAATTTCTGCGATGCGCCCACTATTTTGGGATAAGCGGAAAACAAATACTCATTTTGAGGTTTACCGCCTTTGACCCATAACGTCGATTCGCAGCCGAACTCGGTACAATGCACCGCGGGGCAGTTTACCGCTAGCGTCCACTTCCTAAATCCGCGAACGGATCGGCGATCGGCGCGGATTACCTTGAGGAACCTCAGTCGGACTCGATTGCGCTGAGACTGACGATGCGGGAGAATGCAACCCTCCGCTGAGGGGTGGAATGCCGCAGCGTCTGCGAATTTTTGTCTCGTCGCCGACCGACGTGCCCGCCGAACGGCTGCGCGCCGACCTCATCGTCGACAAGCTCTCCCAGGACTACAGTCGCTTCTTTGCCATCGAATCCTATCGATGGGAGCACGAGGCGATGCTGGCGTCCAAGCACTTTCAGGACGCGATCGAGCCGCCGAGCACATTCGACATCGTCGTATTGATCCTGTGGTCGCGGCTGGGCACGGCGCTGCCCGAAAAAACGGCGGGGCGCGAGTACCGCGGCATAGACGGCCGGGCGCCGGTCACGGGCACCGAGTGGGAGTATGAGGAGGCACTTAAGGTTGCGCGCGAAAAGGGGGCGCCCGACCTGCTGGCGTTTCGCAATATCAGTCCTGCGCCGGTCGATACGCGCGATCCGGCCTCCCGCGCTCGGAGCAATGCGCAGCTTGACGCGCTCGACCAGTTCTGGCGACGGCATTTTGCCGACCGGGGCGTGTTCCTGGCGGCCTATGACGAGTACCGGACGTTGGAAGAATTCGCGCACAGGCTCGAAGAGTTGCTGCGCAAGCTAATCGAGCGGCGCATCAAGTCGCTTGCTGATAGCACATCGGGCGAACCGATCTGGCTCGGCGAGCCGTTTCGCGGCCTCGAACCATATGAGTTCGAGCATGCGCCGATCTTCTTCGGGCGCGATGCCGCGGTGATGAAGGCGACCGAGCAGCTTGCCGCCAATGCGCGCGGTGGCCGCGCCTTTTTGCTGGTTTCGGGAGCGAGCGGCTCCGGCAAGTCGTCACTGGCGAAGGCCGGCATCATGCCGCGCTTGATGAAGCCGCAGCGCATCAGCGGCATGGCATTTCTGCGCCGGGCGGTGTTCCGGCCAGGGAGCGAAGGCGCCGACGTGTTCCTTGGCTTGGCGAGGGTGCTGGCACGTTCGGGCAAGGAAGAAGAAGTTGGGCTGCCCCAGCTGACCGCCGAAGGACAGAACCCGGCACAGCTTGCAACCCATTTGCGCGGCGGCGAGCCGGGCTTTCTGTTCGCCAACGCGCTCGGGCATTTGACGCAAGCCGACCGCAAGCACGGCCGCCTGCTTGCCTTCGAGAACGCCAAGCTCATCCTGGTCATCGATCAGCTGGAGGAGCTGTTCACGGTCACAGGAATCGGCGCGGAGGACCGGCGGCTGTTCATAAAGCTTCTCATCAGCCTGGCGCGCTCTGGCGCGGTGTGGGTGATCGCCACCTTGCGCGCGGATTTCTGGCACCGCGCCGCCGAAATCCCCGAGCTGACCGCGCTCGCGGAGGGGCAGGGGCGCATCGATCTGGCAGCACCCTCGCCGGCCGAGCTCGCGGAGATGATTCGCAAGCCGACGCAGGCGGCCGGATTGTCGTTCGAGGCGCATCCGGAGAGCGGGCTTGGGCTTGACGCGGTGCTGGCCGAGGATGCGGCCGCCGCGCCGGGGGCGCTGCCGCTGCTCTCCTTCACGCTCTACGAGCTTTACCAGACCGCGAAGGCTCGCGGCGAAGCCGTGCTCAGGCACGCGAGCTATGCGGCGCTCGGCGGCCTCCAGGGCGCGATCGCCAAGCGTGCTGAGGAGATCGTGGCGGGCCTGCCTGCGCCTGCGCAAGCGGTGCTGCCGCGCGTGCTGCGGGCGCTGGCAACGGTGTCGGATGCGGCCGGGCAGGCGCCAGTGGCGCGGGCGGTGCGGCTCGACGACCTTGCCGATGGCGGCCCGGCGCGCATCTTCGTCGATGCATTCATTTCGGCGCGGCTCCTGGTGGCCACGAGCCAGGGCGGCGGACCGGCAACGGTGCGGCTGGCGCACGAGGCCCTGATCAGCCGCTGGCAGCGGACCCGCGATCAGCTTGCGGCCGATCGCCACGATCTGGAGACCAGAACGGCGGTCGAGCGGGAATTTGGCCGCTGGAGGCAGGCGCGGGGTTCGGCCCGCCGGCTTCTGCTGCTGCGTAACCCCGATCTGGCCAATGCAGTCGATCTCGCCAAGCGCTGGGGCGAAGAGCTCAATCCGCCGCTGCGCGACTTCATCGGCCGCTCCGGCCGGCGCGCGCGCCTTCGCCAAAGATTGACGACCGCGGCAGCCGCCGTTTTCGGCATCCTTGCGATCATAGCGACATATGCGAGCTTCGCGGCCTTCAACCAACGCGAAATCGCATTGCGCGGCCAGGTTTCGGTCCTGAGCGCGGAGATTGTCCGGCTTGTTGCGACCGAGCCGCCAGACACCCGTGTCGACCCGGAGCTTGCAGTGCTCCTGGGATTGAATTCTGCTGCCTCGGAAACTGAACAATTGGATCGAGCGGCTGGTTCGGCCCTATTCACCCGAGTCCGAAGCCGCGCTTTATGCAGCCACCACGCAGCTCAGTCGGGAGAGAATCCTCTACCAATCTTCCGCGCAGCTCGGTTCGATCGGTTGGCTGCCTCATCAAAACGCTGTCTTGATCTCAGATTCGCTATCGCTCGATCACCAGTCGGTAGTTGCCATCGACACAGCAACGGGCGATCTCATCAAGAGATTTGACGGGTTCGCCAAGTTTCAAATCTCTAGCTCAGGGCGGATTGTTCTGTTCACCGACCGGCGGCTACGCGTGACGAATTAGGATTTCTCGGTTGCTTTCGAAACGTCTGGAAACCCTTTTTCGGGGTTTATCGAGCAGGCGCTCTTGAGTTCTGACGGCAACACGCTCTTTTACGTGCAGAGCGGCACGCTCTTCAAGAGCGCGATGGCGGGGCACGCGAGCATTCGCTTGACCGATACCAACAGCTTCGCCCTCAGCCCTGATGAAAAGACGGTGGCAACCGCCGGGAAGGACGGCACAGTTTCGATCATCGATCTCGCTTCCGGTCAAGTTGTGAAACAGAAGACATTCCTCAAGGACAACTACCAAAGCATTGACCATGTCCGCTTCTCACCGTCGGGAATCTATATCGGGCTCGCGGTTGGCCTCTCGGCCTATGTCTGGAATGTCGCGGAGGACAAGGTTATCGGCCCTCTCATCGGTCATCGCTTTAACATCACCGCTCTCACGTTCAGCCCCGACAACCGACTGCTCGTGACAGGATCGGTCAATTCCACGGTGCGGCTATGGTCGGTGAGCTCAGGCCAGATCGACGTGGAGTTGGCCGCGCACCAAAGTGATATCAGCCGGGTGCAATACAACGCGGACGGCACGATACTTGTTACAGCGTCGAGGGACGGAACCATCCGTCTTTGGGATACCAGCGGCCACATCATTCGCGTGCTTTCAGAGCATCAAGGGTGGGTCCGCGATGTAGCCTTCAGTGCCGACTCGCTGCATCTCGCGTCGGTCGCCGATGACGGCAAGGCTGTCCTTTGGTACGCGGGCCGCGGCGATGTCAGGGCAAGGCTGGGGGCCCATTGGTACGAAACCGACGCTGTCTATGAATACAGCGACGGAGTGGCCTATTCTGCAGATGGGGCCTTGGTCGCCACAATCGGCGGGACCAGCGCATGCATTTGGGATGCGCGAACCGCGGGCCTCGTTCAAATCGTAGATTTGTCAACTATGACAAGCCCAAGTTTTGTCCGCTTTGATGCCAGCGGAGCCCGAGTTTTTGTCGGGGGATTGGGCTCGTTCCATCTATTCGAAATGCGGGACGGCACGATGGTCGACGCTCGCAGCTGGACCGTAACAGGAACGGCGTATGACGTTTCCATCCTCTCCCAGCGTATCGCCATGGCGACTGACCGCGGACTGACGGTCTGGAATTGGGAGACACAGAAGGAAGTCTCCGTAGATCTTCTCGATCTCGACGAACTAGGCACGAAGGTCGAATTCGCAGGTGATGGGAACGAGGTGATCGTGATGAACGGGCTGACGGTTGTCGTGATCGATGCGACAAGCGGTAAGCGATTGTTTACGCGAGAGCTGACAAAATCCGAGACCCACTATTCAAAGCTGAACCAAAAGGGTGACGTTCTATTTCTGTTTGATCAGAAGATCGGCTTGACGGCATGGAACATTCGCACAGGGGAGCAGGTCTTTGCGGTCGATACCGGCGGCGGCTGGTCTGGCGGCATTGCGCTTTCGCCGGACGGCCTGACGCTCGCCTTGACGATTGCCCGCGGCGCCGACTACGTGGTTGAGTATTTGCATCCCAACACCGGCGCAAAGCTGCGCCCCGATACGATCTTTTATCGCCTGGTACGAATGCCCAGCTTCACCCCCGACAGCCGCAAGCTTCTCCTTGTTGCCAACCCGAACGTCTTGCAGGTCATCGACCCGTTGTCGGGAAAAGTGCTCGATTCGTTCTTTCATGTCGGCCCCTCGGTGAACGAATTGAGCCAGTACGTGATCTCGCCTGATGGCCGCGAGGTCGTGACCGTTGGGGGCGCTCCCGACGCCACGGTCTGGCGTTTTCTGCCTACAGGCCAGCGGTTGCTCGATTGCGCGCGGCAGGCGCTGCCCCCCGATCGCCAGCAATTGTCGGCCGAGGAGGAGGCGCGTTACGCTTTTAGCAGTGATCGCAACTGGCTCACCCGCCTTGCTGAGTGGCTGGCGGGCGCCCCCGACGACCCGGAGGGTCGTCAATGCCGACCTGGAAATCCATGGGGCGGCTAAACGATAGTTCCTAATCGCGATCGCGGAAGCGATATCGATCCAATGGTGAAGGGACTCGCTCTCGAAGTGTCACCGCTACTACGGGCCAACCACGACGCGGATAGAGCCGGAGCCGCTATCGGTGACGGATCGTCCACAAGATGCTCACACAGGCTCACACGTGCGCTTTCAGCGGCAACGCACATGGTGATGGCGCGAGGAAGATGGCGCAGTCGCACCGCCGCCGGATGCTGCCCTCAATCTCACCGGCAAAGTCTCATGCTTCGGCGGTCCCGACCGATATGGGCGTGTCCCCAAGTGAAGGTCTGGCGTTCATTCAGGAAATCGAGCAGGCGCCGCATTTGTTCTTGCCCTATCAGCCCGAAGGAACAAGCGGTCTGGCCAGACGGCTGAACCCGGATATCCACTACATCGCTTGCCGGTGGGAGTACGTCGGAGATCAGACGTTGTTCGACGCATAAATCCGTTGCGGGTCTTGTTCGAGTTGTCGGGTTGGCCGTTACGCAGGTCACGGCGTGAATGAAGTGGACGATTATCGGCCTCAAACAGCCAGTCCAGATATCCTTTGGCGAGAAACGGCCATAGGCTGCGCCCTCCCGCCCAGTCCTATGTGGCTCGGGGCCGTACATTTCAGCAGTGGACCATTGTTAGTCCAGCGCAACTATTACCGATAATTAATTGGTGCCGCCCGCGCAGCAAATGTATTTAGCTGGCGTCGATCTGGCGCAACCGTCGCCCCCGTGCTGGACCGATGCAATGAACCCCGGTATCGCCTTGCGAGCCGGGGTTTTTTGTTTTCGACTGCCTTGATGGCAGATCGATTGTCACGACCCCTCGCAAAGATATGGACCGCAGTCACATCAATGGATCGTCCAAAGCAAGATTAAGTGCAGCGTGGCCCCAACGCGGGCGGTTCACTCCATACACCAGTTGCCACAATCGCTTCGTTCGTTGGTCGAGCAGGCACCTCAAGATCATCAATGTTGTGACGGGCGCCCTGGCACCGCCGTTCAATGATCAACTCGGCCATTGTCCGCGTCCATCCGTGCCGGAATCTTCTGTGGTTGAGGGTCATCCGCTGGTGCAAGAGCAGCGTTTTCTGTCGTAACTTTACGGAATGAGCATAAACGCAAGGGTCAGGAAGGAAGAGACACCGGGGACAAATGGCAATGGGCTATCGCCGCGCCTTAAGATATTCGTGTCCTACTCACGCCGCGATATACCGTTTGTCGATCGTCTAGTCGTTGCGTTGGAGGCGCGCAATTTTGAAGTATTGATTGATAGACGAGATTTGCCTGCTCTTGAAGACTGGGAACGTGAACTCGTGGGCTTTGTTCGACAGGCGGACACGATCGTATTTATCGTGAGTCCATATTCTGTCGCTTCAAAGGTTTGCGCCTGGGAAATCGAGCAAGTCCGTCTCCACTCCAAGCGCCTCGCACCAGTGGTAATCGCTGAGATGGGCGGCGTTCACGTCCCTGAGGAAATCTCCAAGATCAATTATTTTGTATTCACTGACGACACCCTTTTCGAACGTCATGCCGACGAGCTTGCGCGGGCGCTAAATACAGATGTCGCTTGGATCAAGGAGCACACGCGGCTTGGCGAACTGGCACGCCGATGGTCCGAACACGGACATCCTGATGATCAGTTGATCCGAGGGACCGATCTCGACGAGGCCGACAAGTGGGCCGCGCGTCGACCACGAGAAGCTCCGATTGTTACCGTGCTCCAGCGGGAATTATTGAGGGCAAGTCGCGAAGGTCAGGTCGAGCGTCTCCGGAAGGAGCAAGAAGCCGTCGCCCGGACACGCGTGTTTCAGCGAAGGGCCGCGTGGGCGCTAGCCGGTATCGCGGCACTGGTGTTGGCTACGCTTATTGGAACGCTCTGGCAGGCGCGGGAAAATGAAAAGCGCCAAGCTAAAGTGTTAACGAGCTTAGCTCAGCGGGCCATCGACTCCGCTTATTACGAGCGCGCCATGCGCATCGCGCTGCTTGGGTTACCTCAGCCAGGGACCGCACCGTGGCTGCCAGGATGGTCGACGCCTGAAATAATCGGTCTTGAAGCCAAGCTGGCGGGCGCGGCGCAGTCGTCGCCGTTGTTGTCCCAATACTCGGACCATCGCGGACCGGTCGGAGATGCGGCGTTTAGCACAGACGATCGTCTCATAGCGACAGCTGATCACGACAACAAGATTAGAGTGCGGGACGCAAGTTCCGGGATTACCATTTTGGAACTGGCAGGTCACACCGACACGATTTGTTCCGTGAGCTTTAGCCGCAATGGCACTCTCGTTGCTA
Organism: uncultured Alphaproteobacteria bacterium; assembly: GCA_963819355.1. Lineage (GTDB taxonomy): Bacteria > Pseudomonadota > Alphaproteobacteria > Rhizobiales > Xanthobacteraceae > Bradyrhizobium. The sequence goes on along the minus strand of CAWFVZ010000034.1, from coordinate 13,943 downwards.
GTGGATCGAATGACAAGACTGCCCGCATCTGGGAAACGAAGTCCGGTGTAATGCTGCATGAGCTGATCGGTCACACCAACTGGGTTAGAAGCGTTGCGTTCAGTCCCGATGGCACCCGGGTCGTCACAGGGTCGGAGGACAACTCGGCACGAGTGTGGGACGTTGAGTTAGGCACGCAGCTATTTCAGCTTGACGGCCACTCCCTTCCTGTCTCTTGCGTGACATTCAGCCCGGACGGGAGACGAATTGCCACCGCGTCACAGGACAACAGCGTACGCATTTGGGATTCGGACACTGGAAAGGAAGTAAGCAAGTTAACGGCCCACGATACGTGGCTTCAAAGCATTGCCTTCAGCCCGGACGGAATGCGTCTCGCCACGGGTTCGTACGACAATACCGTACGGGTTTGGGACACGGCGTCATGGACGAAACAGCTTGAGCTCCGAGGTCATCGCGGTCCTGTTTTCAGCGTTTCCTTTAGTCCAGACGGTTTAAGACTCCTTACGGGATCAGTAGACGAAACAGCTGCGGTGTGGAACGCCGCGACTGGCGCGCAAATATTTGTGCTTACCGGCCACGCCGGCCGCATCAACAAAGCAGTCTTCAGTCCAGATGGACGCCGCATTGCGACTGCTTCGGATGATGGCGCCGTCCGGCTTTGGAGTTCCAACCCAGGTGTTCTGCTCGAACTCAAAGGTCATGAAGGGTGGGTCAGAGCGATCGACGTTAGTCCAGATAACTCTCTCATTGTTACGGCATCTGAGGACCGAACCGCGCGCGTATGGGATGCAAAGACCGGCGAGCTTTTGCGGATATTGCGAGGTCACCGCGGAGCCATTTCCGGAGCGGCTTTCAGTCCAGATGGAGCAAGTATTGTAACGGGCTCGCAAGACACGACCGCGCGCGTGTGGAGCGTGAGATCGGGTACCCAAGTGACTGAATTCTTGGGTCACCGCGACTGGATACGGAGCGTCGCATTTAGTCCCGACGGCCTGGCCGTAGTATCGGCGTCGTTCGATGGCACAGCCCGCATCTGGAATGTCGAAACAGCCCAAGAGCTGTTATCCCTTCCGGATCAGCGCACACGCCTCTCAAGTGCGGCCTTCAGTCGAGACGGCGTCCACATCGTAACGGGGGCGAATGACAAGACGGCACGTGTGTGGGATGCCAGGTCGGCAGCCCAAGAATTGGTGCTTCAAGGTCATGAGGATTGGGTGCGGAGCGGCGTGTTTAGCCCAGACGATACGCGCATTGTGACCGCCTCACAGGACAAAACGGCGCGCGTATGGGACGTAGCAACGGGCAACTTACTCCGTGTTTTGAACGGGCATGGTGGAGCAGTAGACAATGCCGCCTTCAGTCCAGATGGGCAACGAATTGTTACGTCGTCGGAAGATACAACCGCTCGCGTGTGGGATGCTCAGACAGGGGTTCAATTGCTTGAATTGAAGGGACATCTCGGGCCCTTACATCGGGCAGCCTTCACACCAGACGGTCAACGTATTGTTACAGCGTCCGAAGACAATACCGCGCGGGTGTGGGACGCCGCATGGCTCAATAAGCGTGGCGCACAGCTTATCGAACTGGTGTGTTCAACCACACTTGCCGGCGACCAACATGTTTTGACGATCAGTGACGAGATCGATCCTATTTTACAAGGCCTCTCGGGTACAAACGTTTGCGATCGCTCAGGACTGCTATCGTTTAGATATTGGAGGGGAGTTGCTCGGGACGCGTGGCACCGTTTTGTCGGGATTGCGTCGCGGGTGCCTTGAACTCGATGGCGACGACGCCTTAGTTGTCTCGATTTAGAAGAGCCACGAACAGTTCGAACGTCCTTCAAGATTGGTTGCCCCCCAATTTCGATGAAGCGCTCGGCGCCGGGCAGCGACGCGTTGACCGTGCTGCGCGTCGTTTCGGATAATCAGGGCGCGCTCTGTCACTTGACGCTGCAATACGTCGACTGGCTGTCGCTGCAGCTGTTGCCCGACACCGCTGAGACCGAGTGGCTCGATCGCCACGGGCAGATCTGGCTCGTCAACTCCGACGGCAGCAAGGGGCGCAAGCTGGCAACGCTTGCGATCGGCGTGGCGAGCTTCCAGGGGATTGTCGACGGCACGGTGGTCCCGGCGGGGACCCTGCTGCAGAGCGCGGTCTCGATGCCGCCCGGGTCGGACTTGCTCAACGTCACCATGACCTATGAGACTCTCGAGGACATCGTCACCTCGTCGGGGTCGCCGGTCGACGGTCCGATCCGCGCGCTCGATCCCGGCTCGCTCGGCAACCTGCCGGACGGCACCAGCTTGTCGATCTCGCCGCCGATCGACGGGGTGTTCGGCGCGGCGATCGCAGGCAATTTGACCGGTGGCGCGGACACCGAGACCGACGATCAGCTGCGCGCCCCGCATCCTGCAGCGAATTCAAAATCCGCCGATGAGCGGCTCGCAGGCCGACTACGTGACGTGGGCGCTCGCCGTGCCCGGTGTCACCCGCGCCTGGGCCGCATGCGAGCAAGGGCCCGGGACCATCACGACTCATTCCTGATGGACGATCTCCGCGCCTCCGATGACGGCTGGCCGACACCGGCTGACGTCGAAGCGGTCGCGATCTACATCGATCAGAAACGGCCGGTCACGGTCATGGACTGTTACGTGCTCGCGCCGGTCAAACAGTTCATTGACATCACCATCGCAAACCTGGTGCCGGACACGCCGGAAGTCCAAGCCGAGATCGAGAAGAGCCTCGACGCCATGCTGTTCGAGATGGCCGCGCCCGGGCAAACGATCTATGCCGCGTGGGTCAGCTTCGCGATCATGAGCTCGCCAAGCGTCCAGTCGTTCCAGCTGGTGACCACCGATGACTATGTGATGCCGTCGCTCGGCCACATGGCGGTGATCGGAACGATCCTCTACACATGAGCGATCGACACATCAGGCGGCCCGGCTCGGACTACACCGCGGCGTTCCTCTCGCTGCTGCCGCAAGGACAAGCCTGGCCGAAGCACGCGCCCGACAGCGCCCAAGTGCGGACCATTACCGGCCTGTGCGAGTTCTGGGGTTTTGTCGACGGCCGCGCCGCCGACCTGCTGGAAGTCGAAAGCGACCCGCGCCTGACGGTCGAGCTCTTGCCCGACTGGGAGCGCAACTGGGGCCTGCCCGATCCCTGCTACACCGCGCCGCTAACCACCGCCGAGCGTCAGTTCGCGCTGGTGCAGCGCATGACCATGCAGGGCGCGCAAAGCCGCGAGTTCTTCATCGAGCTTGCGGCATCGATCGGCTACACGATCACGATTTCAGAATACCGGGTGTTCGTCGTCGGGATCGATCGCTGCGGTGACAACCGCGTCTATGGCGACGGCTCGAACCCGATGATGAACGAGTGGAATGAGCCGATCAAGAATCCGGCCGGCGAACCGGTCGCGGACGGCGAGTTGTCAGACTGGCCAAACTACGGGATTGGGCCGCCGGCCAATCGGTTCTATTGGACCGTCCAGGTCGATGCGACGAAGCTGGTTTGGTTTCGCGTCACGTCAGGCGAATGCGGCGTCGATCCGCATCTGATCATCGGCACCGCTGATGACCTTGAGTGTTTGATCAACCGTTGGAAGCCGGCTCACACGCAAATCATTTTCGATTATTCGGGGCTGACAGATCCGGGCGACCCGATGGCTGGCACGCCGTAGGAGGAGGAACGAAGTGAAATATAATCAGCCGTGGGGCATCGCCGATCCGAATGCCTCGTACATCAATGGCGATCCGACACTCGGGGTGCGGGGCTCGATCCCGCCGGCGGCTTCGATCGAGAACCCGCAGCGCGAGATCGTCAACGTCCTGCTCGACGTCGGGCTCGCCGCTCCAACTGATGCCGACCTCGCGCAGCTGTCCAAAGCGGTGCGCTACATGCGCCCGCAGTACCTGGTCGATACCGGCGCGGTGAACGCGATCGCGGTGACCATGAACCCCGCACCCGCGGCCTGGCCGACGGCTGCGAATATCGCGGTCAACCCGCTCGCATTCTTCGTCACGATGGCCGCGACCAATTCGAACACCGCGGTCACGATCGCGATCGCCGGGCTCGCCGGCACCAAGCCGGTGGTGAAGCGCGACGGCACGCTGCCGGCGGTGAATGACCTGGTGACCGCGACCACCTATCTGATGGTGTTCGACGGCACCAAGGTGCGGGTCGCGGCCATGTTGCCGAGCGATGCCGGCAGCGGCGGGGCCTCGCTGTTCTCGGTCGATGCGCTCGGCGGCTACATCAACAAATTCCGCAACGCGACTTGCACCGTTGCCGGGCGCGGCATCACCGTCGTCGTCCCTGCGACCGGCGTCGCGACCTATACCCTCGACGGCTACATGGTTGCCACCGGCGGCGCGACCGCCTCGGTCGCCCAGGTCGGCAGCACGCCCGGCGCGCGCGCACCAAACGGGATTCAAATCACCGGGCAGGCTGGCATCACTGGCACCTGCTCAAGCTGCCGATCGAGAGCATCGTCGCGCAGGCCTTGGCCAGCCGCAGCGTCGTGTTCCAATGCAAGGTGCTCAACAATTCCGGCGCGACGCTCACGCCGCAGCTGACGATCGCGCATCCGAACGGCGTCGATTTCCTGGAACGCAGCGAGCACCGATTTCGGCGCGGTCCCATTGCAGCCTTGCCCGGCCGGTGCGCTCACCCAGCTTTCCTGGACCGGCATGATGCCGGCCGCCGCGGCCAACGGGCTGTGCTTCACGCTCAGCCTCGGCGCGGCGCTCGGCGGGCCCGGGCGCAACGTGAGCTTCTACGATTGGGACCTCCGCGAGGCGGCCGGCGTGCGCATTCCCGAGTTGCGCGATGTGTCGGCCGAGCTCCTGCAGTGCGCCCGCTACCTGCCGTTCTACGAAGCCAAGACCGTGAACGCTTCGATTGCTTGCGGCGCGATGCAGAACACGTATCTCGACAGCAACCCCGGCCTCGCCAACATGGGCGACTTTGCGTTCGTCTTCAAAACGCCGACGCGGCTGCCGGTGTCGGGTGCCACTCTTGTTCCGGGTCCAAGTAATTTGTCGTTGACGGTCTCGGGCATCGATCTGTTCGCCACCCGCTTCCAGTTTTCGAACGGCGGCACCGCCTCGGCTGAATGTGCCATCGGCGACACCGACTCGACCGCATGGCAGCCGAACGATGCCAGCAACCTCGGGCTTATCGCACCGGGCGCGCCTTTACTTCACCGGCGCTGAGTTGAACGGGAGCGCGATCTGATGACGACGCCAAACGAAACTGCGGAATGGACGACCGCCGACAAGGCGTGCGTCAACTGGAGCGATGACGCCGGCTACCATAGCGCGTCGATCGAAGACCCCGAGGTGGCGGCGTGGCTTGCCGAAGGCAATGTGCCGGGCCCGCTTCCTGGGCTCTCGCGCGAGCAACTCGTGACTTACGCGGCTGCTGCGCGCTTCAAGGGGAAGCCGGCGGCTTGACGGTCGACGGCATTCCGGTTGCAACCGATCGCGGCAGCCAGGCCAGGATCACAGCGGCCGTCGTGATCGCGCATCTCATCAGCCCCAGCAGCTGGACCGCAACGTGGAAGACGGCCGACGGCGCGTTCATTGAAATCAATGCGGCGCAGATCATGACGATCGCCGAAGCCGTCGTCGGTCTGGTCGACCGCTGCTTTGCGGTCGAGGCGTCGCTCGTCGCCGCCATCAAGGCATCGCCGCCGACTATTACTTTGAAAGCCGAGATCGATGCGGCCTTCGCGGCGATCCAGTAACCATGGCGATCGTCAACATCACGACGCAGAACGACGCGGACGTCTACCGCACGTTCGCGCTGCAGACGACGGCCGGCGTGCCGATCGACCTGACCGGCGCGAGCCTGGAAATGATGCTGCGTCGGCACGCAACTGATGAAACGGCCGTGCTGCGGTTCGGCACCGACACCGGCGAGCTCGTGGTGACCGATCCGGTCAACGGCCAGTTCACGCTGCGGATCAGCCAGGACATTTTGGTGCACCTCGGCCTCGGCGATTACGACCAGTCCAACATCATGACCCGCGCCGGCTACAAGCTGCGGATCTGGACCGGCACGCTGACGAACAATCCGGGCCCGACGCGATGAACGAAGTCAGCGTCAACAACAACGATCCCGACGTTGCGTTCGTCGATTCGGCGTCTTCGGTCGTCGTCATGGTCGACCAGGACGTCGAGGTCATTCAGACGCTCGAGCAGGGGCCGCCAGGACCGCCAGGACCGCCGGGCAACCAGGGTGCGCCGGGCACTGGCCTGCCTGGGCCGCAGGGCCCGCCGGGCCCGACTGGCGCAACAGGCTCGCAAGGGCCGGCTGGCCCAGCTGGGTCGACTGGGCCGCAGGGACCGCAAGGCGTTCCGGGCGCGACGGGCCCGCAGGGACCGCAGGGTAACCCTGGCGCGACCGGCTCGACGGGGCCGCAAGGACCGGCGGGAGCAACCGGCGCGATCGGCCCGCAGGGGCCCGCGGGCACGGCGGTGGCTTGCCACTCTGGCCGGCTGGTGTGGGCGAGCAATACGACGCTGCTGTTCCAGCCGTGGAACGGCGATGTCATCAAGATCAACGGGACGTACTATCAGATCCCGGCCGCGGGCATTACGATCCCGAACACCGGCCTCGCTGCCAGCACCACCTACCTGGTGGGTCTGTCCTACTCGGGCGGCGTGCTTACTCCGTTCTTTTATGCGAACCCTTCCTCGCATGCGCCAAGCTCGACGGCCGGCAACGTCGGCGTCGAGATCATAGGCGGCAATGATGCGTACTCGCTCATTGGAATGGTCCAAACGAACACATCAGTTCAGTTTGTTGACACGCAAGCCGTCCGCGGTGTTATTTCGTGGTTCAATAGACAGCCGTTGCAGATACGCGGCGCGTTCTCTGGCGTCAGCGCAAATGCTGCTTTTCCGGTTGATCTTGGCAGCGCCTATTATGCCCAGTTCGTTACTTGGGGGCCGTCGATCGATGTTGACCTGTCAGCGGCACAAGTGGTGCTCACATCCGGTGCAAACGCGACGGCCAACTTCACGGTCGGCGTGGATGGAACATCAACGACGATCGGCAACGGCACCAACTCATTGTATCAGTCCGGCGTAGGGTTCACGCTGGCGGCCAGCGGAACGATTGCGGTTGCTGCCGGTTGGCATACCCTTTCTCAAATAGCCGGGACTAGCGGCGGCGCATCAGTGACTTTCTACGCCTTCATCACAGCGCAGTTGTGGGGCTGACGTATGGCCAAAAACCTCGGACCGACATTTGGCGATGACATCCTGGCGACCGGGCCTGCTTTGCCGATCGCGTGGGGCGCAACTGATGAAATGATCGCCGGGCGCGAGAACTGAGCGCAGAGGATAACGCGCGGCTTGACGCAGTAATCGCCGCGCACGATCCGACGCTGACCGCGGTGCCGCACGAGATATCGCGTCGCCAGTTCTACCAAGCCGCCGCCGAACTCGGCTACATCACGCAGGACGAAGCCAAGCAGGCCATGGCCGATCCGACGTATGCCCTGAACCAGCTCAAGGCGAAGATTGGCGCACTGGCCGTCGAGGATCAGTTCGCCGCCGAAATGAAGCTGCTCGGCGCCGTCGCCGTGCTGCGCTACGATTTGATGACCGAGGCCTATCTGGCTTCCATCGACGTGACGGGCAAGCAGATGGACGATCTGTTCCGGCACGCGGCGACATTATAAATGGCTCGTGCCTCCAAGGGGTCCATTGTCGATATTCTCGATGATGTGTCCGTGAGCGGCTCTCCAAGTTTATTTAACAACCGGAACTAATGGCACCGGAGCTCTCCTGCTGCAAATAACGGTTTCGGAATGGGCCAAGCCTATGCGCTGGCCGTGAAGTGGCTGAACGCCGGCAAGCCCGCGGCGGTCGAGATGGCACAGGCGTAGGGAGACGACGACGTCCGTGCCTTCGTCTTGTCAGTCACGTCTTTGGCAAAATCGGCACCTTGCTGCGCGGTGGATCGCTCCCGAAAGCTCGGTGACTATCTTCTCAACTTGCCTCGCCGGAGTTTTGATTCTCCATGGGCGCTCGATCTCCGTGGTTGGCTCCCGAATGCTCGCCTTGATGTGGCGACGCCTTATTGCATTGCAATAGGACCCGCACTATCTGGCGTCAGAAATGTAAGCGGCTCAGGGACGGAAGGTCCTGCTGCACTGCGGCAACTTTTCCTTCTTCAAGCTGTTATGTCTGACCGGCGCGGAGCCAGAGAGGGTGAGCAGGTGATCAACATTCGGAAGCAATTTGGGGACCTGCTGGCCCGGCCAGATCAATGGAAGAAGATCATGAAGGCCGAGCCGCGATGAAAGCGGGGGCACCTTTCTCGCCTACGCCGATCATCTGACCGAAACCGCACAATTCGGGTCCAACCCCGGCGGGCTGCGGATGTTCAGTTACCTGCCGCCTGACCTTCCGGACGGGTGCCCGCTCCTCGTCGTGCTGCACGGCTGCACGCAAAGTGCGGCGGGCTATGATCTTGGGGGCGGGATGGTCGACGCTGGCCGACCGCTTCGGATTCGCTCTCCTTCTTCCAGAACAGCAGCGAGCGAACAATCCCAATGGCTGCTTCAACTGGTTTCAACCCGGGGACATCGAACGGGGACACGGAGAGGCAGCATCGATCCGGCAGATGGTCGCGACAATGGTGTCGGTTCATGGCATCGATCCGGCCCGGGTATTTATTACCGGCCTGTCAGCGGAGGTGCCATGGCTTCCGTGATGCTCGCCACCTACCCGGATGTTTTCGCAGGCGGTGCGATCATCGGGGCTTGCCTTACGGTGCCGCAACGAATGTCCAGCAGGCCTTCGAAAACATGTACCAGTGTCCTCCGCGTTCCGCGCGCGAGTGGGGCGATCTGGTGCGAAGGGCATCTCCCCACAGGGGACCATGGCCGCGCATCTCGGTATGGCATGGCGGTGCCGACGCCACGGTCATTCCGCCCAACGCAACCGAGATCATCAAGCAATGGATGGACGTGCACGGCCTGCCAGCCCGGCCATCAGTCGAAACCACCATTGATGGCTATCCCCGTCAGGTCTGGAGGAACGCGGCGGGCGATGAAGTGATCGAGTCCTACACTATTCCCGGTATGGCGCATGGCACGCCGCTGGCCACGGGGAACGCTGACAATCAGTGCGGCGCAGCCGGACCCTTTCTTCTCGAAGTCGGCATTTCATCTTCGTACCATATCTGCGAGGTTTTTTGGTCTTGCGGCCACCCGCAGGGTTCCGGAATCCTTGCCGAGATCTCTCCAGGCCTCCTCGCGGAGGCCATTCTGGGCCGGCGTGCCGCAAGTGCCGGATGAGGAGGATCGCGCAACAACGTCAGCGGAACCGCTCGACGGCGAGGTTCTGGAACCGACCTTCCGGCCAGGCTCGGAAGCACTTCAACCGGTCGATATCGGCACGGTCATTACCAAGGCATTGAGAACCGCGGGTCTGTTGAAGAGCGGCTGAGGCACGTGCAACAACATCCCGGTCGAGTGAGGCGGAGAAGGAGCCTGCGCGCTCGTAGGATGGTGGGCGCGGTCGCATATCTCACACTGCATGCCGCCTGTTCCTCCACCGGACGCATCAGGTTTCGGTAAATCAACCACCGCGCGCCGGGCAAGCGGCCCAAACAAACCTGGGGTTACGCTCAAACATCCCGCCGCATGCTGCCTATATCAGAGATTCAAATAAAATTAGGAAGGATTTTAGCATTTAAGCGCTGTTCGTGCCGGGGGGCCGACGGGGGGATCACGAATGATCAAACGCTTCGGGACGCTCACGTACTGTTTTACCTTCGCGATACTCACCATACTCGCACATGATGCCCTGGCAGCGCCGGGCCAAAAACAAACACCCAGCGGAAAGCGCGCGGATGACGCCAGCCCTGCGCGACAAAAGCAGGCGTCCGCAAAGACCAAAGGCCCGAAAAGCGCCCATGGGACAAACGACAATCGCGGCAAGCGCACGGCCGGGAGCCGCGCCGATGTGGCTCAATTCCGATCCCGTCGCCCAAGCCAGCTCCGCCGCTGGCCGGAGATCTCGGTGCGATCAAACAGGCGCTGGAACTCGTCCGCAAAGGCCACGCTGTCGAAGCGACCGTCGTCGAGAACATGCTTGACGACGAAGTCGCACAGAAGCTCATCGAATGGTTTGTCCTGCGGCACCCGAACGGCGGCGTGAACTTTCGCCGCTACGCCGCATTCATCGACGAAAATCCAAATTGGCCGAGCATCCGGCAATTGCGCCGCCATGCCGAGGGGCGGCTGTGGCAGGAGAAGAGCGACCCCGCCACGGTGCACCGGTTCACCGCTGACAAACCGGTGAGCGGAGCGGGACGCCTCGCCCTTGCGCGCGCTTTGCTCAACGAGGGCGACCGTGACGGCGCCGCACGCGAGGTTCGCGAGGCATGGCGATCGCAGAAGCTATCTGAGCGCACCGAAGGCGAGGCGCTCGAAGCGTTTGGCAATCTGCTCACGCGCGAGGATCATCTGGCGCGGATGGACAAGCGCATCGGCGCTAAGGACCTGGCGGGAGCAAGCCGTGCGGCAGCCCGGCTCGGCGCGAGGTGCCGCCATCATCAAGGCCTGTGCGGCCGTCGCCGGCGGCGCCAAGAACGCGCCCGCCTTGATCGACGCCGTGTCAGGCGACGCCCGCCAGGATCTCGGCTTCGTCCTCTGCCGTGCCCAATTGCTGATGCGCCAAAACCGGATTGCCGACGCGACCCGCGTCATTCTGGAGGCGCGTCCGGACACCATGGCTTTACAGGAGACGGATCAGTGGTGGCGCGAACGGCGCGTTCTCGCCCGCAAGCTGCTCGATCAGAAGGAGTATCGGTCCGCCTATCAGATGGTGAACAAGGCCGCGCCTCCGGCGAGCGAGACCTACCGAGCCGAGATGTATTTCATGGCCGGCTGGATCGCGCTGCGTTATCTTGATGAACCGGCCACCGCACGCGCCCATTTCGACCATATCGACGAAGGCTCGACCAATCCGATCTTGCTCGCGCGAGGGAACTACTGGCGCGGCCGTGCCGCCGAGGCAGCGGGCGACGCCGACGCGATGCGCACCGCCTACGAAGCTGCGGGCAGCTATTCGACCGCTTACTACGGGCAGCTTGCGCGTGCCAAGCTCGGCATAGACGCTGTTGCGTTGCGGCAGCCGCTCCGGCCCGACCCGTGTTTCCAGCCGGCGCTGGTGGGAGAGCTCTTGCACGCTGCCGAGATGCTCTATGCGATCGGCGAGCGCGACGTCGTCCTCTCCTTCGCGGCCGATCTTGCCGAGGAGAGCAACGATCTGGCGGCCTTGAGCGCGCTCGGTGAACTGACAGCGCGCTACGACGACGCTCCCGCCATGCTGCAGTTGGGAAAGACCGCGCTCGCCCGCGGCTTGCCCTTGGACCTCTACGCTTTCCCTGAGATCGGCATTCCGCGCCACAGGCAGCTTGCGCCGACCATCGAGCCTGGCATGATCTATTCGGTCGCGCGCACCGAAAGTGCTTTCGACCAGCGCGACAGATCTCCCGCGAAGGCCGTCGGCCTCATGCAGGTCACGCCGGATGCTGGGCGCGACACCGCCAAGCGCTTCGGCGTGACTTATGACTGGAACAAGCTCGTATCCGATCCGGTCTACAACACGCAGATGGGCGCCGCCGAGCTCTCGGCGCTCCTGCGCGAGTATCGCGGTTCCCACATCATGACCTTCGCTGGCTACAATGCCGGCCGCGGCCGCGTGCAGGAATGGATCAAGGCCTACGGCGACCCGCGCGATCCCAAAGTCGATGCAGTGGACTGGGTCGAGCGCATCCCCTTCGCCGAAACGCGGAATTATGTGCAGCGCGTGATGGAGAACATGAAGGTTTATCGCGTACGCTTCAACGTCACCACGTCGGCCATCTCCTATCTCAATCTGCTGCGGGGAAACGAGGAGACGAGCCCGGATCCAGCCGCCTCAGTCGAGGCGTCCGCCGTGCCCTAGCGGAACGGACGCGGCGGCGTAAACTATCCTGGGTCGTGTTGCGAGCGTCAGGGACTTAGGATCGATCCTTCAGCCTCAACGGCTGCATCTTACCGTATTCACCTGCCCGAGCGTTTACCCGGTATACCCCCCGCCGTAAAACAGGGATCATCCGCTTGGTTCCGGAGTTTGTTTCGAAGGGTTTCCTTCATGCCAATGGGAATATGCATGACAAATCGATTCACGATGGCCCCATCCACCAAGGCGATCCGGCGATGGCAGCCTCCAGCTTTCGTGACGCTCGTAGTTTCAGCCGCCCTGACGGTGTTGACGGCTGCGCCGCCCGCCGACGCCAAAACGCGTCAAACGCCTCCCAAGCCATCAACCGAAGCGACGGCCTCGCGCGACGGTGGCGAGCCACTCATGGCGATCGTGTCCATCAAGAGCCAGAGGGTAACACTCTACGACGCCGATGGCTGGATCCTGCGCGCGCCGGTGTCGAGCGGAACGAAGGGACGGGAAACGCCGCAGGGCGTTTTCAGCGTCGTGCAGAAGGATAAGGACCACCACTCGAACCTCTATGACGATGCCTGGATGCCAAACATGCTGCGGATCACCTGGTCGGGCATCGCGCTGCACGGTGGGCCGCTGCCCGGATATGCAGCCTCGCACGGCTGCGTGCGCATGCCGTATGGCTTTGCGGAGAAGCTGTTCGACAAAGTTCGGATCGGCATGCGCGTGATCATCGCGCCGGACGATGTTGAGCCGGTCGAGTTTGCCCATCCGGCGTTGTTCGTCCCGAATTCGGAAGCCATCGCGGCTGCGCCAGGGCGCGTAGAAGCGCTCGCCCGCGAGGCGGACGAGGCCTCCAGGGCGGCCCAGGAGGCAAAGAGCGCTGCCGCAGTCGCCGCCACGCGAGGCGGCGCCACTCACCGCGTCGTTACGCAAGCTGGAATTGCTCAAGACGCGCGCCGATGCTGAACTCGCCTCCGCTGAGAAGGTGCTCGCGTCGGCCAAAACGGATCAGGCCAAGGCGCGGGCCGAGGAGTCGAAAGAGAAGGTTGCCGAAGGTCGCGCTGTTGGAGACGCAACTCGATACTTTCAAGGCCAACGCAAAGTCGAAACTTGACGCGGTCGCAGCTGCTAAGGACGTCGCCAACGCCGCCGAGTCCAAACGGGCCGGACGCCGAAGGAGGCGCGCGAGGCAAAGGTCGCACTCGTTCCGGTCTCGGTCTTCATCAGCCGCAAGACGCAACGGCTCTATGTGCGGCGCGGCTTCGAGCAGGTTCTCGATGTCCCAGTTACGATCCGGGATCCCGACCAGGCGATCGGCACGCATGTGTTCACGGCGGTCGGGCGTGCCGGCGCGGGCCTGCGCTGGACCGTCGTCACACTGGACGAGGGACATCCGCGTGCTGTTGTCGAGGCGCAGGCTCGGCCGCACGCAGACGGCGGCCGCGACGCCGAACTGGTCGGGGCCCACGCGAGCGCCGCAAAGAGCGCGCTCGATCGCATCGTCATTCCGCAAGAGGTGCTGGACCGCATCGTGTCGACGGCGTCGCCGCGATCGTCCCTTATCATCTCGGACGAGGCCTTGAGTCCCGAGACCGGCAAGGGCACCGAGTTCGTGGCCGTGCTGAGCAGCGAGCCGCAAGGTGGCCTCGCCATGCGACGGCGCCCGGCGACCGAAATCCCGCTACGCGCGCCAGCGCGAGCGCCAGTTCATATTGGCGCCCGCCCTTCGGGGCTCCATTTTCCACCTGGTGATGCGCATGCTGAAGAGCCCCGTCCCCGAGGACGAGCAGAACGCAATTGCGCGATGGTGCGTGCCCTTGGCGCCGACGGTCTTAGGGTGCACAGGTCGGCTTGGTGGCCGTCAGCCTGGCGAAGCGATCAAAATCAAAGCCAGCAAGAAAGTCGCGTTCCGTGCCGTCAAGGAATTGAAGTTGGCCGTCTAGAACGCGAACGGAAAGGGCTCTTTCCCTTCCG
>CAWFVZ010000033.1:0-497942 GCA_963819355.1 uncultured Alphaproteobacteria bacterium | reverse complement strand
CCCCTGGGCACCATTCATCCATCCCGACACATGGGTTTGCACGCCTTCTCCGGGGCCTTTTGCGCTCCCTGCAAAAGGCGATTGGACCCAGGTGCCCGGATGAGGTGTCAGCGGTCTCAGCACAAGACGATCCAACCCTTCGTTTGCCCTGCGGCAGGTCTTAAGAGTTTGGAAACCCCAAGGTGATGACGTTGACGTGAATTCGGTCGAATCGGCTGTGCAGATGCAGCTGTTCAACCGCGTGCCCGCCTTTTGCTTCAGCATCATAGAAAGTCCGTGACATGAGCGCGCTTGAAATCGTCGGCATTGATTGCCGTTGCGGTGATGGCAGCTGCAATTCTGGTGCTGCTTCGTCGGGATAAAGCGAGGCGAGCTGACGCGGATGTCGTCGAACTCTGGAGAGTGGCGTTCGAATCAAGCCCGATTGCAATGCTCATTCGGCAGAATGGTGTCTATGTTCATTGCAACGACGCGTCTGTTCGCATCATGGGCGCCAGAGACAAAAGCCAGGTACTGCAAGTCGGGCCGGCCAAGATCACATCCGAGCGACAGCCGGATGGTCGTCTGACGGCCGATATTTTCAAGGAAATGGCGGAAGTCCTCAAGCAGGGCAAGACATTCCATACCCAGGGATTGGCGGGCCACACCCTGGATAAGACAAGAACCCTCCACGTCGATCTCTACAGCGTGCCGGCAAAGTATCGCGGCGCCGATGCGATCCTCAGCTGCCTCGTGGATGTGAACGATCGGGTCCGCATGGCGGATGAGGCCCGGGAGAAAACACAGCAGATCGCCCGGAGTTTCGAGACGACGATTGGCGGCCTCGTGCAGTCGCTGGCCTCGACGGCGAGCGAAATGCGGACCACGTCGCACGGAATGTCGACGACCGCCAAGGATACCACCGCGCAGGCCACCAATGTTCTGGCAGCGGTCAAGGAAGCCTCGGGCAACGCGCAAATCGTGGCCGCTGCGACCGAAGAGCTATCCTCTTCGGTTTCCGAAATCGGGCGCCAGGTGACGCAATCGACCCAGATCGCCGGCCAGGCGGTTCAAGACGCAAACCGGACCAACATGACGGTGCAGGGTCTCTCCGCCGCCGCGCAGAAGATCGGTGACGTGGTCAAACTGATCAGCGACATCGCCAGCCAGACCAATCTATTGGCCTTGAATGCGACGATCGAAGCCGCTCGCGCCGGCGAAGCCGGCAGGGGTTTCGCGGTGGTGGCAAGTGAGGTCAAGTCGCTCGCCAGCCAGACCGGAAAGGCGACCGAGGATATCTCGGCGCAAGTTGCCGCGATGCAGGCGGCCACCAGCGAGGTCGTCGAAGCCATCAAGAACATCGGCGGAACGATCGGCGCAATGAACGAAATCGCGACGACGATTGCTTCTGCGGTCGAGCAGCAGGGTTCGACGACGCAGGAGATTGCCCGCAACGTCCACGCGACGGCATCGGGCACCACTGAGATGTCGACCTCAATCGTGGGGGTCACCCGCGCGGCCGGCGAGGCGGGCACCGCAGCGGGCCAGGTTCTTGTTCTGGCCGACAAGCTGGGGGACGAAGCCGAGACACTGCGTACCAACGTCGACAATTTCCTTGCCAGGGTCCGTGCCGCCTAGGCGTGATGGGTTTGGTGCGCCACGCTAGCCCGGGCCCGCCGCTTTCCTCCCGCGTCCCAGCGCAAATTGACCGACCGGGCCCTCGACGTGGAATGCGAGCCCCGTCATCTTTGCAAACAGATCGATATTGCTAGTGCCGATGGCGCAGCCATCGAGGCCCATGTCGGTCGCGGCCAGGTAGAACGTCTGGATCATGCAGCCGACGTCTTTCAGGATCAGCGAATAGGCGATCGAAGAGTATTTCCAGGAGATCCGCCCGAAGCGCGCGGCGATCGTGATCAGGATTTGCGGCGGACCGGATGCATCCATGGCAAATTCGGCCGCGGCCGACAGCGCCTGGAGTTGCCTGGCGGAGGCGTCGATCGCGACCAGTGCGTGGCCGCCGGCGTCGTAGTGATAAAGTCCACGCGCAAGCCCCTCGCAGTTCGAGACCGTCAGGTACAACTCCAGCTCATACGCGCTGCCTGCGGCCGGATACGGTCTTGAGCTGTAGGTGATCTCGGGGACACCGTCGACATCTGCGCCGCTCTTCCATTCCGATAGCACGCGGGCGGTCGTGCCGAGAAACTGCGCTAGCTCGGCAAGCGTAACCGGATGCTGATCGTCGAAATCCCGTGTTGAATGGCGCTCGCGTAACAGTTTTGCAAAGGGTGACGCCGGCTGTTCTGGCGTGGCGAATTTGTCGAGGGAGATTTTCTTGCCGGGCCAGGGCGGACGCACCGCGGGCAGCGGCGGAATGGCGCCTGCATGCGCGTACGTGCCTCCAACCGGATTGGCATGCCGGCCCTCCGTGCTCCGCGTGTGAAACACCAGATCGTGGAAATCCCAGAGAACGAGATTGCGGTCGCCTTCGTTCACCCCAAGGCCATCTCTGTCTTTCGCATCGAGCTTGATCAGCATCTCGCTGTCGAGCAGCAGGCCGAGCAAATGGAGGTTCAGGGAGGCCCCTTGCTTGCGAAGCTTGCCGATCTTTTGAGGCTGCGACAGGGCAGCCAGCGTGGCGGCGATGGCGGGATCGCAAATCCGGAACAGCGCGCCGGCGCGCGGCAATTCCAGCACCATCCCGTTGCCGCGCCGGCGCAGATAAGCGAAGCGCGACAACACGATCGTATCGCCGCTCGACAGCTTGGCGCGTTGCGGCCAGTATTCGGCGATCTGTGGTTCTATGACCATCAGGTCTTGCGCGTCACGGGGAGAGAACAGGCGATAGTCGAGCAGCCCATGCTGTGCCAGTCGCCGCACCAGAGCATGAACCTGCTGCGCGAGGGCGCTCTTGCCGGCAAGGGAGGCGAGCGGCAGGCCGGTGGCGAGATGCCCCGCGCGCGCGATCGCCGCCGCGCTGAATTGTCCGAGGCTGACCGAATAATCGCTCGAGACCGCGGCAATGCTTCCGTCGGCCTGCATGTGAAGGGAGAAACGGCGGTTCAGCCGGGCGGCGATGATTGGCGCGATTGTCCTGCTCGGTTTTTTCCGGGGAGCACGCAACGAGACCAGCCTTCAGGTGTGTGGAAGGAACGGAGTGAGTTCGCTTTCCAGTCGCGGGCGATCCAATAGCCCAAGCTTCACCGGGACATCGTAAAGCCGGCCGGGCCCGAAGCGGCGATAGAAATGCCGCAAGCCCGGAACGAGCACTCTGACGACGGGGACCTCGACGTCGGGCCGCGTCTGGTCGAGCACGAGGAAATCGTATCCGGCTCGGACCGCAATCTCGACGCAGGCGTTGACCTGGTCGCGCGTATTGTCGTGAACTGTGATGCCAGGCGCCGGCGGGAGAAGCGGATCGTCGCTGGGGATCAGGAACGGATAATCGTCCAGCCGCAGCGGCGTGACACCGTCAAGCGACGGCTTCTCGCCGCTTCCGCCGTCCATCATCCCAATCGACATGAACTGGGTCAGCTCGGTGAGCGAACGCAGCAGGGCTATGCGGCGATCGAAATGCGAGCCGGACCCGAACTCGATATTTTCGTGTCCGTTCTGCATCCAGTGCATGACCGCAACATAGGAGGGAATGCCGAGATCGCTGGTGATGTCGAGCACCCAGAGCCGGCGCCCCGCATCGGCAAACTGGCTCTGGAGATCCCGCACATAGGAATCCTCGAATTGCGTGAGGTCGAGTTCGGCGCGCCGAACGCGATTGTACCACCAGATCGCGTAGGCATCGCGTTCGACCAGCTCGAGGAAGCCTTGAACGATGGCCTCCTCGCGGGTGTTGCCGGCAGCGCATCCGTTGGAATCGGTGTGGAAGCCGCCATAGAAGAAATACAGCAGGCCGGTCGGAAGATATTTGAAACGCTTGTCGCGTAACGACCAGACCGGCGACCACTCGGTCCTGGTCGAGGGATCGAACGGCTCGGGAACCGGATGTGAATCGTTCGGCTGCGGGGCATGCCTGTTTTGAAACTGCATGTCGCTGAAGAACTGGACGTCGTTGGGAAGCAGAGCGTCACCGGGAGCGAAATCGGCAAAACGGCGCGTCGTCCTGATCTCGTCACCCTGGAAAATGCCCGAATAGCGCTCGATCGCCTCCATCAGCGCGCTGGCCTCGCCCTGCTCGGCCGTGGAGCCCTTGCCGAAGCTTCCGCCGCTCAGGCCGGACCTGAGCTGGTCGACGTTCCAGGCCGGCGCAGAGAAATTGTGGTGCGCGAAAAAATTGGTGTTCATCGGCAGGTCGGCCTCGATCCGCTCGAGCCGCGATACCACGCCGGTCAGCGGACTGACGTGTTTGCGGAACCGCGCCACGGTCGCTCGCGACGTCACGGTGCGGTATCCGCCGCTTGTCATGACGAGCTTTCTGCCCTCGGCAATCTCGATCGGCACGGCTGACCGTCGCGGATTCCTGAGCTTCTTGCTGCCGCAGGTCGAACATTGCGGGCGTTTCGCGACGTAGTGCTTGGCGATGGCAGCCCCGGTCAGGTCGAAGCTTGCGATGTGATCGCTGAGATCGGTGCGAAATCCGGAGGCGATCGCCTTCGCGATTTCAACAGCAGCGAAGTGGATCGCGGTCTCGCCCACGGTGTCGCTGACCAGGGGCGATATTGCGACCGCTTGCGCCGCTCCGCGGTCGAGAAATCCCTTGATCTCGCGATTGCGGATCATGCGATCGTGCAGGCAGGTCCAGCAGGCGCTCTCGCCCGGCTTGAACACAGGTCCCACCAGCGGAAACACGCCGGACGGCTGGACCAGCAGCCAGGGCGTTCCGCCGGCGACGCGTTCCCCGTTCAAATCGGCGAGCCTCCGCTCGAGGTAGTCGTTCACGAGCGTGATGACGAGCCTGGGCGATCGCCTGGTGACGTGAACCCCGAGCTTGCCCAGCGCTGCGCTCAGTTCGCTCGCGCCTTTGACATCGATCGATTCGACCCGCACTGGCCAATTGCGCAGATTCTCTTCCGCGATCTCCGGAGGCAGGCCGAGGCTTGCCCAATATCCAGCAACGGCGCCTGCGGATGCGTGCGATGCTCCGCCGACGACGTATCGGCGCTCCACCAACCGCCTGATCGCTTCCTCGATCTCGGCGATGGGAAAACTCTTCGAAAGCTGGCGGATGATGTCCGGCACGGACCTGCCGCTTTTTCCGATCGCGCTTGCGACGGCGCAATAGAGTTCGCCGTGCAGGAAGAACTTGCGGTTCTCGGAGTAGAGACAGACCGCATTGGGAGGAAGCAGATAGGCGGTGAAGTTTGGCGCGAATCGCAAAATGCCCTTGCGGTTTTGCTTCGCAGCGCGGCTCTTTCGCTTGACTGTCATCGGGTCAGCACGCGGATCCTGTTCCCGTCATGTCCGGTTGCCGGCGCACGACGAACGCTTGGTCGGGCTCGACCTGAGCTCGACCACCGGCCATCTTCGAATAAGTTGGAACACACTCGCTCGCCATCGGCAAGCTGACCAGCCAGGTGCAGCGAACGCCGTAATAAAAACGGCAAATCGGCCGGGTCGTTGGCGAGCCCGGCCGATGAAATCGCAACCTGTCGAGACACAGTCAGCAAGCGCTGCCTTCTAGCACCAGCGGCAGCGGCCCCATGATGCGCAGCATCCTGTGCATGCCACCGGCGCAACAACGGCGCAGCCAATGCCAACGCCACAACCAGCGCAACCGACGCCGCAGCGGCAGGCTCGGCAGCCTGCACAGCCTCGGCAGCCACCGCAACCTCTGCAGCCACGGCACCCGCCACAGCCACCGCATCCGCGCGCGAGCAGCACGCCGCTCAAGCTTTTTTCCTCGGTGGCGAGATGGAAGGTGGCGAGGTTGACGTCGGCGAGTTCTTCCTCGCTGAGCGCGCTGAACTGGCCGGGCGTAAAATTCAGTCTTTGCTGAGGCTCGTCTGCCGGCACCGCGGACGCCATCGCGCTTCCCGCCATCGAAAAAGTCAGTCCGGCAAATCCCAGCGCCGGTACTGCTGCTTTGGTCATTCGCTTCTTTTTCGAAGCTTGCTTCGTGCGCTGCATGGCCGCATCCTCCGTGGTGGAAGAACGATCTTCTACATTCATCCTACGCCGAGCGATCAAAGCGGGCAAGATTCACGTGAACACGAAATGTAATGGCGCCCGTTCAGATCGCATTCATCTTCATGAACGACATTGCGGCGAGTTCCTGTCGATAACATCGGGCTGCGGCGCTTGATGCAGTGCGCAATCATCTGCTCGTTCGAGCGGGGAAGCTAGCTTGGTCGATCAACGCGGACGCTTCGTTTGGTATGAGCTGCTGACGACGGATGTGCCGTCGGCCGCTGCTTTTTACGCCGCGGTGATCGGCTGGGCTGTGAAAGATGCGTCGAGCCCGGAGCTCGCCTACACGCTCCTGACTGCAGGCGACGCTCCGGTCGTCGGGCTCATGAATCTCCCCGAAGAAGGGGTACGAATGGGCGCAAGGCCGAGATGGCTCGGCTACGTCGCCGTCGATGACATGGATGCGCGGGTCGCGCAGATCCGCCGACTTGGGGGCGCCATCCTGGTCGCGCCGACCGACAGCAATATCGGCCGCATTGCGGTGGTCGCCGATCCGCAGGGAGCGACGTTTGCGCTTGTCACCGGTCTGACATATGGCCAGTCGCGACCGGACGGATCGGACCAGCCCGGGCGCGTGGGCTGGCACGAGTTGCTGGCTGAAGACCGAAGCACGGTCTTTCCGTTTTACGGCGATCTTCTCGGCTGGCAAATCCCCTCGGCGGGAAGCGACCCGGCAAGTCCGTATGAAGTGTTTTCGTCGGCCGGGCAGGCGATCGGCGGCATGCTCACCAAGCTTCCGAGTGTATCGCACGCGTGCTGGCTCCATTACTTCAACGTCGACGACGTCGGCGCTGCGGCCAGGCGGGTCGATGCTGGCGGGGGACGGGTTCTCCAGGGTCCGATCGAGTTGCCCGATGATTGCTGGATCGTGCGGTGCGTCGATCCCCAAGGCGCCCTGTTTGCGATACAGGGGGCGTGGGATCAGAAGGGGATCAAGCGATCCTCGGCCTCGGAAGTCAGTTGGTCCGCCAAGTGGGGTGGCATCGCTTCACAGGGCAGGGTGGTGGTTCACAAGACGAAGCGCTAGCCCTACACCGGAAACGTCAGCGACTTAGCAAGCCTGACCAGCGGCGGCGCACTGGACCAGACCGGATCGCATGTGGCCGCGCCATAACGGCAGAACGTGGATGACGAGAGCGTCACCGGTCGGGCGTGGGATCGGGGTGCCGATGCCCTTCTGGCCGAGCGCCGCCTCGTCGCGGCTTGTACGATGGCCGATTGCAACCTGCTGGTGGTCGTCGTGGATCGAGCGGCGATCTGGCCATGTCGCGCCAGAATCGGATCGCCTGCCGCGAGCATGGCTTCGGCCGCGGCATTGGTATGAACGATCTTCGAGTGCTCGTCCGCCAGGACGACTCCGACCGTCAGGGTCTCCACGGTCGCGGCGAATGTCGCGGTTTCCACGGTCTTCTTGCAGGCCGTACCGAGTTGCAAAGATTTGCCGATGCAACGCCAATTGGCGCGTGATAGCCTTGACCATAGGGGGACGGAATTGACTGTCTCCCCGCATTGGAAGGACATGGTCATGACGTTGTCGTCACGCTTCGCTGCGCGTCCCTCTGTCGCGCTCCCATCGCTTGCACTGCTGTTGTGCTGCCTGAGCGGCACGGCAGTGTCTCAACCGACCCCCGCCGACCAGCTTCCCGGCGTCACGGTCGACGCGCCGAAGCAAATGGCGAGGCCGCACAGGCCGACGCATCATGTCGCCGTCCGCAGCACCACCTCTCGCACGTCGCCGGCCATTGCGACGGCCGCGGCAGCGCCGATGTCGGATGCCGTGAAGCTTGCCAAGCTCGAACGCGAGACCGGCAGTTGCGCCGGCGGTTGCCAATCGAGCTTCAAGACGGCTGACAAGCCCTGGGTCGGCTGCAACGCTTCGGGCGGCGTGTACTCGGCCACATGCCGCAACGTCGGCAACTACAAGACCTATGACGAGTGCAAGGAGGCCGGACGGGTCACCGGTTGGCGATCGGGCGAGACCTCGGCGTATTGCAGCAGCCTGGCGTTGGCGGCCGGCTGGCGTTGAAGTCGCGCAGGCTGCGGCTGAAGTTCCCCGAACTGCAATGTCGTTCGGGAGGCCGGCCTATTTGATCCTGGCAAAGCTGACGACCCCACGCCCCTTGTTGACCGAGCGGTCGAACACGGTGAAGTAGTTGTTCATCAGCGGCAGCCCGAGAATTGACGGGCCGTCTTCCTTGCCAAAGGCCAGCGAGGCATGGCCGGCCTTCGGAGCGTTGGTCTGCCAATAGGTTTGCGGTGTGACCTCCAGGGTGACGTCGCTGCCGAGCGCGCCTTCCAGGACGAAAGTCAGCACCGGCCAGTCGTCCAGCTTGAGCCTGCTCATCGGCAGGTACCCGGCCTGAATTTCATCCTCGAAGCCGAGAGACTTGAATTGGGCAAGGACCTCCTTGAACACCGGCTTGTCGAGATAGATTCCGGTGGTGCCGCTGTCCACGAAGGCGTTGGACGCGTTGCCGCTGGCCTTGGTCGGCGGAATGGCCTGCACGGGCGTGGTGTTGCCGACGGTGACGGATTTCAAATTGACGTTGTAGTAGGTGTCGTGAACCACGCGCGCGACCTGGAAGGCCCCGTCGTAGAGGTCCGTTTGCTCCTCGCCGCCTCCGAGGATGAGAAATCCGCTGTTCAGCGGATCGGTCTCGGGCTTCGCCGTCGCCATGTTGATCATCGAGCGCAGCGTGTAGAAGGCGAACTTGTTGGCGACCAGGCCCGCGGCCTCGAGTTGCGAGAAGTACGGCTCGATATAGGTGCGGTGGCCGTGCTCGATCTCGTTGTAGGTGTAGTGCGGCGGAATGGTGCGGCCCGGCATCTTGTAGGCATCATTGAGCTTGGCGTAGGCGAGGCCGAGGATGCCGTGTGACTCTCCGAACATGTCCTTGGTCGCATGATACGCGACGGCCGCGTGGACCCTGGGGAGGACGAGGGGGTGGGCGGAATTGACGCTGATGTCGGTCAGGACGATGCCGCCGACCCAGCGGCTGCCGTCCTCATAGCCGATCTCCTGGCCGATGTTGGTGAGCTCGGCTGCGCCGTCCTTGGTGGGGTCATAGACATGGCCATCCACCGCCAACGTGCTGCTGCCGGTATCGAGAAGCACGTCGACCTCAACCTTCTTGGTGCCGACATAGATCTTGCCGCTGTAGTCGCCGTCGTTGAGGACGTTGGTGATGGGCATACGCACGGTGGTTCTGGAGATTTTTCCGCCGAGCGCGGCCGCGGCGCTGTGGATCTCGTGCGTCAGTTGCGGAGCGACCAGTGCCTTTGGCAGGTTGGCGTTGGTTGTGGCTTGGACCATTACGCACCTCTCTTGACATGTCGCGGCGTTGCCGCGCGCTATCGGGTTGTGGCGAAATTCTCAGTGGTTGCCAGCGATGGCCCCGCAGTGGGTAAAAGCGCTGCTGAGCGTCATGTGGTTCGGATGAATTGCTTGATCGAAATCGATAGTCCAAATTTCCTCAGGATGAGGATTGCGACCCGCCGGAAGGCGGGGCTGCAACGTATGACCTATCCCGAGGCAGACTTCAGCATAAGGCCGGAATTTACGCGGCGCAACGTCAGCGCGATTTGATGGTCGGCGTATTGTTCAGATTGCGGTGCAGTCGAGGGCGCGCATCGCGGTCTCACTCAAGCGCCGATAACTCCCATGCGCCTTCTGTTCCATCCCGGTGGTTTCACGCCGTCCTTGTGCTATTGCTGCTCCGCGCAACGACGCGAGGCCCCCCATGCTTCCCATTCCAGCCGATATCTTCACCGAGCCCGATGACGTCTCGCCCGACAGCCTCGCCAATCTCGGGCCGCTGCGCCGGCTCGCAGGCACCTGGCAGGCGGACAAGGGCATCGACATCAATCCGAAGGCGGAGGGCCCGGAGCGGCGGACCTTTCATCGAGCGCATCCGCATGGACCCGATCGATCCGCAGGCCAACGGGCCGCAGCTGTTCTACGGCCTGCGCTATCACATCCACATCAACACGCCCGAGGAAGACATCACCTTCCACGACCAGGTCGGCTACTGGCTGTGGGAGCCTGCGACCGGGCTGATCATGCAGACGCTTGGCGATCCCGCGCGGACAGGTGCTGCTCGCCTCGGGCCAGGCCAAGCCGGATGACAAGAAGATCTCCGTCACGGCGAAGCGCGGCGACACGCGCTTACGGGATCTGCTCGACCGACTTCCTGGAACAAGCCTTCCGCACCGACAGTTACCGTTGCGACATCACCTTCAACGACGATGGCAGCTGGAGCTATCAGATCGAGACCGAGTTGTTCGTCCGCGGGGCGCCGTTCAATCATCATGACAGCAATACGCTCAAGCTGGTCGCGCCGCCAAAACTCAATCCGCTCGCAATGATCGTGAACGATCGTGCCAAGGGCAACAAGCCGGCCTGACGAGCGGCACGGAGAGTTTGCATGAAGCCTTACGTCATCTGCCTGATGCACTCCAGCCTCGACGGCCGCACCCATCCCAGCCGCTGGCGTCCGAAGGGCGCCGGCGCCGACTGTTCGAGAAGATCCATGACGAGCTCGGCGGCGATGCCTGGGTGATCGGCCGCGTCACCGGCTCAGGAGTTCGCCAAGGGCAAGCCCTATCCTGCGGCGACGACCGAGACATTTCCGCGCGAAAACTGGTTCGCGCGGCGCGATGCGAAGACTTACGGCGTCGTGCTCGACGCGCACGGCAAGATCGGCTGGGGCCGCTCGGACATCGGCGGCGATCCGATCGTGGTCGGTGCTGACCGAGAGCGTGCCGGATTCGCATCTCGCCGGCCTGCGCGGCGAGGGCGTGTCCTACATCTTTGCCGGCAAATCCGAGATCGACCTCGCGCTGGCGCTGGACATCCTCAATCGCGAGCTCGGCGTGAAGCGCCTGCTGGTGGAGGGCGGCGGCGTCGCCAATGGCGCGTTCCTGCGCGCCGGTCTGATCGACGAATTCAACCTGATCCTCTGCCCCGCGATCGACGGCGCCAAGGGTGCACCTTTCGTGTTCAATTCGACGGACGCCGACAGCGACAAGCGCGCGCCGCTCACCGCGATGACGCTGGAGAGCACGCGGCAGCTCGGCGGCGGCGTCCTGCTGCTGCGTTACCGGATCCAGAACGACGCCGCGCGCCAATAGCGACCTGCATGCTCGGCAAGTCGGATCATATCGTCATCGTCGGTGCCGGTGCCGCCGGTCTGATGGCGGCGCGCGAGCTCGCGGCGCCGGGAAGCGGGTCACGATCCTGGAGGCGCGCGAGCGCTGCGGCGGGCGCATCCATCCCCTGCCGCCTCGCGGTTCGGCTATCCCGCCGACGGCGGCGCCGAGTTCGTCCATGGCGAAGCGCCGGTCACGCGCGGCCTGCTGCGCGAAGCGGGGCTGTCGTTGCTGGCCATCGAAGGCCGGCAATGGAGCTTTGACGGCACGAAACTCGCGCACGAGAGCCGTGACGATCCGCATGAGGCCGAGCTGCACGCCGCGCTGAGAGAGCTGAAGGACGACCTCACCGTCGCCGAATTCCTGAGCCGGCATTTTGCCGGCGACGACTACGCGCGGATGCGGCATTCCATCGAGCGGATGGTCGAGGGCTACGACGCCGCCGAACCCGAGCGCGCCTGACGCTGGCCTTGCGTGAGGAATGGATGGACGGCGGACACCACACGCAGGGGCGCATCGTCGGCGGCTACGGCGCGCTGATCGAATTCCTGGCGACCGAGTGCCGCAGGCATGGCGTTGCGATGCATCTCGGCCGCGTGGTGTCGGCGATCGAACAGGGCACCACCGTTGCGGTCCGCTGCGCGAGCGGCGAGGCGTTCACCTGCGACAAGGTGATCCTCACCGTACCGCTGCCGCTATCTGCGCGAGATCGTGCTTCCGCAAGCCGCGCGCGAAAAGGCGACCGCGGCAGACGATATCGGTTTCGGCAATGGCATCAAGATCCTGCTGCGCTTCGCGCGCCCATGGTGGCCCGACGCGGCGGAGGATCTTTCCGATCTGACCTTCCTGCTGTCGGACGAGACGATCCCGGTGTGGTGGACGCGGCGTCCGTCCGAGGATCCTGTCCTGACTGGCTGGTTCGGCGGGCCGCGCACCGCAGAGCTGAGCGGGCTCAATCCACAGGCGTTGATCGACGCCGGCATCGATTCGCTCGCCGCGATCTTCCGCTTGTCACGCGATGATCTTGCACGCGGCCTCGTGGCGGCGGAAGCGGTGAACTGGGCGCACGATCCGTTTGCCCGCGGCGCCTATTCCTGGGCGACGCCGCGGACGCGAGCGGCACAGGAGATTCTTTCGCGCGCGCCGATGGCCCGGTGCTGTTCTCCGGCGAAGCGCTGTATCGCGGCCGTGACATGGGAACGGTCGAGGCCGCGTTTGCGAGCGGGCTGGAGACGGCGGCGATGGTCTTGCGCGGATAGGAAAAAGGCCCGCTGCTCTGCGGGCCTTTCGTCTCACCAGCGGTTGCCGCCGAAGCTGAACGTCACGCCCGGGCCGCCGCCGTAATAGCCGTAAGGCCCACCGCCGTAATAGCCGTGGTGCCTCGGGTAATAGCCATAGCTGCGATAGTGCGGACGATAGTAGCCATGGTGGTGAGGGCGCCAGTACTGATGGTGATGGCCATGATGGTGGTGCCTGTGCTGCGCGCTGATGTCGGTCGTTCGGCCGACTTGCGCGTTCGACTTCGCTTGTCCACCGCCGGCCGCGTTGGCCGTGGACGCGGTGAGCGCAGCAGCACCGATGGCCATCGCGACAAAGAAATACTTCATGTCATCACTCCAGTTGAGATGTCGGGTGACAACAGATGGGCGTTTGCTACGTTCCGGCGAGTGCGGGCGTCGAAACGACGCAGACGATCAGCGCGCAATCGCGCCGAGATTTATTGTCGCACCGCTGCGAGCGAGGCGATCACCCCGTTCGTGGTCACGATGCGGGCGAATTCACCGTTCAGGTTCGACAGCGTCATCGCGTGAATGGATTCGGCCGAATGCGTGTCGCCGTCGGGGCCGACGCGATCGAATGTCCAGGTCGCGTCGCGCACGAGGGCCGCGTCGAAGCCGAGATTGCCGGCCATCCGCGTCGTCGTCTCCACGCAATGATTGGTGGTGGCGCCGCAGATCACGAGCGTGGCGATGTCGCTTGCGCGCAGGCGCGTCTCGAGATCGGTGCCGATGAAGGCGCTGTTGACGCGCTTGACGATCACGGGCTCGCCGGCCCGCTCGCGCGCCTCGTCCTTGACGGCGTAGCCGGTACGCTCGGGGCGAAACGTCGAGTTCGGCTTGGTGCCTTCGTGGCGGATGTGAAAGATCGGCGCGCCGCTCGCCCTGAACGCCGCGAGCAGATCAACGATGCGCGCCACCGCATCCGGATTGTTTCGCCGCTTGCCCGCTGCCTCCCATTCGTCGAATGCGCGCTGGACGTCGACGACGATGAGGGCGGGGAGGGGAGGGGGCATGGAGCGGGATTCCGGAGTTTTGTCGAGTATGCGAGGTGTTCACTGACCCACGCAATGTCAATCTTCCCTCGTTTCGGGACCGCTCGTGCCCCGGACGCAGCGCAGCGTCGCTGCGCCGGAAACGAGGCGAGTACGCCTTCGATCAGCGCGCAATGCCACAACAGAAGCGCCGGCCCGGATAGGCCGGATCCTCGAAATCGGGGCGCAGCAGAAACAGGTTCTCCCGGCTGCCGCTTCTCACCTCAGCAATGAGACAAAATGCTGGCGCACCATGCGTAGCAGCGCCTCGGCGGTGCGCGTTAGCGGCCTGTCGCGCCGGGTGATGACGCCGAGGCTGCGGTGGATGCTGGGGTTGCGCAGCGGCACGGCCGCAAGGCCCGTCACGCCAGGCAGGCTGCCGGCGATCTTGGGCACGATGGCGATGCCGACATGCGACAGCACCATCCCGACCGCGGTCTGGAGATGCTGGACCTCGTAGCGCCAGTTCAGCTTCTCGCGGCGGTGTCCGAGCGCATCGTCGATCAGCACGCGGTTGCCGGCCTGCGGGCTGATCCGGATCAGCGGCGCGTTGCCGAGCTGCGACCAGTTGACGAAGCGGCGCCTGGCCAGCGCGTCGTCCTTGGCGCACAGCAGCACAAAGGGCTCTTTCGCCAACACCTTGACCTCGACGTCGGCGACGTTCGGCGACACGATGGTGAGGCCGAACTCGGCCGTGCCGGATTGCACGAGCTGCGCGATCTCGCGCGCCGAATTGTCGTAGATCTTCACCGACACGTTCGGATAGGCCGCGCTGAAGTCGCGCAGCACGCGTGGCAGCTGATAGGCGGCGATCGTCGGCAGGCATCCGATGGTTACGCGCTCGACTTTCTTGGCGCCGTGCCCGCGGACACCCTCGAGCGTGTCGGACAGCTCGTCGAGCAGCGCGCAGGCCCTTGGCAGCAGTTCGAGGCCGACGGCGGTGAGCGAGACCTGCCGCGTCGTGCGCACGAACAGCGCGACGCCCAGATCCTCCTCGAACTTCTTCATCCGGTGGCTCAGCGCCGTCTGCGACAGATTGAGGTGGGCGGCAGCGCGCAAAAAGCTGCCGCGCTCGGCCACGCTGACGAAGGCCTGCAAGCCCAGAAAATCGATCCGCATTCCCGTCCCCGGCACCGTCTGTCGCCGGGCTTTACTCCGCCGGCGTTTGGGCAAGCCACACTGCACGGGCCGGGCCAAACATTCAACTCGAGCAGGAGGGAGGCGCGAAGGCCGGGCGCGCTGCAACTAATGCGATCCGGCTTCGCCCTGCCGCAGGATCGAGGTCCAATCGAACGCGGCAACGGGCGTGGGGGCGGGCGTCCTCGGCCGCGCCGAGGCCGGCTCCGTGGTCAGTTGAGGGACGGACGCGGGGAGACCAGCCGCGACAGGAGGCGCGGTGTCCCGTGGCGCCAGTACGAGGGTGACACGCGCGCCGTCCTTTTCCAGCACGACGCGGCCCCGCTGCACCCGCCGAACCGTCCAACCAATATGTTGTTCGCCTGTCTTGAGACGCATCGCGCGCTTGGTGACATCGTCGATGAATATGCCGATCCCACCGGCTCCATCGACTTCCGTCACCGTTCCGAGCAGCGATAGAGCCGGCCTGTCCGGCGCGGTTTGCGTCTGCTGCGGGGCGGATGTGGCCGGAGTTCCGGTTGCCGGTGGTCGCGGCGGACGGCGCGCAGGTGTGAAGATCGGGCGCTCGCCGGTTGCGCCGAGCTCGGCGAACGGCACCGCCCACAGAGGATTGCCGCCGCGTCGTGCCTGCACAGGTGCCTGGTCTTGGCCGGTCTCTGCGCCGGGCAACGCGAGCACCAAACTCGTAGGGTCGATTACGAGCAGGCCTGCCAGCACGAGCACCGGGAAACGCATCGCCACTTTCTGTGCCATGCGAGAAGGTGGAAGAGACGCTGCGCGCCAGCCCCTGTCCGGGCACGGCGCGCAGCGCAATGGCGTCACCTCTGGGCTTCGTCGTGATGACCGTCGTCGCCATGCCCGTCATCGTGACGCTTGTCGTTCGAGCAGACGAGCGTGGTCCCCTCGGCATGACACTTCGCCTGCGGATAGTCGGGCGAGAAAAGGTAATTTCCGACGAAGTCGCTGACCGGCGGCTCCTTCTTCGGCGTGTAGGCGACGAAGTTGGCGGCAACCTTGGGATCGAGCCCGGGCGCTTTCAGCCGTGCCACGGCCGGATACGGATAGACCGGGCGCGAGGTCGCGGTCGAAATGTTGGCGGCGACGATCGCATTCGGCGCGGTGTTGGTCTCGACCCAGGACATCAGCGGCGTGACGATGTCGAACGTATTCGGCCCGAGCCCGCTGCCGCAATGCGCCATGCCGGGGAACAGGTAGAACCTGGCGAAGCGGTTGACTTGATCGTCGCCCAGCAAATCGTTGACGGCGTGCCAGTACTTGATGGTGCCGCGGGGCGGGATGTGCTGGTCGGACCAGCCATGCCACAGCAGCAGCTTGCCGCCGTGACGCGCGAACGGCCCGAGGTCGGGATTGTTCGCGGCATAGACGGTCGATGTCGCCACCGTGTTGTTGAAGCCTGGTACGGTGAGCTTGAGGTCGTTCAGCGTCCAGCTCGCATTGTAGGTGTTGAAGAAGGTCTTGTAGGCGGCCCACGAGTTTACGAAATTCTCGCTGCCGACGGATGCGCCCTGCGCGGCCGGCACGAACAGGCTCCAGTCGAGCTCGCCGCCCCATTCGGAATTCGCGGTGGGCTCAAGCCGCTGGCCATCAGCGGTTACCGCGCCGTCGTGGATGCGTCGAACGACATCGGCTTCCGCTTGCGTCAGGCAGCCGGTCTCGTTGCCGTTGTTGCCGCACACGAGTGTCTTGGTGTCGAAGTTGCAGGCCCTGGGATCATCGATGACGCCGTCGGCGAGGCCGTCGATGGCGTCACAGGCGGCCACCGTCTTGGCGTGGACATAGGCGAGCTTGGCGGCCAGCAGGACATAGGTGTTCCTGGCCGGAATCGGGATCGTGCCGGGCGTGGTCTGGTTGGTGAGGACGCGCCAGCCGTGATGATAGGTGTTCTGGACGTCCATGTCGCTTGCGGGCGCGCCGGCTGCGATGCCGTCGAAATCGTGCGGATAGCGCTGTGCCGCCATCAACGCCTCGCGGCCGCCGTCCGAACAGCCGCTGAAATAGGAGTAGGCCGGCTTCTTGCCGTAGAATTTGGCGATCACCGCCTTGGCGACCTCCGAGGCGACGTGCACGCCGCGATAGGCGAAGTCGATCTGCGCCTGCGGATTGTTGACGGCCCAGGTGGGCCCCTGCGAACCGGTGTGGCCCATATTGGTCGTCGCGCTCGCGATCGTACCGTTGGTGATCGGCACGCAGCCGGTCGATTGGGTGTAGCCGATGTTGTCGTTGCCGCACTCGCCACCGCAGCCGGTCTGGAGATAGCGCTGCGTCCAGGCATTGGTCGGCAGCCGCATCACGATGGAGTTGGCACCGGGCCCGATAACGCCGCGCACACCGCAATAGTCGGCCGGATTCGTCGCCGACGCCGGCACGACCGAGGCCGAGCTAATGGTGACGGTGCCGCCGACCTTCTTGCTGACGTCGCTCAGATCGATGCCGACGAGCGAGCTGCACGTCATCACCGGAGCGATCGACGGCAGGTCCTTGAGGCCCGCGGCGCTGGCGCGCGTACCGGGTGCAAGCAGCATCGCGGCAGCCGCGAGGGCGAGCGCGATTTTCCCGATGGATGTCGAATGAACACTGGCACGCTTGTCTGTCATGGACGGTCCCCTCTCTTGGTTCAATACTTCGGACAGCAGATGGCGTCGTCGCATCCGGCCACGACGCATCGATCCGGCAACCCAGCAATCACGTTGCTGGATCATCAGCGTCGGGCGTCCAATCGGAAAGCGAGGTCGATGAAATGGTGCGCGGGACAGGCGGGCGCAGCATCCCCCCAGGATTGTGGCGTGTTATTTCAGACGAAAGTCGGATTTGGCGGCCGACAAAGCAAATGAATTGTTTGGCGGGATTTATGAGCGGCTTGCATCTCTCGCGGGCAAGTGCGCGCGCCCTCAGGCGCCGCGCATGTCGGACGGTGTTACGCCGAACCGGCGTCGGAACACGCGGTTGAAGTAGGACACGTCGGGGAAGCCCGCCGAATGGGCGAGATCGCTGACCTTGCGCCATCGGTTGAGAGGATCGAGCAGCAGCTTGCGCACGAGCAGCAGGCGCTGTTCAAGCAGGAATTCGGTGAACGTGGTGCCCGTTTGTTCGAACATCCGCTGCGCATGGCGCGGACTAAGGCCGGCGTTGCGGGCGACCGCGTAGATCGTCAGGTCACCCCGGCTCAGATTGGCGATGACGTCGGCGCGCATGAGGTCGAGCCGTGCGGCGGAATGCCCTCGGGTGTTCGCCAGTTCCGTGCGGTCGGCGTCCGTCCCCAGCAACAGCCCGATGAGATCGACCATGTGTTGCGCCATCAGGTGCTGGCCGACCACGTCCGTGTGCGGGCCAACACTGGCGGCAAGCGCGTGGTAGCGTGCAATCGCTTCTCTGATGGGGGCTTGACTGACAAGAGCCAGCGCCACCCGATCCTCGGCCTTGGGGCAGATCGTCAGGAGCAAGGATCGCGGGATGCGTATGGCCTTGGCCTCGCCATCGCTGCTCATGCGCGTGCCACAGCGCACGCTCATGTCCCCGAGAGCCATTTGCGATTCCGACAGCTCGATCGAATGTCCCTCTTGCGATACGAGCACGCGGCCGGACGTGGCGATGACGAGACACAGGCCGTCGTAACCGTCCTTCAAAGTTTCGCGGGTGCGCGAGAATTCAGCCGACGATCCGTTAGCGACAGCCATCATGATGCTGCCCACCAGGCTGACCTGCAATTTGCAGTCGATCCTGTCGCCGGCGCCTGGCTGGACGTCGATCCGGAAAGTCCATCTGTACATTTCCTCGCGCCATCTCTCGTAATCGAGTCCGCTTGGCGGGCCGGTGTAACGGTTGACCAAGAAATTCGGCGCGCCGGCTTGTTGCATCATGACTCCCTTCGCCTGTGACTGCGCACCATATTCGGAGATTTCCTGAGCGAAAGGCCAGGGCCGGTGGATATCGCGCCAATCTACACGATTGGCGCTGGAGTCCCAACGCGGCGAAACCGGTGTCTCCGCGCTTTGACCGCGCCGCTATCGGGGCGGCGAGTCATACCGACAGGATCAGTTTTTGGGTGCGCTGGAAGCCATTTTCAAAGGCGCTCGTGTCCGTGGCCGTTGTGCATCACAGCGCCGCCGTCACGATCGCAGGGCGCTGCGAGTGAAGCGAATGGCGCTGCGTTCCAAGACAGAAAACTCGGCATGCCTCATTGATGCCAGACGAAGTTTCAGCGCGATTCAGTCTCGCCGTGTGGGCGGGACTGTTCGCCTGACCGGTGCGCGCACCGGGTCGATATTCGTATGAGGTCATGCATGCCGACGGGGCCGTATCTTTCATTCAAACGTGACGCGGGCACGGAGCCGGCTCTCGTCCGGAGTCGATTTGGGTCACGAGCGGCCTCACTGATGGCGCTGCTGATCGGTTCGACCGCGCTGACGGGCGTGTCGCTGTCGCTGGTCGGGCCTGCACGCGCCGGCTCGCCGGTCTGGCTCGGCACGGCGTCGAACGACTGGTTCACCGCCGGCAACTGGATCCCGGCGGCGGTGCCGAACGCCACGGACACCGTCACGATCGATACGACATCACCCAACACCACCGTCATCAACGGCGGAACGGCAGCGGCGCAGCAGACATTCGTGGGTGCCGCGAGCAACGGCACCCTCAACATCGCCGGTGGCGGGATCCTGAACGACGCCTACGGCTATCTCGGCTATCTTCAAAACAGCAACGGCAGCGTCACCGTCTCCGGGGGCTCAACCTGGAACAATTCGGGCAATCTCAGCGTCGGCCGTCTTGGCGCCGGCAATCTCGGGATCACGGGGGGCAGCATAGTGACCGACGTCAGCGCGTCGATCGGCGAAGGCGCCGGCGGCTCAGGCGTCGTCACGGTGGCCGGTGCGGGATCGACCTGGACCAATTCCGCCGACGTGTTTGTTGGCGATGCCGGCACCGGCAGTCTGACAGTCTCAAGCGGCGCCGGCGTCACTACGGCTGGAAACAGCTTTGTCGGCAATCTCGGCACGGGTGCCGCGACGGTCACGGGGGGTGGGTCGACCTGGGCTGCCGGCGTAAACCTCGTCGTTGGATTCGGCGCCACCGGCACCCTGCAGGTGTTGCAGGGCGGCTCGGTGACCGCGACGACCACCGACATCGGCTCCTCGGTGGGCACGCACGGCGCCGCCACCATCGACGGTGGGGGCTCGGTCCTGGGCACGGGAACGCTGACTGTCGGGGTCGACGGTATCGGCCAACTGACCGTTTCCGGCGGCGGTCGTGTCAACAGCACCAGCGCTTTCCTTGGATACTATGGCGGTTCGAGTGGCACGGCCTCGGTGACCGGCGCGGGGTCCATCTGGGCCAACAACGGCAGCCTGTCCGTGGGTGAGGGCGGCACCGGCGCGCTGACGATCGCGAATGGCGGCATTGTAACGAGCCTAGGAGCTATCAATATCGGCACCAGCGCCGGCGTAACAGGCACTGTTCTGGTCGATGGAGCAGGCTCGGGTCTGGGCCTGAACTCGAACGCCGCCTTAAATGTTGGCGCGGCCGGAACCGGTACACTGACCATCACCAATGGCGGTACCGTCGCCGTCGTCAACGCGGCTGTCGGCTTTGCGTCCGGCGGGACCGGCTCAGTGCTCGTCGACGGTGCCGGCTCGACTTTGACGACCGCTAATGTGTTCGCGGTCGGGTACGCCGGCAGCGGAACGCTGGTGATCTCCAACGGCGGCATGGTCTCGACCAACACTGCTGCGCTAGGTGTGACCCCTGGCGCGAGCCGCGGATCGGCTGTGATCGACGGCGCTGGGTCGTCATGGGCAGCCGGCACCCTCTATGTCGGCGACAACAGCACCGGATCGGTCGCGGTCACGCATGGCGGCAGCCTGACCAACCTCAGCGCGCTGATTGGGGCGTCCAGCGGATCGAACGGCAGCGTCACCGTCGACGGCGCGGGATCGTCCTGGACCAACGCGTTGATTATCTCGATCGGTGACGCAGGCACAGGTTCGGTGACGATCGCCAATGGCGGCGCGGTTTCCGCCAATGGCATGCTCTTGATCGCCAAGCTGGCCGGCTCAAACGGCGCGCTCAACATCGGTGCGGCGCCGGGCTCGGCGGCGGCGGCGCCCGGCACATTGACGGCAGCCTCGGTCCAGTTCGGCGCCGGCACCGGTGCGATCAATTTCAACCACACCTCGGCGAGCTATCTGTTCTCGCAGGACATCATCGGCAACGGGGCCGTCAACCAGTTGTCGGGCACCACGATTCTCACCGGGAACAGCACCTATACCGGGCCGACCACTGTTGATGGCGGCACGCTGTCGGTGAACGGCGCGATCGCGAACTCCAGCACCACCGTGAACGCCGGCGGCACGCTCGGCGGCACCGGCATCGTCGGCGACACCACGATCAACGGCGGCGTGTTGGCGCCGGGCAACTCGATCGGCACGCTCACCATTGCGGGCAATCTGGTGCTGACCACTGCCGCGAGCTACATGGTCGAAGTCTCCGGCGCATCCGCCGACAAGACCGTGGTGGTCGGCGCGGCGCAACTCGCCGGCACCGTGGTGGTGAAGCCGACCGGCCGCGTCGCGGCAACCACGACCTATACCATCCTCACTTCGGCGAACACGACCGGGACGTTCGGATCGGTCTCGATAAGCAACCTGGCCTACGCCCGCAACGCGCGGGTGAGCTACTCCGGCAACAACGTGCTGCTGACGCTCGATCCCGGATTGCTGTCGCCGTCGCTGCCCGGCTTCGCCAACATCAACCAGAGGAATGTCGCCGCCGCGATCGACAATGGGCTGCTCGCGGGTGGCTCGATGACGACCGGCCTCAACACGCTGTTCAACGCGACGGGCCAAAACCTTCTCAACGGATTGACACAAGCCTCCGGCGAAGTCGCCACCGGCACGCAGCAAAGCACCTTCAATGCCATGGGCCAGTTCCTCAACACGCTGCTCGATCCGTTCCTCGGCAACCGGAACGATGCCGGCGCGCCGGTGAGCGGTGCGTCGCGATATGCCGACGACAGCGCGGCAGCTGCCACGCGCGCGAACATGGGTCGCGACGCCTACGCGGCGATCGACCGGAATGCGCGCGGCGTCGCGGATTCATTCACGCGGCGCTGGAGCCTGTGGGCGGCCGGCTATGGGGGCTCGCAAACCACCGATGGCAATACGGTGGTCGGCTCGAACACCGCGACCAGCCGCATCGCCGGCGTTGCCGCGGGCGCCGACTATCTGTTGTCGCCGAACACGCTGGTTGGCTTTGCGCTCGGCGGCGGCGGCACCGGTTTCAGCGTTGCCAATGGGCTCGGCAGCGGAAGCTCCGACCTGTTCCAGGCTGGCGCGTTCGCTCGCCACACCATCGGCAATGCCTACATTGCCGGCGCACTCGCCTATGGCTGGCAGGACGTGACGACGGATCGCACGGTGACCATCGCGGGTGTCGACCATCTGCGTGCCCGGTTCGATGCCAACGCGCTGTCCGGTCGCCTCGAAGGCGGCTATCGCTATGCCACGCCCTGGATGGGGATCACGCCGTATGCGGCGGCGCAGTTCACCACGTTCTACCTGCCGGGCTATCGCGAGCAGGCGATCTCGGGCGCCAACACGTTTGCGCTGAATTATGCGGGCAGGGATGTGACCGCCTCGCGCGGCGAGCTCGGCCTGCGCACCGACCGCTCGTATGCGCTGGAGACGGCAATCCTCACGCTGCGCGGCCGTGCCGCCTGGGCGCACGACTTCAATCCGGATCGCGCGATCTCGGCCACCTTCCAGACCTTGCCGGGCGCGAGCTTCGTGGTGAACGGTGCCGCGCCGGCGCACGAGTCCGCGCTGGTCACGGGTGCGGCGGAGCTGAAATGGATGAACGGCTTCTCGCTGTCGGGCACCTTCGAGGGTGAGTTCTCGGACGTCACCCGCAGCTACGCCGGCAAGGGCATGGTGCGGTATCAGTGGTGAGGTTCATACGTGCCGATCTCGACCGCTTCCGAGATCGGTGGCGCCGTCCGTCGCCTACTTGAACGGGTCCTGGATCGACGGCGACGACTGCCGGATACGGCGCACGCTCACCGGCCTGCCGTCGGAGACGAACAGCAGTTCGTAACGGCGGCCTTCGCTGTCGGTCGCCGAGCAGGTGACGTCCGTCACCTTCTTGGCGGCGAAATTGCCGGTCTGGCGGCAGGTGCCGGTGGAGGCCTGCTCGGCCGGCACCGGCAGGCCATCGACCTTCGGCCGGTCCTTGGAGTTGAGCAGCATGCGGTCGATCGGCAGCTCGTAGGAATTGTCGTCGGCCCGCTTGCCGTTCTCGCCGGAGAACGACACGACGTGGCTCTCGTCGCTGGGGTCGTCGACGGCGACCGCGAAATTGACGCGGCCCTTGTCGCCATGGGCGTAGGCGACCGTCTTGCAGGCGAAGGTGCGCCCGGCGACCTTCAGCGTCTTGCAGTGGCCGGATATTAGCGCCAGCAGGTCGACGAAGGCATTCTGCGGCGCCGGCGGACTGTTCACGGGGATCAGCGAGGAAGACCCGGCAAAACAAGGGCTTGCGAGAGCAATGAGGGCTGCGGTGAGGACTGGTCGGCAGAGGCGCATCGTCAGGCTCGTATGCCAAGGGACCAGGGACAGGGCCACGGAAAAGTTCCGTTCAACAACCATTGAATCGCAAATTGGTTGCGATCCCGTTTGTTCGGCCAAGCCCGCCTGGAATACCACCGCGCCACCCATCGGCGATTCGCCTCGATCGCCCCGACCCGTCCCGGCAGGCACTTGCCGCCAGGTCGATGTTTTTTTCGTGGCGGAGCTCAAGCCATCGCCGCCTGCCAGCGCGCATCGCGCAGGGACGGGCGGCGATGCAGGCGGGCCTCGAGCAGGGCGCGGGCGCGGGCGAGTTCGCCGCTGCGCATCAGCGCGACGATAAAA
Source organism: uncultured Alphaproteobacteria bacterium (assembly GCA_963819355.1). GTDB lineage: Bacteria > Pseudomonadota > Alphaproteobacteria > Rhizobiales > Xanthobacteraceae > Bradyrhizobium. Next base: position 474,308 of record CAWFVZ010000033.1, on the reverse strand, counting down.
GTGTCCTCGATCAGCTCGCGCTGGGCATGGCTGCCGCCGATGCGCGCGACGTCCGTGAGGACCGGCGTGAGCGCGCGAACGCAAGTCGCGTAATCCTCGTCCGCAAACGCTGCCAGCGCGCGGCAGATCGCCGGCACCACGGGACCGGCCGGCAGCTTGCCCTCAGTGAGCCGCTGCTCGATCACGGCAAGCCGCGCGGCGAGCGTTTGGTGATTTTGCGTCGCAGCCGCGAGCAGCGCCATGTGGACGTCGGCGAAGGGCAGGCTCGACTTCGGGAACAGTTTTTGCGCCGCAGCGTCGGCATCAAGCCAGAGCGCCTTCGGCACGGCATGGCCGTAGGCCGACAGACGCCAGAGCAGCGAGGCGCCGTCGGTGACGAAATTGAGCGGTGGCGCCTGCGTGGCCTGCGGCTGGAGCACGTCGGCATAGATCGCAAGCGCCCGTGCCGCATCGCCATGCTCGAGCGCGCCGAGCGCCTGGTGCCAGCGGATATGGCCGTGCAGGATTCCGGCGCGGCCATAGGTCGGAATCCACCCATCGACGAGACGGTCGGCCTCGTCGATCGAGCCGTCCTCGAACATCGCATGCAGGACGGCGTGCGCGGCGTGGGCGTTCTGCCGCCGCAGGCCGAAGCCGCGCTCGGTCACGGCGCGGCCGCGCGCGACATTACCATTCTCGGTCATCGCCCAGCCGTAGAGCGTCAGGAACCACCAGTCCTCGCCGTAATGCTGCGCGACGCGTTCGCAGAGCTCGTGCCGCGCGCGGTCGTGATCGGCCATGCCGGAGAACGCAAACAGGCCGAACGCGCCAAGCGGCAGCGACAGCACGATCGCATCGCGCGGCCAGCTCTCGATGTGCCGCAGCGTCGCGGCCAATGCCTCGGGCAGCCGGCCCTCGATCGCGAGCGCCAGCGTCTCGACATGCGAGCGCTCGCGTTCATCGCCGCGCTTCGCAACGAGCTCACGCGCAACGACCGCCTTGGCGCGCGCGAGATCACCCTGCTGATAGAACGAATGCAGCCGTCCCCGCGCGATATGGGCGAGCGCAAAATCCGGATCGGCCGCGATGGCACGCTCCAGCGCATCAGCCGTGCCGGTCCAGCCTGCGAGCATGAGGTCGACGCCTTCGCGATAGGCGGATGCCGCTTCATGCGAAGAGCTGGAGAGCGGCAGCCCGCAGCGATCTTCAAACGCCATTGCTGCCTCCCGCTCTCACGCCGTCCGCGCGCGGCGTCCCTCGATTGGATAGGCCGGGTCATTGTAGCCCGGTGTCGAGGGATGGCCCGGCGTGACCAGGCGGTCGATCAGCGCTTCATCTTCGGCGGTGAAGCGATAGTCGAGCGCGCGGATGTAATCGTCCCACTGTTCTTCCGTGCGGGGACCGGCGATGACGGAGGAGACGAAGGCGGAGTTGAGCACCCAGGCGACCGCGAGCTGGCCGGCGGTGATGCCCTTCGTCTCGGCGTGGGTCTTGATCTCCTGCGCGAGCAGAAGCGATTCCGGCCGCCATTCCGTCTGCATCATGCGGGTGTCGTTGCGGCCGGCGCGCGTCTCCTTGTCCGGAGCTGCGTCGGGCCGGTATTTGCCGGTGAGCACGCCGCGCGCCAGCGGGCTATAGGCGACGATGCCGAGGCCATAATAGCCGCAGGCCGGAAAGTGCTCGACCTCGGGCATGCGGTTCATCGCGTTGTAATAGGGCTGGCTCGCGACGGGACGATCGATGCCGAGCCGGTCGCAGATGTTGCAGATCTCGGCGACGCGCCAGGCGCGATAGTTCGAGACGCCGAAATAGCGGATCTTGCCGGCGCGGATTAAATCGCCGATCGCGCGCACCGTCTCCTCCAGCGGCGTCGCATGGTCTTCCTTGTGCAGATAGTAGATGTCGATGTGATCGGTGCCGAGCCGCTTCAGGCTCTCGTCCGCCGCCTGCAACACCCAGCGCCGCGACAGCCCGCCGCGATTGGGATCGCTGCCCATACCGGTGTTCATGGGGTTGGCGAGCTTTGTGGCGAGCACCCAGGCGTGACGGTTGTTGCCGATCGCGCGGCCGACCACCTCCTCGGAGCCGCCTTTCGAATAGGCGTCCGCCGTGTCGATGAAGTTGATGCCGGCATCGTGCGCCTTGACGATGATCCGTTGCGAGGCCGCCTCATCCGTGGGCCCGCCGAACATCATGGTGCCGAGACAGATCGGCGAAACTTTCAGGCCGCTGCGGCCGAGTTGGCGGTATTGCATGGGCGACGTCCTCAGTGTTTTCGTTGGTGTCAACATAGCGAGCTACGCTCGCAATGACGAGCTTGGGGGAGCTACCCCGGCCCCTTCAAAATCTTGAACACGCCGTTGGCCATCACCACGCAGCGGTCGTCTACCGTCACCTCGGTGCTCATGAAGATCAGGCTGCGCGTCGCGCGCACCACGCGGGGGCGGGAGATCAGGATGTCGCCGATCTGGCCGGCCTCGACGAAATGGGTGTCGAGCTGCACGGTGGCCATGAACTCCTTGCCCGAGACATAGCGGGCGGTCATGCCGCAGGTGCGGTCCGCAAATGTCATCATCACGCCGCCCTGGACCATGCCGCGGCGATTGTGGTGCTTGTCCTCGGTGGCGAGTGCGAATTCGTATTGGCCGTCGACCTTGCGCTCCCACAAGGGGCCGACCAGATGCATGAAGCCTGTGGTTTCCAGGATGGTCCAGCCGTCTGATTTGAGCTTTGCGGCGGTCTTGTTGATCATCTGCCGGTTCGTCCTTGCAACGTGTCCGTCTCCTCGTTTCATCAGATGCAGTCCTGGTGTAGTCAAGCATCATGAGACCTTTCGGCGATGCCACCAGACGGAATATCGCAGAGGCCTGCGCCGCGTTCGCGCGGCTGCCTGATGCGGCCGAGCCCTCGGCGCTGAAGCGCGCCGCGGTGGTGCTGGCGCTGACCGCATCCAATGACGGCGACGACACTGCGTTTCTGCTCACCAAGCGTGCTTCACACCTGCGCGCGCATCGCGGTCAGTGGGCATTGCCGGGCGGACGCTGCGACGCCGGCGAGACGCCAGTCGAGGCGGCGCTGCGCGAGCTCGACGAGGAGCTCGCGCTCAAGCTTCCAGCCGACGCGGTGCTCGGCCGGCTCGATGATTATCCGACGCGATCAGGCTATCTGATCACGCCGGTCGTCGTCTGGGCTGCCGAGAGCGCCGCGATCGCGCCGAACCCGGACGAGGTCGCCTCCGTTCACCGCATCGCGCTCGACACGATCGAGCGGGACGACGCCTTCGATTTCGCTGCCATCCCCGAAAGCACCCGTCGCGTAATTCGCTTCCGTCACCAGATGAGCCTGATCCACGCGCCGACGGCGGCGCTGATCTACCAGTTCCGCGAGGTGCTGGCAGGGCGGCACACCCGCGTCACGGACCTGGAACAGCCGGTGTTCGCGTGGAAGTGACGATGGTAAACGGCACGTTAACGTGACGGTTACCGGATGCTTGCTAAGAGGGCATCATGCATCATCACCCGATTCGAAATGCCCTGACGCTGGTTCCACTAGCGCTCGTCCTGCTCGCGCCCGCCGCGCCGGCGCGGGATTCGGCTGTGCTGCCGCTCGCCGCCAGGAACGCGATGGCGCAGGCCTCGCCGCAGGCGATCGCCGAATATCGCCGCAAGCTGCAAGAGTATCAGGAAATCCGCGGTGCGTTCGATGCCGAGGCGGGCGCCTATTGGAGCCAGGTCACGGAGAAGCGGCGCGGCCGCAACGCCAAGCGGCGCAGCGGGCAGCAGATCACGCTCGACGATTACGTGCTGGAGCAGGCGCCGCTCTATAACGGGCCGAAGCGGCCGGTGAACCCGGAGCCGGAGGAAACGCCGGAACGACCTGCCCGAAAACCGCTGCCGGTGGTCGCCGATCTCCTGCGCGCGGCGCAGGATCTCTATCAGTTCACGCCGCAGCGGCCCGCTTCCGAGGCCGAGTTCAAGCGCGTCTATGCGCGCTACGCGCTGGCCTCGGGGCTGACGCGCGAGCAGGCGGTGCGGGTCTATTCGTTCGAGACCGGCGGCACCGGCAATTATGACGTGCAGGCGGGCATTGAACATGGCGGCAAGCGCGCGATCTCGACCGCGATGGGCTACAACCAGCTGCTCACCACCAACAGCGTCGAGCTGCTCGCCGAGCAGGGCCACGAATTCATCCGTGCGCTGAGCGAGAAGGTCGCGCAGACATCGGGCCCGGCGCGGAAGTCTTTAGAATACAAGCTCTCTGTGCTGAAGCGCATGGTGGCGCATGCGAAATCGGTGCCGGACACCTGGTCGGAGCACGAGAAGATCGGCGACACCGCGCAGGGCTGGGCGATGCACGCGATGGTGCTGGACATCGACATCGGGCCGATGCTGCAAACCCACAAACTGCTGACCTCGGTGCTGTTCGCGCGCGCCAAGGGTTACACCCGTCCGCTCAGCGCGGCCGAGCTCGAGATGATGAACCTCACCGGCGACGGCACCGGCCTCGACATGGTGACGATGCCGCAGTCGATGCGCGAGCAGGTGCCGACCTCGAACTTCTTCCAGCGCGGCGGCTACGAGCGCAACCCGGTCGCGATCCGCCATAACACGGTGGCGAAGCTGCTGGCAGTGACGGATGCGCGGATGGAGTCGAACAGCAACAATGCCGGTGCGCGGGAGCTGGCGGCGGCGTTTTAGAAGGCGTTTCTTCACCTCGCCCCGCTTGCGGGGAGAGGTCGGATTGCATCGAAGATGTAATCCGGGTGAGGGGGTACAGGTCCCTCGACAATCTCATGTGCGGAGAGAAGCCCGTCACCCCAACCCTCTCCCCGTAAGAACGGGGCGAGGGAGCGCCCCGTCATCGCCAGCCCTACTGATCCGGCCCGAACTTGAACTTGCCGTCGCCTTCCAGATACGGGCCGGTGCGCATGTAGAGCTGGCCGTTCTGGCCGATGAAGAACAGCGTGCCCTTCGGTACCTTCTTGGCGCCCTTCAGGAGCTCGCCGGCATTGCTGGTGCCCATCTTGTAGGAAAAGGCCTTGCCGTCCTTGTCATAGGCATAGCCCATGTCGGACTTCAGCTCCCACGGCGCTGCCGCGGTCTGCGCCAGCGCCGGCGCGGCGAACGCGCCCAGCACGGTTACGAGTGCAATAATCTTCGTTGAAAATGCCATCATCCCATCCTCCCCATCGTCGGGCCGCCCTACTTGAACAAATCACGAACGGCATTTCCGGGTCAATTCGTATCCGCGCCGCAGCGCATCACGTCTTGCCCAGCAGCTTGTGATTTTCCCTTCGTCCCCTCGCGACTATGTTCTGCTTTCAGTCTAGAACGCAACTCGACAAAGATATTGGTGGGGGATGATTCGAATGCGCCACGTCATTAAATTTTGCTGGGCTGCCGCGTTGTCACTGACGGCGTTGGCGCCGGCCGCCCGGGCCGATGATTACCAGCTCAGCCACAACCAGCGGATTTCGTGCAGCCGCGGCCTTGCGCCGGGCAAGCTCAACACCGCGACCTGCAAATCCTACACCTATGTATTCAATACCAAGACCTCGGAATATTTCCGCTGCCAGGTCTCGCTGGCGCTGACCCGCGACAACAAGGAAGTCATCAACGTCCAGACCGACGGCGTCTGCACCAAGAAGCCGCGCATCTTCGAAACCGACGGCCACTATGATTTCGACGTGACCGAGACCGAGCCGCCGAACACCAACTCGTTCTTCGGTCCCGGCGGCTACTCGGTGTGGGCCGCCGACGTCACCGCGCAGAAGGTGCGGGGCTGCATCACCATCTCCTCCGGCCTCGGCTCCGACATCTCCAAGTGCCTGGACATGACGTTCCAGTGACGATGCGCTCCCTCCCCCGCTTGCGGGGGGAGGGCTAGGGAGAGGGTGTCTCCACAATGGGACAATCCCCAAGTGGAGAAAGCCCTCACCCGGCGCTTCGCGCCGACCTCTCCCGCAAGCGGAGAGGTGACGGAGCCTGCCGCACGAGCAATCGTTGCTTACGGGAGTTCGATCATCCCTAGTGCGCCACGTCGCCGCACCCGCCGGGTTCCCTGAAAACCAAGGCAAATCGGCCGCTTACCGCAGCCCTGTTGTGTCTTTTGGATGGGTTGACCCGCCCCCCTCATCCGGCCAATTTCGCCGCCGGTTTGGGGAGTAAAACAACCATGAAACGGACGATTTTCGGCGTGGCCGCGGCTCTTGTTCTGGCGGCGTCGGCACCTTGCGCGCATGCGCAATCCTTCATCAACGTGCTGACCGGCGGTACCTCCGGCGTCTACTATCCGCTCGGTGTCGCGATCGGGAAGATCTACGGCGACAAGATTCCGAACGTGAAGACGCAGGTGCAGGCCACCAAGGCGTCGGTCGAGAACCTGATCCTGCTCCAGCAGGGCCGCGGCGAGCTGGCGTTCACGCTGGGTGACTCGCTGAAAGCCGCCTGGGAAGGCGACGAGGAAGCCGGCTTCAAGACCAAGCTCGACAAGCTGCGTACGATCGGCGCGATCTATCCGAACTACATCCAGATCGTCGCCACCGCCGAGAGCGGTATCAAGACGCTCGCGGACCTCAAGGGCAAGAGCCTGTCGGTCGGCGCACCCAAGTCGGGCACGGAGCTGAACTCGCGCGCGATCCTCGCCGGTGCCGGCATGACCTACAAGGATCTCGGCAAGGTCGAATATCTGCCGTTCGCCAAATCCGTCGACCTCATGAAGAACCGCCAGTTAGGGGCGACGCTGCAATCGGCCGGCCTCGGCGTGGCCTCGCTGAAGGATCTCTCGAGTTCGAGCGCGATCAATGTGGTGGCGGTGCCGAAGGAGACCGTCGACAAGATCGGCCCGCCCTTCATCGCGACGATCATTCCCGCCAACACCTATACCGGCCAGGACAAGGACGTCCCGACCGCAGCCGTGGTCAACTACCTCGTGACCAGCTCCGCGGTGTCGGACGATCTCGCCTACCAGATGACCAAGCTGGTCTACGAGTCGCTCCCCGAGCTCGTCAACGCGCACGCGGCCGGCAAGGAGATCAAGCTCGAGACGGCCGCCACCGGCAGCCCGATCCCGCTGCATCCCGGCGCGATCCGCTATTACAAGGAAAAAGGGCTGATCAAGTAGTCAGCTCTCGTTGTCGGACGTCATGGCCGGGCAAAAGCGCGAAGCGCGTCTTCGCGCAATGTCCCGGCCATCCACGTTCTTGGGCTAAGCGAGAAAGATCGTGGATGCCCGGGACATGCCGGGCATGACGGTTTGGATGGGCTATGCCAATGCTATAAGCGCCGCACCATTGGGGACGAGTTAGATGCTGGAAAAGGCTGAGGGCTCCGCGGAGCCTATCAAGGTTGAATTCGACAATTTCGAGCACGGTTTTCCGGAAGGGTTCGGTCCCGGCTGGTGGGGCACGCTCGCCTACTGGACCGGTATCGCCTTCGCCACCTTCCAGCTCTATGTCGCGGCCTTCAACTATCTGCCGAGCCAGGTGGTGCGCGGTGTCCATGTCGGCTTCCTGGTTCTGCTCACCTTCGGCCTGATCGCCAATTTCACCGCGAAGAGCAATTTCGGCCGCGCGCTCGGCTGGCTGATTGGCGGCGCCGGCTTCCTCTGCGGGCTCTATCAGTGGATCTTCTACGCTGACTTGATCGCCCGCGACGGCGATCCGACCAGGCTCGATCTCGCGGTCGGCACGCTGCTCGCGGTGCTGATTTTCGAAGGCACACGGCGCCTGATGGGCGCGGCGCTGCCGCTGATGTGCGGCGCGTGTCTCGTCTACTGGTTCTTCGGGCAATATTTGCCGTCGCCACTCAACCATCGCGGCTATGATTTCGACCAGATCGTCACGCATCTCTCCTTCGGCACCGAAGGCTTTTACGGCGTGCCGATCTACGTCTCGGCGACCTACATCTTCCTGTTCATCCTGTTCGGCTCGTTCCTGGAACGCGCCGGCATGATCCAGCTGTTCACCGACGTCTCGCTCGGCCTGTTCGGCCGCACCCGCGGCGGTCCGGCCAAGGTCGCGGTGTTCGCCTCGGGCATGATGGGCACGATCTCCGGCTCGGGCGTTGCCAACGTCGTCACGGTCGGACAGTTCACGATTCCCCTGATGATCAGGTTCGGCTATCGCCGCGCCTTTGCCGCCGGCGTCGAGGCCACGGCCTCGATGGGTGGGCAGATCATGCCGCCGGTGATGGGTGCGGTCGCCTTCATCATGGCCGAGACGCTCGGCGTCCAATATTCGGAGATCGTGAAAGCGGCGGCGATTCCCGCGGCGCTCTATTTCGCCTCCGCCTTCTGGATGGTGCATCTGGAAGCCGGCAAGCACGGCCTCACCGGCATGAAGCGCTCGGAAATCCCGAGTGCCTGGAAAGCGCTGGTGACGCGCTGGTATCTCGTGCTGCCGCTCGCCGCTCTCGTCTACATGCTGTTCGAAGGCTTTACGCCGCTCTATGCCGGCAGCATGGGCCTTGCGCTCACGGTGACGCTGATCCTGGGTGCCAGCATCACGGCGGGCGCTTCCTCCATGCTGATCCGCTATATCTTCTGGATCGGATTGGCGTTGATCGTGGCCGCGCTGTCGCATGACGGTCTTCAGATCGTGCCGGTCTCAGTCGTCGTCGTCGCCTTGATCGTGATTACTGCGTTCGTGCGCGGAGGCTTTGCGGCCCTGCGCGACTGCCGCGACTCGCTCGCCGAGAGTGCGAAATCCGCCATCACCGTCGGGATGGCCTGCGCCATCGTCGGCGTCATCATCGGCATGATGTCGCAGACCGGCGTCGGCACCATCTTCGGCAGTTGGGTGATCGGCCTCGGTGAGAAGAGTCTGTTCCTGGCGCTGATCATGACCATGCTGCTGTCGATCCTGCTCGGCACCGGCATCCCGACCATCCCGACCTACATCATCACCGCGGCGCTCGCCGCACCCGCGCTGGCCAAGCTCGGCGTGCCCCTGATCGCGAGCCACATGTTCGCATTCTACTACGGCATCATGGCCGACCTCTCGCCGCCGGTCGCGCTCGCGGCACTTGCGGCGGCGCCGATCGCGAAAGAGAATCCGGACAAGATCGGCTGGGAGGCGATGCGGATTGCGCTCGCGGGCTATGTCATCCCCTTCATCTTTGTCTATTCGCCGGCGCTGATGCTCCAGGCCGGCGATCCCATGGCGGCTAAGCTCGGCTTCTACGGCGCGGTAGCGCTCGCGACCTTCAAGGCCCTGGTGGCGATCGCCCTGTTCGGCATGGTTGCGATCGGCTTCCTGTTCACGCGCCTGACGCTGCTCGAACGCGTGGTCGCGCTCGGCGCCGCGCTGTGCCTGCTTGGCGATTTCCCCTTCAGCGACACCGCGGGCTTCCTGCTCGCTGCCGCGCTGGTGCTGTGGCAGTGGCGGCAGCGACCGCCGGCCATCGTCGAGGCGGTGTGAGCCTCTGCTTCGCAACGGCCGGCGGCGTGAAGGCGCTGGCGCTGTCCGCCTTCACGCTGGTGTGGACGCATTCGATCGCGAAGGTCGATTGGCAGGAAGATTGGCGGGTGACGTCCGCCGGCCTCGAACTGGTGCAGGCGCGCGTCAAGGGCACCGGTCCCGGCATGGAGCCGCCGCCCGAGGCGCAGCTGGTCGAAGGATGGTTTCAGTGGCAACCGAAGCGCGACCCGATGCAGGAGGTCGTGCTCGGCAACTCCGGTGCGGCCGGCGAATGGCGGCTATGCCATGATGGGGCGTGCCGGACGCTGTCCGAGATTGTCGGTCATCCCATCGGTGCTAACGTCACCACGATGAGCGTCTGCGACGAACAGCAGAAATAAGGGAGGCACGCGATGGACCGGCTCAAGGGCAAGGTTGCGATGGTGGTGGGGGCCGGCTCGATCGGACCAGGCTGGGGCAATGGCAAGGCGACCGCAGTGACCTTTGCGCGCGAGGGCGCGCAGGTGTTTTGCGTCGATCGCAACGGCGCCGCCGCGGAAGAGACCGCGAAGATCATCAGGGACGAGGGCGGCAAGGCAACTGCGCACACTGCCGATGTGTCGCGGGCAGCCGAGGTCGAGGCGATGGTTGCGGCGTGCCTGAAGGCTTACGGCCGCATCGACGTGCTCGACAACAATGTCGGCATCGCCGAGATGGGCAGCGTGGTCGAGGTCACCGAAGAGAGCTGGGACCGCGTCTTCGGCGTCAACCTCAAGAGCGCCTATTTCGCCATGAAGCACGTCATTCCCGCGATGGTGAAGCAGGGTGGCGGCTCGATCATCAACATCTCCTCGATCGCCTCGATCCGCCACATGGGCATCTCCTACGTCACCTACGGTACGTCGAAAGCGGCGATGAACCAGATGACGCGCACCACCGCGATCGAGTTCGCGCGCCATCATGTGCGGGTGAACGCGATCCTGCCCGGTTTGATGAAAACGCCGATGGTCGAACATTCCGCAGGTCTCGCCGCCAGCTACGCCAAGGGCGACGTCGAAGCGATGTGGCGCGCCCGCGACGCGCAGGTGCCGATGGGGCATATGGGCGATGCCTGGGACGTCGCCAACGCCGCGCTGTTTTTGGCGTCGGACGAGTTGAAATATGTGACGGGGATCGAACTGGTGGTGGACGGCGGGATCACGTGCAAGGCGGGGGCGTAGGCGTCGCCTCACACTCCGCTGTCGTCCCGGCCTTCGCCGGGACGACATCATCACTATCACTGCGCCAGCGCCAGAATCCCGCCGGCGAACGCGTGCCACGCCGCGCTTTCGCTGATCGGCCAGTTCAGAACCTTTACCGCCAGCATTGCGAGCGTGCCGTAGATGTAGACCGGGTGCACGCGGCCCTCCGTGCGCCAGTCGCGCACCATGGCAACGACGAGCAGGAGCGAGGCGACCACGGCGGGCGCGATCGTCACCGGCACCGGCGGCGGGCCGGGCGGTCCGGGAGGCGCGAGGAAGGTCAGGAACCAGCGTGCGATCGCCGCATCGAGGATCGAGACCGCGGCGAGCAGCATCAGGCGCTTGTGAATCTCGGGCTTGCGCGTGTTCATGATCGCGAGCACGAACACCACCGCAAAAAACGCGATCCCGCTCATTGGTACGATCGAGAAGGCGATGCCGGCCTCGGTTTGCCCGAGCATGGCGGAATGCTTCATCACATGGACCGAGGCGAGGAAGCCGAAGATCGTCATCGCGGTCGCGATCGACACGCCGACGATGCCGAACGCGCGGTGATTGACCATACGGCCCGAGGCGGCGAGCCAGGTCTGGACCACGAAGTAAAGCGTCCAGGTGAAGAACAACAGTCCGTGAAAATCAATCACGGGGCTTGCGGAAAAGGTCCGGTTGGCGAGCGGCACCCAATAGGTCGGGGCGAAGCCGACAAAAGCGGTGACCGCGCAGGCCAGGGACATGTGGAGATAAAAATATCGTGCAGGCGCCGCATCACGCGCGCGTACACGACGGTCGTCGATCAAGGTCGTCATCAGGGATGGGTCTGGAGAGGCGGAGTTTGGTTCAAACCCCTGGCCACCTGTATGGGCTGGCGCGCGCCGCTCACCAAGCTTAACCCCCCGCGCTCAATTCCGCGCGATCGAGCTCTTCCTCCAACCGGTGAAACGCGTCGTCGCCGATCACCTCGGTGGCGCGCAGGCCGAAGATCGATTTTCGTGCGGCTGCGATCGCGCGGCGGCGCAGGGGATCGGCGGGGAGTTCGCCATTGGCGATGCCGCCGTTGGGATCGTCGTCGGCCTGCATCAGGATGGCGCGATATTCGAGCCGCAGGATTTCCGCCTCCTCCGACGGATCGTCCTCGATCGCATCGAGCGCCGCGCGATAGGCGATTGCGCGTGCGCGCCCGACCTCGATGCCGACGGGATCGTCGTCCTTGAGCCCGAACGCCAGGATCAGCGGCCGCAGCGTCAGGCCCTGGATCACCAGCGAGCCCAGCACCACCGCGAAGGCGATGAAGAGGATGAAGTCGCGATAGGGAAAATTTTCCGGCAGGGCAAAGGCGGTCGCGAGCGTGACAAGGCCGCGCATGCCGCACCAGGAGATGATGAGGCCGCCCTTAGGCGAAGCGACGGCCTTGGGATCCTTCGGGTGATAGATGCCGTGCGCGATAAGCACGCGCAGCGTGGTGCGGTAGAACGTGATCCAGGCGAGCCGTACCACGACTACCGTGAGCAGGATCCATGCGGCCGCCACGCAATATTCCCAGCGCACGTCCGCATCGAGCCGCATCCAGATCGGCCGCATCTGCATGCCGATCAGCATGAAGGCGAGCACGTTGAGCACGAACACCATCGTCTCCCACACCGCATAGGACGGCACCCGCAACCGCGCCGGCATGCGCTCCCCTGCCGTGCGCGCCATGGTGATGGCGTAGACGACGATGGTGAGGATGCCGGAGAGGCCGAGATGCTCGGCTGCGATCCAGACCATGAAGGTGGTGGCGAACTGCACGATGATCGCGCTCGGCGCTTCCTTCACGCGTTCCATGAACAGCGGGATGATGCGTCCCGCGACAAGACCGGCCACGACGCTGCCGACCAGCCCCAGAGCGATCGTCGGTGCGACCTCGCTCCACTTGAGGTGCTCCATGACGACGGCGCCGACCGCAATCCGATAGATCAGCAGCGCGCTGGCGTCGTTGAGCAGGCTCTCGCCCTCCAACACTTTGACCATGCGGTAGGGCAGCTTGACCTGGCTCAGGATCGCGACCGCGGCCGCGGCGTCCGGCGGCGCCACGATGGCGCCGAGCGCCACCGCGGCGGCCCAGGGCATGTCCGGAAACAGCCGGTGCGCGACGAAGGCGACGCCGACCGTGGTCAACCCGACCGCGGCCACGACCAGGGTCGAAACCGGAACCCAGTTGTTGCGGAGATCGCGCAGCGAGGTGTCGAAGGCGGCATCCAGCAGCACCGGTGCGACAAAAAGCGCCAATGCCAGGTCGGGCTCCAGCGCCCAGGACGGGCTGTTCGGCACAAAGGCGATCAGCGCGCCGCCGATGGCGAGAAAGGTCGGGTAGGGGACCTTGATCCGCCGCGCCAGCGCCGATAATGCAACGGCGCCGAGCAGGAGTGCGATGATCCATTCGAATGTCGACACGACGATCCCCGAAACCAGATTTGAGCGACGCCACAGGCTAGCACCAATCCGGCCGTATGATGGATAGTGTGGCTACAAAGCAAGGGCTTCCGACTGCAACGAGCATGCGTTTTTTCTCGCTGATTCGATTTTCCGGTGCTGTCCTGATCTGCGTGCTGTCACCCGGCGCGGCCCATGCCGCGACGGGCGGCGAACCGGCCGCGGTCGCGCAGGTCGATATCGTGTCATGTCTCATTGCTGCGGCCGCCGATGACATCGACAAGGCGGCCCCGGCCTGTGCCGCGGTCATAGACAATGAAAAGACGGCCAAGCCCGACCTGGTCAAGGCGCTGATCGCGCGCGGCGCGCTGCTTGCGCGGCATGACCAGATCGATCGCGCCATCGCCGACGACAGCCGCGCTCTTTTGCTCGATCCGACGCTCGCCGACGTCTTCAATGCGCGCGGCGAGCTCTGGCTGAAGAAGGGCGACAAGCCCAAGGCGGTGCAGGATTTCGGCGCAGCGCTCCGGATCGATCCGAATCACGAAAAGGCCAAGGCCAATCACAAGGCGATGGCGCGCGAGATCGAGCGGATCGGCGCGCAGATGGCGGTCGCCGGCAAGCCCAGCTTCAATTGCGCGGGCGCGCGCCGCCCCGTCGAGAAGGCGATCTGCGCCAATCGCGAGCTCGCCGATCTCGACCGTGAGGTCTATGCCGCCAACGCGCGGGTCATTCGCGAGGCGCGCAATCCGGGCGAGGCGAAGTCGCTCCAGCGCGAGCAGGATGATTTCATCGCGCGCCGGAATGCCGGGTACGGCCGGCCTGGCTATGATCTGAAGAAGGCGATGCAGGACCGGCTGCAACGCTTGAACGGGGTGGACGGTTACTAGCGGCGATCTTCGTCTCTCCCCGCAGGCGGACGAGGGAGCGCAGGCCTCCTTCGCCCCCTCACGAAGGCCTGTGGCTTGAACCAAATCTTGGCTCGCCGCGACAATGGTGAAACCCTGATGTCACGGAGCCTTCCTCATGTGCGGCACGCGTTCTTCCGCGCAAACGTCCAAAATTCCGCTGCGCGCCTTTTTCCTCGGCGCTGCGATGAGCCTCGTTCTCGCTGGCCCAGCCTCGGCCGCTGTCGATTGCGTGGCTGGCAGCAAGTCCGCGCCCGCCGAACTGATGTCGGCATGCAGCGCCATCATCGACCAAGCCACAAATTCGACGTCCGACCGCGCCGCGGCGCTGCTGGTTCGTGCCGATGCCAATGCGCGGACCTCCGGCGGCCTCACGCAGGCGCTGCGGGACATCGATCGCGCCATTGCGCTCGACGGCAAGAATGCGCGCGCCTGGCGCCTGCGCGGCGACCTGTTGCGAGAGGCGGGCGGCGATCTCAACCGCGCCACTTCTGATCTGAGCAAGGCGATCGAGCTCGATCCGCAGGATGCGGAGGCTTATGAGCTGCGCGGCGTGGCCTACACCAATCAGCGCCGGCTCGATCGGGCGATTGCCGATTACGACCAGGCGATCAAGCTGAGGCCGGATTATGCGCAGGCCTGGTCCGACCGTGGCACGACCTATTATCTCAACGGCGACAACGAGAAGGCAGTCAGCGACCTCAGCGAGGCCTTGCTGCTCGATCCGAACCGGCCGCGCAGCTACACCAATCGCGGCGCCGCCTACAAGAAGCTCGGCCACCTCGACAAGTCGATCGCCGACGATAGTGAGGCGATCAGGCTCGATCCGAAAGCGCCGGAATATTACGACAATCGCGGGCTCTCCTATGCCGCGATGAAGGACTACGACAAGGCGATCGCCGACTACAACCAGGCGCTGCAGCTGGCGCCGCGGCCGAATTTTTTCACCAACCGCGGCGATTCCTATCAGTTCAGGGGCGAGTTTGGCGCAGCGCTCAGTGACTACGAGGCTGCATTGAAACTCGATCCGAATTTCGCGCAGACCTACAACAACCGCGCCGTGCTCTACACGAAGATGGGCGACCGCAAGAAGGCGCTGGCCGACTACGAGACCGCGCTGCGGCTCGACCCCGGCAACACCAATGCCGCGGACGGCCGCCGTACCATGATGGCGGAGATAGCCAAGTTCGGTGCCGAGGCTCCGCGGCCGCTGGCCGCGAATTCCGGCAATGGCCCGTCATTCGATTGCGCCTATGCGAAGCGCGAGGTGGAGAAGGTGATCTGCGCCGATCCGCAGCTTGGCATGCTCGACCGCCAGCTCGCCGAGGCCTATGAGCGCGTGCTGAAATCGATGAGCCGGCGCTCGGCCGCTGATCTGCGCAAGTCCCAGCACGATTTCCTCGCCACCCGCGACGCCAGCTTCCGCCGCCCCGGCTACGATCTGAAGAAGGTCATGCAGGATCGGTTGCAGCGGTTGAATGCGATGGAGGGTTAGGTTGCACTCTCCCCGTAATAACGGGGAGAGGGAGAAGATGCGCTCTTTTCAGCTTGAACCGCGGCCCGTTCCCGGGAAAATACCCCTCAAACAAGGCCGGCACTTGATCCCTGTCATGGCGGGACTGACATTCCGCCGTCAGGTCAAGGTCAGGCCAATAAAGGGAACGGGAGCGCGGGAATGAACGTCCAGGGAAAGAGTACCTATCACGAGATCCATGCGCGCTCGCTGGCCGATCCCGAAGGCTTTTGGGCCGAGGCGGCGCAGGAGATCGACTGGATCGAGCCGCCGAAAAGGATCTTCGATCCCACCCAGGGCGTCTACGGCCGCTGGTTCACCGGCGGCATCGTCAACACCTGCTACAATGCGCTCGACCGTCATGTCGAACGCGGCCGTGCTGACCAGGTTGCGCTGATCCACGATTCGCCGCTGACCAATTCGGTCGCCAAATTCACCTATGCCGAGCTGCTGGCCGAGGTGCAGGCGCTCGCCGCCATCATGCAGGATTTCGGCGTCGCCAAGGGCGATCGCGTCATCCTCTATATGCCGATGGTGGCAGAGGCCGTGGTCGCGATGCTTGCCTGCGCGCGCATTGGTGCGGTGCATTCCGTGGTATTCGGCGGCTTCGCCGCGAAAGAGCTCGCCACCCGCATCGACGACGCGCAGCCAAAGCTCATTCTCTCCGCGAGCTGCGGCATCGAGCCCGGCCGCATCGTGCACTACAAGCCGCTGCTCGATGAGGCCATCAGGCTTGCGGGCAGCAAGCCGAAGGCCTGCATCGTGCTGCAACGTCCCCAGCACATCTGCGACCTCACACCAAAGCGCGATTACGATTGGACGAGCCTGCGCCGCAAGGCGATGAACGACGGCAAGAAGGCGGCGTGCGTGCCCGTCGCCGCGACCGATCCGCTCTACATCCTCTACACGTCGGGCACCACCGGCATTCCCAAGGGCGTCGTGCGCGACAATGGCGGGCATCTGGTTGCAGTGAAATGGTCGATGTTCAACCTCTACGGCGTCAAGCCGGGCGAGGTCTGGTGGTGCGGCTCCGACATCGGCTGGGTGGTCGGCCACAGCTACATTATCTACGGCCCGCTGCTGCATGGCGCGACCTCGATCATGTACGAGGGCAAGCCGGTCGGCACGCCCGATGCCGGCGCGTTCTGGCGCGTCATCGCAGAGCACAAGGCGGTCGCCTTCTTCACCGCGCCGACCGCGTTCCGCGCCATCCGGAAAGAGGATCCGGAAGGGAAATTCATCCGGCAATACGATCTCTCCAAATTCCGCACGCTGTTCCTCGCCGGCGAGCGCGCCGATCCGCCGACGGTGGAATGGGCGGAGCAGCAGCTCAAGGTGCCGGTGATCGACCATTGGTGGCAGACCGAGACCGGTTGGTGCATCGCCGGCAATCCGGTCGGTTTGGGCCAGCTGCCGGTGAAGCATGGCTCGCCGACGGTGCCGATGCCGGGCTACCAGGTCGACGTGGTGGATGAAGCGGCCAAGCCGGTCGGTCCCAACACCATGGGCTCGATCGTCATCAAGCTGCCGATGCCGCCGGGCTGTCTGCCGACGCTGTGGAATCAGGACGAACGCTTCAGGGAGGCCTACCTCACCGAATTCCCCGGCTACTACAAGACGTCGGATGCCGGCTACAAGGACGAGGACGGCTATGTCTTCGTCATGGGCCGCACCGACGACATCATCAACGTCGCCGGCCACCGTCTCTCCACCGGCGGCATGGAGGAGATTTTGGCCTCGCATCCCGATGTCGCCGAATGTGCGGTGCTCGGCGTCAAGGACGCGATCAAGGGCGAGGTGCCCTGCGGCTTCCTGGTGCTGAAGGCCGGCGTGAAGCGGCCGCCCGCCGAGATCGAGAAGGAGATCGTCGCGCTGGTGCGCGACCGGCTCGGTCCCGTCGCCGCCTTCAAGATCGCCATCACCGTCGGCCGCCTGCCCAAGACGCGCTCGGGAAAGATCTTGCGCGGCACCATCAAGAAGATCGCCGACGGCGAGCCCTGGACCATGCCGGCCACGATCGAGGATCCCAAGGTGCTGGACGAGATCGGCGAGGCGCTGAAGGGGAGGGTGTGACGGTTGCGATGGGGCTTGAATAGGCCGCATTTTTCCGCTCAACCCTCATCCTGAGGAGCGCGCCTGGCGCGCGTCTCGAAGGATGAAAGGCCGCGCTGCTACAGCCGGGCCTGCATGGTTCGAGACGCCCGCTGCGCGGGCCCTCACCATGGGGATGAAGGGCCTGTCATGAATTCGAAGCCGTTTCTTGCGATTGCGTTTGCGGGCCTCATCCTCTCCGCCTGCGCCGCGCGCTACCAGACGCCGACGGCGATGGGCGGCGACGACGACGATGCGGTCTGCCAGAGCCGCGGCTATGCATCCGGATCGCCTGAATACGTGGCCTGCCGCAAGGACCGCGACGTCCAGCGCAATGCCGCGGTCGCCCGTTCCGACCGCCGCCAGCGCGATCTCGGCGAGTACATGCTGAACCATCCGGAGCGGCCGTAGTCGTCAGGAATTATCGTGCCGCGCCTTTCGCTTGCGCGTGCGTTCGTCGTGACACATCTGCAACGCCGTAATCAAATCGTGGCGTCTGTCGCTTGATTTGATCGGCGTCAAATCCTTCACCGTCCCCCTTCTGCTCTGACGCGGATGTCGCGCAACGAAGCGCGAGAGATCGCTGAAGGGGAATGCAATGCAGAGAACGATAAGAAACTTGGCGCGGCTTGCGACGTTTGGCGCGATGCTCGCGGGGACTTTGGCCTCAGTGCAGGCCGCCGACCTGCCAGTTTACAAGAAGGCGCCGCCGCCGGCTGAGAGTTTCAATCCGTGGATGGTGCGCCTGCGCGTGCTCGGTGTGCTGCCGGATGCGGGCGGCTCGACCGTCAATGTCGCGGGCGTGCCCTCGCTGTCGTCGCCGAATTCCGGCCTCTCGATCAGCAACCAGGCCGTGCCCGAGCTCGACATCAGCTATTTCTTTACCAGGAACATCGCAGCCGAGCTGATCCTCGGCGTGACCAGGCATTCGATCAGCGGCACCGGCTCGCTTGCGAATTTGCCGATCGGCAAGACCACGCTGCTGCCGCCGACGCTGACACTGCAATATCACTTCGACAATTTCGGCGCGTTCAAGCCCTATATCGGCGCTGGGGTGAACTACACTGTGTTCTTCAACAACTCGGCCGCCAACACGCCCGCCGCGATTGTCGGGCCGCCCGCGATCGTCGCCACCACCACTGCCTTGCACGTCAGCAATGCCTGGGGTGGCGCCGTGCAGTTCGGCTTCGACTACATGCTCGACCGGCACTGGGGCCTCAATGTCGACGTGAAGAAGCTCTGGCTGCGGCCGGATTACAGCGCGACCGTGAGTGGACTGCCCGTCACCGGCACCGCGCATATCGATCCGTGGCTGGTTGGCGGTGGTGTGACGTACAAGTTTTGAGGCCGATGTCGTCCCGGCCCGCGCCGGGACGACATCGAGGGTGGAGATGCACAAACAAAAAACGCGGCAGGTTTTCCTGCCGCGTTTTGATTGCGTTCGATAGCAAGGAAGGGAGGACTACTCCTCCTCCTGCTCCTGCTTCTTGCCGCCGAGCGTCTTGAGCTTGGCGAACACGGCGTCGACGTTGAGGTCGTCGCTCGACTTCTCCGACGGCTCGTACTCGTCCTTCTTGGTGGTCTCGGAGGCCGGCAGCAGGGTGGCGCCGCCATAGGCTGCGTCGATCGGCTTCTCCTTGGCTGCGCGCGCCACCTCGAAATCGAGCTCGATCTGCGAGCAGAGGCCGAGGGTGACGGGGTCGATCGGGGTCAGCTGGGAGGTGTTCCAATGAGTGCGGTCGCGGACGCTGGCGATCGTGCTCTTGGTGGTGCCGACCAGACGCATGACCTGCGCGTCCTTGAGCTCCGGATGACTGCGCAGCAGCCAGAGGATGGCGCTGGGGCGCTCGTGGCGGCGCGACACCGGGGTGTAGCGCGGGCCCTTGCGCTTGGGCTGGGGCGGCAGCACGACCTTGCTCTCCTGGAGACGGAGCCGGAAGTCCGGGTTCTTCTCGGCCTTCTCGATCTCCTCGCGGGTCAGCTGGCCGTTGGAAATGGGGTCCATGCCCTTGATGCCCTGGGCGGCGTCGCCGTCCGCGATCGCCCGGATCTCCAGCGGATGCATCTTGGTGAAATCGGCGACCTGGTCGAAGGTCAGCGCGGTGTTGTCGAGCAGCCAGACGGCAGTCGCCTTGGGCATCAGAGGTGCGTTGCTCATGGCAAATCTCCTTTGTGCTTCGCCCACCCCCTTTGGAGGCGAAGCCGGTGGTCATCAGCGATGACTGGGAATTCGCGCTATATAAGCCCGGAGGGGGTAGCCACGCAATGGTTCTGCTACAGATAGTGCCTTGACAGCGCCCGAAAGGGGGCCCAATTCCCTGTAAGCCCGTACCTAAGCCCTGTTCCATCCATCGACCGCTTCCCGCCCATTTGGCGAGGTGATTCGGTCCCGAGATCGCTCAATGTCAGCCAAACCAGACCTCAAGATCGTGCTTTGTTCTCCCCGCGGCTTCTGCGCCGGGGTGGTCCGGGCGATCGACACCGTGGAACGGGCGCTCGATAAGTACGGCGCGCCGGTCTATGTTCGCCATGAGATTGTGCACAACAAATACGTCGTCGACGGGTTGAAGAAGAAGGGCGCCATCTTCGTCGAGGAGCTGGCCGAAATTCCGGCAAATACCTCCGCGCCGGTGGTGTTCTCGGCCCATGGCGTGCCGAAGTCGGTTCCGTCGGACGCCCAGTCCCGCAACCTGTTCTCGCTGGATGCGACCTGCCCGCTGGTGACCAAGGTGCACCGCGAGGCCGCGATCCACTTCAAGCGCGGCCGCGAGATCTTCCTGATCGGCCATTCCCATCACCCCGAGGTGGTCGGCACGCTCGGCCAGTTGCCGACCGGCGCCGTGACCCTGATCGAGACCGCCGAGGACGCCAAGACCATCGCCCCGAAGGATCCGAACAACCTCGCCTTCGTGACCCAGACCACGCTGTCGATCGATGACACCGCGGAGATCGTGGCGCTCCTGAAGGAGCGCTTCCCGAACATCAACGGGCCGCACAAGGAAGACATCTGCTACGCCACCACCAACCGCCAGCTCGCGGTGAAGAAGGTGGCGCCGGTGGTCGACGCGCTGATCGTGGTCGGCGCACCGAACTCGTCGAACTCGCAGCGGCTGCGCGAAGTCGCCGAGCGCGAGGGCTGCCCGATCGCGGTTCTGGCGCAGCGCGCCGCCGAGATCGACTGGAAGCGGTTCGAAAACATCACCAGTCTCGGCATCACCGCGGGCGCCTCGGCGCCGGAGGTGATCGTCGAGGAGATCATGGACGCCTTCGCCGAGCGCTTCACGCTGCACGTGGAGACGGTCTCGGCCGCGGAGGAGAACGAGTTCTTCCCGCTGCCGCGCCAGGTGCGCCCCGAAGCCGCTGCCGAGTAGACCTTTATGGCGGTCTACACCGACGTCGCCGCCGACGAGCTCGCCGATTTCCTGAATCAATACGATCTCGGCGAATTGCTCTCCTACAAGGGCATCGCCGAGGGCGTCGAGAATTCCAACTTCCTGCTGCACACCGGCAAGGGGTCGTTCATCCTGACGCTCTACGAGAAGCGCGTGGCGAAGAACGATTTGCCGTTTTTCCTCGCGCTGATGACGCATCTCGCCGAGCATGGCGTCAATTGTCCGCTGCCGGTGAAAGCCCGGGACGGCGAGGCGCTGCGCGAGCTGTCGGGCCGGCCGGCCGCGATCATCACCTTTCTTGAAGGCGTCTGGCCGCGCAAGCCGAATGCGACGCATTGCGCCGGCGTCGGCGAAGGGCTGGCCAGGATGCATCTGGCCGGCGCCAATTTTGCGATCGAGCGTGCGAATGCGCTCTCGGTCCCAGGCTGGCGACCGCTGTTCGATGCGGCATCACAGCGCGCCGACGAGGTGCAGCCGGGCCTGCGCGCGTTTCTCGCTGCCGAGCTCGATTATCTCTCGAGCGGCGTCTGGCCGAGCAATCTGCCAGAGGGCGTGATCCACGCCGATCTCTTCAACGACAACGTCTTCTTCCTCGGCGACAAGCTCTCGGGGATCATCGACTTCACCTTCGCCTGCAACGACATGCTGGCCTATGACATCGCGATCTGCCTCAACGCCTGGTGCTTCGAGCCTGATCACTCCTTCAACGTCACCAAGGCGCGCGCCTTCCTCAACGCTTACGGCCGGGTGCGAAAGCTCTCCGAGGCGGAAGAGGCGGCGCTGCCGCTCTTGGCGCGCGGCGCTGCGATCCGCTTCCTGCTGACGCGGCTGGTCGACTGGCTCAATGTGCCGCCCGGTGCGCTGGTCAAGCCGAAGGATCCGCTGGAATATGTCCGCAAGCTGCGCTTCCACCAGAGCGTCTCCAGCGTGCGCGATTACGGGCTGATGCCGTCAGGACTTGTCGCGTGAGCGAGCTTCCCAATGTGACGATCTACACCGACGGCGCCTGCTCGGGAAATCCGGGGCCCGGCGGCTGGGGTGCGATCCTGAAGTTCGGCGACAAGGAGAAAGAGCTGAACGGCGGCCAGCCGCACACCACCAACAACCAGATGGAATTGATGGCGGCGATCTCGGCGCTGGAAGCGCTGAAGAAGCCGTGCACCGTCGACCTCTACACCGACAGCCAATATGTCCGGCAGGGCATCACCGGCTGGATCCACGGCTGGAAGCGCAACGGCTGGCGTACCGCCGACAAGAAGCCGGTGAAGAATGTCGAGCTATGGCAGCGGCTGGATGCGGCGCTGAAGGCGCATGAGGTGCGCTGGCATTGGGTCAAGGGCCACGCCGGGCATCCGGAGAACGAGCGCGCCGATCAGCTCGCGCGTGACGGCGTTGCGATGGCGCGGTTGAAGGCGTAGGGGGCGCACCGTTCCCTCCGTTCGTCATGGCCGGGCTGGACCAAGCCATCCACGTCTTACCGTGTATGACCAAGAACGGGGATGCCCGGGACAAGCCCGGGCATGACGTCGTTGTTGGAGTTGCGCTGGATGCGAAGCTCAGAGCTGCCCCAGCAGCGTATCGCCGCCGGACACCTCGACCTTGCCGGGCATCGCCTCGAGGTTCAGCTTCTTGACCACGCCGTCTTCGACCACCATCGAATAGCGCTTGGAGCGGATGCCGAGGCCGTTGCCGGAGGCATCCAGCTCCATGCCGATCGCCTTGGCGAAGTCGGCATTGCCGTCGGCGAGGAAGACCGCCTCGTCGCGCTGGTCGGTGTCGCGCTTCCAGGCGTTCATGACGAAGGCGTCGTTGACGGAGACGATGGCGATGGTGTCGACGCCCTTGTCCTTCATGGCATAGGCGTTGAGGAAGATGCTCGGCAGATGCATCTTGTGGCAGGTGCCGGTGTAGGCGCCGGGTACCGCGAACAGCGCCACCTTCTTGCCCTTGAAGATATCGTCGGTGGTCTTCACCTGCGGACCTTCCGCCGTCATCACACGGAATTTCGCCTCGGGCAGCTTGTCGCCAATCTGGATCGCCATCGTCGTTTCTCCATGAAAAGGGGCCGGGGGCTGTTCTAGAGCATTTTACCACCGGAAGGAAACGGCTTCACCGTGCTGTGATCAGCGCCGCTGTCGATTTTCGCGTCATTGCGAGCGAAGCAAAGCAATCCAGAGATTTCTTGGATTGCTTCGTCGCAAGAGCTCCTCGCAACGCGGCGGAGAGCGCGCGCCTACGCCGCCTCGGCCTTCTTCTCGTCGCGCAGCTGCGCGGCGCAAAATCTTGCCGACATTGGTCTTCGGCAGGTCGGTCCGGAACTCGATGTGCCTGGGCACCTTGTAGCCGGTGAGCTGCTCGTGCAGAACTTGATGATGTCCTCGGCGTTGAG
Source organism: uncultured Alphaproteobacteria bacterium (assembly GCA_963819355.1). Taxonomy (GTDB): domain Bacteria; phylum Pseudomonadota; class Alphaproteobacteria; order Rhizobiales; family Xanthobacteraceae; genus Bradyrhizobium. The sequence continues at coordinate 450,989 of CAWFVZ010000033.1, read as the reverse complement.
GTTCGGGTCCTTCCTGACCACGAAGGCCTTGACCGCCTCGCCCGACTTGGCGTCGGGGACGCCGATCACGGCGCATTCGAGCACGCCCGGATGGCTCACGATCACTTCCTCGACCTCGTTCGGATAGACGTTGAAGCCGGAGACCAGGATCATGTCCTTCTTGCGGTCGACGATCCTGGTGTAGCCCTTCTCGTCCATCACGCCGATGTCACCGGTGCGGAAATAGCCGTCCGCGGTCGTCACCTTGGCGGTCTCTTCCGGCCTGTTCCAGTAGCCCGTCATCACCTGCGGGCCCTTGGCGCAGATCTCGCCGGGCTGGCCGAGCGGCACCTCGTTGCCGTCATCGTCGCGGATCGAGATCCAGGTCGAGGGCAGCGGGACGCCGATGGTGCCGTTGAACTCGGAATTGGTCGCGGTGTTGCAGGTCAGGGTCGGCGCGGTCTCCGACAGGCCATAGCCTTCCGCGATCGAGCATCCAGTGATCGACTTCCACTGCTCGGCGACCGGGCGCTGTACCGCCATGCCGCCGCCGTTGGAGATCTTCAGTTTCGAGAAGTCGAGCTTCCTGAAGTCGGGATGATGCATCAGCCCGTTGTAGAGCGTGTTCACCGCCGGGAAGCTGTTGACCTGATACTTCGCCAGTTCCTTGATGAAGCCGGGGATGTCGCGCGGGTTGGGGATCAGCAAATTGCAGCCGCCGGCGCGCACCGAGAGCAGGTAGCAGGCCGTCAGCGCGAAGATGTGATAGAGCGGCAGCGCGCAGACGATCAGGAGCTGATCGACATGCGGCGGCTGCGCCAGCGCCGGCTGCAGCCAGGCGTCGTTCTGAAGCACATTGGCGACGATGTTGCGATGGAGCAGCGTGGCGCCCTTGGAGACGCCGGTGGTGCCGCCGGTATATTGCAGGAAGGCGACGTCGCCTGGCGCAAGCTTTGGCTTGTTGAGGGTCATGCCGCGCCCGGCCGAGACCGCGTCGTTGAACGACACCGCGCCCGGCAGCGACCAGGCCGGCACCATCTTCTTGACGCGGCGGACGACGAGATTGACGATCACGCCCTTGAAGCCGAGCAGATCGCCCATGCTGGCGACGATGACGTGCTTGACCGCCGTCTTCGCGATCACCTGCTCGACGGTGTGCGCAAAATTCTCCAGCACGATGATGGCTTCGGCGCCGGAATCCTTGAGCTGATGTTCGAGTTCGCGCGGCGTGTAGAGCGGGTTGACGTTGACCACCGCGAAACCTGCGCGCAGCACCGCGGCGGTGGCGACCGGATATTGCAGCACGTTCGGCATCATGATCGCGACGCGCGCGCCGTGCTGGAGGCCGCGTGCCTGCAGGTAGGCGCCGAGCGCCAGCGACATCTGGTCGAGGTCGCGGTAGCTGATCGACTTGTCCATGCAGATGAACGCCTTGCGGTCGGCGAACTTCTTGAAGCTCTCCTCCAGCAGGTCGACCAGCGATGCGTATTGCGTCGGCTCGATATCAGCGGGCACGCCGGGCGGATATTGCTTGAGCCAGATGCGCTCCATGGAAACTCCCCTCTCTCACAAGAGCCCGTTGTGTCTCGGGCTTGCCTCATTGCCGGCAGTATCGAGCCTGCCGGATCGCTGGCAAGCGGTCGAGGCTTAGGGCAAAGGCCGCAGAGTTGCTACTGGAATTGTCGCAAACCGCGCTGCCGCAAGTGCGAAGCGCGGTCGGGGCTTAACGGGCTTGAACCGTTAACCTAGCTGTTGTTGGGCGCGGGCTTCGGCGCAGGCTTCGTGACCGCCTTGGGCTTGGCCGGCTTGGCGGCCGGATCGCCGCTCGCCACCGGCTTCTGCGCAGGCTTGGCTGCCGCATCGGGCTTGGTTGCGGCGTGCTTGATCGCTGCCGGCTTTGCCGCGGTCTTGGTATCGCTCTTGGCAGAACTGTCGGGCTTGGTAGCCGCCGGTTTCGCCGCTGCTGTCTTGGCGCTTGTCTTGCCGTCTGTTTTGGCGTCGCTGCCGGCATCGGGCTTCCTGGCGACGCGCGACTTCTTGCCACGCGCCTTCGGCGTGGCCTGCTGGTCGGTGTCGGCTGCGACTGCCGCGACCAGGGCGGCGCCGGTACGGGTCGGGCCGGTGTAGACCAGCACCGGTTCTGCCGCGGCCGGGGCCGAGGCCATCAGTTCCGACGCCTTCATCAGCGGCGGCTGGAGCCCCGCGGTGAAGAAGGTCACCTGGGCTTCGCCGCCGGTGGCGGAGGCCGATCCGCTCGTGCCGCCATTGGTCGCGATCAGCGCGTCGTCGTCGTCGCTGGCCGGCCGCTTGCGGTGACCACCGCACATCTCCTCACGCAAATTCGGCGGCGAGGCGTCGACCGGGACGAGGTTCTCGACGGTGCCGAGCGAGGGACGCAGCCAAGACAGATTGTCCTGGCTGAAGCCGCGCTCCAAAAGCTGCGCCGCCTTCACCGCGCGCGCGGTGCCGGAATTGGCGCCGAGCACCACCGCGATCAGGCGGCGGCCGTTGCGCGTGGCTGACGCCACGAGGTTGTAGCCGGAGGCGCAGATGAAGCCGGTCTTGAAACCGTCGGCACCGGGATAGCGGCCGATCAGCTTGTTGAAATTCCCCGTGACGCGCTTGCCGAAGCGGATCGCCGGAATGTGGACGAAATATTCGTATTCCGGCAGGTCGCGCAGGAACGAGCGCGCGAGGATGCCGAGGTCGCGTGCGGAGGTGATCTGGCCGTCGGCGGGCAGGCCGTTGGGATTGACGTAGCTCGTCTGCGTCATGCCGAGCCGCTTCGCGGTATCGTTCATCATCGCGGAGAAGCCGTCGATCGAGCCGCCGACGCCCTCGGCGAGCACCACGGCCATGTCGTTCGCCGACTTGACCATCATCATCTTCAGCGCGTTGTCGACGGTGAGCTGCGTTCCCGGACGGAACCCCATCTTCGACGGCGATTGCGAGGCGGCCGTCGGCGACACCGTGACCAGCGTGTCGAGCGTGATCTTGCCGTCCTTGACCGCCTTCAGCGTCACATAGGCGGTCATGATCTTGGTGACGGAGGCCGGATACCAGGGAATGGTCGCGTTATCCGCCTGCAGCACCTTGCCGCTGTCGGCTTCGATCAGAAGCAGCGCTTCGGCATTCGCCATGCGCGGTGCGAGCAGCGCACCGATCGCGAGCGTCGCGGCGAACAGGTTGAACAGCGATTTGCGAAGCAGCGGGCGAAAGGCGTGCACTATCCGATTCCGGTCCTTGGAGACCCGCCGGTTCCGGACGGCTCTCGTGATCTCTGTTCGGTCTGAAATCCAGCGCCGGCGCTTGCGGCGTCGCAAACCTATACCGGCTCTCGTGTCGAGAATAGGGGTTTCCGGCGGGTATTCCGCAATGAAGAAGGCCGAATTTCGGCGGTCCTACGGGGACTTGGCGGCGGTCGCGAGTGCCTCAGCCGCTGTCACGCTGGCCCGCGCGTTCGCTTGTGCGTGTTCCTGCACCATGAACTGGGCCTTGGCGAGCTCGGCGAAATGGCCGCCCTTGGCCACGAGTTCATCGAAAGTTCCGCTTTCGATCACCCGTCCGTTCTCGAACACCAGGATCCGCGTGGCATTGCGGATGGTGGAGAGGCGATGGGCGATCACGAAGGTGGTGCGGCCCCTCATCACTTCATCGAGAGCAGCGTTCACCTTGGTCTCGGTGACGGCGTCGAGCGCGCTGGTGGCTTCGTCCAGGATCAGGATCGGCGGGTCCTTCAGCAGCGCACGCGCGATCGACAGCCGCTGCCGCTCGCCGCCGGAGAGCATGCGGCCGCGCTCGCCGGCATTGGTCTCGAAGCCGCCGCTGCGTTCGATGAATTCCAGTGCCTGCGCGCGCTCGGCGGCCTTGCGCATCTCGGCGTCGGTCGCGTCCGGCTTGCCGACGCGCAAATTCTCCGCGATCGAGCGGTTGAACAGCAGCGCTTCCTGGAACACGACGCCAATGTTTCGCCGCAGCGATGTCAGCGTGACGCCGCGCACGTCCATGCCGTCGATCTTGATGATCCCGGATTGCGGGTCGAAGGCGCGATGCAGCAGCGCGATCGCGGTGGACTTGCCGGCGCCGGTCGGGCCCACCAGCGCGATGGTCTGGCCGGGCAGCGCGGTGAAGGAGAGGTCCTCGATCGCCGGCCGCCTGCCGTCATAGGAGAAGGTGACGTCGTTGAACTCGACGAGGCCGGAGAGCCGCCCGGCATCGATCGCATCTATCCGGTCGTGCACCGCGGGCACGGCATCGAGCACGTTGAAGAATTCGCGCAGGCGCGGGACTTCCATGAATACGTTGTTGATGAAGCTCACCACCTGTTCGAGCTTCTGGATCAGGAGCGTGGCGAAGCTCACGAACATCACGATCTCGCCGACCGAGGTGAGCCCCTGGTCGTGCAGCGAGATACCGAGCGCGAAGATCGCAAGCACCGTGATGGTGGTCGAGGCGCGCGTGATCACGGTGACGAGCGCCCACCACGACAGCACTGGCATTTGCGCGGCGAGCAACTGGTCGGCGACGGAGCGCAGGCCCTGCACCTCGGATTCGACGCGGACGAAACTCTGCACCAGCGCGACGTTGCCGAGCGCGTCGGAGGCGCGCGCGGAGAGTTCGCTATACTGTTCCTCGACCGCCATCTGCATGCCGAAAGTCCTGCGCACCACGAAGGTCGTCATCGCGGTGAAGACGACGCAGAGCACGAACAGCAGGATCGCGAGCCGCCAGTTCAGATAGAGCGACAGCGGCAGCAGCACCACCACCGACAGGATTGCGGCAAAATGCTCGCGGAAGAAGCCGAGCCAGAGCCGCCACAGCGCGTCCGTGCCGTTGAGCATCACCTTCATCAGCCGGCCCGAATGGGTGCCGGAGTGGAAGGTCAGCGGCAGCTGCAGAATGTGCTCGAAATAGTTGGTCAGCACCGCCTGGCGCTGGCGGTGGGAGAGCCGGTCGGCCTGCAGCGCAACGAGCGCGCTGCACACGATGGTGAACAGTCCGAACGCGACCCACGCCATCAGGAACGGCCAGGCCGAGTTCGATCCGGCCACCGTCTTGCCGGAGAGCACATCGACGATCCGCCCGAACAGCACCGGCTCGGCGAATTGGGAGGCGGCGAGCAAGAGATTGGCGAACGCCAGCAGCCAGCCCAGCCGAGCCTCTTTGCCGAGCAGTTCGAGAACACGGGTATAGAGGCTGAAAATCGACATGAAGGAGGCACTGACCCAGTCAGCCGGTGAGACGGCGGGGTGACATTTTAAGCAGGATGGCTCGCGAGATACAGCGGAAGCTTTTGGTTATCTTCAGTTGACGTCGAGCTCGCAGCGCCGGCCGGCGAGCAGCCAGATCGCGTCAACATGAACGGCGGATGAGCGGCGGTTGCGTCACGATCACGCAACCCCGTTCAGCTTCTGTTGGGGTTGGGGAACCGAACATGGTCTGCGGGTGTTTGAAGGACATGAGCCTGTCTCGAGGCACCATCGAAGGTCCCAAGGAGGGTCCAAGGCATGTTTGACCGACTTTCAAAATTTGCTGGCCGCAAGGCCGTTCTCGCCACCGCTGCGGTGCTGGCGCTGACCACCGTCGCTCCCACCGCATCGTTCGCAGGCGGCCGCCACTGGCATGGCGGCGGCGGTGCGGCCTTTGCCGGCGCGGCCATTGCGGGCGCCATCGGCACTGGCCTTGCGATCGCGGCGAGCCGCGACGCCTATGCCTACGACAACGGCCCCTATTATGGCGGTCCCGCCTATTACAGCGGTCCGGCCTATTACGGCGACGGCCCCTATTACGGTCCGGGCCCGAACTATCAGGCGCACCGTTACGGCGGCACGGCGCCTTCCGAGCTCTGCGGTCAGGGCTACTACACGAACTGCTACTAGCATTGGCTACCAAAGGTTGACCACAACGGGCCGTCGCGCTTGTCGCGCCGGCCCGTTGTGGCTTTTATTGTCAGGCGTTAACGCGCTCGCCATTGGTTTAGAGTAGTTTTGAGTACCATGAGTGATTCGCTTGAGCGGCTATATCTGGCTGTGCTCGCGGCCAGGGATCTTGATCCCCAGACATCGCGCACCGCGCGGCTGTTTCAGCGCGGCCCTTCCAAAATGGCGAAGAAGCTGGCGGAAGAGGCCATCGAGGTCGCGATCGACGCGGTCAATGGCGATACCGAAGCCATGATCAGGGAAAGCGCCGACCTGCTCTACAATCTCACCGTGCTCTGGGCTTCGGCCGGGGTGCGTCCCGAAGACGTCTGGCGCGAGATGGCCCGGCGTGAGGACATGCTCGGCATCGCCGAGAAGCTGCCCAAAGTCGCGTCACCGCGCGTGGCCGTGCGGCGGCCGATTGCCGGGCTCGAGGGCCGCGTGGCGCGCAAGCGCCACTAAAAGCGTCACAAAACTGGCGATGGACAAATCCGTCCCATGGTGCTTCATCGCGGCGCCATGCTGAAACGTATCTACGACTGGTGCATCGACGCCGCTCACAAGCCTTACGCGCTCTGGATCATGGGCGCCGTGTCTTTCGCCGAAAGCTCCTTCTTTCCCGTTCCCCCGGACGTGATGCTGATCCCGATGTCGCTGGCGCGCCCGCAGCGCGCCTGGCTCTATGCGGCGGTCTGTACCGCGACCTCGGTGGTGGGCGGCCTGCTCGGCTACGCCATCGGCGCGCTGCTGTTCAACTCGGTCGGCCACTGGCTGATCCAGGTCTATGGTCTCGGCGACAAGGTCGATGCCTTCCGCGCCTCCTATGCGGAGTGGGGCGCCGTCATCATCCTGCTCAAGGGTCTGACGCCGATCCCCTACAAGCTCGTCACCATCACCTCGGGCTTTGCCGGCTACAATATCGGCCTGTTCATCCTGTGCTCGATCGTCGCGCGCGGCGGACGTTTCTTCATCGTCGCGATCCTGCTCAATCGCTACGGCGACTGGATCCGGGTCAGGATCGAGAAGCATCTCGGTCTGTGGGTCGCGCTCGGTGCCACCGTGCTGGTGCTCGGCTTCGTGGTGGCGATCAAGCTGATCTGACCCTCAATGCTTTGACGCCGCGCCGGCTTCGGCTACGGTCGCCGGCATGATGGTTCGATCCGGCAATCCGGCGGCGCGGCTGGGGACGTTGATTTCAGCAATGCTGCTGCTCCTGCTTTGCGCCGGCGGGGCCGCATGGCCGCAATCGACGCCACCCGCCCTCGGTCTCCAGGAGCAGGGGCCACAGGCCGCGCCGCCGCCATCGACATCAGCATCCTCGGCGCCGCCGGCGGGCGAGGACAATCCCGGGCTGATCCACGAAATGGGCAAGCTGTTCGACAAGCTGCCCTCGATCCTGCCGCCGATCAAAAGCCCGAGCGAGACCATGAACGATTTGTCGCGTCTGGCGCGGCCGTCCACCATGGTGTCGGGACGCGTGGCCTGCCCGGCCTCATCCAACGGCGGGCCCGATTGCAAGCTGGCTGCCGACCAGCTCTGCCAGAGCAAGGGCTACAAGGATGGCAAGAGCCTGAACGCCAACTCCGCCGAAAAATGCTCGGCCAAGGTTTTGATCCCGGGCAGGCAGCGCAAGCCGGATGACTGCCGCACCGATACATTCGTCACCCGCGCGCTGTGTCAGAACTGATGTGATGACGCGGCGCGCGAGCAGCAAGGAGCGCCCATGAGCCGCTACGAGCAGGACTTCCTCGGACAGCGTGAGATCGCCGACGACATCTACTACGGCGTCCAGACCATCCGCGGGAAGGAGAACTTCCACATCACCGGCATTCCGATGAACCAGGAGCCTTACTTCGTGAAGGCGCTGGGTTACGTGAAGAAGGCCGCCGCCATGGCCAACCGCGATCTCGGTGCGATCGACGCCAAGGTTGCCGATGCAATCATCCTCGGCTGCGACCGCGTCATCGCCGGCGACATGATGGACCAGTTCGTCACCGACTTCATCCAGGGCGGCGCCGGCACCTCGACCAACATGAACGCCAACGAGGTGATCGCCAACCTCGCGCTGGAATCGCTTGGCTTCAACAAGGGTGACTACCAGCACGTCAGCCCCAACGACCACGTCAATTACGGCCAGTCGACCAACGACACCTATCCCACCGCGTTTCGGCTGGCGCTGATTCTGCGGCTCGAAAGCTACATGACGGCGCTACGCCAGCTCCAGGAAGCCTTCTTCACCAAGGGCCGCGAGTTCGAGCGTGTGCTGAAGATGGGCCGCACGCATCTGCAGGACGCAGTCCCGATGTCGCTCGGCGCCGAATTCCGCGGATGGGGCACCACGATGGGCGAGGAGGTCGACCGAATCTCCGAGGCACGCGCGCTGCTGCGCGAGATCAATCTCGGCGCCACCGCGATCGGCACCTCCGTCACCGCGGCGCACGGCTATCCGAAGCTTGCGGTCCGGCATCTCAGCGCGCTGACCGGTGTCGACTTCATTCTCGCCGGCGACCTGGTCGAAGCGACCTCAGACACCGGCGCCTATGTGCAACTGTCAGGCGTGCTCAAGCGCACCGCGAGCAAGCTCACGAAAATCTGCAACGACATTCGCCTGCTGGCCTCCGGTCCGCGCGCCGGCTTCAACGAGATCAACCTGCCGCAGCTTCAGCCGGGCTCCTCGATCATGCCGGGCAAGGTCAATCCGGTCATACCCGAGGTCGTCAACCAGACCAGTTTCCTCGTCATCGGCCTCGACACCACGGTGACGCTCGCCGCAAGCGCCGGCCAGCTCCAGCTCAACGTGATGGAGCCGGTAATCTCGTTCGCGCTGTTTTTCTCGATCCGCACCATGGAGCGCGCCGTCAACAGCCTGCGCGAGAATTGCGTTGTCGGCATCACCGCCAACGACGAGCACACCCGCAACATGGTGCTGAACTCGCTCGGCATCGTCACGGTGCTGAAGCCGCTGCTCGGCTACAAGCAATGCGCCGAGATCGCGCGCGAAGGCTACAAGAGCGGCAAGTCGCTGCACCAGATCGTCGTGGTCGAGCGCAAGCTGCTGACGCAGGAGAAGTGGGACGAGATGTTCTCGTTCGAGCGGCTGATCAATCCGGATATGATCGGGTGAGGCCGTCCGCGTTTGCGCAACGAATTCCGCGCGTTGGAATTGCGGTAACCGCGTCCGCCTCGGCGTCAAAACGCAATACTTGACAGTGGAAAGATTGCCTTGTTGGTATGGCTCCCAACCTTCAATGCGTCCGCCAACAAAGGATCGTCCCGCAATGTCCATGCCCGCTCTGTTCAAGGGGCGCCTGTCGATCCCCGTGATCGGTTCGCCGCTCTTCATCATCTCGGTGCCCGATCTCGTGATCGCGCAGTGCAAGGCGGGCGTGGTCGGCTCGTTCCCGTCGCTGAACGCGCGTCCGCCGGAATTGCTCGACGAGTGGCTGGCCCGGATCACCGAAGAGCTCGCGGCCTATGACCGCGCCCATCCCGACAAGCCGTCGGCGCCGTTCGCGGTCAACCAGATCGTGCACAAGTCGAACAACCGACTCGACCACGACATGCAGCTCTGCGCCAAGTACAAGGTGCCGATGGTCATCTCGTCGCTCGGCGCGCGCGAGGAATTGAACCAGGCCGTGCACGGCTGGGGCGGCATCGTCTTCCACGACGTGATCAACCAGAAATTCGCGCACAAGGCGATCGAGAAGGGCGCCGACGGCCTGATCCTGGTCTCGGCCGGCGCCGGCGGCCATGCCGGCACCATCTCGCCGCTGGCCTTCGTTGCCGAGACGCGCAAGTGGTTTGATGGCCCGATCGCGCTGTCGGGCGCCATCGGCAACGGCAAGGCGATCCGCGCTGCGCGCATTCTCGGTGCCGACTTCGCCTATATCGGCTCGGCCTTCATTGCGACCAAGGAAGCCAACGCGGTCGAGAAGTACAAGGAGATGATCGCGGGCTCGACGGCCGACGACATCGTCTACTCCAACCTCTTCACCGGCGTGCACGGCAATTATCTGAAGCCCTCGATCCTCGCCGCCGGCATGGATCCCGAAAACCTGCCGACCTCCGATCCTTCCAAGATGAATTTCGGCACCGACGCCTCCGGCGAACGCGCCAAGCCGAAGGCCTGGAAGGAGATCTGGGGCTCGGGCCAGGGCATCGGCAGCGTCGAGGGAATCGTGCCCGCCGCCGAGATGATCGCGCGCTTCAAGAAGGAATACGACGAGGCGATCGATCCGCCGTTGTGATGGCTCTCGCAATGACCGCCATCTACCGCGTTGACGGCAACAGCGTCGTCACCGGCCCGGATGCCGCCGGCCCGTGGGACCGGCGCATGCAGCATGGATCGGCGCCGTCCGCGCTGGTGACGTGGGCGGCCGAGCGGCTTCCGACGCCAGTGCCGATGCGCATTGCGCGGGTGACGATCGACCTGATGCGCCCCGTCCCGGTGGCGCCGCTCACGATCGAGACGGACGTCTTGCGCGAGGGCCGCAAGATCCAGCTCTGCGAGGTCAAGCTGCTGGCCGACGGCGTGCAGGTCGTCGGCGCCACCGTGCTCAAGATCAAGCAGCATTCGCTGCCGCTGCCCGATGACGTCAAGGAGTTGCCGGTCACGCTGCCGTCGCCCGAGGACTCGCTGGTCGAGGACGGCCACGGCGCGACCAGTCCGTTCGCGGGAATGGTCTCGATGCGCGCCGCGCGTGGACGCTTCGGCCAGGCCGGCGCCGGCGCGATCTGGTTTCGCCTCGACCATCCGTTGGTCGCGGGCGAGGCGGTCTCGCAGGCGATGCGCGCCGTGGTCGCCGCCGATTTCTCCAATGGCACCGCCTCGTCCCTCGACTTCCGCGCCTGGACCTATATCAATGCCGACCTCACGGTGAGCCTTGCGCGCCAGCCGGTCGGCGAGTGGATATTGCTCGACGGCGAATCCTGGATCGGCCCCGACGGAGCGGGCCTCGCGATGTCGCGCCTTGCCGACCGGCAGGGCTATTTCGGTCGTGCCGTGCAGAGCCTGGTGATCGAGAAGCGGTGAGCGGCGCGAACGTCGCGCCTCATTGTCGCTGTCACGCTCACCCCACCATCCGGTCCCGCCCGCTCCAGAAGCTCGCGCGCAGCACCTTCTTGTCGACCTTGCCGACGCCGGTCATCGGCAACTGCTTGACGAACTGGACCTGCTTCGGCGCATGCGCCGAACCCTTTCGCAATCTCACCAGATTGATCAGCTCGTCTGCATCCGGCTTCGCGCCCTCGCGCGGTACGACGATGGCGGTGACGGCCTCGCCCCATTTCTCGTCGGGAATGCCAACGACCGCGACCATCGCGACATCCGCATGCTGCGACAGCACGTCCTCGACCTCGCGGGGGAAGATGTTGAAGCCGCCGGTGACGATCATGTCCTTCTTGCGGTCGAGGATGAACATGTAGCCGCGCTCGTCCTGGCGCGCGATGTCGCCGGTGTGGACCCAGCCATTCTTCAGCGTCTCGGCCGTGATGTCCGGCCGCTTCCAGTATTCCGCCATCACGTGCGGCGCGCGCACGCAGATCTCGCCGGCTTCGCCCGTCTTCACCTCCTGGTCGTTGTCGTCGAGGATCCTGACCTCGCAGGCCGCGATCGGGAAGCCGCAGGACAGGAACAGCTCCGGCGTCTTGGGATCGTGGTCCTTCTTGCGCAGCACCGAGACCGGATAGCATTCGGTCTGGCCGTAGAGCTGCGAGAACACCGGCCCGATGCGCTCGATGCCTTCGATCAGCCGGCTCGGTGACATCGCGGAGGCGCCGTAGAGCACGAGCTCGAGCGAGGAGAGATCGGTCTTGCTCAGCGCGGGGTGATCGAGCAGCACATAGATCATGGTCGGCACGAACAGCGTGAAGTTGATGCGCTCGCGCGCGATCGTCGCCAGCACGGCTTCGGGATCAAAGCCCTTCAGCATGTGCACGGTGCCCCCGCGCATCAGCGTCGGCAGCACCTTCGTGCCGGCGACGTGGCTGATCGGGGCGACCGTGAGATAGCGCGCAGCATCGGGGATCTCGAAGTCGGCGAGGATCGCGCCGGCAGCTCCGGCGTTTTCGCGGTGGTAGCGCAGCGCGCCCTTGGACTTGCCGGTCGTGCCGCCGGTGTAATTCAGCGTGGAGAGATCGTCGGGACTTGCGAGGCATTGCGCGCCGGCATGGCCTGCGCTCTCGATCGCCGCCAGCAGATCGACGCCGTAGTCGGCCGGTCCCATGGTGAAAACCGCCTTGAGCCGGCCAGCCGCCGCGGCAAGCTCGCCGCCGCGTTCGCGGAAGGTGGCCGCGTCGACCACCAGCATTTCGGCCCCGGAATCCTCGAGCTGGAACAGCTGGTCTGCCTGCGATCCCAGCGGATGCAGCCAGGTGATGCAGAGCCGTGACAATTGCGCCGCGACACCGGCGCACCAGGTGTCGGCGCGGTTCGCGGTGAGAAAGGCGACGCGCGCGCCGGGCTGCAATCCAAGCCGCATGAACACGCCCTGGATGCGTCCGATCAGGTCGATGGTGCCCTGATAGCTCAGCGATCCGCCGGGCCAGGCGAACGCGGTGCGGCCGGGATAGCGCGACAGCGCCCGTAGCGTCTGCGCGCAAACCGGGGACGATGCGTGGAGCGGATCGGGCATATGTTTCCTCGCTGCTTTGTCATCGGCTTGTGGCGTGCCAATGTTTGTGCGCAACGCTAGCACAGGAATGCGGGATGGAACGAGTGACGATCCGATCGACTGCAACATCTTCGCGATCGTCTCAGCCTGCCGCTGATCGCGGCGCCGATGTTCCTGGTGTCGGGCGTCGAGCTGATGGTCGCGGCCTGCTGCAACGGCGTGATCGGCAGTTTCCCTACGGTGAATTGCCGCAGCACTGAACAGCTTGATGAATGGCTCACCGGGATAGCGACGCGGCTGCGGCAGCACGAAGATCAGAGCGGCCGCAAGGCAGCGCCGCTCTGTCCGAACCTGATCGTGCATCGCTCCAATGCGCGGCTGGAACAGGATCTCGCCGTGCTGTTGCGGCACAAGCCGGAGCTCGTCATCACGTCGGTCGGCTCGCCCGCGCCGGTGATGAAGCCGCTGCATGATGCCGGTGCGCTGGTGTTGGCGGACGTCGCCTCGATCCGCCACGCCGAGCGCGCTGCGGCAGCTGGCGCCGACGGGCTGGTGCTGTTAACGGCAGGCGCCGGCGGCCAGACCGGCTGGCTTAATCCGCTCGCCTTCGTCCGCGCGGTGCGCGCGTTCTTCGACGGCATCGTCGTGCTCGCCGGCGGCATCAGCGACGGCCACGCACTGCATGCCGCCGAAGTGCTCGGCTGCGATCTCGGCTACATGGGTACGAAGTTCATCGCGACGCGCGAGAGCATGGCGGACGAGCGCTACAAGCAGATGCTGGTCGAGAGCAGCGCCGACGACATCCTGCTCACCACCGCATTCACGGGCCTGCAGACCAGCATGCTGAAGCCGTCGATCGTCGCTGCGGGGCTCGATCCCGACGATCTGCCGGCGCACGGCGCGATCGACATCGGCAAGGACATCGACGTCACCGCGCGCGAGAACCGGCCAAAACGCTGGCGCGATATCTGGAGCGGCGGGCATTCGACATCGGGCGTGACCGATGTCATGGCGGTCGGCGATCTCGTTGCCCAGACGATCGCCGAATATCGCGGGGCAAGAGGGCGGTAACGTTCTGCGCCCCCCAGTACAGTTAATCCCGCATGGCTCCGCAGCCCCTCACTTAACGGCAGATTAACCATCGCCCGCCCAAAATCCCCCTCACGGCCGCCAATCAGGACCGAGAGGGACAGGCGATGGACTTCGATTTTCTCAACAGCAAGACAGCCGCAACGCTGGACGAGATCCGCGTCCGCGTCGCGCATGCGCTGGCCCGTCACCCGCTGTGCCGCACGGTGCGATTCGACATCCTCAGCGTTCCCCGCACCCGACGGGGCGGCAACTGGACGGTGACGTTGCAATCGGTCGAGCCGCGCGCGGTCTGGGAGGCTTCCGAGATCGTCGCTGACATCCAGGACGCTTACGATCTGGCCGCAGCTGCCTGATTTCACTTGGCTTTCTGGCCTTGTCGCCGCAGGCGAGATGATTGTCGCCGCAAAAGCACACTCAAGCCTTAATTAGTGCCCTTTTCCCGGGCATCGTTGACAACATCGTGAAGCGGTCCCCCCGGAGAGACGTTTGTCCAGAGCCATCACCATCATCGTGCTGACCTGTTTTCTCGTCCTCGGCGCCGCCACCACTGCCATTCTCGGTCGCGATAGCGTGCCCAGCGTCAGCGCCGAGATGATCACGCAGGCCCCGCCGCCGAAGCCGCTCGCCGCCAACCGTGCCGCCAAAGCCGACCGGCTGGTTCCGAAGCTGGCGCTGGCCTCGGCCGCGATCGATCCGGTGCAGGTTCCGGCCGACAAGCTGTCGCAAGCCCCCGTCCTGACCGAACCGCTGCGGCAGGCCTTTGCCGCCGCGACGCCCTCTGATTTCCCGATGTCAAAAGCGAGTGTGAACGAGGCCCCCGAAGCCGCCGTCGAGGCTCCGGCCAAGGCGAAGGTGGTCGCGAAACCGCAGCCGCAGAAGACCTATTCGCTGCTCTCCGACATGCAGATCGCGGGCATCAGGGATCGCCTGAAACTGTCGTCGTCGCAGGAATATTACTGGCCTTCGGTCGAGACGGCGCTGCGCAATCTCGTCCGCAAGATTTCGGCCAACAAGCTCTCCAATCCGAATGCGCCCGGCGTTCCGATCGATCCGAATTGCGACGAGGTTCAGCAGTTGAAGTCGGCAGCAATGCCGCTGCTGTTTCAGTTGCGCGACGACCAGAAAGAGGAAGTGCGCAAGCTCGCGCGCGTCATTGGCCTCGAGAAGGTTGCTCAGCAGATCTGAGGCACAGGTTCCTCACCGGAACTGCGCTCTCATCAGGAACATCCGGCAATCGGCAGGCGTTGCCCGCTCCGAACAGGGAGTGGACCAATGCGCGCTTCGACAGCTTATTTCGTCGGTGCCGGATCGATCGTTGCCGCCATCGCCATTGGTCTCGGCGGCGGCATCGTCGCCGGCAACATCATGCATCCGATGGCGCCCAAACAGGGACCGGACACCGGCAAGATGGCGCAACGCGCTGAACCGGCTGCGACCCCAACCACTACGAGCGCGCCGCCGGAGCGCGTTCAATATCTCACCGGCTCGCAAACATTCGGCGCAGTGATCGCGGCGCCTGCGCTGGCCAAAGCCAAATCTGACGGGAAACCCGACGTCCAGCAGACCCAGGCGAGCGCTGAAGCTCCGGCGCCGCAACGGCCGCAAACGGCTGCGGGGGTCGAGCCCGCGGCCCCGGCACCCGCTCCGCAAGTGACAAAATCCGCCGAGCAGCAGGCATCGACCGAGCCAGCATCCTCACCTGACAACGCCTATGCCAAGGCAAGGGATTCTGACGTAAAGCGTGCTGTGTCGGAGCGGCGACGTGTTGAGCGCCGTGAGCGCTGGGCCGAGCGACGCCATTATGATACGCGCGATGTGCGCGGCGGGCGCGATCAGACCGATTGGGACGATGTCGCGCGCAACGTTCGCGCAAATTCCGATACCCGTGATGTTGTCGTCAGCCGTCCGCGCGGCGGCTTCAGGCTGTTCGGTCCTGACGACGATTGATTGGAGCTTCCACCGCGCACGCGATCGTGAGCGGCGGTTCGTTCTGCGGCGGCGCTTGCCGCTTATTTCAACTTCCGGATGATCTCGGTCCAAGGCATGATTGATGCAGCCAGCCAGAGGCCGCGTCATGGGAGTAGCGCTGCTAGCATGGGGACGCTTCTTCGGTCGGCACGGCGAACGCGCGACCGTGCCGGCGCCCGTCGACGGACGTGGCGCACCCTGGCTGCTCGATTTCCTCGCCACCCATGTCCGCGCGCTCCGCAATGTCGGCTTCACCGCGATCCAGCTGCCGCCGACGTCGAAGGCGCAAGGCGGCGCGGGGCCGGGCTGTGACGGCTATGGCGTGTTCGATCCCCGTGACATCGGCAGCAAGAGCCAGCAAGGCTCCGTCGCCACGCGTTACGGCACCAAGGCGTCGCTGACGCGCCTGGTTGCCGTCGCGCATGCCTGCGATATCGACGTCTATCTCGATCTCGTTCTGCACCAGCGCAGTGGAGAGAACGGCGGCCCCGGCGTGTTTCGCTATCTCGGTGCGGACGGCGAGACGCTGAACGGAAGGCACACCACCGCGCCCGGCTGGTTTCGCGGAGTGCCGCCGGACGATCTGCCCGACGATGACGTGCCGAGCCCGCCCAACGATTTTCCGTTCGGCCGCGAGTTGTCCTACCAGCGCTGCCGCCCGCCGCGCGTCACGATCGAGGATGCGCTCGACTTCGGTGAATGGGTGTTCCGCACCACCGGCGCGGACGGCGCGCGCTTCGACGATGTCAAGGGCACTTGGGCGCCCTTCGTCCGGGAGTTCATGACCCACGGAATCATGGCCTCGAAATTCTTCTACTCGGAGTATTTCGACGGCAATCGCGCCATCCTCAACGGCTGGGCGACGCAACCGCCGCTCCGCGGCCGGTCGCTCGTCGCCGACTTCCCGATGCATTGGGCGCTGCAATCCGCCTGCGACGGCGGCAATGCACGCGTGCTCGATGGCGCCGGCTATACGAGCTGGCGTCCCGATCTCGCCTGCACCTTCGTCGACAATCCCGACACCGACACCTCACCGGGCCAGCAGGTCATCAGCAACAAGCTGCTCGCCTACGCCTTCCTGCTCTCGATCGAGGGCTACCCCTTCGTCTACGGCAAGGACTATTTCCCGCCCAGCGTCTGGCCCGGCGCCTACGGGCTGAAACCGTGGATCGACAATCTCGTCTGGATCCACGAACACCTCGCCAACGGGCCGACCAGCGGCCGCTTTCTGGATGACAAGGTGATCGTGCTCAACAGGACCGGCGCGCCCGGTCTGCTGACCGCATTGAATTTCGACACTCTGAATGCACGCACGGTCAACTGCCAGACTGCGTTCGGCGCCAACGTGCATCTGCACGACTACACCGGCCATCATGACGATATCCGGACCGACGGAAACGGCGTCGCGACTTTCACGATTCCGAGCAACGCCTTCAGCAAGGGCCAGAGCTATCTGTGCTTCTCGCGCGCCGGCCTGAATGTCGCGTCCATCCGTCATCCGCGCCATACCACGCAGACGATCTTCGGCGCGGCCGATCTCGATACGCCGCCGGCCACCAATGCCGAGACCGAGGCGGCGCGGATCTGGGTGGAGCAGGGCAGCAAGATCGCCCTCCGCGTCAGCCTCGATCGCCATGGCGTGCCGGCAGATGGCTTGCTCAAGGTCACCGTCACCGATGCGCAAGCGCACAGCGTGATCGAGGCCGTCTGCAGCGGCGACCATGTCAGCGCGGAAGGAACGGCCGACACGACCGGCGAACATCACATTCGGGTCGCCGGCCGGCAGTTGCCGGAGCATGGCGCGGCGTTTTCGATCGACATTACATACCTTGCCCCACAAATCATTTGAGAGGATCTCATGTCATTGCACCTGTTGTGGACATCCGTGGACAGCCTCATCGCCGCCTTCGCGCTGTCCTTCGTTGTGCCAGGGCGGCATGCGCTGCCGCTCGCGCTGATGTTCGGCCTCTGCGACGGGCTCGGCTCGGCACTCGGCGTCAGACTGCCGCTCGCGGACGGGCTTGCCGCGATGCTGCTGATGGCATGCGGTGCGGCGCTTTTCGTCGGCCTGCCCATCGCGCAACGTCTGTTGACGGCGCCAGGCTGGCTTTACGTCCTGCCGCCGCTGCTGGCGATCGACAATGTCGTGTCGCGCACGAGCGATGCGCCGGCGTTTGCGGCGCTGTCGAGCGCGATCATGGCCGGGCTCGGCTTTGCCAGCGGAATGGTCGTGCTAGCCAAGTGGTGCGCGGGCTCGCGCGATGCGCAACCGCTGGCGGCGGCCTGCCTGATCGCGGCCGGAAGCCTCCTTGCCTGGGGAGCCTGACCATGGCCGGCTCCGTCACCACCCGCAGCTATGACCTCGCCAGAACCGGCGCGAACGATGCCGAGACGGTGCTGACGGCGACCGCCGTCCGCACCAAAGGCATCGCAAAACTCTTCAGCATTCATATTCCCGACGATCCCCGGCTCGAGGCACAGCCGCTTGCGGTCGGCGGTGTGCACACACCTGACGGCAAGATCCGCGACCTGATCTTCCAGGCCACCATGGGCAATTGGGTCTACGCGTTCGATGCAGTGACCGGCGAAAAAATCTGGGCGACGAATCTCGGCCGTCCGATCGTCGGAACGCCGGCCATCGACGGTCACATGACCAACGTCAATTGGGGGATCCTGTCGACGCCAGTGATCGATGAGGGCGCCGGTATTCTCTACGCCTGCGCCTGGATCAGCGATGATGGCAGCGTTGCCAGGGCCCAGCATTTTCTCGCAGGCTTGCGGATCAGCGACGGCTCCAAGGTGCACGACCTGCTGAATCTGGAGGGCGCGGTCTACACCCCGCCGGCCGGCCTGCCGGTGCAGAAATTCGTCTCGATCCAGCGCAAGCAACGCAGCGCGCTGACGCTGACGCGGAACCACGTGCTGATTCCCTTCGGCACGGTCAGGGAGACCTCGGCGGCGGCGCGGGGCTGGCTCATCGCGGTCGATGTTCATGCCTGGCATCTCGCGGCCGCATGGTGCTCCACCGTGACCCGCTCCGGTGGCGGGCTGTGGCAGAGCGGGGCCGGCCCCGCCATTGCCCCCGACGGTTCGATCTACGTCATCACCGGCAACGGCGCGTTCTCGCCGCAGCAAGGCGATTTCGGCGAGAGCGTGGTGCGGCTGGCCTTGCACACCGGACCTCTCGCGCATTTCGAAGTGCTGTCGTGGTGGACGCCGTGGACAGACGCCAACCGGGTCGGCGCCGCGGCTGCGGCGCTGCTCGACGACGATGACGATGCGCACGCGCTGCCGTCGAACGTCTCGCTGACCGCGGTGATCGGCCATGCCAAGCGGATGGGGATGGCGCTCACGCCGCTTCATGCGCGCGAGACGGCGCATGTCGCGGTGACGTCCGGGCCCGACGCAATGGATGCACAGATCGCGCCGGTGGTGGCGCATCACCTGGCGGCGATGAAGGAATCGGCGTGGAGCGACCAGGACTTTGGATCGGGGGGTCCGGTCTATGTCGCATCGGCCCACGCCGTGCTCGCGGCGGGTAAGGACGGCATTCTCTACACCGGCAATGCCGCGGCGCTTGGCGACACGCATCCGGGCGATCTTCAGGCGGGGCACTTCGCCGCCAACTATGCCAAGCTCAAGATGCCGCCGATCCTCTATACGTATTTCGATCCCACCGTGCCGCCGGCGCCGGCTTCGCCAATGCAATTGAATCTGTATCCGGGCGGCGCGACGCGGCATCTGCACGGCACGCCGCTGCTGTTTTCGTCGGCCATCCATGGCGTGATGCATTTCGTCGGTGGCGAGAACAGCGCGCTGAGGGCCTGGTCGATCGTGCCCGCCGGGACCTCGACCTATCTCGCCGGATCCAACGAGATCGCCTCGCCGCAGTCGCCGCGTCCGTCGGGCGGCATGCCCGGCTGGAGCATCACGCTCGCCGCCAACAACGGTGCCGACGGCATCATCGTCGCGATGGTCCCTTACAAGGACAGCAACATGGTGCTGAGCCCCGGCCGCTTCCTGGTCTATGACGCGCAGAACTTCGCCACCAATCCGGATGGCTCCCAACGGCTCCAGGTGATCTGGGACAGCGAGAACTGGGGACCGGAGCATGCGTTCATGCATCCCAAGTTCAACCGTCCGATCGTCTGGAAAGGCCGCATCTACCGCCCGACCTACAACGGACAGCTCGACGTCTATGGGCTGACGAACTAGCGCACAGCCCGCCGGCGCAGGATCGCGGCCGGCGTGCCTTCCGGGGGCCGCTCTGTTCGGGCGGCCCGCAATGACGGCAGGCTCACCCGCCGTGCGACTCCACCACCTTGCGGCAGGCGTCCGAGATCTTCGCCTTGTTCTCGCGCAGGCAGGCATTCATCTGCGGCGGCTTGCCGATGTGCTCGGCGCAGAATTTGCCGGCGTCGCCGCGGCAGGCCATCTGCTCCTGCGGCGTAGGGCCGGATTGTGCCGTGGCGGGGACGATGGCTGCGGTGAGCAGCAGCGCGGCGAGTACCGAAATCTTCATGAGGCACCTCTTCGGGATTGTCATTGTCGGCTTGGGATCAAGCCGGCCGGACCATCTCGCGGAGGCTTGGTGCCGGTCCATGCCATGTTCATGGCATCGGAAGAGCGGCCTTTCGCGCCGCGATGCGCGCCACACCCCATCTTCATGGCATGTTTCCGAGCACCGTCTTTTGCCATTGAGGCTGCACGTCGGCTGCAAGACCCGGTGATTGCATCGGGGCGCCGAACGGGAAGCAGGAGAGCAGGATGTCGAAACGAATGGGAGCGCTGAGCGCCGGGCTGACGATCATGGCGCTGGCAGGTGCGGCGACGGTGGCGCTGAGCGCAAGTCCGGCGCAGGCGGTGGTCTATTGCAAGACGGTCGGCGTGCCCAAGGGCTGCGTGGTGCGGCCGACCGCGGCGGTGGTGGTTGCACCCGGAGCGCCGGTTGCGGCTGCGGCCGTGGCAACGCCCGGTCTGGGCGCGCCCGGCGTCGGCGTCCGCGCCGGCACGCCGATGAATTGCGGCGGCCCGGTCAACCGCGTCGGCGTGCGATGATGACGTCTTTGGATTGAGTTGATTGCATCCTTTCGGGCGCAGGAGCCTGCGAACGAACCCCCCCGTCCTTCGCAAGGCAAGATCCCGGCCCGATCCCTCTCTCCGAGCGTCCCATGCGCCCGGGGAGGGGGCTTTTCAGCCTGCGGCCGCGTCGCTGTCGGGAAAGATCTGCGGCAATTGCAGCCGCACGCGCGTGCCCGAGGCATCCGAGCTCAGATCGAGCACCGCGCCGCAGCGCGCCGCGCGGCTTCTCATGTTGCGCAGGCCGCGCGTCGTCTGGCTCGCGCCTGCGGCTTCGCCGTCGTCACCAAGCGCAAAGCCGCTCCCGTCGTCAGCGATGCTGATCACGCCGTACGATCCCCCGCCGTCATCGCGCGTCTCGATGGCGACGGCGATGTGGCGCGCGCTCGCGTGCTTGACCGCATTGGTCACCGCCTCGTCCAGGATACGCACGATCTGGATGACGTGCCAGGGTCTGAGTTCGGGGTGCAGCGGCAGGCCCTGCGGCGTCGCCACGCGCCAGTCGAGCGCGATGTCATGTGGCCGCAACTGCATCGCCGCGCGCTCGCGCCAGGAGCCGAGCGCGAGCATGAGATCGCCGCCGATGTCGTCCATGGAATCGATGACCAGGCGCAAATCCTTCAGCGCGGCGCGCGCCGCATCCGTGATGGTCGCGCCTTCGTGCCCGCGCTCGGAGAGCGCGACGATGCTGATCAGCTGGCCGCCGAGGCCGTCATGCAGGTCGCGCATCAGTCGCGTGCGCTCGTTGGCGAGGGCTGCGGCCCGCGCGCGCGCCTGCTCGCGGGCGAAGCTCGCCTTCAGCCGCTCCTCGGCCTCGCGCACGCGAGCGACGAGCTGGCCGGCAAAGCTGTCGACCTGGTTCAGCGCGCGGGCGAAGCGCCAGGTCAGCCCGGCGCCGATCGCAATCAGCAGCGCCGAATAGGACAGCCGCGTGACGAAGGTGCGCTCATTGGGCATGATCTCGAACACCGACAGCATGTCGTGGACCCAGCACGTCAGCACGATGGTCGCCGCGCATCCGAGCGCGAAGCTGGCCACGTCCTTTCGCCGGAGCACGGCGTACGCCGTGATGCCGGCCATCAGGACCAGACAGAACCCGACCGTCGGGATGCCGAGCAACAGGAAGAGATTGCGCGGCAGCGGCGCCCCTGCGACCAGGCCGCCCGCGAACACGATGAGGCCGGGCACGAACAGCAGCATGCCGTAGCGCGGCCAGCGCCAGCCGAGGAACAGCGCGGCCGACACCACGATCAGGGCGCTTTCGATCGGAGCGGAGGCGACCAGCACTGCGGCGAGCCGGGACGTGGTGGCGGGCGGCACCGGCGGCGGCGAAAATGCCTGCACGACGCCGAGCACCATCGCCACTGCCAGCGCGCCATAGACCGGCTCGTGGCGCCGCATCAGCCACATGATCGCCAGGATGACGGCAAGGATCGACTGCCAGGCGGAGAACACCACGGGCAGCGTGACGAACAGCAGCGTGCGCGTCTCGTAGGCCGGACGCAGGGCGGCGTCCGGGCCGACATAGACGGTGTCGAGAAAGCCCTTCAGCGGTCCCCACACGAACAGCCGCACGGTGATGTCGTTACTGCCGTCGCGCAGCAGCGATGGCGGGATCACTGCGATCTCCGGCGTGTTGCGGTCGGGCCGGTTGGCGTTGGCGTCGCGCCGGGAGTCCAGGATCGCGACACCGTTGACCGCGATCTCCACGCCGTTGCTGAAGCGCGGCAGGAAGACCGACCAGGCCGTATCGGCGGCGCCAGGCTTGAACACGAAGCTGCCCGAATAAAGTGGCGGATCGGCGAGCGAATAGCGCGACGAGGTGAAATGCGGCAGCGTGACCGGACGCGTCGTGCCGGCTTCGCGCAAGGAAAATTCGCTTAACGAAAAATCGTCGGGATCGCTCGGCTCGAGCAGCTGCAGCCCGAGGATGGTGCCGATCACGATCAGCGCCTGGAGCAGCAGATACGGCACGATGCGCGCGAGCCGCAACCTGTCCCGTGCGACCACGGCCTTCGCGGCAATTTCGCTCACAGCTTGATCAGGCCCTGTTGCACCGCCTCGAACACCGCCTCGCTCCGCGTATGCACCTCGAGCTTGCGATAGATGTTCTTGATGTGGCCGGGCACGGTCTGTCTGGACAGACCGAGATGGCTCGCGATCTCGGCGTAGCTGAAACCCTTGGCGATGCCCCAGAGGATGTCGATCTCGCGCGGCGTCAGCCTTGCGGTGTTGAGCGCGGGCCCGGGCGGTGGCTCGGCGGAGCTCTGTGTTCTGCGCACGATGAAGCGCGCGATCGAAGCCGAGATCGGCGAATGCCCGGCGACGAGATCGCGCACGGTGGTGGCGATATCGGTCGGGAAGGCGTCCTTCAGCAGATAGCCGGTGGCGCCGACGGTGATCGCGGAGATCACGCTTTCCTCGTCCCCGAGGGCCGAGATCACCATGATTTCGGTATCCGGAAAGCGCTGCCTGGTCTCGCGGATCAGCTCGACGCCATGGCCGTCGGGCAGCCGCAAATCGGTCAGCAGCACGCGCGGCGCGCCGCCGGCAAGCGCGCTGCGGGCCTCAGTGAGCGAGCCGGCCGTGCGCACCTCGTAAGCCGCCTTCACCAGCGCGTCCTGAAGACGCCAGCAGGTCGGTGCGTCGTCTTCGACGAGGAGGATGGTGATGGCCTCACCGGTCTCGCCCTGGTCCGTCATGATCTTGGTCCCTGCCGCGTGTCCCCCGCGGCGCGCGAGCCAAGCTTAGCCGCGGCGCTGCGGGCGCGACACCCATAATCATGGGGGCGGGGGCGAGGGAAGCCGCTGGAGGCGGATCGTCGCCGTTCCGCTGTTGTTTTTGTAGAACTGGACGCGCCGGCCCTGGACCGGCACGAGCCAGCGCGGCGCGACCCGCGTGGGGATGAGCCGCGGGAAGAGCTGGACGGCGTCGTTGACGTAGAAGAACAGCTCGCCGGCCTCGGGCGCCTCGAATTCCGCGACAAACAGCTCGGACAATCCCTGCTTGCGCCAGAGCGCGCGCGCCGCGGGCAGCGCCGCGGCCGGGATCGGCTCGAAATCCCCGAACGGCTTCCAGACGCGATTCAGTTCGCTGCCTTGTGTCTTGAACTCCGGGGAGTCCTCGACATGGATCGGGTAGTTGTTCTTGCTCTCGTCCTCATAGGCCGGCACCGTCGCGTTGACCCGCCGCGGCAGCTCGTTCGCGGGCAGTCCGTTGATGGCCTGCAGCGGCAGATCGTACGATCCGCGCGCGCCCACCCGCACGACCGGCTGGAACCAGTCGGCACCTTGTAGCCGCAGGATCGGGACGGCGAGGCGATGGGTCGGATCCGGCGGGGTCTTGAAGCCATTCAGGCCGGTCATGATGGTGCGGTCGAACCAAGGATCGGCCATCTGGATCCAGACCCGGTATTTGCGGCCCTTCTCGACCGCGAGGCGGCTTGGCCAGCAGAAATCGCTGACGTCAAACAATTCGCCGCCGCGCGCCGTCACCGGCGTGTCGCCGACGGCATCCGTCGATGCGCTGCTCTTGCAGAAGTCGCCGACGCCCGCGCGCCAGTCGAGATAGCCGCGAGACAGCAACAGCAGAGCGGAGCCGAAAATGGCGGCGAGGAAAACGGCCGGCATCAGGACGTTGGTGAAGGCCATGCGCACCGGCCAGGCGTGCAGCCGCATCCAGCGGCCGATCGCGAGCAGCCAGCCGGATTTGCTGACCCGGCTTCGCGATGCCATCCGGTCGGGCCTGTACCAGGCCAGTCGGGCGCGTTCCTGGATGCTGTCGCGCAGCGCCGCATTCCTGTTCCACGCAAAAAGGATGATGATGACGAGGACCGTGGTGAGGAAGGGATAATACAGCGCGATCGCAAGCCATGGTGCCGCGTAGGACGGCAGCACACTCGCGAGCAGATCGGCGAACGGCTTGACCACGGTGCCCGTGCCGTTGTCGATCGCCGTGATCGATTTGAGCAGGGTGGTATCCTCAAGCCCGTGCTCCTTGGACGAACCCACGACGGAGCGCGCGATCCAGGGCCATACGGCCAGGATGCCGAGCGCGATCAGCAGCGAGAAATAGGCGAAGCGGCGCCACCACACGGTGTCGAGGACCTGCTTGGCCATCTCGGGATTCGGCGGGCTCATCGCCATGAAGGCGTCCGCTTCCGCCGCCTTATGGCCATCGCCTTCTCGCTTCGCGTAGGCGGACCTCATGGCCTTGCGCGTTTCGTCCCGCGTCAGCGGCAGCACCCGTCCATCCGGCAGCAGCACCCGGGCATTTGCCGGAAGCATCAGCGGCGCGTAATTGTCGCATCCGTGCAGCATGCGCTCGACCACGCCGAAGTGCACCACCGGCGGTCCGCCATCTTCCACGCGGTCGTGGATCGGCCGCGGGCCGTAGCGGTACAGCACGCCGGCGCCGCTACGCGAATCGTGCATCGGTCCGATCGCCGACTGGTACTCGCGGAAGCGCGCGATCGTGCCGCCCTGGAAGCGCAGCTGGTTGCCGAGCTGCTCGGCCATCCACACCAACGGCACGAAGGACAGCGTGGATTCCGGATAGCCGCCGCCGATGTCGGAATGGGAGCCCGCGAACCAGACCTCCTTGACGATCTGCTCCTCGGCAAGCCCGGCCTGGTCGATGCGCAGGGGGTGGAAGGTGGTGCGCTCGTCGTCAAGCGCGAGCGCATGGCAGGCGTGCTTCACCTTGTCCGAGAGCCGGTAGTTTCGGAACGAGACCGGCCAGATCGCCCAGTCGATCGCGACACGGAGCTCCTCGATCGGCACGCCGAACGCCTCGACCGTGTCGAACAGTCCGAGGAATTCGATCTTGACCTCCTTGCGGCCGTCCATGGCCTCGCGGACCTTCGCGTAGGAGCGTTGCCGGAAAACGAGTTGATAGAGATAGATCAGCACGTCGCGGATCCAGCGCACGACCCAGATTGTCGGCAGGCTGCGATAGCCGACCGATCGCTTGCGATACTCCCGCCATGCGGCCATCGTGTTGCGCTGCATCTCCGCATGCGACACGGCGACCTTGTCGATCACCGCCGGCACCAGGCCCTGGCTCGCGATCAGGGCTGCCAGCGTGCGCGCGGTGAAGGCGCCGCGGCTGAAGCCGAAGATGTAGATCTCGTCGCCCTCGCGCCAGTTCCAGCACAGGAAGCGATAGAGCTTGCGGACGTTGGCGGGCACGCCGATGCCGGTAGCGCCGTCGAGTGCGGCGAGCGGCGCCCAGCCGGCGGTGCCGACGCCCTTGATGTAGTAGGCGATCTGATCGGGCTTGGTATGGTCGAGCGCCTCGTAGAGACGCCAGACGCTGGATTCCTGGGTGGTGAAGGCGTTGCCGGTGCCGTCGGCGAACAGCACCAGCTTGCGCGGCGGACGTGCGTCGGCCGCATTCGCCGCGGCACTCGGATGATCGTGCGTATGGTCCGGCCTTGCAGGACCGCCATGCAGCGCCCCGTCCTGGTGCGTCATGCACTCCTCCGAAAATTCAGTTGGGGATGCTTTAAGCCCCGCTCGGGCGGCATCCTTCAAATTCAATCAGTGGTTGCATCGTGAAATAGTGGATGTATTTCGCCTACAATCGCGCTTAGGTAGAAGGCAGGTTTGCGCCGTCTTGCTCCGGCTGTCTATGATCTCCGCCACAATCGGCAAAAGAAATGCCCGGGCAAGCGCCGGGCATGACTCCTATCTGTGAAGCGGCCGCTATTGCGATGCGGCCGCGCGACCGGCTCTTATTTGCCGTTGCCGCGGCAGGCGCCGCCGGGGCCGATATGGTAGCCGCGCGGGCAGGCATGTGCGGCAGGGTCGGCGAAGTTCTTCAGGCAGCCGCCATTGGGGCCACGGTGCCAGCCGCCGCCGCAGCCGCCGGCGACCGCGATGACATCGCCATTGCTCTGCGCGCCGAACGGCGCCAGCGGCATGGCCTGGGCCGAGCTGACGATTGCGCCGAGCGCGAGTGCCGCGGCAAACACGGTTCGTATCATGCTGTGTTCTCCTGGATTGTGTTGCTCAGTGGGTGGCTGCGAAAGCGATGCCGGCGCGCACTTCGGTGATCGCCTGGTCGATCAGCCCCAGCGCCCGTTCGCGATGGCCGCCCTTGTTGGGCTCGGCCTTGGCGAGCTCGGCGCGGGCCGATTGCAGGATCGCCACCGCTTCGTCCATGTGCGGTTGCGCGCCGAGCGCGTAGCCGATGCAGAGGCTGGTTGCGATGGCGCCGCCGAGCACAAGGCTGCGGGGTAGAGAGGTTCGCATGTCGTTGTCTCCTCCAGCGGGCGTCAGGCCGGGGCCGCCCGGTTGCCCGGACGCGATTTGCATGTGGCGGGATGTCGCATCCGCTGCCTGAATAGGATGGGCTAGGCGGGCCGTCTTGGACTGTCCGGCGCCCGAGACGGCGCGGCTTGGACTGACCGGCGCAGCTTGAATCAGGTGGCCGTACTGGTAGCCTGTGACCGTTGGCCTTCGGCGCGGGTTCATCCCCGGCTTGCGAGGCTCAAACGTTTTCTGCGCGATTTTTTCCGAAAAAGCCTTTCCCGGAAGTCCGTATCGATGTCCGTCATCAGGAAGTCGCTCTCGACCGAGATGCTGCCGCAGGACCTGTCCGACCGGCAGCGCTTCATCCGCTTCGCCGAGCTGTTCGAGCATTTTTCCAACACCGGCGAACTCGACCCGGCCGCCGACGTGCCGTTTCGCGCCTCGATGAACTCGATCCATATCGGCACCACCATGCTCGGCCGCTGCGACGGCAGCTTCGTCACGGTGCGGCGGGAAAAGCGCCAGGTGATCGAGACCGGCGATGATCGTTTTTGCCTCGCGCGCAACACCGGCGATCTTTCCTCGCAGGTGGTGCATCGCGGCCGCGAATTCACCATGCGGCCGGGATCGATGGTGCTGTTGAAGCTCGACGAGCCGTTCTTCGCTGCCGATGGCGCCAGCCAGAAGCGTTTCACCAACGTGCATCTGCCGGTCGATTCACTGCGCGCGATGGTCGCCGATGTCGACGACCTCGTCGGCTGCGAGCTCGAGCCCGGCGGCGCGCTGTCGCTGGCGATGGACTACAGCGATCTCCTGCTTCGTCATCCCGCCGCCGCCGACGAGGCCGGCATGGCGATCGCCACCCATTTGCTCGATCTCGCCGCGATCGGGCTCGGCGCCCGCAACGACGTCGCCGCCGCGGCCCGGCGCCGGGGCATGCGCGCGGTGCGGCTCAAGGCGGTGCTGTCGATCCTCGACGCACGCTTCCACGAGCCGGATTTTTCCGCGCAAAGACTCGCCGCTGCCGCCGGTCTTTCCGAGCGCTATGTCAACGAGCTGTTGTTCGAGGCCGGTGCGAGCTTCACCACCCGCCTGACCGAGTTGCGCCTGCGCAAGGCCGCCGACCTGCTCGCCCATCGCGAAGGCCGCATCAGCGACATTGCCTTCGCCTGCGGCTTCAACGATCTGTCTTATTTCAACCGCTGCTTTCGCCGCAGGTTCGGGCTGACGCCGACCGCGGCACGCGGCAAGTGAGCTTACGAGATGTCCGCCCGCGGCGGCGGATATCGCCGGGCCAGCATCGACAGCGACAAATTCCGCTCCTCCGCCGGCAGCTCCAGCCACGCCAGCACAAGCGGCCGCTTCCAGTCGCCGACGCCGAAATCCATCGCTACCCATTTTTGCGGCTCAGGGCCCTCGAGGCCGCGGACCCAGACGAAGTAGCGGGGGAGGTCGTCGGCGTCCGTCTCCGTCGTGCGTCTCCTGACCATCACATGCTCGCTGCATCGACACGCGTTGCCACTAGGATATAGGTAGCGGCGCGGCAAAGTCGAACGCATGGCCCGCGGATTTTGCGAACTCACGGAGCGGCCTGCGCTTGGGTCCAGAGCACATGAACGAAACTGAGATCGATGCTTGGGATGATGCGTCGCAGGTGATGACGCGGCTGGCTGGCGCCTGGGCGTTCGACCGGGTCATCGAAGGTCAAGGGAGCATGAAGGGCCTCGCGACCTTCGCGTCCTTGGATGCGGAGAACCTGGCCTATCGCGAACAGGGACACCTGAAGCTCTTGAACGGCATCGAACTTGAGGCAGAGCGTGAGTACGTCTTCCGCGAGCGCGACCGGGGGTTCGAGGTCCTCTTCAAGGAAAATCCGCCGCGGCTATTCCACGCGATCGAACTTGCCGCATCTGATGGCGGCGCCTTGAGCGGAAGCGCGGGCCATCTGTGCAATCTCGACGACTACCAGTCGACTTACACGTTCTTGGCCGATGGTCGCTTTGCCGTTCGTCACGTGGTGTCGGGTCCGCGCAAGGACTACACGATGACCACGACATACACGCGAATATCGTGACGCGCGCAGACGCTTCGTGGCGTCACTGCCAGAGCTCGCAGGTCGCCACGCGGTTGATGTCGGCGAGCCGGCGGCCGGCACAAGCCGCTCTGCCCGGGGGCATGCCGGCCGAGCGTTTCGAGTTTTTGCTGGAAGATCCGGAAGGTTCGCAAACCGTGGTGCTGTTCGGAAAGCCACGCGTGCAGGTCGTTCATATGAGCTCCTTCGAGGAAGAGGAAGAAGCTACCGGCTTGTACAGTTAGGACGTGACGATTTCCAGGGAGGGGCGATCAACCTTCGCTCAGCCAGTCCGTCTTCGCCAAGAGCCTTCGCCGGACACGCTTCGCTCGTCCGCTCTCGCATGGCGGCGCCACGCGAAGCCCGAACGGGCGAAGCGTGGTGCGCCATTCAGAATAAAGCTACGAACTCATATATCATTGAAATTACGATGTAATTTATCCTACATTACCATGAAGCCCTGAGGGATGTCGGCACGGGCCCGAAATCTCATTTGCTCCAGAGGACAAATGACAGGTTTTCACGCCCACGGATCCAACCCGCCCCAAGGATCGCCCTTGCAAAATACAATGGCTCAGCTATGTATATCCCAATTGGATATACATGAGGCCCACCATGACACGCTCGACGGTGTTTACCAGCAATCGCAGCCAAGCGGTGCGACTGCCCAAGGCCGTCGCCTTTCCGGAGGACGTGCATCAGGTCGATATTTTGAAGATTGGTCGCAGCCGAGTGATTGTGCCGCAAGGTAAACGGTGGGATGACCTGTTTCAGACCGGTCCGCGCGCAAGTGACGACTTCATGGCTGAGCGCGAGCAGCCGCAGGCCGAGGAGCGTGAGCCGCTCTAATGCTGACGTACATGCTCGACACCAATATCTGCATCTATGTGATGAAGAATTATCCGTTGGCCCTACGGGAGAAATTCAATTCACTGGCCGAGCAACTTTGTATCTCCACCATCTCGCTCGGCGAGTTGCACTATGGTGCAGAGAAGTCAGCACGTCGCACCGAGAACCTCACGGCTATCGAACATTTCACAGCGCGTCTCGAAGTGTTACCGTTCGAAGCTAAAGCTGCTGCGCACTACGGGCAGGTTCGGGCTAAGCTGGAGCGCTCGGGAACTCCTTGCGGCCCGCACGACATGCAGATTGGCGGTCATGCCCGCAGCGAGGGGCTGATCGTCGTGACCAATAATATGCGTGAGTTCAGCCGCATGCCGGGAATCAGAACTGAGAACTGGGTCTAACCGAAGCAAAAGTGCATCTCCGCCGCGCACACCCCCCGGAATTGACTGCAACGAGCCGGTCAATACATTAACTTAGTGCGCGAACCCGCACCTAGAATAGACATCTGCAAGAAGAAGCCGATGCGATTTGCCAGCGATTTAGCCGAGCTGTTCAGACATGTGAGTGCCGAGAAAGCGGCGTTTTATCGTTGTATCATGGAGGTCTTCGCAGCCGCCAAACGGCAATATCGCTTGCAACTCCGGCCCGACGAGGTACTTGCGGAAGCCCACTGGCCTGACACCCCGCCTCGCATCGAAGATGTCAGCGCAGCGCTTAGTCAGCTTGCAGCCTGGGGCAACCTTGAATTCAGCCCGATACTACCCGGGTTTCCAGCCTCAGCGATTTCTATCGCGCACGTTTTCTCTATCGACTCTCGCGCGGCGGCGAAGCGGTCGAGGCGGCGCTGGCGCTGTTCGTGCAGACCCTGGAGCGCCGCGCCGAACTGCAAACTGTGGCGCTCGAAGACATCGCCAGCCGGCTGCAGGCGCTGAGGACGCTGGCCTGCGCGATCGAGATCGATGTCGCAAAGGTTCACGAAACCCTACGTGATCTGGTGCGCGTCTTCGAAAGTCTCGCTGACAATGCGCAGGCCTTCATGGCTGGCGTCGTCCGCAGCATCGCATTGCAGCAGGCGGACGCGACAGCCGTGGCGAATTACAAGCGCCAATTGATCGACTATCTGGAGCGGTTTATCGGCGATCTGGTGCGCCGCTCCGACACCATCGCCAGCCATATCCTGGCTCTGGAGCCGCATGTCGACCCTTTGCTGCAACAGGTCGCCGCACGTGAGGCACGCGATGCGGCCCCCGGCAATGCGGCGGATCGCGCCGAGGCGCAGACCTTTTACCGAAACGCCTGGTGCGAGCGCTGGACAGGCCTGCACGGCTGGTTCTTCCGAAGCGGCCATGAACCTTCGCAAGCCGAGCTGCTAAGAGCGAGAGCAAGGTCGGCAATCCCGCAGTTGCTCGGCGCGGTCGCCGCGATCAACGAGCGCCGCAGCGGTCGCAGTGACCGCTCCGCAGATTTTCGAGTCCTCGCCGGCTGGTTCGCCGCCTGTCAAAACGACGGCGAAGCCCACCGGCTGGGACGCGCCGCATTCGCGCTCAATCCTGCACGGCATTTTGCACTCAATACCGACGCAGATGCGGATCTACCTGCCAACACGCGCTGGGCAGATGCGCCGCCGCTCAAGATTTATCCCCGCCTGCGCGAACATGGCGAGGCCGCGCCGCGCGGACTGATGCCCCGCATACGCGATCGTGCCGAGGCTCGCGCGCGGTTGGCACTCGAGCTCGCCGAAGAGTCGCTGCAGGTCGAAGCCGCTCGAAGGCGGCTCGCAACTGGTCAGCCCACCCGGCTTTCCGATCTCGGCGAACTCGATCAGCATGCCTTTGGTCTTTTTCTTGGGCTGCTCGGCGAAGCGCTGACGGAGCAGGCCCGCCCCGATGCCGCAGTGGCGCGGCAGACCGGCGACGGATTGCTGCACATCAGCCTGACACCCCTTGCGGCCGAGAGCCGGGCCGAGATCCATACGCCACATGGCGTTTTTTCTGGACGCGACCATCTGATCACGATCACGTCGACGCAGGACATCTGATGACCCATCTCGCCAGGGACAGTCGCACGATCAGCCAGCAACAACGGCAACACCAGCGCGAGGAGTTTCGGACCGCGGTGCGCGCGCTGTTGATGACGCCGCTGATGACCCCGGGCCATGACGACTTTCCAGCGGTCCGTCGCCAGGCCGATGCCCTGCGTGACTGGTTCGCCCGCGAAACCGGCTGGCCGCTCCAGATCGAACAAGAGGGTGCCCGGCTCTACAAGAGACCGGCGGACCTCTCGGCCAGCATGCGCGGCCTGCCCGGTTATGACCGGCGTCGTTATGTCCTGCTGTGCCTCGCCTGCGCCGTGCTCGAACGCGCCGAGCCGCAGATGACGCTGCGTCTGCTCGGCGAAAAGCTGTTGCAGTTCGCCGCCGAGCCGTTGCTGACCTCGCTCGGCTTCACTTTCACGCTGGGCGTATACCACGAGCGACGGGAGTTGGTGGAAGTCTGCAAGACGCTGCTGGCGGTAGGCGTCCTTCAGCGCGTGGCCGGCGACGAAGATGCTTTCGTCCATGGTGGAGGTGAGCAGGCCGACGCACTTTACGACGTGCAGCGCCGGACGCTCGCTGGCATGCTGGCGGCCCTGCGTGGCCCATCGACCTGGCGGCCGGAAGACGCACCCGCCACGCTCGAATCACGCCTGCGTGCCTTGGTCAGCGAGCACGTATCAGACAGCGACGAAGGCCGCCGGACCGCACTCCGTCATCAACTCGCGCGGCGCCTCCTCGACGACCCGGTGATCTATATCGACACGCTGGACGCCGAAGCCCACGCTTATTTCGTTAATCAGCGTGGAGCGATGTCCGCCCGTCTATGCGATGCCGCAGGTCTCGTTGCAGAGCACCGTGCGGAAGGACTAGCGCTGGTGGATGAGACCGGCGTGCTGACTGACGTGGCGATGCCCGCCGAAGGTACCGATGCTCACGTTACATTGCTGGTTGCGGAATTCCTCGCAAGCGGGCTCAGGCAACAGAAGACGGATGACATCCTGGCAGCATCACCGCCGGCCGGTTACTCGGGCCAGGACGTCATCGCCTTCTTGCGTGACGCCAAAAGCCGATACGGCCGATACTGGCGCAAGTCGGCCCGTGAAGCCGGTGCCGAGCGCGAGCTGGCAAATATTGCGATCGAACGGCTGGAGAAGCTGCAGCTCGTCGTGAGAAACGCCGACAGGATCATTCCTCTGCCGGCGATTGCCCGTTTCGGGCTCGGCGAGGCCGACATTCGCAACCTCCATGAAGCGGAACGCACGCCGGCAGCGGATTCCGGCCAGCTCGGCTTCGCATGAACGATCGCCCGGCTTCGTTTGCTTCTTTGATCGAGCGCCCGGCGCTCCCGGTCCCATCCCAGGCCCGCTGGCAGCCACTGCGGCTGGGGCTGGTAGAGATGTTCCACTATGACAGCGAGGAATTCTGGTTCCGCGACGGACACCTGTTATTGCGTGGCAATAACGGCACCGGCAAATCGAAAGTGCTGTCCCTGACTTTTCCGTTCCTGCTCGATGCACAGCTCAAATCTTCCCGCATCGAGCCCGACGGCGACAACAGCAAGAAGATGTGCTTGGAACTTGCTGATGAACAGCTACCCACGGCGGACCGGCTATGCCTGGATCGAGTTCGGCCGTTGCGCCGACGATGGAACGCCGCACTATCTCACGCTCGGCGCCGGGCTCTCCGCCGTCGAAGCGCGGCCCCAGGTCGATAGCTGGTTCTTCATCCTGGACGATGTGGACAATGCGCCGCGCATCAATCAGGACTTCTGGCTGATGAGCGAGCAACGCGTGGTCCTGACCCGGGAGCGCCTGCGCGACGCGCTCGATGGCCGTGGTCAGGTGTTCGACACTGCGGTAGGCTATCGTCGCGCCGTAGACGAACGCCTGTTTCATTTGGGCACCAAGCGCTACGATGCCCTGATGGATACTCTGATCCAGTTGCGCCAGCCGCAATTGTCCAAAAAGCCCGATGAAGCGGCGCTGTCGAACGCTCTCACCGAGGCCTTGCCTCCGCTGGCACCGGAGCTCCTCGGCGATGTGGCCGAAGCGCTTGGCCAGTTGGAAGAAGATCGCCGCCAGCTCGAGGACTATCAGGCGCTGGCAAAGGCCGTGGATCGCTTCGATCAGCGCTATCGTATTTATGCGGGAACGCAGAGCCGGCGACAGGCCCGCACGCTTCGCCAGGCGCAGACGGAATTCGACAATGCGAGCCGGTCACGCGGCGAAGCACAGGCCCGGCTTGAAGCGGCCCAGACCGACGAAGCAAACGCGCAACTCGCCCGGGACACAGCCGAAGTCACACTCAAGCGCGAACAGGCCCGTCTTGATACCCTGCGTTCTGGCGCCGGCATGGAGGATGCGAACCGCCTGGAATCCGCGGAGAGAGATGCAGCCGCGAGGAAGCGGGCATTCGAGACCGCGACCGCTGCTGTCGCCGAGGCCCGGCGACGATTGAAACGCAGCAGCGAGCACAAGGAAGAGGCCGCGCTGCGCGTGACCGCAGCCGAACGTCAGATCGCCGGCCTGCGCCGGCAATGTGCCGCCCACGCCGAAACAGCGGGCCTTGCGAGCCTCCATGCAGAGCATCCGTTCGCAACTTCTGGCGTTGCGACCCTTGGCGAACTGACGCCGGACGCCTTCGAAAGCGCTCGTTCCGAACTTCGCGCCTTGGTCACCGATCGGCGCGACCAAATCGCGACGTTGCGCAGGCGCGACGCGGAGGTAGCGGGAGCCGAGGCCCTGCACACTCAACGCGCAGACGACGCACGACGAATGGCGGGAGACGGCCGAAACTGCAGCGGAACGGCGCGAGCGCGCCGATGCCGACGTTGAGCGTGAGGGGCAGAACCTGATTGAAGTCCTGGCAGAACTGCTTCGACGGCTTGAAGCAGTTGCAGACTCGGCGCGGATGACGGGGGCGCTGCACTTGCTGCCTTGGCCGAATGGGTCGTCGCACTGAACGGCGACAATCCGGCGCGGCGGCGCTTGCAGGTCGCTCAACAACAGGCCAGCGAACGCCTGGCGGCCAAGCGTGTGCTCGCTGAACGGGCAGAGGCAAACCCTCGAAGCCGAGCGCGCGGTGCTCCACGACGAGCGCAGCCGTCTCGAAGGCGGCGTCGATGCCCTACCGCCCCAACCTTATACGCGCGCGGACGATGTCCGGAACAGCCGCGAGGGCGCCCCGCTCTGGCAGTTGGTGGATTTTCGCGCTGCTCTCACAATTCCGCAAAGGGCCGGACTGGAAGCTGCGCTCGAAGCCGCCGGGCTGCTCGATGCATGGCTCTCGCCCGACGGCCGTTTGCAGTTCGGCGATGGCGATGTCCCGCTGTTCGATACGGAGTTGCTGGCGCGACAGCCGCGCTCGCCGTCACTCGCCGACTGGCTGGAGGCCGATGTGCCGGCCAACAGCGCGGTCGCGGCAACCGTTGTTGAGCATCTATTGTCGGGCATCGCCTGTGCCGACGACGATCCCGTCGACAGCGAAACCTGGATCGCGGCGGATGGCCGTTTCCGGATCGGTGCGCTAGGCGGTGCCTGGACTAAACCGGAAGCCGTTTATATCGGCTATGCGGCCCGCGCCGCGGCCCGCGCACGGCGGTTGACCGAAATTTTTGCGCGGCTTGCGCGACTGGCCGACGAACTCGCGGCCGTGCAAGAAGGGATTGACCAAGTCGGCAAGGATCAAAACCAGGCCGCTGAAGAATGGCGACTGGCTCCGTCCGACGAAACGTTGCGCAAGTCTCATCTGGCAGCGGAGGCCTGCCGCACGAGAATGCAGAGACCGCCCGTCAACGATTGGCCGAAGCCGCAGGGCAATATTATGCCAGCGAGCAGGCTTTGCAGACGGCGCGGCAGCGGCGCTGCTGCCGACGCCACCGATCTTCGCCTACCAGCATCGCCGGCCGACCTCGCGGGCGTCGAAACAGCCCTGAGCAGCTATCAGGATGCCCAGTTCAACCTGACGCAGGCGATCCACGAGGCGCGCCTGGCACTGCCCGAACCTGCAAAGAGAACAGACTCCGCGAAAGCGAGGCGCATGACGATTTGACGGCGCAGGAGGAACGATGCTCGGTGGCCGCAGATCGAGGCCGAAGAGGCTTTCACCGCGGTTCGAGGTTTTACGCGAGGCTGTCGGCGCCCTGGTTGCCGAATTGCAGCGACAAATGGCCGAAGCCCGTGCTGCCGTCGATGCCAGTGACAGGAGTCTCGGTGTTGCCCGCGACATCGCTGACCAAGTCCAGCGAGGCGCGCGCGGTCGCGCATGAACAAGCGCACGGCTGCCAACGCGCACTTCCAACGATGCAGCGACGCACGCGTCGAAGCGATTTCGAGGCCCGCTTCCAGAGCTTCGTCGTCACCGGCCTGCTCGCCGCAGCGCTTCCCGGAGCTTGAGTTGCCCGATATGGGTGCGGTCTGGACAATTGATCCTGCCCTCACCCTCGCGCGCCGCGCCGAACAGGCACTGTCTTCGCTGGACGACAAGGAAGAGACCTGGGCACGCGTGCAAAAGGAGATCAGCCAGGAATTGACGGAGCTGCAAACGAGCCCTCAGCGCCCTCGGGCACCGGGCGCAGTCCGAGCACAACGACTGGGGATTGATCGCCCACATCGTTTACCAGAACAGACCAGAACGTCCGGATCGTCTCGCCACGCGGCTGATCGAAGAGATCGCCCAACGCAGCGAGTTACTCACGGCGCAGGAACGCACCGTGCTGGAGAACCATCTGCAAGCCGAAATCGCCTCCGAGATCCAACGGCTGCTGCAGGCGGCCGAGAACCGACGCGACGCCATCAATAAGGAACTGTACAGCCGTCCAACATCAACCGGCGTCCGCTATCGACTGCTATGGCAGCCGTTGGCCGAAGAAGAAGGCGCTCCGGTCGGCCTCGATGCCGCGCGCAAACGCCTGCTCAACACCAGCGCAGATCTGTGGTCGGCCGAAGATCGACGGGTGGTGGGCGCGATGTTGCAGCAACGCATCGCCGCCGAGCGGGAACGGACCGTTTCAGGCGCCGGTGCGGAGGTTGGAGGCGCCCTGATCGACCAACTCACGCGCGCGTTGGATTATCGCCGTTGGCACCGGTTTCGCGTTGAGCGCTGGCAGGATGGGCACTGGCGCAAGCTTTCCGGCCCAGCCTCCAGCGGCGAGCG
Organism: uncultured Alphaproteobacteria bacterium; assembly: GCA_963819355.1. Classification (GTDB taxonomy): domain Bacteria; phylum Pseudomonadota; class Alphaproteobacteria; order Rhizobiales; family Xanthobacteraceae; genus Bradyrhizobium. The sequence continues at coordinate 413,982 of CAWFVZ010000033.1, read as the reverse complement.
TGCGCTCGGCCTCACCGTACCGCTGTTCGCCGCGATCGCCAGTTTCTACAGCCAGGGTAGCTACGCACTGGCGCCGCGCCTGATGCTGCTCGATGAAGCATTCGCCGGCATTGATGATGCTGCGCGCGCCCACTGCATGGGTTTGATCCGCGAGTTCGACCTCGACTTCGTGATTACGAGCGAGCGTGAATGGGCCTGCTATGCCGAGTTGCCTGGCGTCGCCATCTGTCAACTGCAACGGCGCGAAGGGATCGACGCGGTGTTCGTCTCGCGTTGGACTTGGGACGGCCGTGCCAAGATGCGCGAAGGCGACCCCGATCGCAGGTTTGCGTTGACATGAGTTCGGCGACCGACCCGCGACTGCAACGCCTGCTCGGTGGCGATCACCTTGCCTCGCTACGCAAGCGCCTGCGTTTGCGGTTCGAACGAGCACCGCTCGACGCCGCGGTCGAAGGCTTTCGCATCGGCCAACTCACCGTGGACGAACACGCCGCGCTGGCTTCCCTGCTTGGTCGCCCGCCCCGCTATGCCAGTTCCCTGCAAGTTGACGTTGGCCATATCGACATCGCGTTCAGGAATGCCGGCCTTGCGGTCTCGCTGCGCGATGCACTCGAGCAACTCGACGGTCCGATTGCGCATCTCGCCACAGCGCGTTTGGCGGCACAAACGATGTGGTCTGATGTGCTGGATAAATGCACGCACAACTCATTGATCGAATTGCTGAGAACACCCGCGGGCATGGGATTGCTCAAGCGACTTGCGCGGCAGAACGCGACGGCGGCACTCCAGGCCTGCCGCCATGTCGAAGCCATATTGGAGCGCCTACCCGCGAGCGGCATGACACGTTCGCAATTGGCCGCCGAGGTGCTGGGCGACGCCCATGCACTCGATAGCGGCCAGCCGGCGGCGACCTTGGTCCTGACAATCTGGCGTCAGTCGATCGCTCGGGTTGGTGGCAAGGATGATGTCGTAGATCCAACGGAAGACAAAGACCTAGAGCTGGTCGGTAGCGTAGAGCGCGACCGCGACGTTTGGGCAAGGGCCGGAGTGCTAGTCAATGAATTGGCACGACCGGTGTTATTTCTAAATCTGCCTATACGCGGCACGGTGACCTACTATCGGCCACCGGGAGAACCCGCCTACGCTTCGCTGCGGTCGCTGCTGCGCTCTCCGCAGCCCTGGGACGTAGCGGATCGCAAGGTCTATGTCTGTGAAAACCCGAATCTGGTAGCCATCGCTGCGGATTACTGGAGCGCCGACTGCGCACCGCTGGTCTGCACGGACGGCATGCCCGCCGCCGCGCAGCGATGCCTGTTGTCGCAGCTGGCCAAAGCACGAGCGCAGCTTTGCTATCACGGTGATTTCGATTGGCCGGGCGTAAGAATCGGCAACCACGTAATGCGCGAGCACGGCGCGCAATCCTGGCGCTTTGACACGGGAGATTACGAGGCCGCCGCAGAAGGCGCATCAGATATGGGACAGACCCTAACGGGTAAGGCTGTTCGTGCGATCTGGGACGATCGGTTAATGGCAGCGATGCAGCGCCATCGTCTCTCGATTGCTGAAGAAGCTCTTGCGGCTTCACTGTTGAAAGACCTCGGGCCCGCACGGTAATCGGTTCGTGGCTTTATTCCGAATGGTGGCGGAATGGTGCCCCTGGCCGGAATCGAACCAGCACTCCTTGCGGAACTCGATTTTGAGTCGAGCGCGTCTACCAGTTCCGCCACAGGGGCCCTCGGTCGGTCCCAAACAGGGGCCTCGCGAAGCCGGCGGACTATAGCCATGGAAAAAGCGAGGTCAACCCGCGCCAAAGTGATCCCGGCCGTTCTCGACAGGGGCCCGGGCCGGGGTTAGAGGCTTGGGGCCACGACCCATCCGAAGAGGCTGCCGTGACGACCCAGAGTGCCGCAATACCTGCGTTTAAACCGGCTGCGAGCAGCCCCGCACTGATGGCCTCGCTGGCCGTCACCGTGATCGCGGCGGCGACGATTGCGGGGGCCTGGTTCTTCCAGCTCGTCCTGGAGATCTTGCCCTGTCCGCTCTGCCTCGAGCAGCGCTACGCCTATTATCTCGCGATCCCGCTCGGTGGGCTGACCGTGCTTGCGGCGAGAAGCGGTGCGCCGCGGCCGCTGCTGCTGGCGGGGCTCGCGATCCTCGCGCTGGCGGCGCTCGCCAATGCCGTCCTCGGCACCTACCATTCCGGCGTCGAATGGGGGCTTTGGAAGGGGCCGACCGATTGCACCGGTCCGGTCGTCAATCTCGGCAGCGCCGGTGATCTGCTGTCGCGGCTCGACACCGTCAAGGTGGTGCGCTGCGACGAGGTGCAGTGGCGCTTCCTCGGCCTCTCGCTCGCCGGCTACAATGTGCTGATCTCGCTGCTGATGGCCGCGATCGCCGCCTGGGGATTTGTGCGGACGGCGAAGGGTCGTAGCTAACCCGCGCTTGCGGCTTCGTGCTGGAAGCCGAGATAGCTTGCCGCGACCTGTTCGTTCGCCGCGATGTCGCTGGCCTTGCCGCTCAGCACGAACTCGCCGAGCTCCATGACGTAAGCCTGGTCGGCGATCTTCAGCGCGGCCTGCGCGTTCTGCTCGACCAGCAGCACGGAGACGCCGCTGGCACGCAGCTCGGTGACGATCCGGAAAATGTCGGCGACGATGATCGGCGCGAGACCGAGGCTCGGCTCGTCCAGCATCAAGAGTTTCGGTTCACCCATCAGCGCGCGGCCCATCGCGAGCATCTGCTGCTCGCCGCCGGAGAGCGTGCCGGCAAGCTGCTTGCGCCGCTCCTTGAGCCGCGGAAACAGCGTGTAGATCCGCTCGATCGAGGCCCTCGCCCGGCTCCGCTCGATGCGGAAGGCGCCGAGCTGGAGATTGTCCTCGACATTCATGGTCACGAACAATTCGCGGTGCTCCGGGACCAGGCCCAAGCCCATCGCGACGCGGTCCTCGATGTCGAGGCGCGCCAGGTCTTGCCCGGCAAAGGCGACACGGCCCTTCAGCCGCAAAATGCCCATGATGGCTGACAGCAGCGTGGTCTTGCCGGCCCCGTTGGCGCCGACGATGGTGACGATCTCGTTCTGACCCACTTCGAGCGAGACCGAGCGCACGGCTTCGACCTTGCCATAGGCGACATGGGCGTCGGTGACGGACAACAGCGCGCTCATGCCGCCACTCCGAGATAGGCCTTGATCACTTCGGGATTGGTCTTGATCGTGGCGGGCGTGCCTTCCGCGATCTTGGTGCCGAAATCCAGCACCACGATGCGGTCGGCCAGGTTCATCACGAAGCCCATGTCGTGCTCGACCAGCAGCACGCTCATGCCGCCGTCGCGCAATTCGCGCAGCAGCTTCGCGAGCTGCTGCTTCTCCATGTGACGGAGACCGGCCGCGGGCTCGTCGAGCAGCAGCAGCATCGGATCGACGCAGAGCGCGCGGGCGATTTCGACGATGCGCTGCTGGCCCAGCGACAGCGATCCGGCGAGTTGATGCATCTGGTCGGCGAGGCCGACACGCTCGATCTGGCGGGCGGCCTCCGCGAGCAGCCTGGCTTCATCGGCGCGGTCGAGCCGCAGCATCGAGGCGAGCGGACCGGACTGGCCGCGCAGATGCGCACCGATCGCCACATTCTCCAGCACGGTCATGTCGGGGACGAGCTTGACGTGCTGGAAGGTGCGGGAGATGCCGAGCTTGACGATCTCCTGCGGCGGCGCGCGATCGACCTTCTTGCCGAGCACGGAGATCGAGCCAGATGTCGCCGACAGCACGCCGGTGATCAGGTTGAACGTGGTGCTCTTGCCGGCGCCGTTCGGCCCGATCAGCGCGACGATCTCGCGGGCCTGGACGTCGAAGGAGACGTTGTTGACCGCAATCACGCCGCCGAATTGCTTTCGCGCCTTCTCGACCTGAAGCAGGACATTGGATTGGCCAGGCGCGCGGGTGCGCGCCTCGAGCTTCAGCGAGGTGTCGGGCTTCCTGCCACTGGTGCGCTCGGGCAGCAACGACATCAGCCAGGGCCAGACGCCGCCGGGTGCGAGCTGAAGCAACGCCACCAGCATGATGCCGAACACGATGGTCTCGACCTGGCCGGAGCCGGGCAGGATCAGCGGCAGATAGCTTTGCAGCACCTCTTTCAGGATCACGACGATGGCAGCACCCAGCACGCCGCCCCAGACATAGCCGGCGCCGCCGACCACCGCGATGAAGAGATATTCGATGCCGGCCTGCGCCCCGAACGGGGTCGGGTTCACCGCGCGCTGGAGGTGGGCGTAGAGCCAGCCGGACAGGCCGGCGAGCACGGCGGCGTGGATGAACACCAGAAGCTTGGCGCGCGGCGTGTGCACGCCGAACGCTTCGGCCGCGACATGGCCGCGCCGCAGCGCGCGGATGGCGCGGCCGGTGCGGGAATCCAGCAGGTTCATCGTGAGCAGGGCCGCGAGGGTCACGGCGACCCAGATCGCGTAATAGATCGAGCCGGGGGAGAGCATCCTGAACGTGCCGATCGACAGCGGCGGGATCGCCGAGATGCCGTCGTTGCGCCCGAGGAATTCAAGCTTGCTGAAGAGGTAGAACAGGCCGAGCCCCCAGGCCAGCGTGCCGAGCGGCAGATAGTGGCCGGAGAGGCGGACCGTGACGAGGCCGAGCAGCACGGCCAACAGGCCGCTCACAAGCAGCGACAGCGGCAGGGTCAGCCAGGGCGACAGGCCATAGGTCGTCGTCAGCACCGCGGTGGTGTAGGCGCCGAAGCCGACGAAGGCGGCTTGTCCGAACGAGGTGAGGCCGCCGACGCCGGTGAGCAGCACCAGGCCCATCGCGACCAGCGCGGTGAGGCCGATATTGTCGAGCAGCACGATCCAGAACGGCGGCATGCCGGGGACGAACGGAATCGCCGCCATCACGAGCGCGAAGACGAGAATGGGAAGCCGGCTCTGCATCTTGGCGTCAGTCCTTCTCTTCCTCGACTGCAGGAGCGGCGAGCGAGCGCAGCAGCAGCACGGGGATCAGGAGCATGAACACGATCACCTCCTTGTAGTTGGAGGCATAGAAGGACGAGAACGCCTCGACGATGCCGACGAAGAGTGCCGCGACGGCCGTCAGGGGATAGCTGACGAGGCCGCCGATGATCGCGGCGACGAAACCCTTCAGGCCGATCAGGAAGCCCGAGTCGTAATAGAGCGTGGTGATCGGCACGATCATGATTCCCGACAGCGCGCCGATGACGGACGCCAGCAGGAAGGCGATCTGCCCTGATAGCGAGGTGCGGATGCCGGCAAGCCGCGCGCCGAGCCGGTTGACGGCGGTGGCACGCAGCGCCTTGCCGTAAAGCGTCAGGCCGAAGAACAGCCACAGCCCGATGATGAAGGCGATGGTGATGCCGTAGACCGTGATGCTCTGGCCGGTGAAACGCAGCGAGCCCGCGGTGAAGGCACCGGAGAGCACGGCAGGTCCGCGCTGGCCCTCGGCGCCGAAGAACAAGAGGCCCAGCCCCTGAAGCGCCAGATGGACGCCGACCGAGGCGATCAGCAGCACCAGCACCGACGTATGCGCCAGCGGCTGGAACGCGATGCGGTAGAGATAGAGGCCGATCATCGCGACGATCACCAGCGATAGCGCGATGCAGACCGCGACCGGCGGCTTCTGGCCGGCGAAATAGAGCGTGACCGCCAGCACGGTCGCCGGCAGCACGATGTTGGCGAGGACGCTGCGCAGGATCAGCCGGCCATGCAGCGCGTTGCGCGCCACGAACAGGTCGAACGCGCAGGCGCCGATGCCCATGGCCAGCGCAAGCTTGGCCGTACCCGGCATCTGGCCCGAGGCCAGCGAGGCATAGGTCAGCGCGCCATAGGTGACGAACTCGCCCTGGGGAATGAGGATGACGCGGGTGACGGCGAACACCAGCACCAGCGCCAGGCCGAGCAGCGCGTAGATCGCGCCATTGGTGATGCCGTCCTGCAGCAGGAACAGCATGATGGTGGTGTTCAAGACCGGACGCTCCCCCTCAAAGATCCGGACCCGGTCCCGCGATTGCGGTGGATGGTCCGCTCACAGCCATTGAAAAACGCTGACGATATTTGATATGATCCATAACAATTATCAAATATAATCTCAAGGGCAGCGAACGACCCCTCCCGAATTTAGCGGGATTGCGAGCATGAGGCGATGACCGTTTCCAAAACCGCTGAAAAGTTCTCCGAAAGGCCCGGCGACGCGACCAAGGGCCGCAAGGATGTCCCCGAGGGCCTGCCCGAAGCCCTCCAGCTCGGCGAGCTGTCCGAACAGCTCGGCTACGTGCTGAAGCGGGCACAGCTCAAGGTGTTCGAGAACTTTTTGCGCTGCATGGCCTCGCTCCAGCTCACGCCGGCGCAGTTCTCCGTGCTGCTGCTGGTCGAGAAGAATCCGGGCCGTAACCAGACCGAGATCGCCTCCACCCTTGGCATCCTGCGCCCTAATTTCGTGGCCCTGCTCGACAACCTCGAGAGTCGCGATCTCTGCGCCCGGATCCGCTCCACCAACGACCGCCGTTCGCACATCCTGGTGCTGACCGACAAGGGCAAGGCCGTGCTGACGCGCGCCAAGAAGCTGGTTGCGACCAAGCACGAATCGCGCCTCAATCAGCTGCTCGGGCAAGCCAACCGCGAAGCCCTGATCGAGATGCTCTCGAAGATCGCCAACGAGTTTTGAGGGGGCGCTCTTACCCTCCAGGGGAGGGTAAGAGTTCAATCCACCAGGATCACCCGGATATCGTTGACGTTGGTCAGCGTCGGCCCCGGCTGTAGCAGATCACCTGTCGCCTCGAAGAACGTCGTCGCGTCGTTGTTAGCCAGATAGGCCTGCGGCTCAAGCGCCAGCGCTTTCATCTTCGCAAAGGTCGCCGCGTCGATCAGTGCGCCGGCGGGGTCGGTGGGATGGCCGGCGCCGCCATCGGCACCGTCGGTGTCGCCGGCAAGCGCCGAGACGCCAGTCGTGTCTTTCAACAGGTCCGCGAGCGCCAGCGCGTATTCCTGGTTCGGGCCGCCGCGGCCATTGCCGCGCACGGTCACCGTGAGCTCGCCGCCGGAAAGGATCGCGATCCGCTTGCCCTGCGCACGGGCCGCGAGTGCGCGCCTGGCGTGATCGGCGGCAACCTCGCGCGCCTCGCCCTCGAGATCGGCGCCGAGGTCGATGGTCTCGTAGCCGGCGTCTTTTGCAAGTGTCACCGCAGCGTCGAGCGACTGCTTCGGACGCGCGATCAATTCGAAATGCGCACGCGCAAAGGCGGCATCGCCCGGCTTGGCGCTTTCGTTGGCGGGATCGTCGAGCGCCCGGCGCACGGCATCGTCGATGTCGAGCTTGTATTTCGCGACGATCGCGCGCGCATCCGCAAGCGTGGTCGGATCGGGCACGGTGGGGCCCGAGGCGATCGCGGAAGGATCGTCACGCGGCACGTCGGAGATCGCGAGCGTCACGATCTCGGCGGCGCTTTGGCCTGCGCGCGCCAGTCGCCCGCCCTTGATCCGTGACAAATGCTTGCGCACGACGTTCATCTCGCCGATCGGCGCGCCCGAGCGCAGCAGCGCCTTGTTGACCGCCTGCTTCTGCGCAAAGCTGATGCCGTCCACCGGCGCGATCCAGTTCGCCGAGCCGCCGCCGGTGAGCAGCACCAGCAGCAGATCGTCCGGCCCGGCTTCGCCTGCGAGCGCGAGCGTGTCGGCCGCGCCCTTCAAACCGGCTTCATCAGGGACAGGATGGCCGGCCTCGACCACGCGGATGCGGCGCGTCGGCACGCCGTAGCCATGGCGCGTGGTGGCAATGCCGAGGAGCCGCTCCGGCGCGAGCTTGAGCGTGTCGAGGTAATGCCGCTCCGCAGCCGCGGCCATCGCGGCCGCGCCCTTGCCGGCGGCGAGGCAGATCACGCGCCCCTTCGGCGCGGGGCGCAGATGCGGCGCCAGGATCGTGTTCGGATGGGCGGCGGCAACGGCGGCGTCGTAGAGCGCGCGGAGCAGGGGGCGTCGGTCGGTCATGACGATGGCCTTCAGCAAACTCGTGAGCAGACTAAAGCGACCAAGACGATGTCGCCATTGCTCTGCCTACCGCATCGGGCGCGAGAGGGTAAGCAGGCTTTGCCATCATTCGATTGTGCAATCGCGTGATCATAATCGGGCCAGCGAAAAGCCCCCTGCGATCATCTCGCAGGGGGCTTGCTATCGTCGCATAGGAATATGGGCTAGCCGCCGACGTCGGCGCTGATCACGTCGCCGAACAACTCAAACTTCTCGCCCTTGAACTTCTCAAGCTGAAGCTGGCTGATCGGCGCGAAATCGGTCGGCGAGGTGTTGATCTTCACGCCCGGCAGCAGCGCCTCGGTGCGGAAGTCCTTCAGGTTCGCCGCCTGCTTCATGATGTTCTCGCGCGTGAGATCATCACCGCACTGCTTCAGGACCTGGACCAGCGTCTGCGCCACGGCGTAACCGACGATGGTGCCCTTATCGAGCTTGTCGCCGTCGGGGAAGTATTTGCCCATGAACGCCAGGAATTCCTTCATGCCGGCATCATTGTCCCATTCGGGATCCGACACGTCCTTCAGATAATCCGCAGAGATGACATCCTGACCATTTTCGAAGCCGGCCGGCTTCATCACGCTGCCGACGGAGGCCGAGACGTTGTTGAGGAAGTGCAGCGGCTTCCAGCCGACCTCCGCCACCTTCTTGATCGCTTGCGCTGCGAATTTCGGCGTCGTGATGTTCATGAAAACGTCGGCGCCGGTCGATTTCAGCTTCACGATATGGTTGTCGATGGTCGGTTCGGAGGTCTCGTAGCTCTCCTCCGCGACGATCATCGAGGACGCCTTGGCGCCGAGGCCGTCCTTCAGGCCCTTGACGTAGTCCTTGCCGTAGTCGTCGTTCTGATAGAGCACGGCGATCTTGGCGTCCGGCTTGTTCTTGAGCAGCCACTTCGCATAGATCTGTGTCTCGCTCTGGTAGTTGGGCTGCCAGCCCATGGTCCAGGGGAAGTTCTGCGGATCGTTCCACTTGGTGGCGCCGGTCGCGACGAACAACTGCGGCACCTTCTTCGAGTTCATGTATTTGTGGATTGCCGAGTTCGGCGGCGTGCCGAGCGAATTGAAGATGAACAGCACCTCGTCGCTCTCGACCAGCTTGCGCGCCTGCTCGACCGTCTTCGGCGGCGAGTAGGCGTCGTCATAGCTGATGTAGTTGATCTTGCGGCCGTTGATGCCGCCTTCCTCGTTGATCTTCTTGAAGTAGGCGGCTTCGGTCCGCCCGATGATGCCGTAGGCGGAGGCTGGTCCGCTGTAGGGCATGATGTTGCCGACCTTGATCTCGGTGTCGGTCGCGCCGGTATCGTATTTCTTCTGGGCCGATGCAGTGGAGGTCGAGGCCGCAATGAGCGCAAGCGCCAGTGACGCGGCGGCAAGTTTGCCGGTGACAGCGGGCATTCCTATCTCCCTATTTTTGGTGTGTGTGCGTCCCTTTTTTGTCTCGATTGTTTTTGGCCGACGCGACCGCAATTCAATACGATTTGGCTGGTGCCTTCAACAGAAAGCCCCCGCGACCGAGTCGCAGGGGCTGCTCCTTTAGTAGTCAGGAAGGTCCGAGATCGTCGTGTGCGACTGCGAGAAGGCAGGACTGTCTTGAGTTGTTCGAAGATAGCACGGCTATTTTTAGTTGCGCCTTCAATGGCCGAGGTCGCTCGAGATGATGTCGCCGAACAATTCCCATGTCTTTCCCTTGAACCGTATCATCTGGAGCTGCTCGATCGGCGCGAAATCATCGGCTGCGGTGTTGATCTTGATGCCGGGCAACAGCGTGTCCGGCTCGAAATCCCTGAGGCTGGCCGCCTGCTTCATGATGTTGTCGCGGGTGAGGTTGTCGCCGCACATCTGCAGCACCTTCACCATGGTCTGTGCCGCAGCGTAGCCGAACACCACGCCGGCTTCGAGCTTGTTCGCCTTCGGATCGTACTGTGCCAGGAAGTTATAGAACTTCTTCATGCCGTCATCGGCATTCCATTGCGGGTCGGAGCCGTCCTTGGTGTAGCTCGCCGACAGGATGCCTTGCGAGATCTCGTAGCCCGCGGGCTCGATCACACCGCCGACCGACGCCGAGACGTTGGAGATGATGTGGATCGGATGCCAGTTGATCTCGGCCGCCTTCTTGATCGCTTGCGCGGCGAATTTCGGCGTGGTGATACTGATGAAGACGTCGGCGCCCGCCGCCTTCAGCTTCACGACGTGTTCGTCGATCGCAGGCTCCGAGGTGTCGTAAGGCTCCTCCAGCACGATCATCGAGGCTTTCGCGCCGAGCCCGTCCATCAGCCCCTTCAGATAGTCCTTGCCAAAATCGTCGTTCTGGAAGAGCACGCCGATCTTCGCGTCCGGCTTTTCCTTCATGATGTATTTGGCGTAGATCTTCGCCTCGCTCGCGTAGCTCGGCTGCCAGCCCATGGTCCAGGGAAATTGCGTGGGATCGTTCCACTTCGAGGCGCCGCTCGCCACGAACAGTTGCGGCACCTTCTTCTCGTTCATGTATTTGCGGATGGCGCCGTTGGTGGAGGTGCCGAGCGAGCCGAAGATCAGCAGCACGTTGTCGCTCTCGACCAGCTTGCGCGCCTGCTCCACCGTCTTCGGCGGCGAATAGGCATCGTCATACGAGATGAACTTGACCTTGCGGCCGTTGATGCCGCCCTCGGCGTTGACCTTGTTGAAATAGGCTTCCTCGGCCTTGCCGATCGCGCCATAGGCGGAGGCCGGGCCGCCATAGGGCATGATATTGCCGATCTTGATCTCGGTATCGGTCGCGCCGCTGTCGTATTTCTTTTGCGCCAGCGCGGGATTGCTTGTCGCAGTGCACAACGCGAATGCGGCCAAAAGGGCCGCAACCTGAAATCGAGCGCCAGTCATTGCTCTCCCACCCCACTTGGATCGGCGGCGCATTGAACAAGATTGACGCGTGACGTCAACAAAAAGCCCCCGCGATTGCTCGCGGGGGCTTTTCACGGTTGGACTGTAACGTCAGCGCATTATTCCGGAGCGACGTCGCCGCTCAGGATCTCGCCGAACTGTTCCCACTTCTCGCCCTTGAAGCGCTGCATCTGGAGCTGGCTGATCGGGGCGAAGTCGGTCGGACCGGTGTTGATCTTGACGCCGGGCAAGAGGGTGTCCGGCGTGAAGTCCTTCAGGCTCGCGGCCTGCTTCATCAGGTTGGCGCGGGTGAGATCGTCGCCGCACTGCTCCAGCGCCTTGACCAGCGTCTGCGCGGCGCCGTAGCCGTAGACGACACTGGAATCGGTCTTGTCCGCGCCGGGCATGTACTTGTCGAGGAACTCCACCCACTTCTTCATGGCCGGATCGTCGTTCCAGCGCGCGTCCGCACCGTCCTTGGCATAGGCGGCCGATAGCACGCCCTGCGCGGCCTCGAAGCCCGCCGGCTTCATCACGCTGCCGACGGAAGCCGACACGTTGGTGATGATCTGGAGCGGCTTCCAGCCGAGTTCGGCGGTCTTCTTGATGGTCTGGGCTCCGAACTTCGGCGTCGTGTAGATCAGCAGCACGTCGGGATTGGCGGCCTTGATCTTGACGATGTGGCCGTCGATCGACGGCTCGGACACCTCATAGCTCTCTTCCATGATGATCGTGGATGAGGCCTTGGCGCCAAAACCGTCCTTGGTGCCCTTGAGGTAGTCTTTGCCGAAATCGTCGTTCTGATAGAGGATCGCGACCTTGGCGTCGGGCTTCTCCTTCGTCAGCCATTTCGCGTAGATCTGCGCTTCGCTCTGGTAGGCGGGCTGCCAGCCCATGGTCCAGGGGAAGGCCTTCGGGTCGTTCCACTTGGTGGCGCCGGTGGCGACGAACAGCTGCGGGATCTTCTTGGCGTTCAGATATTTCTGGATCGCGGTGTTCGAGGGCGTGCCGAGCGGGTTGAACACGGCGAGCACCTCGTCGCTTTCGACCAGCTTGCGGACCTGCTCGACCGCCTTCGGCGGCGAGTAGCCGTCGTCATAGGTGACGTAGGTGATCTTGCGGCCGTTGATGCCGCCCTTGTCGTTGATCATCTTGAAATAGGCTTCTTCGGTCTTGCCGATGATGCCATAGGCCGACGCCGGACCGCTGTACGGCATGATGTTGCCGATCTTGATCTCGGTATCGGACGCGCCGGTGTCGTATTTCTTCTGAGCGAGTGCTGCGCCGGAGGTGAGGGTCGCGACCGCCGCTACGAGTGCGGTGGTTCGCAGGATTTTTCAAGAAACAATTTGGTCTCCTTCCTTGATGGGGTTTCAGTTCTTTCTGAGCCTTCCGGCGAGTTGCTGGCCCAGGATTGCGATTTGCCTTGCGCCATGCGGCACGAGGTAGATGACGAGGAACAGCAGTACGCCGAACACGGCGCCGGAGAGGCCCTTGGAGATGCCTTCCGCGATGTTCGGCACGAAGATGATGAAGGCGGCGCCGATGATCGAGCCGGGCAGCCAGCCCACGCCGCCGACGACCATGCCGAGGAACAGCTGGATCGCGAGCGTGATGGTGAAGCTGTCGGGCGCGACGAACTGCACCGCGATCGCGCTCAGGCCGCCGGCGACGCCGGTGATGCCGGCGGAGACGCCGAAGGCGAGCGTCTTGTAGAGCGCCACGTTGACGCCCATGGCGGACGCTGCGATCTCGTTGTCGCGGATCGCCATGAAGGCGCGGCCGGAGCGGGAGCGCAGCAGGTTCACCGAGAAGATGTAGATCGCGAGCACGACGGCGAGCGTGAAGTAGTACAGCCACATGTCCTGCGACATCGGCAGGCCGAACGGCGCGTCGGGCTTGGTGACGACGAGGCCCTGTACGCCGCCGGTCCAATGCTCGAGGAAGTTCAGCTTCAGGAGCTGCGGCATGGCGGTGGCGAGCGCGAAGGTCGCAAGCGCCAGATAGACGCCGGATAGCCGCAACGCCGGCTGGCCGAACAGGAAGCCGGCGCCGAAGCAAACAACGCCCGCGACCGGCAGGCAGAGCACGTAGTTGATGTTGAACTGCTCCATCATCACCGCGGTGACGTAGGCGCCGATGCCGTAGAACGCGCTCTGGCCAAGCGAAAACTGGCCCGAGCCGCCGGTCAGGATGTTCAGCGCCAGCACCGCGAGACCCCAGATACAGCAACTGGGTCAACTGGAAGATGACGAAGTTCTTCGCAAACAACGGTACCGCGACGAGAAGCAACAGCACCAGTAGCGAGGTGCCCGTGCCCAGCGTCATGGCCCGCTTCGGAACGGCTTCGACCGCCTCGTGGCCTTCAGCGACGACTTCTTCTGCTGCGCTCATGATCAAACTCGCTTGACGATTTGCCGGCCGAACAGACCAGCGGGTTTGACGACCAGGACGGAGATGATCAGCGCGAGCGCGATCGGGAGTTTCAGCTCGTTGCCGACGCCGGGGATGTAGGTGCCGGCGAGGTTCTCGAAGATGCCGACAAGGAAGCCGCCGACCACGGCGCCGAACGGACTGGTCAGTCCGCCGAGCACAGCGGCGGCAAAACCGTAGATCAGCACGCCGCCCATCATGTTGGGCTCGAGGAACACGACCGGGGCGATCAGCATGCCGGCGATGGCGCCGATGGCGGACGCCATGCCCCAGCCGAGCGCAATCATCCAGGAGGTGTTGATGCCGACCAGGCGGGCCAATTCAGGCACCGAGGCGGCGGCCCGCATCGCGAGGCCGATCCGCGTGTACTGGAAAAAGAAATAGAGCGCGATCAGCAACAGCACGGTGACGCCGATCATGCCGGCCTGGTGAGTCGAGATCAGCTGGCTGCCGAGGAACGGCGAGGAGCCGAACGGGGTCGGATACTGCTTGATGGTGAAGTCCCAGATCAGGCCGGCCGAGGAGTTGATGATCGCATAGAGTGCGATAAAGCCGGCGACATTGGTCAGGATCGGCGCCTTGGCGAGTGGCTTGAACAGGATGCGCTCGATCGCGATGCCGCCGATAAAGGAGAACACCAGCGCGATGATGAACGCGCCCCAATAGGGGATGCCCCACTGCATCAACTGCCAGGAGATGAAGGTCGAGAACATCGCCATCTCTCCTTGCGCGAAGTTGAGATGGTCGATCGCCTGGTAGATCATGACCACGGCGAGCGCCATGCAGGCATAGATCGCGCCGGTGGCAATCCCAGCCAGGACTTGGTTGGTGAAAAGCTCCATCGTGCCGGCTCCTCAGTAACCCAGATAGGATTTGCGGATTTCTTCGTTGTTCGCGATGTCCTTGGCATTGCCCGACATCACGATGCGACCGGTCTCGATCACATAGGCCTGGTCGGCGAGCTCGAGTGCGAGCTGGGCGTTCTGCTCGACCACCAGGATCGACACCTTGTCCTCGCGGTTGATCTTGCCGAGGATGCCGAACAGGTCGCGCACGACGAGCGGCGCCAGACCGAATGACGGTTCGTCCAGCAGCATCAGCCGCGGCCGCAGCATCAGCGCGCGGGCGACCGCGAGCATCTGCTGCTCGCCGCCGGAGAGCGTGCCGGCCTGCTGGGTGTGCCGCTGCTTCAACACCGGGAAATGCGCGTACATGCGCTCGATGTCGGAAATGATGCCGGCATTGTCCTTGCGGGTGATGGCGCCGAGTTGCAGATTTTCCTCCACCGTCATGGTGGTGAAGGTGCCGCGGCCCTGCGGCACATGGGCGATGCCGAACCGCACGATGCTCTCGGTGGAGCGGTTGTTCAGCGGCTTGCCGTCGAACTCGATGCCACCGGTGGAGCGCACCATGTTGCAGATCGCGCGCAGCGTCGTGGTCTTGCCGGCGCCGTTGGCGCCGAGCAGCGTCGTCAGCGAGCCTTCGTTGAGTGAGAAAGAGAGGCCGTGGAGCGCCTGGACCTGACCGTAATAGGCGCGCAGGTCCTTGACGTTGAGCAGCGTCGTCATTGGTCCTTGCTCCCGAGATAGGCCTTGATGACGTCGGGGTCCACCTGCACCTGGGCGGGCGTGCCTTCTGCGAGCTTCTTGCCGAAATTCAGCGCGACGACGTGGTCGGCGATCG
This sequence comes from uncultured Alphaproteobacteria bacterium, assembly GCA_963819355.1. GTDB lineage: Bacteria > Pseudomonadota > Alphaproteobacteria > Rhizobiales > Xanthobacteraceae > Bradyrhizobium. The sequence continues at coordinate 398,974 of CAWFVZ010000033.1, read as the reverse complement.
ACATCACGAGGCCCATGTGGTGTTCGACAAGCAGCACGGTCATGTGGCGCTCGTCGCGGATGCGGCGGATCAGGTCGCCGAGCAGATAGACTTCCTCGTGGTTGAGGCCGCCGGCCGGCTCGTCGAGCAGCAGGATCTTCGGGTCCGCCGCGAGCGCCCGCGCCAGTTCGACACGCTTCTGCGTGCCGAAAGGCAGGCCGGAGACGACGGTGTGGGCGACGTCCTCGAGTTTGAGATAAGCGAGGATCTCGTCCACCTTCTTGTTGACGCTGCTCTCGCTGCGGCGGATCCAGGCGAGCCGCAGCGAGTCGCTGATGATGTCGCTGGAGGTGCGCGCGTGCGTTCCGACGCGGACATTGTCCATCACCGAGAGGTTCGGAAACAGCGCCACGTTCTGGAAGGTGCGGCCGATGCCGATCTCGGCGATTCGGTGCGGAGCCCGCGTCAAGATGCTCGCACCGTCCATCAGGATGTCGCCGGACGACGGCTGATAGAGCCGGGAGAGGCAGTTGAAGAGCGTGGTCTTGCCGGCGCCGTTGGGGCCGATCAATCCGAGAATCTGGCCCTTGTGCATGTCAAAGGACACGCCGTTGAGCGCGACAATGCCGCCGAACACGACGCTGACGTCGCGAACCGCGAGCAGGGGCGATGTCCCCTGCGCGAGCTGTGCCTGCGTCATGTCGTCTCGCCCACACGATTCAGTGGGCGACGGGGCGATGCGAACCGCTCCCGATGATGACTAAGGCTATCTGATCCCCTCGGCCACACGTGCAACTTTTCCTCCTGATTTCAGCTTTTTGCTGACTTCTTTTTTGGATTGCGGCATCAGACCCCCAAGTGCCGATTCGATGTTCCTTACCATCGCAAGCAGGCGCGGTCCAATGTCGTTGATCAAACGTTCTTCCGTGAAGCGGAATGCGGGTGCGCCGCAATTGAATGCGTAAGGCCCGGTTCCATCGTTGAGCCTGAGCGCGACGCCGGCGGCGCCGATGTCGTCGTGCCAGTCGCCGACGGACATCGCGAAACCGTATTTCGCGACGGTCTCGCCTGAACGTTCCAGTCCGTCGCGCATCTTGGGCCAGCGGCTGCCGTAATGTTCGCGCAGGATGCGCGTGACTTCGGCGCGCTCGTCCTCACCCAGCGCCCAGAAATAGGCGCGGCCCATCGCGCTGGTTGCAATCGGCACGCGGGAGCCGACGTCAAGTTGAACGCCGACCGTCTCGCTGCCGCGGCTCTGCCCGAAATAGATCATGCTGTGGCGGTCGCGGCCGCCGATCGCGACGGCGCCACCGGTGGCGCGCATCATCTCTTCGCGAAACGGCTCGGACAAATGCCGAACGCCGAGATTGGCTAACGCCGCGTAACCGAGCGCCATCGCCGCGGGCGCGAGCTGATACTTCTCGAAGCGGGGAACCGGCGTCAGATAACCAAGCCTCGTCAACGTGTAGGTTAGCCGCGAAACCGTTGGTTTGGGCAGATTGGTGCGGGCCGCGATTTCCTGATTGCCGAGAAGTCCGTCGTTGGGCTGGAATGCGCGCAATACATCAAGTCCGCGGGAAAGCGCGACGACGAAATTCCGATCGGTCGCTGGCTTCTTTCCTGTACGCTTCATCCCAGATCTGCTCTTGCGCGGAGTTCGTTGACAAGCCACGTGCTTCAAAATAACCCTGCCGTCAAGATGCGGAATTAAATTCCGCACCGCGAAATCGAATAAAAGCAATCCCCACCAAGGAGGGAAACCGTGAGCGAAGTGGTCAAGCTAGAGCGTCATGACGAAGTCGGGATCGTCACGGTCGACAGCCCTCCGGTCAATGCGCTGAGCGCCGCGGTCCGCGGTGGTATTCTGGAGTGCATCAAGGCCGCAATCGCCGATCCCGCGATCAAGGGTATCGTGCTGACCTGCGCCGGGCGCACCTTCATTGCCGGCGCCGACATCACCGAATTCGGCAAGCCGCCGAAGTCCCCGGCCTTGAATGAAGTGCTGGCCGAAATGGAGAATTCGCCGAAGCCGATCGTGGCCGCGATCCACGGCACCGCGCTCGGCGGCGGCCTCGAGGTCGCGCTGGCCTGTCATTTCCGCGTGGCTGTCAAAGAGGCAAAGCTCGGCCTGCCCGAGGTGAAGCTCGGCCTCCTGCCAGGCGCCGGCGGCACCCAGCGCCTGCCGCGCGCGGTCGGTCCGGAACTCGCGGTCAAGATGATCGTCGGCGGTGACCCGATCGGGGCTGCCGAAGCGCTGAAGCACGGCCTGATCGAGGAGATCGTGGAAGGCCCGGCCTCCGGCGGCGAGGCCTTCGTCCGCAAGCTTTTGGCCGAGAAGCGTCCGCTGCGCCGCCTGCGCGACGACAATTCCAAGATCGCGGCGGCCAAGGCCGACCGCTCGATCTTCACCAATGCGGTCGCGGCCATGACCAAGAAGTCGCGCGGCCTGGAAGCGCCGTTCGCGGCGGCCGACGCCGTCGGCGCGGCGATCGACCTGCCATTCGACGAAGGTCTTAAGAAGGAGCGCGAGGGCTTCCTCAAGCTCGTCGCCAGCGACCAGTCCAAGGCGCAGCGCTATGCCTTCTTCGCCGAGCGCGAGGCCAACAAGATCGCGGGCGTGCCGGAGGGCACCAAGTCGCGCCCCGTCAACCGCGTCGCCATTCTCGGCGCCGGCACCATGGGCGGCGGCATCGCGATGTCCTTCGCCAATGCCGGCGTTCCCGTCACTTTGATCGAAACCGGCGAGGAGCAGCTCAAGCGCGGCATGGGCATCATGCAGAAGAACTGGGAGGCGACCGCGGCCCGCGGCGGCATCCCGGCGGATGCGCCCGCCAAGCGCATGGCGCTGATCAATGGCGTCGTCGGCATCGAGAATGTCGGCGATGCTGACCTGGTGATCGAAGCCGTGTTCGAAACCATGGCAGTGAAGAAGGAAGTGTTCGGCAAGCTCGACCAATACGTCAAGCCGGGCGCGGTGCTCGCCTCGAACACCTCGTACCTGAACATCGACGAGATCGCGAAGGCAACCAAGCGTCCGCAGGACGTGCTCGGCATGCACTTCTTCTCGCCGGCCAACGTCATGAAGCTGTGCGAGATCGTGCGTGCCGACAAGACGGCGCCGGACGCGCTGGTCACAGCCGTGACCATCGCGCGCAAGATCGCCAAGGTGCCGGCCGTGGTCGGCGTCTGCGACGGTTTTGTCGGCAACCGCATGCTGGCGCAGCGCGGCAAGCAGTCGGAAAAGCTGCTGTTCGAAGGCGCGCTGCCGCAGCAGGTCGACGCTGTCGTCACCAAATTCGGCATGCCGATGGGGCCGTTCGCGATGGGCGACCTCGCCGGCCTCGACATCGGCTGGCGCTCGCGCAAGGACCGCGGCATCAAGTCGGAGATCGCGGACGCGCTGTGCGAAGCCGGCCGCTTCGGCCAGAAGACCGGCAAGGGCTACTACAAATATGAAGCCGGCTCCCGCTCGGCGCTGCCGGATCCCGAGGTCGAGAAGCTGATCGACGAGACGCTGCTCCGCATGGGGCGCAAGAAGCGCGTCGTCAGCGACGACGAGATCCTCGAGCGCATGATGTATCCGATGATCAACGAGGGCGCGAAGATCCTCGAAGAGGGCATCGCGGCGCGCCCGTCCGACATCGACGTGGTCTGGCTCTATGGCTATGGCTGGCCGATCTATCGCGGCGGTCCGATGTTCTGGGCCGACAGTGTCGGCCTCAAGCACATCGCCGATCGACTGGCCTTCTATGCGAAGGAGACCAACGACCCGAGCCTCGAGCCGGCGCCGCTGCTGAAGAAGCTCGCGGCCGAAGGCAAGACGTTCGCGTCGCTGGCGGCGTCGAAGGCGGCTTGATGGCCGCTGCCTACGCTCTCGTCATTCCGGGATGGCCCGAAGGGCCAGGCCCGGAATCCATTCCGCCGTCGAGTACGCTGCTCGATGGATTCCGGGCTCGCGACTTCGTCGCGCCCCGGAATGACACCTGATCTAGTTGCAGAAAATGACCCATCCCGGCGAACAGTTCTACCCCGAGGGCGTGCATTGGGACGACACCATCGTCCAGGGCACGCTGCCTGACCTGCTCTCGACGGCCGCGGCAGATTACGGCCCGCGGACCGCGCTGGAGTTTCGCGATCGTCCGATCACCTATACCGAGCTCGCCGCCATGGCCGAGCGCGCGGCGGCTGCGTTCCTGCGCGCCGGCTGCGGCAAGAACAATTCCGTCGCGCTGTTCCTCGGCAACACGCCCGATCACCCCGTCAATTTCTTCGGCGCGCTGAAGGCCGGCGCCCGCGTCGCGCATCTCTCCCCGCTCGACGGCGAGATCGCGCTGACGCACAAGGTCTCCGATTCCGGCTCGCGCCTGCTGGTGACTTCGAACCTCCAGGCCCTGTTGCCGACCGCGCTGAAGTTCCTGGAGAAGGGGCTGATAGATCGCCTCGTCGTCTGCGAGGACGACAATTGGGGCAAGGTCGGTACGCCGCAGGCGCCGATCCCCAGCGATCCCCGCATCGTCACCTTCAAGACCTTCGTCGAGGGCGCGACGCTGCCTGCGCAATGGCCGCAGATGACGGCCGACGACGTCGCGCTGCTGCAATATACCGGCGGAACCACCGGCCTGCCCAAGGGCGCCATGCTGACGCACGGCAATCTCACCTCGGCGGTGTCGATCTACGACATCTGGGGCAAGCCGGGACGTGCGGCGCGCGGCGACATCGTCGAGCGGGTTATCTGCGTGCTGCCGCTGTTCCACATCTACGCGCTCACGGTCGTGCTGTTGTCCTCGCTCCAGCGTGGCAATCTGATCTCGCTGCACCAGCGCTTCGACGTCGAAGCCGTGATGCGCGACATCGAGGTCAAGCGCGCGACCTACTTCCCGGGCGTGCCGACGATGTGGATCGCGATCGCAGCATTACCCAATCTCGACAAGCGCGATTTCTCCTCGCTCAACGCCATCGGCTCCGGCGGCGCGCCGCTGCCGGTCGAGGTCGCGAGCTTCTTCGAGCGCAAGGTCGGCAAGAAGCTCAAGAGCGGCTGGGGCATGACCGAGACCTGCTCGCCCGGCACCGGCCATCCGCCGGCCGGCCCCGAGAAGCCAGGCTCGATCGGCCTGACGCTGCCCGGCATCGAGCTCGACGTCGTTTCTCTGGAGGATCCGACGAAAGTGCTGCCATCGGGCCAAGTCGGCGAGATCCGCATCAAGGGCCCGAACGTCACCAGGGGCTATTGGAACAAGCCGAAGGAATCCGCGGAGTCCTTTGCCGACGGCCGCTTCCTCACCGGCGACATTGGCTATGCCGACACCGACGGCTATTTCTTCCTGGTCGACCGCAAGAAGGACATGATCATCTCCGGCGGCTTCAACGTCTATCCGCAGATGATCGAGCAGGCGATCTACACCATTGCTGGCGTGCACGAGGTGATCGTGCTCGGCATTCCCGACCAGTATCGCGGCGAGGCCGCCAAGGCCTTCATCAAGCTCAAGCCGGACGCAAAGCCGTTCTCGCTCGACGAGCTGCGTGCGCAGCTCACCGGCAAGGTCGGCAAGCACGAACTGCCGGCCGAGGTCGAGTTCGTCGAGGAATTGCCGCGCACGCCGGTCGGAAAGCTGTCGCGCCACGAATTGCGCCAGCAGCAGAAACCATCACAATCCACCCAACACGCATCAGGAGGTCGCTCTTGACCGACGCCGTCATCGTTTCCACCGCCCGCACGCCGATCGGCAAGGCCTATCGCGGCATGCTCAACGCCACCGAGGGCGCGACGCTGCTCGGCCACGCCATCGGCGAGGCCGTCGCCCGCGCAAAGGTCGATCCGAAGGAGATCGAGGACGTTGTGATGGGCGCTGCCCTCCAGCAGGGTTCGACCGGCGGCAACATCGCGCGCAAGGCGCTGCTCCGCGCTGGTTTGCCGGTCACCGTCGCCGGCACCACCATCGACCGGCAATGCGCTTCGGGACTGCAGGCCATCGCGCTCGCCGCGCGCTCGGTGATCTTCGACGGCGTCGAGGTTGCGGTCGGCGGCGGCGGCAAGTCGATCTCGCTGGTGCAGAACGACAAGATGAACGGCTTCCACGCGCAAGATCCGGCGCTGCTCAAGATCAAGGGCGAGGTCTACATGCCCATGATCGACACCGCCGAAATCGTCGCCAAGCGCTACAACATCTCGCGCGAGAAGCAGGACGAATATTCGCTGGAGAGCCAGCGCCGCACCGTGGCAGCCCAACAGGGCGGCAAGTTCAAGGACGAGCTCGCGCCGATCACCACGCAGATGGCGGTTACCGACAAGGCGACCGGCGCCGTCTCGTTCAAGGAGGTGACGCTGTCGCAGGACGAAGGTCCGCGCCCGGAGACAACCGCCGAAGGCCTCGCCGGCCTCAAGGCCGTTCGCGGTGAAGGTTTTTCGATCACCGCCGGCAACGCCAGCCAGCTTTCCGATGGCGCCAGCGCCTCGGTGATCATGAGCGACAAGGAAGCGTCCAGGCGCGGCCTGAAGCCGCTCGGCATCTTCCGCGGCTTCGTCTCCGCCGGCTGCGAGCCGGACGAGATGGGCATCGGCCCGGTCTTCGCGGTGCCGCGCCTGCTCAAGCGCCACGGCCTCAAGGTCGACGACATCGACCTCTGGGAGCTCAACGAAGCCTTCGCGGTGCAGGTGCTGTATTGCCGCGACAAGCTCGGCATCGATCCTGACAAGATCAACGTCGACGGCGGCGCGATCGCGGTCGGTCATCCCTACGGCATGTCGGGCGCGCGCCTCACCGGTCACGCCTTGATCGAAGGCCGGCGCCGCAAGGCCAAGTACGCGGTCGTCACCATGTGCGTCGGCGGCGGCATGGGCGCAGCCGGCTTGTTCGAGGTGTTGCAGTAATTGCTTTCGTCCCGGCCTCGGCCGGGACACCACAAGATAAAATCGCTCACAGGAGGATCCGATGGATCTCGCATTCACGAAGGAAGAGCAGGCGTTTCGCGAGGAAGTGCGATCATTCTTCCGCGACAACGTGCCGCCGGATACGCGGCGCAAGCTGGTGGAGGGCCGCCACCTCTCGAAGGACGAGATGGTGACGTGGTGGCGCATCCTCAACAAGAAGGGCTGGGGCACCAGTCATTGGCCGACGCAGTATGGCGGCACGGGGTGGACCTCCGTGCAGCACTACATCTTCAACGAGGAGCTGCAGTCCTATCCGGCGCCGCAACCGCTCGCCTTCGGCGTCAGCATGGTCGGCCCGGTGATCTACACCTTCGGCAATGAAGAGCAGAAGAAGAAGTATCTGCCGCGCATTGCCAACGTCGATGACTGGTGGTGCCAGGGCTTTTCGGAGCCCGGCTCCGGCTCCGACCTTGCCTCGCTGAAGACGAAAGCCGAGCGCAAGGGCGACAAGTGGATCATCAACGGCCAGAAGACCTGGACCACGCTGGCCCAGCACGCCGACATGATCTTCTGCCTCTGCCGCACTGACAACAATGCGAAGAAGCAGATGGGCATTTCGTTCATCGTGTTCCCGATGAAGTTGAAGGGCGTCACCGTGCGCCCGATCCAGACCATCGACGGCGGCGTCGAGGTCAACGAAGTGTTCTTCGACGACGTCGAGGTTCCTGTCGAGAACCTGATCGGCGAGGAGAACAAGGGCTGGGATTACGCCAAATTCCTGCTCGGCAATGAGCGCACCGGCATCGCCCGGGTCGGCGTCTCCAAGGAGCGGCTGCGCCGCATCCGCGATCTGGCCGGCAAGGTCGAATCCGGTGGCAAGCCGATCATCCAGGACGCCGCGTTCCGCGAGAAGCTGGCGGCCTGCGAGATCGAGCTGAAGGCGCTCGAGCTGACCCAGCTCCGCGTCGTCGCCGACGAAGGCAAGCACGGCAAGGGCAAGCCCAATCCGGCCTCCTCGGTGCTGAAGATCAAGGGCTCCGAGATCCAGCAGACCACCACCGAGTTGCTGATGGAAGTGATCGGCCCGTTCGCCGCGCCCTACGATGTGCACGGCGACGACGGTTCGAACGAAGCCATGGACTGGACCGCCCAGATCGCGCCGAGCTACTTCAACAACCGCAAGGTCTCGATCTACGGCGGCTCCAACGAGATCCAGCGCAACATCATCGCCAAGGCGGTGCTGGGGCTGTGATGCTCTCCCTCTCCGCGGAGGCGGGGAGGGTAATTTTTCCACCGTCATTCCGGGGCGCGACGAAGTCGCGAGCCCGGAATCCATCGGGCCGCATGTTCAACGGCGAAATGGATTCCGGGCCTGGCCCTTCGGGCCATCCCGGAATGACGAAGTCAGATGATCCGGATACGAGGAACCAGAGAACATGGATTTTGATTTGACCGAGGAGCAGCGGCTCCTGAAGGACAGCATCGACGGCCTGCTGACCGATTCCTACGATTTCGAGAGCCGCAAGAAATACATGAAGGAGAAGGGCGGCTGGAGCAAAGCGGTCTGGGGCAAGCTCGCCGAGCAGGGTCTGCTTGGTCTGCCCTTCGCGGAAGCCGATGGTGGCTTCGGCGGCGGCGGCGTCGAGACCATGATCGTGATGGAAGCGCTCGGCAAGGCGCTGGTGCTCGAGCCGTATCTCGCGACCGTCGTGATCGGCGGCGGCTTCCTGCGCCACGCCGGCTCCGATGCGCAGAAGGCGGCGCACGTGCCCGGCATCGTCGACGGCAGCAAGACGCTGGCGTTCGCCCAGCTCGAGAAGAACTCGCGCTATGATCTGTTCGACGTCGCCACGACGGCGAAGAAGAAGGGCGACGGCTGGGTGATCGACGGCGAAAAGTTCGTCGTGCTCAACGGCGAGAACGCCGATACCCTGATCGTCACCGCGCGCACCAAGGGCGACCGCCGCGACACCAGCGGCATCGGCGTGTTCCTGGTGCCGGCGAGTGCCAGGGGCGTGACGAAAAAATCGTATCCGACGCAGGACGGCCTGCACGCTGCCGACATCACCTTCACCGGTGTCGAGGTCGGTGCTGATGCAGTGCTCGGCAATCCCGAGAACGGTCTCGCGCTGATCGAACGCGTGGTGGACGAAGCCCGCGTCGCGCTCTGTGCCGAGGCGGTCGGCCTGATGGACGAGTCGCTCAAGACCACGGTCGAGTACATCAAGACGCGCAAGCAGTTCGGCGTCGCGATCGGCTCGTTCCAGTCGCTGCAGCACCGCGCCTCCGACATGTTCGTCGCCACCGAGCAGGCCCGCTCGATGTCGATGTTCGCGACCATGGCCGGCGATTTCGAGGACGCTCACGAGCGCTCCAACGCCATCGCGGCGGCCAAGGTGCAGATCGGCAAGTCGCTGAAATTCGTCGGCCAGCAGGCGATCCAGCTCCACGGCGGCATCGGCATGACCATGGAGGCGAAGATCGGCCACTACTTCAAGCGCCTGACCATGATCGAGAACTCATTTGGCGACACCGACTACCACCAGCGCCGCGTCGCGGATGGTGGCGGGTTGATCTGACGGCTGTCATCCCGGGGCATCGCGAAGCGATGAGCCCGGGATCTATCGTGCGGCATCACGTGCGGTGACATGGATTCTCAGATGCGCAATTGCGCATCTGAGCTCGCGCCAAGAGGCGCGCCCCGGAATGATCGGGAAGAGAGGGAGCAACAACAATGAAAAACACCCCGTTCGATCTCACCGGAAAAGTCGCCGTGGTCACCGGCTCCAGCCGCGGCATCGGCCGCTCCTCCGCCGAGTTGCTGGCAAAGCTCGGCGCAAAGGTCGTGGTCTCATCGCGTAAAGCGGAAGCCTGCAAGGAAGTCGCCGACGGCATCAACGCTTCCGGCGGGGACGCCATCGTCATCCCCTGCAACATCGCGCGCAAGGCCGAGGTCGAGGCGCTGGTCTCGGGCGCGACGAAGCACTACGGCAAGATCGACATCCTCGTCTGCAACGCCGCGGTGAATCCGTATTATGGCCCGCTGCTCGACATCACCGACGAGGCCTTCGACAAGATCATGGGCTCGAACGTCAAGAGCAACATCTGGCTCTCCGCGCTCGCGATCCCGCAGATGGCGGAGCGCGGTAACGGCTCCGTCGTCATCATCTCCTCGATCGGCGGCCTGCGCGGCTCGACCGTGATCGGCGCCTACGGCATCTCCAAAGCCGCCGATTTCGCGCTATGTCGGTCGCTCGCCGGCGAATGGGGCCCGAAAGGCGTCCGCGTCAACTGCATCGCGCCGGGCCTGGTCAAGACCGATTTCGCCCGCGCGCTGTGGGAAGACGAAGCCAACCTCAAGCGCCGCACTGCCACCACGCCGCTCCGCCGCATTGGCGAACCCGACGAAATCGCGGGCGCCGTCGCCTATCTCGCCTCGGATGCCTCGAGCTTCATGACCGGACAGACCATCGTGATTGATGGCGGCGTCACCACCGCGGCGGTGTAGCTCTCTCAATTCGTCGTCCCGGCGAAGGCCGGGACCGATAACCCCAGGGAGTAGTTTGGCGAAGACTCGAGGTTCGGTACTCCTACCTTCCGCAATCGATGGATCATGCGGTATGGGTCCCGGCCTTCGCCGGGACGACGGCGGACAGATATTGACCTTCCCGCCCTAATCCGCTCCTTTTGGCGCGACACAAAGACCTCCTCCGGGAAAACGCCAAGGTAGCTTCCATGTCTTTCGTCCTCGCCATCGACCAGGGCACCACCTCCTCGCGCGCCATCGTCTTCCGCGGCGACATTTCGATTGCCGCGCGTGCGCAAGCCGAGTTTCCGCAGCACTTTCCGGCGTCGGGCTGGGTCGAGCACGAGCCGGAGGACATCTGGACTTCGACCGTGATGGTCTGCCGCGACGCGATCGAGCAGGCCGGCATCACCGCAAAGGACATCGCCGCGATCGGCATCACCAACCAGCGCGAGACCACCGTGGTGTGGGACCGCGCCACCGGGCAAGCCGTGCACCGCGCCATCGTCTGGCAGGACCGCCGCACCGCCGACATCTGCGCGAAATTGAAAGCAGACGGCCGCGAACCCACGATCTCGCAGAAGACCGGCCTGATCATCGATCCCTATTTTTCCGGCACCAAGGTCGCCTGGATCCTCGACCAAGTCCCCGGTGCGCGGGCGCGTGCCGCGCGCGGCGAATTGATGTTCGGCACGATCGATTGCTACCTGCTGTGGCGCCTCACCGGCGGCAAGGTGCACGCCACCGACGCCACCAACGCCTCGCGCACGCTGCTGTTCAACATCCACACCGGCCAGTGGGACGATGAGCTGCTCGAGATCATCGGCGTGCCGCGCTCGATGCTCCCCGAGGTGAAGGACTCCTCCGCCCGCTTCGGCGATAGCGTGGCCGATCTGTTCGGCGGTCCGATCGCGATCTGCGGCATCGCCGGCGACCAGCAGGCGGCGACGATCGGGCAGGCCTGCTTCCGCCCGGGCATGATCAAGTCGACCTACGGCACCGGCTGCTTTGCCCTGCTCAACACCGGCACCACGCCGGTGGTGTCGAAGAACAAGCTCCTCACCACCATTGCCTATCAGCTCGACGGCAAACGCACCTACGCGCTCGAAGGCTCGATCTTCGTCGCAGGCTCAGCGGTGCAGTGGCTGCGCGACGGGCTCGGCATCATCAAGCAGGCCGCCGAGACCGGTCCGCTCGCCGATCAGTCGGATTCCATGCAGAGCGTCTATCTGGTGCCGGCCTTCGTCGGCATGGGCGCGCCCTACTGGAATCCGCGCGTGCGCGGCGCACTGTTCGGCCTCACGCGCAACACCGGGCCGGCCGAGCTCGCGCATGCCGCGCTGGAGAGCGTCTGCTACCAGACCTACGATCTCCGCGAGGCGATGCGCGCCGACTGGCCGGGCGGGAAGGCCGCCAACGTGCTCCGCGTCGACGGCGGCATGACTGCATCGGACTGGACCATGCAGCGCCTGGCCGATCTGCTCGACGCCCCCGTCGATCGTCCCGTGATCCAGGAGACCACCGCGCTGGGTGCGGCCTATCTCGCCGGGCTCCAGGCCGGCGTCTATCCCGAGCCGACGAAATTCGCCGACAATTGGCGTCTCGAGCATCGCTTCAAGCCGAACATGAGCCAGGCCACGCGCGATCGAAAGCTCGCAGGCTGGTCGCGCGCGGTGAAGGGCGTGCTCGCGAGCGACGAGGGGGAGGGCTGATACGCCTCTATCCACGCCGTCGTCCCGGCGAAAGTCGGGACCCATACCGCGAGGTCTGTCGATGGCAGGCGGAGCCAATCCCGAACGACCAATCTTCGCCAAACCGCTCCCTGTGGGTATGGGTCCCGGATCTGCGCTCCGCTTGTCCGGGACGACAATGGAGTGTGCGGCGCCAGTTCAGGAGTCTCTTGCGATGAAGTGGAGTAAGCAAGGATGATCCTCCCCGACGGCTATTCCGACATTCCCGCCGGCAAGATCGCCGCAATCGTCACCCATCTGGAGATGACCGCACGCTCTCCGCACCGCGCCGATCCGCCCGGCGCGTGGACCCTGCGCAAGGTCGACGCGGCCGCGCTTCCCTGGTACCGAGATCTGCATCGCCGTGTCGGCGAGGAGTGGCTGTGGTTCTCGCGGCTGCGCATGGCCGACGCCGAGCTCGCCGCGATCATCCATGCCGCGGGCATCGAGGTCCATGCGCTCGTCGTGGATGGCCGCGACGAGGGCCTGCTGGAGCTCGATTTTCGTGAACCCGGTCAGTGCGAGCTGGTCTATTTCGGCGTCACCGCAAGCCTGATCGGCACCGGCGCCGCCCGCTTCCTGATGAACCGCGCGCTGGAGCGCGCATGGTCACGCGACGTACGCCGGGTCTGGGTGCACACTTGCACCTTCGACCATCCGTCGGCAGTCGCGTTCTATCAACGCTCAGGCTTCCACCCGTTCCGTCGCCAGATCGAGATCACTGATGATCCGCGCCTCGACGGCACGGCGCCGCGGACGGCGGCGCGGCATGTGCCGATAATCGAGTGATCGGTCGCGCGCTCAATAATTATACCGCACGCCGAAGCTGAAGCCCTGCGCAAGCAGGTTGGTCGTGTTGAACGCCGGCGCGGGCCGGTTCGGCCCGCCGCCGGCCGGCGGTGGCGTGAGGTTCGGATTGATGGTGGTGTCGATCAGCCCGCCGGCGCGCTGCACGCCGGTCCAGTACAGCACGTCGTAGCCGACGATCAGGCGCCAGCCTGGCGCAACCTGATAGCCCGCCTTCAGCGACAGCTCCGGCACCACGGCGAATTTGGTTTGCGAGAAATGGCCGCTATTGCTGGCCAGCGCGAGGAACCCGCCCGGAGCCGTCGTGGTGACGCCGGCCACAGTCGAAATCGTCGAGCCCGAAATGTCGGTGTCGTTGAGATTGGCGCCGAGGGCGACCTTGCCGCGCCACTCGAGCGACCACGGGCCGTTGCGCCAGTCGCCGGTGAGGCCAAGGTCGAGGCCGTGGAAGTTGCTCGCGGCCTTGAAATTGTCGGTGGGGCTGAAGGTGCCGAAGGCGACGATGGTCGCGGTGTCCGAGATCGTTAGCGTGTCGGATGAACGCAGATAGCGATAGCCAATCAGCGCGCTGACGCGCTGTCCGCTCCACACACCGATATCCTGGCGATAGAGCGCGCCGGCGCCGAGCAGGCGTGATGTCTCGCTCGCGTTGACGCTGCCGGTGGCCAATCCCGGAAAACTTGCGATCAGCGCGTCGGGAAATCCCGTCAGCGCGTTGTTGAAGGGCCGCATCAGGATTGGATAGGCACTGGAATTGGCGGCAAATCCCGTCGAAGCGTTCTCCAGCCCGAAGAACGACGCCTCGAGACCGCGGCTACGCTGCGGGTCGAACCAGTAGCCGGCCGTGATCCGCCCGCCCGAACGCCAGTCCTTGTTGACGCTGGAATCGCCGAACAGCACCGTCGTGGTCGGTTGCCCGAGCACGCCGGCCAGACCCAGCGGCGTGCCGACCGGGCTCGTCGTCACCAGCGCCGGCAGCTTGTCGCCGGTCACGCTCCAGGCGAGATAATCGACCTCGGCCCAGAACGGATTGAAATCAGCGGCTTTCGGCGGAGCCTTCAGCGGCAGATCGGCGGCCCAGGCGCTGCTGCTTAGTGCGACCGCCGCGAATGCCGCGCTGACCGCCGCCGCCCTCAACCGCCGATTCATTTGAGTTCCCCGAAGTTCCACGGAATGAACCATGCGACAATTTGTTCGGCAAGGTGGAGCTGAGGTGAGGAGCAACGAAAGCGTCCGGCTGTTGCCGTTGGGCATCGCTCGCAGCAGCCTCATGCGGGCTACTCAGCGGCTTCTCAAAACACCTTCTGCTCCACCCGTGCGGGAGGCGCTATCCCGGCGTCGCTGCGTCCGGCGCAATGCTCCATTTCCAAGATCCTCCTTGCGTCGCGCCGATCCTGCCGTGGAAACTGATTGGCCCTGCCTTGTCCAATGCCAGAGAAGAGCGAGAACCATGTTTCTGATCGGCCAATATGATTCCCCCTTCGTCCGCCGCGTCGCGATTGCACTTCGGCTTTACGGCCTCGCGTTCGAGCACAGGCCGTGGTCGACCTTCGGCGATGCTGACAAGATCGCGCCGTACAATCCGTTGCGCCGCGTGCCGACGCTGGTGCTCGACGGTGGCGAGGCGCTGATCGAGAGCACGATCATCCTCGATTATCTCGATGAGCTGGTCGGGCCCGAGGCGGCGATGTTGCCGCGAAGCGGCGTCGAGCGTCGCCGGCACTTGCGCATCTGCGCGCTCGCCTCCGGCCTCGGCGACAAGGCCGTCAGCCTGCTCTATGAGCGCGTGCTGCGAAAGGAGCAGCTCGCGCTGTGGGTCGAGCGTTGCCAGGCGCAGATCGGCGACGTGCTGAAGGTTCTGGAAGCCGAGCGCGCGAAAGTGGCGACGCCGTACTGGCTCGGTGACCGCATCGGCCATGCGGACATCGCGGTCGCCTGCGTCGTCCGCTTCACTCGCGAAGCGCATCCGCAGCTGTTCGATGCCGCGCGCTATCCGGCGCTCGCGGCCCACGCCGATCGTTGCGAGGCGCTGGCCCCGTTCAAGGAGATCGTGCAGCCGCTGGCGCCGCCGAAGGGGTGAGACATCAAGCGCTGCTACGCAAACCCGATCTTGATCAGGATCGTCAGAAAGATGCCGCCGACGATCGCACAGACCGCGGCGCCAATCAGCGGAGCCAGCGCGCCTTCCCCGCTCGCAGGCTCCAGTACGGCATGTCCCGGCTGGTCCGGATCGTAATAAACTTTGACATTCTGCCCGGGATGATATCGCGCCGCGGCCTTTTCCGCGACCTCGCGCAACCCGGAGATCATGGTGCCGCCCCAATTGACTTCAGTGCCGATGAAGTCGCGCTTGCCGACCCTGTAGGCGTAGCGCAGGGCGACCTGATAGCGATGTTGGAGCTTGGTGGTCGTCGGCTTGTCGTCATCATCGCTCTTCTCCTCGATGATCTCCTCGATCACGTCGCAACGGGTAATCCTGCCCGCCGCGGTCGGCCAGCGCAGGCTGGCGCTCGCAAGCCGGCGCGTCCTGACATACTCGGCGACGCAGAACACGCCGCCCACGAGCACGATGATCGGCAGCGCGAACACGAACAGCGGAACGCCATGATTGGCGTAGAGCACGTGACCCGCGAGCGAATGTGCGGTCAAAATGGCGGCAATGAAGCCGAACACCATCGTGAACGCCACGAGCGCCGCGACGTTCTGCGCTGCGGCCGGCTCTAACAGCGCCTCGGCCGGGTGCTTCGGATCGACATGGACGTCGACATGGGCGCCGGCCGGATATCGTCCGGCCAGTTTTTCGGCGAGCACCCCTGTCGTCATGGCGATGCCGCCGACAAAGACCTTGTCGCTTTCCAGCTCCTGGCCGCCGAAATGATAGCGATAGCGGATGATGGGCCTGGCATCGTTCTGATCGTCCGAGGCGTGCGTCGCCGGCCGATCGACCCTGGAGACCGTGATGATGCCCTCGACCTTGTCCCAGCTCCGCGCGGCCTGCATCCGGCCCCACATGCGGACCAGATTGAACAGCATCAATCCAAACAGCAGCACCGAGATTCCGGCGGCAATCTGCGTCCACATCAACTGATGGGCATCCAGCATCTGATTTTCACTGCTCCCCGACGGCGACCGCCATTGGTCGCGGCGAGCGCGCGTTGCGTTCACGGCACTGCGGCCGCGAAAAATGCGACGTCGTGCCTGCCGTTTGTGGAACTGGCGCTAGAAGGGTTCTCGGCCCTCGTCATTGCGAGCGCAGCGAACGAGATCGTGCAGCCGCTGGCGCCCCGGAATGATGTTAGGCGCGCTAGCCGATCCTGCCTTGATACAGGTGTTTTGCCCGACGGAGCAAGCGATTTTCGGTAGGCCCGAAAATCTCCTAGGCCATTCAACCCCATCCCTACTGTGCATGGGGTTGTTTTTTCGCTTTTGAGTGCGGGGGCGCCTATCCCGCGCCCGCGCGCTTCTTCTGCCAGACCAGATGCACCGCGCAGGTGCAGCCGGGCGGATGCGAGGCGAGGTCCTTCGACGTCTCGTCGTTCGCGGGCGTCGCGGCGAAGGCCTTGTCGGCCGCCTCTCGCGACGGGATGTAGTTCAGCACCGGCGCGAGCCAGCGCTCGGTCTCCGCGACCGTCATGCCCTTGCGCGCGGCATAGTCCTCGACCTGGTCGCGCTCGATCTTGCCGACGCCGAAATAATAGCTCGCGGGGTTCGCGAAATAGAGCCCGGACACGCTGGAGCCGGGCCACATCGCAAAACTCTCGGTCAGCTTCACGCCGGAGGTCGCTTCCGCATCGAGCAGCTCGAACAGCGTCGCCTTCTCGGTGTGATCGGGCTGCGCGGGATAGCCGGGCGCGGGGCGGATGCCCTGGTATTTTTCCAGGATCAGCTCGTCGGTCGACAGCGCCTCGTCCGGCGCGTAGGCCCAGAACTCGCGGCGGACGCGGGCGTGCATGCGCTCGGCAAAGGCTTCGGCCAGGCGGTCGGCGAGCGCCTTGCACAGGATCGAGGAGTAGTCGTCATTGGCCATCTTGAAGCGGTCGGCGACCGCATCCTCGCCGATGCCGGCGGTGACGACGAAGCCGCCGATATAGTCGGGCACGCCCGCGGGCGCGATGAAGTCGGCGAGCGCCGCGTTGAAACGGCCCTCGCGCTTCTCGAGCTGCTGGCGCAGCGTGTGCAGCGTCGCGATCTGCCTGGTCCGGCTCTCATCGGCATAGAGCGCGATATCGTCGCCTTGCGCATTCGCCGGCCAGAAGCCGACGGTGGCGCGCGCCCGGAACCATTTTTCCTTGACGATCAGGTCGAGCATCTTGCGCGCGTCATCGTAGAGCGAGCGCGCGACCTCGCCGACCTTGGCGTCATCGAGGATGGCGGGGAAGCGGCCGGCGAGCTCCCAGGTCTGGAAGAACGGCGTCCAGTCGATATAGGGCACGAGCTCGGCGAGGTCGTAGTCGTCAAAGCTCCTGGTGCCGAGGAAAGTCGGCTTCACCGGCTTGCTCGCGGCAAAGTCGACCGGCACGCGGTTGGCGCGGGCGGCACTCAGCTTCAGGCGCTTCTTGTCGGCCTGTGCACGGAAATGCGCGTCGGAAATCTTGGCATATTCGGCGCGCACGTTGGCAGCATAGGCCTCGCGCTTCTCGGGCGACAGCAGCGAGGAAGCAACGCCGACCGCGCGGCTGGCGTCGTTGACATGCACGACGGGGCCGGCGCGATAGCTCGGGTCGATCTTCACGGCAGTATGCACGCGGCTCGTCGTGGCGCCGCCGATCAAGAGCGGCAGCTTCAAGCCTTCGCGCTGCAATTCGCCGGCGAAGAATGCCATTTCGTCGAGCGAGGGCGTGATCAGGCCGGACAGGCCGACGATGTCGGCCTTCTCCGCCTTCACGGTCTCGACGATCTTGGCCGCCGGCACCATCACGCCGAGGTCGATCACCTCATAATTATTGCACTGGAGCACGATGCCGACGATGTTCTTGCCGATGTCGTGGACATCGCCCTTCACCGTCGCGAGCACGATCTTGCCGGCCGAGCTTGAGCCTGCGGTGCCGATGCCGTTGGCGAGATTGCGCGCCTTCTCCTCCTCCATGAACGGCATCAGCCAGGCGACCGCCTGCTTCATCACGCGCGCCGACTTCACCACCTGCGGCAAGAACATCTTGCCGTCGCCGAAGAGATCGCCGACCACGTTCATGCCGGCCATCAGCGGCCCCTCGATCACGTCGAGCGGACGCGCCAACTCCTTGCGGGCTTCCTCGGTGTCCCGCTCGATGAATTCGGTGATGCCGTGCACCAGCGAATGCGACAGCCGCTTCGCAACCGGCCATTCGCGCCAGGCGAGATCGGCTTCCTTGGTCTGGGTCTTGTTGCCGCGGAATTTCTCGGCGAGCGCCAACAAGCGCTCCGAAGCGCCGGGGTCGCGGTTTAACACCACGTCCTCGCAGACCTGGCGCAGCTCGGGAGCGATGTCGTCATAGACGATCATCTGTCCGGCGTTGACGATGCCCATGTCCATGCCGGCCTTGATGGCGTGATACAGGAACACCGAGTGCATGGCCTCGCGCACCGGCTCGTTGCCGCGGAACGAGAACGACAAATTGGAGACGCCGCCCGAGATATGCGCGCCCGGCAGGTTCTTGCGGATCCAGCGCGTCGCCTCGATGAAGTCGACGCCGTAATTGTTGTGCTCCTCGATGCCGGTCGCGATCGCAAAGATATTGGGATCGAAGATGATGTCTTCCGGCGGGAAGCCGACGCGGTTCACCAGGATATCGTAGGCGCGCTTGCAGATCTCGGTCTTGCGCGCGAAGGTGTCCGCTTGGCCGACCTCGTCGAACGCCATCACCACCACGGCCGCGCCATGGCGCCGCGCGATCTTGGCTTCGTGGATGAACTTTTCCTCGCCCTCCTTCATCGAGATCGAATTGACGACCGGCTTGCCCTGGACGCATTTCAGGCCGGCCTCGATTACCGAGAATTTGGAGGAATCCACCATCACCGGCACGCGGGCGATGTCGGGCTCGGCGGCGACGAGGTTGAGGAACGTCACCATCGCGGCTTCCGAATCCAGGAGGCCCTCGTCCATGTTGACGTCGATGATCTGCGCGCCGTTCTCGACCTGGTCGCGGGCGACCTGGAGCGCGGCGGTGTAGTCGCCGGCGGTGACCAGCTTGCGGAAGCGTGCCGAGCCCGTGACGTTGGTGCGTTCGCCGACGTTCACGAAGGGAATGGCGTCGGTCAGCACGAACGGCTCGAGGCCGGAGAGCCTCAAGCGAGGCTCGATCTCCGGCACGATGCGCGGCTTGTGCGGGGCGACCGCCGCGGCAATCGCCGCGATATGGTCCGGCGTGGTGCCGCAGCAGCCGCCGACGATGTTGACGAGGCCGGACGCAGCGAACTCGCCGACCAGGCGCGCCATGTACTCCGGCGTCTCGTCATACTGGCCGAATTCGTTGGGCAGGCCGGCGTTGGGATAGGCGCAGACCAGCGTATCGGCGACGCGGCCGATATCGGCGATGTGGGCACGCAGATCTTCCGCGCCGAGCGCGCAGTTGAAGCCGATGGTGACAGGCTTGGCGTGCTGCACCGAATGCCAGAATGCTTCCGGCAATTGGCCAGACAGCAAGCGGCCGGATTTGTCGGTGATGGTGCCGGACACCATCACGGGCACATCGATGCCGAGCTCCTCGCTGATCTCGGCGATGGCATAGAGCGCCGCCTTGGCGTTCAGCGTGTCGAAGATGGTCTCGACCAGCAGCAGATCGACGCCGCCGTCGATCAGGCCGCGGATCTGCTCGCCATAGGATTTGCGCAGATCGTCGAAGGTGACGGCGCGGTAGCCGGGATTCGCCACGTCGGGCGAGATCGAGGCGGTGCGGTTGGTCGGTCCAATGGCACCCGCGACGAAGCGTGGCTTGCCGTCCTCGGCGGCGACGCGCCTGGCGGCATTGCCGGCGAGGCGGGCGCCTTCGCGCGCCATCTCGTAGACAATGTCGGTAAGGTCGTAATCGGCCTGCGCGATCGAGGTCGTGGAGAAGGTGTTGGTCGCGACGATGTCGGCGCCGGCGCGCAAATAGGCGGCGTGGATGTCTTCGATCGCCTGCGGCTGGGTCAGGATCAAGAGGTCGTTGTTGCCGCGCAGGTCGCGATGGAAATTCTTGAAGCGCTCGCCGCGGAAGGCTGCCTCGTCGAACTGCAGGTTCTGGATCATCGTGCCCATGGCGCCGTCGAGCACGAGGATGCGCTCGCGCGCGGCGTTGAGCAGGGCGGTTCGCTTGGGAGAGGTAGATACGGTCATGTTGTCTTACGCCGCCTTCTGCGCGCTCTTGGCGCGAATGCCGAGCAAATGGCTGATCGCGAACACGAGATCGGCGCGGTTCATGGTGTAGAAATGAAAGGTGTCGACGCCATTCTTCGCCAGCTTCTGCACCTGGCCGGCCGCAACGGTCGCGGCCACCAGCTTGCGGGTCTCGGCGTCATCGTCGAGGCCTTCGAACTTCGCGGCGAACCAGTCCGGCACGGTGGTGCCGGCGCGGGTGACGAAGGCTCTCGCCTGCTTGAAATTGTGCATGGGCATGATGCCCGGCACGATCGGGATGTTGATGCCGCGCGCTCGCACGCGGTCGAGATAGCGGAAGTAGAGGTCGTTATCGAAGAACACCTGGGTGATCGCGCGCGTCGCGCCGGCGTCGACTTTTGCCTTCAGCGTGTCGATGTCGGCGTCGAAGTCGCGCGCTTCGGGGTGCTTCTCGGGATAGGCCGAGACCGACACCTCGATATCGGCGTGGCGCTTCTTGATCCCGGCAACCAGCTCGTCCGAGCTCTGATAGCCGTCGGGATGGGCAGAGTAGGGCGTGCCGATGCCGCCGGCAGGATCGCCACGCAGGCCGACGATGTGGCGGACGCCGACCTCGTGATAGCGGTCGACGATCTCGTCGATCTCGCCGCGCGAGGCGCCGACGCAGGTAAGGTGCGCGGCCGGCAGCAGCGCGGTTTCCTTCAGGATGCGTGTGATGGTCGAATGGGTGCGCTCACGGGTCGAGCCGCCGGCGCCGTAGGTCACCGAGACGAATTTCGGGTCGAGCGGCGCGAGGCGATTGATGGTGTCCCAGAGATTCCGCTCCATATCCTCGGTCTTGGGCGGAAAGAACTCGAAGGAGATGGCAGGCCGCTTCGAGGCGAGGTGCGCATTTTGGAGATGCCCGTCTTGCCCGTCGGCTTGGGCAGGCGTCGTCAACTCGGTCATGGCACCACTCACTCCAGATTTTGGCGGCCGGCAGTCCGGTCTAGTTTGGGAGAGGCTAAGATAGGGCAAAGCGGGTTTGCTCGACAGCCCATCGCAAGTGGGAAATAGCCCACTTTTTGGATAAGTGCGCAGAATATTGCGCTACATTTCTCGAATGTGGGAAGCCTTGAAGATTGAAAATAATACCGTATAATCAATAAGTATAGTGGAAGATGACAGCTAATGAGTCTCGCCCAGCGGGATGGGCAACATGAATCTCATATCACTGAGGAGGTTGTTGGCCCAACGTTGCGTATTGATTGGGCATGCGGGCTCCCGGGCCACACACGCCAGACCTGCGCAGTCTGCCCATTGCCGCGGCGTGGCCCTTCACTACGTTGATCCGTCATGATCCCGCTTTCAGTCCTCGACCTCTCCGTCGTTACATCAGGCACAAAACCCGCCGCGGCGCTGCGCAACAGCATCGATCTGGCGCGCCATGTCGATGGCCTCGGCTATGTCCGCTACTGGCTCGCCGAGCATCACAATCTCGCTTCCGTCGCGAGCCCGGCGCCCGACGTGATGATCGGGCAGATCGCGGCGGTGACAAAACACCTCCGCGTCGGCTCCGGCGGCGTGATGCTGCCCAACCACGCCCCGCTTGTCGTGGCCGAGCGCTTCAAGATGCTGGAGGCGCTGTTTCCCGGCCGCATCGATCTCGGCCTCGGCCGCGCGCCCGGCACGGACGGTGCCACGGCCTATGCGCTCAGGAGCCGGCTCGACCGCCGCGATGGCGATGATTTCCTGGAGCGGCTGCACGAACTGATCCTGTGGCAGACCCGCGAATTCCCCTCAGGCCATCCTTACCACAACGTCGTCGCGATGCCCGACGATACGCCACTGCCGCCGATCTGGCTGCTCGGCTCCAGCGACTATTCCTCGGATCTCGCCGCGCAAGTCGGCATGGGCTTCGCCTTCGCGCATCATTTTGCGTCCCATGATGCAATCGACGCGATGATGCATTACCGCAACCGCTTCCAGCCCTCGGCCTGGAGCGCGAGCCCGCAGGCGATCCTCGCGGTCGCCGCTATCGCTGCCGATACCGATGAGGAGGCCGAGAGGCTTGCCACCTCGTTCGACCTCAATCGCCTGCGCCGCGACCGCGGCCAATATCTGCCGTTGCCGAGCGTCGAGGAGGCGACGGCCTATCCCTATACGGATTCCGAGCGCATTTCGATCCTGCGCAACCGCTCGCGCCTGTTCGTCGGCAGTCCCGCGACGGTGCAGAAGAAGCTGCAGCCGCTGATCGATGCCAGCAAGCCGGATGAGCTGATGGTGATCACAGCCGTGTACGATCATAACGCGCGGAAGAAGTCGTATTCGCTGCTGGCGGACGCGTTCGGGCTGGCAAAGCAGGCGGCGTAAGCCGAGGCTACTCCATCGTCGCGCGGAACGGATGGCCGGGATACACGCCGACGATGCGGAATTCGCGCGAGAAGAACTTCAGCTCCTCGATCGCGAAGGCAAGGCCCTTGTCGTCGGGATGGCCATCGACGTCAGCGTAAAACTGCGTGGCGAAGAAATTGCCGTCGACCATGTAGCTCTCGAGCTTGGTCATGTTGACGCCGTTGGTGGCAAAGCCGCCGAGCGCCTTGTAGAGCGCGGCCGGCAAATTGCGCACCCGGAAGACAAAAGTGGTGACCAGCGGGCCCGAGCCCTGCGCCGCCCATTTCGGCTCGCGCGCCAGCACCACGAAGCGCGTGGTGTTGTGGGCCTCGTCCTCAATGTCCTCGGCCAGGATGTCGAGGCCGTAGATTTTTGCGGCCAGGCGCGAAGCGATCGCAGCGACCGTCTTGTCATTGCGCTCGGAAATGTCGCGGGCGCTGCCGGCGGTATCCGCGTGCACGATGCCCTTGATGCCGAGCTTGCGGATGATGCGACGGCACTGGCCGAGCGCATGAACATGGCTCTCGACGCTCTTGATGTCGGCAAGCTTGGTGCCCTTGATCGCCATCAGCTGATGCCGGACCGGCAAGAACCATTCGCCGATGATGAAGAGGCCGGAGGCCGGCAGCAGATGGTGGATATCGGCGACGCGGCCGGCGACCGAATTCTCGATCGGGATCATGCCGAGATCGGCCTCGCCCGAGGAGATCGCCGACAGCGCGTCCTCGAAGGTGGCGCAAGGCATCGGCTCGGCGTCGGGATAGGCCTCGACGATGGCGATATGGGAATTGGCGCCAGGTTCGCCCTGGAATGCGATTTTCAGCTTGCTCATGGACGGCCTTGTAGCAGCGGCTCAGGATTTGGAAAGGATGCTGCGGGCGGTCTCGAGGTCCGCCGGCGTGTCGACTCCGCGGGGCACGGTGTCGACGATGGTGAAGTCGATGCGCATGCCGGCCTCCAGGGCCCGGAGCTGCTCGAGATTCTCCTGCAGCTCCAGGGGCGAGCGCGGCAAGGAGACATAGCGCTCCAGCGCTGCGCGGCGATAGGCGTAGAGGCCGATATGGTGGTAGCGCGGTCCGTCGCCGGTCGGCGCCGTGGCGCGGGTGAAATAAAGTGCGCGCATGCGCTTACCCCCGAGCGAGGTTCCGATCGCCTTCACGACGCTCGGGGCGAGGTCTTCCTCCTGGGTATGGATCTGCGAGGCTAGCGTGGCGATGTCCACCGCCGGGTCTTCCAGCGGCGGCAGCACCTCGCGGATGTTGTCGATCGTGATCGTCGGGAAATCGCCCTGGAGATTGACCACGATCTCGGCCTTCCCGTCGGGATCGAGCTTCTGCATGGCCTCGTGGATGCGGTCAGAGCCGGACGGATGCTCCGGGCGGGTCATCACGGCCTCGCCGCCATGGGCGGTCACGACCGCGGCGATTTCCGCCGTGTCGGTTGCCACCGCGACCCGACCGATTCCGGCGGCCTCTGCCCGCCGCATCACATGCACGATCATCGGCAGGCCCGCGATATCGGCGAGCGGTTTACCGGGCAGGCGGGTAGCGGCCATGCGGGCCGGGATCAGCACCAGGATGCGGGGATCGGTCATCGGTTCAAGGGCCTGGAAACGGGACGTTTTCCGCGTCGGGAAATGGGGTGGGGACGGTCTGAAAGCCGGGTCGCTTATACGGGTTGCCAGAGCACGGGCAAACCGATATCTCAATGGCAAAACTCGGGGAAACAATAAGGAACGTTTGATTCTCCCGAGGCTCGTCCTGGCGGCCGCCCGGCCGCTTATTCTTTCTTGCGGTGTGGGGCCTGGCCGGAAATGGACTCTTTCGAACTCAACAAGATCCTCGGTGCCGTGCTCGGCACCTGTCTCATTCTGCTGGTGACGAGCTTCACCGCCCAGGCGCTGTTCTCGCCGAAATTTCCGGAAAAGCCGGGCTTCGAGATCGCCGTGAAGGAAGAAGCCGGCGACAAGGGCGGCGCCGCCGCCGCTGCTGCGCCCTCCGAGCCGATCGAAAAGCTGCTCCAGACCGCCTCCGTCGAGAAGGGCGCGGCCGCCTCCAAGAAGTGCGGCGCCTGCCACACCTTCGAAAAGGGAGGCCCGAATCGCGTCGGTCCGAACCTCTTTGGTATCGTTGGCGATCACGTTGGCGAAGGCCGCGGCGGCTTCAACTTTTCGGCCGGCATGAAGGGCAAGGGCGGCACTTGGGATTTCGACACGCTCAACAAGTTCATCGCCAATCCCAAGGGCGCAATCCCGGGCACCGCGATGGGCTTTGCCGGTATCCCGAAGGATAGCGAGCGCGCCGACGTCATTGCTTACCTGAACAGCCTCTCCGACAGTCCGAAGCCGCTCCCGACCGCGGCCAAGTAAGGCTCCTCGGCATCGACATTGAGTGTGCGGCCAGGCTGAAACGCCTGGCCGTTTCCATATCTGGACCTCGCGGCGTTGTTATCGGGGCGTTTCGCCGCAGCGAACCGCCCGGCGGGACTTCCAAGATGAGGAAAAAGCAACATATTCGGTCGAAACCTCGCCTATATTGAGCCCTTAAAGGAGTAACCTCCTTCAAGACAGGGATGTTGATTTGGCCATTACCCGACGCGATCTCTTGCTCACCAGCGCTGCTGCGGCGGTGCTTCCCGCCCTCGGTTCCGTGGTGGACGTCCCCGTCATCGATGCCGCCCATGCGCAATCTGCCAGTGAGGCGCCCTGGCACCATGCCCTGTCGCTGTTCGGAAAGGTCAAGTATCCCGCCGACTTCAAGCGTTTCGACTACGTCAATCCAGACGCGCCAAAGGGCGGCGTCGCACGTCAGATCGCCGTCGGCACCTTCGACAATTTCAACATTGTGGTGTCCGGGGTGAAGGGGCAGGTCGCCGGCGCCGTCGCATTCATCTACGAATCCCTCCTGACGCCCGCGCTCGACGAAGTCTCGACCGAGTACGGCGCCCTGGCCGAAGCCGTGAGCCATCCGGACGATTTTTCCTACGTCACCTACCGATTGCGGCCGCAGGCCAAATGGCACGATGGCAAGCCGGTCACCGTGGACGATGTGATCTTCTCGCTCGAGTCCTTCAAGAAGCATCACCCGATGTACTCGGCCTATTACAGCCATGTGGTGAAGGCCGAGAAGGTCGGCGAGCGCGAGGTGAAGTTCGTATTCGACGCGCCGGGAAATCGCGAGCTGCCGCAGATCGTGGGGCAGCTCACGGTTTTGCCGAAGCACTGGTGGGAGGGGACCGACGCGCAGGGCCGCAAGCGCGATGTCTCCACCACCACGCTCGAAGTGCCGCTTGGTTCCGGCCCCTATAGGGTCAAGGACTTCGTCGCGGGACGGTCGATCGCGCTGGAGCGCGTCAAGGATTATTGGGGGCGGGACTTCGCCGCCAATGTGGGCCGCAATAATTTCGAAGAGATGCGCTACGAGTATTTCCGCGACGCCACCGTGGCGATCGAGGCTTTCAAGGCCGATCAGGTCGATTGGCGCACCGAGAACAGCGCGAAAAACTGGGCGACGGCCTACGACTTTCCGGCCGTGACCGAAAAGCGGGTGATCCTCGAGGAGTTCGCCAATCGCAGCTCGGGCGTCATGCAGGCGTTCGTGCCGAACCTGCGCCGTGCCAAGTTCAGCGATGCCCGCGTGCGTCGTGCGCTCAACTACGCATTCGACTTCGAGGAGATGAACAAGCAGATCTTCTACGGTCAATACAAGCGCGTCAGCAGCTATTTCGATGGCATCGACGAGCTGATGGCGACCGGTTTGCCGCAGGGCAAGGAGCTCGAGATCCTCGAAACCGTCCGCGCCGAAGCCCCGCCCGAAGTCTTCACGACGGCCTACACCAATCCGGTCGGCGGCAATCCGGAAGCCGTGCGCGACAATCTGCGCGAGGCGCTGCGCCTGTTCAAGGAAGCCGGCTACGAGGTGCGCGACCGTAAGCTGATCAACGTCAAAACCGGCGCCCAGTTCTCCCTTGAATTGCTGAACTCGGATCCGAGCTTCGAGCGGGTCACGCTGTTCTACAAGCCGTCGCTGGAACGGCTCGGCATTGCCGTCAGCGTGCGGACGGTCGATCCGACGCAATACGAGAACAGGACTTCGCGAGTGGGATTTCGACGTCGTCACCAACTCCTGGGGCGAGTCGCAGTCGCCGGGCAACGAGCAGCGCGAGTTCTGGTCGTCCAAGACCGCCGATATCCCCGGGTCGCGCAACATTACCGGCATCAAGAACCCGGCGATCGACAAGCTGATCGAGCGGGTGATCTACGCGAGGGATCGCGACGATCTCGTCGCGGCAACCAAGGCGCTCGACCGCGTGCTGCTGTGGAATCACTATGTCGTGCCGCAGTGGACCTATTCAAAGGTGCGCACCGCGCGCTGGGATCGCTTCGGTCGGCCGGAGGAATTGCCCAGATACGGTCAGTCCGGCTTCCCGTTCGTCTGGTGGTACGACGCAGACAAGGCGGCGCGGATCGCAAAGAAGTCGTGAAGGACATTCCCCGCATGACGCAGATGTCGCGCCGCCATGTGCTGGCCCTGAGTGTTGGCGCCTTGAGCGCGCCGCTGGTGCGCGGTGCCCGGGCGTCGGAGGTGGCTGCCGAAGCTCACGGCATCTCGGCCTTCGGCGATCTCAAATATCCGGTCGACTTCCCCCATTTCGGCTACGTCAATGTCGACGCGCCGAAGGGTGGTGCGTTCTCGCTGATCCCGTCGGTGCGGGCCTACAACCAGTCCTATTTCACCTTTTCTTCGCTCAACGCCTATATCCTGAAGGGCGAGGGCGCACAGGGCATGGACATGACCTTCGCGCCGTTGATGGCGCGCGCCAATGACGAGCCCGACGCCATGTACGGGCTTGCGGCGAAATCCGTGCGGATCTCGCCGGACAAGCTCACCTACACCTTCACGATGCGTCCCGAGGCCCGCTTCCACGACGGCTCCAGGCTCACCGCGCATGACGTCGCGTTCTCGCTCAATACGTTGAAGGAGAAGGGCCATCCGCTGGTCGTCGTGCAGCTCCGCGATTTCGTGAAGGCCGACGCGCTCGACGACGCCACCGTGGCCGTCACCTTCGCGCCGAACCGCGCGCGCGACGTGCCGCTCTATGTGGCGAGCCTGCCGATCTTCTCGAAGGCGTATTACGCCACGCGCGCCTTCGAGGAATCGACGCTCGATACGCCGCTGGGCTCCGGCCCGTACAAGGTCGGCAGGTTCGAGGTCAACCGCTACATCGAATACGAGCGCGTCAAGGACTGGTGGGGTGCCGGCCTGCCGGTCTGCCGCGGCAGCTACAATTTCGACACGGTGCGCTACGAGTTCTACCGCGATCGCGACGTCGCCTTCGAAGGTTTCACCGGCAAGAACTATCTGTTCCGCGAGGAGCTCACGTCGCGCATCTGGGCCACGCGTTACGATTTTCCGGCGGTGAAGGACGGTCGCGTCAGGCGCGAGCAGCTGCCGGATGAGACCCCGTCGGGCGCGCAAGGCTGGTTCATCAACCTCCGTCGCGACAGGTTCAGGGATCCGCGCGTGCGTGAGGCGCTGATCTACGCCTTCGATTTCGAGTGGACCAACAAATCGATCATGTACGGCGCCTATGCGCGGACACACTCGCCGTTCCAGAATTCCGACATGATGGTGTCCGGGCCGCCTTCGCCTGAAGAGCTCGCGCTGCTCGAGCCGTTCCGTGGCAAGGTGCCCGACGAAGTGTTCGGCCGGCCTTTCGTGCCGCCGGTGTCGGACGGCTCCGGTCAGGATCGCGCCCTGCTGCGCAAGGCGAGCGAGCTGCTCAACGAAGCCGGCTACGTGATCAAGGACCGCAAGCGGGTGCTGCCCAATGGCGAGCCCTTTACGATCGAGTTCCTGAACGACGAGCAATCGATCCAGCCGCATCACGGGCCTTACCTGAAGAACCTCGCAACGCTCGGCATCGACGCTACGTTCCGCCTGGTCGATGCTGTGCAGTACCGCGCGCGGCTCGAGGATTTCGATTTCGACATGACGATCGAACGCTTCTCGATGTCGGCAACGCCCGGCGATGCCATGCGGGCGTTCTTCTCTTCACAGGCAGCCAAGACCAAGGGCTCGTACAATCTCGCCGGCATCTCCGATCCGATCATCGACGCGTTGATCGACAAGATCATTGCCGCCCAGACCAGGGCGGAGCTGACCACGGCCTGCCGGGCCTTCGACCGCGTGTTCCGGGCCGGCCGCTACTGGGTGCCGCAATGGTACGCGAACTTCCATCGCGTGGCCTATTGGGACCAGTTCAGCCATCCCGACAAGCCGCCGAAATATGCGCAAGGCGTCGGCGCGCCGGAGAACTGGTGGTTCGACGCCGCCAAGGCGGCCAAGCTCGAGCAGGCGAAGTAATCATGAGCGCCTATATTGCCCGCCGCATCCTCCTGATGATTCCGACCCTGCTCGGGATCCTCTTCGTCTCCTTCGTTGTCGTGCAATTCGCGCCGGGTGGGCCGGTCGAGCGCGTGATCGCGCAGCTCTCCGGTGCCGATACTGGCGGCACATCGCGCATTTCGGGCGGCGGTGATTTCGCGCAGCGCGCGCCGGGACAGTTAGGGGCCGGAGGCGATGCCATCAATTCGAAATATCGCGGCGCGCAGGGCCTCGACCCTGACTTCATCAAGAAGCTGGAGAAGCAATTCGGCTTCGACAAGCCGGCACCCGAGCGCTTCGCGCTGATGGTGTGGAATTTCGCCCGCTTCGATTTCGGCAACAGCTATTTTCGCGATGTCAGCGTGCTCCAGCTGGTTAAGGAAAAGCTGCCGGTCTCGATCTCGCTCGGCATCTGGCTGACGTTCCTGACCTACCTGATCTCGATCCCGCTCGGCATCCGCAAGGCGGTCAAGGACGGAACGCGCTTCGACACCTGGACGTCGACCGTGCTCGTGCTCGGCTATGCGATTCCCGGCTTCCTGTTCGCGATCCTCCTGATCATCCTGTTTGCCGGGGGCTCGTTCTTCAACTGGTTCCCGCTGCGTGGACTGACGTCAGACGGCTGGTCGCAGTTTCCCTGGTACTGGAAGATCATCGACTACTTCTGGCATTTGACGCTGCCGCTGATCGCCATGGGGCTCGGCGCGTTCACTACCATGACGTTCCTGACCAAGAACTCGTTTCTGGACGAAATTCGCAAGCAATACGTGATGACCGCGCGCGCGAAGGGCTGCAGCGAGAACCGGGTGCTCTATGGCCACGTCTTCCGCAACGCGATGCTCATTGTCATTGCAGGCTTTCCCAGCACCTTCATT
The DNA here is from genome assembly GCA_963819355.1 of uncultured Alphaproteobacteria bacterium. Classification (GTDB taxonomy): domain Bacteria; phylum Pseudomonadota; class Alphaproteobacteria; order Rhizobiales; family Xanthobacteraceae; genus Bradyrhizobium. The sequence continues at coordinate 369,136 of CAWFVZ010000033.1, read as the reverse complement.
CACGCCTTCTTCTCGGGGTCGCTTCTGATCGAGACCATCTTCTCGCTGGACGGGCTGGGCCTGCTCAGTTTCGAGAGCGTTCTCAACCGCGACTACCCGGTGGTGTTCGGCACGCTCTTCATCTTTTCGCTCGTCGGCCTCGTGGTCAACCTCATCTCTGACCTGGCCTACATGTGGATCGATCCACGGATCGATTTCGAAGCGCGGGAGGTCTGATGACGCTGACCGCCCCCACCCCGATCGAGACCACAGCAAAGTCGCCGCTCGGCGACGCCGTGCCGATCACGCGCAAGCCATTCGTGCCATCGCCGCTCAACAGGCGGCGCTGGCAGAATTTCAAGGCGAACCGGCGCGGCTACTGGGCGTTCTGGATCTTCATGATCCTGTTCGTGGTGTCGCTGTTCGCCGAGCTGATCGCCAATGATCGGCCGTTCCTGGTCAAATATGACGGCCATCTCTACTGGCCGGCCTTCGTCACCTATTCCGAGACGACCTTCGGCGGCGACTTCGAAACGGCGGCCGACTACCGCGATCCCTATTTGCAGAAGCTGATCAGGGACAGGAGCGGCAGCATCGTCTGGCCGCTGATCCGCTACTCCTACGACACCCATAATCTCGACCTGCCGACGCCGGCGCCGTCGCCGCCAACCTGGATGTTGACGGAGGCGCAATGTAAGCCTGTCGTCGAGAAGAAGGGTCTCAAAAGCTGCCGCGATCTTGAATACAACTGGCTGGGCACCGACGATCAGGGCCGTGACGTGATTGCGCGCCTGATCTACGGTTTCCGCATCTCGGTGCTGTTCGGCCTGTGCCTGACCATTGTCTCCTCCATCGTCGGCATCGCGGCCGGCGCGGTGCAGGGCTATTTCGGCGGCTGGGTCGACCTGTTGTTCCAGCGTTTCATCGAGATATGGACCGCGATCCCGTCGCTCTATCTGCTGCTGATCCTGTCGTCGGTGCTCGTGCCCGGCTTCTTCGTGCTGCTCGGCATCCTGCTGTTGTTTTCCTGGGTGTCGCTGGTTGGACTCGTGCGCGCGGAATTTTTGCGCGGTCGCAATTTCGAGTACATCCAGGCGGCGCGGGCGCTCGGCGTGTCGAACGCCGTCATCATGTTCAAGCATTTGCTGCCGAACGCGATGGTCGCGACGATGACGTTTCTGCCGTTCATCGTTTCCTCGTCGGTCATGACCCTTACAGCCCTCGACTTCCTGGGCTTTGGGCTGCCGCCCGGATCACCATCGCTCGGCGAGTTGCTGTCGCAGGGCAAGTCCAACGTGCAGGCACCTTGGCTCGGTTTCTCCGGCTTCTTCTCGGTCGCGATCATGCTGTCGCTCCTGATCTTTGTCGGCGAAGCCGTGCGCGATGCCTTCGATCCGCGCAAGACGTTCAAGTGAGGGTGTGATGGACGCGATCAACCAGCCCTTGCTTGCCGTGCGCGACCTTTCGGTGGCCTTCCATCAGGGCGGTGCCACCACGCTCGCGGTCGACAAGGTCTCGTTCCAGATCAAGCGCGGCGAATGCGTGGCGCTGGTCGGCGAGTCCGGTTCCGGCAAATCGGTCAGCGCGCTCTCGATCCTGAAGCTGCTGCCTTATCCCAGCGCTTCGCATCCCTCCGGAAGCATCCGTTTCAAGGGACAGGAGCTGATCGACCGGTCGGAGCGAGAGATGCGGGAGATTCGCGGCAGCGACATCTCCATCATCTTCCAGGAACCGATGACCTCGCTCAATCCGCTGCACACGATCGAGGCGCAGATTGGCGAGATCATCCAGCTGCACAATCCGACCAGCAACGCGGAGGCGCGCAAGCGGACGCTGGAATTGCTGACGCAGGTCGGCATCCCCGAGCCGGAAACGCGGCTGAACAGCTATCCGCACCAGCTCTCCGGCGGCCAGCGCCAGCGCGTGATGATCGCGATGGCGCTCGCCAACGAGCCCGACCTGTTGATCGCGGACGAGCCGACCACGGCGCTTGACGTCACCGTGCAGGCGCAGATCCTGGCGCTGCTCGCCGAGATCCGCGCGCGGCTTGGCATGAGCCTGCTCTTCATCACCCATGATCTCGGCATCGTGCGCCGCATCGCCGAGTCCGTCTGCGTCATGAAGGGCGGCGTGATCGTCGAGCAGGGACCGGTCGAGCAGGTCTTTCAAAGCCCGAAACATCCCTATACGCGCGATCTGCTTGCAGCGGAGCCGAAGCCGGATCCGGCGCCGCCGCAGCCGGACGCGCCGGTCGTGATGTCGGCCATCGACCTGAAAGTCTGGTTTCCGATCAAGCGCGGCCTGATGCGCAAGACGGTCGGCCACATCAAGGCGGTCGACGGCGTCAGCGTTGCCGTGCGCAAGGGCGAGACGCTCGGCGTCGTCGGCGAATCCGGTTCGGGTAAGACCACGCTCGGGCTGGCACTGATGCGGCTGATCTCCTCGAACGGCCGCATCGTATTTCTGGGGAAAGACATCCAGGGCCTGCGCTTCAAGGAGATGCGGCCATTCCGGCGCGACATGCAGATCGTGTTCCAGGATCCGTTCGGCTCGCTCAGCCCGCGGATGTCGGTCGCCGACATCATCGCCGAAGGCCTCTCCGTGCATCAGCCAAAACTGTCGCGCGAGGAGCGCGAGGAACGTGTCGTCAAGGCGCTGGAGGACGTCGGCCTGAAGCCGGACACCCGCTATCGCTATCCTCACGAATTCTCCGGCGGCCAGCGTCAGCGCATCAGCATCGCGCGCGCGGTGGTGCTGGAGCCGGATTTCGTCGTGCTGGACGAGCCGACCAGTGCGCTCGACATGCTCATTCAGTCGCAGATGGTCGACCTGTTGCGCGATTTGCAGCGCAGGCGCGAGCTCACCTACATGTTCATCTCGCACGATCTACGCGTCGTCGCCTCGCTTGCCAGCCACCTCATCGTGATGCGTGGCGGCAAGGTGGTCGAGGAAGGCCAGGCGGCTGAGCTGTTCAAGTCTCCGAAGACGGATTACACGCGCGCGCTGTTCGCGGCGGCGTTTCGGCTGGAGACGGCGGGCAACGGGTCGGTTGCGACGTAGCCAGCGTCAGAGCCGCTTGATCGCGACGATTTCGCTGCCGGCCTGCTTGATACGCGCAATTGCCGGCGCGATGGCTTCGACGACCGTTGCCATGTGATGCGCGTTGGCGTGAACCATCGTGTTGCTGTCACGGACGATGGCGACATGCCCCTTCCAGAAAATCAGGTCGCCGCGTTGCAGCTTGCTTCGCTCATGCAATTCCAGCGCACGCCCGAGCCCCGCCTGCTGCATGTCGCTGTCGCGCGGGCAGCCTGTGCCTGCGGCGGTCAGCGAGACTTGCACCAGGCCGGAGCAATCGATGCCGAGACTGCTCTTGCCGCCCCAGAGATAGGGCGTGCCGACGAAGCGCTCGGCGACCGCGACGAAATCCGGCTCGCGATGATCGAGCGCGGCGAGATGAGCCTTCGGCAGGAACGTTCCGTCGCGCGTCACGGCGAAGCTGCCGTCCTCGCGCGCCATCGTGAGCTTCGACCCCAACACCAGCGTGTCGGCTGGCGGCAGCTTGATCGAGGGGCCGGGGAAGGCGAATGTCCGTAGCGCGCTCACCTTGTGCGTCGGCGCGGCTGCCGGCTTCATCAGCATTGCATCAGGCAGCCAGCCGACATAGCCGTCGCCCGCGAGTTGGCCCCAGGCCCAGCCCTCGCCGTTGCGGTCGTAGACTGTGATCCGCTCGCCGCGCAGCGCTTCCGTCATCAGCATCGCGTTCGAAATCGGCTGTTCGCGTACCGGCGCGATCGGTGCGACCACCTCGAATTCCTCGCCGGTGACGAAGCGATCGGCTTGCACCTTGCCTTCGAGATGTTTCGCGGCAAGGTCGCTGCGCGCCGGTGTCAGCGACGCGGATCATGCATAGCGCTCGCTCAGCAAGCTGTAGATGGCGCGGGCGGCCTGGCACTCGCCGCCTTCGGGCCGCGCCGGCTTGGCCGACGGCGTCCAGCCATAGATGTCGACATGCAGCCAGCTTTTGGCCTGCTCGACGAAGCGTTGCAGGAACAGTGCGCAAATGATCGAGCCGGCAAAGCCGCCCGACGGCGCGTTGGTGATGGTGGCCGTCTTGGAGTCCAGCCACGCATCGTAAGCGGGCCACAGCGGCATGCGCCACAACGGATCGTTCTCCTTCACCGCGCAACGCGCGACGTCTCTCGCAAGCGTCTCATCATTGGTGTAAAAGGGCGGTAAATCCGGCCCCAGCGCGACGCGCGCCGCGCCGGTCAGCGTACCCAGATCGATCAGCAGGTCCGGCTTCTCCTCGTCGGCCAGCGCCAGTGCGTCGGCGAGCACCAGGCGGCCTTCCGCGTCGGTATTGCCGATCTCGACCGTGATCCCCTTGCGCGACGTAAAGATGTCGAGCGGGCGGAAGGCATTGCCGGCGACCGCGTTCTCCACTGCCGGGAATCAGCACGCGCAGCCGGACCTTCAGCTTCGCATCCATCACCATGCGCGCCAGCGCCAGCACGTTGGCGGCGCCGCCCATGTCCTTCTTCATGATCAGCATGCCGCTCGACGGCTTCAAATCGAGCCCGCCGGTGTCGAAACAGACGCCCTTGCCGACCAGTGTCACCTTGGGATGAGCCGGATCACCCCAGCCGATGTCGATCAGCCGCGGCGCGCGGTCCGAGGCCATGCCGACGGCGTGGATCAGTGGAAAATTCGCCTTCAGGTCCTCGCCGACGGTGCAGGCGAAGCTTGCACCGAACTCGGTCGCAAGCTCCTGCGCCGCGGCGGCCAGTTCCTGCGGCCCCATGTCATTGGCCGGCGTGTTGATGAGGTCGCGCGCCAGCATTGCGGCATCCGCCATGCGGTTGATCTCGGCCGGGTCGACACCGTCGGGCGGCACCAGCCGGACCTCGGGGCGGTCCGCTTTGCGGTAACGGGCGAAGCGGTAGCTGCCGAGCGCGAAGGCGAGCGCCGCCAGCCGCGTATCGTGCGGTGCATTGGCAAAGCGATAGGTGCCCTGCGGCAACAGGCCGGGCAGGGCGCCCGGCCGGAACGGATCGCGCGATCTGGCGCCGTCATCCTCGAGGCCGAACAGTACCTGTGCGATCGCGCCGTCGGGCGCGGGCAGCGCGAGATAGCCGCCCGGCTTGGCGGTGAAGGCGCTTGCGATGGCGAACTGGCGTTGCGCCGACGGCAGCGTCTCGCGCACGCCATCCCAGCTCGACTTGGTGACGAAGGTGATCGGGGTGGCGGTTGAGGACGTCTCGAAGACGGAAGGCATTGGCGGGTCCGCAAGGTCATTCGGTCAGAGGAGACTTCGCAGAGTTTCGCTGCGGCTGCAATCGGCTTTGCGGTCACCGTTCAGCGAGCCGCTACTCGCAAAGAAGCAGCCATGCTAGGTTGCGGCAGCGGTTGCCAAATGCGCAGAGAACGCCGGTAACCGAAGACGAAGCGTGCCGGGAGGACGTGCAATGGAATTTGTGTGGAGCGTGGTCACATTCATTGGCCAGGCCATCGAGGCGGTTTTTGGCTATGTCGAGCATCACCACTGGGTCTTCGCGTTCCTCGCCGGCGGCTATGTCTTCTATCTCCATGACCGGTCGGTTCACGCGCGGTTCGATGCGCTCGACAAGCGCGTGGACGAAATCCGCAAGCGTCTCGCCATCGAATATTGATCGGACCCGCGAAACCGTGCGCGGACTGTCTCGTATCTGACGTCGAGGATACGAGAGCGTGGTCGCAGGGCTTTACTAGCGCTGTGGTTGTGGCATTATTATCGAAGATTTTTAAGTTGTTCCGCGCGCCCTCCCACGTATCGAGCGCAAGAGCGCTGCTGAAATTCGGTTGATACCGATCCGGATTGGTACCTGCCTGAACCTCTTCGTCGAAGGCATTTCTCTCAATCGTTTGGGCGACGCAGCATTCGCAATGAGCGGCGCAAAATGGATAGATCGTTTGTCATTGCGCAGATATCCGACCTGCATCTGGACGGGTCAGGCCGGTTGCTTGCGGCGATCGAGGCCCTCACCGCCGCTCTGCGCGAGAGAATGGCGGGCTTCATGGATGTGCCCGACCGCATTCTGCTGATCACGGGCGATCTCGTGAACGACCCGACACCGCCTGCGCTTGACGAAGCGCTCGCGGTCATCGCCTCCTTCCGGCAGACCGGCCTGTTCACCGACGTCCAGGCTGTCGCCGGCAATCACGACGTCAAGCGTCCGAGCCAGCGTGGCGGCCGGCACGACGCCTACGACTATCTGCACCTGCCGCGAACCTCGAAGAGCGTCTATTACCGCCAGGCCGGTCTTGACCTGGTGCTGCTCGACTCCAACAGTGCAAGCCTGACGACGCTTGCCAGCGGCAACCTTGATGGACGGGCCTACAATGCGATGGTCACGCATTCCGCCCAGCTGAGCGTCGAACTCGCGGGCAGCATCGGCTCGGCCGGACGCGCCGATTATTCCGAGCCCGCGGAAAATCTGGTGCGCGTGCTGGCCATGCACCACCATCCGCTGCCGCAGGCGACCGGCGAGGGCAAGCGGTTTCTCGGCGTCCCGGACGAGCCGCTGATGTATCTCGCCGCGCCCGCGACCTTTCTGGAAGCCGCCACCTCGCTCAACGTCAATCTGGTCCTGCACGGGCACCGGCATGTCGAGGGGCTCAGCCGCTATTCGATCCCCGATCCGCGTGCGATCCGGAGCGGCGGCGAGGATTTCTGGCGCACGATCTATGCGCTCTCCTGTCCGTCCTCCACCGGGCAGGCGGGCGACGATGCCGGCTTCAACATCATCCATTTCGGCCCGACGTCCGACGCCGCGCGGCCCGAGTACCGTTTCGCAATCGCCCGCTATTCGCGGCCGCGCAACGATACCGGCTTCAGGCCGTTCGATTCGAATTTGCTGGACGGCCTCATCAGGCTTCCGGTGGGGCGAGATCTGTCCCGCGATCCCGCAGTCCAGTCGGCGATCGAGATCGCCTCATGCGCGTCGTTGAAACGGGATCAGGTCCTGCGGCTTGCCCGCCGGCTGCTGTCGCGCCGTGCCTTCTACGATGACGACGGGCAGAGCTGGGCGGACACTCTCTACACCTATCTCGTCACCTCCCATGCCTGGGCGGATCTGGATGGCAAGTTCGCAAGGTCGGCGCCGAAGCCCGAGGTCGAGGCGCTGGCAGAAGTAGGGGCGTTGCTCCGCCAGCTGATCGGACAATCTGCCGAAATGCTCGGCATCGACCGCGCCACGCTCGACGAGCTCCGCGCCGACCGCCTGGTCAATCGAGACGACCTGCTGCGCCGTTGGCCACGGCTGCCGCGCGAGGCTGTCGATGTTCAGGAGAGAGCGCGACAGCGGTTGCAATTGGTGCGGGACTTGAATGATCAGGTGAAGCTGCTCGGCCTCGATCTGGGCCTGGGCGGCAAGATGCCACCGGACATGCCGCCGCGAGGCGGCGGATTCCCGCGTTAACCGGCCATTAGGGTTAACAGTCTATTGCTGGCGCGTTCGGCTCGATCAATCGGCTCGAGAGTCAAAGCGTCATGCGTCAACGGTTCCGTCCTGCCCGGCTTCTTGCCTCCGCCTCGCTGATCGCGTTGGTGGCCGCGAGCCTCGGCGGCTGCACGGCAATGTCAAAGCTCTCCGATGTCACCGGCTCGATCGGGCCCAAGACGGAGGCCGCCCCGACCGATCCGGCGCGCGCTGTCGAGGCCTATGGCGAACGCTACCGTGCCAATCCCAAGGATGCCGAGGTTGCGCTCGCCTATGGCCAGGCCTTGCGTGCCAACGGCCAACGCGCCCAGGCCGCTGCCGTGCTCGAACAGGCGACCATCGCCAATCCCGGCAACAAGCCGCTGCTCGCCCAGTACGGTCGCGCGCTCGCCGACAACGGCAATTTCCAGCAGGCCTTCGACGTGTTGTCGAAGGCGCATTCGCCCGACAATCCGGACTGGCGCCTGCTCTCGGTGCAGGGCACCGCGCTCGACCAGATGGGCCGTCATGAGGAGGCGCGCAGCTATTATGCGAGTGCGCTCAGGATCATGCCGGGCGATCCCGGCGTGCTCTCCAATCTCGGCCTGTCCTACATGCTTACGAAGGAGTTGCCGAAAGCCGAGGACGCGCTGCGGCAGGCCTACGCCTCGCCGCGCGCGAGCGCCCGGGTAAGGCAGAATCTCGGCCTGGTGGTCGGTCTCCAGGGCCGGTTCGCCGAAGCCGAGACCATCGTGAAGGCGGATTTGCCGCCGGACCAGGCCGCCGCCAACGTCGCGTATCTCAAGGAAATGCTGAACCGCAACGATGGCCAGCGCGGCGCGCCGAAGCGGACGCCGGTCGCCTCGCTCAGCCAGCCCGACTGATCAGGCCCGATCTTCCAATCCTGACGCCGCTTGCGGACCGCATGCAGTCCGCAGTTCGCGTCAATGCAGCTCGGAGATCTTGATGCCGGTCGGTCCGAGAATGACGACGAACAGCACCGGCAGGAAGAACAGGATCATCGGGACCGTCAGCTTCGGCGGCAGCGCGGCGGCCTTCTTCTCGGCCTCATTCATGCGCATGTCGCGGTTTTCCTGCGCCATGACGCGCAAGGATTGGCCGAGCGGGGTGCCGTAGCGTTCCGCCTGCTGAAGCGCCAGACACACCGATTTGACGCCTTCGAGCCCGGTGCGGCGCGCCAGATTCTCATAGGCCACCTTGCGGTCCTGCAAATAGGACAGCTCGGCGGTGGTCAGCGTGAACTCCTCCGACAGCGCGATCGACTGGCCCACGATTTCGGTGGCGACTTTCCGGAACGCCATTTCCACCGACATGCCGGATTCGATGCAGATCAGCAACAGGTCGAGCGCGTCGGGAAAGGCGCGCTTGATCGAGAGCTGGCGCTTGGAGATCCTGTTCCTGAGGAACAGCATCGGCGCCTGGAGGCCGGCATAGGCGGCGCCGACGCACATGCCGATCTTGATCGGCATCGACTTCTCCATATGCGCGATCAGGAACACGTAGATGACCGAGCCGACGAACAGCACGAGCGGGGCCACCATGCGGGCGAACAGGAACGTGATGTAGGGCGCATGGCCGCGATAGCCCGCCATGATGAGCTTGTCACGCGCCGCTTCCTGCGCCAGCCATTTGGTGAGGTTGAAGTCCTCGACGACCCTGGAGACGAGCTGCTTTGGCGTCTGGCGCAGCGAGACCTTCTCGCTCTTGTTGAGGCGTTCGCGCTCGCGCTGACGGATGCGCTCACGCTCGCTCGCCACCGCCTTCATGCGCTTGGAGAGGCCTTCGCCGGCGAACAGCGGCATTACCAGCGTATAGACGGTGGCGCTGGCGGCGATGGCTGCCAGCAGCATGGTCATGAAGTGGACGTCGTGCAGCTTCGTGACGAGTAAATCGACCATACGGCACCATCAGAAATCGAAGTTGATCATCTTCTTCATCACCATGATGCCGATCGACATCCAGACAACGCAGCCGACCAGCATGAGCTGGCCGGTGGGATGGGTCCACAGCACCGAGATGTAGCCGGGCGTCGTGAGATAGACGAGGAACATCACGATCGGCGGCAGCGAGCCGATGATGCCGGCCGAGGCCTTGGCTTCCATCGACATCGCCTGGATCTTTTCCCGCATCTTCTTGCGGTCGCGCAGCACCTTGGAGAGGTTGCCCAGCGCTTCGGAGAGGTTGCCGCCCGATTTCTGCTGGATCGACACCACGATGCCGAAGAAGTTGGCCTCCGGGAGCGGCATGCGATCGTAGAGCCGCGTGCAGGCCTCACCGAGCGGCATGCCGATCGCCTGCGTCTCGATAATGGCCAGGAACTCGCTGCGCAGCGGCTCCGGCGCATCGGCCGCGACGACCTTGATCGATTCGAACAGTGGCAGGCCGGCCTTGATGCCGCGGACGATCACGTCGACCGCGTCGGGAAGCGCCGCCAGGAATTTGTTCTCGCGGCGCTTCTTCAGGAAGCCCAGCGCCCAGCGCGGCAGGCCGAAGCCGCCTGCAAAGGCGAGACCGGCAGCGCCGAGCAGGCCGCCACCACCGAACAGGGCGCCGAAGAAAAACACGCCCGCCACGACCGCTGACACGATCCAGAATTTCTGCGGCGTCCAGTCGAGCCCCGCCTGCGACAGGCGAACGTTGAGCGGAACGCTTTTTTCCTGCGCCCGCCTCGCCTCGAGATCCTTGAGCGAGGTCTCGACCTGTTCGCGGCGCGAGCGTTGGCTCTTCTCAGCCTGCTTGGCCGCGGGCGCATCGGCGCGCGCGATCGAGGCGCGGCGGCCTTCGGCCTTCCGTTCCCCTGACAGCAGCGGATAGAGGAAGACCCAGGCGATGCCGCCGACGGCGGCGGTAGCGAGGAAGGCGAGGGCGAGGACCTGCATGTTCATGACTGCGCCGACCTGCTCACGTGTTCGGTGCCACTTCCGCTGCGTCGAGCGCAGCGGCGAGGCGTTTCTCTTCGCCGTAATAGCGGGCGCGTTCCCAGAATTTGGGACGGCCGATACCGGTCGAGCGGTGCTTGCCGATGATCTTGCCGTTGGCGTCCTCGCCGACCAGGTCGTAGAGGAAGATGTCCTGTGTGATGATGGTGTCGCCTTCCATGCCCATCACCTCGGTGATGTGGGTGATGCGGCGCGAGCCGTCGCGCAGCCGTGCGGCCTGGACGATGACGTCAATCGAGGCGCAGATCATCTCGCGAATGGTGCGTGAGGGCAGGGAAAAGCCGCCCATCGTGATCATGGATTCGCAGCGCGACAGCGCTTCGCGGGGATTGTTGGCGTGCAGCGTTCCCATCGAGCCGTCATGGCCGGTGTTCATGGCCTGGAGCAGGTCGAAAGCCTCGGGTCCGCGGACTTCGCCGACGATGATGCGCTCGGGACGCATACGCAGGCAGTTCCGCACCAGCTCGCGCATGGTGACCTGGCCTTCACCCTCGATGTTGGGCGGGCGGGTTTCGAGCCGCACCACGTGGGGCTGCTGGAGCTGGAGCTCGGCCGCGTCCTCGCAGGTGATGACGCGCTCGTCGTGCTCGATGTAATTGGTCAGACAGTTGAGTAGCGTGGTCTTGCCCGAGCCGGTGCCGCCGGAGATCAGCACGTTGCAGCGGACCCGTCCGATGATCTGGAGGATCTCTGCGCCCTCCGGCGAGATCGCGCCGAACTTGACCAGCTGATCCAGCGTCAGCTTGTCCTTCTTGAATTTGCGGATGGTGAGTGCAGGGCCGTCGATCGCGAGCGGCGGCACGATGGCGTTGACGCGGGAGCCGTCGGCGAGGCGCGCGTCGCAGATCGGCGAGGATTCGTCGACGCGCCGGCCGACCTGGCTGACGATGCGTTGGCAGATGTTGAGGAGCTGCTGGTTGTCGCGGAAGCGAATGCCGGTTTTCTGGATCTTGCCGCTGACTTCGATGAAGACGGTGCCGGCCCCGTTCACCATGATGTCGGCGATGTCGTCGCGCGCCAAAAGCGGCTCGAGCGGGCCATAGCCGAGCACGTCGTTGCAGATGTCGTCGAGCAGCTCTTCCTGCTCGGCGATCGACATCACGATGTTCTTGATCGCGATGATCTCGTTGACGATGTCGCGGATCTCCTCGCGCGCGGATTCGGAGTCGAGCTTGGCGAGCTGGGCGAGGTCGATGGCCTCGATCAGCGCGCCGAAGATGGTCGCCTTGACCTCGTAATAATTGTCCGAGCGGCGGGTCTCCATCGCCGGCGCGGGCCGGGATGGGGCGAGCGGCGGCGAAGCGACGGCCGGCGGTGGCGGCGCGCGCGACACCGTCGGCGCCGGAGCCGGGGCAGGCTCTGGCGACATGGCGCCGGGCTTGGAAGCCCGAGGGTCGGTGTCTGTTCCGCTACGCTTACCGAACACTTAACAGCTCCATGCGGCGGCCTATTTTCCCCGCAACTTATCAATCAGCGGTGAAAGCAAGGACGACTTTTGTTTCTTCGTCTCGCTGCGGCCGGTCAGGCGCTGGGCGATCTGGAGGAACATCTCGATCGACTTGTGGTTGGCGGAGATCTCCGCGATCATCTGGCCGTTGTTGGCCGCCGAGCCGAAGATCTGCGGCTCGAACTGGATCGAGACCACCGGCTGGCTCTCGATCGCCTTGGCGAATTCGGCGGCGGCAATCTCCGGCCGCTTGGGAATTCCGACCTGGTTCAGGCAGTAGAGCGGGGGCCGGTCGTTGGGACGGGCGGCCTTCAGGAGATCGAACAGGTTTTTCGTATTGCGCAGATTGGCGAGATCCGGCGCCGCCACGATCAGGATGTCGTCGGCGCCGATCAGGGCGCGCTTGGTCCAGCCCGACCATTGATGCGGGATGTCGAGCACGATGCACGGCATAGTCGCGCGCAGCGTGTCGAACACCGCATCGAAGGCGTCGGTGCCGAAATCGTAGACCCGGTCGAGCGTCGCCGGCGCCGCCAGCAGGCTGAGGTGGTCCGTGCATTTCGACAGCAGGCGGTCGATGAAGGCGGTATCGACGCGATCGGGCGAGAACACGGCATCCGCGATGCCCTGCGGCGGGTCCTGGTTGTAGTCGAGCCCGGCGGTGCCGAAGGCGAGGTCGAGATCGGCGACCACGGCGTCCATCGCGAGGTCGCGCGCGATCGCCCAGGCGACGTTGTGGGAAATGGTGGAGGCGCCGACGCCGCCCTTGGCGCCGACAACGGCGATGATGCGGCCGACCGCTTTGGCTTCCGGCGCCGAGAACAAATTGCAGATCGAGCGCACGACGTCGATCGCGCCAACCGGCCCGAGCACATAGTCGCTGACGCCGCGGCGCACCAGCTCGCGATAGAGCATGACGTCGTTGATGCGGCCGACCACGACCACGCGGGTGCCGGCGTCACAGACGGTGGCCAGCCGGTCGAGCCCGGCCAACAGATCGTTGCGGGCGTCGCTCTCGAGCACGATCACGTTCGGCGTGGGCGCCGAGCGATAGGCTTCGATCGCAGCCGCCATGCCGCCCATCTGGATCTTCAGATGGGCCTTGCCGAGACGGCGATCCTCGCCGGCCGATTGCACGGCGGCGGCGGTCTCCACGGTTTCGCAGAAGGCCTGGACCGAGACACGCGGCGCGGGTGCGATATGCTCCTCGGCCGGCGGAGGGGCTTCCGGCTGCTCTTCTTGAGTCTGGCGAGCGTAGCTGATCATTTGCCGGTTTCGCTGAGTTTGGCCTTCTCGGCCTCGGGATAGGCAACCGCCGTCGGAGTTCCCTTGCGATACTTCTCGAAGGCGGCGGTGCGCCGCGCCGTGTAGGCCGGTGTTTCAGGCCGCGGCTGCTCGAGGTCAGACGGATTGTCGACCATCGCCGCGAGGTTGCGCTGATAGGCGCAGCCGAAATTGTAATAGTCCTTGTTCTCGAACCAGCTCTTGTTCTTCATCGAAGGGCCGATGTCCTCCGGCCATACGCCGCAGGGGCCCGCGACTGCGGCGATCTTGGAATAAGTCATCCGGATCGGTGGCAGGAAGCGCTTGTCGTCCGGCTGATAGGGACGGGCGATGACGCCGCGCGGAGGAACGCCCGCCGCCGCCAGCATCGCCTGGATCTCACGCATCGATTCCGCCACCGGGCGCGCATTGGGCGTTCCGGACGGGACGTCGATATGGATCGCGCCGGTGCCTTCGTGCAGCCAGGTCGACGCCAGGCCCATCACGTCGGCGCGCTGGGCTGCGGTCAGTCCGCCGCGGGCGTGACCCACGAACACGACGATCGAGCGGTTCTGTTCCTCGATCGCGATCGGATGACGCTGCTTGTAATCGTCGGGAATGGAGGCGGTGGCCACCTCGTCGTGCTGGCAGCCGCCGAGCGCGAGCGCGATACCGACGAGCGCGCCACCGAGGCCGGCGGCGCGATGGCGGGTCTGGGGTCGTTTTGTGATCATAACTGAGGTCCCCGTTCCGCTTCAGTCGGTGATGAAGCCGTAAGTGCCGCGGTAGTTCTTGGCGGGTTCGGCTTTGCCGGGCACGCCGTAGATGCGGTTGATGTTGCCGAGCAGCTCGGCCTGCGGATCCGCGGGCGCAGAGAAGCCGTCATCGGGGCGCGACAGGTCCTTCTGAGCCACCGCGCGCACGATATAGGGCGTCACGATCACCACCAGCTCGGTCGCGTTGTTGACGAAGTCGCGGCTGCGGAACAGCGATCCGAGGATCGGGAGCTGCATCAGGCCCGGCAATCCGCTGACCGCCTGTTTGGTCTGCTGCTGGATCAGGCCGGCCATCGCCATCGCGCCGCCGGAGGGAATTTCGAGCGAGGTCTCCGCGCGGCGGGTCCTGATCGACGGCACCGTCACCGAGTTGACCGAGGTCGAGGTGACGGCCTGCGACAGCGTGATCGCGTTATCGTTCGAGAGCTCCGACACTTCGGTCATCACGCGCAGGCTGATCTTGCCTTCGCTCAGCACCACGGGCGTGAAATTGAGCGAGATGCCGAACTTCTTGAAGCTGATCTGGGTGGTACAGACATGCGTGGTGGGATCGCAGGCATAGCCCGCCGGCACCGGGAATTCACCGCCGGCGATGAAGGTCGCCGATTCACCCGAGATCGCGGTCAGGTTCGGCTCGGCCAGCGTGCGGATCACGCCTGCGGTTTCCATCGCGCGCAGGGTAGCCTGCACAGACGGGGTCGCGCCGAACTTCGTGGTCAGAGCGTTGCCGTCCACGAGATTGTGGCCGAGCGCCGTGAACGGGTTGGAGTTGTTGAAGCTCACCACCGAGGTGCCGTAATTGAGGTTGGCGGTGAGGTCGATGCCGAGCTGCTTGACGATGTTACGCGCGACTTCGGCGACCGTCACCTTCAGCATGACCTGGTCGCGGCCGCGGACCACGATCGAGTTCACCACCTTGTCGGCGCCGCCGGCGAGGCGTGCGGCGAGATCGTTGGCCTGCTGCGCTTCGCCCGGGTTGGCCGCCGAGCCGCTGAGGACGACGCCGTCGCCGAGGCCGTCGATCTGGATGTCCGAATTGGGCAGGATCTGCTTCAGCGCGGCACGCGCACCGTTGAGGTCGCGCTTGACCGCGATGTCATAGGCGGCGATCTGCTGGCCGGCGGAATCGAAGAACACGATGTTGGTCTGGCCGACCGAGGCGCCGATGATGTAGGCGCGCTGGGACGAGCGGACCACCGCGTTGGCGATCTTGGGATCGGCGACCAGCACGTCCTTGATGTCGCGCGGCAGGTCGATCACGATCGACTTGCCGACGCCGAGCGAAAGGAAGCGCGCGTTCATCTGGCCGTCGGCCGCGACCGGCGGCACGGGACGGTAATCTGCGGCGATCACGGGCGTCAGCGCGGGATTGAGCGTCAGCGCGAGAGCGGCCGAAAACGACAGGGCGCGGACCATTGTGGTTCGCATCGTCGCCAGATCAGCCCTGCATTTCATATCGACTGTCCTCATCGTGCCTTCGTCGCCTGGCTTTGAATGCCGTAGCGAATGATCGAAACGCCGTCGCGCTTCTGCGCGGATTTATCGAGCGTGATTTCGCTCATCTTGACGTCGGCAATGCTGCGCAGCGCCAGCGACAGCGTTCCAGCCTGGCGGGACGAGGAAAGCAGCTGGGTTTGTGCGGAATTGAGTTCCAAGGTCACGGTCTTGCCGACCACCGTGTTCTGGCCGTCCTTCTCCTTCGGCGCCTGGTCGATGGCCAGCACGCGGACATTGACCAGGATGACCTCGGACGTGACGATATCCTGGGCGCCCGCGCTCTGGTCCGGGTTCTTGAGGCGGCGCGTGAGCAGCACGTCGACACGGTCGTTCGGCAGGATGAAGCCGCCGGCGCCAGTCTCCGGCGAGATTTCGGTGGAGATGGCGCGCATGCCGCTCGGCAGGATCGCGGCCATGAAGCCGGAACCGTCGGCCTTGACCAGCTTTTGGTCGCGGATCGGCTCACCCTGGATGAAGGGGGCGCGTGCAATCGAGCCGGTGACCTGGGACGCGCCCTCGGGGCGCTCGCTGCGGCGGATGAAGGTGGAGCTGGCGGTCGCGGTCGGCCAGGTCTGCCACTGCACGTCGTCCGGCTTCACGGTCTGGCCGAGACCGATGTCGTTCTTGGCGACCAGCACGTCGGTGGTGGGAAGCTGCGCGACCGGAGCCGCTGGAGGCGGCGCAGAGTTCGAGCCGCTCGCCAGATACGCGGCGACGCCGCCGGCGCAGATGGCGACCGTCAGGACGACTATGCGTGCCCTATTCATACGCTTCACTTTCCACAGAACGCCGCGACGCTTCCGCCGCCGTAATCGGCAGTTGACCAGCTATTCGTCAAAGCATGGTTAATGAGGCGTATCTAAATCGCCTTAACGCCTGGTATCCGGGGCGTTCAGCGCAGTGCGAGGTGAGCGAGGTCGATCGCTTTCACCCATTCGGTCTCGGGGTAGACCATCAGTGCGCCAAGCGTGAGCGCGATCCCGTAGGGGATGCCGCTGTCCTTGTCGTGCAGCCGTGCCAGCCAGGCCTGGCCCGCCAGCCCGTAAGGTAACGGCCATTGCCGAAACTGGAGCAGGAGCAGCGTCAGCGCTCCGCCGAACAACGAAGCGTAGAGCAGGAAGTCCATCAACTGGGCGAAGCCGAACCAGAGCGCCACAGAAGCTGCGACCTTGGCGTCGCCGCCGCCCATCCAGCCCATTGCAAAGCAGGTGAAGGCCACGACGAGGAGCAGCGCGCCGGCACCGACATGGCTCAGCATCTCGTAGGGTGCCATGCCACCGGCAAGAGCAAGCGCGAAGAAGCCTGCGACCAGCGCCAGCGACACGCGGTTCGAGATCGTCATGGTGAAGAGATCGCTGGCCGCGGCGAACGCCATCAGGGCCGGGAAGAGCAGTAGGCGCGCGAGGTCGATGATCATGGGCTGCGTCTTGAGGCCTGGGTCTGTCGCCGGATCGGGGCGTCGGCGCATGCTAGCCTGCAGGGCTAAACAAACCGACAACGGCCGCAGCAGCCTCGGAACCGGCAACCGGGGCTCACCACATGCTGGCGATGCGCATTGCGAGCGTGACCATTGCGAGCAGCAGCGCAAGGCAGACCCAATAGGCCGACGCGTCGCCGCGCGCCGTGTCCGCCTCGTTCGCCGCAACCGCGACATCGGTTCTGTGCTTACGCAACGCCACTGGAACTCGCCCTGTCCAAAAACACAAAGGCCCCGGAGGGTCCGGGGCTTTTGCCGTCGTCTGCCGGTCGGCTTACTTCAGCGAGGAGCTGATCGAGCCGAACTTGGCGTTCAGCGTGGTGCCGAGGTTGTTGACGACGGTGATGATGGCCAGCGCGATGCCGGCGGCGATCAGACCGTATTCGATGGCGGTGGCGCCGGATTCATCCTTCACGAAACGCGCAATCAGGTTCTTCATGAACTAAACTCCATCTGGGTGAGGTCGCCTCGATCGGCGCTGTCTTGACGCGACGAGGATGTGAGCCGAGCTCTTTCGGTAGAGTTAATTCGATCGGTCAAAGCCGCGCCTCTCGCGATGCTTTTGGCGAGAGTGAATTTCGCCTTAAGGCGGCCGTCTCAATTCGTTCCAGTTCCGAACGCGCCGTCAACTTCACCCTCCCTTAAATTTCGCGGAGTAGGCGTAGACGAGATCAGCAGCCTGGAAGAGAAGCGATGATGTCGAGCCTGCCCATGCAAGTCGCCCTGATGCTCGGCGAGACCATCGAGAAGGTGATCCCCGTCACTTTCATGCTCGCCGTGGTTTTCACGGTGCTCGAATATTTGTGGGCCTGCAATCCCGGCGCGCCGTGGTGGCGCAAGCGGGAGATCGTGACCGACATCTGCTACTGGTTCTTCGTTCCGGTGTTTGCCCGCACCATGCGGATCGGACTGTTGATCGTCACCGCCGGCATCGTCTTCAACATTCACGACGCCGACGAGCTGATCGCCTTCTACGACAATGGCCACGGCCCGCTGTCGCAACTGCCGCTCTGGGTGCAGGGCGTGCTGTTCCTGGTCCTGGCCGACTTCATGCTGTACTGGCTGCACCGTCTGTTTCATGGCGGCGGGTTCTGGAAATACCATGCGATCCATCACTCCTCCGAGGAGATCAGCTGGATCTCGGCGGCCCGCTTTCATCCGGTCAATCTGATGCTCGGCACCATCGGCGTCGACGTCGTGCTGCTGATGGCCGGCATCTCGCCGAACGTGATGATCTGGGTCGGCCCGTTCACGACCTTCCATTCGGCCTTCGTGCACGCCAATTTGAACTGGACCTTCGGGCCGTTCAGATATGTGCTGGCGACGCCAGTGTTCCACCGCTGGCACCACACCCCGCTCGAGGACGGCGGTAACACCAATTTTGCCGGCACCTTCCCGATCTGGGATGTGCTGTTCGGGACCTTCCGCATGCCGAAGGGTGAGCTGCCCCAGGATTACGGCAAGGACGAAGCGACCATGCCGAAGGAGATCGCGGGACAACTCGCCTATCCGTTCCGCCGCTAGGATGGCGTCCGGCCCCACAGGAGACAAAACGCCGATCCGTTCAAACAATAGTCGGCGAATTTGCGGAACGTTCACGAATTGCAGGCAGGTTAACCGGGTCGGGCGCCGGCTCCGCATCATGATCGATTCTGCCGGTTTGTGACGCCCCGGGGTAAGAGTATGCGTAAAGAGTTCCTGCGCCGTCATGCGCGCGTCTGTCTCCTGGCTGCGGCTGCTGTGCTGGTTTCGCCGGCTATCGGTCTCGCCGAGCCCGCCGCCGATGCCATCGCCGTCAATGTCGACCAGGCCAAGCTCGTGCGGCTGCCCGGCAAGGTGGCAACGATCGTGGTCGGCAATCCCATGATCGCCGACGTCACGCTCCAGCCCGGCGGGATGATCGTCGTGACCGGCAAGGGCTACGGCGCTACCAACTTCATCGCGCTCGACCGCGGCGGCGAGATCCTGATCGACCGGCAGATCCAGGTCGAGGGCCCGAGCGACCGGCTCGTCACCGTCTATCGTGGGGTCGAGCGGGAGTCCTATAGCTGCATGCCGCTCTGCCAGCGCCGCGTGACGCTTGGCGACAGCGACAACTACTTCAACACCACGATGAACCAGGCCGGCTCGCTAAGCAGCAATGCCAGCGGCAACGGCGGCGCGGCTGCCAAGACGAACTAGCAAGATCAGCCGAGAGGCCAACGGGCGGGACCATCTGGTCCCACGGGCTGTCGTCTCGATTTCCCACCACGCTCGCAATCGCCGGCACTTATCTGATCTTCAGCGAGGTCAGCTACACCTACACGCCGTCAGTCGGCTACGTGCTCAAGAGCGCGATCACGCTCGGCGACGTCGCCTATACCTGCCCGCGTCAGTCGACCTGCGTCTACTACGGCCCGGATACGGCCTGCACGATCTACTGAGCGCATCCACCCTTTCAAGCATGAAAAAGGCCGTGCATCCCGCACGGCCTTTTCCGTTGTCGGTGCGCTCGCGCGCGCGCGCCCCGCGAGGCGCTGGACGTCAGCCGGCGTCGCGGAGGTTGTCCGCAGCCGACTTGCCTGACCGGCGATCGGCGACGATCTCGTAGGAGATCTTCTGACCTTCGCGCAGCGAGCCGAGGCCGGCGCGCTCGACGGCGCTGATGTGAACGAACACATCCTGTCCGCCTTCATCTGGCTGAATGAAGCCGAAGCCCTTGGTCGCGTTAAACCACTTCACGGTTCCCATGCTCATGGGGGTAGTTCCTTCTCAGATAACACAATGTAAGAGCCCGCTCGCGCGGGCAGGTTAGATCGAATTTCTGGAAGGGTCGTCAGCGTGTCTGAACCGGCTGTACCGGTGGATGCTAATGTCGTCCGGCCGAAAATCGATTACTTCAATTTATTGGAAACGGGGCCTCAAAACAATCCTGACGTGCACGATTTTTTGATCCGCCGTGATGTTCACGGCGGATCAGCATACAGGTCAGAATTTTACTTCCGCACTCGCGTGCTTGAAGCGGATCAGCGGCGGCGGAACTGGCCACCGCGCTGTCCGGGACGCGGAGGTCCACCCGACGTGCTGGCACGTTCGTCCTTGTGACGGAAGATCAGCCGGCCCTTTTCCAGGTCATAGGGCGACATCTCCACCGTCACGCGGTCTCCCGCCAGCGTCTTGATGCGGTTCTTCTTCATTTTGCCGGCGGTGTAGGCGACGATCTCGTGCCCGGCGTCGAGCTGCACGCGGTAGCGCGCGTCGGGGAGGATTTCGGTGACCAGTCCTTCGAACTGGATCAGCTCTTCCTTAGCCATGAATTTCTCCAGGTCGTGGACGGCTAGTGCGAATGGGGTTTGCGGTTCGGGTGGCCATTCGGCCGACTCTCACGGCGCAAAAAGGCCACGCCTTGTATCCCATCAGACGCCCCCGCGCTATGCGCGGAACGCGGTTCCGGACGATCGGTTGGCGAAGAATGCGATCTTTCCACCGGAGCGGCGGCGGCGAGACCCCTTCGAGGCCTTCGGGCCGTCAACAGGCCGCGCATCGCCATGCCGGCCTTCGCCGGGCCGTCCGTCGCCCTGCTTGCCGGCGCTGTGGTGGCGTCCGTCGGCATGCCTTTCATCTGTACGCCGTCCGTCACCGTGCCGTGCGCCTTGCGGGCGCTGGCCCGGGCGGCCGCCCGGCCGGCCCTGCCGTTGCTGCGACGGGGCAGGGCCCGCATCGCGGCGGCCAGCATCGGTGCGAAGATCTTCGCGCGGCAGTGCCACCTTGATCAGCCGCTCGATGTCGCGGAGATAGCTGAGCTCCTCGCCGCCGGCGACCAGCGAGATCGCGGTGCCTTCGGCGCCGGCGCGCGCAGTGCGGCCGATCCGGTGGACATAGGTCTCGGGCACGTTCGGTATGTCGAAATTGATGACGTGAGTGATGCCGTCGACATCGATGCCGCGGGCGGCGATGTCGGTGGCGACCAGCGTGCGGATATCGCCGGAGCGGAACTGCGCGAGCGTCCGCTCGCGATGGTTCTGCGACTTGTTGCCGTGGATGGCGCTGGCGGCGATGCCGGCCCTCTCGAGCGTCTTCACGACCTTGTCGGCGCCGTGCTTGGTGCGGGTGAAGACCAGCGCGCGGTTGATCGGCTCGTCCTTCAGCAGCTTGGTCAGGAAGGCGGGCTTGGCCGAGAAGTCGAGCTGGATGATGCGCTGGTTGATGCGCTCGGCGGTCGAGGAGACCGGGGTC
Organism: uncultured Alphaproteobacteria bacterium; assembly: GCA_963819355.1. Taxonomy (GTDB): domain Bacteria; phylum Pseudomonadota; class Alphaproteobacteria; order Rhizobiales; family Xanthobacteraceae; genus Bradyrhizobium. The sequence goes on along the minus strand of CAWFVZ010000033.1, from coordinate 348,062 downwards.
ACCGCGACGCGGGCCGGGTCGCGCAGCATGGCGTCGGCGAGCTCGGCGATGTCCTTCGGCATGGTGGCCGAGAAGAACAGCGTCTGCCGCTTGATCGGCAGCTTGGCGACGATTTTGCGGATGTCGTTGATGAAGCCCATGTCGAGCATGCGGTCGGCCTCGTCGAGCACGAGGAATTCGACGCTTCCAAGCTTCAGTCCGTTGCTCTGCACGAGGTCGAGCAGGCGGCCCGGGGTGGCGACCAAAACCTCGACGCCCTGCATCAATGAGCGGACCTGGCGGCCCATCGGCACGCCGCCGATGGCGAGTGTCGAGGACAGGCGGAGGTGGCGGCCATAGGCGTTGAAGCTGTCGAGGATCTGGCCGGACAGTTCGCGGGTCGGCGACAGCACCAGGACGCGCGCCGTCTTGGGCTGCGGCTTGATACGATTTTCGAGCAGGCGGTGCAGGATCGGCAGTGCGAAGGACGCGGTCTTGCCGGTGCCGGTCTGGGCGATGCCGACGACGTCGCGGCCGGTCAGCGCCAGCGGGATGGTCTGGGCCTGGATCGGGGTTGGGGTTACGTAATTCTCTTCGACGAAGAGCGCGCGCAATGGGTTCGGCGAGGCCGAAGTCCTGAAACGAAGTCAAAAGATGGGTTCTTTCCATGTCAAAAGCGGGCGCCCGGCGCATTCGGCGCGGCGCGCGCACAAGGGTGTCGAGAAGACACCTGCGTGTTTGGGGTGTCGGATGGCTTGGGAGAGATGGGGCAAGCCAGACGCCCCGGAGGGGGCCTAAGAACACGCGGCTCGCAACGACCGCTCGATTCGCAAGCGATCTCCACAGCTATATGGAACATCGACGGGGCGCTTTCAAGGCAGTCGTTCTACCGCCGTCGATTGCAGTGCAAAAATAGTTGTGCCGGAATTTTAGCCAGAGGTACTATTCTGCTCGAAAAATAGACTGATTGCCGCATAAGCATACATTTTATTCGCCCAAATTTTGAGCAGTCGAACTGCGGCGAAATTTCGAACGCGACGAAATTGTCTAGACTGACCAATCACTTGGCAGGTGCCCAGCCCATGGCATGGTTCTTGCGATTCCGTTAATCGCAGGCGGCCGTGGGGCCGTTTCGCAGCGTCTTTTTCACGTCTGCGTCAGGGAGATGATAAATCCATGCTTAACAAATCCACTCACGATATAGCGGCGTCATTTAGCCGCCGTGGCGTTCTCGCCGCGACCGCCGGACTGATGCTCGGTCTGGCTTCATTGACTGGCGCGAAGGCCGCTGACGGCACCATCAAGGTCGGCGTGCTTCACTCTCTCTCCGGCACCATGGCCATCAGCGAAACCACGCTGAAGGACACCATCCTCTTCCTGATCGACGAGCAGAACAAGAAGGGCGGCGTGCTCGGCAAGAAGCTCGAGGCCGTCGTGGTCGATCCCGCTTCGAACTGGCCGCTGTTCGCGGAGAAGGCGCGTGAGCTGATCACCAAGGACAAGGTTGCGGTCGTGTTCGGCTGCTGGACCTCGGTGTCGCGCAAGTCGGTGCTCCCGGTGTTCAAGGAGCTCAACAACATCCTGTTCTACCCCGTCCAGTACGAAGGCGAGGAGTCCGAGCGTAACGTGTTCTATACCGGCGCGGCGCCGAACCAGCAGGCGATCCCCGCCGTCGACTATTTGATGAAGGAAGAGAAGGTGAAGCGCTGGGTGCTCGCTGGCACCGACTACGTCTATCCGCGCACCACCAACAAGATCCTGGAAGCCTATCTGAAGTCCAAGGGTGTCGCCCAGGAAGACATCATGATCAACTACACGCCGTTCGGTCACTCCGACTGGCAGACCATCGTGGCCGACATCAAGAAGTTCGGCTCGGCCGGCAAGAAGACGGCGGTGGTCTCGACCATCAACGGCGACGCCAACGTCCCCTTCTACAAGGAGCTCGGCAACCAGGGCATCAAGGCGAAGGATATCCCGGTGGTCGCGTTCTCGGTGGGTGAGGAAGAGCTCGCCGGCATCGACACCAAGCCGCTGCTCGGCCATCTCGCTGCCTGGAACTACTTCGAGTCGATCAAGACCCCGGCGAACGAGAAGTTCATCAAGGAGTGGCAGGCGTACACCAAGAATCCGAAGCGTACGACCAACGACCCGATGGAAGCGCACGTGATTGGCTTCAACATGTGGGTGAAGGCGGTCGAGAAGGTGAAGTCGACCGATCCGGACAAGGTAATCGATGCTCTTCCCGGCATCGAGGCGCCGAACCTGACCGGTGGCGTATCGAAGATGCTGCCGAACCACCACATCACCAAGCCGGTGTTCATCGGCGAGATCAAGGGCAATGGCCAGTTCGACGTGGTCTGGAAGACCCCGGGTCTCGTCGCGGGTGACGCCTGGTCGAAGGAGCTCGACGGCTCCAAGGACCTGATCGGCGACTGGGTCGGCAAGAAGTGCGGCAACTTCAACACCAAGACCAACAAGTGCCTCGGCTCGGGTTCCTGATCCGGATCTGACGTTCTACTGCACGACGGGAGAAGACGGCTATTCTGCCGCCTTCTCCCCACTTCTGCCGGGGTGATCCACAGTGCCAACCAATTTATCCGCTCGTTTCTGCACCTTTGTCCTCTCGCTATTCCTGATCGCGTTCGCGCTGCCGGCCTTTGCCGGTCCGTTCGAGGATGCGGTCGCCAAATTCGCCAACGACGATTATTCCGATACGGAAGAGGCGATCGGCGTGGTCGCGAGCAGCGGCAATGCGCTGGCTTTTCCCATTATCAGCGCGCTCCAGGACGGCCGCCTCATGGCCGATCCGGACAGCAAAAAGGTTTATGTCACCGGCGCCGACGGCAAGATCGATCGATGCCGCGACTGGCCAGCCTGTCGCCAGCGTGCCGGACAGCGCCAGCGCGGTCCGCCTCAACAACCGCCTGCGCCGCAGCGTCGACGCCGCGCTTGGCGGCCTGACGCTCCAGTCGCCGGATCTCGCAAGCGCGACTCCAGGCTGCGCAATCCGTCTTCAAGTCGCATGAGGAGACGGCGCTCGAGCCGGTCGAAGGCGCGCTCGCAAAGGAAACCAACAGGTCGGTCAAGACCGCGCTCGGTGACGCCCGCGCGGCCATCCTGCTGTTCAAATCCGACGCCACGGAGGTGCAGAAGCTCGAAGCCGTCGCCACCATCAAGGCGCGCGGCGACCAGGAGGCGCTGGCGCTGCTGACCGACATCGGCGCCGACCAGCCGGCCTCCGTCGCGAAGGCGGCGGCGAGCGCCATCAGCTCGATCCAGAGCTCGCTCGCGGTCTGGTCCACGGTGCAGAATGCCTGGTACGGCCTGTCGCTCGGCTCGGTGCTGTTGCTCGCCGCGATCGGGCTTGCCATCACCTTCGGCGTGATGGGCGTCATCAACATGGCCCATGGCGAGATGGTGATGATCGGCGCCTACACCACCTTCGTGGTGCAGGAGGTGATCCGCACCCGCTATCCCGCACTGTTCGACTATTCGCTGCTGATCGCGGTGCCGCTCGCCTTCCTCGTCGCCGGCGCGATCGGCGTGCTGATCGAGCGCAGCATCATCCGTTTCCTCTATGGCCGTCCGCTGGAAACGCTGCTTGCGACCTGGGGCCTGTCGCTGGTGCTGCAGCAGGCGGTGCGCACGATGTTCGGCCCGACCAACCGCGAGGTCGGCAACCCCTCCTGGATGAGCGGCGCCTTCGAGCTCGGCCAGATCACCATCACCTACAACCGGCTCTGGATCCTCGTCTTCACGCTTGCCGTGTTCGCGATCCTGCTCGCGATGCTGCGCTACACCGCGCTCGGTCTCGAGATGCGCGCCGTGACGCAGAACCGCCGCATGGCGGCCTCGATGGGCATCGCGACCTCGCGGGTCGACGCGCTGACCTTCGGCCTCGGCTCGGGCATCGCCGGCATCGCTGGCGTGGCGCTGTCGCAGATCGACAATGTCAGCCCCAATCTTGGCCAGAGCTACATCATCGACAGCTTCATGGTCGTCGTGTTCGGCGGCGTCGGCAATCTCTGGGGCACGCTGGTCGGCGCCTTCACGCTCGGCATCGCCAACAAATTCCTCGAGCCGGTCGCCGGCGCCGTGCTCGGCAAGATCGCCATCCTGGTTCTGATCATCCTGTTCATTCAAAAGCGGCCGCGCGGCCTGTTCGCGCTCAAGGGCCGTGCGGTGGAAGCATGACCCCGCACATGCTGACGCGATCGCTGGACCGCGGCGCGACGATCTTCCTCGCCGTCGTCGCGGCCTGCGGCATCCTGATCCCGCTCTCCAACCTGCTGCTGCCCGCAGGCTCGTTCCTGCAGGTGCCGACCTATCTGGTCGCGCTCTGGGGCAAATATGTCTGCTACGCGATTCTCGCGCTCTCGATCGACCTGATCTGGGGCTATTGCGGCATTCTCTCGCTCGGCCATGGCGCGTTCTTCGCGCTCGGCGGCTACGCCATGGGCATGTATCTGATGCGGCAGATCGGCACCCGCGGCGTCTATGGCAATCCGATCCTGCCCGACTTCATGGTGTTCCTGAACTATTCGAAGCTGCCCTGGTACTGGTACGGCTTCGACATGTTCTGGTTCGCAGGCGCTGATGGTGCTGTTCGTGCCGGGCCTGCTCGCCTTCTGCTTCGGCTGGCTCGCCTTCCGCTCCCGCGTCACCGGCGTGTATCTGTCGATCATCACGCAGGCGATGACCTATGCGCTGCTGCTGGCCTTCTTCCGCAACGATTTCGGCTTCGGCGGCAACAACGGCCTGACCGACTTCAAGGACATTCTCGGCTTCAACGTCCAGGCCGAGGGCACGCGCGCCGCGCTGTTCGCGCTGAGCTGTCTGGCGCTGATCCTCAGCTTCCTGATCTGCCGCGCCGTCGTGTCCTCCAAGCTCGGCAAGGTGCTGATCGCGATCCGCGACGCGGAATCGCGCAGCCGCTTCCTCGGCTACCGCGTCGAATCCTACAAGCTGTTCGTGTTCACGCTGTCGGCCTGCATGGCCGGCGTCGCCGGCGCGCTCTACGTGCCGCAGGTCGGCATCATCAATCCCGAGCGAATTCGCGCCCGGCAATTCGATCGAGGCGGTGATCTGGGTCGCGGTCGGCGGCCGCGGCACGCTGGTCGGCGCGGCGCTCGGCGCCGTCGTCGTCAACTACGCCAAGACGTTCTTCACCTCCGGCATGCTCGCGCCGTACTGGCTGTTCATGCTGGGCGCGCTGTTCATCCTGGTGACGCTGCTGCTGCCGAAGGGCATCGTCGGCACCTTCAATGCCTGGTGGGAGTCGTCGAAGGCAAAGCGCTCCGCCGAGGCCACGCGCGAGCGCGGCGGCCGAAGACGGCGTCACCGAACCGAACATGGCGGAGTAGGCGCAATGAACGTCATGGACACCCGCGCGACCTCCGCGATGCTCTATCTCGACGGCGTGCACGTCTCGTTCGACGGCTTCCACGCCATCAACAATCTGTCGCTGACGCTGGCGCCCGGCGAGATGCGCGCCATCATCGGCCCGAACGGCGCCGGCAAGACCACGATGATGGACATCATCACCGGCAAGACCAAGCCGGACGAGGGCACGGTGCTGTTCGACGGCGTCACCGACCTGACGCGGCTGGACGAGACCCGCATCGCCGAGCTCGGCATCGGCCGCAAATTCCAGAAGCCGACGGTGTTCGAGAGCCAGACCGTGCAGGACAATCTCCTGCTGGCGCTCAATGTCGACCACAGCGTCAAGGGCACGCTGTTCTGGCGCGGCAGCAAGCCGGAGATCGCGAGCGCATCGACAAGGTGCTGGAGACCATCCGCCTCACCGATGCGCGCAACCGCCTCGCCGGCAGCCTTCAGCCACGGCCAGAAGCAGTGGCTCGAGATCGGCATGCTGCTGGCGCAGGATCCGAAGCTGCTGCTGGTCGACGAGCCCGTCGCCGGGCATGACCGACGTCGAGACGCATCTCACCGCCGAGCTGCTGAAGGAAATCAACAAGGACCACACCGTCATGGTCGTCGAGCACGACATGACCTTCGTGCGCGAGCTCGGCGTCAAGGTCACCTGCCTGCATGAAGGCACGGTGCTTGCCGAAGGAACCATCGACCAGGTCTCGTCCAACGAGCGGGTCATCGAAGTCTATCTGGGGCGCTGAGCAATGCTTGAGGTCAAGGACATCAACCTCTTCTACGGCGCGGCGCAGGCGCTGCGCGGCGTCTCGATCTCGGCCGAGCCCGGCAAGGTGACCTGCGTGCTCGGGCGCAACGGCGTCGGCAAGACCTCGCTGTTGCGCGCCATGGTCGGCCAGTATCCGATCTCCTCCGGCGCGATCGTGTTCGACGGCAGCGACATCACCGGCCTCAAGCCCTATGAGCGCGCCCGCAAGGGCATCGGCTTCGTGCCGCAGGGCCGCGAGATCTTTCCGCTGCTGACGGTGGAGGAGAACCTCAAGACCGGCTTCGGGCCGCTCAAGCGCGAGGACCAGCAACATCCCGGACGACGTGTTCTCGCTGTTCCCGGTGCTGCAATCCATGCTCGGCCGGCGCGGCGGCGACCTCTCCGGCGGCCAGCAACAGCAGCTCGCGATCGGGCGTGCGCTGGTGATGCGGCCGAAGCTGCTGCTGCTCGACGAGCCGACCGAGGGCATCCAGCCCTCGATCATCAAGGATATCGGCCGGGCCATCTCCTATCTGCGCAACCTCGGCAACATCGCCATCGTGCTGGTCGAACAATATCTCGACTTTGCCTGCGAACTCGGCGACAGTTTCGCGGTGATGGATCGCGGCGCGGTGAAGTTCACCTGCGACCGCTCCAATCTCGATCCCGCGCGAAATCAGCCGTCAGATGGCGCTGTAAGCTGTTTCTGCCGCGGCCGGCTGGGGGAGGACGGATGCGCAGCGATGCCTTGGCAGCATCTTCGGGTGTTCGCGGCCAACCGCGCCCGCGGCGCGGTGCGGTTCGACGTGCATGCCCGCGACGGCGTGACCCGCCGCGGCATACTGCATGAATCCGGTTCGCTTGCGCGTGCGCTTTCCCTCGCCCGAGGACGACGGCCTGTCCGGCGTGTTCGTCAACACGGCGGGCGGCGTCGCCGGCGGCGATCGCTTCGACATCGAGATCACGGCAGCCGAGAGATGCGCGCCTGACGCTGACCACGGCAGCCGCGGAAAAGGTCTACCGCGCGCCGGGGCCGGCGGCGCAGCTCAACATTGCGCTGAAGGTCGCCGCAGGCGCGCATCTCGGCTGGCTGCCGCAGGAGACCATCCTGTTCGACCGCGCCCGCGTTCATCGCCGCTTCGACATCGAACTCGATGATGCCGCCTCGCTTCTGCTCTGTGAGATCGTCGTGTTCGGCCGCACCGCCATGGGCGAGCGGATGCGAGCAGGGCGAATTCGTCGACCGCTGGCGGCTGCGCCGCGGCGGCAGGCTGGTCTTTGCCGAGACCGTCCGGCTCGACGGCAATATCGGCGCCAAGCTCGCACGATCCGCGGTGGCCAAGGGCGGCGCCGCGATCGGCACGGCCCTGATCGTGCCCGGCGATGAGGCGCTGATCGAGCGCATCCGCGAAGCGGCGGACTCGTTCGCCGGCGAGGTCGGGATCTCCGCCTGGAATGGATTTGCAATGGCGCGCTTCTGTGCCCAAGATGCGGCCCGGCTTGCGCGCCGACATGATGGCCGTGCTGGCGCGCACCGGCGCGGCGCTGCCGCGGCTGTGGCTGAATTGATGATGCTGAACTATGATAAACAGAGATTGCTCGCATGAACCTGTCTCCCCGCGAAAAGGACAAGCTTCTGATCTCGATGGCGGCCATGGTGGCGCGCCGCAGGCTGGAGCGCGGCGTCAAGCTCAACCATCCCGAGGCGATCGCGATCATCTCCGATTTCATCCTCGAAGGCGCGCGCGACGGCCGCACCGTCGCCGAGCTGATGCAGTCCGGCGCGCAGGTCCTGACCCGCGACCAGGTGATGCATGGCATCCCCGAGATGATCCACGACATCCAGGTCGAGGCGACCTTTCCGGACGGCACCAAGCTCGTCACCGTGCACGAGCCGATCCGATAGGAGCACTACATGATCCCCGGCGAACTCTTCATCCAGGACGGCGAGATCGAGCTCAATGCCGGCCGCAAGACCGTGACGCTGACGGTCGCCAACACCGGCGACCGGCCGATCCAGGTCGGCTCGCACTACCATTTCTTCGAGACCAACCCGGCGCTGAAATTCGACCGCAAGAAAGCCCGCGGCATGCGCCTCGACATCGCCGCCGGCACCGCCGTCCGCTTCGAACCCGGCCAGACCCGCGACGTCCAGCTGGTCGCGCTCGCCGGCAAGAAGACGATCTACGGTTTTCGCGGCGACGTGATGGGGAAGCTGTGAGGCATGCTCCCGGCCATCCGCCTCATCTCCGAAGCTGCCGAGCTGGCCGCGCGCCGGCATAACGGCATGGCGCGCAAGGGGCGGGGGAACGAGCCTTACATCAATCATCTGGCCGAGGTCGCGAACCTGCTTGCAACCGCGACTGATGGCGCCGATGCCGAGCTCGTCGCAGCCGGCTGGCTGCATGACGTGATCGAGGACACCGACACCACGCGCGAGGAGCTTGCGCAGAAGTTTTCCGACCGCGTTGCGTCTCTGGTCGTCGAATGCACCGACGATATGAGCCTGCCCAAGGCCGAGCGGCGGCGACGACAGGTAGTCGATGCGCCGAAGAAGTCACCCGGAGCCAAGCTGATCAAGATCGCCGACAAGATCAGCAATATCGGTGCGCGCATTCATTCCGACCCGACTCCGGAGGAGCGCGATGATCTCGTCGACTACACCGGCTGGGCCGAGCAGGTCGTCGCCGGTTGCCGCGGTGGCAATTCCCGGCTCGACACAAAATTCGACAATATGGTGCGCACGGCGAGGGCCTCGCTGTGAGCGCTGATCAAAAATTCAAACGCAAACGGGGCTTGTGATGTCCGTCAAGATGAAGCGTTCCGTCTATGCCGACATGTTCGGCCCGACCACCGGCGACAAGGTGCGGCTGGCCGACACCGATCTCATCATCGAGGTCGAGAAGGATTTCACCATTTATGGCGAGGAAGTGAAGTTCGGCGGCGGCAAGGTGATCCGTGACGGCATGGGGCAGTCGCAGGTCACCAACAAGCAGGGCGCGGCCGATACCGTCATCACCAATGCGCTGATCGTCGACCATTGGGGCATCGTGAAGGCCGACGTCGCCATCAAGGACGGCATGATCTCGGCGATCGGCAAGGCCGGCAATCCCGACATCCAGCCGGGCGTCACCATCGTCATCGGCCCCGGCACCGATGTGATCGCGGGTGAGGGAAAAATCCTCACTGCCGGCGGTTTCGACAGCCACATCCATTTCATCTGCCCGCAGCAGATCGAGCACGCGCTGATGAGTGGCGTCACCTCGATGCTCGGCGGCGGCACCGGCCCGTCACACGGCACCTTCGCCACGACCTGTACGCCGGGCCCCTGGCACATCGCGCGGATGATCCAGTCGTTTGACGCCTTCCCGGTCAATCTCGGCATATCCGGCAAGGGTAATGCCTCGCGCCCCGCGCCGCTGATCGAGATGATCAAGGCCGGCGCCTGTGCGCTGAAGCTGCACGAGGACTGGGGCACGACGCCGGCTGCAATCGACAATTGCCTGTCGGTGGCCGACGACTACGACGTTCAGGTCATGCTGCATTCCGACACGCTGAACGAATCCGGCTTCGTCGAGGACACGATCAAGGCGTTCAAGGGCCGCACCATCCACGCCTTCCACACCGAGGGCGCCGGCGGCGGCCACGCCCCCGACATCATCAAGATCGCAGGCCTGAAGAACGTGCTGCCGTCCTCGACCAACCCGACGCGGCCCTTCACCCGCAACACCATCGACGAGCATCTCGACATGTTGATGGTATGTCACCATCTCGATCCCTCGATCGCGGAAGATCTGGCGTTCGCCGAAAGCCGCATCCGCAAGGAAACCATCGCTGCCGAAGACATTCTGCACGACCTCGGCGCGCTCTCGATGATGTCGTCCGACTCCCAGGCGATGGGCCGTCTCGGGGAGGTCATCATCCGCACCTGGCAGACCGCCGACAAGATGAAGAAGCAGCGGGGGGCGCTGCCGCAGGACAAGGGCAAGGACAACGACAATTTCCGCGTCAAGCGCTACATCGCCAAATACACCATCAATCCTGCGATTGCGCATGGCGTCTCAAAACTGATCGGCTCGGTGGAGAAGGGCAAGCTCGCCGATCTCGTGCTGTGGTCGCCGGCCTTCTTCGGCGTCAAGCCGGACTGCATCGTCAAGGGCGGCATGATCGTGGCCGCCCCGATGGGCGATCCCAATGCCTCGATCCCGACGCCGCAGCCGGTGCATTACCAGCCGATGTTCGGCGCTTTCGGCAAGGCGCGGACGGCGTCCTCGGTCGTCTTCACCTCGAAGGCCGCGGTGACCGGCGGCCTGGCGCGAAAGCTCGGCATCGACAAGAAGCTCTATGCCGTCCAGAACACCCGCGGCAAGATCTCGAAGAAGAGCATGATCCACAACGACGCCACGCCCAATATCGAGGTCGATCCGGAGACCTATGAGGTCCGCGCCGACGGTGAGCTCCTGACCTGTGCGCCCGCCGAGGTGCTGCCGATGGCGCAGCGGTATTTCATGTACTGAAATAGCGCCTCAACGCATGTTCCAAAAGCATGTCCCGATTGCATGTCCGGGGACGGCTTTTCCGGTTTTGCGTTCGATCCCGCCTGGTCTAAGGTCCCGCCCGGTATCTTAACCTGAGAAGAAAAGCCGGGAGGATTTCTCGTGATCTACGTCGTTGCCACCTTGACCATCAAGCCCGAGACGCGCGCCGAATTCATTGCAGCCGCCACCGCCTGCATCAAGGAGACGCGGAAAGAACCCGGCAATATCGCCTATGATTTGCATGAGAGCGTCACCGATCCCTCCAAGATGGTGTTCGTTGAGCAGTGGGAGAACGCCGAGGCGCTGGTGCCGCATCGCGGCCAGGAGCACATGAAGACGTTCGGCCGGGTCGCCGTGAAGTGCTTCACGGCGCCGCCGAAGATCGAAGTCATCACGCCCGAGAAGGTCGAGACGAGGTAAAAGCGCATGATCCGGGCGACGCAGGTCAAGGGGCAGCACCGCTTTACGGAAACGCCGGCGGATACGGTTGTGCTCGATTTCGACGATCGGCACCGCCGCCGCATGGCGATGACGGGCACGCGGGGGCTCGAATTCCTGCTCGACCTGGAGCATGCCGTCGCGCTGCGCGGCGGCGATGCGCTGGTGCTGGAGGATGGCCGGCTGGTCGAAGTGGTTGCGGCGCCCGAGCCGCTGCTCGAGATCCGCGGCCACGATCCGCACCACCTCATCCGGGTCGGCTGGCATCTCGGCAACCGCCACCTGCCGACGCAGATTATGGCCAAAGCCTTACGCATCCGCCGCGATCATGTCATCGAGGCGATGGTGAAGGGTCTTGGCGCGCGCGTGGTCGAGATCGAGGCGCCGTTCGATCCCGAAGGCGGCGCATACGCCGACGCAGGTCATGCGCATAGCCACGATGACCAAGCGCATCGCGATCACGGGCATGATCACCATGATCATGGTCATCACGGTCACGACCACCATGCTCATGATCATGCCGCGCATGACCATGGCCACGACCATCATCACCACGACGAGCATTGCGACCATCCCGACCATCACCACGGCCACGGCCATGCTCATGACCACAAATGAGCCGGCCAGTGCCGGAGACCTCGCTGAGCGCGAGGCGGCGGCGCTGTACCGGCTGATGACGTGGCTGTCGCCGGCGTTTCCCGTCGGCGGTTTCTCGTATTCCAGCGGCATCGAATGGGCGGTCGAAGCGGGCGACATCACTGACACCGCGACGCTCACCGACTGGCTCGATGCGATGCTTGGCGACGGCTCCGGCTTTTGCGATGCGACCTTCCTGGTCCACGCCTATCGCGCCACTGAAGCGGGCGAAGATGCGTCCTTGAGCGACGTCGCGGAGCTCGCCGCGGCCTTCGTGCCGTCGCGCGAACGGCAGCTCGAGACCACCTCGCAAGGCCGCGCCTTCATCGACATCTCGCGTGCCGCGTGGGATGCCGACGGCCTGGATGCCATGGTCGCGACATGCCGCACGCCACTGGTCTATCCCGTCGCCGTTGGCGTGGTCGCCGCGATGCACGGCGTGCCGCTGGCACCGACGCTGCACGCCTTCCTCCATGCTGTGGTCTCGAACTGGATTTCTGCGGCGAGCCGCCTCATTCCGCTCGGCCAGACCGACAGCCAGCGTGCGCTGGTGAAGCTGGAAGCTGCCGTTGCCGCGACCGCCAATCGTGCGCTGAATGCGACACTGGACGACCTCGGCAGTGCGACCTTCCGCGCCGATCTCGCCAGCCTGCGGCACGAGACGCAATATACGCGGCTGTTTCGCTCGTGAGCGGTACAGCCTTCAAACGATCAAGAGAGAGCGAGTGACATGGCTACGTCTCATGGCCCCCTGCGTGTCGGTGTCGGTGGCCCCGTTGGATCGGGCAAGACCGCATTGATGGACCTGCTCTGCAAGACCATGCGCGAGCGCTACGACATCGCCGCGATCACCAACGACATCTACACCAAATGGGATGCGGAATTCCTTGTCCGTTCCGGCTCGCTGACGCCGGACCGCATCGCCGGCGTCGAGACCGGCGGCTGCCCGCACACCGCGATCCGCGAGGACGCTTCGATGAATCTGGCCGCGGTGGCCGACATGCGCGCCAAATTTCCCGGGCTTGACCTCGTACTGATCGAGTCCGGCGGCGACAATCTGGCGGCGACCTTCTCCCCAGAGCTTGCCGACCTCACCATCTACGTCATCGACGTTGCCGCCGGCGACAAGATCCCGTCCAAGGGCGGCCCCGGCATCACCCGCTCCGACCTTCTGGTCATCAACAAGATCGACCTCGCGCCCCATGTCGGTGCGTCCCTCGAGAAGATGGACGTTGATGCCAGGCGGATGCGCGGCGAGCGTCCCTTCGTGATGACCAATCTGAAGAAGAGCGAGGGGCTCGACCGTATCGTCGGCTTCATCGAGACCAAAGGTGGGCTGAAACGTGCGGATTGAAGCGGGCGAGCTGACGGGCCGCGGCGACATGGCACAGGCGTTTTCCGCCGTTAACTTTTGAGGCAAAGCGGCATCCGCGGAACAAATTTCGGACACGGCCATTAACTACCTCCGGTGCCCGAAGCAAAGCCGTCTTGTAAAGTCACTTTGGCCAGATGATCGGCCGGGCGGATTAAGCTTGTTGGGTGACCTAAGTTGCGTACAGATGCCTCCTCCGTCATTATCTCTGCCACTGGGGTCCACCCTGTTTCGGCACATGGCCGTTCGAGCGGCGTTCATATGTTCCGTGTTTATCGCCGACCTCCTGCCTTCGCCTGAGTAGTCGCGTGGTCCGGTTGGGTTTCATCATCGGCTTTATCGCTCTGCTCGGAGCCTTGCTCTCCGGGCTTGCGGCCTATCGTGTCCACGACCAGGAGCTGGCGCTGGACCGGATCGCGTTGGCGCGCGCGATCGACGTCCATGCGAGCCTTGTCCAGGACAGGTCGACCGAGCGTGAGCTGCTGGCGCGTGTTGCCTCAGGCCTGTTCCGCGCGCCGTCGGTGCTGAAGCCGAATATGCTGGAGCCGCTGCGCTCGGCGATCTACGCCTTCAAGACCGATTTCGTGGTGGCCGGCTGGGTCGCCCGGCTGCAGCCGAGCGAGCTCGCTGCGGCACAAGCCGCGATCGCGGCCGCCGGCTTCCCGAAGCCGCAGATCCGCGACTACAGCGACAAGCCGATCGCCCCGGCGAGGCTCACCGGGCCGATCGACGTATTAATGGACCTCGAGCCGCGCAGCGACGAGACCAAGGCGTTGCCGGGCCGCAGCTACGATGAGGACCCGGTTCGCAACGCGATGCTGACGCGCGCCAGGGTCGAGAAGCGCTCGGTCGCCTCCGACCCGGTGCCGCTCCTGCGCGGCAATGGGCCGATCGGCGTCATCGTGGCTGCCCCGTCATTCCCGAGGGCGCCACCGAGCCGGTCGGCTTCATCACTTTTTCCTACGAGCTCGCCTCACTGATGCTGACCAATGACGATCTGTCGTTGTTCTCGGTCGCACTCAAGGACCCGCGCAAGGAAAATAGCGAGCTCGTTGCCGACGACCAGGGGGTCGTTTCCGCGCGTCTGACAACGCCGGATGGGCCGGCACCGTCGGCGACGCGCACCGTGAGCTTCGGTGGCCGCGACTGGCAGCTCGGTTATTACGCGAAGACCAATTCGGCCCGGCGTGCCGAGCAGACCGCGATCATCGTGGCGGCGATCGGCTTCGCCATCACCGCGATGGTGTGCGGCCTGTTCGGCTATGTCGCCTACAATAACTTGAGGCTCAGCCGCGAAATCCAGGTGCGGATCGGCTTCGAGCGGCGGCTGACGGCGGTGATCGACGAGCTCAACCACCGGGTCAAGAACATCCTCGCGGTGATCCAGTCGATCGTGACGCGCACGCTGCGCCACGGCTCGGATATCGACGTCGCGCGCGAGCTCCTGATCGGGCGCATCCACGCCATGTCCAACGTGGTATCGCTGCTCAGCGAGAGCCAGTGGCAGGGCGTCAAGCTGAAGGGTCTGTTCGAAGCGCGCGCCATTCCGCATGCCGATCGCATCGCCGTCAGCGGCCCGGACATCGCAGTCAGCGCGCGCGCCGCCCAGAGCCTGTCGCTCTTGTTCTTCGAGCTTGCCTCGCATTCCGACGAAGGCCTGTCGCTGGTCGGCAAGCATCCGCACATCACCGCAAACTGGACGGTGACGGGCGAAGCGGGCGGCGAGGTCTTCCAGTTTCGCTGGGAGGAGTTCAACACCAGCGAGTCGACGCGCCGCCCGGATTTGGATTTCGGCCTGATCCTGCTCGATCGCGTCGCGCCCGAAGCGCTCGGCGGCACCGCCAAGCGCTACTTCACCGACGTCTCGTATGTCTACGAGCTGACCGCACCGATGGAAACAGTCGTCGACATGACCGAGCGCGATCGCACGGAAAAGCTCTCGCAGCCGGTGAAGTCGGCGCGGTAGTCCTCGTGCCCTTCCAACTGCCACGTGTCGGGCGTTTGACGAGCATGCCCTGCACCTGGACTTCAGGCAGAGGTCGGCCGGGCCGCGATTGCGGTCATCTCGAGTTTGACGCCCGGGCCGAGATCGGCCACGCCGACGACGGCGCGCGCCGGCAGATGAGCTTCCGCGAAGCGCGCCTTCCAGGCCGCGTTGAACGCGGCCTTTTCGCTCAGATTTGTAACGAAGATGGTCACCTGCAATACGCTGGCCAGGTCGGACCCAAGAGTCTTCAGGAGTTGCGACAGCTGGCCAAGCACATCGTTTGCCTGGCCAGACATGTCAAGGCTCGTGTCCTCGGCGACGATTTCACCGATGTAAAGCACGCCTTCATGCTCGACCACTTCGTGGAGCAGCCCTGCGTATGGCGAGATGCGTTTGATCATGATGATGCTGATGCTCCTGTAGAAATAGACATGAGGTTTTCGCGAATTCCTGGTCCGAGCATTTTCAGCGCCCTCTAGCCCTTCGGCCGCAACACCAAGTCGACCAGGTTGCGCGCATAGACCGGCGTGATCGGCGCGATGCCGAAGACGTAGCGGTAGAACAGGCTGCCATAGATGGCGTCGTAGAGATCCTCCGCCGGCCCCTCGGCCTGGATGCTGCCGTCGCGCTGGCCGGTGGCGATCATCTCCACCAACGCGTCGCGACGAAATTGCAGATAGCGGGCATAGAACAGCTCCGCCGAGCCGGTCTTGGAGATGCATTCCGAGATGACGGCAAGCTGCACCTTGCCGAACTCGCCTTGCAGGGCCTCGGCATAGGCGGCGGCATGGCGGCGCGCGCGCACCACCGGCGTGCCCGCGCTCACCGGGGGCAGCGGCAGCATTTGCGCGGCGTGATGGAGAAAGGCGTCGATCAGCAGCGCCTCCCGCGACGGCCACCATTTGTAGATCGTCATCTTGGAGACGTTGGAGTGGCGCGCGACCGCATCGATCGTGGTCGCGGCAAGGCCGGTCGCGGCCATCAGCGTATAGGCGCTTTCGAGAATGGCGTTGGTGGTCTCGATCGAGCGCGGCCTGCCGCGCCGGGGCGCGCTCTCGGCCGTATCGCTCGTGCCTTTCGCCATGACCAAGCCGGTCTCCCTGCGCAGAGGCCGCCATTCCCGCGCGGCCGCCTTGTCCCGCATAGCGTAGCCGCGGTCCCCGGCCTAGCGAAATTGCTAGGCCCGCTGCCGCAAGGTGGCCGGCTCGTCCTGTCGCTTCGACCAGGAAATATAATAGGCCACTGCGGTCATCGCCGCGAAACCGGCCAGACTCACCCCGATCTGCATCAGGACCAGATTGGCCCCGGTAATCAGGATAAGATGGGCGGCGAAGGACAGGAATACGCCGACGCAGAACACGGCGAGCCATTCCTCGCCGCATTTGATCACCATCTGGAGCGGCCGCCATTGCAGCCCCGGATGGTCGGGCGGAATGAGGTGGGTCGCAAAGAAGGCGAGCGCGAGGAAGTGGACCACGCGATAGGGCGCGAGGTTTTCCTTGTCGGTCGGCGAGATGCTGTTGAGCACGATATCCGGCAGCCAGACGGACAGCGCCGGCGAATGGCGCATCAAGGTCATGGCCATCGCGAACACGATGTAGGCGCCCGCTAGCACGCGGAGCCAGGCCATGTTGTGCAGCGCGCGGCCTGACGCGCCGGTGACGGCGAACCAGCCGCCCAGCACCATCAGCATCTGCCAGCACAACGGATTGAAGGTCCATTCCTGGTCCGGATAGGCTTGAAAATTCCAGTCGAACCAGCGTGCGGCAAAATAGAATGCCACAGACAGCCCCAGCGTCAGGTTCGGCCGCCGCAACAGGCCCCACAGCGCAAACGGAAAGAACGCCATCAGGGGAATCATCAGTTGCAGCAGATCGAGGTTCAGCGGCTCTTCCTGAAGCAGGAGGCCGCGGACCAGGATGCGCAGCGGATGTTCGAGTATCCCGGAGATGTTGTATTCGCTGATGATCTCCGGCGCCATCGATTGCGAGGCGACATAGGCGATGGTGTCGATATAGATCACGAACAGCACGACATAGGCGGCATAGAGCCGCCAGACGCGGCGGAAGATGCGCGTTGCTGCTACGACATAGCCGCGCTCCAGCGCCATCCTGCCGTGGATGACGGCGACGCCATAGCCCACCACGAACACGAACAGGTCAGCGGCGCCGCTGAAGCCGAAGTTTCGCAGCGTCAGCAGGTTGACGACATTGTTCGGGATGTGGTCGACGAAGACCGACCAGTTGGCGATGCCGAGCGTCAGATAGAGCCTGGCGTCGTGATGGAATGCAGCAAGGTGCGCCTTGACGGACGGTTTCATCGTGGAAAATGACTTTTTGGAATCAGGGGCGATGCTTTTAGCGGCAACCGCCTACCCATCCGAGTAGCGTTTGCGTGAGGGAGGACGGATCGGCCGGGCGTGATGAAATATTGCGCAGAGGCTGGCCGCCGAAGTCCCGTGGACCTGCTGGTCCGGCCGGCCGCGCAACTTTCTTGTTGCGGCCGCGTCCTTACTCGGCCGGCTCGGCCGAAGCCTCATCCGAGGTGCCGGCGCGGCTTGCCATGACTCCGAGCGCCACGCCGCCGATCGCCAGGATCGGCAACAGCCGCTTGATCCCGATGGCGCGGACGATCTGCAAGCCCGTAGCGAGCAGCATTGGATCGGCGAGCATGCTCGAGGCCGCCGACCTGGCGGCGCGCTCGGCAGCGATGCGGGCGCGCTTGCGCATCTCTCGCTTGTAGCCCCAATAAGTCCCGGCCGCGACGAGCGTGAGCAGGAAGAAAATGCCAGCGCCAGCAAGACAGGCCTGCACGGGGCCGTACTTTTCCAGGACCGAGATGAAGGCCGCCGCGCAGAGGAAACATGTGGTGATGAACAGCGCGAAGGCGGCACCTGCCGCAAGCGAGGTCAGCCGCATCGTCGTGCCCGTCGATTTGCTGATGCTGTCGATGATGCGCTGAAACACGGCCTTGCTCCTCAGATCCCCACAAGCCAACAGCGGCGGCGCTGAAGTGCCGCCGTAACCGATCCGCCGTGCGCCTTACCGGCGCCAGGCCGCGCCAATCAGGAAACCGATGCCGAGCGCGATGCCGACGGTCGCCAGCGGCCGCTGCGTGATCGCGTCTTCCAGCGTCTCCTCGATAGAGCCATAGGCGTCCTGGGCCGCGCCCATCATCGCGCTGCCGCGCTCCGAGAAGTCGTCGAGCGTCGAATCCATGTTTTCGCGCGCCTGCTTGTAGCCACGCCGGGCCTGCTTGCCCGTCGCGTTGGCAAAGGTGTTGAGCGCGTCGGTGATCTGGTCGGTGAGGGCGGCGATATCGTTTTTCACGGCTGCTACATCCTTCTCGAGGCTTTCTGCGGTGGCTTTGTCGGTCCAGTCTCTCTTCCTGGCTTCGCCATCGGTTATTGACATCACAAGCTCCGAACTGTTGGCGGTGAGATGGGCGGAAAACGTTTCGTGGTGATGGAAGTTCCGTTGGCGGAAGCCCGTCATCCCTGCGGAAGCTGCGGCGAATTCTCCGGCAACAGATGCTCTTTCAGGATCAGCCCCACGATCAGGAGTGGCGACGACAGGAAGGCGCCCATCGGTCCCCACAACCAGGTCCAGAAGGCCAGCGCGATGAAGACGGCGAGCGCGTTCAACGACAGCCTGCGGCCGATGATGGTCGGCGTGACGAAGTGCCCCTCCAGGAAGGTGACGCCGCCGAAGGCGAGCGCCGCCATCAGGCCGCCGCCGATGGTCGGGAACGCGACCTGCCCGACCACGGCCAGCACGACGAACATCGCGACCGGTCCGATGATCGGAATGAAATTGAGCGCAGCCGCAAGCGCGCCCAGTCCGGCCGGATTGGGCATGCCGGTGACCGCACAGACGATGCCGGTGGCGATGCCGACGCCGATATTGATGATGGTGACGGTCAGCAGGTAGTTGCCGAGATGGACCTCGATCTCGTTGAGGATTTGGAGCGTGCGCAGCCGCTCATCGCGCTCGCCGAAATTCATGATCATCGCGCGCCGCAAATCGCGCCAGCTCGCGATGAACAGGATCAGGGTGGCGAAGAAAAGCAGGAATTCGGCGAAGGTCGGCGACAGGAATTCCAGTGTCGGTTGCACCCATTCCGTTTTCGGCAGCGGCAGGCTCGGCAGACCGTCGGAGCCGCCGACCATGGTTTGCAGCTCCTTCCACAGCGCCAGCGGCCGGTCGAAGACGTGCGCCTTCTCCTTCAACTGCGCGCCCAGCTCCGGGAGGCGCGAGCTCCACTCCATTGCGGGTACGGCAATCAGCGCGACCACGAACGCGACCACCGTCGTCACCGCGATCACGATCAGCACGGCGCCGAGGGCGCGCGGGACGCGCCGCCGCTCCAGGAAGCTTGCGGCCGGCGACAGCATGGTGCCGGCGACGACGGCCATCACGACGGGGAGGAAGAACGCCTTGGCGAGATAGAGTATGGCAACAATGGCGATCAGGAGCAGGCCGGCGAGCGCAAAGGCGACGAACTCGGTGCGGCGGATGACGGGTGGCAGCTCGCTGTGGCTGTCGGGAAGCGGGGCGCCTTCGCTGTTGCCGGCAAGCAGACGTTCACTGGGAAGGACGCGCACAATATCTCTCCCGCACGGAAGCGCTCATCCGCACGCCCATTGTTGACCGGGAGAACGTGCGAGAGACCTCAGGGTTCCATCGCGGTTTCGTGAAGTTGCGCTCGCTTGACTGTGACGTCATTGCCGCAGGGGCGGCGGAACCTGAGTTGGTTCTGCTGCGTTTGTTGAGAGGCCGCATCACAAAGATGCACGCATCCCACGGGGCAGCACATGACAAAATTCTCTGAATTCCGTCGCAGCTTCTCGCCGCGCGCCGTGACCGCTTTTGCCTTTGCGACAGCGTTGCTGACGGTACCGTTCGCGGCACAGGCGCAAACGCTCGGCTATGCGCCGATGCAGCCACGAGCGTATCCGCAGAACCAGGCCTATTCGCAGGGCTACACCAGCCAGGCGCCGCAGGCCGCCGACGAGGATGCGGCGCTGCCGGATCGGTTGCGCCGGCAGATCGTGAGCTTCGACCGCAACGAGCCGGCCGGCACCATCGTCATCGATACCGCCAACACTTATCTCTACTATGTGCTCGGCCAGGGCCGCGCCATGCGCTACGGCGTCGGCGTCGGCCGCGAAGGATTTACCTGGTCGGGCGTGCAGAGCATCACCCGCAAGGCGGAATGGCCAGACTGGCATCCGCCGGCCGAAATGATCGCGCGCCAGCCCTATCTGCCGCGCTTCGTCGCCGGCGGCCCCGGCAATCCGCTCGGCGCCCGCGCGATGTATCTGGGCTCCAGCGAATACCGCATCCACGGCACCAACGATCCCACCACGATCGGCAAGTTCGTCTCGTCCGGCTGCATTCGCCTGACCAATGAGGACGTCAGCGACCTCTTCAGCCGGGTCAATGTCGGCGCCAAGGTCGTGGTGCTGCCGAAGAACGCGCCGTTGATGGCGCGAGGCGGTGACCCCGCCCGGAAGCGGCCTGCCGTGACAACGCTGTCCTCGGGTCGCCAGGCGCTGAACATCCCGACGTCGGCAGTGGTTGAGTGAGGTCATGGCTGGACGTTTGATCGGCAAATCGGCCGGCGGTGCGGCGGCGCTCTTCGCCGTCGCCTCCCTCGGTCTTGCATTGACCCCCGCGGCGCATGCGGAAGACTTCTTCTCGGCGCTGTTCGGAGGCTTCCGTGCCCGGCCAGCCCCAGAGATCCGGGTGCCGTTTCCGAACGACGACATGCCGCGCTATGACGCGCCGCGTCAGCGCGCGTCCTATGGCGGCGGCACGGCCTATTGCGTGCGCGGCTGCGACGGGCGCTACTTCCCGGCGCAAGGCGCGGATGCCGAGAGCAAGGCGCAATCCTGCAAGAGCTTCTGCCCGACGGCAGAGACCTCGATGGTCTATGGCAACAACATCGACGACGCCACGACCGACAACGGAAAGTCCTATTCCGACCTGCCGAACGCCTTCCGATACCGCAACGAGATCGTCGCCGGCTGCACCTGCAACGGCAAGGATCCGGCCGGCCTCGCGCCGGTCAAGGCCGAGGACGATCCGACCTTGCGCAAGGGCGATATCGTTGCTGGTGCCGACGGCCTCGTCGTCGCCAATCGCAACGCCAATGATCGCCGCGGTGTCGCGATGAACTTCTCGCCATTGCCGGACTCGGTGCGCGCCAAATTCCGCCTGGTGCCGGTGGTGGCGAAGGAGTAGCGCGGCGCTCTGCGTAGGACGCGGCGCTATCGCCTCAATCTCCGCTGTCGTCCCGGCCTTCGCCGGGACGACAGCGATGATGTTGCTCCGGCGTGCCCTACGCCGCGCGTATCTTCCCCAGAAAATCGCTGACCTGATCGCCGAGCTGGCGGCTCTGGCTCTCCAGCAGTTCGGAGGCCTGCTTGACGTTCTCCGCCGCACCGGCCGCGGTGTCGGCGTCGGCTTTCACGCCGGAGATGTTGTCAGAGACGTTCTTGGTGCCCTGCGCGGCATATTGCGTGCTGCGGGTGATCTCCTGCGTCGCCGCACCCTGCTCCTGCACGGCGGCGGCAATTGCGGTGGCGACCTCGTTGACCTCGCCGATGATGCCGCCGATCGCCTGGATCGCGCTGATGGCGTCGCCTGCCACCTTCTGGATGTCGGCGATCTGCTCCGAAATATCCTCCGTCGCCTTCGCCGTCTGGCTCGCCAGCGACTTCACTTCGGATGCGACAACCGCAAAGCCGCGCCCGGCCTCGCCGGCGCGGGCGGCCTCGATCGTGGCGTTGAGCGCGAGCAGATTGGTCTGCGCCGCGATGGTGTTGATCAGGCCGACAACCTCGCCGATGCGATTGGCCGATTTGGCGAGGCCCTGCACGGTGCCGTCGGTGTCGCGGGCCTGGCTGACGGCGCGGCTGGCGATGCCTGCGGCGTGCGCGGCCTGCTGGCTGATGTCGTTGATCGAGGCAGAAAGCTCCTCGGCGGCCGCCGCGACGCTGTCGACGCTGCCGGAGGCATCGCCCGAGGCCTTGCCGGCCATCTGCACCCGCTCATTGGTCTGGCGCGAGACCGAGGAGAGCTCCGAGGCCGTCTTGCGCATCTCGCTGGAGGCCTGGCCCAATTGGGCCAGGGTTTCGTGCACCAGCCCCTCGAACTCTCCGATGGAGGCCTCGATCATGCGCTGACGTGCCGCCGCGCCCGCATTGTGCTCGCGTTCCTGCGCCTCGATCTGCAGCTTGTCCGTCGCCTGCTGCTTGAAGGTTTCCAGCGCGCCCGCAAGAGCGCCGATCTCGTCCTTGCGGTCGAGATAGCCGCTGTCGACGGTGAGGTCGCCGCCGGCGACCTTGAGCATGGCGTCGCGGATATTGTGCAGCGGGCGGATGACCCGGCGCGTGACCGTGAGCATCGCCCCGACCGTCAGAAGTGTGGCGAGGACCAGCATCGCGATCTGGACGGCGAGCGCCCGGCTCGCGGCCGCGTACTGAACGGCCGCATAGTCGCGCGCCTCGTCGAGCGCGCGTTCGGCCACCGCGACCGCGGTGCCCATGCGCTGCGACGTCAGGGGCGTCCACTGGTCTGCGGTCATGTCGGTCTTCGACCCCACCATGATCTGGTCGATCAGCCTGTCGCGCAGCGCCAGATAGTCCGCGTTGAAATAGGCGGCTTTCGCCGCATTCATTGCGCTGGCGAGTTCCGGCGACAGCTTCATGCCGAGTGTCGCGGAATCGAGGCCGCTCCAGGCGTTCTCGATGGCGCCGACGAATTTTGTGTAGGTCTGCTGTGCCTCCAGCGGCAGGCTGCCGGTCGCGACCAGCCCGGTCGCAACCAGGTCGGAGGCCTCGCCGGCGGTGTTGCGCAACAGCCAGGCGGCCTGCTTGATCGACAGCAGTTGGTCGATCAAGGGGTCGTTGTGATTGACGACGCCGGTCAGGCGCGCGGAGATCTCCTCCAGCGTCGCAAGCAGCGTGCCGGTCTGGTCCGTGTAGTCCTTCGACAAGGCCGCTCGCCGCACTTTCTTCGGCTTGCGCATCTCGTCCCAGGCTTCGGTCTGGAGCGTCACCAGTTTGTCGAGCTGCTGGTTCAGGTTTCCGAGCAGGGTCGCCTGTTCGGCGAACGGGATCGTGGGCAGCAGCGCGGCGGTGGCGCGGATCGCCGGCATCTCGGCGTCATGAATGCCGCGGAGGAATTTCTCGATCTCCGGCGACACCGGCGCTTCGCCGTTCAGCACCCGCGGTGTCGACGAGCGATCGGTGCGAAGGTTGTGCATTGCCTTGAAGGCGTTCGATGAGGCCTCGGCCACGGCCGCGATATGGCCGGTGGCGCGCAGCCGCTCCCAGGACTGCCAGGCGGTCGTCACCAGCAGCGCGACGACGCAGGCTGCCAGAACGGCAATGACGGACTGCAGCAGCGTCGAAACGGTCAGACGTCGAAGCATGATGAAAATCCCCCGAACCCTGCATTTTTCGCAGAAAGGGATAAATAGAGTTGTAACGCGCGCCGGGCGTGTAGACGGCAATCTCTGCGACTTGCGCGAACGGCGAGGGCTGTCGCGAAAATGCAGATCTTAACGGATCGTTAGCGCCGAAGTTTATGAGGGCGCTCCTCCCGATGTCGTCCAGGCTTTTGCCAGGACGACATCGGGTAGGTTGCGGCGGCGTGCCTTACGCTGCGCGGATCTTGCCCAGGAAATCGCTGACCTGATGGCCGAGCTGGCGGCTCTGGGTTTCCAGCGTCTCGGAGGCCTGCTTGACGTTCTCCGCGGCACCCGCTGCGGTGTCGGCGTCGGCCTTCACGCCGGTGATGTTGTCGGAGACGTTCTTGGTGCCTTGCGCGGCATATTGCGTGCTGCGGGTGATTTCCTGGGTGGCCGCGCCCTGTTGCTGCACGGCTGCAGCGATGGCGGTAGCGACCTCGTTGACCTCGCCGATGATGCCGCCGATCGCCTGGATCGCGTTGATGGCATCGCCCGCGACCTTCTGGATGTCGGCGATCTGCTCGGAGATTTCCTCCGTCGCCTTCGCGGTCTGGCTCGCCAGTGACTTCACCTCGGAGGCGACCACCGCAAAGCCGCGCCCGGCTTCACCGGCGCGCGCGGCTTCGATCGTGGCGTTGAGCGCAAGCAGGTTGGTCTGCGCCGCGATGGTGTTGATCAGGCCCACGACCTCGCCGATGCGTCCCGCGGACTGCGCCAGCCCTTGAACGGTGCCGTCGGTCTCGCGGGCCTGGTTGACGGCGCGGCTGGCGATGCCCGCGGCGTGCGCGGCCTGCTGGCTGATGTCGTTGATCGAGGCGCTGAGCTCCTCGGCGGCCGCCGCGACGCTCTCGACGCTGGTGGAGGCATCGTTCGAAGCCTTGCCCGCAACCTCGACGCGTTCGTTGGTCTGGCGCGACACCGCGGAGAGATCGCCCGAGGTCTTGCGCATCTCGCCGGAGGCTTCGCTCAGCTCGCCCAGCGATTTGCGCACCACGCCTTCGAATTCGCCGACATAGGTCTCCATCGCGCGCTGGCGCGCCGCCGCGCCCGCGTTGCGCTCGCGCTCCTGCTCCTCGATCTTGAGCTTGTCGATCGCCTGCTGCTTGAAGGTTTCGAGCGCGCCGGCGAGCGAACCGATCTCGTCCTTGCGGTCGACATAGCCGCTGTCGACGCCGAGGTCGCCGCCGGCGACCTTGAGCATGGCGTCGCGAATCCTGTGCAGCGGCGTGATCACGCGGCGGCTGACCGCCATCATCGCGGCCCCCGTCAGGAGGATCGCGGCGACGAGCAGCGCAGTGTTGACGAGCAGCGACTGTACGGCGGCCGCGCGCTGTTCGGCGGAATGATCCTTGGCGGCCTGCAGGGCGGCATCGGCGAGCTTGACCGCGGTCATCATGCGCGGCACCGAATAGGGGCTCCACTGGTTCGCGGTCATCGTCGGCTTCTCGCCCTTGGCGAACGCCGTGATGACGCCGTCACGTGTGGCGGCATATTGCGGGTCGAAATAGGTCGACTTGGTCTCTGAGATCGCGGATGCCAGCGCCGGCGGCAGCTGCATGCCCGAGGCGGCGAGCTCGATCGCGGTCCAGGCGGCGTCGGTACCACCGACGAATTTGGTGTAGGCCAGCTGCAATTCGGGCGTGATCTTGCCGCTGCCGAGCGCATTGCCAACGATCTGCGAGGATTCGCCGGCCGTGCTGCGCAGCAGCCAGGCCATCTGCTTGACGGTCAGGAGCTGGTCGATCATCGCGTCCTGATGGTTGACGCTCGCGGCGAGCGCGCTCGAGAGCTTTTCGAGCTGCGCCATCAGCGTGTCCTCGGTCGCGACATACTCCTTGGCGAGCGCCGCGCGGCGTTCGGCCCTGGGCTTGAGGACCTCGGTCCAGAACTCGGCCTGTTCGGCGAGCAGCGTCTTGTTCAGCGCGCCGAGATCCGCCAGCAGCGTGTCGCGCTGCGCCAGATCGGTCGTGGGCAGGATCTCGAGCGTGCGGGCCAGCGCCGGCATCAGGGCCTCGCGGATGTCGCGGATGTATTTCTCGATGTCCTTGTCCATCGCGACGTCGGAGGTGAGCTGGCGGTTGCTGGTCGAACGGTCGGCCCGGATGTTGGCCATCGCCTTGAACACCTCGGCCGAAGCGGCAGAGACCGCGACGATCCGGTTGGCCTGCTGCAGCCGGCCCCATGAGCTCCATGCGCTGATCGAGAAGCCGATGACGACGACAAGTGCGGTGGAGAGGATCACCGCTTTCAGCAGCGTGGATACAGTCAAGCGATTGAGCATAGGACACCCCGGTACGCGTTTCGAAGTTCGTGCCCCAGAACGGCAACCCCCACGAACTTCGAAACCAAAGGGATGCGCGCAACAGACGTGCCTGCCTAAAGCAGGCGCTTGGAACGCATTTGGCCTGAAAAGGGTAAAAACTTAGACAGTGTGTTCCTGCCGTAAAATTACGTAGGCGTCAGCGATTGGCGCGATTGCGATTGGGGTTCAGGCACGTTGTCACCTCAATGTCGTCCTGCTCTCTTGCCAGGACGACATTGAGAGTGTGACGCGCGCGTGCCTTACGCCGCGCGGATCTTGCCGAGGAAGCCGGTGACCTCGTGGCCGAGCTGGCGGCTCTGGCTCTCGAGCATCTCGGAGGCGCTCTTCACATTATCCGCGGCCGCGGCTGCGGCATCCGCATCCGCTTTCACGCCGGTGATGTTGTCCGAGACGTTCTTGGTGCCCTGCGCAGCATATTGGGTGCTGCGTGTGATCTCCTGCGTGGCTGCGCCCTGCTCCTGCACGGCGGCGGCGATCGCGGTTGCGACCTCGTTGACCTCGCCGATGATACCGCCGATGCTCTGGATCGCGTTGATGGCGTCGCCCGCGACCTTCTGGATGTCGGCGATTTGCTCGGAGATTTCCTCCGTCGCCTTCGCCGTCTGGCTCGCCAGCGACTTCACCTCGGAGGCGACCACCGCAAAGCCGCGTCCGGCTTCACCGGCGCGCGCAGCCTCGATCGTGGCGTTGAGCGCCAGCAAATTGGTCTGTGCCGCAATGGTGTTGATCAGCCCGACGACCTCGCCGATGCGCCCCGCAGACTTCGCCAGGCCCTGCACGGTGCCGTCGGTCTCGCGCGCCTGGGTGACGGCGCGGCCGGCGATGCCGGCGGCATGGGCGGCCTGCTGGCTGATGTCGTTGATCGAGGCAGAGAGCTCTTCCGCAGCCGCCGCGACACTGTCGACGCTCATGGAGGCGTCGTTGGAGGCCTTGCCGGCAACCTGGACGCGGTCGTTGGTCTGGCGCGACACCGCGGAGAGATCGCCCGAGGTCTTGCGCATCTGGCCGGAGGCATCGCTCAATTGGCCGAGCGTCTTGCGTACCGTGCCCTCGAACTCGCCGACATAGACTTCGACTGCGCGCTGGCGTGCGGCGGCGCCGGCATTGCGCTCGCGCTCGTGCTCCTCGATCTTGAGCTTGTCGGTGGCCTGTTGCTTGAAGGTTTCCAGTGCACCGGCGAGTGCGCCGATCTCGTCCTTGCGATCGAGATAGCCGCTGTCGACGGCAAGATCGCCGCCGGCGACCTTGAGCATCGCGTCGCGGATGGTGTTGAGCGGATTGATGACGCGGCGGCTGACCAGCATGATCGCGCCGACGGCGAGGCCGATGGCAAGCGTCAGCAGAACGAGCTGCACGGTCAGCGCGCGTTGCGCGGCACCGCGCTGATCGAGCGTGTGCGTCCTCGCAGCGTCGAGGGCGGCTTCGGCGACCGCGACCGCGCTCGCCATGCGGCCGACCGTGACCGGGCTCCACTGGTTCGCCGTCATCTCGGCCTTCTCGCCCTTGACCAGCGTGTCCGCGAGGCGGTCGCGCAAGGCCAGATATTGCGGATCGAAATAGGCAGTCTTGGCCGCAGCCATGGCCGAGACGAGGGTGGGCGGCAACTGCATGCCCGACGTCGCCAATTCCAGCGCTTTCCACACCGCGCTGGTGCCGCCGACATACTGGGTATAGTTGTAGCGGGCTTCCGGCGTGATCTTTCCGGCGGCGAGCCCCATCGAGACGATCAGAGAGCCTTCGCCCGCGGTGTTGCGCAGCAACCAGGCGTTCTGCTTGATCGACAGCAGTTGGTCGATCTCGGCATCCTGGTGGTTGACGGCGGCGGCCAGCGTGTTCGACAGCTTGTCGAGCACGTCGAGCAGGCCCTGCGTCGTGTCCAGATATTCCTTGGACAGATTTGCGCGGCGCTGGTCCTTGGGCTTGGCGACGTCCTCCCAGAACTGCTTCTGTTCCTCGATCAGCAATTTGTTGAGGCGAGCAAGCTCAGGCACCAGCGTGCCGGATTGCGGGAAGTCGATGGACGGCAACAGCTCGAGCGCGCGTGCCATCGCCGGCATCTGGGCGTCGCGCAGTGCGCGCAGATATTTGTCGATCTCGGAGTCCATCGGCTCGGTCGCAGCCAGGAGCCGCGTGGTGGTCGAGCGGTCGGTACGCAGGCTGTGCATCGCCTTGAACAGGTCCGCTGAGGCGTCGGTGATCTGCGAGATGCGGTTGGCGGTCTTGAGGCGATCCCAGGACTTGTAGGCGGTGAGCGAGAGCGCGATCACCACGCAGATCGATGTGATCGCGATCACCGCCTTCAGCAGCGCGGACACGGTCAGACGATTTAACATCGAAGTCCCCCCAATTCCCATTTCAATATTTGTGAAGATGCCCCGGCAACACGAAAAACAGGGGGGCGCGGCAGATCGGCAATCGCGTACCGTTTGCGGCTCGCAGCATGAACGGTTTCTGCATCAGAAACGAAAAGGGTAAAGTTTTAGGCAGCCGCTCTGCCGTAGAAGTACGTATTTACTAGAAGTTGTAGTGGGTTGCCTGAATGGAACCGGCGCGGGAGATAGGCGTTAGGACCTCGTTAGCAATTTGGCTGAAGGGGGCCTTGCGATGCTGGTCGGCGTACTCGTCACCTTTCTCGTTATCATCCTCGTGCTTTATCTCATCAACATGCTGCCGATGGACGGTCGCGCCAAGCAGATCGCGCGCGTCGTCGTCATCATCATCGGCATCGTGTCGCTGCTGAAATATCTCGCGGTGTTTTAGCGGCCTACTGGATGCCAACAAAAAAGCCCCGGCGTGAGCCGGGGCTTTCGGTATCCGAGTGACTGCGCTCAGCCCGCCGCCTTGGCCTCGCGGCGGCGCGCGGTGAGGATGTATTCGGTGTAACCGTTCGGCTGTTCGCGGCCCTTGAAGATGAGGTCGCTAGCCGCCTTGAAGGCGACGCCGTCGAATGACGGCGCCATCGGCTTGTAGATCGCATCGCCCGCGTTCTGCTTGTCGACGACGACGGCCATGCGCTTGAGCGATTCCATCACCTGTGCCTCGGTGATGACGCCCTGATGCAGCCAGTTGGCGAGATGCTGGCTGGAGATGCGCAAGGTGGCGCGGTCTTCCATCAGGCCGACATCGTGGATGTCCGGCACCTTGGAGCAGCCGACACCCTGGTCGATCCAGCGCACGACGTAACCCAGAATGCCCTGGCAGTTGTTGTCGATCTCCTGCTTGACGTCGTCGGGCGCCCAGTTCGACTTCGACACCGGAATGGTGAGGATGTCCGAGAGCTTGGCGCGCGGCCCGCCCTTGGTCAGCTCCTGCTGGCGCGCGATCACGTTGACCTGATGGTAGTGCAGCGCGTGCAGCGTCGCCGCGGTTGGCGAGGGCACCCAGGCGGTGGTGGCGCCGGCCTGCGGATGCGCGAGCTTCTGCTGAAGCATGTCCGCCATCTTGTCCGGCGCGGCCCACATGCCCTTGCCGATCTGGGCGTGGCCGGGCAGGCCGTCGATCAGGCCCATGTCGACGTTCCAGTCTTCATAGGCCTTGATCCAGGCCTGCGCCTTCATCTCGTTCTTGCGGATCATCGGACCCGCCTCCATCGAGGTGTGGATCTCGTCGCCGGTGCGGTCGAGGAAGCCGGTGTTGATGAACATGATGCGCTTGGAGGCGCGCTGGATGCAGGCCTTGAGGTTGACGGTGGTGCGCCGCTCCTCGTCCATGATGCCGACCTTGAGCGTGTTCTCGGGCAGGCCCAGCATCTTCTCGACCTGGTCGAAAATCTCGCAGGTCAGCGACACCTCGTCCGGGCCATGCATCTTCGGCTTGACGATATAGGCAGATCCCGTGCGGCTGTTCTTGACCTTTGAATTGCCCTTGAGGTCGTGGATCGCGAGCAAGCCCGAGACGGCGGCGTCGAGCAGGCCTTCCGGAACCTCTTCGCCCTTTTCGTCCAGCACCGCGTCGGTGAACATGTGGTGACCGCAGTTGCGCATCAGGAGCAGGCTGCGGCCATGCAGCTTGACTTCACCCTTGCCGTCCGGGGTCTTGTAGCTGCGGTCGCTGTTGAGCGAACGGGTCAGCGTCTTGCCGCCCTTTTCGAAGTCGGCCGAGAGCGTGCCGTTCATCAGGCCGAGCGTGTTGCGATAGACCAGCACCTTGTCTTCGGCATCGACGGCCGCGACCGAGTCTTCCATGTCGAGGATGGTGGAGACCGCGGACTCCATGATCATGTCGGCCACGCCGGCCGGATCGTCCTTGCCGATCGTGCTGCTGCGGTCGATCTTGACCTCGACATGCAGGCCATTGTTGGCGAGCAGCACCGCGGACGGTGCGGCCACATCGCCCTGGAAGCCGGCGAACTGCGCGGCGTTCTTCAGCGCGGTGGCATTGCCGCTCTTGAGCTTCACCGCGAGCTGGCCCGCGACGACGCTATAGGCGGTGACGTCGGTGTGGCTGCCGGTCGCGAGCGGCACGGCGGCATCGAGGAACGCCTTGGCTTTGGCGATCACCTTGTCGCCGCGCGCCTTGTTGTATCCCTTGCCGCTCTCGGACGGATCGTGCGGGATCGCGTCGGTGCCGTAGAAGGCATCATAGAGCGAGCCCCAGCGCGCATTTGCCGCGTTCAGCGCATAGCGCGCATTGGTCAGGGGTACGACGAGCTGCGGGCCGCAGATCTTGCCGATCTCCTCGTCCACATTGGCCGTCTCGACCTTCTGCGTCGCCGGCTCAGGGACGAGATAACCGATCTCCTTCAGGAAGGCGGTGTAGACATTGAGGTCGAACGCCTTGCCCTTGTTGGCGCGGTGCCAGTCGTCGATCTTGGCCTGCAGCGTGTCACGGACGGCGAGCAGCGACCGGTTTTTCGGCCCCAGCTCCTTGATGATGGCGGCAACCCCGGCCCAGAACGCATCCGGCGCGATCCCCGTTTTCGGGGCCGCTTCCTTGGCGATGAAATCGAACAGGACAGGGGCGATCTTCAATCCGTGGGCGTCGACGCGTTTCATGATGGTCTTTCTTGTTGGAATGGCTGTTTTTGGCTGCTTTTGACCCGACAGCAGCAAAATGCGCCCGCGCGGGGCGGCTTTCGGGACCTATTAGCCCCAAAATCGGGGCGGTGAGAAGGCCCCCGACGTCTGTCAAAATGTCAAGGAGAGGTGGCGGCTGCTCCGCGCGCCGCCGTCATTCCCCGCGAAAGCGGGGAATTCAGTCCGCAGCGGCATCTCCGCATCCCAACGCTGTCTCTGGAATACCGGGCCGCCCGGTCAAGCCGGGCGACGACAGGTGGGGAAATACGATCAGCTCAAATATTCGCGGCGAGGTCCACGACTTCGTCGAACAGCACGCCGGTTGACTTCAGCATCTGTTCGATCTCATCCGCAGCCTCGGCAACCGTCCGCGTCGAGGTATCGATCACGAGCTCGGCGGCCTCGGGCCGCTCGTAGTCGTTGCCGATGCCGGTGAACGAGGCGAGCGCGCCGGCGCGGGCCTTTTTGTAGTGGCCCTTGGGGTCGCGTTCCTCGCAGATTTCCGCCGGCGTTGCGACATGGATCTCCCGGAATGCGGTATCCGCGATGCGACGCGCGGTGGCGCGGTCCTCGCGGGCGGGCGAGACGGCGGCGACGATGGCGATATGGCCATTGCGGGCGAGATGCGTGGCGACTTCGGCGAGACGGCGGATGTTCTCGCTGCGGTCGGCGGCGGAGAAGCCGAGATCGCTGTTGAGCCCCGCACGCACCGTGTCACCGTCGAGCAGGATCGGCGAGCCGCCATTGGTGAACAGCCGCCGCTCCAGCGCCTTCGCCAACGTCGACTTGCCGGAGGCCGGTAAGCCCGTGAGCCAGACCACCGCGCCATTGTGCTGGTAGCGCGCCGAGCGCTCATCAGGCCGCAGCGCCGATTCCACCGGCACGATGTCGACCGGCACGGCGCGCTGGCCGGCATCGACCGACAACACCAGGCCGCCGCCGGCGATGCGCCCGGACACCTCGATCACGAGGCGGCCGGTGCGCGGATTCTCGGTGTAGGGATCGGTTGCGATCGGATTGGAAAGAGAGATATCGATCTCGCCGACATGGTTGCGGCCGATCGCCTTGTTCTCGCGGCTTTCGAGCTCGCCGGGGTCGACGGCCTTCTCGATCGCCACCACGGTGGCACGGCTTTCCTTCGGCCCGCAGCGGACCAGGAGCTGCTCGCCTTTGACGAGCGGCTTGTCGTGCAGCCAGAAGATGCGCGCGCGCAACCGCCGCGTCTCGCGCGGCGCGGCGTTGGCATGCGCGATGATGTCGCCGCGCTCGATGAACAATTCGCGGTCGAGCGTGATGCCGACCGAGCGGCCGGCGCCCTGCCGTCCCGCGACCGGCGTCACCGGCCAGCTCTCGACCGTCTTGATCTTGGCGATCTTGCCGGCCGGCATGATCACGATCTCGTCGCCGGCAATCAGGCTGCCGGATTCGATGCGGCCAGCCAGGATGCGGCGATCGTCGAACTTGTAGATCGCCTGCACCGGCAGCCGCAGCGCCAGCGCCTCCAGCGCACGCGCCGGTTCGAGCCTATCAAGCGCCTCGACCACGGTCGGGCCCTTGTACCAGCCGATGCGGTCGGTGCGCTCCGCGACGCCGTCGCCATCGCGCGCGGAAATCGGGATGATCGCGGTCGGCCTCACGCCGAGGCCGTTGAGATGCGCCGAGATCTCGTCGCTGATTTCCATGAAGCGGTCGGCTGAGAAATCGACGCGGTCCATCTTGTTGACGACGATCGCGACCTGCTTCACGCCGAGCAGATGCAGGAGATAGCCGTGCCGCCTTGTCTGGTCGCGCACGCCTTCGTGCGCGTCGATGATCAGCACCGCGCCGTCGGCCTGCGAGGCGCCGGTGATCATGTTGCGCAAGAATTCGGCGTGGCCGGGCGCGTCGATCAGGACGATGTCGCGCGAATTGGTGCGGAAGCGGATCTGGGTGGTGTCGATGGTGATGCCCTGGTCGCGCTCGGTCTGGAGTGCATCGAGCAGGAACGACCATTCGAACGGCATGCCGCGCCGCGCGCTGACGGCTTTCAGCATCTCGAGCTTGCCGTCGGGCAAGCTGCCGGTCTCATGCAGGAGGCGGCCGACCAGCGTCGACTTGCCGTGGTCGACATGGCCGACGATGACGATGCGGACCTGCGGTCGCGTCGTGCCATTTGGCATCGACGTGGTGCCGTCGGGGTGGCCGGCGAAGCGGGGGTGACAATCATGTTCATAGCCGCGTTGCGTCCTAAGGTCAGAGATAGCCGGCGACGCGAAGGCGCTCGAAGGCGTCCTCGGTCTCGTGGTCGAGCGCACGGCCGGCGCGCTCCGGCACCTTGGTCTGCTCGAGCTCGATCAGGATCTCGTCGATGTTCGACGCGGTCGATGCGACCGGATTGGTGATGTCCTGATCGCCCAGCGAGCGGTAGCGCTTGCCATCCTTCGCCAGATACAGCGGAATGATCGGGATGTTCTCGCGCTTGGTGTAGGCCCAGATGTCGGCCTCGGTCCAATGCAGGATCGGATGGATGCGCAAATGCGCGCCCTGCGGCGGCGACGCATTGAAATGATCCCAGAACTCCGGCGGCTGGTCGCGCACGTCCCAATTGCCCTCTAAGCCGCGCGGCGAGAACACGCGCTCCTTGGCGCGCGTCGCTTCCTCATCGCGGCGGATGCCGGCGATCAGGCCGTCAAAGCCGTATTTGGCCAGCGCCATCTTGAGGCCTTCGGTCTTGCGCGCGGCGGAACGGGCCGCGGGCGGTAGCGTTGGATCGACGGCATCAATCGGCGGGCAGGGCTCGACGCGCAGATCGAGCTCCCACTCTTTCCCGTAATGATCGCGGAACCGATACATCTCCGGAAACTTCTTGCCGGTGTCGACATGGAGAGCCGGGAACGGCAGGCGGCCGAAGAACGCCTTGCGCGCCAACCAGATCATGACGTTGGAGTCCTTGCCGAGCGACCACAGCAGGGCGATCTTTTTCAGGCGGGCAAAGGCCTCGCGGAAGATGTAGATGCTCTGGGCCTCGAGCTGGTCGAGATGGTCCATGCTGGGGGCGGTCAGCGCGACCGGAATTTGCTGGGAAACGAGAGGCGTGGAGCCCAGTCGATCGGCGCTGGAATCGGTGCTGAGAAGATGCATCTCTGCCACTTTGCGTTTGGAGGCGAAAATTCTATAGTTGCAGTGCGGAAGAGAAGAAAAAATTTTCTCTTTGCGCGCTAGAAACGACACATATATAGAAAATAATTCCAGTCAACCCCGTCTGTGGGGGAAGCGAGTATCGCATGCGGTTCTTGCCGGTGTTTCTCGATCTCAAGACCGGTCCGGTGGTCCTCATCGGCGCGGGCGAGCTTTTGCGCGCAAAATTGCGCGTGCTCGCGGCCGCCGGTGCGCGCATCCGCGTGCATGCGATCGACGGCAATCTGGATCTGGAGCTCAGCTCCGAGGATGCGGACCGTATCGAAGTCGCGGCCGGCGATCCTCTGGCTGCTGATCTGTCCGGCGTTGTCGCCATCGTCTGCGCCGGCGCGGGTGATGTCGGCATGGCCATGTCGGTTCGTGCGAAATCGCTCGGCCTGCCAGTCAATGTGATGGACGATCTCGAACATTCCAGCTTCATCTTCCCGGCGATCGTCGACCGCGGCGATGTCGTGGTCGCGGTCGGCACCGGCGGCACTTCTCCCGTCGTGGCGCGGCGCGTGCGCGAGAAGATCGAGGCGCTGCTGCCGGCGCGCATCGGCGAGCTCGCCGAGTTCATCGGCGGCTTCCGCAAGTCCATCAACGAACGCATTGCCGAGTTTCCGCTGCGCCGCCGCTTCTGGGAGCGTGTGATCGACGGTCCGATCGGCGCCTCCGTCTTGGCCGGCCGCAGGAGCGAGGCGGATGCGGCGCTCAAGCAGATTTCCGACCCGTCCGGATTCGCGCGCGCCGACAAGCCGGAAGGCTCGGTCGCACTGGTCGGCGCCGGCCCCGGCGACCCCGATCTCCTCACCATCAAGGCGCTGCGCGCGTTGCAGGATGCCGATATCGTCTTCCACGACGAGCTTGTCTCGCCTGAAATCCTAGACCGCATCCGCCGCGACACCACGCGCATTCCGGTCGGCCGCCGCGTCGGCAAGCCCGGTATCGGCCAGGACGCCATCAACAAGCGCATGATCGAGGCTGCACAGTCCGGCCAGCGGGTCGTGCGGCTGAAGGGTGGCGATCCCTTCGTGTTCGGCCGCGGTGGCGAAGAGGTCGAAGCCCTGCGCGCGGCCGGTGTCGCCTATTCTATCATTCCCGGCATCACCGCCGGCCTCGGCGGCGCCGCCGATTTCGAGGTGCCGCTCACCTACCGCCATGAAGCAACCCGCATCACCTTCCTCACCGCGCACAAGGCGCGCGACGCGGAGGCGGTGGACTGGTCGACCTTGACCGACACCAAAATGACCGTCGTCGTCTACATGGGCATGACTGCAGCACCCGCCGTGCGCGCCGGCCTGTTCGCCGCCGGCCGTTCGCCGGAGACGCCGGTCGGCGTGTTCGCCCGCGTCACGCGGCCCGATGCGCAAGGTGCGATCGGCACGCTGCGCGACCTGCCCGAGCTGGTGCGGCGGACCGATGGCGGTCCCGCCATTCTCATCATCGGCGACGTGGTCCGGCATGCCGGTTCGCTTAGTCGTCAAACTCCGAAGAAAAACTCAGCTCAAATCATCTCTGACCTACTGGATGCAGCCGAATGACCTCCCCGCTTGAACAGAAGAAGATCAAAATCGCCGGCCCCTCGGTGGTGACCGCAAACCGCACCTGGGACGGCATCGTGGTTTACCGCACCGCTGCCAAGACCTGGTCCGCCGACCTGTCGGAAGCTGCGATCGTGCGCAACTCGGACGAGGCGAAGGCGTTGCTCGCGGAGTCCGTGGCCGATGACGTCGGCGCGATCGGTCCCTATATCGCACCGGTGCAGGTCGGCGAGGACGGCAAGATCGAACCCGGCAATTTGCGCGAACAGATCCGCCGCACCGGCGTGACCATCGGACAGCCGGCACAGGTTTAAGGCATTCTCTTATGTACGCTTACGACGAAATCGACCGCACGCTCGTCAACGAGCGCGTCTCGGAATTCCGCGACCAGGTGAAGCGCCGTCTCTCGGGCGAGTTGACCGAAGACGAATTCAAGATGCTGCGCTTGCAGAACGGCGTTTATCTGCAACTGCACGCCTATATGTTCCGCGTCGCGATTCCCTACGGCACGCTGGCGTCGAACCAGCTGCGGCAGCTTGCCCATGTCGCGCGCAAATATGACCGCGGCTACGGTCATTTCACCACGCGCCAGAACATCCAGTTCAACTGGATCAAGCTTTCGGACTTGCCGGATGCGCTCGCCGATCTCGCCGAAGTCGGCATCCACGCGATGCAGACCTCCGGCAACAACATGCGCAACGTCACCTCGGACCAGTGGGCCGGTGTCGCCCCCGGCGAGATCGAGGATCCCCGCATCTGGTCGGAGCTGATCCGCCAGCACACCACGCTGCATCCGGAATTCTCGTTCCTGCCGCGCAAGTTCAAGATCGCGATCACCGCGTCGGACCACGATCGCGCCGCGATCAAGATCCACGACATCGGCCTGCGCCTGATCAAGAACGAGAAGGGCGAAACCGGCTTCGAGGTGCTGGTTGGCGGCGGCCTCGGCCGCACGCCGTTCATCGGCAAGACCATCAAGTATTTCGTGCACGGCCGCGATATCCTCAGCTATATCGAGGCGATCCTGCGCGTCTACAATCAGTATGGCCGCCGCGACAACATCTACAAGGCGCGCATCAAGATCCTGGTGCACGAGCTCGGCATCGAGAA
Source organism: uncultured Alphaproteobacteria bacterium (assembly GCA_963819355.1). Lineage (GTDB taxonomy): Bacteria > Pseudomonadota > Alphaproteobacteria > Rhizobiales > Xanthobacteraceae > Bradyrhizobium. The sequence continues at coordinate 311,350 of CAWFVZ010000033.1, read as the reverse complement.
GTTCTCCCGCGAGGTCGAGGAGGAATGGCAGCACATCCGCAACTCCTCGCTCCAGATTGACGACGAGGTGATCGAGGATATCCGCTCGCGCTTCACCTATCCTGCCTACGAGAAGCTGCCGCACATGCCGGACGAGCTGCGGCAGGCCGCGGCCGACTCCGAGTTCGAGGCATGGCGCAAGAACTCGGTCGCCGCGCACAAGAACCCGGGCTATTCCATCGTCACGATCTCGCTGAAGCCGATCGGCGCGCCTCCGGGCGATGCCACGGCCGAGCAGATGGATGCGCTCGCCGATCTCGCCGACAAATACTCCTTCGGGGAGATCCGGGTCGGCCATGAGCAGAACCTGGCGCTGCCGCACGTCGCCAAGCGCGACCTGCCGGCGTTGTGGAAGGCGCTCGACAAGCTTGGCCTTGCGACGCCCAACGTCAATTTGATCACCGACATCATCGCCTGTCCGGGGCTCGACTATTGCTCGCTGGCAAACGCGCGCTCGATCCCGATCGCACAGGAATTGACGCGGCGCTTCGCCAATCATGAGCTCGCCAATCTGATCGGCCGGCTGCACATCAACATCTCCGGCTGCATCAACGCCTGCGGCCATCACCATGTCGGCCATATCGGCATTCTCGGTGTCGAGAAGAACGGCGAGGAGGTCTATCAGATCACGATCGGCGGCCGCGCCGACGAGAACGCCGCGCTCGGCAATCTGATCGGCCCCGGCGTCAAGTTCGACGAGGTTGCCGACGTCGTCGAGGACATCGTGGAAGCCTATCTGGCACTGCGCGAGCGGCCGGAAGAGCTGTTTATGGACACGGTGAAACGCCTCGGCGTCGAACCTTTCAAGGAGCGCGTCTATGCCACTCGTTAACGGCGGAAAGATCGTCGACGACAGCTTCGTCAAGCTTGCCGTCGACATGCCGCTGCCCGACGGCGGCGACATCCTGGTGGCGGCCGAGCGCTTCCTGGGCGACGCGGAAGCGTTGCTCAAGCGCGCCGGCAAGGTCGGCGTGATCTGGCCGAACAACCGCGACATAGCCGAGCTCGTGCCGTATCTCGGCAAGGTCGCCACCGTTGCGCTGGTGTTCCCGACGTTCCGCGACGGACGCGCCTACAGCCAGGCCCGGTTGCTGCGCGAGCGCTATGGCTATCGCGGTGATTTGCGCGCCACCGGCCAGGTGCTGCGCGATCAATTCGTGTTCATGCTGCGCGCTGGCTTCGATTCCTTCGAGGTCAAGAAGCAGGCCGACGCGGAAGCCTTCATGCAGACGGCGAAGCGCTACTCGGTGTTCTACCAGCCGACCGGCGATGGCCGGATCACGGCGCTGCACCGGCGCATGCAGCTGCGTCACTCCGAGGGTGTCGGTACATGAACGCCATGGCTACTCAATTTGAATCCCAATCCGCGTCGGTATTGCCAACCGCGGATGAGCTCGACCGCGCATTGCGCGATGCCACTCCGGCCGAAATCATTGCCGCGGCGCTGAAGACCGTCGGCCGCGATCAGCTCGCCGTGGTGTCATCGTTCGGGACGGAGTTGGCCGCGCTGTTGAAGGTGATGGCAGATGTCGATCCGGCGATTCCGGTGATCTTCCTCGATACCGGCTGGCTGTTCGAAGAGACGCTTGCTTATCGCGACGCGCTGATCGCAAAGCTTGGCTTGAGAGATGTTCGTTCGACCAAGCCGCTGGAGGAAGCTCTGAAGCGGGACGATCCCGATCAGGACCTCTGGTTCTCCAATCCCGATGCCTGCTGCCGTATCCGCAAGGTCGAGCCGCTGGCGCGGGCGCTGAAGCCGTTTTCAGCGTGGGTTAATGGCCGCAAGCGCTTCCAGGGCGGCGTGCGCGCCGACATTCCGGTCGTCGAGGTGGATGGTGCGCGGCTGAAGTTCAATCCTTTCGCCAATGTCTCGCGCGAGGAGATCAAGGACATCTACGCGCGTGCCAAATTGCCGCAGCATCCGCTTCAAGCGTCCGGTTTTCTCTCGGTTGGGTGTATGCCTTGCACGAGCAGAACGACTGAGGGCGAGGATGAGCGCGCGGGTCGCTGGCGCGGCCGGGCCAAGACAGAATGCGGCATCCACACGATGAAGATTTCGTAGCACAGTCGATCTGCCCGGCTAGGAACAAGAAAATCCGGTTCCGTTGACTTGGGAGCGTTTCGCCACGAGTTTCGCCTGCATGCCTTCGCCGACAGTGGCGTCGTCGAAGTGAATGGAGATGGACAAGATGCGCCGTATCGTTCTGTTTGCGGCAGGCCTCGTCGGGGCAAGCTCGGCTCTCGCCGCTGACATCAACCTTTTGAACGTGTCGTATGATCCGACGCGTGAACTCTATGCCGAGTTCAACAAGTCGTTTGCGAACGCCTATCGGAAGGAGACCGGCAAGAGCGTCGAGATCAAGCAGTCGCACGGCGGCACCGGATCGCAGGCGCGCGCGGTGATCGACGGATTGCAGGCGGACGTCGTGACGCTCGCGCTCGCCTATGACATCGACGCGATCGCAGGCAAGGGCCTCATCGCCGTGGATTGGCAGAAGCGGCTGCCGCAGAATTCTTCGCCCTACACCTCGACCATCGTGTTCCTGGTGCGCAAGGGCAATCCCAAGGGTATCAAGGATTGGGACGATCTGCTCAAGCCGGGCGTCGGCGTGATCACGCCGAACCCGAAGACCTCGGGCGGCGCGCGCTGGAATTATCTGGCGGCCTGGGGCTTTGCGCAGAAGAAATACGGTTCCGCCGACAAGGCCAAGGATTTCATCGGCAAGCTCTATCAGCAAGTGCCGGTGCTCGATACCGGCGCGCGCGGCGCGACCGTGACCTTCGTCGAGCGCGGCGTCGGTGACGTGCTGCTCGCCTGGGAGAACGAGGCCTACCTCGCGCTGAAGCAATTCGGTCCGGAAAAATTCGAGATCGTGGCCCCGCCGCAGTCGATCCTCGCCGAACCGCCGGTCGCGATCGTCGACAAGGTTGCCGATAAAAAGGGCACCCGCAACGCCGCCGATGCCTACCTCCAATATTGGTACACCAAGGAAGGTCAGGAGATCGCGGCGCGCAATTTCTATCGTCCGCGCGATCCCGGGATCGCCAAAAAGTATGAAAACTCCTTCGCAAAGGTCGAGCTGTTCACGATCGACGAATTGCTCGGCGGCTGGACCAAGGCCCAGAAGGAACATTTTGCCGACGGCGGCGTCTTCGATCAGATCTACAAGAACTGATCGGGCGCTGTCGGAGGGGCATAAGCAGAGGGCCTGGTGAGCGCAATCGCAGCACGACGACGGGCATTGCCGGGCTTCGGTCTCACGATGGGACTGACGCTGACCTGGCTGTCCGTCATCATCCTGATTCCGCTCGCCGGGCTCTTTTTGCGCACGCTCGAGCTTAGCCCTGAGCAGTTCTGGGCCATCCTCTCCAGCCGCCGCACGCTGAATGCATTGCGGGTCTCCTTCGGCCTCGCCTTTGCTGCGGCCTGCGTCAATCTCGTGATGGGCAGCATCATCGTCTGGGCGCTGGTGCGCTACCGTTTCCCCGGTCGGCGGCTGTTCGATGCCATCGTCGACGTGCCCTTTGCGTTGCCGACGGCGGTGGCCGGCGTCGCGCTGACCTCGCTGTTCGCCGAGAAGGGCTGGCTGGGCGCGCCGCTTGCAGCGCTCGGCATCAAGGTGGCGTTCACGCCGCTCGGCATCTTCGTTGCCATGATCTTCATCGGCATTCCCTTTGTGGTGCGCACGGTGCAGCCGGTGCTGCAGGATCTCGACCCCGAGATCGAGGAGGCCGCGGGCAGCCTCGGGGCCAGCCGCTGGCAGACCATCATTCGCGTGATCCTGCCGTCGCTTGCGCCGGCGCTGTTGACGGGGCTGGCCCTCGCCTTCGCCCGCGCGGTCGGCGAATACGGCTCGGTGATCTTCATCGCCGGCAATTTGCCGAACGTCTCCGAGATCGCGCCGCTGCTGATCGTGATCCGGCTCTCCGAATTCCGCTATGCCGATGCGACCGCCATCGCGGTCGTCATGCTGGTCGTGTCCTTTGTCATCATCTTCGCGGTCAACCGGTTGCAGCGCTGGGCCCAGAACCGGATCCCGGCGCATTGAGGGGGATGCGATGACGATGCAGATCGCCGACTCCGTCTCGCTCGCCTCGCCCGACGCGAAGGCGCGCGCGCATGCGGCCAGGCGCAGCAACCTGCGCACCGAGCCGAAGGCGGTGCGGATCGCCATCATCGCGCTGGCGATCTTGTTCCTCTCCGTCTTCGTCGTGCTGCCGCTGGTGGTGGTGTTCGCGCAAGCCTTCTCGAAAGGCATCTTGCGCCTATTTCGACGCGCTCGCCGAGCCGGAGGCGCTGTCCGCGATCAAGCTGACGCTGCTGGTCGCGGCGATTTCGGTGAGCGCTCAATCTCGTCTTCGGTCTCGTCGCCGCCTGGGCGATCGCAAAATTCGAGTTCACCGGCAAGACGTTCCTGATTACGCTGATCGACCTGCCGTTCTCGGTCAGCCCGGTGATCTCGGGTCTCGTCTTCGTGCTGCTGTTCGGCGCGCAGGGCTATTTCGGCCCTGGCTGCGCGATCACGACATCCAGATCCTGTTCGCGGTGCCCGGCATCGTGCTTGCGACCATCTTCGTGACCTTTCCGTTCGTGGCGCGCGCGCTGATCCCCCTGATGCAGGAGCAGGGCACGCAGGAGGAAGAGGCGGCGATCTCGCTTGGCGCCTCGGGCTTGCAGACCTTCTTCCGCGTCACGCTGCCCAACATCAAATGGGGCGTGCTCTATGGCGTCCTGCTCTGCAACGCGCGTGCGATGGGCGAGTTCGGCGCGGTCTCCGTCGTCTCCGGCCACATCCGCGGCGAGACCAACACCATGCCGCTGCTGGTGGAGATTCTCTACAACGAATACCAGTTCGTGGCAGCCGTTCGCGGTCGCCTCGCTGCTGGCGATGCTGGCGCTGGTCACGCTGATCGCAAAGACCGTTCTCGAACGTCACCTCGACGAAGGACACGACGCAATGACCATTGAAGTCAGGAATCTCGTCAAGAAGTTCGGCAGCTTCGCAGCGCTGGACGGCGTCGACCTCAAGGTCAACGACGGCGAGTTGCTGGCGCTGCTCGGGCCCTCCGGCTCCGGCAAGACCACGCTGCTGCGGATCGTCGCCGGGCTCGACTGGCCCGACTCCGGCGAGGTCGCCTTCAACGGCGAGGACGCGCTGGCGCAGGGCGCGCGCGAACGCCACGTCGGCTTCGTGTTCCAGCACTACGCGCTGTTCCGCCATATGAGCGTGTTCGAGAACGTCGCTTTCGGCCTGCGCGTGCAGCCGCGCGCGGTCCGGAAGGACGAGGCGACGATCCGCCGGCGCGTCAAGGAATTGCTCGATCTCGTGCAGCTCGACTGGCTTGCCGACCGCTATCCGAGCCAGCTCTCCGGCGGCCAGCGCCAGCGCATTGCGCTCGCCCGCGCGCTCGCGATCGAGCCGCGCATCCTGCTGCTCGACGAGCCCTTCGGCGCGCTCGATGCGAAGGTGCGGAAAGAACTGCGGCAATGGCTGCGCTCGCTGCATCACGAGATCAACGTCACCTCGATCTTCGTCACCCACGACCAGGAAGAGGCGCTCGAAGTCGCCAACCGCGTCGTCGTGATGGACAAGGGCAGGATCGAGCAGATCGGCACGCCCGACGATGTCTATGAGACCCCGGCGACCGCTTTCGTGCACGGCTTCATCGGCGAATCCATCGAGCTGCCGGTGGAGGTGGCGAACGGCGAGGTCCGTCTCGGCGGCCGGCCGCTCGCCCTGGCCGCGGCCGGGCTTGCGCCTGGCGCGTCAAAGCTGTTCGTGCGGCGACATGACATGCTGGTCGGCCCGCCCGGCAGCGGCGCCTTTGAGGGCGCCGTGCGGCATGTCCGGAATTTCGGTCCGGTGCAGCGGGCCGAGGTCGCCTTGCCCGGCGGCGAAACCATCGAGATCGACGCCCCCCGTGACCGGGAACTGCGCGCCGGCGACACGATCGGGCTAAATCCCCGCCGTTACCGGATCTTTGCGGGCTAGAAATCCCCGTCATTCCGGGGCGATGCGGAGCATCGAACCCGCAATCCCGAGGTTGTGGCGCGAGATTCCGGATTCAGCGCTCTGCGCTGCCCCGGAACGACAGGAACGATTTTCCTCAAAATTCACCTTTCAGCCACGGTTGGTATGCAACAACGGCCCTTCCTCTGGGGGCCTCGATTCATGCGCGCTGCGGCCGCAATTCTCATCACTTTGCTTCTCGCTGGCTGTGCCGGCAACGAAGCGCCGGTCCAGCAGCCGTCCATGTATGCCGATATGTCCGCCCCGGGCTCCAAGCTCGATGCGCAGGCGGCCGCGATCATGATCTCGCAGTATCGCCAAAACAACGGCCTCGGCACCGTCGCCATCGATCCCGACCTGATGAGACTTGCGGAATCCCAGTCCCAGGCCATGGCGGCGGCCAACAAGATGGACCACGACGTCCGCGCGCCGCTGGCCAAGCGGCTTGCCGTCGGCGGCTATCCGGCGACCGTGGCCGTCGAGAACGTCTCGGCCGGCTATCATACGCTGGCGGAAGCGTTTTCCGGCTGGCGCGACTCGCCGCCGCATCGCGCCAACATGCTCAAGAGCGGTGTCACAAAATTGGGCATCGCGGCGGGCTATGCTCCAGGCACCAAGTACAAGGTGTTCTGGACCATGATCCTGGCCTCGACAGAGCCCCGATAAGCCAGACTTGATCCCGGCCGCATGCATTGACGCCGCGGCGATCTGTCGCCACGGTCGCTCGCCATCTGCTATTGTTCCCGCATGACAGATCACAGTCCCCAAGCCACCAGTGTCCCTGCGAATGCGCAACGCGTTCTGGTGTTACAGGGCGGCGGCGCGCTTGGCTCCTATCAGGCCGGGGCCTATCAGGCCTTGTGCGGCTATGGCTTCGAGCCCGAGTGGGTCGCAGGCATCTCGATCGGCGCGGTCAACGCTGCCATCATCGCCGGCAACGAGGGCCATACCCGGGTCAAGCGCCTCAAGGAATTCTGGGAGATGGTCTCGGCGCCGGTGCCCTGGAAGCCGATCGGCAAGAGCGATCACGGCCGCGAGCTGTTCAACTCCACCAGCGCCGCGCTGATCGCGACCTTCGGCGTGCCCGGATTCTTCATCCCGCGCGTCCCGCCCGCGCCGATGTGGCCGCCCGGCCATCCTGAAGCGGAAAGCTATTACGACACCGCGCCCCTGAAGAAGACGCTGGAGCGGCTGGTCGATTTCGACCGCATCAACGACCTCAAGACCCGCCTGTCGGTCGGCGCCGTCGGCGTCACCTCGGGCAACTTCAAATATTTCGACAATTACGAGTTCAAGAAACTCGGCAAGAAGATCGGCCCCGAGCACATCATGGCCTCCGGTGCGCTGCCGCCGGGCTTTCCGTCGGTCGTGATCGACGGCGAGCATTACTGGGACGGCGGCATCGCCTCCAACACGCCGCTCGACTTCGTGCTGGATGCGGAGCTCGATCGCGACCTCCTGATCTTTCAGGTCGATCTGTTCAGCGCCCGCGGCGATTTGCCGAATTCGCTGCTCGAGGCCGCCGAGCGCGAGAAGGACATCCGCTTCTCCAGCCGTACGCGTATGAACACCGACAAGAACAAGCAGTTGCACAATGCCCGCAGGGCGGTGCGCGACCTGATCGGTAAATTGCCGGATTACCTGAAGAACGATCCATCCGTCGAATTCCTTGCGAAAGCGTCGCGTGAAAGCACCGTCACGGTGGTGCACCTGATCTATCGCAGCAAGAACTACGAATCCTCGTCCAAGGACTACGACTTCTCGCATGTCGCCATGGTCGAGCACTGGGAAAGCGGCGTACGCGACGTGCATTTGTCGATGCGCCACAAGGATTGGCTGGATCAGCCGCAGTCCGACGAGACCATGGTGACCTACGATCTCACGGGGGACGTCACCGCGCCCCCGCCAAAAAGGAGCGAATAAATGGGTAGTCTGTCAGGCAAGAACGCCGTCGTCACCGGATCGACCAGCGGCATCGGGCTCGCCTATGCGCGCGCCTTCGCCGCCGAGGGCGCCAATGTCGTGATCAACGGCTTCGGCGACGCCGGAGGACATCGAGAAGGAGCGCGCGGCGATCGAGGCCGATTTCGGCGTGAAGGCGGTCTACTCGCCCGCCGACATGACCAAGCCGGCCGAGATCGCCGGCATGATCGCGCTCGGCGAGAAGTACGTTCGGCTCGGTCGACATCCTCGTCAACAATGCCGGCATCCAGTTCGTCTCGCCGATCGAGGAATTCCCGGTCGAGAAGTGGGACCAGATCATCGCGATCAACCTGTCCTCGGCCTTCCACGCCATCCGCGCCGCGGTGCCCGGCATGAAGAAGCGCGGCTGGGGCCGCATCATCAACACGGCGTCGGCGCACTCGCTGGTCGCCTCGCCCTTCAAGTCGGCCTATGTGTCGGCCAAGCACGGCATCGCGGGCCTGACCAAGACCGTGGCGCTGGAAGTCGCGACCAACAAGATCACCTGCAACTGCATCAGCCCCGGTTATGTCTGGACGCCGCTGGTGGAGAAGCAGATCCCCGACACGATGAAGGCCCGCAACCTGACGCGCGAGCAGGTCATCAACGACGTGCTGCTCGACGCGCAGCCGACCAAGGAGTTCGTCACCTCCGAGCAGGTCGCGGCCCTTGCGCTGTTCCTGTGCAGCGACGATGCCGCGCAGATCACCGGCACCAATCTGTCGATCGACGGCGGCTGGACCGCGGAGTAGGGCCTTCGGATCGCGTTACGAAAGCGGCGGGAGCGGGAAGCTCTCGCCGTTTTTCGTTCAGTGGCTCCAGGCCAGTGCCGTCACGATGGCGGATGACAGGTTCAATTCCGTGAACATGATCCTGCCGGCGACCACGAACAGGACGCTGGCGAGCGTCAGGCGCAGCACCGTCTCCGGCACCCGGGTCGCGCTATAGCTGCCGAGGATGATGCCGGGCAGTGAGCCCAGCAGCAGCACGCCCATCAGATGCCAGTCGACCGAGCCGAGCATCCAGTGCCCGGTTCCGGCCACCAGAGTCAGCGGCACCGCGTGCGCGATGTCGGAGCCGACGATGGTCGCCATCGGCAGGCGCGGGTAGAGCAACAGCAGCACGGTCACGCCGACCGCGCCGGCGCCGACGGACGAAATCGACACCAGCACGCCGAGCACGAGACCGGTGATGACAGTCGCAATCACCGTGGTGCGCTCGCTTACCTCCAGGCGCCGGCGATAGCGCTCCATGATCGACTTGCGGAAGATCAGCGACGTGGCGGTCAGCAACAGCGCAAAGCACAGCACCAGATTGACCAGATTGCGCTCGGAATCGCTTCTGAGGTCGAGTTCCCACAGCACCAGCAGCGTCAGCGCGCTCGCCGGAATGCTGCCGCAGGCGAGCCGAAGCACCGCCGGCCAGTGCACGCTCCGTGACCAGCCATGCACCACGCTGCCGCCGGTCTTGGTGGCGGCGGCGTAAAGCAGGTCGGTGCCGACGGCGGTGGTCGGGTGGATGCCAAACAGCAGGATCAGGAGCGGCGTCATCAACGAGCCGCCTCCCACGCCGGTCAACCCGACAAGCAGGCCGACACCGAATCCCGAGGCGACGTAGAGCGGATCAATCATGGTCGGGGGAATCTAGGTTTATCTCGTCAGTTGAGCAATATGACGTAGAATAAATTTCCCCTGACGTGCAACCGATTGGGTGGAATAAGAAAAATTGTACTTCGAGTTGGAGATAACGCAGGCGTTTCGTCTTGTTCTCGCGCTGCTCGCGAAACAGTCGTTCCCCCAAGGGAGCGAGCCAGGACTGCGTGCAATACCTATTTACCGAACGCCAGCACGTGCAGCCCCAGCCGCTGCCGCACGATCCAGAACAGCAGCACGGTCTCGAAGGTGAGCGAGATCGAGGTCGCGGCCGCGGCGCCGTGGCCGCCGTAGCGCGGTACCAGCGCGATGCAGAGCACGAGGTTCATCACGAAGGCGAGCGCGTAGGCCAGCGCGCAGATCTTCTGCTGACCGAGCATGTTGAGCAGGCGTTCGACCGGCCCGATCGCGGCGCGCACCAAGAGGCCAATCGCGGCGACGAACATGATGTCGTAGCCGACCACGAATTGCGGTCCGAACAGCCAGAGCAGCGGCTTGCCCAGCGCGAGCAGAACGGCGGTCGCCGCCAGCGACGGCCAGAACGTCCAGTTGATGGCATGGGCGACATAGGCTGACAGCCGCGCCTTGTCGCCGAGCGCATTGTACTCGGCGAAGCGATGCGCCGTTGTCGCCGACATCGCGTAGTGAATGAACGACACCAGCGCCAGCGTCTTCACGACAGCGAAATAGACGCCGACCTCGTCGGAAGGGCGGAATTGCTGCAGCACCAGCACGTCGGTGTAGGACAAGAGCAAATAGAAGCTCTCGACCAGCAGGATCGGCAGCGAGACGGCGAGCCAGCCGCTGATGTCGTAGGTTTTGGGGCCGGGCTCGATGTGATTGGAAAGCTTGCGGTTCAGCACCACCATCTGCCCGGTCATCGCGATCCATACTGCGCCTGCGCTCGCGATCATCGCCGCGATCGCGCCGAGATGATAGCCGAGCAGGAAGGCGCAGGCCGTGATGCCGATGATCAGCGCCTGGCGGATGATGAATTGCGGCATCAAGCCGAGCTGCATCCAGTCATGCGAGCGGGCGATGCCGTCCTGGGTGTTGGCGACGACGAAGGCGGGCAGGGTCATGCAGCCGATATAGAGCGGCAGCACCTCGGCCGGATCAATCCAGGGCGAGAGCAGCTTGACGATGCCGGCAAGCGACAGCGATACCAGTGTCGAGACGGCAAAGGTCAGCCAACGGCTGCCGGAGAGAAAGCCGCGCAGCAACGCATGGTCGCCGCTGGCGCGGTACTCTGGAATGATCTTCTGCGCGGAGGCGGAGATGCCGAAATCCGTCATGCTGCCGAGCAGCAGCACCCAGGTCCAGACATAGACATAGATGCCGTAGTCGGACGTCCCCATCCAGCGCGCGAGCAGGACCTGCGAGAAATAGGCAAGGCCCGCGCTGATGACGCGGATCATGAAGATGGTGCCGGCCAGCCGCCGCGTCAGCGACGCCTCGCTCGATCCGCCGGTCAGCCCGGCACGCAGCCGCGCGATCAGCCCGGCCGGTCCGGTCGTTGCGCGTTCTGCATCCGTCACGGCCACGTAGAGATCCCCAGGCGTCCCGCAATGCTGCGGCAGGCTTGATGCGGTGGTCCCCGGGATTAGCAACCATTCGTTAAGATTTGGTTGGGTGAGGGCATGCTGTTGCACCATCCCCGGTGTCGTCCCGGCGAAGGCCGGGACCCATAACCACAGGGAGAAGTTGCGGCGCGAAGCCAGTAACTCCGAATTTTCGCAAAACTATTGCTGCGGCGTATGGGTCCCGGATCTGCGCTCCGCTTCGCTGCGCTTGTCCGGGACGACAACTGGAGCTCACTCCAGATTCGTATTGAACTCGTACGACTTCTGCGGCCCGACCAGCGTGAACTTCAGCACCGCGCCGTCAGCCTTGACGCCAGGCGGCAATCCGTCGAGCTGGAAAGAAAACCGCTTCACGCCGGGCGGGCTGTGCTCGACCAGATCAGGAATAGGCAGCGACCAGTCCGGCGTCGGCCCTTCCACGAACAAATTGACGTTGCCGCTATCAGGCACGACGACGTCGACCACCACGTTCTTGGGCCCGTCGCGCTTGACGTCGCGGATGGTCAGTGGGTTGGGATCGCCGATCGTGGCGGGTTTCGGCACCGTGTCGAGCGCTGTTCGCAGATTGGCATCTTCGGTCGAGGCGACGTTGTTGAAGCCGAGCTCGACATTGGCCTCGACCGGAATGCAGAGCTTTTCGCAGACGGCGTAATTGATCTCGACGCGCAACGTCACCGGCTTGTCGGCAGCCTTGGCGACGATGCGCAAGGGCAGCACGACCTGGTCGTGATAGCCGATCGAATGACCGCCCGCGCCGTCGTCGAACTTCAGCGGCGCCGGCCACATCACTGTCACCGCTTCGACATTGTCCGACTTCGAGAAGTCGAACCGTGGCGGAACGCCGGAATCGCCTGGCATGCGCCAATAGGTTTTCCAGCCGGGCTGAAGCTGGAGGGCAATACCGCCGAGCAGGACCGCGCCGCTGCGCGATCCCGCGAGCAATCGCACCGCGGAATGTCCGTCGCGCTGCCACGGCGAAGCGTCGTCGGCATGGGCTACCATCGCCAGCGACGACGCAAGCATGGTTGTCGCGACGCCAATCGCCGCATGCAGGGGAACTCTTGTCAGCATGGCACGTCTTTACAGGGTTGCCCCGGGGCAAACCATTGAATTGCTTGTGATGGATGCACTTGAATCAAGTATCTGCAAGCCTTGATTTGACAGCAGCCCGGCCCGACATCAGGATAGGAATTGAAACTGGAGTGCTTCACCGATGGCTCCCACAGGCAAAAGGACGGGCGAAAGCACGCGCAGCGCAGGCCCCGCGCTTCCCGGTTCGGCCAGTTATCTCGACGGCCGGCTCCTGATCGCGATGCCGGTGATGGGCGACTCCCGCTTCGAGCGCTCGGTGATCTATCTTTGCGCGCATTCCGCCGAGGGCGCGATGGGCATCATCGTCAACCATCCGGCAGGCAGCATCGATTTCCCCGAGCTCTTGCAGCAGCTCGGCATCATCAAGAAGGGCGAGCACATCAAGCTGCCCGAAAATGCCGAAAGCATGAAGGTGCTGCGCGGCGGCCCGGTCGACACCGGCCGCGGTTTCGTGCTGCATTCCAGCGATTTCTACATCGAGAACGCGACACTGCGGATCGACGACGGCGTCTGCCTCACCGCGACCGTCGACATCCTGCGGGCGATCGCCAACGGCTCCGGGCCGAAGCACGCCATCCTTGCGCTCGGCTATGCCGGCTGGGCGCCGGGCCAGCTCGAGACCGAGATCCAGAGCAATGGCTGGCTGCATTGCGATGCGGACGCGGATCTGATCTTCGGCGACGACGTCGACGAGAAGTACGGACGCGCCTTGCGCAAGATCGGCATCGATCCCGGCATGCTCTCGAACGAGGCCGGGCACGCGTAGCTGCTAGCCGCCCGCCGTCGTCCCGGATCTGCGCTGCGCCCCTTTGACCTGCGCTTAGAGGAGCTATCGTCCTCACAAACGCCGGGTATGGGTCCCGGCTCAAGTCCGGGACGACAGCGGTGGCCTACTCCGCCGCCTGCTGCTGCACCGTCGGCTCCGTTCCCGCCACCGTGGCCCGCCGCATGTCGCGGGGCTGGGACTGGTCGTAGCGGCGGACGCGGTGCATGGTCTGGCGGTTGTCCCACATCACGAGGTCATGCAGCTTCCATTTGTGGACGTAGACGAATTCCGCGTTGGTCGCGTGCTCGTTGAGATCGCGCAGCAACAGCCGTCCCTCGGGCACGCTCATGCTCACGATCTTGCCGGCATGCGATGACAGATACAGCGACTTGCGGCGATGCACGGGATGGGTCCGCACCAGCCGCTGCAGCACCGGCTTGAACATCTGCTTTTCGTCGTCGGTGTATTCGGTGAAGCCGAGCGATCCCCGCGAATACATCAGCGAGTGCTCGCAGACGAGGTCCTCGATCTCCGCCTTGGTCTCGTCGTCGAGCGCGTCATAGGCCGCGCGCATGTCGGCGAATTCGGTGTTGCCGCCCTTCGGGTTCACCACGCGCGCCGACAGCAACGAGAACTTTGCCGGGATCGGGCGGAACGAACTGTCGGAATGCCACAGGCAGTTGCCGAGATTGAACAGATGTGTGCGGCTGTCTTTTGCCAGCGGCTTGCCGTCCTTGCCGAGATTGGAGACATCGTTCAGGCCGGAGTCGAGCCGGTAGTCCTTCGCCTTGGTGACGGTGCCGCCGCGCGCATCCTCGCGTTGGCCGAAATTCAGCGCGAAGGCCATCTGCTGCTCGTCGGTGACGTCCTGGTCGTGGAAGACGAGCACCGCATATTTGTCCATGGCGGCCTCGACCTCGCGCGCTTCGCTCCGGTGAGCGGCTTTCGCAGGTCGAGGCCCGAAACCTCGCCGACAAAATGTTTCTGAAGCTGCCGGATGGCGATCGTCATGGCGTTTCTCCCGCGAACCGCGAGCGGTTGGTCCCGCTCTGCTCGCGAAAAAGCTACTCCCGCGCCCGGCGTTGTCAACGCTGGCGCGCGCATCTCTTGCAAGCGTCTCGGCTCTCACGCGTTGCGCGCCATCAAGCCGCCGTCGACCGGGATCACCGCGCCGGTGAGGAAGGAAGCCGCCGGCAGGCACAGGCTCAGCGTCATATGCGCGACCTCCTCGGGATCGCCGTAGCGGCCGAGCGCAGTGCGGCGCTTGGCGTAGATCGTCTTGTGCTCCTCGGAGATGCGGTCGGTGATGGCGGTGCGGATCGGGCCCGGGCAGATGCAGTTGACGGTGATGCCCTCGCGGCCGAGCTCGACGGCGAGCGAGCGGGTGAGGCTGGCGACGCCGCCCTTGGCCGCCGAATAGGGGCTGTGCAATGCGGTGGCGCCGAGTGCCTCGGTCGAGGCGATGTTGACGATGCGCGGGCTCTTCGACTTGCGAAGGTGGGGCAGCGCGGCGCGGATGATGCGCGGATGCGCCGTCAGCATCACGGCGATGCCCCTTGGCCCAGGCGTCCTCGTAAGCCTCGTCGTCGATCGCGACGCGCACGGAGATGCCGGCATTGTTGACGATGATGTCGAGCCCGCCGAAATGCGTCGCGACGTCGTCGACGACGCGCTTGATCTCGCTGCCGTCGGCGACGTCGAGCTTCCACGCCTTGGCCGCGCCGCCGCTTGCCGCGATCTCCTTGGCGACCGCCTGCGCGCCCTGCTCGTCATAATCGGTGGCCGCGACGTTCGCGCCTTCGGCCGCGAACACGCGCGCAGTGGCGCGCCCCATGCCGCTCGCCGCGCCGGTGACGAGAACGGTCAGGCCCTTCACGGACCGGCTGAGCTGTTTGAACTCGGACATGCTGTTTCCTCGCGGTCTCTTGTTTCTTGTTATGAGATTGACAAGGCTGGCATCGATCCGCAGACAGGTCAAACAAGCAAAACAAAAGGGGAGGCCGCGATGGCGAACGAGCTCGATTTCTCAAGGAAGCAGGTGCTGGTCGTCGGTGGTTCCAGCGGAATCGGCAACGGCATCGCGCAAGCGTTCCGCGCGAGGGGTGCAGCTGTCGCGGTTTGCGGAACGCGTGCCCAGCCTGCGGAATATTCGGCGGAGCAGGGCTCCGATCTCTCAGGTCTTTCCTATGCGCAGCTCGACGTCAGCAATGCGGGCGCGATCGAAGCGTTCAAGCCGTCCTTCAACCGGCTCGATATCCTGGTGCTCGCGCAGGGCGCGGTGATCTATCGCCGCGGCGAATTCGAGATGGCGGGCTTCCGCAAGGTCGTCGAGGTCAATCTGATGAGCCTGATGGCGTGTGCGACGCGCTTCCATTCCATGTTGCGGGATACCAAAGGCGCGCTGATCGTGGTGTCGTCGACCGCGGCCTATCATTCCACCATGGGCAATCCCGCCTACAACGCGTCGAAGACCGGCGCGGTCGGATTGACGCGGACACTGGGCGAGGCCTGGGCCGAGGACGGCATCCGCGTCAACGGTATCGCGCCCGGCCTCGTCGACACCAAGATGACCAAGGTGACGACCGACAATCCCAAGCGGCTCGAAGGCGCGCTGGCGCGCATTCCACTGCGGCGATTGGGTACGCCGGCCGACATGGCGGGCGCGGCGCTGTTCCTGGCCTCGCCGCTGTCGTCCTACATCATCGGCCAGACGCTGGTCGTCGATGGCGGGCTCATTCTCTAGAGCGTGATCCGGAAAAGTGCGCAGCGGTTTTCCGAAAAGATCACGCTCAAACGATAAGGCAATTGGAACTGCGCTGCGCCTGATCGGTTACCTCGGCTGACCCCCGAGGAGGACCATATGGACAAGGATCGGATTGTTGGATCGGCCAAGGAATTCGCCGGACGCGCGGAAGGCGCCGTCGGGGATCTCGCGGGCGATGCGCAGACACAGGCGTCGGGCAAGGCGAGGGAAGCCGCCGGCACCGTGCAGAATCTCTACGGCCAGGCCAAGGATGCCGTGCGTGACGCCGGCGAGACGGCGGCCGGCTACGCCAAGGATGCTTACGACAACAGCGGCGAGACCTTCCGCGACGGTTCACAGGCGATCGCCCAGAAGGTGCGGGACAATCCGTTCGGCGCACTGCTGGTCGCCGGCGGCATCGGCTTCGCGCTGGCTTTGTTGATGTCGCGCCCCGCACGTCGTCCGCCGCCGCGCTGGCGCTATTACGGCTAGCAGCCCGTCACGTCATTCCGGGCTCGCGACTTCGTCGCGCCCCGGAATGACATCCTAGATCAGAGAGAGGGCTACCGAACCACTTCCGCCGATCGCCCAACGTTGCCCGGCGGACGCGGGATCGCGGGGGGCGGATTGGGATTGCGCGGCCCAGGTGCCGGTGCCAGCTGACGCGGCGCCGGCTGCGGAGAGCCGAAACCGCCGAAGCCGAAGAAATCACGCAATGACGGCGTCGCCTGCGCCGGCTGCTGCTGCTGCACCGCCGGCTTCTTCGGCGCGAGCTTTGGCGGCGCGATCGCAGCGGCCGCACCCGGCGTGCCGGGAGCAGCAACGCTACCGTCAGGCGTCGTCGCCGCCACCGGCGTATCGCCCTTGGCCTGCTCGCGACCAACTTCGCGGCGCGGCCAGGCATAATCGTCGGCGCGGCCCGCGGGCGCGGCCAGCGGCTCGCCCTTCACCAGCGTCTTCGCGGCGAGTGCATCGACGGCGGCGGGTCGCGTGCCCGGTCCGCCCAGCAATTGATCGGTCGAGATCGAGGCCGCGACCAGCGGCACGATCGGGCCCGCCAGCGGCCGCGGCGCGGGCTTGCCGGGCTCGACGTTGGTGTCGGGCGTTGCCGGTTCGCTCGGCAGCGCGATCGGACCGGAGCGGCCGGCGAGCAGACGCGTGATCTCGCGCTCGACATAATGCGCGAGCTTCCGCGCGCCGGGCTTGGTGAAGTAAACGCCGTCATCGGAGCGCAGCTTGCGGGGCTGGCCCTCGAAGTCCGGACCTCTCGGCATGAAGCGGCCGCCTTCATCGACGAAGCCGTCCCAGACGTCGACATAGGTGATGCCGGCCTTGGCCGCGCCTTCGCGATAGAGCGAATCCAGGAACAGCATGTCCGCGGTGCCCTTCGGCCCGCGGATCGCAGGCAGGCCAACCCACAGCACCGGCACGCCCTTGGCTTTGAGGACGTTGGCGAGCTCCTCGATCTTCTTGCTGTAGAGCTCGACCCAGCGGTCGTCGCGGAATTCGTAGAGGCCGTTCGGATTGCGCGCCGTCTTTTCGGGCACGGCCGCAGGTGTATCGAGGTTGTCGGCGTCGTCCTGTGGCAGGTCGGTGTCCGCCGGCTTGTCCTCGGGCTTGGCAGCGGTGTCCGGCTTGGCGTCGCCCGGCTTGCCCTGCGGCTTGGCGCGCGCGCCCTTGTCGTTCTTCTTGTCCTTGTCCGCGGCCTTGTCTGACTTGTCGGGTGCAGCCTCGCGGATCGCGATGCGGTCGTTGAGGCCCAGCATCACGACGATGACGTCGGGCTTTTCGGTCTCGAGGATGCCCTTCGCGGCCGCCGCCCAGTCCGAGGGCTCGCCCTTCGGCTGGTACTTGATCAGGCCGGACGTGGTCTTGTGCTTGCGGAGCACGCCCATGTCCGGCTGCTCGGTGTAGGCGTCTTCAAGACCGTAGGCGAGCCAGTCGGCCATCGCGTCGCCGATCACCAGCACGTTCTTGTCTGGGATGGTGTCGCGCTTGGCCGGCGCCGGTGCGCGCGAAAAATCCTGCCGCGGCGCCTGCTGCTGCTGCTGCTGGAACGGCGTGAAGAAATCGCCGCCGAACCATCCTCCGCCGCTTCGTGGCGGCGGCGCCGAGCGCTGCGGCGGGCCGCCGAAGCCCGGGAAGTTGAAGAATTGCGCCGAGGCGGGCCCCGCGATCGAGACCAGGATCGCAAGCGCCGTCCCCAGCGCGATCAACGGGCCGGTCTCGGTCAGCGCCTTGAAAAACGATTTTGGCTTCGACATGCGATCTCGGGCGCGCGCAACGGGGGCTGGAATAGGCTCGATATAATAACGGAATCGGGCCGCAAGCGGGCAAATTCTCTTGCAGATTTTGTTGCAGATTCCTGCCCCATATACCGGGGATCAGCCGGCAAAATCCCTGGTCAGGGTTACTTTCGGCGCGATTTTACCGCCCGCGCAGCCGTTCCAGCACGTCCGAGGAGGCGAATCCGTCGGCGGGCACCCCGATCGAGGCCTGGAAGCTGCGCAGCGCGTCCCGGGTCTGGCCGCCGAACTGGCCGTCCGGGGTGCCCTTGTACAAGCCGCGCTGGACCAGCAACTGCTGGAGTTCCAGCCGCTCGGTGCGGGACAATTCCCGCTCCTGCCGCGGCCAGGGCTGCACGAAGGGCTGGCCGCCGCGCAGGCGGTCGGCAAAATGGCCGATCGCCATCGCATAAGCCTCGGCCGGATTGTATTTCATGATGACCCGGAAGTTCTGCAGCATCAGGAAGCCTGGTCCCTGCGCGCCAGCGGGCGCCAGCAGATAGGCTTTTTCCGCCGGATGCGGGAAGGGCTGATTGGTCGGGCGCTTCATTCCGAGCTTTTCCCATTGCGCGATCGTCATCGCCTTGGCGCGGTCGGCCAGCATGTAGTTGAAGCCCTGCGGCACCACGACCTCGAATCCCCAGGTCTGCCCGCTCTGCCAGCCGTCCTTCTTCAGATTGTTGGCAGTGGAGGCGATCAGGTCGCTTGCGTTGTCGACGACGTCGCGCCTTCCATCGCCATCGCCGTCCACGGCAAAGCGCTTGAAGGCGGTCGGCATGAACTGGGTCGGGCCGAAGGCGCCGGCCCAGGAGCCGCGCATCTGCTCAGGCCTGAGATCACCGCGGTTGAGGATCTCGAGCGCCGAGAGGAACTCGTCCCTGAAATAGGCCTGGCGGCGGCCGACGCAGGCGAGCGTCGCGGTCGATTGCAGCACGCTGCGGTCGCCCATCTGCGTCGAATAATTGGACTCGATGCCCCAGATCGCCGCGATGATATAGCGATCGACGCCGAAGGCTTTCTCGGTTGCGTCGAACTGCGCCTTGTATTTGGCGAGGACTTCCTTGCCCTTGGCAAGCCGGTTGTCGTTCACGAGGATGTCGAGATAGTCCCAGATCGATTTGGTGAACTCGGGCTGCGAATCCATCAGGTCCATGATGCGCAGATCGGGCGCGAGGCCTGCGGTGAAGCGCTGAAAGTTCTCCTGCGTGATGTTGCGGCGTGCGGCATCAGGCCACATCCCCGCAACGCAATTGTCGAAATTGCCGGCCGCCTCGCGGATCGCGGCCGCCGTCATCAGCGGATGGCCGGAGCCGCCGTCCTCGCCGCTCCAGGGCTGAGCTCCCGTTTGAGCGCCGCCGGGGCCGGGCGCAGGTTGCGCGGGCGCCGGGCTCGCGCCGGAGAAAATGCCGCCGAACAGGTTCGACAGGCCGTTCTGGGACTGCGCTTGCGCGGCAGGCGGGAACAGCAGAGCGGCCGCAAGCATTGTTGCGCCGGTCAAAGATAAAGCTACCCCTGTCACCAATTGCCTCATGTCTCACCCGTCCGGCCGGAAATCCGCCATCAGGAGGCCTCGTTACGGTTGCCAATATCTTAACAAAGGTGAATTTTTGCTGGTCACCTTTTTCTCAAATTCCCCGAGACGGAGCCCAACATCCGCCTTTGTTACCGGCTGCAAAACCGCTAGCAAGATGTCATTGCTTCTTTCACATGCGCCCCAAGGTATTCGATCAATCACATGAAAATCCGCAAAGCCGTATTCCCCGTCGCCGGCCTCGGCACTCGTGTTTTGCCTGCCACCAAGGCGATGCCGAAGGAAATGCTGACCATCGTCGACAAGCCGCTGATCCAGTACGTCTATGACGAGGCGAGGGAAGCCGGCATCGAGCATTTCATCTTCGTCACCGGCCGCAACAAAAATGTCATTGAAGATCATTTCGACAAGATGTTCGAGCTCGACGCCACACTGGCGGCGCGTGGCAAGAAAGCCGAGCAGGAGATTTTGGCGCAGAACCAGCCGGAAGCCGGTGCCGTCAGCTTCACCCGCCAGCAGGCGCCGCTCGGCCTCGGCCACGCGGTCTGGTGCGCGCGCGACATCGTCGGCAACGAGCCGTTCGCGGTGGTGCTGCCGGACGAGCTCGTGCTCAACACGCCCGGCTGCCTGAAGCAGATGATCGAGACCGCGGCCTCGCTCGGCGAGAAATCCAACCTGATCGCGGTCGAGGGGGTACCCGACCATCTGACCCACCAATACGGCATCTGCGGCGTCGGAAAACGCACCGGCAAGATGTTCGAGGTCGACGGCATGATCGAGAAGCCGGCCAAGGGCACCGCGCCCTCCAACCTCTCGATCACCGGCCGCTACATTCTCCAGCCGGAAATCTTCAAGATTTTGGAGACCCAGGAGCGCGGCGCCGGCGGCGAGATCCAGTTGACCGACGCCATGATCGGGCTCGCCAGATCGCAGAAATTCTACGGCGTCGAGTTCGAGGGCGAGCGCCATGATTGCGGCTCCAAGCCCGGCTTCCTGCGCGCCAACATCGCCTACGGGCTGAAGCGGCCCGAGCTGCGCGATGGGCTGATCGCGGAGATGAAGAAGTATCTGGGGCAGTAGCTATGTCCCGGCCTTCGCCGGGACGACGGTGAGCCTCACGCCACCAGCGACAGCTTGGGAAGGCTTGCGACCACCGACTGGTTGCGGCCGCCGGCTTTCGCTGCGTAAAGCGCCTTGTCGGCGGCGGCGACCAGGATGGCCCAGTCCATGTCGGCGGTCGGCGCGAGGCTGGCGATGCCGCAGGATACGGTCGATCCCGCCCCGCCGTGGGACCAGCCCTGCACCTTGGCGCGGATGGTCTCGGCGACCTTGAAGGCGTCGGTGTCTGAGGTGTTCGGCAGCAGCACGGCGAACTCCTCGCCGCCATAGCGCGCGGCGCAGTCTCCCGCCCGGCGTACCGAATTGGAGATGCAGATGGCGATACCGACCAGCACCTGGTCGCCGGCCTGGTGGCCGAACGTGTCGTTATAGGCCTTGAAGTGATCGGCATCGATCATCAGCAGCGCGACCTGCGTTTTCTGACGCATGGCGCGGCGCCATTCGATGTCGATGACATGGTCGAACTTGCGGCGGTTGCGCAAGCCGGTGAGCGCGTCGGTCGTCGCCATCTCCTCGAGCTTGCTTTCGGCATCCGCACGCCGGCCGATCTCGCGGGCGAGCACGATCGCCGATCCCAGCACGAACAGGGAGAGCATCAGGACCACGGCGCCGATGCGGAGCGCTTCCTTCTGCCACAGCGCGTAAACCGCGTTCAGCGGTTTGCCTGCCACCACGAACAACGGACCGCTGTCGCCGCTGCGCGCATAGAGCCGCGCGGTCGGATCGACCGGGCCCTGTCCCGCAAAGGAGCTGCCCGCGCGGAGATTGTCGGCCTTCCAGGCCTGGCGGTCGTTCAAATTCCTGCCGATGATGTCGAGATCGAACGGCCGCCGCATCATGATGGTGCGGTCGCGCTTGAGCACGGTGATGGTGTCCTCGGGGTCGAGGTTCAGCCGTTCGAACAATTCGTGGAAATAGCTGAAGCGGATCGAGCCGGCGACGACCCCCATGAAGCCGCCGTCGGTATCGCTGAGACGCCGGCTCAGCACGATGGAATAGGCGCCGCGGAACAGCATCGGGCGACTGATGAAAAGGTCGGCGCCGGGATTGTCGCGATGAATCCTGAAATAGTCCTCGTCGGCGCGGCTCTCCTGCTGGGGATCGAGCGTGGAGGCGTCGATGGTCAGCCTGCCGTCGGCATCGAACACCTGGATGGCGCCGAAATGTTTTGCGGTCGTGGAGTGGTCGAACAGGATGAGCTGGCGGATCGCCCTCGAGACCGTGTTGATTTCGGGCAGCAGCATGTTGCTGGCGACCGCCTTCAGGGACAGGTCGTAGATGTCGAAGTTGCGGCTGATGTCGGCGTCGATCGACGTGGCCAGGTTTTCCAGCGTCTGGTGTGCCAGCGCCTCCTCGCCGCGGCGCATGTCGAGCATCACGTTGACGCAAATGGTGGAAAAGCCGATCACCGTCACGACCGACGAGATGATCAGCAGCTTCGCCGAAATGCGCCACGGCCGGTGGGCCGTGACGTCGCGCCATCCAGACACCATCCTATGCTCCCGACCCTAGTGGATGCGCCCGAAATCTTGCGTAGTGTTTAAGCCGCGACGGCGCTGCCGCAATGAGTTAAGAATTGGTTTCGGAAGGCCACGGATTTGAGCAGATCAGGCCGCGGACAAAGGGATAGAGGACGGCGGTGAACGACTACGACGCATTGCGCGATTACCTGATGCGGCACAAGCAGGCGGAGTTCGTGCTGAGCTTTGAAGAGATCGAGGAGATCATCGGCGCGGCCCTGCCGCGTGCCGCGAATCGTGCCTCCTGGTGGGACACCTCGCGCAGCCCGGATATCAAGATGCCGCAGCGCGAAGCCTGCCTCGTCGCGGGTTTTAAGGCCACGCGGATGCCGGACGGCCAGACGGTGCGGTTCACGAAGCAGAAGAGTGACCGGCGGCGCCCGACGGCAAAGAGCGACTAGCTCGCCGCTTCCAGCCGGACTTCCGTCAGCAGCCGCATCGCCGCATCCGCGTCCATCGGCTCGCCGAAGGCAAAGCCCTGCGCGTATTCGCAGCCGAGCTGGTAGAGCTCGACCGCGTCGGAATCGGTCTCGGCGCCTTCCGCCACCACGTCCATGCCGAGATCATGCGCGAGCGCGATGATCGACTTCAGGATCACCGGCCGGGTGCCGCGGTTGGTGGTGCGGACGAAGGACTGGTCGATCTTGATGGTGTCGAACGGGAAGCGCTGGAGATAGGCCAGCGAGGAATGGCCGGTGCCGAAATCGTCGAGCGACAGGCCGGTGCCGAGCTCGCGGATCCGCGTCAGCATCTGGGCTGCGTGCTCCGGATTCTCCATCACCAGCGATTCCGTCAGTTCCAGCTTCAGCGTGCCGCGCGCCACCGAGGAGCGCGACAGCACGGTGCGGATGTCGTGGATCAGATCGTGGCGCAGCAACTGCCGCGACGAGACGTTGACGCTGGCGAAGATCGGCTCGCGCGAGCGCATCGCGCGCTGCCAGATCGAGAGCTGCTTGGCGGTCTGGTCGAGCACGAACATGCCGAGGTCGATGATCAGGCCGGTCTCTTCCGCGATGGTGATGAATTCCGATGGCGCCATGCGCCCGAGCTTCGGGTGATCCCAGCGCACCAGCGCCTCGAAGCCGGCGACCGAACGGTCCTCCAGGCGGACAATCGGCTGATACAGGATCGTGAGCTCCTGCCGCTCGATGGCGCGGCGCAGCTCGCTCTCCAGCGTCAGGCGGTCGGTTTTTCGCGCGCGCATGGCGGGCTTGTAGACGTCGATGCGGTCGCCGCCGATGCGCTTGGAATGATACATCGCAAGCTCGGCGTCCTTGATGATCTCGTCGGTGAGCTGAACTTGCGGATCGGAAAGCGCGAGCCCGATCGAGGCGGTGAGAAAAATCTCGCGGTCGTTGAAGGCGATCGGCGCGCGGATGGTCTTGCGGATGGTCTCGGCGAAGGCGGTGATGCGGGCGGGGTCCTGCTCCGACAGCAGGATCAGGCCGAACTGGTCGCCGGCGAGCCGTGCCAGCGTATCCTGCGGCTTCAGGATGCGGGTGAGGCGGCGGGCGAGCGTCAGCAGGATGGAATTGCCGACCGCAATCCCGACGGAATCGTTGACCTGCTTGAAGCGGTCGAGGTCGATCACCATCAGCGTCGGTCGCAATGTCGGCATGGTCTTGGCGAAATGCGCCACCGCGCCGAGCCGGTCCATGAACAGTTTGCGGTTGGGCAGGCCGGTGAGGTTGTCATGCACGGAATCGTGCAGCAGGCGTTCCTCGGCGTTGCGCAACTCGGTGACGTCGGTGAGCGTGCCGACCACGCGCGAGACCTCGCCGTCGGAGCCGACCACCGGGCGCGCCTTCAGCGCGAACCACATGAAATGTCCGTCCGGCGTGCGCAGGCGGAAATCCTGCACCAGGCGGCCGCGGCGCTGGTCGAGCACGCTGTCCAGCGCAGCGCGGAAGCGATCCTGGTCGAGCGGGTGCAGCACTTCGAGCCAGGAGGCGGCCGGGCCTTCCAGCGTGCCGCGCTTGAGGCCGAGCAGGGCTTCGGTCTCGGGGCTGGTGAAGACCTTGTCGGCGGAGACGTCCCAGTCCCAGATCAGATCGCCGGAACCGGCCAGCGCCAGCGCCCGCCGCTCGATGTCGGAGACGACACCGGTGGTGGCGCCGCCGCCGGCAAAGGCGTGCTGCATGACAGTGAAGCCGATCAGCATCACGATCAGCACGAGGCCGCCGAGCAGGGCAGGGCCGACGATGTCGTTGGTGACTGAGCCCGCCACCGTCATGCCGGCCGCGACCACCCAGACCACCAGCAGGAACCAGGTCGGGATCAACAGCACCGCGCGGTCGAAACCGTGGGTGGAGAGATAGACGATCAGTGCGAAGCCGGCGAAGGCGATCAGCACCAGCGAGATGCGCGCGATGCCGGACGCGACGGCCGGATCGAACAGAGCGAGCGCGACGAGGGAGCCCAGGAAGGCGAGCCAGCCAACCGTGATGTGGGAGTAGCGCACATGCCATCGACTGAGGTTGAGATAGGCGAACAGGAACACCAGCAGCGTCGCCGCCAAAATCGCCTCACCCGCCGCGCGCCAGATGCGCTCGGCGTTGTTCGACATGTCGAGCACCTTGCCCCAGAAGCCGAAATCGACGCCGATATAGACCAGCACCGCCCAGGCCAGCGCCGCCGCGGCCGGGAACATGATGCTGCCCTTCACCACGAACAGGATGGTGAGAACGAGGGCCAAAAGCCCGGAGATGCCGATCACGATGCCCTGGTACAGCGTGAAGGAGTTGACCTTGTCCTTGTAGGCTTCCGGCTCCCACAGATAGAGCTGCGGCAGCTTGTCGGTGCGCAGTTCCGCGACGAAGGTGACGACCGCGCCGGGATCGAGCGTGATGCGGAACACGTCGGCGGTCGGGCTTTCCTGGCGCTCCGGCCGGTCGCCGGTCGAGGGCGTAATGGTCGCGATGCGCGACAGCCCGAGGTCGGGCCACAACAGCCCCGAGGACACGATGCGGTAATGCGGGGCGACGATCAGGCGGTCGAGCTGGTCATCGGTGTTGTTGGCGAGCGCGAACACGACCCAGTTCTGGCCGCCCTCGCGGGCGCGCACCTCGATGCGGCGGACGATGCCGTCGGTGCCTGGCGCGGTGGAGACCTGGATGCGGTCGGCGTCGCTGCGCTGATGCTCGAGCACGCCGGTGAGGTCGATTGCGGGCGCGTCACCGCGAACGCTGACAGCGTCAAGCGCGCGTGCAGGCGACGCGGCGACAAGAATCATGAGGCCCAGCGCGATGGGCGCGAGGCACCTGATCAGACGCAAGGTCAGTTCTCCGCGTTCGACGCAAACTCTGAGTGCAAGGCTGGGTCCAAGGCTGGCACGTAAAGGCGATTTCAGACCGGACGGAAGTGGTTCGGCATTTCGCGATAGATGGCACGAAAGCGAGGAAAATCAAAGGGTTTCCGCCTCGCTTGGTCGGTCAGCGGCCTAGACCTCTAACACAATTTTGCCAATATGTGCGGAGGTCTCCATGCGCCGGTGCGCGTCGGATGCCTTTTCCAGCGGGAAAGCGCTGTCCATCAGCGGTTTGACGCGGCCTTCGCGCAAGAGCGGCATCACTTTGGCCTCGATCGCGGCCACCATCGCCGCCTTGTCCGCATTACTACGGGGGCGCAGCGTCGAGCCTGTATGGGTGAGGCGCTTCACCATCACCTTGGCGATGTTGACGCTGATCTTGGGGCCGTTGAGGGTTGCGATCTGCACGATACGGCCGTCGACCGCGGCGGCATCGTAGTTGCGGTCGACATAGTCACCAGCGACCATGTCGAGGATCAGATTGACGCCGGCCTTGTTGGTCTCTTCCTTGACCACGGCGACGAAGTCCTCGGTCTTGTAGTTGATGGCGCGGTCCGCCCCCAGCTTGAGACAGGCATCGATCTTGTCCTGCGAGCCCACGGTGACGAACACCTTCGCGCCGAACGCTTTCGCGAGCTGGATCGCCATGGTGCCGATGCCCGAGGAGCCGCCGTGGATCAGCAGCGTCTCGCCGGCCTTCAGCCCGCCGCGCTCGAACACATTGTGCCAGACTGTCATCAGGGTTTCCGGCAGCGCGCCGGCTTCCTTGATCGACAGCGCCGGCGGCACGCTCATGGCTTGCGCGTCCTGCGCGATGCAATACTGCGCATAGCCGCCGCCGGCGACGAGCGACATCACCTTGTCGCCGATCTTGTGCCGCTTGGCGTTGCTGCCCACCGCCACCACTTCGCCGGCGATCTCAAGGCCGGGCAGGTCGCTGGCGCCGGGCGGCGGCGGATAGGCGCCGGAACGCTGCGCCACGTCGGGCCGGTTGACGCCGGCCGCCTGCACCTTGACCAGGATTTCGTCGGGACCGGGCTGCGGCAGCGCCCGTTGTTCCGGCACCAGCACCTCCGGTCCGCCGGGCTGGGAGATGGCGACCACGGTCATTTGCGCGGGCAGCTTGTCCATGATGTGTCCTTGAGCAAAGGTGCGAGGGAGAACGAGGCCTTTGATTAGCCAGCGCGGTCCGGGCTGGCAACCGCCTCGGCCGTGTGGTCCGCAAACGCAGGAGGAACGACGATGCCGATCGAGGACGACGACCGCCCGCGCAAGAAGGTCACCCACGAGATTGGACAGGACCTCTCACTGTTGTCGGTCGAGGAACTGACGGAGCGCGTTGCCCTGCTGAAGACCGAAATTACAAGATTGGAGGAAGCCGCCGCCAAAAAGCGCGCCTCGCGCGATGCGGCGAACAGCGTCTTCAAGTCGTAGTCACCTTACAACTGCTGTCGTCCCGGCGAAGGCCGGGACCCATACCGCGTGATCTGTCTATGGGCTTTGAAAGCAGTACCGAACGGCGGGTCTTCGTCAAACCACTCCCTGTGGTTATGGGCCCCGGCCTTCGCCGGGGCGACTCGTGGAGACCTCCGTGCCTCCACTCCCGCTCGGCCACTGACCTATATGGCTAACGAAGCCTCAAAATAATAGCTCGTTTACTCCCGATTAAGCTTTCGGGTTTATGACTGGAACTGTCCTCGTTTGGACACCGAGTGGCTCCTGTCCACTCTGTTTGACGCCTCCCTGTTATCAACTTTCAAAGCCGCCGGTTTTCCGGCGGCTCTTTTTTGTTTCTCACTCGGGCTGAATTCCGAGGAAAGACCCGCGGAAACCATATCCGCGCTTGTCGCTGGACTCCGCGATCCGCCCGCGCAATGATTTGTTCATCATAAGCCGGCGCCAAGCCGGACGGGTAAACAGTTGCGTAAGGGGCGTTAACCATGGAACGTTTGCAAGCCGACGGCGCTCTCGTTCAACTCAGCGAGCGGTTCACCAATTCTGCGGCGTTTGGCGCCCTGTTCCGCGAGGGCATGGATCTCGTCGAAGAGACCGCCGCCTATCTCGACGGCGCCGGCCGCAACGAGGCCAAGGCGCTCGACCGCGCCGTCAGCCTCACCTACGCAACCGAGAGCATGCGTCTCACCACCCGCCTGATGCAGCTCGCCTCATGGCTGCTGCTGCATCGTGCGGTGAAGGAAGGCGAGATGACGCTGGGCCAGGCCAACCGCGAAAAGACCAAGGTCAAGCTCAGCGCCGCCGATCCCGGTCCGGCCGACATCATCGAGAAGCTGCCGTCGCAGCTCCAGGAGCTGATCCATCGCTCGATGAGCCTGCAGACCCGCGTGCGCCGCCTCGACACCACCATCCACACCCCGCCGGTTGATCATCCGTCGATCGGCAATCCGCTGGTGCCGCACCTCAACGCGCTGAAGGCGGCGTTCGAGCGGTAAGCCAATCTCCAATCACAGCTGTCATTCCGGGACGCGCCTCTTGGCGCGGGCCGGGAATCCATGCTCCCGATCGTGGTTATGGATTTTCTTCGCGACCTTGTCGCGCCCCGGAATGACAGCAAAACAAAAACGCCCCTGGTTCCCCAGGGGCGTTTTTCGTTCGCGGCCGGAAACGGCCGGATCAATCCTTTTTGAGAAAGCCCGAAAACTTCTTCTGGAAGCGCGAGACGCGGCCGCCGCGATCCATCAGCTGGGCGTTGCCGCCGGTCCAGGCCGGGTGCGACTTCGGGTCGATGTCGAGGTTCAGCGTGTCGCCTTCCTTGCCCCAGGTGGAGCGGGTCAGGTACTCGGTTCCGTCGGTCATCACGACCTTAATCGTATGATAATCCGGATGAATTTCGGCTTTCATGGCAATTCCTAGGGCGATCGGCGCCGCTCGCTTGAGTGATAATCGATGACGGATTTGGGCGCTCTATAACCCACAGGAGACCCTAAAACAAGCCATTGTGGGCAAAGGAGAACCGGGCCGTCCCCTAAGGGACATCCCGGATTTGCCACTCCCCCTGCAGCGGCCTATGTGGATCCAATCTGTCTCCTTGGGTCCGATCTCATGAGCGCTGTGGAACGGCTTGACGACCAGTACCGCGACGAGGGCGAAAAGGTCCCCGCCGCGTCGATCGAAGCCGAGTTGATCGATCAGCCAGCGAAGAGCCGCGCAAAGCTGCGGCCGCTGTTGGCGCTCGCGCCTTATGTGGCCCGCTATCGCGGCCGCGCCGCACTCGCCTTCGTCTCGCTGACGGTCGCCGCACTGACCACGCTGCTGGTGCCGGTCGCGGTGCGCCGGATGATCGATTTCGGCCTGACGCCGGAAGGCATCGCGCTGATCAACAGCTACTTCTCGGTCATGATCGCGGTCGTCGCCGTGCTCGCACTCGCGAGCGCGTCGCGCTTCTACCTCGTGATGACGATCGGCGAGCGCATCGTCGCCGATCTGCGCAGTGAGGTCTTCGCGCATCTGCTCTCGCTCTCGCCGGCCTTCTTCGATTCCGCGCGCAGCGGCGAGCTGGTGTCGCGGCTCACCGCCGATACCACCCAGATCAAGTCCGCGGTCGGCGCCTCCGTCTCGATCGCGCTGCGCAATCTGATGATGTTTTTTGGCGCGGCAGCCATGATGGTGATCACCAGCCCGCGTCTCTCCGGCTTCGTGCTGCTTGCGATCCCGCTGATCGTGCTGCCGCTGGTCGCCTTCGGGCGCTGGGTGCGGCGTCTCTCGCGCAACGCGCAGGATACGCTTGCCGACGCGTCCGCCTATGCGGGCGAGCTGATCGGCGCGATCCGCACTGTGCAGGCCTATACCAGCGAAGGACTGGCTGCGAAGCGTTTCGGCGGCGAGGTCGAGCAGGCCTATGAGGCGGCGCGGACATCGACGCAGGCGCGTGCGGTGCTCACCGCCATCATCATCTTCATCGTGTTCGCAAGCGTGGTCGCGATCCTCTGGATCGGCTCGCACGACGTGCTGACCGGCACGATTTCGCCGGGTCGGCTCGGCCAGTTCGTGCTCTACACGGCCTTCGCGGCCGCAGGCCTCGGCCAGCTCAGCGAGGTCTGGGGCGAGATTTCGGCGGCTTCCGGCGCCGCCGAGCGCCTGTTCGAGATCCTGCACGTGCAGCCCGACATCAAAGCGCCCGCCTCGCCGCGCGCGCTGCCGGTGCCGGGGCGTGGCGAGGTCGGCTTCGATCACGTCAGCTTTTCTTATCCGGCACGGCCCGATGCCAATGTGCTCGACGCCGTGTCGTTCACCGTGCGTCCTGGCGAGAAGGTTGCGATCGTCGGCCCGTCCGGCGCCGGCAAGAGCACGATCTTCCATCTGCTGCTGCGGTTCTACGATCCGCGCAACGGCGTGATCTCGCTTGACGGCGTGCCGGTGAAGTCTGCCGACCCGCGTGACTTCCGTTCCCGCATCGCGCTGGTGCCGCAAGAGTTCGAATGTGTTCGCCGCAAGCGCCCGCGAGAACATCCGCTTCGGCCGGCCCGATGCGACCGACGCCGAGGTCGAGCATGCCGCCGAGCTCGCGCATGCCACCGAGTTCATCCGCCGCCTGCCCGAAGGTTTCGACACCCCGCTCGGCGAGCGCGGCGTGACGCTCTCCGGCGGCCAGCGCCAGCGCATCGCGATCGCGCGCGCCATCCTGCGCGATGCACCGCTCTTGCTGCTCGATGAAGCCACCTCCGCACTCGACGCCGAAAGCGAGACGCTGGTGCAGACCGCGCTTGAGGAGCTGATGAGCCACCGCACCACGCTGGTGATAGCGCACCGCCTCGCCACCGTGCTGTCCTGCGACCGCATCCTGGTGATGGACCAGGGCAAGATCGTCGAGCAGGGCACGCATGCCGAGCTCGTGGCCGCGAACGGGCTCTACGCCAGGCTGGCGAGGTTGCAGTTCGAGGGGGCGTGAGGCGTCGCCTCATTCATCGCACTTGCACGCCCGGGCGGCACCTTGCCCATGATGGAATTGTCTGCCTGTTTTGCCCGACGTGTCAAACGTCCTTGTCACCCGCGTAAGTCGTTGATTCCGCTATCGTCGGCTACTGTGTATGGGGTTGTTTTCGCCGTTTTGGTTTTGGCGCGTTAGCGATGATTGCGCTCACGGGCACTTCGGCGAGCCCATCGGCACGTTCGGCCACGGCCAGTTCTTCCAGCTGCCGCCCTCGCCGATACAGGCCGATGGCGCAGGGCTGTTTGCCGGAGCCGGGTCGTCCGTCGGAACGGAAGGGCTCGTCGGCGCAGGCGAACTCGTCGTCTTGGGCGGCTGAACGAGGCGCTGATCGACGTAGATGGTCGACACATAGCCGGCGACGATGACGCCCAGAAAGACCGAAGACCCCTTGGCCAGGTCGCTCAGCCGCATCGATCGTCTCCCACCATTGCCGCGTCAGGTTACCACGAATAGCAGACGTCGCCGGGACTTGACGTGACGTCTGTCACGGCCGCCACGTCATCTTCAGCACCGGCCGTCCCGAGGTCGGGTTCACATCGTCGCCGGCATGGGCAAAGCCGTTGCGCTCGTAGAAGCGGATGGCGCGGCTGTTGTCCTTGTTGACGAGCAGCGTGACGCCGGCGGGTGACAGGCGCTTGGCTTCGTCGACCAGGAGCCTTGCCGCGTCCGAGCCCCAATGGCCGGGGTCGACCACGAGCTGGTCGAGATAGCCTTCACCGTCGATCGTGACGAAGCCGGTCAGCGCGCCGTCCGCTTCCGCGACCACGATCGAGGCCTTCGGCACCAGATCCTTGCGCCAGCGCTCGCGCCACCAGTCCAGCCGCGCGGCAAAGTCGATTTGCGGATAGGCCTGCTGCCAGGTGCGATGCCAGAGGTCGATCGTCGCCGCTTCGTCGGCGGGCGCGTAGGGGCGGAGGCGGAGGGCGCTCACTACCGCTCCGTCAGCTTGAGCTCGATGCGGCGGTTGCGCTTGTAGGCTTCCTCCGTGTTGGCGGTGTCGAGCGGCTGGAATTCGCCGAAGCCGGCGGCAACCAGGCGCTGCGCCGGCACGCCGAGCGAGATCAGGTATTGCACCACCGAGATCGAACGGGCGGCCGACAGGTCCCAGTTGGATTTGAAGTTCGGACCGTTGACCGGCCGCACGTCGGTGTGGCCATCGACGCGCAGCACCCAGGGGATCTCGTTCGGGATCTTCTTGTCGAGCTCGATCAGCGCGGCTGCCAATGTATCAAGCTCGGCGCGGCCTTCGGGCAGCAAGGTCGCCTGTCCGGTGTCGAAGAACACTTCGGACTGGAACACGAAGCGGTCGCCGACAATGCGGATGTCCGGTCGGTTGCCCAAAATGGTGCGCAGGCGACCGAAGAACTCCGAGCGGTAGCGCGACAATTCCTGCACCCGCTGCGCCAGCGCGACATTCAGGCGGGAGCCGAGATCGGCAATGCGATTTTGCGATTCCTTGTCGCGCTTCTCGGACGCGTCGAGCGCCTCTTCCAGCGCCGCCAACTGCCGGCGCAGCGCGCTGATCTGCTGGTTCAGCACCTCGATCTGCGCCAGCGCCCGCGCCGAGACGGCCTTCTCGGAGTCCAACGCCTTGCCGAGCTCGGAGGTCTTGCCCTGCGCGTCATTGCCGGCGGCGGCGAGCCCGTCGTAAAGGCCTTTGATGCGATCGCGCTCGGACTCCGCCGAGGCGAGGCCGGCCTTCAATGACGAGACCTGGTCGTCGAGCGTGAGCTTGCCGAGCTTCTCCAGCGACAGCAGCTCGTTGAGCTGGGCGATCTTGGCGTTGAGCAGCTCGAGCGCCTTGTCCTTGCCGGTCACCTCCTGCGACAGGAAGAACTGCACGACCAGGAACACCGAGAGCAGGAACACGATCGACAGCACCAGCGTCGACAGCGCGTCGACGAATCCGGGCCAGTAGTTGAAGCCGCTTTCGCTGCGGCGGCCGCGGGCCAGAGCCATGATCGCCTCTCAAATGCTAATTGCTAACTCTTCTCGGGCTGGCGCGCGATGCGTTCCAGCAGGCGCCGGATCTCGCGGTTCTGCTCGCCCTGGCCGTCGGCCCATTCCCGGATCATCTGCTGCTCGGTCCGCATGTGCGAGACCAGCGCCTGGATGGCTTCGGCGAGACTGGCCATCGACGCGGTGGTGCTGCGGCTGGCGGTGCCTTCCTCGAGCACGATGCGCAGCCGCTCGACCGCGGCCTGGAGCTCGCCGCTCGCAACGCCGCCGCCACCGCCGGAGGCCATGGCCACCTCGCCGCTGCCATATTCGCGCACGGTGGTGGCGAGCCAGTCTTCGAGGTCGGTGTAGAAGCGGTTCTGCGCCTGGCTCGATTGCAGGTCGAGGAAGCCGAGGATCAGCGAGCCGGCGAGGCCGAACAGCGAGCTGGAAAACGAGATGCCCATGCCGCCGAGCGGGGCGGCCAGGCCTTCTTTCAGCGTGTCGAACAGCGCGCCGGAATCACCTCCGACCTTGAGCCCGT
This sequence comes from uncultured Alphaproteobacteria bacterium, assembly GCA_963819355.1. Taxonomy (GTDB): domain Bacteria; phylum Pseudomonadota; class Alphaproteobacteria; order Rhizobiales; family Xanthobacteraceae; genus Bradyrhizobium. The sequence goes on along the minus strand of CAWFVZ010000033.1, from coordinate 278,310 downwards.
CGATCACCTTGCCGACCGAGCCGACCGTCTCGATCAGGCCCCAGAAGGTGCCGAGCAGGCCGAGGAAGACCAAGAGGCCAGTCATGTAGCGGGAGATGTCGCGGGCCTCGTCCAGGCGGGTCGCGATCGAGTCGAGCAGATGCCGCATGGTGGTCTGGGTGATGGTCATCCGCCCGGTGCGCTCGCCCCCCAGGATCATCGCCATCGGTGCCAGCAGTTTGGGATGCCGGGCCGGCGCCAGGCCGGGATCGGCAATCCGGAAATTGTTGACCCAGGAAACCTCGGGATAAAGCCGGATCACCTGGCGGAAGGCCAGGATGATGCCGATGAACAGCACGCCGCCGATCAGGGCATTGAGCCCGGGATTGGCGAAGAAGGCCTGGATGATCTGCTTGTAGAGCACCACGCCCACCAGCGCGCACAGCACCAGGAAGACCAGCATCCGCACCAGGAACACGCTGGGTGAGGACAGTTTTGTGTACTCGATGTCGATGGAGGAGCGGGGCGGGGCGCCTGACGGCATGGCCGGTATCATCCGTTATCTTGCTTGCATCCGCACTATGGCACAGCGCCAGCCCAAAAAAAGCGCCGGTTGGGCCGATTTCGGGGCTGGCTCGGGAACCCAAGCTGAAACCGCGCTTTGATCCCAACGTATTTTGCAAAACTTCGGCAATCCACAGGCTTAGCTCGGATTTTTTGCATGACGATGTTTCTTGGAGGGCTGGCGGCAATAGCGCTCTCGCTCGCGATCCTGATGGCGTTTGCCTGGGTTGTGCGAGAGCGCACCGGCAATTCGGGCTGGGTCGATACGATCTGGACCTTTGCCCTCGGCCTGACCGGCGCGGGCGCGGCCCTGTGGCCGACGGCAGGCGAGGCGCCCAGCGCACGGCAATGGCTGGTAGCGGCCCTCGTTGCCCTCTGGTCGATCCGGCCGGGCACACATATTGCGGTCCGCACCGCGGGGATTACCGATGATCTCCGCTATGCCCCTTTGCCGCCGAGTGGGGCCTCAACGCGGTGATGCCGAGCCATCAGCTTGTCCGGCAATATGCCGACATCTTCGCAATCGAGAAGGAATGGCGCTGGAGCGGCACACACTATCAGCGCACCGCAAATGACTGGCTCGCGAATTTCGATGCGCATCGCGACGCGATCGAGGTGTCCTTGCGCAACGTCTATGGCGAGGACACCGCGTTGTGGATGCGGCGCTGGCGCTGGTTCTTCCTCGCGACGGCAGGTCTGTTCGGTTACGCCGATGGGGCCGAATGGGGGGTGAGCCACTACCGGATGAAGGCGGTCGACTGATTGCGATCTTCTGTCGCATCGCGCGCCGATGGAACCCGACTCACAATCCAGTGAGTCCCCAAAAGCGGCCTGAACTCAGCACGATACCTCGTGTGACATTGAGCCGCCTGCGCGACGCGTTGCGTCGCGGCAAGTCCATTCTATTTTGATCGCATCAGCCGCGCGGAAATCGCCCAGAACGGGCGAGCGCGGAGCCTGATTCAGTTTCAACAATTGGGGCACCCCACTTCATGTCAGGACTTCGAGCGCGATCGGCATGCGTTGCAATGATGCTCGCGGCCTTTGCGCCGCTGCTTGGTGGTTGCGATGAATCCAGCTCCGCAGTCTCCGCCGCCCAATCCTCCGAGCCCGATGTCAGCATCGTCACCGTCATGCCGCAACCGCGCGCCGTGGTGCGTGAGCTGCCGGGCCGGATATCGCCGACGCGCGTCGCCGAGGTGCGGCCGCGCGTGTCCGGCATCGTGGTCGAGCGGCTGTTTCGCCAGGGCAGCGAAGTGAGAGCGGGCGATTCGCTCTACCGCATCGATCCGCGTCCGTTCGAGGTCGAGGTGATGGCCAACGCCGCCGCGCTCGCCAAGGCCGACGCCGGCTTGATGCAGGCCAAGCAGCAGGCGCGCCGGATCGCGACGCTGACCAGCCAACGCGCCGCGCCCGAAGCCGAGAATGAAAAGACCATCGCCGCCGAGCTACAGGCCCAGGCCGAAGTCGAGGGACGCAAGGCCGAACTCGCGCGTGCAAAACTCAATCTCGACTACGCGACCGTGCGCGCGCCGATCGACGGCGTGGTCGGCGCTGCCCTGGTCAGCGAAGGCGCGCTCGCCGTGCAGAACGAGACCAATCTTGCGACCGTGCAGCAGCTCGATCCGATCTATGCCGACTTCACCCAGTCGGTGACCGAGCTTAACCAGCTCCGCCGCGCCCTCGAGAGCGGCGATCTCGATCGCATCGAGGCCGATGCCGTCAAGGTGCGCCTCGTGCTCGACGACAACACCGTCTATTCGCTCGATGGTAAGCTGCTGTTCTCCGAGGCCAAGGTCGATGCCCACACCGGGCAGGTGACGCTGCGCGGCGAGTTCCGCAATCCCAAGCGCGAGCTGCTGCCGGGCATGTATGTCCGCGTGCGCCTCGACCAGGGGCTGGACTCCGACGCGATCGCGGTGCCGCAGCAGGCGGTCCAGCGCAATGGCGGCGGCGGCAGCGAGGTGTTCGTCGTCAAGGACGACAACCGCGTCGCGGTGCAGCCCGTGCGCACCGGCTCGGTGCAGGACGGCATCTGGTTCGTCACCGACGGCCTGAAGGCCGGCGACAAGGTCGTGGTCGAAGGTTTCCAGAAGTTCGCGGCCGGCGACAAGGTCAAGCCGCAATCCTGGTCGGAAGCGGATGCGACCGCGGACAACCGGCACGCCCTTAAGGTCACGCGGTAACCATGGCGAGCTTCTTCATCGACAGGCCGATCTTCGCCTGGGTCGTCGCGCTATTCATCTGTCTGATCGGCGCGATCTCGATCCCGCTGTTGCCGGTCGCGCAATATCCGATCATCGCGCCGCCCTCGATCTCGATCTCGACGAGCTATCCCGGCGCGTCGCCCGAGAACCTCTACAACAGCGTCACGCGCCTGATCGAAGAGGAGCTCAACGGCGCCTCCGGCATCCTCAACTTCGAATCGACCAGCGACTCGCTCGGCCAGGTCGAGATCACAGCCAATTTCCAGCCGGGCACCGACACCAGCGCGGCTTCGGTCGAGGTGCAGAACCGCATCAAGCGCGTCGAGGCACGCCTGCCGCGCGCGGTAATCCAGCAGGGCATCCTGATCGAGGAGGCTTCCAGCGCGGTGCTCCAGATCATCACGCTGAACTCGACCGACGGCAGCCTCGACGAGGTTGGCCTGGGCGATTTCATGATCCGCAACGTGCTCGGCGAGATCCGTCGCATCCCCGGCGTCGGCCGCGCCACGCTCTATTCGACCGAGCGAAGTCTTGCGCGTCTGGGTCGATCCGGCAAAGCTGGTCGGCTATGGGCTGACCGCCGACGACGTCAACAAGGCGATCGCCGCGCAGAACGCGCAGGTTGCCTCGGGCAGCATCGGCGCCGAGCCGTCGACCGGACAGCCAGCGCACCTCCGCGCTGGTGCTGGTCAAGGGCCAGTTGTCCTCGCCGGACGAATTCGGCGCCATCATCCTGCGCGCCAATGCCGACGGTTCGACCGTGCGGTTGCGCGATGTCGCGCGCGTCGAGGTCGGCGGCCTCAGCTACCAGTTCAACACCCGCCTGAACGGCAAGCCGACCGCCGGTCTCTCCGTGCTGATGTCGCCGACCGGCAATGCGCTGGCGACCGCGAGCGCGGTCGAGGAGAAGATGAAGGAGCTGTCGCGCTTCTTCCCGGCCAACATCTCGCTACGAGATCCCCTACAACATCACGCCCGTGGTCGAGGCCTCGATCAAGAAGGTGCTGACGACGCTGGTCGAGGCCGTGGTGCTGGTGTTCGTGGTGATGTTCCTGTTCCTGCAGAACATCCGCTACACTATCATCCCGACCATCGTGGTGCCGGTCGCGCTGTTAGGGGCCTGCACCACGCTGCTGCTCGCCGGCTATTCCATCAACATGCTCTCGATGTTCGGCATGGTGCTGGCGGTCGGTATCCTCGTTGACGACGCCATCGTGGTGGTTGAGAACGTCGAGCGCATCATGGCCGAGGAGGGCCTGCCGCCGAAGGAGGCGACGCGCAAGGCAATGTCGCAGATCACCGGCGCCATCATCGGCATCACGCTGGTGCTGATGGCGGTGTTCGTGCCGATGGCGTTCTTCCCCGGCTCGGTCGGCATCATCTACCGCCAGTTTTCCGTGACCATGGTCGCCGCGATCGGCTTCTCCGCCTTCCTGGCGCTGTCGCTGACGCCGGCCCTGTGCGCGACCTTGCTCAAGCCCGTCGTGGCCGGTCACGGTCACGCCAAGAAAGGTGTGTTCGGCTGGTTCAACCGCATGCTGGAAGGCGGCAAGGAGGGCTATTCCCGGACTGTCGGCTTCTCGCTCAAGCGCACCGGACGGCTCATGCTGGTTTACGTCGCGCTGCTGGCCGGCCTGTCCTGGGCCTTCGTCAAGCTGCCCGGCGGCTTCCTGCCCGTCGACGACCAGGGCTTCGTCACCACCGACGTGCAGACGCCGTCCGACTCGTCCTATGCCCGCACCGAGGCCGTGATCGAGAAGGTCGAGAAATACCTGGCGCAACGGCCGGGCGTGGACAACGTCACCTTCCTGACTGGCTTCAGCTTCTCCGGTCAGGGTATGAACACAGCGCAGGCCTTTATCACGCTGAAGGACTGGTCGGAGCGCGGGCCGAAGGAGTCCGCCGCCGCCGTTGTCGCCGACATCAACCGCGATTTGTCGTCCGCAATCCGCGATGCAAAGATCTCCGCGCTGCAGCCGCCGCCGATCGACAATCTCGGCAATTCCTCGGGCTTCTCGTTCCGGCTCCAGGACCGCGGCCAGAAGGGCTATCCGGCCCTGATGCGCGCCGCCGATCAGCTGATCGCGGAGGCCAATGCGAGTTCGGTGCTGCAGAAGGTCTATGTCGAGGGCCTGCCCGAGGCCGGCGTGGTCAATCTGGTGATCGACCGCGAGAAGGCCGGTGCCTTCGGCGTCACCTTCGAGGACATCAACAACACGATCTCGACCAATCTCGGCTCGAACTACATCAACGACTTCCCGAACCGCGGCCGCATGCAGCGCGTCGTAGTACAGGCAGACAGCCGCGACCGCATGAAGACCGAGGACATCCTCAACTACAACGTCAAGAACTCCTATGGCCAGCTGGTGCCGTTCTCGTCATTCGCCACGATCGAATGGGCGCGCGGCCCGACGCAGATCGCTGGCTTCAACTATTATCCGGCGGTGCGTATCTCCGGCGAGGCAAAACCCGGCTTCACCTCGGGCAGTGCGATCGCCGAGATGGAGAAGCTCGCGGCCAAGCTGCCGCGCGGCTTCGGCTACGAATGGACCGGACAGTCGCTCCAGGAGAAGCTGTCGGGCTCGCAGGCGCCATTCCTGTTGGCGCTCTCCGTGTTCGTGGTGTTCCTGTGTCTGGCCGCGCTCTACGAGAGCTGGACCATTCCGCTCGCGGTGCTGCTCACCGTGCCGCTCGGCATCGTCGGCGCCGTGATCGCGGCGACGCTGCGCGGCCTGTCCAACGACGTCTATTTCACCGTCGGCCTGATCACCATCATCGGTCTTGCGGCAAAGGACGCGATCCTCATCATCGAGTTCGCCAAGGATCTGCGCAAGGAAGGCAAGCCGCTGGTCGACGCCACCATCGAAGCCTGCCGCCTGCGCTTCCGTCCGATCCTGATGACAGGTCTTGCCTTCATCTGCGGCGTACTGCCGATGGCCATCGCCCACGGCGCCGGCGGCGCCAGCCAGCAATCGCTCGGCACCGTCGTGATGGGCGGTATGATCGCGGTGGTGATCCTGGCGCTGCTGATGGTGCCCGTGTTCTTCGTGTCGGTGCAGCGCGTGCTGGCGGGGGATCGGGAGAAGGGGGCGAAGGCGGAAGCCGAGGCGTATGGGCCGCCGGCGCGGGTCAAGCTTTAAGGTACGCCGTCGTTCCGGGGCGCGCGGAGCGCGAACTATGATGCGCAATTGCGCATCTGAGAAACCATCGCGCCACCATTGATGTGGGTCAATGGACTCCGGGCTCGCGCCAAGAGGCGCGCCCCGGAATGACGATGGAGGGTGAGGCGCGCTACGCCGGCTTCCTCAGCACCTTCACCAGCTCCCCGTGCACGAACTCATTGCCGCACACGACATGCCCCGTCACCACCGGGTCGCCCGGCGTGTCGATGTCGCTCACCGTCCCACCTGCCTCGCGCACCATGATCAGGCCGGCGGCGATGTCCCAAGACTGCAAATTCCGCTCCCAGTAGCCGTCGAGGCGGCCGGCGGCGACGAAGGCGAGGTCGAGGGAGGCGGCGCCGAAGCGGCGGAGGCCTGCGACACGGTCCTGGATCGCGGTCATCTCTCGGCGGAATTCCTCGTGGTCGCCGCGGCCGATATGAGGCAGGCCGCAGGCCACCACGCATTCGTTGAGCTGGCGGCGGCCGGCGACCCGCAGGCGCTGGTCGTTGAGGAAGGCGCCCTTGCCGCGCTCGGCGATGTAGAGCTCGTCATTGGCGGGGTTGTAGATCACGCCCGCGATCACCGTGCCCTCGCGCGACAGGCCGATCGAGATCGCGAATTGCGGGATGCCGTGCAGGAAGTTGGTGGTGCCGTCGAGCGGATCGACGATCCAGGTGTGGCTCTTGTCGCTGCCCTCGCGCATGCCGCCTTCCTCGCCGATGAAGCCGTAGCCCGGCCGGGCCTTGGCGAGATCCTGATAGAGGATCTCCTCGGCGCGCTTGTCGGCGAGCGACACGAAGTTTGCCGGCCCCTTCAGCGAGACCTGGAGATGCTCGATCTCGCCGAGATCGCGCTTGAGGCTGCGGCCGGCGCGGCGCGCCGCCTTGACCATGACGTTGATAGTGGCTGAATACAGCATGAGCTCTGGTCTTGATCGGGGGAAGGGGCGCAAAACTGCGCCATTTGAGGGGATTGGGTGCCCCGCGAGGGGGCAAACGTCAAGTCATTTGGTCCCGAGCCATTTTTTGGCGGCGGCCTCCGCCTTGGCACGATCGTCGGCGGGTAGATCGGCCAGCTGCTTGTCGAGCTCCGGATCGCCCTTGCCGGCGGTTTTTGCTATCAGATGCCATTTGAACCCCTCGACCTTGTCCACGGGCGCGCCCAAGCCGTTGATCAGCACCACGGCCAGCCGGTTCTGCGCGATCGCGCTGCCCTGGCGGGACGCCTTGCGGAGCAACGCCACGGCCGCGGGTTGGTTCTTTGGCGTGCCGGTGCCGTTGAACAGCGCGATGGCATATTCGACCTCGGCGTCGACATTGTCGGCCAGCGAGGCGGCCTGGAGCAGCCGCACCGACTTGTCGGCGTCCTTCGGCACGCCGGTGCCTTCCTTGTAGAAGGTCGCGAGCGCGTATTGTGCCTCGGGCAGTCCGGCATCGGCCGCCTGGCGTAACAGCTCGGCGGAGCGCTTGACGTCCTGCGGCAGGGTCTGGCCGTCCAGATAGAGCAAAGCGAGATTATAGGCCGCCTTGGGCTCGCCGAGCTTGGCGGCCGACGCCATCAGCTTGACCGCGTCGCTCTTGTCGACGGGGCCGCCGCGGCCGGAGATGCGCAGCATGGCGAGTGCAAACATCGCCTCTCGGTCGCCGGCATCGGAGGCGCGCTTGTACCACTCGACCGCCTTGGCGTAGTCGCGCCGGATCCCCATGGCGTTGGAATAGAGCTCGCCCAGCATGGTCATGGCCTTGGCATCGCCGGTCTTGGCGAGCGCGCTGGCGAGTTCGAAGGCGGTCTTGTACTGGCCGCGCTGATAGGCGCCGAACACCAGGTCGACATTGGAATTGTCCGTCGCCGGCGCGGGGATGACGGTTGCAGGCAGCGCCGGGCTCGGCGTGGCCGAGGGTTTTGGCGCGGGCGCGGCTTCCTTCTTTTTGGTGATGGCGTGTGGCGCAGCCTTTGGCTTTTCCTTGGCTTTCTCGGTCGATGGGCTTGGGATCGTGGCCGGCGGCGTGATCTGGAGCTGCGCGGCCGCAGGCGCTGCCAGCAGCAGAGTGGCCAGAACGGTGATGCGCGGGAGCGTCATGTCCGGCGCTAGTTCTGGCCCACGGCAACAGCCGTGTAGGCCTTCTTGATGGCGGCGTCGGCCTCGATCAACGCGGCCTTGGGCCCGCGCGGGTCGGCCCAGACGAGATCGCCGACCAGCACGAAATCGGCGCCGCTGGCGGCGAAGTCGTGAGCCTCTTCGAACGAAATGGCGAAGCCGACGCAGGGTGGCTCGAACAACTCGGCCCACCAGTCCAGCCGTTCGGCAACCGCCTGGGATGACGGCCGCTGGCCCTTGGCATCGGGCTCGCCGAACAGCACGTAATCCGCGCCGATCTCGCCGGCACTCATGGAACTCGTGGCGCGTCTCGAGCCCGCCGACGCCGACGATGCGATCGGGCTTGAGCGACGGGATTGCCTCTTCCAGCGCGGCGATATTGGCGAAATGCGCGCCGTCGGCGCCGCCGCGCGCGACGATTTCAGGGTGACCGTCGACGAGGAGTGCCGCGCCCGCCTTCTGCACGACCGGTGCCAGCGCCTTGATCCGCGAGATCATGGTGCGCTGGTCGGTCTCCTTCAGCCGCACCAGCACGGCCGCGACATCGGCGGAGGCGAGCAGCGCCGGTAGCTCGGCGACGAGCGAGGCGGGATCATCGATGATCGGCGTCGCGAGATAGAGGCGCGGCGCCGGGCGCGGCGGAGGTGATTTGTTCGACAAGATCTAGGCTGCCTTCTTTTCCAGGCCGCGTTGCCATTCGCCTCTGGAGGCGAGGCCATTCATACGCGCGCGGTGGCTGAATGCGTTTTGTCCGGCCGCGACGTTCTCGGCCTTGCCCGACCAGGCCTTCTGCGGTGCAGCCTGCAGCGCGCGGCCGTAGGAGAAGGTAAGGCCCCAGGGCAAAGGTCCAAGCTTGTGCATGGCGTTGAGATGCGCGGTTGCCTCCTCATCGGACTGGCCGCCGGAGAGAAAGGCGATGCCGGGCACGGCCGCCGGTACGCAGGCTTTCAACAGGCGGATCGTCTTCTCGGCGACTTCCTCGACGGAGGCCTGCTTTGCGCACTTCTTGCCGGAGATTGCCATGTTCGGCTTCAGCACCATGCCTTCGAGCGCGACGCGCTGCACGTGCAACTCCTGAAACGTCTTGTTGAGCACACGCTGTGTCACCTCATAGCAGCGGTCGATGTCGTGATCCCCGTCCATCAGCACTTCCGGTTCGACGATCGGAACGATCTGCGCGGCCTGGCACAGCGCGGCATAGCGCGCGAGCGCATGGGCATTGACGCTGATCGCGGTCATCGAGGGAATGCCGCTGCCGATATCGATCACCGCGCGCCATTTGGCGAAGCGCGCGCCACGGTCATAGTATTTCTTCAAGCGCTCGGCCAGTTTGTCGAGCCCGACGGTGACGAGCTCGCCTGGGCACATCGGCAGCGCTTGCGTGCCTTCGTCGACCTTGATGCCGGGAATGGCGCCGCTGCCCTCGATCAGCTTGACCAGCGGCGTACCGTCCTTGGCGTCCTGCCAGATCGTCTCGTCATAGAGGATCACGCCGGAGATGTACTGGCTCATGGCCTCCTTCGACCGGAACAGCATCTCGCGATAGTCGCGGCGGCTCAATTCCGTCGATTCCACGCCGATCGCGTCGAAGCGCTTCTTGATGGTCCCGGAGGATTCGTCGGCGGCAAGGATACCCCTGCCGGGGGCGACCATGGCGGTCGCAATCCTGTTGAGCTCAGTCAAATTCATCGAGAGGTCCTCCCAAAACAATTCTGCCCTTGCCTGTGAAAATAGACCGTTATCGGGCAGTTGCCGAGTTAACGTTCGTCGCAGGCTAAAAGGGGACGGGAGGGAGTGTCGTGCCCCAGAGAAGGCCGTCATTCCGGGATGCGCCGGCCCGGAATCCATAACCCCGCGCCGTGGTTATGGATTCCGGCTCGCCGCTTTGCGGCGCCCCGGAATGACAGAGAGAGTGTTTGCAGCCTTACGCCACGGCGCGATCGCTACGCGACGCGGGGGTCGAGCTCGCCCTTGGCGTAGCGCTTGGCCATTTCGGCCGGGGTCAGGACCTTCTTGAACTTGGAGGCCTGGCCTGCGGTGTTGAACTCCTGGAGCCGCTGCTTGCACAGCTTGGTCATGGCTTCCATGGCCGGCTTCAGGTACTTGCGCGGATCGAACTCTTCCGGGTTGTCCTTGAGGACTTTGCGGATCTGGCCGGTCATGGCCATGCGGTTGTCGGTGTCGATGTTGATCTTGCGCACGCCGTTCTTGATGCCGCGCTGGATCTCGGCGACCGGCACGCCCCAGGTCGGCTTCATCTTGCCGCCATAGGTGTTGATGATGTCCTGGAGGTCCTGCGGCACCGACGAGGAGCCGTGCATGACGAGATGCGTGTTCGGCAGCTTGCGGTGGATCTCCTCGATCACCTTCATGGCGAGGATGTCGCCGTCCGGCTTGCGGGTGAACTTGTAGGCACCGTGCGAGGTGCCCATCGCGATCGCGAGCGCGTCGACCTTGGTCTCCTGGACGAACTTCACGGCTTCATCCGGATTGGTCAGGAGCTGGTCATGCGACAGCTTGCCTTCGGCGCCGTGGCCGTCTTCCTTGTCGCCCATGCCGGTCTCGAGCGAGCCGAGCACGCCGAGCTCGCCCTCGACCGAGATGCCGCCGAGATGGGCCATGTCGGTCACCGTCTTGGTGACGCCGACATTGTAGCCCCAGTCGGCCGGAGTCTTGCCGTCGGCCTTCAGCGAACCGTCCATCATCACCGAGGTGAAGCCGGCCTGGATCGCGGTCATGCAGGTGTCGGGGCCGTTGCCATGATCGAGATGCACGCAGACCGGAATGTGCGGATAGATCTCGGTCACCGCGTCCATCATGTGCTTGAGCATGATGTCGTTGGCGTAGGAGCGCGCACCGCGCGAGGCCTGGATGATGACTGGCGCGTCGACCGTGTTGGCCGCGTCCATGATCGCCAGCGCCTGCTCCATGTTGTTGATGTTGAAGGCCGGTACGCCGTAATCGTGTTCCGCCGCATGATCGAGCAATTGACGCAACGTGATCCGAGCCATCTGTCTTATTCTCCCGTTTGGGCCTGCCGGCCGACTTAATTACCTGATGCGCAGGTTACTTGATGCGCAGAACCTCAACGCCGGGCAGGGGCTTGCCCTCCATCCATTCAAGAAATGCGCCACCGGCGGTCGAGACATAGGTGAATTGACCAGCCACGTGAGCCTGGTTGAGGGCCGCAACCGTGTCGCCGCCGCCCGCGATCGAGATCAGCTTCTTGGCCTTGGTGCGCTCGGCGGCGTGCTTGGCGGCCGCCATTGTGCCGCGGTCGAACGGCTGCATCTCGAAGGCGCCGAGCGGTCCGTTCCAGACCAGCGTGGCGGCGTCATCGATCGCGGCATGGATACGCGCGATCGACTGTGGGCCGACGTCGAGGATCATGCCGTCGGCCGGGATCGCATCGAGGCCATAGGCATGCGACGGCGCGTTGGCTGCGAAGTGGTAGGCAACGGTGGCGTCCACCGGCAGGATGATGGCGCAGTTGGCGGCCTCGGCCTTCTCCATGATGCGCAGCGCAGTGGCGGCCAGATCCTTCTCGGCCAGCGACTTGCCGATTCCGACGCCCTGGGCGTGCAGGAATGTGTTGGCCATGCCGCCGCCGATCACCAGCGCATCGACCTTGGTCACGAGGTTTTCGAGCAGGTCGATCTTGGTCGAGACTTTTGCGCCGCCGATGATCGCGATCACCGGCTTGGTCGGTGACCCCAGCGCCTTCTCCAGCGCGACCAGCTCGGCCTGCATGGTGCGGCCGGCATAGGCCGGCAGCTTGTGGCCGAGGCCTTCGGTCGAAGCGTGGGCGCGGTGCGCGGCGGAGAACGCGTCATTGACCCAGATGTCGCCGAGTTTTGCCAACTCCGCGACGAAGGCCGGGTCGTTCTTCTCTTCCTCTTTGTGGAAACGCGTGTTTTCCAGACAGAGGATGCCGCCATCCTTCAGGGCCGCCACGGCCGTGGCCGCGGGCTCGCCGATGCAATCGTCGGCGAAGGCGACGGGCCTGTTCACTACCTTCGACAGCGCTTCAGCAACGGGCTCGAGCGACGCCTTGTGGTCGCGGCCCTTGGGCCGGCCGAAATGCGCGAGCAGGATGACCTTGCCGCCCTTGTCCGAGATCTCGGTGATGGTCGGCGCGACGCGCTCGAGCCGGGTCGCGTCACCGACGCGCCCGTTGTCCATGGGCACGTTGAGATCGACGCGCAGCAGCACGCGCTTGCCCTTCACATCGACGTCGTCGAGGGTGCGAAAACTGGCCATGTCCTGATCACTCGTTAGCTGGCGACGCTACGGCGCATCGCGCTCGGGTGGATTGCCTTCCTGCCTGGTCGTCACCTTGCCTCCCTGGCGCATGCCATACGCGATCAATGCGAACAGCAGGATGACACCAGGAATTCCGATCCAAGCAGGAAGCATTGCGCTCCCCTTAGATCACCCTCGACATCGCAACGGCAGTGTCCGCCATGCGGTTCGAGAAACCCCACTCGTTGTCGTACCAAGCCATCACCCGCACCAGCGTGCCGTTCTGCACCTTGGTCTGGTCCATGTGGAAGGTGGACGAGTGCGGGTCGTGGTTGAAGTCGATCGAGACGTTCGGCGCCGTGGTGTAGCCGAGGATGCCCTTGAGCTGCTGTTCGGAGGCACGCTTCATCGCCTCGTTGATCTCCTTCGGATCGGTGGCGCGCTTGGCGACGATCTTGAGGTCGACGACCGAGACGTTCGGGGTCGGCACGCGGATCGCGACGCCGTCGAGCTTGCCTTTCAGCTCGGGAAGAACGAGGCCGATCGCCTTCGCCGCACCGGTCGAGGTCGGGATCATCGACATCGCGGCAGCACGTCCGCGATAGAGATCCTTGTGCATGGTATCGAGCGTCGGCTGGTCGCCGGTGTAAGCGTGGATCGTGGTCATGAAGCCGGTCTCGATGCCGACCAGGTCATTCAGCACCTTGGCGACCGGCGCGAGACAGTTGGTGGTGCAGGAGCCGTTGGAGACGACCAGATGATCCTTGGTCAGCGTGTCATGGTTGACGCCGTAGACGATGGTGGCGTCGGCGCCGTCGGCGGGCGCGGAGACCAGCACGCGCTTGGCGCCGGCGGTCAGATGCGCGGAGGCCTTGTCCTTCGCGGTGAAGATGCCGGTGCATTCCATTGCGATGTCGACGCCGAGGTCCTTCCAGGGCAGCTTCGAGGGATCGCGCTCGGCGGTCACCTTGATCTTGTTGCCACCGAGGCTGATCGAGTCACCGTCGACGATCACGGTGCCAGGGAAGCGGCCATGGACGCTGTCGAAGCGGAGCAGATGGGCGTTGGTCTCGACCGGGCCGAGGTCGTTGATGCCGACCACTTCGATATCCTTGCGGCCGGACTCTGCGATCGCCCGCAGGACGTTGCGACCGATGCGGCCAAAACCGTTGATTCCAACGCGGACTACCATCTTTCGTCTCCTTCAATGACCGTTGTCATCCCGCCGGACGCGCGGCTAACGCGTCAGCGAGGGTTTTTTAGGGCGGACGCCCGGTTCGGCCGGGCGGAGCTTGATCATATGAGGAACTACGTAGCCCTTTTTTTTGGCAAGCTCAACTCTCAGGAAACGCGCTTCAGGACAGCGTTAACCGCGGCCTCGGCGGTAATGCCGAAATGCTTGTAAAGGTCCTTCGCGGGTGCGCTCGCGCCGAAGGAATGCATGCCGATAAATTCGCCATCCTGGCCGATCACGGCATCCCAGCCCCAGCGCACCGCGGCCTCGATCGCAACCTTCACCGGAGCGTTGCCGATGATGGCGGCGCGCTTGGCCTCTGGTTGCGCTAACAACAGCTCGAGCGAGGGCACGGAGACCACCCGCGACGCGATGCCGCGCTCGGCCAGCTGCTTCTGGGCGGCGACCGCGATCTCGACCTCGGAGCCGGAGGCGAACAGCGTCGCCTTGGCTTCGCCCTGGGCCGCGACCAGCTCGTAAGCGCCCTGCTGGCAGGAGGGTTCGTTCGGCGCATTGGTGCGGAGCTGCGGCAGGTTCTGCCGCGTCAGCGCCAGCACGGTCGGACCGTCGATACGGTTCAGCGCCAGCTCCCAGCACTCGGCGACCTCGATGGAATCGCAGGGGCGGAACACGCGCATGTTGGGAATGGCGCGCAGCGCCGCGAGATGCTCGACCGGCTGATGGGTCGGGCCGTCTTCGCCGAGGCCGATGGAATCGTGGGTCATCACGTAGACGACACCGGCGCCCATCAGGGCGGCAAGGCGCATCGCGGGCCGCGCGTAATCCGTGAACACCAGGAAGGTGGCGCCGTTCGGCGCAAAGCCGCCGTGCAGGAAGATGCCGTTCATGGCGGCACACATGCCGTGCTCGCGGATGCCGTAATGGATGAAGCGGCCTTTCGGCGTCTTGGCCGAGAAAGCGGTCGCCGACTTCGCCTTGTTGTTGTTGGAGCCGGTGAGGTCGGCCGAGCCGGCCAGAAATTCCATCGGCATCGCGCCGGCGATGACTTCGATCACGGCTTCCGAGGATTTGCGGGTCGCCGCGGTCATCGGCTTTTCCAGCAGCTCCTTCTTGTAGGCGCGCACCGCCTTTGCGAGCGAAGCCGGGCGCTCATGGCGCAAGCGGCGCTCGAACTCGGCGCGCTTGCGGCTGCCGAGCTCGCCGAGCCGGCCTTCCCATTCCTGCCGTGCGGCTGCGCCGCGGCTGCCGGCTTCGCGCCACGCTTTCAGCACGTCGTCGGGCACCGAGAACGGCTCGAGCGAGATGCCGAGATTTTCCTTGGCGGCCTTGAGTTCGTCGGCGCCCAGCGCCTCGCCATGCGCCTTCGACGTCCCGGCCTTGTGCGGCGCGCCGTAGCCAATGGTGGTGCGGCAGGCAATCAGCGTCGGCTTGCTGGATTTCTTCGCTCGGGTGATGGCAGCGGCAATCGCGGCCTGGTCATGGCCGTCGATCTTCTCGGCGGCCCAGCCGGCCGACTTGAAACGCTTCACCTGGTCGACGGAATTGGAGATCGAGGTCGGGCCGTCGATCGAGATGCCGTTGTCGTCATAGAGGACGATCATCTTGTTGAGCTTCCAGTGCCCGGCCATCGCGATCGCTTCCTGCGACACGCCTTCCATCAGGTCGCCGTCGGAGGCGAGCACATAGGTGTGGTGATCGACGATCTTCTTGCCGAACTCGGCGGCGAGCATCTTCTCGGCGAGCGCCATGCCGACCGCGGTCGAGATGCCCTGGCCGAGCGGACCGGTGGTGGTCTCGATGCCCTTGGTGTGGAAGTTCTCGGGGTGACCGGGCGTCAGCGAGCCGAGCTGGCGGAACTGCTTGAGCTGGTCCAGCGTCATGTCGGCATTGCCGGTGAGATACAGCAGCGCATAGAGCAGCATCGAGCCGTGGCCGGCGGACAGCACGAAGCGGTCGCGGTCGGGCCAATTGATTGCGGCGGCATCGAATTTCAGGAACTGCGTGAACAGCACTGTGGCCATGTCGGCGGCGCCCATCGGCAGGCCCGGATGCCCCGATTTCGCCTTCTCGACGGCGTCCATTGCGAGGCCGCGGATCGCGTTGGCCATACGGTTGGGATCGACCTGCGTCATGTCTGAAATCCGTCTGAAATGAGGCGCTTGTGGCAGTATTCGCCGCGCCGGAAGGAGCCTTTCGGCCGCTGGGGTCGCGGCTGGGATAGCATCTCGGTTCCGGCAGGCCAAGGCAATCGAACGCCGGTTTGGCCGTAAAGGCTGCTTAGCAGTGCATAGTTTCGCGGCGGCGTTGCGCTTGGCTAGCTTGCCACGTAAATTTCTGCTTCTAACCGCTTGCCGAACCGAGTTTTTTGCCGGCCGGCAAGTCCCGATGCAAAGGCCACCAAGGTCCGCCGCTGACTGCATGAACGATCGCGTTTCCAACAGTTCTGCCATGACGGAGTCCTCCGCGGTCGAGATCGAGATCGCGACCCGCAGGCTCATGGCGGCGCTCGATGCGCTCGAGAGCGCGGTCGAGCGACGGCGCGATGCCGATCGCGACGAGAATGAGCTCGCGACGCGAATTCAGGCGCTGGGCGCAGACCGCTCGCGGCTTGCCGACGAGCTCGACGGCGCGCTGGTAAAGGCGCGCAAGCTCGAGCGCACCAATCGCGAGATCTCCGATCGGCTGGATTCCGCGATCGTCACAATACGCTCGGTGCTTGATACCGGAGAGGATGGATGAGCCACATCAACGTCACCATCAACGCCCGGCAGTACCGCATGGCCTGCGAAGAGGGGCAGGAGGTGCGGCTGCTGAAGCTCGCCGACAGCCTGGAGACGCGAATCCAGTCGCTGCGTGGAAAATTCGGCGAGATCGGTGATGCACGGCTCACCGTGATGGCGGCGCTGACTGTTTGCGACGAGCTTGTCGACGCCGGCAACCGCATCCGCACCATGGAGCAGGAATTGAGCGAATTGCGGGATTTCCGCAATGCGGCCGTTGAGCGTGCGCGGATGACCCAGACCGCCGTGGTGAACGCGCTGAATGCCGCAGCCGAGCGCATCGAGAAGTCGACCCAGGTCCTGAACCGGACCGTCGGCAACGGGATCGCGATCGGCTGATCGTGGGCTGACCTCCGGTTGGGCTGGCGATTCGTCAGCATCGTTGTTACATTGCCCAGGCGAGGCTGCGACGCGCGTCCGGAGCCATATATCCCCGGGGCCTTATCGATCCTTTAGGGAACTGTCCCTGGCCGGGCCCGTGGGCCCGGACATATGGTGCCCACCTACTTTCGTAGGGAACTCCGGGATCGAGCGCTTCAACGGCGTTTGCGGCTTCGCACTTTGCTTTCTTCCGGTTCGTGCCTCTCGAAATTGCGTCCCCGACACGCTTGCGGTTCAATTGAGTCTCGGTGTCGTGCCCGGCTTGTGCGCAATTGCGCACTGGGGCGCGCATCCGGTACGCCGCGGCGTCGCGGTTCTTGCAACTGGCGTCTCTGGAATACTGGATCGCCCGCTCCAGTGCGCAAGGGCGCACAAGGCAGGCGATGACGGCAGAGCAAGGTTCTGCGTCGGGGGAAAACGCGCATGTCCAATTCGAAAGCCGAACTCCGCGCCAAGGCCCTCGCCAAACGCGATGCGCTGAGCGAGAAGAAGCGCAGCACTGCCGCCACCAAACTCGCCAAGCGCGGACTGCCGTTCAAGCTCCTGCCAGGCAGCATCATCTCCGGCTACTCGCCGATCCGCAGCGAGATCGATCCGATGCCGCTGATGAGCAAGCTCGCCGAGGAGGGCGCGCGGCTGGCGCTGCCTTGCGTTACCGCACGCGGCCAGGCGCTGGTCTTCCGCATCTTCCATCCGAACGACCGCCTGATGCTCGGCCCGCTCGGCATTCCCGAGCCGTCGCCGGCCGCGGCTGAAGTCGTCCCCGATATCATGCTGACGCCGCTTGCGGCGTTCGACCGTCTTGGCCATCGCATCGGCTATGGCGCGGGTCATTACGACTTCACCTTCGCGCATTTGCGCAAGACCAAGCAGATTGTCGGCATCGGGCTTGCTTTTACAGCGCAAGAGATCGAAGCCGTTCCGGCACTATCCCACGACGTCGCGCTGGATTATGTGCTAACGGAAACGGACGTTTTCGATTTCCGGAGTTCTGAAGTTGCGCATTCTCTTCGTGGGTGATGTCGTCGGCCGTAGCGGCCGCAACGCCATCGCCGAATATCTGCCCGGCATGGTCAAGGACTGGTCGCTCGATTTCGTGGTGGTTAACGGCGAGAATTCCGCCGGCGGCTTCGGCATCACGGAAGCGATCTATCAGGAGTTTCTTGACGCCGGCGCCGATGCGGTGACGCTCGGCAATCATTCCTGGGACCAACGCGAAGCGCTGGTGTTCATCGAGCGCGCCGAGCGCCTGGTGCGGCCGGCGAATTATCCACGCGGCACGCCCGGCCGCGGCGCGGCGCTGGTCGAGACCAAGAACGGCAAGCATGCGCTCGTCGTCAACGCGCTCGGCCGGGTCTTCATGACCCCGTTCGACGATCCCTTCGCGGCGCTGGAGCGCGAACTCGGCGCCTGTCCGCTCGGCATTGCCGCGGACGCCATCGTCGTCGACTTCCATTGCGAGGCGACCAGCGAGAAGCAGGGCATCGGCTTCTTCTGCGACGGTCGCGCCAGCCTCGTCGTCGGCACGCACACCCATGTGCCGACCGCCGACCACCAGATCCTCACCGGCGGCACCGCCTACATGACCGACGCCGGCATGACCGGCGACTACGATTTCATCATCGGCATGCAGAAGGAAGAGCCGCTGCGGAGATTCACGTCGGGAATTCCGTCGGGGCGCTTCGAGCCGGCCGCGGGCGTCGCGACGCTCAGCGGCGTCGCGGTGGAGACGGATGATGCGACAGGGCTCGCACTGCGGATCGCGCCGGTGCGCGCGGGCGGCCGGCTGGAGCCGGCCACGCCGAAGTTCTGGTTGAGCTGACCAGCCGGCGGCGCTGCTGCACGTCGAGCTCCTTCTACCATCGAACAGCAGTGACTGCTTGATGACACGCGGCATCGCACGTGCTGTTGATGGGTTAATACTGCTGTCCATTGCGTGGCCCGAGAGCATCATCAATCCGGGAAAATGAAACCGGGTTGGCCTTCGTCACAATTAGGGCAATAGCTCACACAACTGTGGTTCCGGTGATTTGCAAGCTGCGCTAGCGCTTTGATTTTTTGCGCTTTGCTGTGAGATCGTCAGGAGCTGTTGGGTGCGCTCGGTCCTTCCACGCCAGCGATCAGATGACCACCGAGCTGATGCGGCGACCTGTAGCCCTGCGCGCATCACCCCGGCCTTCGTTACGTCGGTCTGGAGACGCATATGCGGGCCAGTGCTGCCGATACCAGTCCGGGCCGTGGTCGCGCTCGCGACGCTCGTTCTGCTTGCGTCCGGCGCCCTGGTCGAGAGGGCGACCGCCCAAGCCTGTCCCGTTGCAGCATCCACCGTCACGCTTACCAGCGGATCCTGTACCATCGCTCCCGATACGATTCTCAACGGCGCCCCTGCGGTTCACGCGCTCACCAGCGCCAACATCACCACCAACAACGTCAATATCGATCCTTTCAACGGCGGAAGCACTGGTGGTTTGGCCGAGTTCGAACGGCGCGATCACCTTCAGTTCCGGGTCCAGCATTAACGGCAACTGGAGCATCGCTGCTTCAGCGCAAAGCGGCGGTCAGATTATTTTCCAGGCGGGATCGGCGATCAACACGCCCTTCGGCGGCGGAGACATCGCGCTGCTCGCCAATGGAGCCAACAGCCAGATCAGCGCGACCGGCCTCACGGTAAGGCTCAACGGAGCGGGGGGCAACGTGGCCGCGAAGGCGACCAATGGCGGCGCCGTCAACCTGATAAGCGGTAATTCAATCAGTTACGCGGCTGGCGGTGGAGGCAATACGGGTCTTTGGGCAACGGGCGCCGGCAGTCAGATCTTATCGACGGGTACCACTTTATCGATGCCCGGAGGTGGTGGCGGTGACACCGGCGTGCGGGCGGACACGGGCGGTGCCGTCACGCTTAACCAGGGTTCGGTCGCCGTTCTGGGCAATGGCGGCGGGGAGACCGGACTTCTGGCGACCGGTACCGGGAGCACGATTACAGCAAACAACGTAGCGGTCAGCGTTAGTGGAGGCGGCGGTAACGTCGGGGTGAGTGCAACGAACAACGCCGGCATCATGACGACCGGCGGTTCGGTCTCCGACGTCAACGGCGCAGGCGGTCTGCTTCAGAACGGCGGCAGCGTGACGATGGCCGGCACTAACGTGACGGCTTCGGGGAATGGCGGCATCGGCTTTCTTTTCAACAACGGCGGCGCCGCCAACACGTTGCAGTACAGCAATGCGACGCTCACGGCGAGCGACGCTTCCTTCTCGGTACAGGGCGCCACTGCCAACATCAATCTCAGCAACACGATCGCGACTGCGAACAACAACACCCTGCTCGACACGAACTCATCCGGCAACACGACGTTCAACGCCCAAGGGTCGACCTTGCAAGGAGTGATCTCGACACAGAACGGCGGTACCAGCACGGTAAATCTCACGCAAAATACGATCTGGACGATGACCGGCCCTTCGACGGCAACAACCGTCATCAACGACGACAGTCAGATCATCTATACCGCGCCGACCGGGGATCCGATGCAACTGTCGAGTTACAAGACGCTAATCGCCGGCAACTACACGGGCGTGAACGGCACACTTGGGCTCAATACGTTTCTCGGTGCCGACGGCTCGCCCTCGGACAGGCTCATCATCAACGGCGGCAGCGCGACCGGCAATTCCTTCTTGCGCATCACCAATGCGGGTGGCCCCGGCGCCGAGACGGTGGCGAATGGCATCGCGGTGGTGCAGGTGATCAACGGCGGCACGACGGCGGTGGGTGCCTTCGCGCTCGCTGGCGAGGTGCGCGGCGGCGCCTTCGACTATTTTCTTTTCCGTGGTGGCCTCCACGGCAGCAGTCCCAACGACTGGTTCCTTCGCTCGACCTTTATCGTTCCGCCGGAGCCAATCGAGCCGCCGGTCGAGCCACCGCCGATCTTGCCGACCGATCCGCCAGTGGAGCCGCTGCCGCCGGGCCTCTATCCGATCATCGGGCCGGAGATTGCGACCTACGGCGTGGTCCAGCCGATCGCCCGGCAATTGGGAATGACGACGCTCGGCACCTTGCATGAGCGCATCGGCGATACATCGCTGAACGCAATTACTGGCACGCCATGCCTAGCCGTCAGCGAGATGCCGGACGGGATCCCGCGCAAGGCGCCGGCGAAAGCGCCGACCGATTGCCTGAACGCCGGCTGGGGGCCTTCGGCCTGGGGCCGGGTTCTCGGCCAGCAGATCAACAACCATTACAGGGCGTTCGCCGATCCGCGCGCCTCCGGCCAGGTGCTGGGCTTTCAGAGCGGCATCGACCTGTGGCGCGGCGAATGGATCCCGGGCCATCGCGATGCGGCGGGCATTTATGTCGGATATGCCAATGCCAATGTCGATGTGAGCGGTCTCGTCACCAACGAGGCGGCGACCGGCTACGTGCTTCGTCACACCGGCGGTCTCAATCTCAATGCCTGGTCCGGCGGGGCTTACTGGACGCACTACGGCCCGCATGACTGGTATCTCGACGCGGTGGCGCAGGCGACGCGCTATGAAGGCGCGGCGTCCACCCAATTCGCCAGACTTGGGACCACCGGCTTCGGCTTCCTCTCGTCGCTGGAGACGGGCTATCCGGTCCGGCTGCCGATGTTCGGGCCGGGCTTCGTGCTGGAGCCGCAGGCGCAGATCGTCTGGCAACATGTGTCGTTCGACGACGCCAATGACGGCCTGGGCGCGGTCGCGCTCGGCACCACGTCAGGCACCAGCGGGCGGATCGGCCTGCGCGGCAAATGGACCATCGTCAGCGACAGCGGGCAGGTGTGGCAGCCTTATGTGCGCGCCAATCTGTGGCGTGACTGGGGGGCGCAGGCGACGACGACGTATTCCGGTGTCGATCTGGTGCCGCTGCTGGAGCAGGCCACACGTCTGCAACTGGGTGGTGGCCTGAGCGTGAACGTGAACAGGAATGTCAGCTTCTACGCCAACGCCGACTACCAGTTCGCCGTTGGTAACACCGACGGCGGCAGGCGCGACGGCGTCCGCGGAGCCGCTGGTGTGCGATATACGTGGTGATATCCACCTGCGGCTGAAGGTTCAACCCCATCTTCCCACAGGCGGAGAAGGTGCAGTGTCAGTCGGTGCGAGACTTACTCCGCCGTCTGCTCCCTCAACTCCGCCACATCCTTCGCCGTCAGCTTCGAGCCCTTGGTGCCGAACCGCGCCGTGACGTAGTTGGCGACAGCCGCAATCTCGTCGTCGCTGTACGCGTTGCCGAAGGCGGGCATCGACAACGCGCCGTCCGGCGTGTGGCGCTTGGTGCCGGAGAGCACGATCTGCGCGACGTTGGTGGCGGCGGGGTCGTTGACGGCCCAGGTGCCGGTGAGCGTTGCCATCGGCGAGACCGGGCTCTCACCGCTCCAGCCGTGGCAGCTCGCACAGGCGCTGGCGAACACCTTCTTGCCGCGCGCGTCCGCCGTCACGCCATCCTTGTGGGAGGCGGGCGCGACGGGCGCGGTGGTTGCGGGCAGATCGGGCGAGGGCACCGGCGGCACGCTGCGCAAATACGCAACGATGCTGCGGATGTCCTCGGGGGCGAACTGGCTAAAACTGTGGTCGACCGCTTCGCCCATCGGACCCGAGGCCGAGCCGTGGCCCGGCGCGTGGCCGAGCGACAGATAGGCGATGAGGTCCTCGTCGCGCCAGTTGCCGAGGCCGGTGGCCTTGTCGGAGGAGATGTTGAACGCGTGCCAGCCGGCCGTGATGGCGCCACCGAACTTCTTGCGGTTGTCGAGCGCAAAGCCGAGATTGCGCGGCGTGTGGCATTCGCCGCAATGGGCGAGCGCCTCTGCGAGATACGCACCGCGATTTCATTCCGGGCTCTTCGAGGTGTCAGGCGCAAAGCGTGTGTCCGGATTGAACACGGCCGACCAGAAGATCATCGCCCAGCGCTGGTTGAACGGGAACGACAGCGTGTTCTCCGGTGCCTTCACGCGCACCGCCGGGAGGCTGAACAGATAGGCCTTCACCGCCAGCACATCCTCGTCCGTCATGAACGTGTAGGACGTGTACGGCATCGCCGGATAAAGCCTCGCGCCGTCATGGCGCTTGCCGCGCTGGACCGCGTTGAGGAAGTCCTGGTCGCTGTAATTGCCGATGCCGGTGTCCTTGTCCGGCGTGATGTTGGTCGAATAGAGCGTGCCGAACGGCAGCTTGAAGCCGAGCCCGCCGGAATAGTCCTTCTCGCCAGGCTTGGTGTGGCAGACCATGCAGTCGGCCGCCTTCGCCAGATATTCGCCGCGTTCGACCAGGCTTGCCCTTTCGAGCTTGGCTGGCACGCCGGTCGGCTTACCCGCGCGGTAATCCGCCAGCGCCACTTTCGTGCCGCCGGCGAAATCGAGCGGGCCGGGTCCGCGGATGATGAAGGCGCCGAGTGCCACCGCAACGATGGCGATCACGACGAGGCTTGCGAGGATGCGCATTGTCCGGCTCATGCTTTCTTCCCCGCAGCCAGCAGTTTCCGGTCGATCGGCAGGCGCCGCAGCGCCACGCCGGTTGCGGCGTAAATCGCGTTGCGCAGCGCCGGCGGTCCGGCGTTGACGCCGGCCTCGCCGATGCCGCCGGGTGCCTCGCCGCTCTTGACCACGGTGACCTCGATCTTCGGCGTCTCGTTGATGCGCATCATGCGGTAGTCGTGGAAGTTCGACTGCTGCACGCGGCCCTTGTCGATGGTGATCTCGCCGTAAAGCGCGGCGGTGAGACCGAAGATCAACCCGCCCTCGATCTGCGCCTTCACCGTATCTGGATTGACCGCGATGCCGGTGTCGACCACCGAGGTGATGCGGCGGAGCACGATCTCGCCGATGTCGTCGATCTCGGCCTCCACCACGGTCGCGATGAAGCTCGCAAACGACGGCTGCACGCAGACGCCGCGGCCGACGCGGGGTGGGAGCGGCTGGCCCCAGCCGGACTTTTCGGCGGCGAGGTTGAGCACCGCGAGCATGCGCGGATTCCTGGTCAGCATGGAGCGGCGGAATTCGACCGGGTCCTTGCCGGCCTTGCGCGCGAGCTCGTCCATCGCGGATTCGATCGCGAACACGTTGTTGTTCGGGCCGACACCGCGCCAGAAGCCGGTCGGCACCGCCGGCGGCTCGGCGCGGACATATTCGACATGGAAGTTGGCGAAATCGTAGGGCGCATCGACTGCGGCGTCGATCGCGTCGATGTCGATACCTTTCTGGAACGCCGGCGGCAGCCAACGCGCGATCACCGCGGAGCCGGCGATCTTGTACTTCCAGGCCGCCACCTTGCCGTCGACCAGCGATGCCGTGATCTGGTCGCGATAGACCGGGCGGTAGACATCGTGCTGAATGTCCTCCTCGCGGGTCCACACCACTTTCACGGGATAGTCGACCTGCTTGGCGATCTTCACCGCCGCGATCACCATATCCGGCTCGAGCTTGCGGCCGAAACCGCCGCCGAGCAGGTGCTGGTTGACGATCACCTTGTCGACCGGGAGGCCGGCGACCTTTGCGGCCTCGGACTGCACGCGCGTCATGATCTGCGTGCCGGTCCAGATCTCGCAAGCGTCCGGTCTGACGTGGACGGTGGCGTTGATCGGCTCCATCGACGCATGCGCCAGGAACGGCAGCTCATAGCTCGCCTCGAAGCTGTCGCCGCTCGCGAGCGCCTTGGTGATGTCGCCGGTGGATTTCGCGATCGCGCCGTCCTTTTCGCTGGCGGCGCGCAGATCCTGCCAGATGTCCTTGGTGCTGATCCTGGCGTTGGGTCCCTCGTTCCATTCGATCTTGAGTGCCTCGAGCCCTTTCTTGGCGGCCCACATGTGATCGCCAATCACGGCGACGGCGTCGTCGAGCACCACGACCTTGCGCACGCCGGCGACTTTCATCGCGGCGCTGTCGTCGACCTTGCCGACCTTGCCGCCGAACACCGGGCAATTGGCGATCGCGGCGATCTTCATGTTGGGCAGGATCGCGTCGATACCGTAGAGCGCCTTGCCGTTGACCTTGTCCGGCGTGTCGAGCCGCTTCAGCGGCTGGCCGATGAGGACGAAGTCCTTGGGGTCCTTGACCGCGACGTCTTTCGGCGGCGTCTGGCCTTGCGCGGCGAGCGCCAGTTCGCCATAGCCGAGTTTGCGGCCGCTTGCGGCATGCGCGACCTCGCCCTTTGACGCCGTGCAGCTTGCGGGCTCCACGCCCCACTGGCTGGCTGCGGCCTGCACCAGCATCGCGCGCGCGGCGGCGCCGGCCTTGCGCAGCGGCATCCACCAGGCGCGGATCGAGTTGGAATTGCCGGTGACCTGGAGACCGAAGGTCGGGTTGGCGTAGAGCTTGTCGTTGGGCGGGGCGTGTTGCACCTCGACCTTGTTCCAGTCGGCGTCAAGCTCTTCGGCGAGCACGGCCGAGATCGAGGTGTAGGTGCCCTGGCCCATCTCGACCTGCGGCATCATCAGCGCGGTGCGGCCGGTCTCATCGATACGGATGAAGGCGTTGGGTGCGAACTTGCCGTCGGTCGCATCGCGCTGGACAGGCTCGTTGACGGCGGCGCGCAGCGGCAGATGGAAGGCAAGCAGGAATCCGGTGGCGAGGCCGCCGGTCAGAACTGTGCGGCGGGAGACGTTGGGAAGAGACTTGTCTGCGATCATGGCGGACCTCACGACTGACGGCCGGAGGCGGCCAGCTTGATGGCCTCGCGAATTCGCACATAGGTGCCGCAGCGGCAGATGTTGCCGGCCATCGCCGCATCGATATCGGCATCATCGGGACTGGGCGTTGCCGCCAGAAGTGCTGCGGCCGACATGATCTGGCCGGACTGGCAATAGCCGCACTGGATCACTTCGGCGTCGAGCCAGGCCTTCTGCACCTTCGCGCCCGACGGCGTGCTGCCGACATGTTCGATGGTGGTGATGGCGCGGTTCTCGACCGCGCTGACCGGAAGCACGCAGGAGCGCACTGCCTTGCCGTCGACATGCACGGTGCAGGCGCCACATTGCGCGATGCCGCAGCCGAATTTCGTGCCGGTCATTCCCAGGATGTCGCGCAGCACCCACAGCAACGGCATTTCGGGGGGCGCGTCGAAGGATTTCGTCTCGCCGTTGATGGTGAGAGTGGTTGCCATATGCATCTCCTTGCTCGACGATCGCTTACGGCGATCAGGTCGGCGAATTCGCGCGACCATAATCATACCGATGTGAAACGATGAAGCATCGAAATATTCCGCAATGCATATTTGCGCGAACAGCGCGTCAGGCCATGGCGTTCACGATATTGTGCGGCGATCGCTGTATCCGTCTTGGGCTAATTGATATGATAAACGTCATTTTCTGACGCATTTTCATCGCATGCACCGACGGTCGTCGCAGACGACCGTGCGAACGCGCAAAACCATGCGAAGAAGAAACTCGTGCGATTATGAAAGCTGGCATAAGGCGAGCGCCGCGTGATGCGCGCCGCGAGTTGTCAGCTCTGCCGGAATCCCATCCGGAAAGCACCCCAGTGCTTGCCGCGGACCACGATCGGCGACGACAGGTCCTTCATCAGCACGAACTGCCCGCCGCCCATGTCGCGGCGATAGGTTTGCAGCAGGAACGGTTTGGTATTGGCCGCGACCTTCTTCACCGCGCGGTCACTGAACAGCCGCCGGTTGCGGCAGTTGGCGTTGTTCCAGACCGGGTCCTTGCCCTGCGGCAGGCGGTAGTTCGGATTGTGTGTCGGCAGATAGCCGCCTCGCGCCCAGGCGACACAGAACACGATGCGGGGATCGGATTTCTGGATCGGATCCTGGATCGCGGGCAGCACGCGGTCGGTGAACTCGACGTAGTTCGTATTGTACTGCTTGGGATCGGTGCCGGGGATTTCGCGGTAGTTCTCGTCCATGAGCTGGTCGAGCGTGATCTCGCCGCGCGCGATCGCGGCTTCGAATTCGGCCGAGATTTGTTTGGCGGTGTCGACGACGATTCGGATCAGCGGCGCGTCCGACGTCTCCACACCGCTGTCGGCGATCAGCGCGATCAGGCCCTCGGACGTGTCGAGCAGCTTCGCCACCCGCTGGTCGGCGTTCTTGAGGTCGCGGCAGGAGAGGTCGACGCCCTTGGCGAGCTCGTTGAGCTCGGAGATGACGGTGTCGCAATGGCCGAGATTGGAGGTCGCGGCGCGCGTGACGCTGTCGATCTCCGCTTCAACGGAGGCAAAGCCCTGCTGAACCCGCGAGATGATGCCGGAGATCTGCTCGGCGCCTTCACCGGCGGTCTTGGCGCGCTGCGAGGCGTCGCTGCTCTCACCGATCAGGCCTTCGATCTGGCCGTCGAGATCGCGCACGGTGTCGGAGATCTGGAGCGTGGCCTGGCGGGTAGCCTCCGCGAGGCTCTTCACTTCACTTGCGACCACCGCAAAGCCGCGACCGGCGTTGCCGGCGCGCGCCGCTTCGATCGTTGCATTGAGCGCGAGCAGGTTGGTCTGCTTCGCGATCGCCTCGATCGAGCCGGACACCTTTGCGACCTGTGCCAGCGCTGAGCCGACCGCGCTGAGCCGCGCCTCGATCCGCTCCACAGCCGCGACCAGTTCGGAGATGTGGCTGACCGCGGTGTCGACCGCGCCGCGCGACTGCGCGATCTCGCCGACCGCCGCTGACGTGGTCGATTGCACCGCCTGCGACGCATTGGCGATGTCGTGGTTGGCCGAGACCATCGTCTCGGCCGTCTTCTGGAGGTGATGGAACCGTTCCGACTGGTTGGCGACGCGGCTCGCGACCTCCTGGACGTTGCCGGCGATGTCGGCAAGCTCAACGCCAAGACCGCCGATGCGGTCGGCGA
The DNA here is from genome assembly GCA_963819355.1 of uncultured Alphaproteobacteria bacterium. Classification (GTDB taxonomy): domain Bacteria; phylum Pseudomonadota; class Alphaproteobacteria; order Rhizobiales; family Xanthobacteraceae; genus Bradyrhizobium. The sequence continues at coordinate 250,902 of CAWFVZ010000033.1, read as the reverse complement.
GCTGGTCGATCAGGCGCTCGGCCAGCGTCCGGTTCGATCCGGTGTCCAGGACTGCAAGCTGCGCGAGGGACATGTACGGGCTTCCTCCAGGCGGAGCCGTTGATCGGCTCACCGCGGCATTCCCATTCCAATTCCGACGTTGAAGGTGATTCGCGCCTCGGTGTCTTGCCTGAGCGAGAACTAAGGCGCGACCGCGCCTTAGTTCTTTAGTTTGAGTATTATTTTTCCGAAAACCGCTGCACACGTTTTCGGATGACGCCTAGAGCTTGTAAGCCGTCCTGAATCCGCCCCAGTGCCGGCCCTGCACGCGGATCGGGACGTCGATCTCGCGCATCATCACCGTATTGCCGTTGCCCATGTCGCGCGCATAGCTCTGGATCAAATACGAGCGCAAATTGCGCGCGGCAGCCAACCCCGCCGGATCGTTGAAGATACGCCGGTTGCGGCAGTTCGCCGTGTTCCAGGCGGCATCGTCCGGCCGCTGCGGATGCGAGTAGACCTTGTTGTGGACCGGCAGGAAGCCGTTGCGATCGACCATGGCGCAGAATGCCATGCGCGGCTCCTTGACGAGGAACGCTTCCTGGAATGGCGGCAGCGCGCGGTCGGCCCAGTCCAGATATTTTGTGCGGTATTGCTGCGGATTGGTGCTCGCGATTTCCGCGTACTCCGTGTCGAAGAGATCGTCGATCCTGACCTCGCCGCGCGCAACCGCCTGCTCGAAAATCCTGGTCAGCGCGGTGCCCGCTTCCATCGCACGGCTGACGAACTCCGTGTTCTCCTCGTGGATCGACCAGAGCTTGTCCTCGATCTTCTCGCTGAGCACGGCATTGGGGCTGACGAACTGCGTGCGGGCGCCGGCCTTGGACTGCTCGATCACGCGCAGGCGGCAGGCACCGACGCCTTCGAGATTGCCTTCGATAATCGCCTGCGGCGCAAGTCGGCCTGCGTCTGCGCCGCCGATCAGCACGCCATCCATCGCGATCTCGTAGACCTGCAACACGCCGCGCGTGGTTTCGAGCTTGAGATGGCAGGGCAGCCGCTCGGTCTTTCGGCGATCGTCGTGCTCGCTCTGCTTGAGCAGCACCGCGCAGCGCGATTTCAGCTTCTGCGCGAAGGTGGTGACGGCCTTGCCGGCGCTGGCGACGTTCTCTCCGTGGGTTTCGGCCGCCTTCGTCGCGGCGTCGATCTCGGCCGCGCTCTCGCCGACAGAGATGATGAACTGCGATGCGCTTGCCGCGTTGCCGGAGACCTCGCTGGTGGTTGCGTTCTGTTCGGCCACCGCGCCGTTGACGGTGTCAAACACGGGCCGGATCGCCTCGATCGCCTGTGAGATGCGGTGCACCGCGTCGGCAGAGCCTGCGGCATCGCGCTGGAGCGCGTCGATCTTCCGGGAGATCTCCTCCGTCGCGCCCTGGGTCTGGACCGCGAGCGCCTTGACCTCGGTGGCGACGACCGCAAAGCCCCTGCCGGCAGCGCCGGCGCGCGCGGCCTCGATCGTGGAGTTGAGCGCGAGCAGCGTGGTCTGCCGCGCGATCTGGGCGATCAAATTGACGACATTTCCGATCGCCGCGGAGGACTCGCGCAGGCGGTCGACATTGGCGCGCGCCTCCTGCGCCGCGGCGCTGGCCTCATCGGCGAGCTTGCCGGCCTCGCGGACCTGTGCGCCGATTCCTAGTGCGGATTGGGTGAACTTGTCGGCAGCATGGGCAAAGGTCGAGGCGTTCGACTGCGCGGCGTTGGTGCGGCCGGTCAGGGCGTCGGTGCGGCTGCGGATATCCGCAAGCGTTACTGCGGTTGCTTCGGCGCCGCCGGCCACTGAATTGGCGGCGCGCTCGAGCTGGCGGATCATGGCTCCGAGTTCGAGTTCCAGCAGTTCCAGGATTTCCCTGGCGGAATCGCCCTCGGTGGCGGCGGGCGTGGAATTGGCCGGCGACTGAGCAGGCTGCGGCGCTACGGCGGGCGGAGGCGTGTCCGGCAGACGCTTCCTAAATAATGCGAACGCCATCATGTCACTCTTGTCGGGGGACGGGCGGTCGTTATTTTCTCAGGCCGGAATGAAACCGGGGTTAACGTTGCCTCACTTCTAGGCACAGGCCACTACGGTATTACCTTAAAGTCGTAGAGCCTCTTTCATTCCGGTGGGTTGGCGGCCTATAAGGCCGCGCTTCCCACGCTCACCTTGGCTGACAAATCCCTTACGAGACCACGCATGGCCGGACATTCCCAATTCAAGAACATCATGCACCGCAAGGGGCGGCAGGATGCCCAGAAGTCGAAGCTGTTCGGCAAGCTGGCGCGAGAAATCACTGTCGCGGCCAAGCTGGGCACGCCCGATCCCAACATGAACCCGCGCCTGCGTGCCGCCATCATCGCGGCGCGCCAGGAGAACATGCCGAAGGACAATATCGAGCGCGCCATCAAAAAGGCGCTCGGCAATGACGGCGAGAACTATGACGAGATCCGTTACGAGGGCTATGGCCCCGGCGGCGTCGCCGTCATCGTCGAGGCGCTGACCGACAACCGCAACCGCGCTGCCTCTGACATCCGCTCCTTCTTCACCAAGTCCGGCGGCAATCTCGGCGAAACCGGCTCGGTCTCCTTCATGTTCGACCGTACCGGCATCATCGAATATGACCGCAGCGTCGCCTCGGACGACGCCATGCTCGATGCCGGCATCGAGGCGGGCGCCGACGACGTGATCTCCGGCGAAGGCGGCCACGAGATCTACGCCTCGACCGAAGGCTTTCGCGACGTTGCCAAGGCGCTGGAAGCCAAGTTTGGCGAGCCGCGCAAGGCCGCGCTGATCTGGAAGCCGCAGAATACGGTCGCGGTCGACGACGAGACCGGCGAGAAGCTGTTGAAGCTGATGGATTTGCTCAACGAGCACGACGACGTCCAGCACGTCTACGCCAATTTCGAGGTGTCGGACGCGCTGATGGCGAAGATAGGCGGGTAGAGGCCGTTCGGACGGTGCGCTCCCTCGCCCCGCTCTTGCGAGGAGAGGCGAGGCGCCCGCTTTCTCCGGGGACTTCCGTTCTGTTTCTGTTTCCCCCACAGCGGCCAGCCGCTATCACTGGCCCATGACCGCGCTCCCGATTCGCGTCCCCGTTCGCATCATCGGCATCGACCCCGGCCTGCGCCGCACCGGCTGGGGCGTGATCGAGTTCGAAGGCAATCGCCTCATCTATATCGCCTGCGGTTCGGTGGAGCCGCCGGACGACCTGCCGCTCGCAAGCCGCCTGCTCGCGATCCATGAAGGGCTTGCGACCGTGCTCTCCGACCACAAGCCGATGGAAGCTGCCGTCGAGCAGACCTTTGTGAACAAGGATGGCGTGGCGACGCTGAAACTCGGCCAGGCCCGCGGCGTCGCCATGCTGGCGCCGGCGATGTTCGGCATCACGTTGCCGAATACGCGCCGAACCAGGTCAAGAAGACGGTGGTCGGCGCCGGCCACGCCGACAAGCATCAGATCGCGATGATGCTGAAGATCCTGCTGCCCAAGGCCGAGCCGCCGTCCGCGGACGCCGCCGACGCGCTCGCCGTCGCCATCACCCATGCGCATCACCGCCAGAGCACGGCGACTGCGGCTGAAGGTGGCGGGACTATGATCGGCAAGCTGAAGGGCCTGATCGATTCCTATGGCGAGGATTATGTGCTGCTCGATGTCGGCGGCGTCGGCTATCAGGTGCATTGCTCGGCGCGTACGCTGCAACATCTGCCCTCGCCGGGCGAAGCGGCCGTGCTGTCGATCGAGACTTATGTCCGCGAGGACCAGATCAAACTGTTCGGCTTTCAGCACCGACAGGAGCGCGAATGGTTTCGCCTGCTGCAGACGGTGCAGGGTGTCGGCGCCAAGGTCGCGCTCGCCGTGCTCGGCACGCTGGCGCCGGCCGATCTCGCGAATGCGATTGCCCTGCGCGACAAGGCCGCGGTGGCCCGCACGCCCGGCGTCGGGCCCAAGGTCGCCGAGCGTATCGTCACCGAACTGAAGGACAAGGCGCCGGCTTTCGCCAATGTCGATCCCGCCGTGGTCCATCTCGCCGGCGCCGTCGACGAGCAGCGCGCGCCGCGGCCGGTCGCGGACGCGATCTCCGCGCTGGTCAATCTCGGCTATGGCCAGCCGCAGGCGGCCGCTGCGATCGCATCGGCCTCGCGCAGCGTCGGTGAGAATGCCGAGACGGCACAGCTCATTCGGCTGGGCCTGAAGGAATTCGCGAAGTAGGAGCGCTACATGCTGAGCAAGAAAGACAAGGAACTGATCGCGCCGCCACCAACGCGATCAGCCAGCGTTATCGCAACGACTGGCAGGAAGTGGGCGCCGCCATGCGCACCCGCGACGGCCGTATCGTCACCGGCGTGAACATCGACGCCTATATCGGCCGATCGCGGTCTGCGCCGAAGCATCGCGATCGGCCGCGCCATCACCGAGACGGCGACAAGGCATCGAGACCATCGTGCCGTGCGCCATCCGAAGCCCGGCGAGCCCGGCAAGATCGCGGTGGTCTCGCCATGCGGCATCTGCCGCGAGCTGATCCACGACTATGACGCCAAGGCGCGCGTCATCGTGCCCAATAGTGGCAGCACGCCGAAGGTCGTAAGATCGGCGAATTGCTGCCGAACAAATACCGGCGAGGCAACGAATGAACCCGCCCACGCGCATGGTCACGCCCGAGCGCCGCAGCGACGATGTCGGCGATACCGCGCTGCGGCCGCAGTCGCTGTCCGACTTCGTCGGCCAGCCGCAGGCGCGCAAGAACCTCTCGATCTTCATCGAGGCCGCGCGCAAGCGCGGCGAGGCGCTGGACCACGTGCTGTTCGTCGGCCCCCCCGGCCTCGGCAAGACCACGCTGGCGCAGATCGTTGCGCGAGGAGCTCGGCGTCGGTTTTCGCGCCACATCCGGCCCCGTGATCGCCAAGGCCGGCGATCTCGCTGCGCTGCTGACCAATCTCGAAGAGCGCGACGTGCTCTTCATCGACGAAATCCATCGCCTCAGCCCGGCGGTGGAAGAGGTGCTCTATCCCGCGATGGAGGATTTTCAGCTCGACCTCATCATCGGCGAGGGGCCGGCGGCGCGCTCGGTCAAGATCGAGCTGGCGAAATTCACGCTCGTCGGCGCCACCACGCGCGCGGGCCTGCTCACCAATCCCTTGCGCGATCGCTTCGGCATTCCGGTTCGGCTCAATTTCTACACCGAGGAGGAGCTGGAGAAGATTGTCACCCGCGGCGCGCGCGTGCTCAATGTCGGCATGAGCGCGGACGGCGCCAACGAGATCGCGCGCCGCGCCCGCGGCACGCCGCGCATCGCCGGCCGCCTGTTGCGCCGCGTGCGCGATTTCGCTTCAGCGGCCGATGCCGACTCGATCGACCGCAAGATCGCCGACCACGCGCTGAGCGCGCTCGAGGTCGATGCCGCCGGCCTCGACGCCATGGACCGCCGCTACCTCACGACCATTGCGATGAACTATGGCGGCGGCCCGGTCGGCGTCGAGACGCATGGCCGCCGCGCTGTCCGAGCCGCGCGATGCGATCGAAGACATCATCGAGCCCTATCTGATCCAGTGCGGCTATCTGCAGCGCACCCCGCGCGGCCGGCTGTTGACCTCGCACGCCTTCCGCCATCTCGGCCTCGCCGAGCCCTCGCGCGATGCGTCGCAGTTCGGTCTGTTCGGTAACGACGAGCGAAGACGACTTCGAATTGTCGCAGCCTGATCGCGACACGCCGTGTGCTGGACGCAAGCGGCACAGCCTTCATGCACCGGGCGAAGCTCGACCGGGAAGACGAATGGGCTCTCGCGATTGTCGGCTGCCGGTCGGTCGTCGGCCGCTGGGCGTTCGAGCGGTCGCCGCAATGAGCCGGCTTCGCGTGCGGCCATGCATCCGTCGATGTGACCGGCGCGTGCCGCCGGGATCGATGAAGCGATCTGATCATCGGCGTCGCCGCCCGATATTTCTGCGCTTGACGCGCGACACTTGCCGCGGACTCGGCTGACGATCTGCACAAGCGCATCCCAATTCCGCTGCATTCGCGATCAACGGAAGCGCATCACAATCGCATCCATGATCTCGCGTCGTCATTTCTGCAGTCCATTTTCGGGCTCGGCGTCTCGGCGTCTCGACCGTTGCCTATGGGGTCAGTCGAGCCGGAGCTGCGGCCTCGCGTCACGCGCTATCATCTGTCGCCGCGGCAATGGCCCGCGGATTTCCAGCTGAAGATCGCCGTCATCGCCGACATTCACGCCTGCGATCCCTGGATGTCGCTGGAGCGCATCGAGGCGATCGTCGAGCACACCAATGCGCTGAAGGCCGACCTCATCGTGCTGCTCGGCGATTATGTCGCCGGCCATCGCCATGTCACGCGCATCATTCCGGCCGACGAATGGGCGGCGGTGCTGACCGGCCTCAAGGCGCCGCTCGGCGTGCACGCCATCCTCGGCAATCACGACTATTGGGACGACAAGGCCGTGCAGCGAGCCGGGCGGGGCACGACGGCGGCCCATCGCGCGCTGGAGGCCGCGGGCATTCCCGTCTACGAGAACGACGTCCATCCGCCTCACCAAGGACGGCCGCCCGTTCTGGCTCGCCGGCCTCGGCGATCAGCTCGCTTATTTTCCGGCGCGGCGCTTCGGCCGGGTGCCGCGCATTGGCGTCGACGATCTCAGCGCGACGCTCGCCAAGGTGACCGACGACGCGCCGGTGATCCTGCTCGCGCATGAGCCCGATATCGCGCCGCGCGTGCCCTCGCGCGTCGCGCTGCAATTCTCCGGCCACACCCATGGCGGCCAGGTCCGCCTGCTCGGCTGGTCGCCGGCCGCGCCATCGGGACAGCGGCTCGCCTATGGCCATTTCCGGCTGAACTGCGACGTCATCGTCTCCGGCGGTCTCGGTTGCAGCATCATGCCGCTCCGCGTCGGCGTTCCGCCGGAGATCGTCGAGGTCACGCTTGGGGCGGGCTCCGGTGGTCGCGTAATGGGACATGGAATTCTACATCAAATGATGTTATATTTGATGTGGAGGTGCTGCCTATGAGAACCACGATCGCGATCGACGACGAGTTATTTGCCAAGGCGCAGGAGTTCGCGGGCGTCAGTGAAAAGTCGGCTGTTATCAGGGAAGCCCTGAAGGCCTTCGTTGAGCGGGAGGCCGCACGTCGTCTCGCGCGGATGGGAGGCTCGCAACCCAACGCGAAAGCTCCACCGCGTCGCCGGCCCAAATGAAAGTCCTGGCGGACACGTCGATCTGGGTCGACCACTTCCGTCGAGCGGATGCGCAGCTAGCTGGCCTCCTCGATCATGGAGACATCGTCATTCATCCGTTTGTGATAGGCGAATTGCTCCTGGGAGGCGTGCCGAAGGCTTCCGACTTGCTCGACGATCTGAATACCCTTCCCAAGGCGACGATCGCCAGCAATGACGAAGTCCTCGAGTTTATAGTCAAACGGAAGTTGTCCGGGTTGGGTATCGGATATGTCGATGCCCACTTGCTGGCATCGACGATGTTGACGATCGAGGCCTCGATCTGGACGCGCGACAAGCGATTGATTGCGGCCGCTCGGTCGCTGAAATTGGCTGCCGATATCCAATGAGTGACCTGATGTCTCATCTCGACGGCGAGATCCGCAACGGCCGCCACCACATGCAGGTCCGCGTCTACTACGAGGACACAGATTTTTCCGGCATCGTCTATCACGCCAATTATCTGCGCTTCATGGAGCGCGGGCGGACCAATCATCTGCGCCTCATGGGCGCCGAGCAGCAGGCGCTGTTCGAGCAGCCCGCGACGGAAGACGCCGGCTTCGCCTTCGTCGTGCGCTCGATGCGCCTCGATTTCATGAGGCCGGCGCGCATGGATGACGTGCTCGACGTCGTGACCTGGCCGGTCGCAGTGAAAGGTGCCTCCATCATGCTGGCGCAGGAGGTGCGCCGCGGTACGGAGGTGCTGGTGAAGGCCGAGGTACGCGTCGCCTTCATCAGCGGCGGCCGCGCCCAGCCGATCCCGAAATCGATCCGCACGCTGATGAAGGCCGATCTGATTTCGTGATCGCTCGATAGGGGATGGCCGCTCGACTCCACCGGCCGCGGCGATAGATTGCGGCCCCGACCAACCGATGAGGCCACCATGTCGCGCCCGCCGCTTCCGCCGTTCACCCGTGAAACTGCCGCGCAAAAGGCGCGCATGGCCGAGGATGCCTGGAATTCGCGCGATCCGGTGCGTGTCTCGCTCGCCTATACCGAGGACAGCCGCTGGCGCAATCGCTCGGACGTGTTTCAGGGCCGCGAGGCCATCGTCGAATTCCTCACCCGCAAATGGGCGAAGGAGCAGGAGTACCGGCTGATCAAGGATCTCTGGGGCTTCGACGGCAACCGCATCGCGGTACGCTTCCAGTACGAATGGCACGACGCGTCCGGCCAGTGGTATCGCTCCTACGGCAACGAGCAGTGGGAGTTCGACGAGCACGGATTGATGAAGCGGCGAGAGGCCTCGATCAACGATATCGCGATCGCGGAGAAGGATCGCCGGTTTCACTGGCCGGCGCCGGGGCCAAGGCCGGCGGATGTTGCGGGGCTGGGGGAAAATCCGTTCTGACCCTCATGGTGAGGAGCCGCGAAGCGACGTCTCGAACCATCCAGGCCTTGCTGCTGCATCTCGGCCTCTATCCTTCGAGACGCGCGCAACAGCGCGCTCCTCAGGATGAGGCGATGGATTTGCGCGCCAGGAACCTCGTGATCGCCCCACCCAGCTTGCCGCTGTCCAGCGGCTCCGCCAGCGACGCTTTCGCCGTTGCTACGACATCATCCGGCGCTTTGCCTTCGCGCAGCTCGCAGCACACTTGCGCAAAATCCACATCGAATTCCGGATGCGGCTGCACCGACAGCGTCGTGCCGTTGGCGTAGAGCAGGCCGGCATGCGGTGTGAAGTCGGATGAGAGAATCGTCAGCGCGTCGCTTGGCGGCTCGATCACCTGGTCCTGATGCGAGGCGGCGATCGCGACCGCTTCGCCGTCGACGACGCCGTTCTCCGGCAATACGCGATAGACGTGCCGGCCGATGCCCCAGCCGTTCTCGGACTTGCGCACGGTGCCGCCGAGCGCCTGCGCGATCAGCTGGTGGCCGAAGCAGACGCCGACCATCGGCGTCTTGTTCGCATAGGCCGTGCGCACGAATTCTTCCAGCGGCGCGATCCAGTCGAGCCCGTCGTAGACCCCGGCGGCTGCCCCGGTGATCAGCACGGCCTCGAGCTTGCCCGGATCGGGCAACGCATCGCCATTCGGGATGCTGACGATGTCGACCGTGGCCGTCGGATCTTCAGTGCGGACCATGCGCTCGAACATGTCCGGAAACGAGCCGTGGTGCTCGCGATATTTTTGCGGGACCTGTCCCGTCTCGATGATGGTGATGCGTGCCATGTGCCCCCCAGGTTAAGGTTGCGAAGCTCAGTCGCTTTCTGCCCCATGTTGCTGGTGTGGCGCTGTGCGCTCCAGCAGCGCGCTTTCCTTGCGGACCTCGTTGAGAAAGGCCTTGGCCAGGCGCGACAGCGGCTCGGCCTCCGACCATAGCATGTAAGCGACTGCGCGCGTCGTCGGCGTGAACGGCCGGACCACGAGGCCGTGGCCGCCATTTTGCCGCGGCGAGAAGGGATCGACGACGGCGGCGCCGACGCCGGCGGCGGCGAGCACGCAGGCCGTGTTGCAGTAGCGCACCTCGACTGTCGGCTGGAGCGGCGCGCCTGCGCGGGCAAAACTGTGGCGCACGGCTTCGCCGAGCCGCGTGCCGCGCTCGAGGCCGATGAAGGGCAGGCCGGACAGGTCCGAGGCGGAGATCAAAGGTCTGTCGGCGAGCGGGTGCTGCGGCGGCATCACGCAGACCATCTCGCCGGTGTGCACCACCTCATGCGCGATGCCCGGATGATGTGTCAGCCCGAGCGCAAAACCGAGCTCGGCGACGCGGCTGAGCACGCCCTCGATGATGCCCTCGTAACGCCGCACGTCGAAGAACACCCGCGTCTCCGGGCGGCGGCGCAGGAAGCCCGATAGCGCGGACGGAATGATGCTGTAGGCGAGCGGCGGCGTCGCGACGATCGAAAGATGCCCTGAGCGGTTCTCGCGCAGATCGCGCACGCGGTTCTCGAGTTTTGCGTGCAGGGCGAAGATCGCCTCGCTCTCCTTGTAGAGCGCCATCGCTTCCGCGGTCGGAAACAGCCGGTTGTTGACGCGCTCGAACAGCGCAAAGCCCGCCTGCGCCTCCATCGTCTTCAATGCATTGCTGACCGCGGGCTGTGACAGCGCCAGTTCGTCCGCCGCCGCCACCGTGGTGCGATGGCGGATGACGGCACGCAGGATCTCGAGCTGGCGCAGGTTCATATCACTGTCAATGATACTTGGGGCCAAAATATCATAGCACGTTGAATTGCTTTTGCAGCCCCGCTTGCGCCTAATGCCTTCGGATTTGCACGCTGGATCAAAGGGTTCGGCTGCCCATTGAGGCAGCAGTCGCGCACAGATTGGAGGCAATCTTGGTTCGTGTCCTTCGCGCCGCCGCCGCCCAGATGGGGCCGACGCAAAAAGCCGATACGCGCGAGCATACGCTCTCCCGGATGATTGACATGCTGGAGGAAGCGGCCGCCGCGGCGCCAGCCTCGTGGTGTTTCCGGAGCTTGCCTTCACCACCTTCTTCCCGCGATGGCTGATGGAGGGCGAGGCGCTCGACCAGTATTTCGAGCGCGGCATGCCGAACCCGGCCGTGGCAAAGCTGTTCGATCGCGCGCGTGCACTGCGTGTCGGCTTCTATGTCGGTTTTGCCGAGCTGACGCCGGATGGCCGCCGCTACAATTGCGCCGATCCTGGTCGATCGCGACGGCGAAATCCTCGGTCGCTATCGCAAGGTGCATCTGCCGGGCTCGGTCGAGCCGCGGCCGGGCGCGCGCTACCAGCAGCTCGAGAAGCGCTATTTCGAATATGGCGACCTCGGCTTTCCCGCCTTCCGCGCCGGCTCGGCCTGGGCGCATGCGATCATGGGCATGATGATCTGCAACGATCGCCGCTGGCCGGAATCCTGGCGCGTGCTCGGCCTGCAAGGCGTCGAGCTCGTTTGCATCGGCTACAATTCCGCGGCTTACGATCCCAATGGCGGCGTCACCGAAGACGCCTCGCTGCGCACCTTCCATTCGACGCTGGTGACGCAGGCCAACGCCTACATGAACGCGACCTGGGCGATCTCGGTCGCCAAGGCCGGTGACGAGGACGGCTCCGGGCTGATCGGCGGCTCCTGCATCGTGGATCCCAATGGCCGCATCGTCGCGCAGGCCGCGACGCTGACCGACGAAATGATCGTCGCCGACATCGACCTCGATCTCTGCCGCCAGGGCAAGGACAAGATGTTCAATTTCGCCGCCCACCGGCGGCCCGAGCAATACCGGCTGATCACCGAGCGCGCCGGCGTCATCGAGCCGGCCGTGCTCGATGCGGATTAAACATAATGGCAAGGCGCGGCAAAGGTTTGGTAGGCCAAAGGAGCTGACATGACACGCCTCTCGCTTTCTCTTGGGTCTTGCAGCACTGGCTGCCATGACATCCGCACAAGCCGCCGAACTTCCGGAAGAGATCAAGCAGGCGGGCACGCTGAGGCTCACGGTCAACTCGACCTACGCGCCGATGGAATATCGCGATCCCGCCACCAACGAGCTTGGTCGGGCTCGACATCGATCTCGCCAACGAGCTCGCCAAGCGGCTCGGCGGCCTCAAGATCGTCTGGAGCGAAACGCCGTTCGCCGAGCTGATCCCCTCACTGCAGACCAAGCGCGCCGATTTCATCATCAGCAGGCATCTCGGACCGCGCCTCGCGGCGCGAGACCGCCGATTTCGTCGACTATCTGACGACGGGCCCGCAGTTCTTCGTGATGACGGAGAGCGAGGCGAAGGCCGCCATCGATCTCTGCGGCAAGAAGGTCGGCACCACGCGCAGCACCAGCTTTCCGGTCGAGATCGAGAAATGGAGCAAGCAGAATTGCGAGGCGGCCGGCAAGCCGGCGATCCAATACGTGCCGGGCGAAAACTCGATCGACGTCCGCAACCAGCTCAAGCAGGGCCGCATCGACGCCGCCGTGCAGGGCAGCGAGACGTTGCCCTATGCGCAAAGGCAGGAGGCCGGGAAATACCGCATTGTCGGCGAACCTTTCTCCACCGGCTATCAGGGCATCATGTTCCGCAAGGACGATGCAGCGCTGCGCGAAGTGGTGACGGAAATCTCACGGCCATGATCGCCGACGGCTCCTACAAGGCCATTCTCGACAAATAGGACCTGGGCGCGAACGCGGTGGCCCAGCCCATGATGAATGCGGCGCCGCAATGAAGCCGGCACCGGCACTCGCGGAAGGTTTTCCCGATCTTTCGGGGATGCGGATCGCACGTCGAGCCGCATTGGTTTCGATGGCTCAGCGCAGCCGCTGATTCGTCCTCGTGCTGGCTGCGATCGGCCGCGCGTTTGCCAACGGTCAGATCGAATGGACCTATGTCAGCCGCTTCCTGACCGCGAAAGTGATCCTCGAGGGCATCGTCAACACCATGGTGATGGCGGTGCTTGCGATGGCGCTCGGCATCGTTCTCGGCGTCGTCGTCGCGATCATGCGGCTGTCGCCCAATCCGGTGCTGACGACGGTCGCGGCCGGCTACACCTGGCTGTTCCGCGGCACGCCGCTGATCCTGCAACTGCTGTTGTGGTTCAACCTCGCGCTGGTGTTTCCGACGATCGGCATTCCCGGCCTGTGGCAGCGCGCGCGCCGTCGACGTCATGACGCCGTTCCTCGCCGCGCTGCTCGGCCTCGGCATCAACCAGGGCGCCTATACGTCCGAGGTGATGCGCGCCGGCATGCTGTCGGTCGATGTCGGACAATATGAGGCGGCGCAGGCGATCGGCATGGGACGGCTGCGCGCGCTGCGCCGGATCATCCTGCCGCAGGCGATGCGGGTGGTGATCCCGCCGCTCGGCAACGAATTCATCGGCATGGTGAAGGCGACCTCGCTGGCCAGCGTCATCCAGTATCCGGAGGTGCTGCACAACGCCGAGAACATCTACTACGCGAACTCCCGCGTGATCGAGCTCCTGATCGTCGCCGGGCTCTGGTATCTGCTCGTCGTCTCGATCCTGACGCCGCTTGCAGATGCTGCTCGAACGCCGCTTCGCGCGTGGTAGCATTGCAGATCGCCCGATGACCCAGCCCCTCGTCGCGATCCGCTCCGTCAGCAAGAACTTTGGGGAGTTCCAGGCTCTCAAAAGCGTCTCGCTCGACGTCTGGGCCGGCGAGGTGCTGTGCCTGATCGGCGCGTCGGGCTCGGGCAAGACGACGCTGCTGCGCTGCATCAACCAGCTCACGTCGATCGACAGCGGCGGCATCTGGCTCGATGGCGAGTTGCTGGGCGTGCGCGAGCAGGGCGGGCGACTGCATCGCCTCACCGAACGCGAGATCGCGCGGCAGCGGCTGAAGACCGGCATGGTGTTCCAGCGCTTCAATCTGTTCCCGCACAAGACCGCGCTGGAAAATATCACCGAAGGTCCGGTGCAGGTGCAGGGCCGCAAGTCCGACGAAGATGCGCGGGCGGAGGCGATCGAGCTGCTCGCGGCGCGTCGGGCTGGCGGCGAAGGCCGATGCCTATCCGGCGCAGCTCTCCGGCGGGCAGCAGCAGCGCGTGGCGATTGCCCGCGCGCTCGCCATGAAGCCGATGCTGATGCTGTTCGACGAGCCGACCAGCGCGCTCGATCCCGAAGCTGGTCGGCGAGGTGCTCGCGGTCATGAAGGAGCTGGCGCGCAGCGGCATGACCATGATGGTGGTGACGCACGAGCTCGGCTTCGCGCGCGAGGTCGCCGACCGCGTCGTCTACATGGACCAGGGCGCGATCGTCGAGCAGGGCCGTGCGGCGGAGGTTCTGGGCGCGCCGCGCGAAGAGCGCACCAATCATTTCTTTCGGCGGTGATCTGATATGGGGCGATTGTTGATGAAGAGAGTTTTGGTTGCGGCGGCGCTCCTTGGCGCCGCGAGTCACTTCGGCCTTGGCGATCGAGCTGCCGCCGGAGATCGCCAAGCGCGGCAGCATCAAGGTCGCGCATCGTGCCGAACTATCCGCCGATGGAATTCCGCGATCCCGCTACCAACACGCTGACCGGCTTCGACGTCGACCTTGGCGAGGCGATCGGCCGCAAGCTCGGCATCAAGATCGAATGGCAGGAGACCAGTTTCGACCAGTTCATGCCGCGATCTCGACGGGCAGGGTGGATGCGATCCTGTCCGGCATGACCGATTACGCGAGCCGGCACGACACTGCGACCTTCGTCGACTATCTGCGCAGCGGGCCGCGTTTCTTCGTGCAGCAGTCGCGCGCGGCCGAGTTCAAAGACATGGCGGCGCTCTGCGGCAAGAAGGTCGGCGCCAGCCGCCGCACCTCCTTCCCGGCCTGATCGCTGCCTGGAGCGAGGAGATTGCGGCAGCAATCCGATTCAATTCGTCGGCACTGACGGCTCGGCCGATGCCCGGACCCAGCTCAAGCAGGGACGCATCGACGCCGCCGTGCAGGGCAACGAGACGCTGCCCTACATCATGGATCTCGAACCCGGCGCCTATGCGCCGGTCGGCGACACCTTCGCGTCCAGTTCACCGGGCATTGCCTTGCCGGTCAAGGAAAAGGCGCTTCAGCAGGCGATGCGCGGAGGCGGTCGATGCGCTTGATCGCCGATGGCACCTACCGTACCTTGCTGGCGAAATGGAAACTGACCGACAACGGAATAGAGAAGGCGACGATCAATGCTGGACAGTAAGGCACTTGCGAGCATCCCGCTCATTCCCGGCCAACACCGCGGACCCCGCCCCGGATTATCCGTGGCCGAAGCCCTATACCTCCGCGATGTTCCTGTCGTTCGACGTGGACGCGGAGAGCGCGTGGACCAGCAAGGACGCTGTGCACGCCCAGCGGCTGATCACCATGAGCTATGGCGGCTATGAGGCGCGCGTCGGCACGCCGAAGCTGCTGGAGCTGCTCGACCAGCTCGATCTCAAGGCGACGTTCTTCGTCACCGGATGGTCGGTCGATGCGCATCCCGGCGATGGCGGAGTCCATCCTCAAGGCCGGCCACGAGATCGGCCATCACGGCTATCACCATCTGCTGCCCGATCCCGGCGATCCCTGGATCGAGGAGGAGCTGGAGCGCGGCTTTGAGGCGCTGAAGCGCCGGCTCGGCGTCAGGCCGACCGGCTATCGCGCGCCTTATGGCGAGTTCACCGAGGAGCTGCGCGCAGCACTGGTGCGCCATGGCATCGTCTACACCTCGTCGTTCCGCGACGACGTGCGGCCCTATCGCCATCGCCTCGCCGACGGCAAGCCCGGCACGATCGAGCTGCCGGTGACGGCGAGCTACGACGACTGGATGCATGGTCTCTCCGCCCGCTTCAGCCCGCGTCCGATCTTCCCCAAGGAGCATGTGCTTTCGATTTGGAAGGACGAGCTCGACGAAGTCAGGGACTGGGGCGCGATGGTGACGACCGTGCTGCATCCGCAATGCAGCGGCCGTCCGATGCGGCTGCGCCTGCTGCGCGAGTTCCTGACCTACGCAAAATCCTGCCCGGATGTCTGGATCACGACCGGCGAAAAGATCGCGGCGAACTTCCAGCGCCACGAGGCCGGTAACCGCTGAGCAATGCCATGACCCGTCGCCGCATCCTCGTCATCAACCCCAACTCCTCCGCCTCGGTGACGGCGGCGATCGACAACGCGGTCGCGCCGCTCCGCATCGCCGGTGGGCCGGAGATCGAGGTGGTCGGCCTTGCCGAGGGACCGCCGGGCATCAGCTCGCAGCGCGATGCTGATAGCGTCGTCATGCCACTGGTCAATCGCGTCACGCGAGACGATGCGAATGCCTTCGTGCTGGCCTGCTTCAGCGATCCTGGCCTCCATGCGGTGCGCGAGGCGGCCGGCGGACGCCCGGTGCTGGGCATCGCCGAGTGCGGCATTTTTCGTGCGCTGATGCTCGGCGAACGCTTCGGAATCATCGCGCTGTCGCCGTCGAGCATCCGCCGCCAGCAGCGCATGGCGCGGGTGATGGGCGTCGACAGCCGTTATGCCGGTAGCTGGTCGGTCGGCGCGAGCGCGGCGGAAACAGCGGGCGCGGATATCCGAGGGCGGTTGATCGAAGCCGGCCGCGCGCTGGTCACACAATGCCGCGCCGATGTCGTGGTGATGGGTTGTGCCGGCATGGCCTCGCATCGTGCAGCGATTGCGGAGGCGATCGGCGTGCCCGTGATCGAACCGGCGCAGCAGGCGGTGGCCGCGGCGATCGGCGCGGTCTTGTTGAACACCTAAGATACCCTCAGGAGCCTCTTGTAATGCCCATCTCCCGCCGCTCGCTCCTCAAGGCTGCCGCAACAGTGCCGGCACTCTCGCTGCCGGGCATCGTGCGAGCGGAATCCCAGACCACGCTGCGCTTCATTCCCGTCATCGATCTCGCCTTCGTCGATCCCATCTACTCGACCGCGCAGGTGTCGCGAAACCACGGCTTCATGGTCTACGACACGCTCTATGGCATGAGCTCCTCGCTCCAGGTCTCGCCGCAGATGCTGTCGGGCCATGCTATCTCCGGCGACGAGCTGCAATGGGACCTCAGCTTGCGTGACGGCCTGTTCTGGCACGACGGCGAACGCGTGCTCGCGCGCGATTGCGTCGCCAGCATTCGCCGCTGGGCCGCGCGCGACGGCTTTGGCGGCGAGCTGATGGCGGCGACCGACGAGCTCTCGGCGGCGGACGACCGCACCATCCGCTTCCGTCTCAAGCGTCCATTCCCGCTGCTGCCGCAGGCGCTCGGCAAGGCCGCGATCAACGCCTGCTTCATGATGCCGGAGCGGCTGGCGAGCCAGGACCCGTTCAAGCCGCTCACCGAAGTCATCGGCAGCGGCCCGTTCCGCTACCTCGCCGACGAGCGCGTGCAGGGCGCGCGCAACGCCTACGCCAGGTTCGATCGCTACCAGCCGCGCACCGACGGCAAGCCGGATTGGACCGCGGGCCCGAAGATCGTGCATTACGACCGCGTGGTCTGGACCACTACGCCCGATGCCGGCACCGGCGTCGCCGCGCTCCAGACCGGCGAGCAGGATTGGCAGGAGACCACGCCGCATGACCTGTTGCCGGTGCATCAAGGCCGCCGGCGATATCGAGACGCGCATCCTCGATCCCCGCGGTTACGCCTGCATGCTGCGCCTCAATCATCTGCAGCCGCCGTTCGACAATCCCGCCATTCGCCGTGCGCTGCTGGGCGCGATCGACCAGTCCGCGTTCATGACCGCGGTCGCCGGCACCGATCCGGCCTTCCAGGTGTCGCCGATCGGCTTCTTCGCGCCTGGTACGCCGATGGCGAGCGACGTCGGCCTCGATGTGTTCCGCGGCCCGCGCGACTACGCCAAGGTCAAAGCCGATCTGAAGGCCGCCGGCTACAATGGCGAGAAGATCGTGCTGCTCGTGCCCACCAACTCGCTGGCGCAGAAGCCGCTCGGCGAGATCGCGGTCGACATGCTTGCGCAAAGCCGGCATGAACGTCGAATATGCCGGGCTCGATTTCGCCGTCGTGTTGCAGCGGCAGCTCAAGAAGGATCCGCTTCGCGCAGGGCGGCTGGAGCGCGGCGGTCGGCAACTGGCAGGGCATCGATTGGCTCAATCCGGCCGGCAACACCAACATCCGCGGCGAAGGCAAGGTCGCCGGCTGGTATGCGAGCGAGAAGATGGGGCCCCTGCGCAGCCAGTGGCTGGCGGCCTCCGAGCTCGCCGAGCAGCAGCGCATCTGCCGCGATATCCAGGCGGTCGCCGTTCGAGGAAATCCCCTATATTCCGATCGGCGTGTACAAGCAGCCGACCGCCTATCGCAAAGCCATCACCGGCATTCTCGACGGAACCGCCGTCTTCTGGAACGTACGCCCCGCATGAGCACGATCGCAATCTTCGGCAGCTATGTGCTGTCACGCAAAGACGGCGCGCAGGACGTGTTGCGCGATCATTGGGTGTTGGTTGAAGGCAAAAAGATCGCCGCGATCACGCGCGACAGGCCGAGCGCGGATCAGGTCTATCGATCGCCCTGGCCGTTTCGTGCTGCCGGGCCTGTTGAACCTGCACAATCACTGCTTCTCCGAAGCCGTGGCGCGCAGCCACAGCGAGGACGGCAACGGCCGCCGCAACAACCAGAGCATCGTCTATACGGTGCTGTTGCCGCTGACCAAGCGCGGCGCCGATCTGTTGTCGGCGGAAGAACGCCTCGCGGTGGCGCGGCTCGGTATCCTCCAGCTCCTGAAGGGCGGCGCCACCACGGTGATGGAGCCGTTCCGCAACTCCATCCCCGAGATGTTCGATGCGGCCGAGGAGATGGGCATCCGCTTCTATGGCGCGCCGTATCTGTTCTCGACCTCCGATGCCAAGGCGGGTCCGGACGGCGTGGTGCGCTATTCCGGCGATGACGGCACCGCCGATATGGCGACATGGGACGCGCTCTACCAGCGCTGGAACAATCGCGGCGATGGCCGCATCAGCCTCGCGATGAGCCCGCACGCCACCGACACCTGCGGCCCCGATCTGCTGAAGGCCTGCGCCGTGCGGGCGCGCGAGCTCGGCGTGCCCATCACGACGCATATGGCGCAGAGCCGCGCCGAGGTCGAGACCATCGGCAAGCGCTATGGCGGCCGCACCCCGGCGCAATATCTCGACTGGCTCGGCTTGCTTGCGCCGGATCTCATGGCGGCGCACTGCATGTTCAGCACCGACGATGATCTCAAGCTGATGGCCGCGCGCGGCATGACCGTGCTGAACTGCCCGCGCGTGTTCGCGCGCGCCGGCGTCACCGCGGCGTTCAGCCGGTTCGCAGAGCACGGTGTGCGCACCGTCGTCGGCACCGACGGCTACAACATGGACCTGCTCGGCGAGCTCAATGCGGCCTCGCTGATCTCCAAGGTCACCTCGCAACGTGCCGATGTCGCGAACTCGCCGGAGCTGATCGAGGCGAACACGGCGGTGGCCGCCGACGTCATCAAGCGGCCGGACCTCGGCCGCATCGAGCCCGGCGCGACCGCCGATCTCACAGTCGTCGATCTCACTCATCCGCATCTTCAGCCGCTGTTCGACCCGCGCCGCGCGCTGATCGCGCTCGCCAACCGCGCCAATATCGATCAGGTCATGGTCGATGGCCGCGTGCTGGTCGATGCCGGCCGCTATCTCGGCGCCGACGAGGCGGCGATCATAGCGGCAGGCACCGCCGCGATCGGCAAGATCTGGGACCTGCCGGAGGCGCAGGCCGCGTTCAACGGCTGAGGGCGCGACGAAGAAGGTGCACTCCCTCCCCCGCAAGCGGGAGAGGTTGCAGCGAGCCCGTGGCCAGATCGATTTAACCTAACGGGATTCCGCTCTGATCGTCGAATTCGGCGAGCGCCTTGCGCATGGTCTCGACCAGATCGAGCGCCACTGGCGACGGGCTGCGCTGCGCGGGAAACACCGCGGAGAATTCAAAGTCGATGCGCGGCAGGAAGCGGCGCACGACGACGCCGCGGGTGGAAAATTCCTGCGCGGTGAAGGGATCGCAGATCGCAACGCCAAGTCCCGACGACACCATGCCGCACATGATCTCCGACAGCGCGGTCTCCACCCGCAGCACGCGGCGGACATCGTGACGATGGAAGATCTGGTCGACGAGGTGACGGCTCGACGATCCCGCCGACAGCGAGATGAAGGTCTCGCCCTCGAAGTCGTGCGGCTCCAAAACTTCCTTTTCCGCGAGGCGATGGCCGGTCGGCAGCACCGCGACGCGCGCCGGCGCCGGCAGCCTCAAGCTTGGCAATCCGGAATGCGCGATAGGCACCTCGGCAAAGCCGACGTCGCATTGATTGTTCAGCACCCAATCGACCACGATCGGCGAGATCACGCCGAAGAAGGCGAGGTTGAGGTTGGGCCGCTCCTTCAGGAAATGACCGGTGAGCCGCGGCAAATAGCCGTTCGACAGCGCCGGCAGTGCTGCGATCCGCAGCGAGCCGGTGCGGCGGCTGCGGATCTCTTCCGCCGCCGCAGTGATGCGCTCGAGGCCAACGAAGGAGCGCTCCACTTCAGTATAGAGCGCCATCGCTGCCGCGGTCGGCACGAGGCCAGTGCCGCGCCGCTCGAACAGCTCCATCTTCAGCAGGGCCTGGAGGTCGCGCAGCAACCGGCTGACCGCCGGCTGCGTCACGGTCATCAGCGCCGCCGCCTCGGTCACGCTGCCCGTGAGCATTGTCGCGCGGAAGGCCTCCACCTGCCGCGAATTGATCCGGGCCATCCCGATTTCCATTCATAATATTCAGGCATGCAGAGGGTGCCATTATTCATTGGACGATGGAAGCTCGGGTTTGCGATCTTTTTCATCAGGACTGGAGACGGCCCGCTTTTTCGGCAGATTGGGGCCCAAACTCCCCAGATCGCGCCAAAATCCGCCGAGCAGGGGCCGGAGCCCTGGTCGGAGACGGATTTGCGCGGGAAGGAAATGCGGAAGGCGCTTCAGTCAGCGAAACTCGTCGGCACGTCACCCTCATCCCGGTATCGGAGATCGGACCACATGAAGACTTTTCGCCTTCTGACAGCGGTCAGCCTCGCGGCGCTCGTCGCCGCCCCATCGATCGCCTCGGCCCAGCAGAAAACGCTCTACGTCGCCGGTTACGGCGGCTCGTTCGAGAAGACGATCCGCGACGAGGTGATCCCGATCTTCGAGAAGGAGAACGGCGTCAAGGTCGAGTACGTCGCCGGCAATTCCACCGACACGCTGGCCAAGCTCCAGGCGCAGAAGGGCAACCAGCAGATCGACGTCGCCATTGTCGACGACGGCCCGATGTACCAGGCGATCCAGCTCGGCTTCTGCGGCAAGCTGGACAGCCTGCCGGCCGATCTCTACGACACCGCCCGCTTCAAGGACGATCGTGCGGTCGCGATCGGCATCGTCGCCACCGGCCTGATGTACAACACCAAGGTGTTTGCGGAAAAAGGCTGGGCGCCGCCGACCTCCTGGAATGATCTGAAAGACACGAAATACGCCAAGCAGCTCGTCATCCCGCCGATCAACAACACCTATGGTCTCGAAGCGCTGGTGATGCTGTCGAAGATGAATGGCGGCGGCGAGTCCAACGTCGATTCCGGCTTCAAGATCTTCAAGGAGCAGATCAATCCGAACGTGCTGGCCTATGAGCCGTCGCCGGGCAAGATGACCGAGCTGTTCCAGTCCGGCCAAGCCGTTATCGCGGTGTGGGGCACCGGCCGCGTGCAGAGCTTTGCCAATACCGGCTTCCCCGTCGACTTCGTCTATCCGAAGGAGGGCGCGGCGACGCTGTTGACGACGGCGTGTCCGATTACCAAGCCCAATGCCTCGCCGCTCGCTGGCAACTTCATCAAGATGCTGCTCGACGCAAAAATCCAGCTCGTGATGCTGAAGGATTACGGCTACGGCCCGGTGCTGAAATCGCTGGTGGTGCCGCCGGAGCTCGGCAAGATGGCGCCGATCGGCGAGCGCGCGGCGAAGCTCTATAATCCCGACTGGACGGTCATCAACGAGAAGCGTGAGGAGTGGACCAAGCGCTGGAACCGCGAGGTCGAGCGCTGATCTGATCGTTCGCAGCGGAGACAGCGTATGGCCTATCTCGAGCTCGATCGGGTCGCCAAGGAGTTCGGCGCGCAGACCGTGGTCGACGACTTCAGTCTCGGCGTTGGAAAGGGGGAGTTCATCTCCTTCCTTGGCCCCTCCGGCTGCGGCAAGACCACGACCCTGCAGATGATCGCGGGATTCCTCGACCCGACGCGCGGCGCGATCCGCCTGGAGGGCAAGGACCTGACCGCGATCCATCCGGCCAAGCGCGGGCTCGGCATCGTGTTCCAGAGCTATGCGCTGTTTCCACACATGACCGCGGCGGAGAACGTCGCGTTTGGTCTGGAGATGCGCAACGTGGCGCGCAGCGAGCGGGCCGAGCGCGTCCGCGCCGCGCTCGCGATGGTCGGGCTTGCCGGTTACGAGGACCGTCACCCCCGCCGCATGTCCGGTGGCCAGCAGCAGCGCGTCGCGCTGGCCCGTGCGCTGGTGATCAAGCCGAGCGTGCTGCTGCTCGATGAGCCGTTATCCAATCTTGACGCGAAGCTGCGCGAGGAGATGCAGATCGAGCTGCGCCAGATCCAGCGCACCATCGGCACCACCACGATCCTGGTGACCCACGACCAGAACGAGGCGATGTCGCTGTCCGACCGCATTGTGGTGATGAGCCAGGGTCGCATCGAGCAGATCGGCACGCCGCAGGAGACCTATGAGAAGCCGGCCTCGGCCTTCGTCTCGCAATTTTTGGGCAAGACCAATGATTTTGCCGGCACGATTGATCGGACTGTGACGCCGGCGCGGCTGGTGGCGGGCTCCTGGAGCGCGCCGGCGCTGGCTGGGCTCAGCGGTGCTGTAACGATCAGCATTCGGCCCGAGCGGATCGGGTTTGGCGATGCCGGTCTCAGCGCGAAGATCGTCACGCGCATCTTCCAGGGCAATCACTGGCTGTTCCAGTGCGACAGCGAATGCGGCCCGGCGATCGTGATCCGCCAGAACGATGGCCAGGCGCAGCCGGTCGAAGGCGAGGCTGTCCGTCTAGTCTGGCGTTCGGAGGACATGAGTGTGCGCGGAGGAACCTCCGCATGAGCGCGGTCGCAGAGGAGCGCAAAGCGCGTGCGCCATGGGCGCTGACCGCGCCTGCCTTGATGCTGTTCGTCGGCGTGCTGCTGATTCCGCTTGCGATGACGGTGATGCTGTCGTTCCACGATTGGGGCCAGTACAAGGGCATCGAGCCGGTCTTCATCCTGAAGAACTGGCGGGAGATCGCGACCGATCCCTATTATGCCGAGATGTTCTGGCGGACGTTTCGGATCGCGATCCTGACGACCCTGCTGACCGCCGTGCTCGGCGCTCCCGAAGCCTACATCCTCAACCGCATGAGCGGCCGCTGGAAAAGCATCTTCCTGCTGGTCATTCTTGGGCCGTTACTGATCTCGGTGGTGGCGCGCACGCTTGGCTGGGCGCTGCTGTTCGGCGGCAACAACGGCCTCGTCAACAAGCTGCTGATGTCGGCCGGGCTGATCCGCTTCCCTATTCCCTTCATGTTCACCGAGACCGGCATGGTCGTCGCGCTCGCGCATGTCATGATGCCGTTCATGGTGCTTTCGGTCTGGGCCGCGCTGCAGCGGCTCGATCCGCAGATCGAGAATGCCGCCCTGTCGCTCGGCGCCGGCCCCATCACCATCATCCGCCGCATCATCATGCCGCAGATCATGCCGGGCGTGCTGTCGGGTGCGATCATCGTGTTTTCGCTCTCGGCCAGCGCCTTCGCGACACCCGCGATCATCGGCGGGCGTCGACTGAAGGTCGCGGCGACGCTTGCCTATGACGAGTTCCTCAACACGCTGAACTGGCCGCTGGGTGCGGCGGTCGCCACGCTGCTGCTTGTGGCGCTGGTGTTAATCGTCGTCGGCAGCAATGCGCTGATCGAGCGCCGCTACGCGGAGGTGTTCCGATGAGACGGAACGGACCACTGGCGCTGATCTTCCACACCATCTTCGTCATCGTCATGGTGGCGCCGATCCTGGTCGTCTGCCTCGTCGCCTTCACGCCCGAGGGTTTTCTGTCGCTGCCGACCAACGGCTTCTCACTGCGCTGGTTCAGGGCCATCGCGAATTACCCTGAATTCATCCACGCCTTCTGGGTCAGCCTCGGGCTCGGCGCGCTGTCGTCGTTCGTGGCGTTGCTGTTCGCGGTGCCGGCGGCGCTCGCGATCGCGCGCTATCGCTTTCGCGGCCGCGACGCGCTGGCGGCGCTGTTCCTGTCGCCGCTGATGATCCCGCATGTCGTGCTCGGCATCGCCTTCCTGCGCTTCTTCACCTCGGCCGGGCTCGGCGGCAGCTTTGCGGCGCTGATCATCGCCCATGTCATCATCGTGTTTCCGTTCGCACTGCGGCTGACGCTGGCGGCGGCGACCGGCATGGACCTCTCGGTCGAGATGGCGGCGGTCTCGCTGGGCGCCGGCGGCTGGACGCTGTTCCGCCGCGTCACGCTGCCGCTGATTTTACCGGGCGTCATCAGCGGCTGGGCGCTCGCCTTCATCCAGTCCTTTGACGATCTCACCATGACCGTCTTCCTCGCGGCACCCGGCACCGAGACGTTACCGGTGCGCATGTTCCTCTACATCCAGGACAACATCGATCCGCTGGTGACGTCGGTCTCGGCCTGCGTGATCGCGATCACCATGACCGCCCTCATTCTGCTCGACCGCTTCTACGGGCTCGATCGCGTGCTCGCCGGCAAGGGCGATACGGGACGATAGGAGAACTCATGTCAGGAGATTACGACGTCGCCGTGGTCGGCGGCGGATTGCTCGGCTCCGCCATCGCCTGGGGCCTCGGCCGGCTCGGCAAGCGCGTGGCCGTGCTCGACGAAGGCGATATCACCAAACGCGCCTCGCGTGCGAATTTTGCGCTGGTCTGGGTGCAGAGCAAAGGGCTCGGCATGCCGGCCTACACGGTCTGGACTGTGCAGGCGTCGCAGGCCTGGGGCCGGCTCGCTTCCGAGCTGAAGCAGCAGACCGGCCTCGACGTCTCGCTACAGCAGAACGGCGGCTTCCATCTCACCCTCGGCGAGGACGAATTCGACCAGCGCACCGATCTCGTCAAGCGCATG
Source organism: uncultured Alphaproteobacteria bacterium (assembly GCA_963819355.1). GTDB lineage: Bacteria > Pseudomonadota > Alphaproteobacteria > Rhizobiales > Xanthobacteraceae > Bradyrhizobium. The sequence continues at coordinate 226,178 of CAWFVZ010000033.1, read as the reverse complement.
CACAACCAGGTTGGTGCAGCCGACTACAAGATGGAGATGCTGCCGGCGTCGGAAGTGAAGAAGGCGCTGCCGCTGATCGGACCGGAAGTCTCCGGCGGCAGTTTTTGTCCGCTCGACGGCCACGTCAATTCGTTGCGGACGTTCCGCGCCTTCCATACCGGCTTCAAGGCATTCGGGATCGACTATTTTCCGGAGCGACCGGTCTCGGCGATCAGCAAGAGCGGCGGCGAATTCCGCCTGATGACGCCGAAGGGCGAGCTTCGCGCCGCCAAGATCGTGCTCGCGGCCGGCAACGCCAACCAGACGCTGGCGCCGATGGTCGGGCTCCACGCGCCGATGGGCCCGACCCGCGGCCAGATCGTGGTCACCGAGCGCACCATGCCGTTCCTGCCGCACCCGCTGACCACGATCCGCCAGACCGACGAGGGCACGGTGATGATCGGCGACAGCAAGGAGGACGAGCTCGACGATCGCGCGCTGAAGCATTCGATCAGCGGCGTGATGGCCGATCGCGCGCAGCGGATGTTCCCGCACCTGGCGCGGCTTAACGTGGTCAGGAGCTGGGCCGGCATCCGCGTCATGCCGCAGGACGGCTTTCCGATCTACGACCAGTCGGAGACGCATCCCGGCGCCTTCGTCGCCTGCTGCCATTCCGGCGTGACGCTCGCGTCCAACCATGCCTTCGAGCTCGCGCGGATGGTGGCCCAAGGCGCGCTCGAGCCCGAGCTGGTCGGCGCCTTCTCGGCCAGCCGCTTCGGCGGCGCGGGCGCGGCGAACAACAGCGGCTATTAGAGATATTGAAGGAGCCAAGAGGCATCCCATGTTCAAACGATCCGAACAGGACAAGCGACCGCAGGTTGAGATCTTCGTGGACGGCGTTGCCGTCGCGGCGCGGCAGGGTGACACTGTCTCCGCCGCGCTTCTCGCGTCGAGTCGCGACGTGCGGCGGTCGACCGCGGTGAGCGGCGCGCCGCGTCTGCCTTACTGCATGATGGGCGTGTGCTTCGATTGCCTCGTCACCATCGACGGTATCGGAAATCGGCAGGGCTGCCTTGTGCCCGTCGCCGAGGGCATGCAGATCGAAATTCAGAAGGGCAAACGGGAGATCGGAAAATGACTGTGGCTCCCAAGCGCGAAGATTACGACGTGGTGGTGATCGGGGCTGGACCTGCCGGCCTCGCCGCGGCTGCGACATCTGCCGAGGCCGGCCTGTCGACGCTGCTGCTCGACGAGAACATCGGTCCCGGCGGCCAGGTATTTCGCGCCATCTCTTCGACGCCGGTCACCGAGCGCAACCAGCTCGGCGCCGACTATTGGGTTGGTGCCGATCTCGTGCAGACGCTGCGCGCGAGCAATGCCGAGATCATCCAGCGTGCGACAGTCTGGAGCCTCGACCGCAACCTCGATATCGCCGTCTCCGTCGGCGGCGCGTCCGCCTTCGTCAAGGCGCAGCGCGTGATCCTCGCGACCGGCGCGCTGGAGCGGCCGTTTCCGATTCCCGGCTGGACCCTGCCGGGCGTGATGACCGCGGGCGCCGCGCAGACGATGTTGAAGTCGTCGGCGCTGGTGCCCGATGGCCGCACGGTGATCGCGGGGCAGGGGCCACTGCTCTGGCTGCTCGCCGCCCAGATTTTGCGTCTCGGCGGCAGCATCGACCGCATCCTCGACACCACCGAGCGAGGTAACTACTTCGCGGCGATGCCGCACGCCTTTGCCTTCCTGACCTCGCCCTATTTCGCGAAGGGCCTGTCGATGATGCGCGAGGTGAAGGCGAAGGTGCAGGTCGTCTCCGGCGTCACCACGCTCTCTGCGTCCGGTGATGGCCAGCTCGCCAGCGTCAGCTATGTCGCCGGTGGCAAGCGTGAGACCATTCCTGCCGATCTCCTGCTGCTGCATCAGGGCGTCGTTCCCAACGTCAATCTGGCGATGGCGGCTGGCATTGAACATCGCTGGGATGATCTGCAATTGTGCTGGTCGCCGGTGCTCGATGCCAGCGGCAATTCGTCGGTCGCGGGTATTGCGGTCGCCGGCGACGGTGCCGGCATCGGCGGCGCAACGGCGGCCGTGGTTCGCGGCCGCATCGCGGCCCGCGCGGTGGTGGAAGCATTGGCGCCTGCTGCCGCCGGGAAGCTCACGCCGATGGCGGCGCTGCGCGTCGATCTCGCCAAGGCCGAGCGCGGCCGAATCTTCCTCGACACGCTGTTCCGTCCGGCGCTGCAGTTCCGCATTCCCGAAGGCGACACCATCGTGTGCCGCTGCGAGGAGGTCACCGCAAAGGACATTCTTGATGCGGTCGCGATCGGCGCGACCGGGCCGAACCAGCTCAAGGCCTATCGCCGCACTGGTATGGGTCCGTGCCAGGGCCGGCTCTGCGGCCTCACCGTCACCGAGCTGATGGCGCAGGCGCGCGGGAAGACCCCGCAGGAGATCGGCTATTACCGGCTGCGCGCGCCGGTGAAGCCGATCACGCTTGCCGAGCTCGCCGCCGTGCCGAAGAGCGAAGCCGACATCAAGGCAGTGGTGCGCGGATGACCAAAAACGTGGATGCGATCGTCGTCGGCGGCGGCATCCACGGATGCTCCACCGCGCTGCATCTGTGCCTTGCCGGCCTGAAGCCGGCGCTGATCGAGAAGGATTATGCCGGCCGGCACGCCTCGGGCGTGAACGCCGGCGGCGTCCGCCAGCTCGCGCGGCACATACCCGAGATCCCGCTCTCGATTCGCTCGATGGGGATCTGGGAGAAGATTTCAGAACTCCTCGACGACGATTGCAGTTTTGAAAGCTACGGCCAGGTTCTGGTTGCGGAGAACGAGGATGAACTCGCCGCTTGCCGTGCCCGCGTTGCCGAACTGAACGCGCTCGGCTTCGCCCATGAGGAATTGATCGACGCCACTGAACTGCGTCGGCTGGTCCCGGCTGTGGCCGAGACCTGTCCCGGTGGTGTGGTCTCGCGCCGCGACGGTGCGGCCAATCCGGCGCAGACGACGACGGCGTTCCGGCGCAAGGCGGAGCAGCTCGGCGCCACCGTGCGCGAGGGTATGGCCGCCAGCAACATCCGGTACAGCGACGGCCTCTGGCACGTCGATGTCGGCACCGAAAGCTTTGCTGCACCGGTGCTGGTCAACGCCGCCGGCGCCTGGGCCGGCAAAATCGCGGCCGCACTCGGCGAGCCGGTGCCGGTCGAGACCGTGGCGCCGATGCTGATGATCACCTCGCGGGTGCCGCACTTCATCGACCCCGTCGTGATCCTGCGCGGCCGAAAACTCTCCTTCAAGCAGTTCAAGAACGGCACCGTGCTGATCGGCGGCGGTCATCTGGCGACGCCGTATCAGGACCGCAACGAGACGGTGCTGGACTGGAAGAGCCTCGCGACCAGCGCGCGCACCGTGTTCGAGCTGTTTCCTGTGATGCGCGATGCGACGATCATGCGCGCCTGGGCCGGCATCGAGGCGAAGATGAAGGACGACATTCCCGTGTTCGGCCCAAGTTCGCGTCACAAGGGGCTCTATCATCAGTTCGGCTTCTCGCTGCACGGTTTTCAACTCGGGCCCGGCGCCGGCGCCGTGATGGCGGAACTGATCGTCAATGGCGGCACCCAGACTCGCGTCAGCGGTCTCGGCATCGACCGATTTCATCCCTCCACGCTCTAACAAGAGGACATCATGAGCATCACCCGCAGCATCCGCACGCCCATCATGCACCGCGCCGTCGAAGCCAACGGCTTCGTGTTCGTCGGCGGCACTATCGCCGACGACACCTCGGTCTCGATGGGCGAACAGACCCGCAACATCCTCGGCAAGATCGCGGGCTATCTGAAGGAAGCCGGTACCGACAAGTCGCGAATCGTCAGCGCCTCGATCTTCGTCACGGATCTTTCCAGGAAGAAGGAGATGGACGCGGCCTGGACCGAATTCTTCGGCGACGATCTGCCGACCCGCGCCACCGTCGGCGTCGCCGATCTCGGCGGCGGCGCGCTGATCGAAGTGGTGGTCACCGCGCTCAAGGGCTGATGTGCTCGCCGGCGGATCAGGCCGATACGGCTTGATCTCGTTCGTCGACGGGTTTAGTTAAGCCATCTCAATCAGGAATTCGCAGCCATGGATATTTCCTCGACCGCAAAGCCGATCTGCCTTGCACACGGGGAATTCCATGCCTGCTTCTATCATCCTGTCTCGCCTATCGCTGTCCACGCCTGACGGTCGCTCGCTCCTCTCCGACATTGATCTGACATTCGGGCCCGAACGAACCGGTCTCGTCGGCCGCAATGGCGTCGGGAAAACGACGCTGCTTGCGTCGATATCGAGAGAGCATATTCCTCGATCCGGCCACGTCGTGGTCAACGGAACCGTCGGGCTCCTGCGGCAGGACGCCCAACTGCTCGCGGGCGGAACGGTCGTCGATCTCTTCGGTGCGCGCGATGCCCTGAACCTGCTTCGTCGGGCGGAGCGTGGCGACGCCTCGGCCGAGGAGGTCGCCGACATCGACTGGACCCTCGAAACACGGCTCGCATCCGCCCTTGCCCGTGTCGGATTCGCTGTCGCCCCCGACACCGAATTGGACCGTCTGTCCGGCGGCCAGGTCACGCGGGTTCGTCTCGCCGCTCTGGTGTTCGCGGAGCCGGATTTCCTTCTCCTGGACGAGCCCACCAACAATCTCGATCGGGACGGGCGCAAGGCCGTGGTCGAGTTGCTCGCGGCCTGGCGTGGCGGCGCGATCGTCGTCAGCCATGACCGGGCATTGCTTGAGACGATGGACGCTATCGTCGACCTGACCTCGCTCGGAGCCACCCGATACGGAGGCAACTGGAGCAAGTATCGCGAGCAGAAGGCCGTCGAGCTCGCCGCCGTCAGGCACGACCTTGCGCATGCCGAGAGGCGCCTGTCCGAGATCGACGGCAAGGCGCAGGAGGCAGCGGAGAGGAAAGCGCGCAAGGACAGCGGCGGAAAGAAGAAACGCGCCAAAGGTGACATGCCGCGCATCCTGGCGGGCGCGCGCAAGGATCGCAGCGAGGACAGCGGCGGCAAGACGGCGCAGATCGCCGAAAGGCGGCGCGCCGACGCGCGCGATGCGGTCGACACGGCGCGCCGGCGCATCGAGATTCTTCAACCTCTGTCCGTGAAACTGCCCTCGACGCATCTGCCGGTGGGGCGGGAGGTGGTTTGGCTCGATCGAGTCAACGCCGGCTACCAGCCGGAGCGGCCGGTCTTGCGCGATCTGTCGCTCGCGATCGTCGGGCCAGAGCGCATTGCGCTCGTCGGACCGAACGGCTCAGGCAAGACGACCTTGCTGAAACTCATCGCCGGCGAGATGCATCCTCTTTCGGGCATCGTGCGCGTGCGGCCGGACTTCGCGCTGTTCGATCAGAAGGTCAGCCTGCTTGATCCTGCAATCTCGATCCTGGATAATTTTGGGCGGCTCAATCCAAAGGCCGGTGCGAACGAGTGCCACGCCGCCCTGGCGCGTTTCATGTTTCGCGCCAACGCGGCCTTGCAGATCGTCGGCCGCTTGAGCGGCGGGCAATTGTTTCGCGCGGGTCTCGCCTGCGTGCTGGGCGGGGCGGCGCCGCCGTCCCTGCTGATCCTGGATGAGCCGACCAATCATCTGGATCTCGAGTCCATCGAGGCCGTTGAAGCGGGCTTGAGGGCTTATGACGGTGCGCTGCTCGTCGTCAGCCATGACGAGGCGTTCTTGCAGGCGATTGGGGTCACGCGCCGGCTCGATCTTGCCACCGCAGGCGAATTGTTCGGTCCAACAGAACAATGATACCGGCCGGTGGCTGATTATCTTTCGCCTCAAAAGGGGCAAATCCTCCCGTGTCAGCCGCAGATAGCGGCCCCGGAACACGGAGAAGGCAAATGTCCAACGCGAGCAGCAAAGTCGCAATCGTCACCGGTGGCTCGCGCGGCATCGGCGCTGCGATCGCCGAACGGCTCGCCGGCGACGGCTTTGCAGTTGTCATCAATTACGCGGGCAGCGCGGCCAAGGCGGAAGCGCTGGCCGGCAAGATCGCGCAAGCCGGCGGCCGGGCCATCACCGCGCAGGCCGACGTCAGCGACCCCGCCGCCGTGACGCGCATGTTCGACGCGGCGGAGACCGCGTTCGGTGGTGTCGACGTGCTGGTCAATAATGCCGGCATCATGCGGCTCGCGACGCTTGCGGACGCCGACGATGCAGTCTTCGACAGCCAGATCGCGATCAACCTGAAGGGCACTTTCAACACGTTGCGCGAGGCGGCACGCCGGCTGCGCAATGGCGGACGTATCGTCAATCTATCCTCGAGCCAGGCCGGGCTTTTGTCTCCGACCTACGGCGTCTATGCCGCCACCAAGGCGGCCGTCGAAGCCTTGACGCATGTGCTGGCCAAGGAGCTGCGCGGCCGTAACATCACCGTCAACGCCGTCGCGCCCGGGCCGACCGCCACAAAACTGTTCCTCGACGGCAAGACGCCCCAGGTGATCGACCACCTCGCCAAGCTGGCGCCACTGGAGCGGCTCGGTGAGCCCACGGACGTTGCCGCCGCAGTCTCGTTCCTCGCGGGTCCCGACGGAGGCTGGATCAACGGTCAGGTGCTGCGCGCCAATGGCGGGATCATCTGAGTCCGCCTTCGATCTGTGCGGCTTACGCGCTCCCGCCCGGCTCTAGCGCCTCGCCGGTCTCCAGCGGATGGGCCATGGTCTCGTGCAACGCGTCGCGGTCGAGCTCGCCCTCTGAGATGCTGATGACGACGCAGGCGACGCCGTTGCCGATCAGATTGGTCAGCGCGCGGCATTCGCTCATGAATTTGTCGATACCGACCAGGATTGCGATCGACTGGATCGGGATATCAGGCACGATCGAGAGCGTTGCGGCAAGCGTGATGAAGCCGGCGCCGGTCACGCCCGAGGCGCCCTTCGAGGTGATCATGGCGATGCCCAGAATGCCGAGTTCCTGCCAGATCGTCAGATGCGTATTGGTCGCTTGTGCCAAAAACAGCGTCGCCAGCGTCATGTAGATGTTGGTGCCGTCGAGGTTGAAGCTGTAGCCGGTCGGGATGACGAGGCCGACCACCGAGCGCGAGGCGCCGAGATGCTCCATCTTCTGGATCATCTGCGGCAGCACCGTCTCCGACGAGGAGGTACCGAGCACGATCAAAAGCTCGTCCTTGATGTAGGCAATGAAGCGCAGGATCGAGAAGCCGGCAAGCCGCGCGATCGACCCCAAGACGATCAGCACGAACAGGATGCTGGTCAGATAGAACGTGCCGATCAGCGCGGCGAGGTTGAGCAGCGAGCCGAGGCCATAGGCGCCGACGGTGAACGCCATCGCGCCGAACGCGCCGATCGGAGCCACGCGCACGATGATGCGGATGATGCCGAAGAACATCTTTGCGGCCTTGTCGATCGCTTCCGCGATCGGTTCGCCGGCCTTACCGAGGAAGGCGATGGCGAAGCCGGACAGGATCGAGATCAAGAGTACCTGGAGCAGGTCGCCGCGCGCAATCGCGCCCACATAGCTGTCGGGGATGATCGCCAGCAGGTGGGCGACGATGCCATCTTCCTTGGCCTTGGTGACGTACGTCGCCACCGACTTCGGGTCGATCGTCGCGGGATCGATGTTGAAGCCATGCCCCGGCTGCAGAATCTCGCCAACGAGCAGGCCCATCGCGAGCGCGACGGTCGAGACCATTTCGAAATAGATCAGCGACTTCAGCCCGACCCGGCCGACGCGCTTGAGGTCGCCCATCGAGGAGATGCCATGCACCACGGTGCAGAAAATGACGGGCGCGATCATCATCTTGATCAGCGCGATGAAGCCGTCGCCGAGCGGCTTCAGGGCCTTGCCGAGATCGGGATAGAAATAGCCGATGAGCACCCCGAGTGCGATCGCGATCAGGACCTGGACATAAAGGATCTTGTACCAGGGCTGATGCCGGCGATGGATGGCTGGCTGGATCGCGACTTGTGTCATAGTGTATGCCCCGGAATGCATTGATCTTGCATGATCTACACAATGTGATGGCCGCCGCAGGAGCGACAATCACATTTTTGTCTGTTCGCACGAAGATCGATCGCGGCACTGCAATGGGGGGAGCATGTCGACAGCAACGAGTTCGGACGGGCAAGCGCAAGGCTATTTTCCACGCTGGAAACTCAAGACCTCGGGCGTGATCATGCCGGAGGAGCGGCTGTCATGGGGCCAGACTGTCGTCTCCGGTCTCCAGCATTGCGTCGCAATGTCGGGTTCGACGATCATCGCGCCGCTGCTGATGGGGTTTGATCCCAACGTCGCGGTGCTGTTCTCCGGCATCGGGACGCTGATCTTCTTCGTCATCGTTGCGGGGCGCGTGCCGAGCTATCTCGGCTCGAGCTTCGCGTTCATCGCCGTCGTCATCGCCGCCACCGGCTATGCCGGGCATGGGCCGAATCCGAACGTCTCCGTTGCGCTCGGCGGCATCGTCGGGGCCGGCGTGCTGTACGGCGTGATTGCGCTGATCGTGATGTGGTTGGGTGTCGGCTGGGTCGAGAGGCTGCTGCCGCCGGCCGTCACCGGAGCTGTGGTCGCCGCGATCGGCCTCAACCTCGCGCCCGTGGCGGTCAAGGCGGTGAGCGCCGGCGCGTTTGACACCTGGATCGGGCTCGCGACCGTTCTGATCATCGGCGTGGTTGCCGTTGCCGCGCCAAGCCTGTGGCGCCGGCTGCCGATCATCCTCGGCGCGATCGGCGGATACCTTTATACCTGCTGTTCGCGAACGGCCTCGGCTTCGGCAAGCCGATCGATTTCACGCAACTCGCGGCCGCGCCCTGGTTCGGCCTCCCGAACTTCACCGCGCCGAGCTTCCATGCCGATGCGATCTTCCTGATCGCACCGGTCGCGATCATTCTCGTCGCTGAGAACCTCGGTCACATCAAGGCCGTCGGCGCCATGACTGGCCGGAGCCTCGATGGCTATCTCGGCCGCGCTTTGCTCGCCGACAGCCTCGCGACGATCGTGGCGGCCTGCGGCGGCGGCACCGGTGTCACCACCTATGCCGAGAATATCGGCGTCATGGCGGCGACGAAGGTCTATTCAACCCTGCTGTTTGCGTTCGCGGCCATTGTGTCGATCGTGCTCGGTTTCTCGCCGAAATTCGGCGCGCTGATCCTGTCGATCCCCGGCCCCGTCATCGGCGGCCTCTCGATCGTGCTGTTCGGATTGATCGCGGCGATGGCGGGACGGATCTGGGTCGAGAACAAGGTCGACTTCGCAAATCCGGCGATCCTGATCACCGTTGCCGTGGCGCTGACCGCGGGTGCCGGCGATCTCACGCTCAAATTAGGCGCGTTCACGATCGGCGGGATCGGCACCGCGACTTTCGGCGCCATTATCCTCTACCAGATCCTGACCTCGCCGCTCGCGCGTCGCGCGGAGTGAATCCCAGGGATGCACTGAGGAATGGAACAAAACGGCTCTTCCGCCGATGATGAGGCATTCCGGAGAGAACCCATGCCGCAAACCGATCGTTCGACCCAGTTTCCCTCGCGCCTCATCGGCCAATGCGCGCTCGTGACCGGCGCCTCGCAAGGCATCGGCCGCGCCGTCGCCTTACGGCTCGCCCAGGAAGGCGCGACCGTTGCCATTAACTATTTCGATCATCCCGAGAAGGCCGAGGAGACGCTCGCGCTCACGCGAACGGCGTCGAGCGACCGTGGCCACGGCAAGCTCGATCATGTCATCGTCAAGGCCGATGTCGGGGTCGAAACCGAGATCGCCGCGATGTTCGAGACCATCCTGTCGCGCTGGAAGCGGCTTGATTGCCTCGTCAACAATGCCGGTTTCCAGCGGAAGTCGCCGAGCGAGGCGCTCGACGTCGAAACCTATCGCCGCATCATCGACGTCAATCTCAACGGCGCCGTGATCTGCGCGCAGAAGGCGCTCGCCCATTTCGTCGCGCGCGGGGGAGGGGGCAACATCATCAACTGCTCCAGCGCTCACCAGATCATTCCGAAGCCCGGTTATCTCGCCTATTCGATCAGCAAGGGCGGCATGGCCAATCTGACGCGTACGCTGGCGCTGGAATTCGCCGGCCGCGGCATTCGCGTCAATGCGGTAGGTCCAGGCGCGATCGACACGCCGATCAACGCGACCTGGACCGGCGACGCCGAGAAGCGCGCCGACGTCGCGAGCCACATTCCGCTCGGGCGCGTGGGGACGCCGGAAGAGATCGCCGCCGTGTTCGCTTTCCTCGCCTCGGATGATGCGAGCTACATCACCGGCCAGACCATCTATGCCTGCGGTGGTTTGACGCTGTTTCCCGAGTTCCGGGAGAACTGGGCGAGCTAGAACGTGGACTCAAGGGGTGAACTGCCAACTCAAGGTGCGCCCGAGCGGGCCGCTCAAAAATCCGCCGCGACCAAATTGTAAGAGCCCCTGCTGCCACGGACATACGCCTTGGCAGCGGCAGCACAGATTACGTCGCGGTGGGAATCAAACGCGTTCAGAAAGCCCAGTTCGTTGGAATCACCATTCGGCTGGAGTCGCTCTAATGCGCCTTCCTCTATGAAAAATGAGGCCTCGATGGCGCTGTCATGTCCCCAGAACCGCACGGCACGCCGTGTTCGGTCATATGAGCGGCTGTGATTTGGAAAATCAATCATGGCTCGGGCCGATCAAGTTGCAGGTGCCGCGCAACGGCTTTTACGCCGTTTGAACCAGGGCACGCTGGGGGGCGAAACTCGGCTTGCGTAGGTCAAGAGCACGGACGCTTCGTCGAGACGCCGACAAGATCTGGCGTCGTAAAGCCCTTCGGCGAAGGAGGCGGCGGCGGAACGAAGCGCTTGAGCTTCCTTTAAATGATGATTTGGCCACCGGGTTACAACCCGGTTCGATGCTTATCGTGACAAATAGTTTTGCCGGACCTCGCTATTGGGCGGAAGGTCACTATATCGAGACCATCACCGCGCGCCCCTCGGCTGTTATCGGTGACTGAGAGCAATGGCTCCCGCCGCGACCAAGAGGCGGCCTATATGTCGGATTCCCCTGGATTCAGTCTTCGCGCGTGGCTCGTACCTCCGGTATTGCTACCCGTTTTCTTTGTGCTGTTGGTCGCTGCTTCAATGCTCATCCAATGGTAGTCGGCTTCGGCGTGCCTTCGCCGCCGGATCAGGCAAGCAGCTCACCAGATTCAATTCAGCCGTCGTTGGCTTGCGAGCTAAACTCCCGGGCGGTCGACGCCCTCGGCAGAGCTCGTGAGATGCCGTCGGGAGACAAGCGCATTGCGGCAATGCGCAGGGCCGCGATCCTTGGAAATGCTGCTGAAATCCTTGCGTATTTCTCCGTAACGAAGGCGCCCAGGCAAAATGACGATGCCGCGGCCTCCCCCTTTCGTGACGGAAGGTCCACGTGATACAGTAGCCAATGCTCGAGATCGATCTCCGTACGGGCCAGCACCCCGGCGGCACAGAATCGTACGAGGATGCTCTGGCGGCAGAGAATGTCAGCCTGCGGCTTCTCCTGGCCCAGGCCGAGATCAATACGAGGGATCTGCTTGCCAGGGCGGGCATTGACGCCAAAGAGCGAGAGACGTCCGACAAGCTGCAAAAGTTGATGCTTGAAGAACTGCACCACCGCGTCAAGAACACACTTGCGACCGTTTCCGCCATCGTCTCACAGAGCCTGCGCAACGTGCAAGGCGTGGACCACGCGCAGGAGGCTATCGAGGGTCGGTTGTTGGCACTCGGCCGGGCACACGATCTCCTTTTGCAGACAAAATGGTCCAACGCCGATCTCCGTGCGGTTGTCCGCAGCGCCATCGAAGCTTTCGACGATCGCAATGAGTTCGAAGTTCTCGGTCTCGGGACCCGATCTCCGGATCAATTCGGGCGCCGTCGTCGCCGTCGCAATGACGCTCAACGAGCTTTGCACGAACGCCACAAAATATGGCGCCTTTTCCGTCCCGCGGGGGCGCGTCGACATCGCCTGGACGATCGACCCGCAGACGACACGCCTGCACCTGACCTGGACCGAGAAGGATGGTCCGTTGATCGTGCCACCTGCAAAGCGCAGCTTTGGAACGAGATTGATCGAAACCCTTGGCCGCCAACTTCGGGGCGACGTGCAATTGAGCTATGCGGAGGGGGGCTTCGCGTACGCGTTCGACGTTCCGCTGAATTCTCTGAGTGTCCCGACGCCGGCATAGCCGGGAAGTAAGCGAGATCCGTCTTCCGCAAAACCGCCACGGCGCGGCAGAGCGAGCTCGTGAGACTGGTCGCCGGCTTCGAGCCGTCGGAACGGCAGTGATCTGGCAAAACCGCGCGGCGCGGACTACATCTGCGCCATGACAAATGCTCCGCTGGCAAACCCTCCGCTCCAGAATTTCGTCGACCGGCACGAAAATCTGTTCGTGCTGACCGGCGCCGGCTGCAGCACCAATTCGGGCATTCCCGACTATCGCGACAGCCATGGCAACTGGAAGCGGACCCAGCCGGTCAACTTCCAGGCTTTCATGTCGGAAGAGCATACGCGCCGGCGCTACTGGGCACGCAGCCTGATCGGTTGGCGGCGCTTCGGCCAGGCTCGTCCGAACGATGCGCATCATGCGCTCGCGCGCCTCGAAGCCAACGGGCGTTGCGGGATGCTGCTGACCCAGAATGTCGACCGGCTGCATCAATCCGCCGGCCACCGGCAGGTGATCGATCTGCACGGCCGACTCGATCTGGTCCGCTGCATGGGCTGCGGCCGCAAGACGCCGCGCAACGAATTCCAGGATGCGCTGGGCCGTGCCAATGCGGAATGGCTGACGCTTGATGCCGCGGATGCGCCGGACGGCGACGCCGATCTGGAGCACGCGGATTTCTCTTCGTTCAAGGTGCCGGCCTGCGAGGCCTGCGGCGGCATCCTCAAGCCCGACGTCGTGTTCTTCGGCGAGAACGTTCCGCGCGACATCGTCGCCACCGCGCAGGATCATTTGGCGCAGGCCGACGCCATGCTGATCGTCGGCTCATCGCTGATGGTCTATTCCGGCTTCCGTTTCGTGCAGGCTGCCGCGCAGCGGCAGATCCCGATCGCCGCGGTCAATCTCGGACGCACCCGCGCCGACGACCTCCTGACGCTCAAGGTCGAGGAGCGCTGCGAAGCGGCGCTTGCATTCCTGCTCTGAGCGCGGCGGCACTGCACGCCTTCTATCGCATAGGTGCCACGCGCTTCACCATCGACGCCGTCGCTGGTATGAAAATTGCGGCGGTTTTCGCGCAGTTTGACGATCACCACGGAGAGTTTTGGAATGCTTGAGGGAGCCGAGGTGCGGCTTGCCGTCGATATCGGCGGCACGTTCACGGATATCGTGCTGGACGTGGGCGAGGCGCGCAAAACGCGCAAGCTGCTGACGACGCCACAGCGACCTGAGAAGGCGGTGCTGGATGGCATGCGCCTCATCCTCGCCGATGCGCATGCCCATATCAGCGACATCGACGTCTTCATTCATGGCACGACTCTGGCGACCAACGCGATCATCGAGCGGCGTGGCGCCAAGACTGCGCTGATCGCGACCGAGGGCTTTCGCGACGTGCTCGATATCGGCACCGAGAGCCGCTACGACCAGTACGACCTCACCATCGACAAGCCGAAGCCGCTGGCGCCGCGCAGCCTGCGCTTCACGGTGCCCGAGCGCATCGACGCGCGTGGTGTCGTCCGCCTCCCGCTGGACGAGGCGGCAGTGCGCGCACTCGCGCCGAAATTGCGCGCGCTGAACGTCGAGAGCGTCGCTATCGCATTCCTGCATTCCTATGCCAATCCCGAGCACGAGCGCCGCACGGCGGCGATCATCAGTGAGGAGATGCCCGGCATCTCCGTGACCGTATCGTCCGAGGTGTGCCCGGAGATCCGCGAATACGAACGCACCTCGACTGCGGTTGCAAACGCCTATGTGCAGCCGCTGATCGACGGCTATCTCGCGCGCATGGCCGATGCCTTGCAGGTCGAGCAGTACCGCGGCACCATCTATCTCGTCACCTCCGGCGGCGGCGTCACCTCGATCGAGACAGCGCGGCGCTTTCCGGTGCGCCTCGTCGAATCCGGTCCTGCCGGCGGCGCCATCTTCGCAGCGCAGATCGCCGCGCGCCTTGGCGAGAGCAAGGTGCTGTCATTCGACATGGGCGGCACCACGGCAAAGATTTGCCTGATCGAAAAGTACCAGCCCGAGACCTCGCGCGTGTTCGAGGTCGATCGCGCCGCGCGCTTCCTCAAAGGCTCGGGCCTGCCGGTGCGCATCCCCGTGATCGAGATGGTCGAGATCGGCGCCGGTGGCGGTTCGATCGCGCATGTCGACGCGATGAAGCGCGTCACCGTTGGCCCCGAGAGCGCCTCGTCGGAGCCGGGGCCCGCGTGCTACGGCCGCGGCGGTGAGCGCCCCGCTGTGACCGATGCGGACGTAGCCCTCGGCATGATCGATCCCGAGGCTTTTGCGGGAGGCACGATCAAGCTCAATCCGGAGCTTTCGATGCAGGCGCTCCTGCGGGCCGTCGGCGAACCGCTCGGTCTGTCGGCAGAGACAGCGGCCTATGCGGTGCATGAGGTCGTCTGCGAGAACATGGCGAGTGCCGCGCGCGTGCATGCGGTCGAGCGCGGCGCCGTGGTCGGCCAGCACACGTTGATCGCCTTCGGTGGCGCCGCACCGCTGCATGCGGCGCGCGTCGCCGAGAAGATCGGCGTTTCCCGGGTGATCGTGCCGTCGAATGCCGGCGTTGGCTCGGCCGTGGGATTCCTTGCGGCTCCGATCGCTTATGAACTGGTGCGCAGCCGTCACGTCCGGCTCGATGATTTCGACACCGATGGGGTCTCCGACCTGCTTGAGGAAATGGCGACCGAAGCGCGTGCGCTGGTCGAGCCTGGTGCTGCCGGTGCACCGGTGCGCGAGCGTCGCGCCGCTTTCATGCGCTATGTCGGGCAGGGCCATGAGATCACCGTCGAGTTGCCGAACCGGCGGCTGACGGCAGCCGATCTCGCCGGCCTGCGTGAGAGGTTCGAGGCGGATTATTCCGCGATGTTCGAGCGGCCGATTCCGGGCGCTGCGGTCGAAGTCCTGAGCTGGTCGGTGCTTGCCACCACCGAGCCGCGCAATCCGTCCGTCGTCGCTTCCGTCCCGCGCACGCCTGCAGCCAAGGCCTCCGGCAGCCGAAAGTTCTTCGACGGCCGGGCGGGGGAAATCATCGAGATCCCGCTCTATCGCCGCGAGGACATGGCGCCTGGCGCGACCATTGCGGGCCCTGCGGTGATCGCGGAAGACGAGACGTCAACCTTCGTCTCGACCAGTTTTGACGCCCATATCGACGGTGCCGGCAGCATCGTCATGGAACGGAAGGCGGCCTGACCATGAGCAAGGCAAACGGCGCGAGCCTGATCGATCTTCAGATCATGTGGCACCGGCTGATCGCCGTGGTCGAGGAGCAGGCGCAGGTGCTGTTGCGCACCGCCTTCAGCCCGATCGTGCGCGAATGCGGCGATCTCTCCGCCGGCGTGTTCGACCTCAAGGGGCGGATGCTGGCGCAGGCGGTGACCGGCACGCCCGGTCACGTCAACTCGATGGCGGAATCGGTCAAGCACTTCATCAATCATTTCCCGCTGGAGACGATGAAGGAAGGCGACGCCTACATCACGAACGATCCCTGGATGGGTACCGGCCATCTCAACGATTTCGTCGTCACCACGCCCTGCTTCAAGGACGGCAAGGTCGTCGCACTGTTCTCCTGCACCAGCCATCTCATGGACATCGGCGGCATCGGCTTTGGGCCCGATGCCACCGACGTGTTCATGGAGGGGCTCTACATCCCCATGCTCAAGCTGATCGACCAGGGCGTCGTCAACGAGACGCTGATGGCGATGATCCGCACCAACACGCGGCTGCCGATCGACACCGAGGGCGACACCTATTCGCTCGCCGGCTGCAACGACGTCGGCTGCGAGCGCCTGGTCGAGATGATGACCGAGTTCGGCATCGACACGCTCGACGGGCTCGGCGACTACATCTGCGACCGCTCGCGCGAGGCCGTGCTGGCCGAGATCGCAAAACTGCCGAAGGGAAGCTGGCGCAACTCCATGGTCGTCGACGGTTATGACGCGCCGGTCACGTTGGCGGCGACGCTGACGATTTCGGATACGGGTATTCACGTCGATTTCGACGGCACCTCGGCCGCCTCGAAGTTCGGGATCAACGTGCCGCTTTCCTACACGACGGCGTACACCGTGTTCGGCCTCGGCTGCGTCGTCGCCTCGCAGATTCCGAACAATGCCGGCTCGCTCTCGTCGCTCACCGTGTCGGCGCCCGCGGGCGCGATCCTCAATGCGCCGAAGCCGGCGCCGGTCGCCTCGCGCCACATCATCGGCCAGATGCTGCCTGACGTGGTGTTCGGCTGCCTGCGCCAGATCATTCCCGAGCGCGTGCCGGCGGAAGGCACGTCGTGCCTTTGGAATCTCAACGTGCGCGGCCAGACCCGTTCCGGTGCCGGCGGCAATTACGGATTCTCGATGGCGGTGACCAGCAATGGCGGCACCGGCGCACGCTTTGCGAAGGATGGACTCTCGGCCACCGCCTATCCCAGCGGCGTGCGCGGCACGCCGGTCGAGATCGCGGAGACGCAGACACCGCTGATCTTCTGGCGCAAGGAACTGCGTCCGGATTCCGGCGGGGCAGGGCGCACCCGTGGCGGTCTCGGCCAGATCATCGAGGTCGGCAGCGGCATCGATGCGCCGTTCGACATCCTGGCTGCGTTCGATCGCATCGATCATCCGCCGCGCGGCCGCGATGGCGGGTGCGACGGCGAAGCCGGCTATGTCGGTCTGAAGTCCGGACAGAAGATGCGCGGCAAAGGCTTTCAGACCGTGCCGCCCGATGATCGCCTGGTGGTGATGACGCCGGGCGGCGCCGGGATCGGAGATCCCCGGGAGCGTGTGCCGGAAAGCGTGCGCGACGACATCGAAAGCGGATTGGTGTCTTCAGACAATGCCGTGGCGATCTATGGGCGCGCGGGGTGAGGTGACTCCGCTCCATCGCCTGTGTCGCGCCGCTCTATCTCGTCATGATGATCGACCTCGTGCTGCTGCAGACGATCTGGCCGAGCATCGCCATGATGGTGCCGAAAGTGCTTTACGACTAACCCGCTTCAGTCCGGGATTTGTCGATTGAGACGAAACGGTCAGTGTCGCTGTCGTTTTCAAATGCCCTCGCGCGTCAAAGTCGCGCCGCGCGTGCATTCCGTCGTTGCACTCCCTGTGATCCGGCGTACGCTATGCCCGCGAGCAGAAGTGCAATAGCAACCACTCCAGTGAACGTAACTCCTTTAGCGATATGCGCCGAAAGAGGGGGATATTCGTTGGCAGCTCATGTCCGACGGAGAACAATCGACGTGTACTGAACTGCGGACACCCCTCGCGGCGGCGCTGGCAAGACGCAATCCACAAACACAAAGCGGGAGGAAGTGCATATGAGGAAGCAGTGGCTTAACGCGGGCCTACCTGTTCTCGTCGCCGCGACACTTGCGGCGTCGGCTGCGTGGGCTCAAGCCGTGGATACTGCCCGGATCGAGGCCGCCGGTCAGAACGATTGGCTGACCTATCACGGCTCATACAAGTCGTATCACTACAGTCCTCTTTCACAGATCAATACCGGTAATGTGAGCAATCTGGGGGTCGCCTGGATCCACATCCCCGGACGTTCGACCCGGGGGCTGCAATCGATGCCGCTCGCGGCCGATGGCGTGCTCTACTACACCGGCTCCTATAGCCGCACCTTTGCGCTGAACGGCGCTACCGGCGAGGTGATCTGGTCCTACTTCCCCGAGTTGGACGAAGCCTTAGTCGCCCGGCAGACCCATTCGCCCTACAATCGCGGCGCCGCGCTCGGCGAGGGCAAGGTCTATGTCGGGACAATGGATGGCCATCTCATCGCGCTCGACATGAAGACCGGAAAGGTCATGTGGGACACCAAGCTGATCGATTCCCAGAAGCTGACCGTTGGGTTCACCGGAGCGCCGCTTTATGCCAAAGGCACGGTGGTGATCGGCTCGCAGGGCGGTGAATGGCCGGGCCGCGGCCCGATCTTCGGTGTTGATGCCACCACCGGCAAGAAGAAATGGGAATTCCTGACGGTCGCCGGCACCGACGAGGCCATGAAGACCTGGGGCAACGACTCCTGGCGCACCGGCGGCGGCGGCGGCTGGATGCCGGGCACCTACGATGCTGAGACCAACACCATCCTGTGGGGCACCGCCAACCCGGCGCCGCTCTACGACTGGTCGGGAGCCGATTACAAGACGCAGGGCGCGCGTCCGGGAGACAATCTCTATACCACCTCGGTGATCGCGCTCGATATCGATACCGGCAAGCTGAAATCCTATCATCAGGAGCTGCCGCACGACGCCTGGGACTTCGACAGCGCAGTCGGCGAGTTCGTGATGCTCGATCGCGACGGCCAGAAGTACATCGTGCATCCGAACAAGAGCGGATACATCTTCGTCTATGACCGCAACCTCGGCGTGAAGAACGTCTGGCGGATCACGCAGAACAGCAATTTCGTCAAGGACATCGATCCCAAGACGGGTGAGCTGATCGGCCGTCGCGACTTCCCCGCGGCAAGGTTGCCGAGCCGCTGTGCCCGCACATTTCCGGCGGGGTCAGCTGGAACGCCGGGTCGTACAACCCGAAGACGGGGCTCTACTACAAGCTCGGCCAGGAATGGTGCATGACGCTCGAAGTTCAGAAGACGACTCCGATCATCGCTCCTCAGGCCCAGCTGAACATCGGCGCCGACTTCAAGATCGCGCCGCCGCCGGGCGGCGAGATCTACGGCCATCTCGATGCGCGCGACCCGATCACCGGCGCCAAGAAGTGGGAAGTCCGCTTCCCTGAGCCGCCGCTCGCAAGCGTCTTGTCGACCGCGGGCAATCTCGTGTTCGTGCCGGACTTCACGGGGCACAGTTCATGCCTACGATGCCGAACTCCGGGGCCGAGCTGTGGAGCCACGGCGACGGCACCGGCCATCAGGGCGGCATCATCAGCTATTCCGTCAACGGCAAGCAATATATCGCCGTGTCGCCGGCTTCGGCGGCATGGCTTCGGACGACTACGCGCCGACCTTCGGCGGCGTCTACAAGAGCATGCCGCGCGACGACGGCGCGCTCGTCGTCTACAGCCTGAAATAGGGCCCTCGTGAAGCCGGGAGGGAACGGCGTGACGCCGCTCCCTCCCATCAGAGCGGGGCTGATGAGCCTCGACGCGAATTGGATTCCTGAGAGGTAGGTTTAGCCGGTATGCGATTGGCTCGGAACATTACGACATTGTCGACGCCGACACTTGCCGTCCTTCTCACGATTTCAGCGTTGCCGTCTCGCGCGCAGCAGCCTCCGCCGCCCGCACCGGATAGTGGAGAGTTCGATGTCGAACAGTTGTTCGCGACGACCTGTGGCTGGTGTCACTCCGACGGCGGTCGTGCCGCCGGCAAGGGGCCGCAGCTCATGGATACGCAAGCGAGATGACGACTTCATCCGCAACCGCATCAAGAACGGCAAGGAAGGTGCGATGCCCGCCTTCGGCGCGGCGTTCAGCGATGCGCAGATCGACGAGATTATCAAATACATCCATGCCCTGAAGCCAACTGCAGGCTAGATCGGCGAAGCCAGCACTGATCCACACCGGAAATCGCATGAAGACCTGTCTCTCACTTCGTGGTCGGCGCCCTGCTGGGACTGATTGGTGTCGGCGCAGGCCCGTTCCCTCGGTGCGATCCGCGACTCCGGCATGCTCGGACTATGCGTCCACCCTAACTCGCTGCCCTTCGCCAACAAGGCCGGTGACCCTCCGGGATTTCAGATCGAGTTGGGCAGCGCGCTGGCACGCGAGCTCGGCGTCTCGCTGCGGCTCGACTGGATCATCACCCAGTACCAGATGCGGAGCGCCGGCTGCGACATTCTGCTGGATGTCATCGCCGACCGCGAGGCGCAAGGCGAAACCCGCTTGAGGATCTCAAAACCGTATTATCGCACGGGCGTCGCGCTCGCCGTGCCGTCATCCAGCACGCTCGCCTCGTTCCAGGGCCTCGACGAGCGTACCAAGGTTGGGGTGCAGGTCGGATCCGTCGCAGCGATGATCATCGGTCAACGGCACGTGCCTACGTCGACCTTCGGCTTCGAGAGCGACAGCCTCGACGCCCTGTCAAACCATGAGATCGATGCCGCTGCGGTCACACCCACGGTGGCGAGCTATTTCAATCTGACGCATCCGGACAAGGCACTCCGCATTCTGGATCGCGACGAGAGCGTGGCTGATCTCAACTGGAACGTCGCCGTCGGCATGGTCCGTCCGGATGACGCGTTGAGCGAAGCCATCGACGGAGCGCTGGAACGGTTGCGAAACGACGGAACGATCGATCGGATATACGGCCGCTATGGGGTCGTACTGCAAGCGCCGAGGTAGCAGCGGGTGCCAGGCGCGGTCCAGAGCAGACGCGATGTTTCCGTCGCCGTCCCGGCCGGGGTGGCCGGGACGGCGGGGCATTTCGAATGTCGCTACGCCGCCGCCTTCTTCCGCGCCTGCTCGGCCTTGTACAGCTCGAACTCCTCCGCGATCGCTTTCGCAATTGCGGGCCGCGTCCGCAGCCGCTCATAATAGGCCTTCAGGCTCGGCCATTTGGCGAGCTCGATCGGCGGCGTCGCCATGGTCCAGTTGATGACCGTGAAGAGGTAGGCATCCGCGACGGTGAAATGGTCGAGCAGGAACTCGCGCCCCTTCAGGTGGTTCTCGACATAGTCGAGCCGCGACAGGTTCTTCTCCAGCGCATAGGCCTTGGTCTCCTGCGGCGCCTTGCGGTCGAGCACGGGGATGAACAGCCCCTTGTGCAGTTCGGTGCCGATGAAGCACAGCCATTGATGCAGTCGCGTGCGGTCGATGCCGGCGCCCGTGCCGAGGCCCGATTTCGGAAAACGGTCGGCGACATATTGCAGGATCGCCGCGTTCTCGGTCAGCACCACGCCCTCGTCGGTGCGCAGCGTCGGCACCAGGCCGATCGGGTTGATGGCACGAAAGTCGCCGCCGTCCTTCAGCACTTTCTTGGTCGGGGAATCGACTTCGAGATAGTTCGCCTCCGCGCCTGCTTCATAGAGGGCGATGCGGGTCGCCATCGAACAGGCGAGCGGTTGGAAATAAAGATCCATCTGTAGCCTCCTTGGGCAATTCCTTTCGGGGGTGTTCGCTCAACCTGGCCAGATTGATTTTTGTACTGTCTTGTATAATATTTGGCTGGTCAAGGATTATTTTGCGAAATGGTACAAAAATCAAACCCGCCAGTTGCTGCCAGTCAACCCAAACGCCGTGGCCGTCCGCGCACCTATGAGCCCGACGTTGCGCTCGGCAAGGCGCTCGACCTGTTCCGCAAGCAGGGTTTTGCGGCAACGTCGCTCGACGATCTCAGCGAAGCGACCGGGATGAACCGGCCGAGCCTCTATGGCGCCTTCGGCGACAAGCGCGAGCTCTACATCAAGAGCTATCAGCGCTACCGCGAGGAAGCGCGCGCATCGATGGTCGCGATCTTTCGCGAGGAGATGCCGGTGCGCCAGCGGCTGGAGCGCATCTATGCTTCGGCGCTGAACATCTATCTCTCCGGCGAGACCGGCCCGCGCGGTTGCTTCACGGTCGTCACCGCGGCCTCCGAAGCCGTCGGCGATCCCGACATCCGCGCCATGGTGCTCGACGGTCTCTCTGAACTGGACAAGGCGTTTACGAACTGCTTCCGCCGCGCCAAGGAGAAGGGAGAGTTGCCGGAGAGCGCCGATCCAGCCGTGCTCGCCCAACTCGCATCGGCGACGGTCCACTCGATCGCCATCCGCTCCCGCGCCCGCGTGCCGCGCAAGGAGCTCGAGGCGATCGTGAAGGGCGCGATTGATGTGATGGTGGGCGCCAAACCCTAGGCCGTCGCCGGGACGACAGTGAGTGTGCGGCGCGATCTCGCGCCTGGCTACGCCGCGCGAATGTGCGCAAGGAAGCGATCCACCTCGTCCCGCAGCCGCTGCGACTGCTTCGACAGCTCGACTGCCGAGCCCAGCACTTCCTCCGCCGCCGTGCCGGTGGCCGCGATGCCGGCGGTGACGCCGGCGATGTTTTGCGAGACTTCGCCGGTGCGGGCCGCCGCCTGCTGGACGTTCTGTGCGATCTCCTGCGTCGCCGTGCCCTGCTGGCCGACGGCTGCCGCAATCGCGGCGGAGATCTCATCGACCTGCTGGATCGTCGCGCAGATCGACTGGATGCCATCCACTGCGCCGGTCGTCTCGCCCTGCACGGCCGTGACCTGCGCACCGATCTCCTCGGTCGCCTTCGCGGTCTGTGTCGCCAGCGCCTTCACCTCGGAAGCGACCACGGCAAAGCCGCGGCCGGCCTCGCCCGCGCGTGCCGCCTCGATCGTCGCATTCAGCGCCAGCAGATTGGTTTGCCCCGCGATGCCGTTGATGAAAGAGACGACGTCGCCGATTTTTTGCGCGGCGTCCGCCAGGCTCTGCACCCGCGCATTCGACTGCCGTCCGTCGCTCGCGGCCTTGCCGACCACCTCGGTCGCATGCGCCAGCCGCCGGCTGATCTCCGTCATCGACGACGACAGCTCTTCGGCGGCGGCCGCGACCGTCTGCACGTTCTCCGAGGCCAACGCCGAGGCCGATGACACCGTGCGCGTCTGCTGCCGCGACCGCTCGACGATGGCCGACATCGAGCGCGCCGTGTGCTCCATCTCGACCGCGGCCGCGGACACGGTGGTGACGACGTCGCGAATGCTGGCCTCGAAATTGTCGGCGAGCGCGGCGAAGGTGCGCCGCTTCTCCGCCTCGGACTGCGCCTTGGCCTCAAGCTGCTCGGCCTGAAGTTTGCTGAAATTCAGCGCATTGTCGCGGAACACTGCAACCGCCTTCACCATCGCGCCGACCTCGTCGTTCGACTTGCCGACGGGAAGGGCGACGTCGAGATGTCCGTCCGCAAGCTCGCGCATTGCGGAGGTAATGGACAGGATTGGGCGCGAAATGCTGCGGGCGATAAGATAACCGACGATCGCCGCCAGCACGAGCCCGAGCGCGGCGATGCAGAGCGTCAAGAGCCATGCGCGGTCGGCGGCTGCCCCGTAATCGGCATTGTCCATCACCAGCTCGACCGCGCCGAGCGGCTTGCCGGAAAAGTCTTTGATTGGTCCGAGCAGTGCGGCGACGGGCGTATTGTCGAGCTTGGCCTGCCGCACCGTGAAGCCGCCTCCGGCGGCGCGGCCGTATTCGGCCGCATCGAAGAAGCTCTTGCCCTTCAGCGTGCCGCCGAACAGCTTGAAGCCCGAGCCGTCGGCGAGATGGAAGGCGACGTCGACATGGCGGTTGCTTTTGAAGTCGTCGAGGAAGGGCTGGCCGAAGGTCAGGCCGAATTCGACGCTGCCGAGATGTGTGCTGCCTTGCGCGATCGGCACCACGCCGCGGATGCCGAGCCCCGCCACGCCGCCCTCGAGGCCGATCACGACCTTGCGCTCCTGGTTGGCGATGACGACGGTCTTGCGGAAGCCGGAGAGGTCGTCGCCGAATTTCGCCGGCTGGTGCACGCGCAGGTATGACGTCGCCGGCGGCACATGGAACTGGAACTGATCGACGCCATAGTCCGCCTTGATGGCGGCAAAGACCGGCCCGAACAGCCGCACCAGGGCGTCGCGGTCCTGCTTCGCCATCGCCTCCTGGGTGGCGGGCATGGCGGCGACGACCGCGCTCATCGCGGCGGCGCGGTGGGATTCCTCGGCGATGCGCGACTGCAGCGCGTCGTAATGGCTGCGCAGTTCCCGCTGGTCGGCGCGGTCGATGATCCCCGAAATGATCCACATCGCCCCGAGCACGGCGAACAGGGCGGTCGCCGCCGCCGTCACCGCCAGCGCAACCGTGATCCGCATCCTGAGGCCGAGCGTCGCGCGCATGTCCGACTCGTTCTTTGAGCGTTGGTTAAGAACGACTATCAACTTCTCGCTAAGAGAGGGTGAACGGGACGCCGCGCTCCGGGGGTCTACGGCCTCGCCTAATCGAGGGTGACGCTAGCGCTAAATCTGGCCAGGAATTGAGCTGTCGTCCCGGCTTTCGCCAGGACGACACTGAGGATGTGGCACCCATGCGCCCTCCATCGAACAGGCTCGCACGCTAATATCCCCGCGCGCGGTCCACAACATTTTCCAGCGCGTCCCCCGCCTCGAACCGCGCGATCTGCTCGGCGACATAGGCCGAGATCGCATCGGCGTCGGTGTCGGCGGCGTTGTGCGGGGTCAGCACCACCTTCGGATGGGTCCAGAACCGGCTGTCCGCCGGTTGCGGCTCCTGCACGAACACGTCGAGCGAGGCGGCGCCCAGCGTGCCGTCGTCGAGGCAGGCCAGAATGTCGGCCTCGTTCTGCAACCCGCCGCGGCCGGCATTGATCAGCACCGGCGCGCCGAGCGGGCTGTTGCGGTTGAGCTTTGCGAAGACGTCGCGGTTGAGGATGCCGTGCGTATCAGGCGTCAGCGGCAACAGGCTCACGAGGATATCGGTCGCACGCAGGAACGCATCGATCTGCGCACTGCCATGGAAGCACGCGACGCCTTCGATCGTGCGCGGGCTGCGGCTCCAGCCGGTGACACTAAAGCCGAGCCGACGCAGCACCTCGGCCGCGTCCGCACCGAGCGTGCCCAATCCCATGACGCCGACCGTGACGGCGCTCGCCGGCCACTGATATTTCGGCTCCCAGCGCTTTTCGCGCTGCGACTGCCGCAAATAGAGCTCCTGGCGATGATGCATCAGCACGTGCAGCACGACATATTCGGTCATGCGGTTGGTCAGGTCGGGCACGGCGACGCGCACCAGCGGCACGCCGGGCAGGCTCTTGTCCGCCATCAGCGCATCGACGCCGGCGCCGAGATTGAAGATCGCGCGCAGATTGGGGAAGGAGCCGAGGTCGCCCGGCGCCGGTTTCCATACCGCGGCATAGTGCACCTCGGCTGGATCAAGCCCGGTATCCGGCAGCAGCACCACGCGGCGGCCGCCGCAGACCGCGTCGAACCGGGCCTTCCAGCGCTCCGGCAGCCAGTTCTGCTGCGTGCTGTTGATCAGGACCGCCAGTGTGCCTTTGCTCATTCGAATTGCCTCGTCGGGTTCCGCTTTTGAAGGCCTTCCTTGGCATGATCTGCCGGATTTTTCTCGCAAATGTTTTCCGCAGCCCTGTCGGGGCGGGGCATAGTGGATCGTCTTCAAAACAAGAGGTCGGGGAAGGTGCTGCCCATGCTTTATGCGATCCTTTGCTATCACGACGAGGACTTCGTCGGCTCCTGGAGCAAGGACCAGGACGAGGCCGTGATGAAGAAGCTTGCTGTGGTGCAGGAGAATCTTTCCAAACAGGGCCGGCTTGGGCCGGTGGCGCGGCTGTTGCCGACCACCGCGGCGGCGACGCTGCGCAAGGAAGACCCGCCGCTGGTGCTCGACGGCCCCTATGCGGAGACCAAGGAGCAGTTGCTCGGCTTCTACATCGTCGACTGCAAGAATCTCGACGAGGCGCTCGACGTGGCGCGCGACCTCGGCGCGGCCAATCCCGGCGGCGCCTATGAGGTGCGCCCGGTGGGCGTGTTCAGGCCCGGAGGGCATCTGACGTGAGCGAAGCCGACACCGCCTGGATCGAGACCGCGCTGACCTCGGCGCGACCCCAGGCGGTTGGCGCGCTGCTGCGCTATTTCCGCGATCTCGATACCGCCGAGGAAGCCTTTCAGAATGCCTGTCTGCGCGCGATAAAAACCTGGCCGCAGAACGGGCCGCCGCGCGATCCCGCGGCCTGGCTGATCATGGTCGGCCGCAACGTCGCGATCGACGAGGTGCGCCGCGCCCGCAAGCAGGCGCCGCTGCCGGAGGACGACCAGGCGATCTCCGATCTCGACGATGCCGAAGGTGCGCTCGCCGAGCGGCTCGACGGCTCGCACTATCGCGACGACATCCTGCGGCTGATGTTCATCTGCTGCCACCCGCAACTGCCGGCGACGCAACAGATCGCGCTCGCGCTGCGCATCGTTTCGGGCCTGACCGTGAAGCAGATCGCGCGCGCCTTCCTGGTCTCGGACGCGGCGATGGAGCAGCGCATCACGCGCGCCAAGGCCAAGGTCGCGGAGGCCGGGACGCCGTTCGAGACGCCGGGGCCGATCGAGCGCTCCGAGCGGCTCGCCGGCGTCGCGGCGATGATCTATTTGATCTTCAACGAGGGCTATTCGGCGAGCGGCGACACCGCCGAGTTGCGCAAGCCGTTGTGTGAGGAGGCAATCCGTCTGGCGCGGCTGTTGTTGCGCTTGTTCCAGAGCGAACCGGAGATCATGGGGCTCACGGCGCTGATCCTGCTGCAGCACGCGCGGAGTGCCGCGCGCTTTGCCGAAGACGGCTCGCTCATTCTCCTGGACGACCAGAACCGCTCGCTGTGGAACGGCACCATGATCGCGGAAGGCCTGGCGTTGATCGACAAGGCGATGCGCCACCGCCGCAGCGGGCCTTACCAGATCCAGGCCGCGATCGCTGCGCTGCATGCGCGCGCGGCGACGCCGGACGAGACCGACTGGGCCCAGATTGATCTGCTTTACGGCGCGCTGGAGCTGGTGCAGCCATCACCGGTGGTGACGCTCAATCGCGCGGTCGCGGTCTCCAAGGTGCGCGGGCCGCAGGCTGCGCTCGATCTGATCGAGCCACTGGCGCCGAAGCTTGCCAGCTACTTCCACTTCTACGGTGTGCGTGGCGCCTTCCTGATGCAGCTCGGCCGCAACGACGAAGCCCGCATCGCCTTCGACCGCGCCATCGCGCTCGCCAACACCTCGGCCGAGGCCGCCCACATCCGCATGCACCTTGATCGCCTGATCCGGGATAGCCAGCCGAAGGGAGCCAATGGCGGCGCCAGGCAGGGTGCAAAGGCGAAGTGAAGGCCAAAAAATCGTTCCGTCAAATGTCGGCTCCAGGCCCCGCCCTTCGTCTTAACTCCGTATCCAGGGAGACGTTCATGCAGAAAGCCATTGCCATCGTCGCCATCGTGCTCGCGGTCGGGATTGTCGCCGTCCTCGTCTTCGCGCTCACCATGCCCGACACCTTTCGTGTCGAGCGTTCGCTCGCCGTGAAGGCGCCGGCCGATGCGATCTATCCGGTGGTCGCCGATTTCCGCTTCTGGACCAGCTGGTCGCCCTATGAAGGCCGCGACCCCGCCATGAAGCGTTCCTTCGGCGGAACCACGCAAGGGAAGGGCGCAACCTATGCCTGGGACGGCAACAACAATGTCGGCGCCGGCCACATGGAGATCCTCGAGGCGAACACGTCGTCCAAACTTCGCATCAAGCTCGATTTCGAACGTCCCTTCGAGGGGCACAACACCGCCGAGTTCACCTTTGTGCCACAAGGCGATGCCACGCTGGTCACATGGGCGATGTACGGTCCGGCTCCCTTCATGTCCAAGCTGATGCAGGTCTTCATCAACATGGACACCATGATCGGCAAGGATTTTGAGGCCGGCCTCGCCAGCCTGAAGAAGCTTTCCGAGAAATAACAAGGTTGATTGCACCAGGGAGACGAAGAGGAGAGAAGCGATGCTCAATCCCTATCTGTTCTATCAGGACACCTGCGAAGCGGCGTTCAACTTCTACGCCAAGGTTCTCGGCGGCAAGATCGACGCGATGATGCGTGTCTCTGACGCGCCGGCGGACATGCCGGGGGCGCCCGGCCGCGAGAAGACGATCATGCACGCGCGGATGTCGCTGCCTGGCGGTAGTGTGTTGATGGCCTCCGACGCGCCGCCCGAGCATGTTCAAAAGCCGCAGGGCTTTTCGATCTCGCTCACGGTCGCGGATCCCGCGGAGGGCGAGCGCAAGTTCAACGCACTCGCTGACGGCGGCACCGTCACCATGCCCTTCAGCAAGACGTTCTGGGCCAAGGGCTTTGGCATGTGCGTCGACAAGTTCGGCATTCCCTGGATGGTCAATTGCCCGGCCGAAGGCATGTGAGCACGGGCGGCATGCGTTGAGCCGCGAGGCCCTCCCTCCATATTCGCGAGAGAGGGTGTCACGCGGGACCACGTCATCCGGCACGTTCTCAGCGGATCGATCCGGTCGCGTCCTCGCTTGGCGGCGGCGTAACGCAGCTGCGGCAGATCACGAGCTTCGAGCCAAGCTGCTTGTCATTTTCGGCCTCGATCTCGTCGTGGACGGCCCACCATGCGTCGGAATAGGGGCGAAGCGTGGCCAGCACCCTTTGCCGTTCGAGATTGGGATCGCTTTCTGGCGATGCGTGATTGGCAAGACGACGTTTCGCGACCGTGGGACGATTGGGATCCTGACCGAGCCCGTCCCACGCGATCGGACGACGCTCCGCCGCCAGCGCGGTTACGCATCCGGCGAGCGCTGCGCAAAAACTGAGCAAGACGAGACTGTGTCGAGCCATGCCGGACCTGCTGTTCGGTACGCCACGCAAAATCCGCGTGGAAAAACTTTGCATCGCGACGCTTAACCGAGACTTAAGGGAAAACGACGTCGCCGGCATGGCCGACTGGAGATTCGTGCTCTGGTCTCACTCCGCGAGAACGACGCGAGCGGCTTCGTGACATGGAGCGGACCGCATCGCACAACAATTGGCGCAAGATTAGGCTGTGAACTTCGCGCCAGAATCGTTAATCCTGTCCACAACACCTACAAAATTGGGGCGGGCGTGACTGGGAAGGGAGCGACCGATGGTGGCGGCGCTACAGATCAATTTTGCTCTCTGGGGAATGCTCATCTGCGCCAGCATGAAGCTTGCGCCGGTGATCCAGATTGTCCTCAACTAGCGGAACAGCCAGTTTGTGACGGCCCAGTTCGTGACGGCCAAGGCTCCCTATGCGAGCACGTAGAGCCAGCCAACCGTTGCGATTGCGCTCGTGATCAGGAACGTCAGGGTGAAAGCTTGGTCGCCTCCCTTCCGTAGGAGTGATGACCGAGCTTGCGAACCGGCATGTCCGTCGGTGCTGATGCTGGTCATGAAGACCCCTGCGGACATTGGTGCCGCTCTATTGTTGTATGCCAAGTCAACTGTATGCCAAGTCAACTTGGCTTTCGTGTGACACGGTGCACACGGCGCACGTTTGTCGGCGCAGGATCGCGGGCGTCAGCTGATGAACAGCGCAATCAGCATGAAGCTCATGCCCATCACGACGATCATCGGAACCGCATAGTTGCGCTGTCGCGACGGCCGCGGCGGCGGTCGTCGCCGTTGCGGCGTTTCACTCACCAGCGACGCCGGCTCCGACGGTGCGAGCGGAACCCTGGCGTCCGAGCCAGTGTACTTTGACGTACAGCTCGAGCAGCCGCAGCTCGGAAGACAGGCCCATCAGCCCCTCGCGGTCGCGCCGCGATAGCTCCTCGAATTCGAGGGTTTCTTCGGCGCTCAGCGGGCCGAGGACGATGCGTCCCTGATCCGACAGGCGGTAGCGAAAATCGAAGGACTCCATATGCGCCACATTTTGAAAATGATTAATCTTGAAAAAGCGGGACGATTATATTCTGCAGCCGCTGCTGAGATGTGACGGCCCCGTGGCCACCGCGGCCCGGGGGGCCTCAGCTTGGCCGGCCCCTATCATAAGCGCTCGGGAAAAGCTGGAAATCGCGTAAATTGTGCATGCATTGCGAAGCAGTTGAGCGGATTTCCCGCCCACCGGGCCGGAATCTACTGGAACTGCCTAATCGTCGGCCAACGGCATTGCGGTCACACTGCCGCCGGCGATCGAATTGTCACCGGCAGCGCGGATAGATCGCGGCCAGGTCGCGCCCCTTCAACAAGAGCAACCGTGACGTGAGGCCGCCGCGGCGGCTGATCCAGTCGCGGACCGGGCCGGGATAGGCTTGGAGCACGGCTTCGGATGCTTCCGGCTCGGCATAGAAGCGCCCGCGCCGGTCGACTGAGCGCGCCGCGTGGAAGCCGAGCACTGCGCGCCTTGTGACGCAGATGCGCTCGCCCGGCACGATGCTGAGCACCAGCGTGCAGGCGGACAGGCAGGGACCGTCGATCACCACGCGCTCGCCGCTCTCGCGCACCTTCTCGAACAGGTCGAGGAACGGTCCGACCTGGCCGCCGGGACTCTGGATGATGCGGACCTCGGCTTCGGCCGGGTCGGAGGCGAGCAGGGTGGCCGCGAGCATAAGGGCACTGACGAGGGCGATGCGTTGCATGAACTCTCCACCAACTCGGTTCCGCAGGGCAGGCCAGCACCGCGGCAGCGAGAAGCGCAGTCCGCTGGTGTAACCCCGACGCGCGAGAAGAGGTGGGTTACGTTTCACTAACTCACCCTACAGGCTGTCCTACCCGTTCCGCCTTTGCCCGCGTAGCGTCGGCAGGCCGATACCCGCCGCATCGAAGCCGCCATCGACGGCCAAAATTTGACCGGTGATGTAGCTCGCGCGCTCCGAGCACAGGAAGAAGATCGCCTCCGCGAGTTCCTCCTCCAGGCCGTAGCGGTTGAGCGGGATGGCGTCGTGATAGTCGGCGCGGATCTCCGGCGTGTGCACCTGCTTCGCCATCGCAGTGTCGACCGGCCCAGGCGCGACCGCGTTGACGCGGATGTTGAGCGAGGCGAGCTCGACCGCGAGCTGCTTGGTCAGGTGCGCGAGCCCGGCCTTGCTGGTGCCGTAGGCCGAGCGCAGGGTCGAGGCGCGCACCGCGGAGATCGAGGTGATGTTGACGATGGCGCCGCCGCCCTGCTCGCGCATCAGCGGCGCGGCCGCTTTGGTGCACAGGAACGGGCCGGTGAGATTGACTGCCATGATCCTGCTCCAGTCGGCGTTGCTGGTCTCCAGCACTGGCGCGAAAACGGCGACGCCGGCATTGTTGACGAGAGCATCGAGCCGACCGAAGCGGCTCATGACCGCGGCCATTGCAGCTCCCACGGCGGCTGCGTCGGACACGTCGCAGGTGATCGCCAGCGTGTTAGCTGGATTCTTCAGCGCTGCTGCTGCGCTCGCCTGCAGCTCTCCCGCGATATCGAGCAGAGCCACGCGCCACCCTTCGGCGAGAAAGCGTTTCGCTGTCGCCAGTCCGATACCGCGCGCGGCGCCGGTAACGAGAGCAACTTTGATGGGAGCGGAGATCATGACGCGGTCCTTTGCTCGGGACCGCGACATGACAGTTTAGTTGGTCCCGCGCAAGGGACTACAATGCGGGGCCAACGTATCTCAGGCGACCTATGTCGCCTTCGCGGCCTGCAAGGTCCGCCGCATCGAGGTCGATTTCGGCGCCGCCTTCGAAAACGGCCGGTTCGTGCCGCAGCCGGCTAGCGGCTGGCGCAATAACCTCCAGAATAATTTCCGCAGCCCTGTCGGTTTCGTAAAAGGGCGTTCGTCTTACAAGGGAGCGCGGGTCCGGTTGGCCCGTCCCAGAACGTCACGGAGCAAAGTCGATGCGTTTCATGGTGATCGTCAAGGCAAACGGGGATACCGAGGCCGGCAAGATGCCGAGCACGGAAAGGCTGGCCGCCATGGGCAAGTTCAACGAGGAGATGGCCAAGGCCGGCGTGATCGAGGCGGGCGAAGGCCTGCATCCGACGGTCAAGGGTGCCCGCGTCAAGTATGGCGCGTCCGCGGCGAGCGTCGCGCGCGGCCCGTTCAATCTCTCCACCGACCTGATCGCTGGCTTCTGGCTGATCAAGACGGCCTCGCTCGACGAGGCGGTCGCCCTGATGAAGCGCGCGCCGTTCGATCCCGGCTCCGAGATTGAGATCCGCCAGGTGTTCTCGGCCGAGGATTTTGGCGATGCTTTCACGCCCGAGCTGCGCGAGCAGGAAGAGCGGACCCGCGCACATGCGACGAAGAAGTAAACGCGAGGACCGCTCATGCAATTCATGATGCTGATGATCCCGGCTGGCTACGAGACCGCGCCGGCGGACGTGCAACTCGATCCCGAACGCGTCGCCGCGATGATGCGCTACAACGAGGCGCTGAAGGATGCCGGCGTGCTGATCACGCTGGACGGCCTGCATCCGCCGTCGACGGGCGCGCGCGTCTCGTTCGCCACCGGCGCGCCTGTTGTGACCGACGGCCCCTTCACGGAAGCCAAGGAAGTGCTCGGCGGTTACTGGATGATCGAGGTCGGCTCGCGCGAGGAGGCGATTGCCTGGGCGAAGAAGTGCCCGGCATCGCCCAACGAGGTCATCGAGATCCGCCAGGTGCAGGAGATGGCCGACTTTTCGCCGGAAGTGCAGGCGGCTGCTGCCGGCTTTGGTGAGCTGAAGAGGAACTAACCAACGCGGCTGCGGCCCCGCGGCTGTCGTCAATCCGTCAACAAGGGAGAGAACCGATGAGCACCGACACCTATCTCGCCGTTTTCCTCGGCAGCAAGTCGAGCCCGAAGATGGCCGCCTGGAACGCGATGTCCGAGGCCGAGCGCAAGGCCAAGGAAATGGAAGGCATGGCCGCCTGGAAGGCCTGGGTCGAGAAGCACCAGGGCGCGATCCAGGCCATGGGCGGCCCGCTCGGCAAGACCAAGAAGGTCGACGGGAAGGGCACAGCCGACATCGCCAATGAGATGGGCGCCTTCACCGTGGTCCGCGCCGCGTCGCACGAGGCGGCCGCAAAAATGTTCGAGAACCACCCGCACTTCGCGATCTTCCCCGGTGAGCGCGTCGAGATCATGCCGGTGCTGCCGATCCCGGGCGGCTAGGACTTCAGACGCCGCTCCGGATTGCGGGAAATACGGGTTAATCAAATCCGGTCCGCGCTAGTGACCTTCGCGCCCGGCTCATGTAAAGCTCGTTCACATGAGCTGGCGCAAGGAGCAGAGCCGCGCGGAGCGCGGCTATCACCACGGCAATCTGAAGGAAGCCTTGCTGCAGGCCGCCCTCGGGCTGATCGCCGAGAAGGGGGCGGCCGGCTTCACCTTCGCCGATGCCGCCCGCATGGCCGGCGTCAGCGCGGCAGCGCCTTACCGGCATTTTCGCGACCGCGACGAGCTGTTGTCCTCGATCGCGCAGCGCGGTTTCGAGCAGTTCGAGGCACGGCTGACAGCGGCCTGGGACGATGGGCGCCCCGACACCGTCACGGCGTTCGAGCGTGTCGGCCGGGCCTATCTCGCCTTCGCCCGCGACGAGCCCGCCTTCTACAACGCGATGTTCGAATCGGGCCTGCCGGTCGATGCCAATCCGGCGCTCCAGACGGCCAGCGAACGCGCTTTCAACGTCATTCGCGCCGCGGCCGAGCGGCTTGCGGCGCTCGCGCCGCCCGGCGCGCCGCGTCCGCCGGCAATGATGATGGCGCTGCACATCTGGTCGATGGCGCACGGCGTGGCCTCGCTGTTCTCGCGCGGCGACGCCGCGCGGCGAAAGCTGCCGATGTCGCCGGATGAGCTGCTCGAAGCCGAGGTGCTGATCTATCTGCGCGGGCTTGGCTTCCCGACCGACCGTCGTCCCCCGACGAAGGGCGCCGAGCCGCCGGCGATGCCACCGGAGGCGGCTCCCTCCGGTTCAGGTGTGCCTCCCGGCGGTCCTCCCGGTGGTCCTTGGGGCAAGCCGAAATAAAATTGCGCAAATAATTCCGCGACCCTGTCAGGCCGCCAGCTTGACAAAATCGCAGGATGGTCTAGCTATGTAAATGTTATTTACATTCACAACGGCGCTGGTGCCGTCATGGAGATGGAAATGGCCTACACCGCTGATGTCAATCGATGGCGCGGTTCCTCGGACGAACACTATGAGCGCCCCCACATGCTCGATACGCCCTGGCATCCCGGCTGGATTGCCGTGACCATCCTCGGCTTCATCATCTGGTGGCCGATCGGACTTGCCCTTCTCTTTTTCACACTCGGGAGCAGAAAAATGGGTTGCTGGAACCACCAGGATCGCTGGCAGAACAAGATGGAGCGGATGCAGTACAAGATGGACCGCATGCGCGGCCGCATGGAGCGCCGTGGCTTCGGCTTTGGCTTCGGCCCGCCGTCCTCCGGCAACC
This sequence comes from uncultured Alphaproteobacteria bacterium, assembly GCA_963819355.1. Taxonomy (GTDB): domain Bacteria; phylum Pseudomonadota; class Alphaproteobacteria; order Rhizobiales; family Xanthobacteraceae; genus Bradyrhizobium. The sequence goes on along the minus strand of CAWFVZ010000033.1, from coordinate 192,232 downwards.
GCGCCTTCGACGAATACCGCACCGAGACGTTGCAGCGGCTCGAGGAGGAGCAGGTCGAGTTCAAGAACTTCCTCGACCGTCTGCGCCATGCCAAGGACAAGGAAGAGTTCGACCAGTTCATGGCCCAGCACAAGACGCGTCCGACCCCGCCGCCGACCGACCAGCAGCAGGGCTGATTTGGAAGAGATCGCACCTCTCAAAGCCTTCAGGTGCAAGCCTCCAAAGTCCTGATGGCCCCGAGCCGCCCGCCTGCGCACCCCGCAGGCGGGCGGTTTGGTTTTTTGGGAAGACCCAAAGGACGACGATCCGACACCAAGACTTGTGCGCGCTGCCTCGCTCCGCCGCGCTGCTCACGTCTGGACGACGCGCATCATGGACCTCTACACCCGCTTCCCGCTCGGACTGACCGCCGTCGCGGTGCCGGGCCACATCAGCTTCGTCTATGGTAGCTGTGCGTCCGATCCCGACTGTCATTTTCGCCTCTGTGCCGGAGGTCGCCAGTTTTGCGGCGTTATCCACGCCCATGTGCAGGAAAATCCGACGCCTTAGAACCCGATTCCCTCGAGGCCCGACCAAGTCCTGACGGCGCCTTTCGCGCGCCGACGGGCACGACCGTGACCGACGCCGAGCGCAATCAGATCACCCAGCGCATTGCACTGCTCGAGCGCGCCGCCACGCTGTTCGACCGGTTCGGCGGCTTGATTCCGATGGCGATCGCGTTCCTCAATAAATGGCCGGCGGAAGTTGAGCTCTATCCGCACTGGCAGGTCGGCAAGTCCTGGAAGCTCTTCCTGAGCCTCTATCTCTATTGGTTCGCCTGGCTCGCACTCGGCCGGGCAATCTCGTTTGCGAAAGCGGGCATCGACCCATGATCCTGCTCCGCGATTTCGCGCTCTTTGTTCTGCCCGCCCTCGTCGCGGCGGGCGGCTGGCTCTATGCGTTCGGCTTGCGCCGGCGGGCCCGGACCACCCTCGATCGCGGCAGCAATCGCGCGCCGGCGGCACGACTGGCGCCTTGATGCAGACCGCCTATATCTCCCGGTGCAAACGCGAACGGTTCGGGGACGGCGATGGCGGAAGCTGCGATCATGGCGAGCGACGGCCTCTGGCAGGAGATCCGCAGTGATGCGCAGCGCGCGGCTGCCAGCGATCCCGTTTTCGGCAAGGTTCTTGCCGGCACCATTCTCGCCTATGATGATTTCCCCGCTGCGCTGGCCGATCTGATCGGGCGCCGGCTCGGCGGCAGTGCCGACGGGCAAGCGCGCTTCACGGCATTTTCCCTCAAGGCTTTTCGCGGCCAGCCGGACCTGATCGAGGCGGCCAGCCATGACTTACGGGCGATCACGCGCCGCGATCCCGCCATAGCGAGCCTGTTGCCGCCGCTGCTGCACTACAAGGGCTACGTCGCGCTGCAGGCCTGGCGCGTCTCGAACTGGCTCTGGCGTCATGACCATCAAGATGCGGCGCTGCTGTTTCAGAACGAGGCCTCGAACGTCTTGCAGGTCAGCATCCATCCGGCAGCCCAGATCGGATTATCCGTCTATCTCGACCACGCCACCGGCATCGTGATCGGCGCCAATGTCGTGATCAGGGACGAAGTCACCATCCTCCAGAACGTCAGCATCGGCCGCCGCGGTGAGCTGCCGACGCGCTCGCCGCGCATCGGACGCGGCGTCTACATCGGCGCCGGCGCGACCATTCTCGGCGATATCAGTATCGGCGATTTCGCCAAGGTCGGCGCGGGCACGGTCGTGACCAGTCGATGTACCAGCCGGCTGCACCGCGGTCGGCAATCCCGCGCGACTGACCAATTGTCCCGAGCCCGCATCAGTGGCATGAGCCCTTCGTCCCATCGTCGGCTTTCAATCTTCGGAGACGCGCAATGAAGACGGCAATCGTGATCGGCGTCGGCCCGGAGCGGGGGCTCGGCGCCCAGCTCTGCAAGCGCTTTGCGGCCGAGGGCTTGAAGGTGATCGTCGCGGGCCGGACGCAATCGGCGTTGCAGGCGGTCGTGACCGGCATCGAAAAGACCGGCGGTGCGGCCGCTCCCTTCGTCGCCGACGCAACCAAGGAGAGCGACATCGCCGCCCTGTTCGACGCCGCGGGCGAAACCCTCGATCTCGCCGTCTACAATGCCGGCAACAACACGCCGGGAAAGATCATCGAGATGGACGCCGACTATTTCGAGAATGCCTGGCGCGTGGTCTGCTTCGGCGGCTTCCTGTTCGGCCGCGAGGCGGTGCGTCGCATGGCGCCGAAGCGCGCCGGCACGCTGCTCTTCACCGGTGCCAGCGCCTCGCTACGTGGCCGCTCCGGCTACGGCGCGTTCAATTCCGCGAAGGCGGGCCTGCGCACGCTGGCGCAGGCCATGGCCAAGGAATACGCGTCCGAGGGCATCCACGTCGCCCATGTCGTGGTCGACGGCGCCATCGCCGGCGACAAGATCTTTTCGCGCTTTCCCGATGCGGCGAGCCGTGAGGACAGCCTGATCGAAATCGAGGGCATCGTCGATGCCTTCGAGTTCCTCTACCGCCAGCCCGTGCGGGCCTGGTCGTTCGAGCTCGACGTGCGAACCTCGAAGGAGAAGTGGTGAAGGGCCACGCGCAACGGGGGTGGGAACCGACCTCGCCCGGGGCGGGCGCGTTCCTCCGGCAATCCCACGCGACACCATGCCTCGCACGCGGCACGCCCCATCCCCCTGCGCTGCCACCCTTTCCCGCAGTCAAATTGGCGTCCGGTAACCCCGCATTAACCATCGCCGGGCTCTGGTAATCATGGACAATCGCGCCCGGAGCCGTCGTCGAGGCCCTTAGTTTTGACATCTTGGCAGGGAATGCAGGCGGCGGCTTTGGACGAGCCCCTGCACCCCAGAAAGACAAGGCTTTGAGCGGGCTTGCCGGCTGCGCCGGTTCTAGCGCGGCTGTTGGGGAACCGGCAGCCATTTGCGGGCCGGGACATTGAGTAACGATCGCCTTGAGAGGATACTGCTGATAAATCCGGCCGACGTGGCTCAGTCCGCCCTTCCGGTTGCCGCCTCCGCTGACGTGTCGCTGATCGCGCTGTTCTGGCAGGCTCACTGGATCGTGAAATGCGTCATGCTGGGCCTGTTGTCCTGCTCGGTCTGGGTCTGGGCCATCGCGATCGACAAGATCTTTCTTTACGCACGCACGCGTCGCTCGATGGACCGGTTTGAGCAGGCCTTCTGGTCCGGCGAGTCGATCGAGGACCTCTATCGCACGCTCTCGGCCAAGCCGACCCACTCCATGGCGGCCTGTTTCGTCGCCGCGATGCGCGAATGGAAGCGCTCGTTCGAAAGCCAGGCCCGCTCGGTCGCGGGCCTGCAGATGCGCATCGACAAGGTCATGAACGTCTCGATCTCGCGCGAGGTCGAACGGCTGGAACGCCGGCTCCTGGTGCTCGCGACCGTCGGCTCCGCCGGCCCCTTTGTCGGCCTGTTCGGCACCGTCTGGGGCATCATGTCGAGCTTCCAGTCGATCGCGGCGTCGAAAAATACCTCTCTGGCGGTGGTGGCGCCCGGCATCGCGGAAGCGCTGTTTGCGACCGCAGTCGGCCTTATCGCCGCCATTCCTGCCACTATTTTCTACAATAAGTTCACCTCCGAGGTGAACCGGCAGGCCCAGCGGCTCGAGGGCTTCGCCGATGAATTTTCAGCCATCCTGTCCCGTCAGATCGACGAGCGGGGCTGACGGACGGCATGTATAGTGTGAAGGCTAGATTGGGCACCAGACCATGGGCATGAATGCAGCCAGCTCGTCCGGAGGCGGCGGCCGTCGCAGCCGGCGCAAGCCGGTCATGGCCGAGATCAACGTCACGCCGATGGTCGACGTGATGCTGGTGCTGCTCATCATCTTCATGGTGTCGGCACCGCTGCTCACGGTCGGCGTGCCGCTCGACCTGCCGCAGACCCAGGCCAAGAGCCTCGAGACCAACGATCAGAAGCCGATCCAGATGTCGGTCGACATCAAGGGCAAGGTGTTCATCAACGACACCGAGATTGCCCTGAACGAGCTGATCCCGAAGTTGAAGGCGATCACGGACGCGCGCGGCGGGCTCGAAGAGCGTATCTATCTGCGCGCCGACAAGAAGGCGGATTACGGCACCGTGGCCAAGGTGATGGGCCAGTTGTCGGGTGCAGGATTCAAGAAGCTGGCGCTCGTCACGGAAGCGGATCAGGGGTCCTAAGCCGGTGAAGGTGAACGTCGACAAGACACTCGTTGCGTCGATTGCCCTCCACGTCCTCGTGATCGGATGGGGGCTGCTCACCTTTAGCAGCAGGGCCTTCATCGCGCCGGAAAAGTCGCTTCCGATCGACATCATTTCTACCGATCAGCTCGCGCGGATGATGGCGGGGCAGAAGACCGGTAAAAAGGAAGAGCCGAAGCCCAAGGTCGAAAAGGTCGCCGATGCCCAGCCCGAGGAAGACGCCGTCGGCAAGGTCACCGAGAAGAAAGAGCTGATCAAGACCAACTCGACGCCCGAGCCGCCGCCGAAGCCCGTCGAGAAGCCGGTCGAAAAGAAGCCCGAGCCGCCCAAGCCGCCGGTCGCCGAGGCCAAGCCCAAGGATGAACCGAAGCCGCAGGACAAGAAGCCTGATCCGGCCAAGGAAGATCCGATCGCCGAGCTCCAGAAGAAGCTCGAAACCAAGAAGCCGCCGCCCAAACCGCCCGAGCCCAAGGTCGCGGCAGTGCAGCCGCAACAGCAGCCGAAACCCAAGGAACGCTCGTTCGATCCCGCGCAAATTCAGCGCAACCTCGACAAGCGCGATTCGACCCGGCACGAGTTGACCGGGACAGCGTTGAATGCGTCCGCCTCGCTGGGATCGCAGACCGGCACTGCTGCCAACAACGTCGCGACCTGGCGCGGTGCATTCCAGGGCGCCGTCAAGCGATGCTTTACGCCCACCTATAATGGGCAGGACGCCGATCAGTACGAAGCCGACATCGACATTCCCATGAAGATCGATGGATCTCTGGCATCCGAGCCGATCGTCGTCGCGGTGAGGGGACCGTCGCGGTCGATCGCGGTGGCGGTGGCGGAGAGCGCCAAGCGCGCCATCGTGCAGTGTCAGGTCTATTCGTTCATGCCAAAGCAGCAGTACGAGAGCTGGAAGACCATTCCGATGACTTTCGGCCTGAAAGATATGTTGTGACATCCGAACAAAAGAATTTTCCGATGAATGACGTCCGATCGATGAACCGCCGCCGCTTCATGACCCTGACCGGATCGGGGCTCGCGATGCTCGGGGGCGGACGTGCCTTCGCCCAGGATCGGCTCCGCATCGACCCTACCGCATTTCAGCCGGTCCCGATCGCGATCACCAACTTCCTGCCGGGCTCGCCGGCCGACGCCGACGTCGGCAATGGCGTCACGCAGGTCATCACCAACAATCTGAAGCGCTCGGGCCTGTTTGCGCCGATCGACCAGGCGGCCTTCATCGAGCGCATCAACAATATCGACGTCGCGCCGCAATTCCAGAACTGGAAGACCATCAACGCGCAGGCGCTGGTCACCGGCCGGATGACGCGGCAGCCCGATGGCCGGCTCAAGGCCGAATTCCGCCTGTGGGACGTGGTCTCCGGCCAGCAGCTCACGGGCCAGCAATATTTCACCTCGCCGGAATATTGGCGCCGCATCGCGCACATCATCTCCGACCAGATCTATGAGCGGATGACCGGTGAGAAGGGCTATTTCGACAGCCGCGTGGTGTTCGTGGACGAGTCCGGGCCGAAGGAGCGCCGCGTCAAGCGGCTCGCGATGATGGACCAGGACGGCGCCAATGTGCGCTATCTGACCCGCGGCGCCGACCTCGTGCTGACGCCGCGCTTCTCGCCGAACTCGCAAGAGATCACCTATATGGAGTTCGGCCAGGGCGATCCGAAGGTCTATCTCTTCAACATCGAGACCGGGCAACGCGAGATCGTCGGCAACTTCCCCGGCATGACGTTTGCTCCAAGATTCTCGCCAGATGGCCAGCGTGTCATCATGAGCCTGCAGCAGGGTGGCAATTCCAACCTGTTCGCGATGGATTTGCGCTCGCGCTCGACCACGCGCCTCACCGACACGCCGGCGATCGACACATCTCCTTCCTACTCCCCCGATGGCGCCCGCATCTGCTTCGAGTCCGATCGCGGCGGCAGGTCGCAGATCTATGTCATGGCGGCGGCCGGCGGACAGGCGCAGCGCATCTCCTTCTCCAAGGACGACACCAACGCCACCTATTCGACGCCGGTGTGGTCGCCGCGCGGCGACTACATCGCCTTCACCAGGCAGGGCGGCGGCCAGTTCTCGATCGGCGTCATGAAGCCGGATGGCACCGGCGAGCGGCTGCTCACCTCCGGCTATCACAATGAGGGCCCGACCTTCTCGCCGAACGGCCGCGTCCTGATGTTCTTCCGCGATCCCGGCGGCGCCGGCGGACCGTCGCTGTTCTCCGTCGACATCTCCGGTCGCAATGAGTTGAAAGTACCGACGCCGGGCTTCGCCTCCGATCCGGCGTGGTCGCCGCTCCTGTCCGCGACCGCGGGCCAATAGCGGTCGGATCCTGGCGCGCGATCGTTTGAACGCGCGCGTTTTCGAAAAGCTTTGCGCTATGTTTTCCTGCTGCAACCTTTCCTTTAGGTTGTGCCCGGCAAGCTTTTCCCAGTCTTTTGTTTCTATTGATGTATTTCAATCGCTTACGGTGCAAAACAACTCGACTTTAACGATGTTCCCTCAGAAAGACTTCATACCGGCTCGCTAAAAGTACGCTCCAAACAGGACGGCGTACGAGCCAAATGCAGTTTGCAAGTCAGAGCGGAGAGCCGGAGCAGCGGCCGCCGTCAAATTCGGCGGCCCAAATCAATTCGCTCTTCGAGGCGCCCGGGCCGTTGCTTGCAGGGCTGATCTTCGTGTCCATCGGGGCGGCATTGACCGCGCTGAAAACGGGCGAACCTCTCATCTGGGCATGTGTGGCACTTCTTGTCCTGGCCGGGACCGCCCGTGCGATCGATTTGCGGCTTTATCAGGCGCGCAAAGCGAAGCTCACGGTCGAGGCGGCCGAACGTTGGCAGAAACGCTATCAGATCGGGGCAAAGATCCAAGCGGCTGCGATCGGCATCTGGTGCGCCACCGCTCTGTTGGCGACGAACGACGTGGTGGCCCACATGATCGCCTTGTCGGTCACCACCGGCATCGCGGCGGGCGGTGCGGGCAGGGCGTATGGGCGGCCGGCGATATTCCATCTCCAGGCGGTGCTGATCTTCGCCCCGGCCGTGATCGCATTGGCGTGGCGTGGAACGCCCTACTACATCGCGATGGCCGCCGTGAGCGGTGCGTTTCTGATCGCCATCATGCAGCTGTCGGTCAACCTGCACAGAATCTTCATGGGAGCGGTCGTGGCACGTGAGCGGGAAGCCGCGCTCGCGGGCCAGTTCGATACGGCGCTGAACAACATGCCGCACGGGCTCTGCATGTTCCGCGTCGATGGCCAGCTTGCTGTCATGAACTACCGCTTCGGCGCAATGATGAACCTGCCGGACGATCTCGCGCAGAGCGGCACCAATGCGCGGGACATTGTTGCGGCGTGTGTCCGCGCCGGAACCATCTCGGCTGCCAGCGGCGAACAGATTATCGGCGACATAGAGAGCTCACAGGCGAAAGAGATCATCACCTCCGATCCCGATGCGCAGCGAAATCGGTCACTGTCCTGGACAACCCAGCCGATGGCCGACGGCGGCGCGGTGGTGCTGCTCGAGGACATCACGGAGCGGCGCAGCGCCGAGGCCAAGATTACGCATCTGGCGCGTTACGACGATCTCACGGCGCTGCCCAATCGCGTCCATTTCCACGACGAGATCGAGATGCTGCTGGCGAACTCGCAGCACGCCGAGCGCCTATCGGCGCTGCTGTTCGTCGACCTCGACCAGTTCAAGCAGGTCAACGACACGCTCGGCCATCCCTGCGGTGATCAGCTCCTCTGCGCGGTCGCCAACCGTCTGCGCGAGATGCTCCGGCCCGTGGATTTCGTCGCCCGCTTCGGCGGCGACGAGTTCGTCGTGTTCCAGCAAAACATCAGTGCGGCCGAGGATGCCGCGAGCCTCGCCCGCCGCATCGTCGAGCGCCTGAGCGAGCGCTACCGCATCGACAATCATCTGGTCGAGATCGGCGCCAGCGTCGGCATCGCGCTGACCCCGCCGGAGGGCGCCACCGCCGACACACTGCTCAAGAACGCCGACATGGCGCTCTACCGCGCCAAGGCCGACGGCCGCGGCACCTTCTGCTTCTTCCGCGAAGAGATGGCGGCGATCGTCGAAGCCCGCCGCATCCTCGAACTCGACCTGCGCAAGGCGCTCGCCAACGAGGAGTTCGAGCTGTTCTACCAGCCGCTGGTCAATCTGAAGTCCGGCAGGATCACCACCTGCGAGGCGCTGTTGCGCTGGAATCATCCGGTGCGCGGCACGGTCTCGCCGGTCGACATCATTCCGGTCGCCGAGGATATGGGCCTGATCGTCGATCTCGGCCGCTGGATCCTGCGCCGCGCCTGCATGGAATGCATGAATTGGCCCGAAGGCGTCAGCGTCGCCGTCAACTTCTCGCCGCAGCAATTCCACCAGCGCGACGTGTTGAGCGAAATCCGCTACGCCCTCGAAGTGTCCGGCCTGCCGGCGCATCGCCTCGAGATCGAGATCACCGAATCCTCGCTGCTGCGCAACACCCAGCTCACCCACGACATCCTGTCGCAGCTGCATGCGCTCGGTGTGCGCATCTCGCTGGATGATTTCGGCACCGGCTATTCGAGCCTCAGCTATCTGCACAACTTCCCGATGCAGAAGGTGAAGATCGACCGCTCCTTCCTCGAGGGCATCGACACCGACCGGCCGTTGACGCTTTTGCGCGGCGTGGCGCGGTTGTCGGCCGACCTCGGCATGGCGGTCGTGGTCGAGGGCATCGAGACCAATGAGCAGCTCGAGCTGGTCAGCGCCGACGGCACCGTGACCGAGGCGCAGGGTTACCTCTTCAGCCGGCCGGTTCCTGCGGTGCGCGTCCGCCAATTGCTCAATGCCTCGCATAGCCGTCGCATGCCCGGGGACCAGATCACCGTGGTGTCGTCGCGGTCCATCGCCTGATCCTTCCCGTCGGCTCTCCAGCGCGTTCAACTCTCGCCCGGTCTCCCTGTTTTTGCCGGGCGCAAGGGTTAACCCTAACAATTCTAAGGCTTTGCAACTTTATTAAGGAACTATTAACCTCTGGCTACTCGCGGAAGTTGCTGGAGTTTAGAGGTATTAGATGAAGTCAGGAGCCGAACCCCACAAGGCGCTCCTTCCGCGGGGAGCCGCGTTGTTTGACCGCATCGATTACCGGCTCATCGAAACTCCGGAGGACAAAGATAGCCTCTATTTGATGCGGTACCGGGCCTATCTGCACGCCGGTCTTATCGAGCCGTCAGAGTCGCTGCGCGTCACCGATCGCTTCGACGAAGCGCCCAATACCTGGAATTTCGGGATCTACGTTGACGGGGAACTTTGTAGTTCCGTTCGTATCCACGTCCTGACGTCGGAATGGCGGACGTCCTATACGACCGAAGTGTTCGGCGATGTCCTGCATCCGCGCCTCGACCGAGGCGAGGTTTTTGTCGATCCATGTCGGTTCGTTGCTGATCCCGAAAAGCACCAGCGCTTTCCGGAGCTGCCCTATCTGACGGTGCGGCTGGCGTTTGTCGCATGCGATCATTTCAATGCCGATACCGGGCTTGCCATGATCCGTACCGACCATCAGTCGTTTTATCGCCGCGTCTTCCTGCACGAGCCCATTTCGCCCGAGCCGCGCGGGTTTCCAGGCTGGCCTACAAAAAAGGCGGTCCTGATGGCGTCGGATGTCCGCAACCAGCGGGAAAAGGTCCTGGCGCGTTTTCCCATCATGCGCTCCAGCGCTTTCGAGCGGCGCATGTTGTTCGAACGGAGCAGCCCGCGCCAGGCTGCTCCGCAGCCAGTGCTGCCGACCGCTCCCCGGAACCTGGACGCAGCGGCCTCGGCGGTTGGTTCCATCCGGTAGGACGATCCACTGGTTCTCCGCGCGGCCTGGGCCCAAAATTCCAGCAAAACCCGGCGTTTTTGCCGGTTGACGACGCTTGCCTTCACCCTCGCGCCACATTTACAACCCATTAACCATGGCGGGTGCTTTTCGCTGGTTGGGGGCATTTGACCGGCTTAGGCAAGGTTCCGTCAAGGTTGACGGAACGTTCGCTTAACCATCCCCCTGTAGACCAGACAGCAGTGGACGAACGTGAGCGTGGAGGCTCCGGAATGAAATATCCTATGCGTATCCTCCAGGGATTGAAGCTGGCCGCGGTGCTTGCCATTGCCCTGTCGATGGGCGCCTGCGCCAACAAGAACGTGGGTATGGACGCCAATGCGAGCGCGGCGACGCCGGGCAGCCAGCAGGATTTCGTTGTGAACGTGGGCGACCGCGTGTTCTTCGAGAGCGACCAGACCGATCTGACCCCGCAGGCGATCGTGACCCTCGAAAAGCAGGCGCAGTGGCTGCAGACCTATCCGCGCTACTCCTTCACCATCGAAGGTCACGCCGACGAGCGCGGCACCCGCGAATACAACATCGCGCTCGGCGCCCGCCGCGCCCAGTCGGTGCGTTCGTTCCTCGCCTCGCGCGGCATCGATGCGAACCGCATGCGCACGATCTCCTACGGCAAGGAGCGCCCGGTCGCCGTTTGTAACGACATCTCCTGCTGGTCGCAGAACCGTCGCGCTGTGACCGTGCTGAACGCGAGCTCCTGACGCCAAGATACTGACGCTCAGTCAGGCACCGTTCATCTTCAGAAACCGATTATGCCGGCGCCCTCTCGGGCGTCGGTTTCGTTTCAGCGATCTGTGACAGAAACCCCGTGGTGCCAGTCACATTTTTGGCGTACTGCCTTTCAATGTGTGGCGCGTCGCGTGTTCCGTCGCAGGTTTCGCTTTCGTCGTCAGGGCAAGATGTCATCCAGATCCAAGGTCTTCACCGGCACCGTGGCGATCGCCGCGCTGCTCTCTTTGTGCTCGCCGGCCTTCGCGCAGTCGGACGATGGCGACCCCGAGATGCGGATCGAGCGGCTGGAGAACCAGCTGCGCCAGCTCACCGGCCAGAACGAAGAGCTGCAATATCGCAACCGCCAGCTCGAAGAGCGGCTGCGGGCGCTCGAGGGCGGCGCGCAGGGCGCGCCCGGACAACCGGCCCAGCCCAATGTCGCCGCCGTGCCGCCAGCTCAGGTCGCGCCGGCCTATCGCCAGCAGCCGCCGCAGCAACAAGCCGCGCAGCCGAACTACGAGCAGCCCCAGATCGCTGCGCCCGCGCCGATCGTTCAGGAACAGCCGGCGCCCGGTGCCCCGGGCACGCGCCGCCGCGGCGATGCCTTCGACCCGAGCCAGAGCCCGAACGCACCCGGCGCACCGCGTGCGCTCGGCGGCGGCCAGCAGCCGATGTCGGCCGGCGCGCCCGGTGGCCGCGCTGCCGGCGAGCCGCTCGAGCTCAACAACAATGGCGGCCGCTATCCGCAGGCAGCGGCACCCGCACAGCCGGCCTATCCGCCGGCCCAGCCCGCCTATCCGCCCGCAGCCGCCGGCGGTGGTCTGGCGACGCTGCCGCCCTCGGCGACGCCGCGTGACGAGTTCGACCTCGGCATCGGCTACATGCAGCGCAAGGACTACGCGCTCGCCGAGCAGACCATGAAGAATTTTGCGCAGAAATATCCGGGCGACCCGCTGCTCGGCGACGCGCAATACTGGCTCGGCGAAAGCTATTTCCAGCGCCAGCAATATCGCGATTCCGCCGAAGCCTTCCTTGCCGTCACCACAAAGTACGACAAATCGGCCAAGGCGCCGGATGCGCTGCTGCGGCTCGGTCAGTCGCTCGCCGCGCTGAAGGAGAGGGAGGCCGCCTGCGCCGCCTTCGGCGAGGTCGGCCGCAAATATCCGCGTGCGTCGACCGGCGTCAAAGCCGCCGTCGACCGCGAGCAGAAACGGGTGAAGTGCTGATCCGCAACGTTGATCGCTGACAATTCGGATCGCGCTGCGCTAAACAGTCTGACGATTGCCAGGCAGCGTCATGTCAGACGACGACAATTCTCCGATCTCGGTACGCGCGGCGAAGCAGCTCTTCGCCGAGCTGAAGGCTGCGCCTGCGCTGGTGCTCGCGGTCTCCGGCGGGCCCGAACTCGGTCGCGCTGATGTGGCTCGCGGCGCGCTGGCGGCGCGGCCTTGCCCGCGGCCCGCAACTCACGGTCGTCACCGTCGATCACGGCCTGCGGCCGGAGGCGGCGCGCGAGGCGCGCGAGGTCAAACGGCAGGCCACCGAACTCGGACTGACGCACCGGACCCTGCGCTGGCGTGGCGCAAAGCCGACAACAGGATTGCCTGCCGCGGCGCGTGAGGCCCGCTACCGCCTGCTTGCGCAGGCCGCGCGGGCCGCCGGTGCGAGCCATGTGCTGACCGCCCATACCCGCGACGACCAGGCTGAGACCGTGCTGATGCGGCTGCTCCGCGGCAGCGGCATTGCCGGCCTGTCGGCGATGGCGCGCCTCACGATGCGCGACGGCATCGTGCTGGCGCGGCCGCTGCTCGATGTCCCGAAGTCGCAGCTCATCGCGACCCTGAGGCGGGCGAAGGTCGGTTTCGCCGACGATCCCACCAACCGGAACGCTGCCTTCACGCGACCCCGGCTGCGCGCGCTGCTGCCGCAACTCGCAGCCGAGGGCGGCGATGCCCGCACGCTGGCGCGACTTTCGGCGCGGCTCGCCCGCGCCAATGCGGCGGTCGAGGTGCTGACTGACGGTGCCGAGCGCTTCCTCCGTCTGCGGGATCGCGGCGATGCGCCGCATGGGGCGGCCGCGCGCAGCTTCGAGGCCACGGCCTTCGCCACCCTGCCGGAGGAGGTCCGGCTGCGCCTCCTGCTGCGGGCCATCGACGCGCTCGGGCACGAGGGGCCGGCGGAACTCGGCAAGGTCGAGACCCTCCTGACCGCGCTCGATCAGGCCATGGCAGCTGGTACGGCCGCTGGTCCCCGTGCATCTGCAAATGGCCGGCCGGTCCTGAAGCAGACCATGGCGGGCGCCTTGATCAGCCTTGCCGGGGGGCGTATCCACATCGGGCCGGCGCCGGCCCGGCGGTCCAAAGGGGACTTGAAGGGCGGATGAGGGCGGATCATGACACCGGCCGTTTCCGCGGGCTACCGTCAGGACACCTTAACCAGCTCAGGACACCTTAACCAGGCAGGAAAAACCCCGGCCTCGACGCCATTATTTCAGCGGGAATCGCTCTAAGATGGGATAAATAGTCCCATCTCGTTCCCTTGGCAGCGACCGGGGCGGCACCTAAATTGTATGCGTCTAACCGAGAGGATTCCTTGGGGATTTTCTCTAGCTTGCCCAAGGATGAGGCCGCGATCCGCGCGACCACGAAGGAAGATCGATGAACGCCAATCTGCGCAATTTCGCCCTCTGGGTCATCATTGTTTTGCTGCTGTTGGCGTTGTTCACGCTCTTCCAGAATCCGGGTCAGCGGGCCTCCTCGCAGGACATCGCCTTCTCCCAGCTCCTGAGCGAAGTTGACCGCGGCAATGTCCGCGACGTCGTGATCCAGGGTCCGGACATCCATGGCACCTTCACCAACGGCTCCAGCTTCCAGACCTATGCGCCGAGCGACCCGACGCTGGTGAAGCGCCTCTATGACAGCAAGGTGCAGATCACCGCGAAGCCGCCGGGCGACAACGTGCCGTGGTTCGTCTCGCTGCTGGTCTCCTGGCTGCCCTTCATCGCGCTGATCGGCGTCTGGATCTTCCTGTCGCGGCAGATGCAGGGCGGCGCCGGCAAGGCGATGGGCTTTGGCAAGTCGCGCGCGAAGATGCTGACCGAAGCGCACGGCCGCGTCACTTTCGAGGACGTCGCCGGCGTCGACGAGGCCAAGCAGGACCTCCAGGAGATCGTCGAATTCCTGCGCGACCCCGGCAAGTTCCAGCGCCTCGGCGGCCGGATTCCGCGCGGCGTGCTGCTGGTCGGCCCTCCCGGCACCGGCAAGACCCTGATCGCGCGTGCGGTCGCGGGCGAAGCCAACGTGCCGTTCTTCACCATCTCCGGTTCGGACTTCGTCGAGATGTTCGTCGGCGTCGGCGCGTCCCGCGTCCGCGACATGTTCGAGCAGGCCAAGAAGAATGCGCCCTGCATCATCTTCATCGACGAAATCGACGCGGTCGGTCGTCACCGTGGCGCCGGTCTCGGCGGCGGCAATGACGAGCGCGAGCAGACGCTGAACCAGTTGCTGGTCGAGATGGACGGCTTCGAGGCCAACGAGGGCGTGATCCTGATCGCCGCGACCAACCGTCCCGACGTGCTCGATCCCGCGCTGCTGCGTCCCGGCCGTTTCGACCGCCAGGTCGTGGTGCCCAACCCGGACGTCGTCGGCCGCGAGCAGATCCTCAAGGTCCACGTCCGCAAGGTGCCGCTGGCGCCGGATATCAACCTCAAGACCATCGCGCGCGGCACGCCCGGTTTCTCGGGTGCCGACCTGATGAACCTCGTCAACGAGGCTGCGCTCACCGCTGCCCGCCGTAACAAGCGGATGGTGACGCAGGCCGAGTTCGAAGAGGCCAAGGACAAGGTGATGATGGGCGCCGAGCGCAAGTCGCTCGTCATGACCGAGGAAGAGAAGCTTTTGACGGCCTACCACGAGGGCGGCCACGCCATCGTCGGCCTCAACGTCGTCGCGACCGATCCGATCCACAAGGCGACCATCATTCCGCGCGGCCGTGCGCTCGGCATGGTGATGCAGCTGCCCGAGCGCGACAAGCTGTCGATGTCGCTGGAGCAGATGACATCGCGCCTCGCCATCATGATGGGCGGCCGCGTCGCCGAAGAGCTGATCTTCGGTCGCGAAAAGGTCACCTCGGGTGCGTCGTCCGACATCGAGCAGGCCACGCGCCTTGCCCGCATGATGGTGACGCGCTGGGGCCTGTCCGAGGCGCTTGGCACCGTGTCCTATGGCGAAAACCAGGACGAGGTTTTCCTCGGCATGTCGGTGTCGCGCACCCAGAACGCCTCGGAGGCGACGGTCCAGAAGATCGACACCGAGATCCGGCGTTTCGTCGAAGAGGGCTACAACGAAGCGACGCGCATTCTCACCGAGAAGCGCGCCGATCTTGAAGCTCTCGCCAAGGGCCTGCTCGAGTTCGAGACGCTCTCCGGCGACGAGATCATCGACCTGCTCAAGGGCAAGAAGCCGAACCGCGAGTCCGTGCTCGAGCCGACCACGCCGCGCGCCTCCGCCGTGCCGCCGGCCGGCAAGTCGCGCCCGCGGCCCGATCCGGATCCCGGCCTGGAGCCGCAGCCGCAGGCGTAATCGCAAGCCTGCAGGTCGAATTGAAAAACGCGGCGGAAACGCCGCGTTTTTTTTGCTGGCCGGGTTTCGTGCCCCGGACGCAGCGCAGCGCCTTTTCGGCGGTGCGCTGCCGAGCATGTCTCCGCATCCTCCTGCGTGGCCTTTACTTCGCCGCCGCCCCCGGCGCCGCGCGCGCACCCAGCCGCTCCAGAAAATGCAGCACGTCGTCGGTGAACTGCTCTGGGTCCTGCAGGAACGAGAAGTGACTGACCTCCGGCTGGATCAGCAGGCCGGCGTCCGGAATGTTCGCCGCCATGAACTCGGTGTTCTCGCGCTTGATCGCCTCGTCGTGATCGCCATCCACGATCCAGGTCGGGACCTTGATCGCCGCGAGATCGGAGGCCGTCCATTTCGGCTGGCTCTCCCACATTTTGGTAATTTCCGCGACGAAGCTCTTGTACGCGGTCGGGGTCGGCGAGAGGCGCTTGTACTCCTCGCCGGCTCTCGTGATGTAGGCGTTGAAGACGTCGCTCGACGCAATATCGGCAACGCCGGATGGATCCGAGTTCGCCGCGAAGGCGAACAGCCGGCTCACCCGCTCCGGGTGCTTCATGGCGATGTCGAGGCCGATGATCGCGCCGTCGCTCCAGCCGACGATCGCGGCCTTCCTGATCCTGAGATGATCGAGCAGGGCAACCACGTCCGAGGCCATCAAATCGTAGCCATAGGGCTCCTGATTGTGGCTGCTGCGCCCGTGGCCGCGGCTGTCCATGACGATGACCTGATAGTGCCGTTGCAGCGCGCGGACCTGGTGGCCCCAGTAATTGGCATTGGCGAGACCGCCATGCAGCAGGATGACCGGCTCGCCGCGGCCGAACACGGCGTACCAGAGCCTGATGCCGTTGACGGGCGCGAAGCCGCTCTGCGCCGCCTTGGGCAATGTCGGTGTTGGCGGCAGGTTCAGCCATTGCGACGCTGCGTGTGCCGCGTTGATTGAAATCGCCAGGAGAAGCGCGGCGAAAAGATTGCGAAGCACCATGACGCGCCTTTCTGTCCGACCGACCCCTACTCCATAATGATTGGAGTCCGCCGCGATGTCATGGCATGCTCTTCTCAAATAATGGTGCGGCGCGATCGCACCGGCAAAGGGGAGGGGATACCGATGCGCTTTGCGACGGCATTGGGCGCGCTTGGCGCCGTTTCATTTGTAACATTGTCGACCGCCTCCATCGCCGCCGAGATGCGCGGCGTCACCGCGACCGAGATCAAGATCGGCCAGACCATGCCCTATAGCGGGCCGGTCTCCGCCTTCGGTGCGCTCGGCAAGGGCGAGGTCGGCTATTTCAAGATGCTCAACGACAAGGGCGGCATCAACGGCCGCAAGGTCAATCTGATCTCGCTCGACGACAGCTACGCGCCGCCGAAATCGGTCGAGCAGACCCGCAGGCTGGTCGAGAGCGACGAGGTCGCGCTGATTTTCTCCTCGATCGGCACCGCCCACAACACCGCGATCGCGAAATATCTCCAAAGCAAAAATGTGCCGCAGCTCTTCATCGGGTCCGGCGCCTCGAAATTCGCCGACATCGCGCAATATCCGCAGGCGACGATGGGCGTGCAGGGGCCGTTCCGTTACGAGGCGCGGCTCTATGCGCGCTACGCGCTGGCCAAGAACCCGAACGCGAAGTTCGCCGTGATCTCGCAGAACGACGATTACGGCCGCGACTATCTCGCCGGGCTGAAGGACGTGCTCGGCGAGAAATACGATTCCGTCGTCACCAATGCGACCTACGAGATCCAGGACCCGACCATCGATTTCCAGATCGTCAAGCTGAAGGCATCGGGCGCCGACGTGTTCGTGATCGCGGCCACGCCGAAATTCGCCGCGCAAGCGATCCGAAAATCCTTCGAGATCGGCTGGCGGCCGATGACCTTCCTGTCCAATGTTGCGGTCTGGATCTCGACCGTGATGGAGCCCGCCGGAGTGGAAGCCGGCACCGGCATTCTCTCCACGGCTTACGTGAAGGACCCTGATGACCCAGCCTGGAAGGACGATCCCGGCGTCAAGGACTGGCGCGCGTTCATGACGAAATATGTGCCGGAAGCCGACCAGCACGACACCAATTACGTCAACTCCTACAACAGCGCGATGGCGCTGGAGGCGGTGCTGAAAGCCTGCGGCGATGATCTCTCCGCCGAGAACATTTTGAAGCAGGCGTATTCGATCCACGATCTCGAACTGCCGATGCTGCTGCCCGGCATCAAGATCAACACCAGCGCGACCGACCACATCCCCGTGGATCAGATGCAGTTCATGCGCTTCAACGGCAAGACCTGGGAGCGTTTTGGCGAGTTGCAGACCGGAAATTGATAGCTGATGCGGCATCAGTTTTGGTTGAATCACTTCGCGCCAGAACCCTGGATAACCGACCCGACGTGCCAGGGTGTGCACTCATAGACTCGATGAGCCCGCGAACGCATGCCATGTCCGCTACGGCCTCGGAGCGGACAAGGTCAACTGGTCCTGGTGTGTCGGCTAAGGGGCCCGATAGCGGGCATCAGCCAATTCTCGCGTCAGCCCAAAAAAGAAAGACCGTCTGGCGACGGTCTCTCCGTAATTCGATAAGTTGCTCGTCGGAGCTTGGCGTCTCGATAGGCTATCGCCGGCCTTTCCGCGGACCGGAAAAACTTACCGCAATTGGCTGCCTACGGTCGCGCCTCGAGGATCATGTTGAAAGGCGTCTCCGTCGCCCGACGCACGCTGGAGAACCCGCCGCTTTGGATGACCTCGCGCAGTTTTGTTTCACCCGCCTGTGCACCGAGAGCTGCGCCAACTTCTTGCGATCGTGAGGTAGGCAGGCAGATCATCGTCGAGCCAGCGTAGTAAAGACGTCCAACCGGGTTCAAATTCTGCTGCAACGTGTCGCCAGCCATCGGCTCCACGATCATCCAGGTACCATCGGGTTTCAGGGATTGACGAATGTGAGCGGCGGCACCTGCCGGATCGCCCATATCGTGCAGACAATCGAAGCATGTTACCAGATCGAAATCTTTTCCGGCATAATCCTTAGCCAAGCCCACGGCGAACTGCGCGTTCTCAGAGACGCCATGGCTCTTGGCGTGTGCGGTTGCGTCGCGAATCGAAGTCAGGATGAAAATCGTAACCGATGAACTGGGATTTCGGGAATGCCTTGGCCATCAGAACGGTCGACCAGCCGTGTCCGCAGCCGACGTCGACGACGCGCGCCCCAGCCTCAAGTTTCTTCACGACCCCATCCAGCGCGGGCAGCCACGTCGAAACCAGGTTGTTGTGGTAGCCCGGCCGGAAGAAACGAGCAACCGCGCAGAACATGCAGCCGGCCTGATCACCCCAAGCAACGCCGTTGCCCGATTTGAATGCCGCTTGCACCTTGGGCTGATTGTCGAGCATTGCCGCCATGAGATCGAAACCGCCCATCATGTAGACAGGGCTCTCCTCGTTTGCGAACACCATGGCCTGCTCGGGCGGCATAGCGAATTTTGTGGTAGCGGAATCATAGGACAGATAGTTGGACGCTGCCTGATGGGATAACCATTCGCGCAGATAGCGCTCGTCGACTTTTGCAGCCTTGGCAAGTTCTATCGACGTCATCGGTCCATTAGCGTGGATCGCCCTGTAGAGCCCCAGCGCGTCGCCGAGGCGGACCATGGCGATACTGGATGCGCCACCAAGGTCCGATAGCATCTGGCCAATGAATGCGTTGAGCTTGCCTTCATCTATGCTTGTAGTCGACATGGATTTCCTCCCAATCAAAAAACTGCGCTCCCGAATTGTTCGGAAGACCTAGACAGTGTCATTCGAATCCGGACTTGATCAGCAGCGACGACGCGACGTGCAACGAACCGGCGTGATAGATTGGCGTAGACGCTTTTTATTTCGGCAATAGCGCCGCCGTCGTTGTGCAATACGCGAAGCTTGGCACGTTACTCCACAGCGGCAATGAAAAAGACCCGCGATCTGTCCTAGAAGCTGCGGCTTCTTCCGTAATGCCCTCCTATTCGAGCAGGCGAAAAGGTTAGTAGTGAAAGGAATGATCCAGCTCATGAGACCACGTCCCTTAACGTCGGGCAGACTAGGCTCGCGTCGACGGGAAGACCTTGAGTGATCGCTTGATTTTCTCTTGGGATTTGCTTGACTATCGCGTGAGACGCGTTGTTCTTCGCTGGTTCGATGCAGTTTCATTCATAAAATTATGAGCTCGACCCTGGCAGGCGCGAGCTGCCCGATCGCCCACGCGATCGAACACCACCGCAATTCACGTATTTGGAAGCGGACATCTCACATTTATGAGTACGCGCCTTAGACCTGCGTCCTCATTTCGACGGCGTAGCGGCCGCTCCTTCCGCATCGTCGCGCACATGGATGACGGCGATGCTATCGCCGTAGATCCGCTTCCAGCCCTTGATGTGATCGAGGATCTGGGCCGCAGGCAAATCCGCGGTGAGTAGAGTTGCGTCGATCCTGTTGTCGTCGAGCATGCGCAGCAGACCGGACACGTCACGCCCGTCCTCCGCGGCGAAATAGTCCATCAGGAATTTCTCGCCGTAGAGCTCGGATCGTCCGTCGACGAAAGGCCTGATGTCGCGGACGATCAGATAGCCGCCGTAGCCGTAGGAATTGAAGATGCGCGCGGCCTTGCGCTCGGTCAGCACATCGACCGCGGCAACCGGCATCTGCGCCGCGGAGAACTCGAAGGAATGATGGCCGGCAAAGGTCGCGGTCGCGCTGGCGGTCGCGAGCACGATTGCCACCGCGGCCAGCGCCGCCGGGGCGCCGGGAGCCATCCGCAAGCCACGCGGCGCATCCGACGCGGGCCTGATCCATCCGCTCAAGGGCGGTGCCAACACCAGGGGGACGAGCACGCCAAAGGTCTCGATGCTGCGGACATGCGCCAGCGCCATCCAGGTGGCGCCGAGGATCAGCAGCACGCGCGGCGGCGATAGTGTCAGGCCGCGCATGAGGCCGAGACCGAGCAGTCCGAGCAGCGCGCCCGCGAACGGGCTGAAGGAGCTGAAATCGGCCGGACGCCATTCGGCGATGACGGAGAAGGATTTGCCGAGGCTGAGGATGCGCGCCGCACCGAGCAAGGTGTCAACGCCGTAGGGTGTGCAGCAGCTCGCCGCCAACGCTCCAAGCCCGAACGCGGCCCACCGCATCGCGAGAGCCAGCCGGCGTGCCGGCGCGGCGCACCAGAGCGCTTCGATGCCGATTGCGCCAATCAGGGCGAGCCCAAGCACGAAGCCGCCGTGAAGATTGGCCCACAGCGCCATCAGCGGCAGCAGCAGGAAGAAGGGCGCGCGGCCGCGGTCGGCCGCGGCCATCAGGGCGCCGGTCCAGGCAACCATGACCGGCAGCGCCAGCACATGCGGACGGGCCAGCAGATGCGGCGCCGCCAGCGTCATCGCCAGCAGGCAGAACACCAGCGCATAGGGCAGCTCGAGATGCCGTTGCAGGAAGGTCAGCAGTAATCCCATCGCCAGCGCGATCGCGGCCGCGGTCAGCACGACGGGCCCGGCCCATCCCCAATGCGAATAGGCGGTCGCGAACAATACTTGCGACAGCCATGAGGTCGAGAGCCAGACATCGCCCTGGTGCGTCAACGAATAGAAATCGGTCCAGGGCACGGCGCGATGATCGAGGATCCACTCGCCGACCTTGATCTGCCAGAGCGTGTCCGGATCGTGCAGCAGGCTGTCGCCGCTCACCAGCAACAGCAGAAAGGTCGCGGCCGCGACGCACAGCGGCGCCAGATTGCGCTGGGCTCGCGCGATCGGAACGCTGGCCGCGATGGTCATGGCTTGGCCGGCGCGGCCGCGTTGGGCTCGCCATCGCGCACATGGATCACGGCGATGTCGTCGGCATAGAGCCGCTTCCAGCCCTTGATGTGATCGAGCACCTGGGCGGCGGGGCTGTCTGCGACCATCAGCGTGGCGTCGATCTTGTACTCTTCCAGCAGCCGGGTGAGGTTATCGAGCTTCTTGACCTCGACCCCCTTGAAGAAGTCCATCACGAACTTCTCGCCATAGAGCTCGGCGCGGCCGTCGACGAACACCGGGATGTCGCGGGAGATCAGATAGCCGCCGAACTGGTAGGCGTTGAAGATGCGCTGCGCCTTGCGTTGTTGGAGCAGGTCGACGGCGGCGACCGGGGTCTGGTCCATCGTGAAGGTGAAACGGTGATGCGACATGTAGATCGAGGTCGAGGTCCAGGCCGCGGCCGCGATCATCAGTGCGCCCATAACCGTGACATAGCGCGCCGGCGAGCTCTGGGTGGCTTGCGCGTCAATCTCCGGCAGCGGCGATGTCTCGCCGAGCGGCTTGGCCAGCACCAGCGGCACCAGGAAGGCAAAGGCCTCGATGCTCCTGACATGGGTGAGCCCCATCCAGGTGAAGAGCAGGATCAGCAGAATGCGCGGCGGCGACAGCGCCAGGCCGCGAAACAGGCCGATCGCGATGAGGCCGAGGATCGCGCCTTCGAACGCGGAGAACGAGGCGAAATTCGCCGGCATCCATTCCGAGATGACCGACAGCAACTCGCCGAGATTGAGGATGTTGGTCGCGCCGAGCAGCGTACGCCAGCCATAGGGCGTGATGCAGGCGGCTGCCATGGCGGCGACGCCGAACAGGAACCAGCGTGCGAGCAGCCGGACCTGCTTGCCGGAGTTGAGCGTCCAGATCGCCTCCAGCGCCATCGGGCCGATCAGCGCGAGACCGAGCACGAAGCCGCCGTGAAGGTTGGCCCACAGCGACATCAGCGGCAGCCAAGCCCATGACGGCGTGACCTTGCGGTCGGCCGCATTCATGAGAATGCCGACCCAAGCGATCATCACCGGCAGCGCCAGCATATGCGGCCGAGCCAGGATGTGGTGCAGCGATAGCAGCACGGCCAGCATCGCGAACAGCACAGAGCGCGGAATTTCGAGATGCGCGTCGAGCAGATAGACGAAGATCGCGGCCGAAGCGGCGATCGCAAGCGCGGTGAGGATCACCGGCCCGGCCCAGTCCCATTGCGCGTAGGAGATGGCGTACAGAATTTGCGACAGCCACGACGTCGAGATCCAGGGCTCGCCGGGACGCGTGAAGGAATAGAGGTCGGTGTAGGGCAGGGCGTGGTGATCGAGGATCCACTGACCGATCTTGATCTGCCAGAACGAGTTGGAGTCCTGAAGCAGGGTGTCGCCGATATAGAGGAAGAACAGATAGGCGCCCGCGCCGACACACAGCGGCACGAGCGCTCGCGCGCGGCTCTGCACCGTAATGCTGTTGGTGAAGGATAGGGACATGCCGCCTCTTGTTCTTAGTTGCCGAGCGGGTGCCATTTGACCATGGCGGTCATAACTTCCAGTAAATCGGCGGAACTGGAGCGTTTGGCGCGGCTTTGTGTCCCGGCAATTTAACTGATTGTTTTAGATTTCAGTTTACCATCGTCGAATACACGCAAACCGCTCTGTGTTTACGCAGTCGAATTAACTGCGGCGCAATTCTTTGCCCTTACGTTCGGTTCGATGGTCGCGCGGCGCTGGGAAGCCGGAAAGACCAGACCAGTTGTAGCCTCGTGTACTTTTTGGGAGCAGTCTATGAAGAACCTCGTTTCGCGTTTCGTGAAGGATGAATCCGGCGCCACCGCCATCGAATACGGCCTGATCGCCGCCGGCATCGCGCTGGCGATCATCACCGTCGTCAACAACCTCGGCACCACGCTGAACGCCAAGTTCGGCTCGATCTCGTCCAGCCTCAAGTAAGCCAGACGATCAACGGAATAGCGAAGAGCCCCGTCATCGACGGGGCTCTTTTGCTTTGCCCGCAGCATCGGCGCGGGGCATTCGACAATCAGGCTTAAGCCTCCTTCAAGTCACTCGGGTGTATGGCTTGAACGCATCTGCGTCACCGTATTGCGTCAAAGGAAGCCGCATGGCCGAAGCTTCGTCCGCCCCGCCTGCTGTTGGTCGTCACGGCGCACTCCCTGCGACGCTCCTCAACATCTCCTTCGTGCTGGCGATCGTCACGCTGGCGTATTTTCCGACGGCCTATCTCACGCATGTGTGGATCTTCGGCGCGGACGGACGCGGCATCCCGACGGACTTCGTCAATGTTTGGGCGGCCGGAAAACTGGCGCTCGAGGGCCATCCCGCGCAGGCCTGGGATTGGGACATCCAGAAGCAGGTCGAGCTTGCGCTGCTCAAGCAGGATTTTGTCGGCCATTTCGCCTGGCACTATCCGCCGCCCTTCCTGTTCGTCGCGTCCTTCCTCGCGCAGTTTCCCTATGCGGTAGCTTTCATCGGCTGGGCCGCGTTCAGCATGGTGCCCTATCTCGCCGTGATGCGCGCGATCATCGGGCGCAACGCGGGCCTGCTGCTTGCGATTGGATTTCCCGCCGCCTTCATCAACATCCTGGTCGGGCAGAACGGTTTTCTCACCGCCTCTCTGATCGGCGGCATGCTTTATCTGCTGCCGACGCGACCGGTGCTGGCTGGGATCTGCTTGGGCCTTCTGAGCTACAAACCCCAATATGGACTGCTGTTTCCGTTGGTGCTGATCGCCGCCGCCGAGTGGACGGTGATTTTCACCGCCGCCATCGTCACTGTGGCGATCGCAGGGGCATCCTGGCTCGCGTTCGGCACCGAAAGCTGGCAGGCCTTCTTCCACTGGATTCCGATGTTCTCGCAGGCCTTCCTGACCGAAGGAAGGGCGCCCTGGTTCAAGATGCAGAGCATCTTCTCATTCGTGCGCTATGTCGGCGGCGCCGAGCAGCTCGGATGGATCTTCCAGTGGGTGTTGACGGCAGCGATTGCCGTCGTGCTGGTCGCGATGTGGCGGAGCAGGCTGCCCTACGCGCTGAAGGCGGCGATGCTCGCGGCGGCAACGCTGCTCACGACGCCTTATCTTTTCATGTATGATCTGGTTGTGCTGGGCATCGCGGTGGCCTTTCTCATCCGTGCCGGCCTCGATGAAGGTTTCGCGCGCCATGAGGTGATGGCCCTGGCGCTCGTCTTCGCGCTGCTTGCAACCTTCCTGTTTCTCGGGCAGCCGGTGGGCTTCCCGGCGATCCTCATCGTCTTCGGGCTGATCCTCGGCCGCTGCGCAGCCTGGCGGGCCGCCGAGGCTGCATCGATGCAGTTCGCGTCGACACTGAGAAGCTGAGCAAACTCCGATCGGGGTCTATCGCGAGACGCTAACGCGAGGCCCGCTCAATGAGCGGGCAGCTTTCGAGGATCGTGCCGGGGCGAGCGCCCTCAATGGCGACACAGGGCCTGGTGGGATCGATGGCAAGCGCGTAGCGATCCAGCAGCGCGCTGCGGTCCGGTTCGCCGCGCATGTGCAATTCGCGGAGACCGCCGGGCAGCGGAGCCTTCAGCCCGGCGCGGATGCGCTGGTCAAAGATGCCGCCGGGGACGATGGGCACACCGATATCGGCAAGCAGGTAGAAGCGCGACTGCGGCGGAAGCTGCGGCGCGATATAGGCGAGTGGCTTGCCGAGGATGAAGTAGGTCGCGGGCTGATGGAGCTCGTCGGCGATCTTCGGTCGGTAGGCTTCGGACCAGGGCCGGTGCCACCAGTCCGCCGGCTGCGACCACAGTGCGATCGGTGCTGCAACCGTCAACATCAGCGCGTTCAGCGGAACGGAGGACGCCGTAGGCAATGTCGGCCCCGCGCTCGCAGCGAGGCGCGCGAGCAGCAGAACGATGATCGGGCCGCACAACAGTTCCAGAACGACCGCATAGCGCTGGATTGAGAACAGGCCGAGCCAGGCCAGGCAGGAGACTGCAAAGAGCACCACCAGCTGTACGTCACGTCGTGTGAGGATCGCGCTGTCTCGCGTCATGCGCGCAAACAGGCCGAGCACGAGCAGTATCGTCACGACCGCGAAGCGCGCGTCGCGGAACGGATGCTCCGCGCCCAGGTGGTCGCCCACCAGCCAGTAGAAGGGGTAGGCCAGAGCGTCGAGCACGCCGTGGGGCAAGAACTGCGCATCCATCAGATTGACGGCAGCTACCTCGCCTGACTGGAAGACTGCATTGAACAGCGGGAAGATCGGATTGCCGGTGTCGCGCCAGGTGATCAGGCACCATTCGCCGCCCGTGAGCGCCGCGCCGACAATCCCGCCGAGTCCAACAAGGGCACTCGCCTGGAGCGGACGCGCGGAGGCGAGCAGTGCTGCGGCTGCGCCTATCGCGTAGACGACATTGGTCAGCTTCAGCCCGACCGCGGCGCCGATCAGGAATCCGGCCAGCAGGTAGCGGGCCGCGGGCCGGCGATCCGCAGCCAGGATCAGAAGGAAGCCGCCGATCACGGGCAATGCGAGCAGTACGTCAGAAAAGCTCGTGCCCACCTCTGAAAGCGTCATCGGACCTGAGGCCGCGATTGCGACCGCCGCCGCGATCGCAGCGAAGGTAGCGGCCTGACGCAGGACCAGGCGTGCAAACAGGCAAATGAGCGCGAGGTTGAGGCCGTGAATTGCGCCGATGATCATCAGCCCATACGGCGACGGCAGGAAGTGGCGGAGGTAATAGACTGGAAAATAGACGATCGGATTGAAGTAGGTCTGAAAGCCCGGCGGAACCGCATCCAGGCCATAGCGGCTGTTGAGCACGGCCCAGACATTGTATTCGTGGTAGTTCTGCCAATCCCAGTTGACGTCCTCGCCCATAGCGAACGTGTAGAGCGCGCCTGCCAGCATCGAGCAGACGACAATGGCGATGGGTGCAAGCGCTTCCCCGGGCAGGTCCGTCGCCCATGGTCGCCGCAGGCTTCCGGCCGCGGGCATGGAAACGGCTTCGGGCAAGTCCGCAGCGCTTGTCGTACCTTGCAGCATCAAGGCACCAAGCGGGCAGGTGCCATCACGAGCAGAGTGGTGCTCATGAGGCGGCCTGTAGCCTCAGTGCCGACGCGATCTCGTCATGGGCATGGAAGGACAGCACGCTGGCCGCGAGCCCGTCGCATATCGAGTTGTTGATGTCTCTGTGTGCGTCGATCTGATAGTCGCCGCCTGTTTCTAAAACCGCGCCTGACGCAGAAAGGACGCTTGTGGGGCGCATTGCCGAATTCCGATTTGCGCCCGTAGAACTACGGTCAACCAGTTAAGGTTGCATGAATTTGTGCGGGAACTTTTCCACTTTGCGCGCAAGGGTGGCATACGATCGAACAGTCGCACTGCGCCACTTTCCTGCGGCTGAGGAGAGGGATCCGTTCGGCAGACGCAGCAAGCTGCGGCCGTCGCCCGAAGCTGTCGAGATTGCGGTGCGCTAAATCGGGCCGTCCTCGAAGCCAGAGCAGGTGAAACGAAGCAAAGAGCGATAACCAGCATCGCGCATTTGCTTCTTGTCATCCCCCCTGAATAGTTGTTCAGTCCTTGCGGGGCGATTTGCAGCGAATTCGGTGACGTAGCGTTCGGCCGCGGGCGTGCGGCAGGCGTGTGGGACAGGAAGCGCGCCATGGTTTATCGGCGGACGCATCAAGTGGTGAAGCGCCTTGCGGCTCGGCGCAGCGCCATTCTGGCGGCGGCAAGGGAAGCCGCAGCCGAAGGCGGGATGGCGGCGGTGCAGATCGCGCCGGTCGCGGTCCGGGCCAACGTGGCGGCGGGCACCGTCTATCGCTATTTTCCCTCCAAGGCCGAGCTGATCTCCGAATTGATTTCCGAGGTCTCCCGCGACGAGCTGGCGGCGATCCGGCGAGCGGCTGACGCCGCACCCGGCCCGTCCTCGGCGCTGGCGGCGGCGGTGACGACGGTCGCCGTCCATACCCTGTCGCAGCGCAGGCTGGCCTGGGGCATCCTGGCCGAGCCGGTCGATGTCGACGTCAGCGCCTCCAGGCTTGCCAGCCGGCGCGAGATTGCCGGCGAGATCGCGGGCCGGATCGACGCCGCCGTGCGCGCCGGCCATCTGCCGGCGCAGGACACCGCGCTCGCGGCGACCGCGCTGCTCGGCGCGTTGCATGAGGCGCTGGTCGGGCCGCTCGCGCCCGGCAATCTCGAAGATCCCGTGAAGATGCGCGACGCCGTGCAGACCGTAACGCTGCTGGCGCTGCGCGCCGTAGGCGTCATGGACGCCCGCGCCCGCGGCCTGGTGGTGCAGCAGACGCTGCTGCCGACCACGAAAGCGCTGGTCGGAGCCTGAGCCCAGGCCTGTCGCGCGCCGCGCGCCGATCGGCCCGACGCGTCAATGGTTTCGCCCAATCAGCACAGCTTCACGCCCGCACCTGACGGCTACTGTGCATGGGGTTGTTTTCGACTTTTTTGTCGAAGGGCCTCGCGGGAGATCAGATATCCGGGTTGCCATCGGGGCCGACGGAGGCGATGCGCACCATGTTGGTGGTGCCGGGGATGCCGAGCGGCACGCCGGCGACGATGATCACCCGCTGGCCGGCACGGACGAAGCCGTCGCGGAACGCGATCTGGCCGGCGCGGCTCACCATGTCGTCCTGGTCGCGCGCGTCTTCCGCCACCACGCAATGCACGCCCCAGACCACCGCGAGCCGGCGTCCGGCCGTGATGTTCGGCGTGATCGCCACGATCGGCGGCTTCGGCCGCTCGCGTGCGACCCGCGTCGCGGTCGAGCCCGAACTGGTCCAGCAGATCAAGGCGGGCAGGTCGAGCGTCTCGGCGATCTGCCGCGCGGCGTCCGCGATGGCGTCGCCCGCAGTGGACTCCGGCGGTGGGCGCTGTGCCGTAAGCACGGAGCGATAAATCGGGTCGCGCTCGACCTCCTCGCCGATGCGGTTCATGGTCGAGACCGCCTCGACCGGGAATTTGCCGGCGGCCAATTCCGCCGACAGCATGATGGCGTCGGCGCCTTCATAGACGGCGGTGGCGACGTCGGAGACTTCGGCGCGGGTCGGCACCGGCGACTGGATCATCAATTCCAGCATCTGGGTTGCGACCACCACCGGCTTGCCGGCGCGGCGCGCCATCCGCGTCATTTGCTTCTGGAGGCTCGGCACGCGCTCCAGCGGCAGCTCGACGCCGAGGTCGCCGCGCGCGACCATCAGCGCGTCGGAGGCCTCGATGATGTCGGCAAGGCGATCGATCGCCTGCGGCTTCTCGATCTTGGCCATCACCGCGGCGCGGCCGCGAATCATCTTCTTGGCTTCGATGACGTCGTCGGCGCGCTGCACGAAGGACAGCGCGATCCAGTCGACGCCGGTGACCAGCGCGGCCTCTAGGTCGGCGCGGTCCTTCGGCGTCATCGCCGAGACCGGCAGGTCCGTATCCGGCAGGCTGACGCCCTTGCGGTCGGACATCCGGCCGCCGACCACGACGCGGGTCACGGCGAACTCTTTCGAGGTCTCTTCCGCGATCAGCCGCACCTTGCCGTCGTCGAGCAGCAGCGCATGGCCGGGCCGCAGCGCGGCCAGGATCTCCGGATGCGGAAGATTGACGCGAGTAGCGTCGCCCGGAGTCTTGTCGGAATCCAGCGTGAAGGTCTGGCCGTTCTGGAGCTGGACCGCGCCTTCCGCAAAGGCGCCGAGCCTGAGCTTCGGTCCCTGGAGATCGACCAGAATGCCGATCGGGCGGCCGTAGCTGCTCTCGACGTTGCGGATCGTCGCCACCAGCTCCCGCATCTTGTCATGCGGGGTGTGGCTCATATTGATGCGGAACACGTCGGCGCCGGCCTCGAACAGGCGGCGGATCATCGCGAGGTCTGAAGAAGCGGGTCCCAGGGTCGCGAGAATCTTGATACGGCGAAGACGCCTCATGGCTTATTCCCAGGCGAGGACGGAGGGGCTGGCGCGAGGCCAGGCGCGGCGGGGGGCGTACCACCCGGCGGGCCATTGGGCAAACCCGGAACGCCGCCACCCGGGCCCACCGGGCCGGGCATGCCGGGTACCCGCGGCTGGGCCGGCTGCTCGTTGGCGTCGGTGAGCTGCACCGTCCAGGCCCGCTGCTCGCCGGTATCGACCTCGAAATAGCCGGTCCGGTCATAGCCGCGCGCCAGGCAGTCCTCGGTGCCGCGGATGGTGAATTCCTTGTCGCGCGAGCACATGAAGGCTTGCCCCGACCATTCGCCGCCGCGGTCGTAGTCGATGGCGTAGATGTAATAGTAGCGGGCGACCAGCGTTCCCCGCAGCAGGGTCTCGCAGGAGCGGGAGGAGATGTTCCACCAGCCCTCGGTGGTCCAGCCCTCGGCGTCCTTGTAGCCCAGCGCGATGCCGACCCGGCTCGACGTGTTGTTGCAGAGCCGGAAATCGGCCGACGCCGGGCTGGTCCAGAGACACAGCAGGGCGACCGCAAGCACCGGGACCAACCGGGCGAGCAGGCGAAGGGGGGAGCGGGGAGATTCGGCGATCATTGTCGCGGAAGCTATATCAGATCATTGACGATTTGGCTTAGAGGCACGGGAACCCGGTCGGGCCGGCCTCAGGTCCGTTTGCGCCGCGATATGGCGAAATCTGTGACAGGACCCCACCTGATCCCGTAAGGATGACCATCATCAAGGTCAGAGCCAACGAGAAGGCCAAGGGATCCAGCCATGGCAATCGACGACAAAACCAGAACGGAGCTCGAGGCGGCCGCTTTCCGGCGCCTGGTCGATCATTTGCGGACGCGGACGGACGTCCAGAACATCGATCTGATGAACCTGGCGGGCTTCTGCCGCAACTGCCTGTCCAACTGGCTCAAGGACGCCGCCGACGCCCAGGGCGTCGCGCTGAGCAAGGACGAGAGCCGGGAAGCCGTCTACGGCATGCCCTACGAGACCTGGAAGTCGAAGCACCAGGGCACGGCCAGCCCTGAGCAGCTCGAGGCGATGAAGAAGGTCCATCCCCACAGCCACTGAGGGGACTGTCCGGGGCGCGCGCTCGAGTCGCACCACACAACAGCTTTCTTTGCCTCCCCGCAGGAAGGTGTGGGCGCGCTGTGGACGAGCGCGATGCTTGCTTGAACGCAGTCGGCGCCAACCCTAAGGGTCTAGCCAGCACGCGCGGTGAGGATGCCGGCGTCACCTCGTTTTGCCAGTTCCATTGGGAGTACCAAGATGGCCACCTCCGCCGCCGTCCGCGACGACGAGCCCGCGACGAAATTTGCCAAAGACCAGCTCAAATCCATCATCGAGCGCATTGAGCGGCTGGAGGAGGAGAAGAAGGCGATTTCCGACGACATCCGCGACGTCTTCGCCGAAGCCAAGGGTAACGGCTACGACGTCAAGGCGCTGCGCACGATCGTGCGCATGCGCAAGCAGGACCCCAACGAGCGCGCCGAAGCCGAGACGATCCTCGAGACCTACATGCAGGCGCTGGGGATGATCTGAGCCCTGACCCGGGCTCAGCTGCAGCGCACCAGATTTGGGCAGAATCCGTTAGTCTGCTAAGGTACTCGGTGAAGGGACCGAGCAATGGATGTGCCTGGGCCAGAGCGCAGGCTCGCAGCGGTCCTCGCGGCTGACATGGTCGGCTTTAGTCGGCTCATGGAGGCCGACGAGGCCGGCACGCTCGCGCGCCTCAAGACCCACCGGATCGAGCTCATCGATCCGGCCATTGCCAAAAATCACGGCCGCATCATCAAGACGACGGGCGATGGCATGCTCGTCGAATTCCACAGCGCCGTCGACGCCGTGCTGTGCTCTGCTGAAATTCAGAGCCGGATGGGGCGACGCAATGCCGACGTCCCGCCGTCGCGATGGATGCAATTCCGCATCGGCATCAATCTGGGCGACGTGATCGTCGACCAGAACGATATTTTCGGCGACGGCGTCAACGTCGCGGCACGGTTGGAGGCACTGGCCGAGCCTGGAGGTATCTGCATCTCGAGCGCGGTGCGCGACCAACTCGGCCAGCGCCTTGATGGCGTTGCATTCGAGGATATCGGCGAGCAGAACGTCAAGAACATCGTCCGTCCAATCCGCGTCTACCGGGTTCGCCTGGAGGAGGGGCCGGCAAGCGCGCCAGACGGCACAAAGGGCACTGCAAAGGCGACGGGCAAGTCGAAGAAGCCGTCCATCGCGGTGCTGCCCTTCGCCAACATGAGCGGCGACCCGGAGCAAGAGTTCTTTGCGGATGGCTTGACCGAAGACATCATTACCGAGCTTTCACGCTTCCACGACCTGTTGGTGATCTCCCGCAACTCGACCTTCGTCTACAAGGGCAAGGCGGTAAAGGTGCAGGACATCGGTCGCGAATTCGGGGTCGATTATGTCATCGAGGGCAGTGTGCGAAAAGCCGGAGATCGCGTCCGCGTCACCGTGCAGCTGATCGATGCGGAAACCGACCGGCACATCTGGGCCGAACGCTACGACGGCGAGCTCAAGGACATCTTCGCTATCCAGGACGAGATGACCCGGGCGATCGCCGCCACGTTGCCCGGCCGCGTCGAGGCGGCCGGGCACGATCGCGCGAATCGCAAGCCAACGGACAACATGGCGGCTTATGAATGCGTGCTGGCCGCCAAGGTCTTACACCATCGCTCCAATCGCGACGACAATGCGCGGGCGCAACTTCTGCTCGACCGGGCGCTCGAACTCGACGTGAACTATGCTCACGCACACGCGTGGAAGGCGTGCGTCCTAGGCCAGACCTGGGTCTATAGCTGGTGCGCGGATCGCGATGCCACCTTCCAACAGGTGGCTTCAGAGCTGGAGACCGCGCTGGCCCTCGACGATAATGACAGCGACGTCCACCGCATCCTCGCTGCGCTCAATCTGAACCGCGACGACCATGACAAGGCCGTCTACCATCAGGAGCGGGCGCTCGCGCTCAACCCGAACTATGATCTGGTGGTGGTGCAGCAGGGCGAACTGCTGACCTGGCTGGGGAGGCCGGAGGAGGGCATCGACTGGATCAAGAAGGCGATGCGGCTCAACCCCTATCACCCGGAGCGCTTCTGGAGCCATCTCGGACGCGCCTATTATTGTGCCGAGAAATACGCTGAAGCCGCCGAGGCCTTCTCACGGATCACGCGCCCCGATCACACCCATCACGCGTTCCTTGCGGGGACCTTCGCACAAATGGGCAACGCAGTCGCGGCTGGCGCGCACGCGGCCGAAGTTCTCAAGCGTGAGCCGGTATTTTCGGTGGCCAATCATCTTTCTACCCAACATTATAAGCGCGACGTCGACCGTCAGCGCTACGAGGCAGGCCTTATCAGGGCAGGCCTGCCGGCTTGACCCGGCGTGCCGCGGAGACCGATTGGCGATCCATCGAGAGTGAGACCGTGACTGAGCCGCTGTTGCCGCGCGAGGTGAGCCGGGCCTTCGACGCCTTTCCATTGCCGATCCGCCGGCGCCTTCTCGACGTGCGAAAGCTCATCTTTGCGACGGCTAAGGCACATGACGACGTCGGCCCGCTGACCGAGACGTTGAAATGGGGCGAGCCGGCCTATCTCACCGAGCAGACCGGAAGCGGCAGCACCATCCGGCTCGGCTGCGTAAAAGAGTCCAATGATCATGCCGCGGTCCTGTTCAACTGCAAGACGACGCTGATCGAGAGTTTTCGCGAGCGGTTTCCCGACACGTTCGAATACCGGCAGAAGCGGGCGCTGCTGTTGAAGGTCTCGGGCGCGCTGCCGAAGCGGCCGCTGTCGATCTGCCTGTCGCTGGCGTTGACGTATCACTTGGATCGTACGGGCAGGCGATAGCCAGGCTCGCGAAAGCGACGTCGCGGGAGAAGTTTACCGCAGCGCCGCGGTGCGCACGACGAACGACGTCGTCTCGAGCTTGGCGGTGGCGCTGCCCGAAAAACTGTCGCAGGACAGGCCCTGCATGGGATCGTCGACAAAGCCCATCGCGACCACGGTTTGCGGCTTGACGAAATAGGCCCGCATCGCGGCCATATCGAGTTCGCCCATCAGCGTGACCGACATCGCGCGGCTCGCGCTCGGCGACAGCATCACGATCTTGAGCCAGATGCTCTCACCCCTGGCCGCGGAGAGCCGGGTTGCAGTTGCGATCATGCCGTCGGTGCTCTTGCCGACGACGGTGTTGATCTCGGTGGCGGGTGCGAGGTTACGGTTTGCCGGACGCGCGGTGCGCGGGATCGGCGCAGAGGCGGCGACGACGTTGGCGCGGTCGACTGGCGAAGCGGCGGCCGGTGCATAGGCCAGCGCCCGATAGGCTGCGTTGGAGACGCTCGCGGTCGGCTGCGGATCGGTGGCAGCGGCAAGCGCCTGGCGCGCCTTCAGGGCTGCGACCTGGGCCGGTGTCGCCTGCTGCGGCGTGGCCGGAGCATCCCAGAAGCCGCGGGCATTGATGATGTCGGCCGGGGTCTCCGGCTTGCCGGCAGCCGGCTTGTCAGCCACAGGCACGGGCTTCGGCTTGGGAGGTGCGACGATCTGCATGTCGGCGGACGCAAGCTGGATCGCGGCGGCGACTTGCGGCTTGGCGCGCGGCGTCGGCACCGGATCAGCCGGTTTTGCGGCGGCTGCGACCACGGTCGGCGCCGCCGGCTTCTCGGTCGCGGCGGGCGCCCCCTCGTCATCCTCGTCGCTGCTGGTGGCGGGGGCCAACTTGCCCCTGAACAAGGCGGCGAAGAAGCCCGGCTTGCCCACGGTCGCGGCGTCGCCACCGTCGCCACGGCGTTCGATGTCGGCCTTGGCGAGCTCATAGCCCTTGAGCGGCGTGCCATCGGTCGGGACATGGACCGTGCGGCCGTCCGGGAACACGCGGGCCAGCTGGTCATGCGTCATGCGCGGCCAGTGTCGGATGCTGCCGGTGTCGAGATGCACGAAAGGCGAGCCGGAGGTCGGGTAGAAGCCGACGCCGCCGCGCTGCAGCCGCAGGCCGGCGAAGCGGATCTGCTCCAGCGGCACGTTCGGAATGCAGAAGTCCATCGCGTGGCCCAGCATATGCTGGCTGAAGCGCGCCACGCCCGAGGAGCGGCGGCGGAGCATGGCGTTGGTGGCGGGGGAGCGATAGGAGGATATGATCTGGATCGGCTGCTTGCCGTCGACGTCGCGATAGACCTCCCAGAGGATGTCGAAGAGGTGACGGTCCATCACCGTCTCATCCTGGGTGCGCCAGTCGCGCAGGAAGTGGTTGAGCGTCTTCAGCGCGGCTTCGTCGTAGCGGCCATCGCGCTTGAAGGTGACGGTGAGGTCTTCGCCGGAATGGGTGTGGTGGAAGGAGAGCGTCTTGCTTTCGTTCAGCGCCGCGGCGTTATGAACCGAACCGGCAGCCGCAAGCAGCGCCAGCGAGGCAAGGCCGATCCGAGATCCGACCTTCACTCCCGCATGGGACGACGACAACGCAGCGAATTGGCGTGCGAAACCAGCCAGCACGTATGAGCCCACCCAGTCGACCAGCGTTCAAAATGGACTCTCCCGCCAACCCCGCTAGCGCGCGAAAGAGGATGAACGCTTTCTTAAAGCGAGAAGGTTAATTTGAGGTTGACCTTCCCGCCCCCAAAACCAAGTCAGAATACAAACCTAAGCGGCTGAGTGTGGCGAAAAAACGCCCGCTGCCCGAGGACGGGTGGAGAATGGTTAAACGTTAAGCGACCCCATCCAGGGAATGAGGTCGCTGATTTTATTCGAGAATTTCAGGAAAGGCCGGTCGAGGAGGCCTCAGCGGGTGAACACCCGCTGCTGACGGCGGCCGACCGGAGCCGGCGGCGGGGTCGGCGCCCCGAACAGCCGCTCGAAGAAGTTCAGGCCGGACGAGCCGCCATTGTTGGCCACCGCCACGCCAGACGGCAGCGTCGTTGCCGGGCGCGAATAGCTCGGCTGCGAGTGAGCGACGACGTTCTCGAGATCCTTGCCGCGGCCGTTCTTCAGGATGTTGATCATGGTCGCGTCGCGACCGTAAACGTCCTTGCGGAATTGCAGCTTGCCACCGTCATCCACGAACGCGGTCTGGTAGGTGATGTTGACCGGGATCGGCGTCGGGAATTTCAGGTCGACCTCACCCGAACCGTACATGCCGCGGACGCGCTCCGGCGTGTAGTGCTCGTTCGGCAAGGCGATGTTGAGCAGCACGGAGGCGTACTGATCCGGATTCTGCACGCGCATGCAGCCGTGGCTGAAGGCGCGCTCGTCCCTGGCGAACAGGTGCTTGTCCGGCGTGTCGTGCTGATAGACCAGGAACTTGTTCGGGAAGTTGAAGCGGATGCGGCCGAGTGCGTTGGCTTCACCGGGCGGCTGCGAGATGTGCACCGAGCCGTCGCGGTTCTGCTCGAGCTTCAGGCCCATGCGCTGGAGCACGGTCGGGTCCTGCTGCAGCGCCGGCAGATATTCGCCATAGACGATCGACGGCGGCACGTTCCAGGTCGGGTTGACCGTGATGTACTTCATCGTCTCGGTCAGCAGCGGCGTTGCGTGCTGGCCCGGCTTGCCGGTGACGACGCGGGTGGTCCAGACCTGCTGGCCGCGCTGCATCACCTTCAGCGTGTAGTCGGGAATGTTGAGGATGACATAGGCATCGCCGAGCGAGGGCACGCCGAGGTCGCGCGGCAGCCAGCGCCAGCGCTCCATGTTCACCAGCACGGTGTCGATCTGCTTGTCACGTTTGGGGCTGTTCAGCGCCTTCACGGTCGGTGCGTCGAGCACACCGGTCGCCTTGATCTCAGCGCCGTCCTGGAACTTTCGCACGGCTTCGGCGACCGTGGCGTCATAGCGGTCGTCGTTGGCATTCTCGGTGATGCCGAGCTTGGCGCGGAGCTGCGGCACGCGTGGATCCTGCACCAAGACTTCAGCCTGCTTCTTGCCCTTGGCGGGTGTGTATTTCAGCGCCGGGCCGTCGGTGATCTCGATCACCGGGCCTTCGCCCTGGCCGCGCAGCTGCGCGAGCTTCGCCTTCAGTTCCTTGTAGAGCTTCTGCGGCGGGTTGTATGTGTCGAGCGCGGCGGAGGCGTCGGCCGCCGTTGTGACCTTGGTCAGCACCTCGCTCGGATCGACCGGATGCTCGGGATAGAGGATGTCGGCGCTGACCTGGGACCAGTGCATGCGGCCGCTTTGCGCCTGGCGCGCATAGTCGAACATGCTGGCGGTGAGCTTCAACTCGGCGTCGGCGAGCCCATCGGGCGTCGTGGCGGCGGCGAAATCCGGCACCGGATAGTCGGCGGGATTGAGACCGTCGGAGGCCGCATCCTTCAGCCGCGCGATCACGCCCTTGGCTGCAGCGTTGAGGCTGCCGCCTTGCGTCCAGACCGGCGCGTAGTCGCGTGCACCGTAAAACTTCTCGACGGCGGCGCGCTCGTTCTTGCGGTCGAAATAGCGCGAGGTCTTGGCGCCCAGGGCGTCCTTGAGCTTGTCGGCGACCGGCTGGTCGGCGGCGGGGACGTTGCTCGCGGCCTTCACCGGTTCTGCGGCCGGGGTTGCTGCTGCAGCCGCAGGTGCTGCTGCGGGGACGGCCGCCGGCGCCGCTGCGGTGTCAGACTTGGCCGGTTCAGGCTTGGCCGATTCAGATTTGGCTGGCTCAGACTTGGCGGGCTCGGTGTTGGCCGTTTCGCTCTTCGGTGCGTCGGCTGCCGGAGTGGTGGCGACGTCGGAAGGCTTGGTCTCGACTTTCTCGGGGGCCGGAGCGGCTTCGGCCTTGACCGGCTCACTGGCCGCATCCTTCGGGGCGTCCTGCACCGTGGCGGTGGTGTCGAGCTTGATGTCGGCAGCGCTCGGGGGCGGGACGTTTGCAGGCTCGGGGCGCGGGATCGCGGCTTCGATGGCGAGCTCGGCGGCGCTGCTGCGCGCCTGATCCTGCGCCAGGGCCGAACCGGCCGATACCGTGAGGAAGGTCGCTGCGACCGTCATCAAGACACGGTCAAAGCCTGCACGGTGGTTCAAACAGTCACGCATTGTGTCGCACCCCTTGGGTGAACTGTCCCTCGTGGAACAGCTTCGTTATCGCCTAATTGAGCTTCGGCTAGACCGCGCCGGCCTCTCGAAAGTTGCACGCCTGCACGCAACGATTCCTACGCAGACGATATACAGGCCCCGATTTTGCAGCCAGCACTACCCGGGACAACTCACGACAAACTGACGTCAAGAAGGCCTGTTTGCAACGGATTGTGCGCATTCACGACGCGCTTTTCCCTGCGTCTGTCACTTCCAAGTCACGGTTCGGGTCGCAGCCGAATTTTGCCGTAATTCAACGGCTTGCGGGCGCATTGTCAGCTCGCGCGAACCTCCGTTCGCATGAGGCTCAGTGCGTCTCCTCACCGCTTTTCCCGCCATGGCCGGGAACCCCGGCTTCGTCGAGTTTGCGGTAAAGCGTGGACCTGCCGATTTTGAGGCGACGCGCCACCTCGGACATCTGTCCGCGATAATGCGAGATCGCGAAGCGGATGATCTCGTTCTCCATGTCCTCCAGTGCCCGGACATCGCCGGTCGGGGTCAACATCGAGAGGGACCCTCCCAGGGGGAGCGGCACGATCGGTATTTCACTACCCGAGATCACCGAGGGCGCCGAGGCCGGCTCTATCATCAGCGGCGCAGTCGGAATGTCCGCCGCGTTGTGCGGATGCGACGCAAGCAGCGGGAAATCGTCGAGACCGAGCTGGTCGCCCTCGCTCATCACCACCGCGCGGTAGACCGCGTTTTCGAGCTGGCGGATGTTGCCGGGCCAGTCGAGCTGGGCGAGGTGCGCGACGGCCTCGCCGCTGATGCCGGTGATCTGGCGGGTCTCCTCGGCGGCAAAGCGCGCCAGGAAATGCCGCAAGAGATGCGGGATGTCCTCGCGACGGACGCGCAGGGAAGGGATCGTCAGCGGCAGCACGTGCAGGCGATAGAACAAATCTTCCCGGAAGTGTCCCTGCTTGACCCGCTCAAGAAGCTTGCGATTGGTCGCGGAGATGATGCGGACGTCGACCTTCACGGGCTTGCGGCCGCCGACGGCCTCGACTGCGCCCTCCTGGAGTGCGCGGAGCAGCTTGACCTGCGCGGTCAGCGGCAGCTCGCTGACCTCGTCCAGAAACAGCGTGCCGCCATGAGCCTCGACGAACTTGCCCGTATGCCGCTCGGTCGCGCCGGTGAAGGCGCCCTTCTCGTGACCGAACAGGATGGACTCGACGAGATTGTCGGGGATCGCGCCGCAATTGACCGCGACGAAGGGTTTTGCCTTGCGCTCGCCGCTGCCATGGATGGCGCGCGCGAACATCTCCTTGCCGACGCCGGACTCGCCTTCAATCAGCACCGGAATCGAGGAGTTCGCAGCCTTCTGCGCCGCGCGCATCACGCCCGCCATCGCGTCGGCGCGCGTGATGATATCGGAAAAGGTCAGCCGCCCCTCGCGGCTGTGACGGATGCGCTGCAATTCTCCCTTGAGCGCGGAGGCGTTGAGCGCGTTACGCAGCGAGACCTGGAGCCGCTCCACGCCGACCGGCTTGACCACGAAGTCAGCAGCGCCTGCGCGCATTGCCGAGATCACGTTGTCGATGCCGCCATGGGCGGTCTGCACGATGACGGGGACGCTCAGGCCGGCTTCGCGGATTTTCGCCAGCACGCCCATGCCATCGAGGCCGGGCATCACCAGATCGAGGATCACGGCGTCGATCGCCGGTGCGTCGGGGGCGGTAAGGGCAGCGATCGCGGCGTCGCCGGACTCCACGACGACCGTCTCATACCCGCATTTCTGCACCATGTTCTCGACCAGGCGGCGGGCCACGGCGTCGTCATCGGCGATCAAAATACTGGCAGCCATGGTGTTCCCCGCACGCTACTACTATCTGTCTCGAATCGGGGCACTTTGGCCGAAGCCGATTAACGCACTCTTAAACCTTGATGCCCCCGCCCGCCGTTGCGATTGTTGAACACAGGTTTCCAGCACAATGACTTCGCGCTCCAACACTGCTCTCAAAAAGTCCGCTGTTCGTAAGCCCGCCACCAAGACATCCGCCACCAAGGCAAAACCCTCCGCCAAGCCTGCGAGCAAGACAGGCACGCTTCCCGAGTGGAACCTCGCCGATCTCTATTCCGGCATCGACGCGTCGGAAGTGGCGCGCGATCTCGAAACGATGGATGCCGATTGCGTCGCGTTCGAGACAGACTACAAGGGCAGGCTCGCCATAGGCACAGCAAATGAAGATGGCGGAAAATGGCTCGCGGAAGCCGTGCGGCGCTATGAGGCGATCGACGATCTCGCCGGCCGCCTCGGCTCCTACGCCGGTCTCGTCCACGCCGGCGACAGCGTTGATCCCAGGATTTCAAAGTTTTACGGCGACGTCTCCGAGCGGCTGACGGCGGCGTCGACGCATCTTCTGTTCTTCGCGCTGGAGCTCAACCGCGTCGATGACGATATTTTGAACCGTGCGATGCAAGCCGCGGAGCTCGCGTACTACCGTCCCTGGATCGAGGACCTGCGCAAGGAAAAGCCGTACCAGCTCGACGACAAGCTCGAGCAGCTCTTCCTGGAGAAGTCGCAGACCGGCTATTCCGCCTTCAACCGGCTGTTCGACCAGACCATCTCCGGCCTGCGCTTCAAGGTCGGGTCCAAGGAGCTCGCGATCGAGCCGACGCTCAATTTTTTGGCGGATCGCGACGGCGCCAAGCGCAAGTCGGCGGCGGAAGCGCTGGCAAAAACTTTCAAGGCCAATGAGCGCACCTTTGCCCTGATCACCAATACGCTCGCCAAGGACAAGGACATCTCCGACCGCTGGCGCGGCTTCAAGGACGTCGCGGATTCCCGCCATCTGAACAACCGCGTCGAGCGCGAGGTGGTGGATGCGCTGGTCGCCTCCGTGCGCGCGGCCTATCCGAAGCTCTCGCATCGCTATTACGCGCTGAAAGCGAAGTGGTTCGGCAAGAAGCGGCTCGCTTATTGGGACCGCAACGCGCCGCTGCCGTTTGCCGCGACCGACACCATCGCCTGGCCCGAGGCGCGCAACATGGTGCTGTCGGCCTATCGCGGCTTCTCGCCGAAGATGGCCGACATCGCCGAGCGCTTCTTCACCGACCGCTGGATTGATGCGCCGGTGCGTCCGGGCAAGGCGCCGGGCGCCTTCTCACATCCGACCACGCCGTCGGCGCACCCTTACGTTCTGATGAACTACCAGGGCAAGCCGCGCGACGTGATGACGCTCGCACACGAGCTCGGCCATGGCGTGCACCAGGTGCTGGCGGCGAAGAACGGTGCGCTGATGGCGCCGACGCCGCTGACGCTGGCGGAAACCGCGAGCGTGTTCGGCGAGATGCTGACCTTCCGGCGGTTGCTGGCGCAGACCAAGAGCGCCAAGCAGCGTCAGGCGCTGCTCGCCGGCAAGGTCGAGGACATGATCAATACCGTGGTGCGGCAAATTGCGTTCTATTCCTTCGAGCGCGCGGTCCACACCGAGCGCAAGAACGGCGAGCTCACCGCGACGCGGCTCGGCGAGATCTGGCTGTCGGTGCAGGGCGAGAGTCTCGGGCCTGCGATCGAGATCAGGGCGGGCTACGAGAACTACTGGATGTACATCCCGCACTTCATCCATTCGCCGTTCTACGTCTACGCCTATGCCTTCGGCGATTGCCTCGTGAACTCGCTCTATGCCGTCTACGAGAATGCGGCCGAAGGGTTTGCCGAGCGCTATCTCGACATGCTTGCCGCCGGCGGCACCAAGCATTATTCCGAGCTGCTGCGGCCGTTCGGGCTGGATGCCAAGGACCCGAAATTCTGGGACGGCGGGCTCTCGGTCATCGCCGGCATGATCGACGAGCTGGAGGCGATGGGCTGAGGGGGCCGGGGCGACGCTCAGCGGCCGTAAAACAATTGTTGAACCACGATTAAGGCAACGTTATACAGATGTATAACATTGCCTTGCCTGTCGGGATGGCCATGAAAATCGAAATCAAGAAGATCGGCAATTCGGACGGCATGCTGCTCCCTCGTGAGTTGATGCAGCGGCTCGATCTCAAGCGAGGCCAGCAATTGAACATCGTGGAATTACCTGGCGGTGGTTTCCAGGCGCTGCCCTACGATCCCAATTTTGAGCGGACGATGGAGATCGCCGACGAGGTGATGGACAAGTATCGCGACACCCTCGCTGCGCTCGCGAAGTAACGGGCCTTCCAAAATGAGCGAGCCCGAAGAGCCGCTCTGGATCACCTACGAGCAGGCTGTCGCAATTCATAGCCGACAACTTCGACGCTTTGGCGGTGCGTTGGGATTACGCGATGAAGGCATGCTGCGTTCGGTGTTGGAGCGGCCCATCAACAAATGGCGCTGTGAGAAGGCGCCGCTCGATCAGATCGCTGCCGCCTACGCCTTCGGCCTCGCGAAAAATCATGCATTCGTCGATGGAAACAAGCGCATCGCCTTCATGACGATGATGGTCTTTCTCCGCAAGAACGGAGTGGCGTTTAGTCCCGATCCTGCGGAGGCCACGACCATCATCCTCTCGCTCGCGGCCGGTGAAGTCAGCGAGCAGAGCCTCGTCCGCTGGATCCGCGACAATCTGAATTCCAAATGACCTGATTTGGCGGAAACTGCCCGTCCGTGCCGTTGCCCTGCCGGAGGGTTTAAGGTATCCCAGCCAAAGAATTCGAGTTTCGACTGGGGACATTCCATGGCTGACCATAGCGAAGTGGCGTACACCACCGCCGACGGCAACGACTACGTGGCCCACGAGCAGACCTATGAGGGCTTCATCAAGCTCGTGAAGTACGGCACCGCCTCGGTGGCGCTCATCGTGATCCTGATGGCGATCTTTCTGACCTGATCCATCGCCGGCTGCACCGCCAAAGGCGGCGGTGCTCAGAAAATTTGCAGACAAGCCGGTTCCAAAACCGGTATCCAACGTTGCGGGAG
Source organism: uncultured Alphaproteobacteria bacterium (assembly GCA_963819355.1). Classification (GTDB taxonomy): domain Bacteria; phylum Pseudomonadota; class Alphaproteobacteria; order Rhizobiales; family Xanthobacteraceae; genus Bradyrhizobium. The sequence goes on along the minus strand of CAWFVZ010000033.1, from coordinate 150,205 downwards.
TGACGCCAAGTTTGCGTGCGCGCTTTTTTCCGCGTCGCCGGAGGGCCTATGAAGATCGCCGTTGCCAAGGAAATCGATCCGTCGGAGCCGCGGGTTGCCGCTTCGCCTGATACGGTGAAGAAGTTCAAGGCGCTCGGCGCCGAGATCGCCATCGAGCCGGGCGCGGGCATCAAGTCTGGCCTTCCAGATTCCGAATTCACGGCGGTCGGCGCCACCGTCAGCGCCGATGCGCTGAAGGATGCCGACATCATCATCAAGGTGAAGCGCCCGGAGGCCTCCGAGCTTGCGAAGTACAAGCGCGGCGCGCTCGTCATCGCCATCATGGACCCCTATGGCAACGAGGCTGCGCTGAAGACGATCGCCGATGCCGGCATCTCCGCCTTCGCGATGGAATTGATGCCGCGCATCACCCGCGCGCAGGTGATGGACGTGCTGTCGTCGCAGGCGAATCTCGCCGGATACCGTGCCGTGATCGAGGGCGCCGAGGCTTTCGGCCGTGCCTTCCCGATGATGATGACGGCTGCCGGCACCGTGCCTGCGGCAAAAGTGTTCGTCATGGGCGTCGGCGTTGCCGGCCTCCAGGCGATCGCGACTGCGCGCCGGCTCGGCGCCGTCGTCACCGCGACCGACGTGCGGCCCGCGACCAAGGAGCAGGTGGAGAGCCTGGGCGCGAAATTCCTCGCCGTCGAGGACGAGGAGTTCAAGAACGCACAGACGGCGGGCGGTTACGCCAAGGAAATGTCCAAGGAGTACCAGGCGAAGCAGGCCGCGCTCACCGCCGAGCACATCAAGAAGCAGGACATCGTGATCACGACGGCGCTGATTCCGGGCCGCCCTGCGCCCAAACTCGTGAGTGCCGACATGGTCAGGTCGATGAAGCCCGGTTCGGTGCTGGTCGATCTCGCCGTCGAGCGCGGCGGCAATGTCGAAGGCGCGAGGCCGGGCGAGGTTGCAGACGTCGATGGCATCAAGATCGTCGGCTACACCAATGTTGCCGGCCGCGTCGCGGCGTCCGCTTCCAGTCTCTATGCGCGCAATCTGTTCAATTTCATTGAGACCATGGTCGACAAGGGCAGCAAAGCCCTCGCCGTGAATTGGGACGATGAACTGGTCAAGGCGACCGCGCTGACCAGGGACGGCGCCGTCATCCACCCGAACTTCCAGCCCAAATCATCTTAATCGGGTTTAAGGAGAGCCGCCATGGAGCATGTTGCGCAGGTCGTCGATCCCTTCGTCTTCCGGCTGTCGATTTTCGTCCTCGCCGTCTTCGTCGGCTATTTCGTGGTGTGGTCGGTGACGCCGGCGCTGCATACGCCGCTGATGAGCGTGACCAACGCGATCTCCTCGGTGATCGTGGTCGGTGCGCTGCTCGCTGGCGGGGTTGCGAATGTGTCGAGCGGTTCGGGCTGGGCCCGCGCCTTCGGCTTCGTGGCGCTGATCTTTGCCTGCATCAATATCTTCGGCGGCTTCCTTGTCACCCAGCGCATGCTGGGGATGTACAAGAAGAAGTCCAAGTAAGCGTCACCTCGGGGTGAACTGGCGAATGGGGACCTGAGATGAGCGCTAATCTGTCTGCAGTCTTGTATCTCGTGGCGGGTGTTCTGTTCATCCTGTCGCTCCGAGGTTTGTCGAGCCCGGCCACGTCGCGCCGGGGCAATTTATTCGGCATGATCGGCATGGCGATCGCGGTCGCCACCACCCTTGCCAACCATCCGCCAGCAGATGGCCTTGCCTGGTTTCTCGTCATCGTCGGCATCGCGATCGGCGGTGGCATCGGTGCGGTCGTTGCGCGGCGCGTGCCGATGACCTCGATGCCGGAACTGGTCGCCGCCTTCCACTCGCTGGTCGGCATGGCCGCGGTGCTGGTCGCCGCCGGCGCGTTCTACGCGCCCGAAGCCTTCGACATCGGCACGCCCGGAAACATCCATCCGCAGAGCCTGGTCGAGATGTCGCTCGGCGTCGCCATCGGCGCACTGACCTTCACCGGCTCAGTGATCGCGTTCCTGAAGCTGTCGGCGCGGATGAGCGGCGCGCCGATCATCCTGCCGTTCCGCCACATCATCAACATCGCGCTGGCGGTGGCGCTGGTGTTCTTCATCGTCGGGCTCGTGCTCTCCGGCAGCGCGTTCGACTTCTGGATGATCACCCTCCTCGCGCTGGCGCTCGGCGTGCTCATGATCGTCCCGATCGGCGGCGCCGATATGCCGGTCGTGATCTCGATGCTGAACTCCTATTCGGGGTGGGCCGCGGCCGGCATCGGCTTCACGCTCGGCAATTCCGCACTGATCATCACCGGCGCGCTGGTCGGCTCGTCCGGCGCGATCCTGTCCTACATCATGTGCCACGCGATGAACCGGTCCTTCATCTCGGTCATCCTTGGCGGCTTCGGCGGCGAGACCGCGGCGGCCGGCGGCGGTACGGGCGAGCAGAAGCCCGCCAAGCTCGGCTCGGCGGACGATGCCGCCTTCATCATGAAGAACGCGCAGAAGGTCATCATCGTGCCCGGCTATGGCATGGCGGTGGCTCAGGCCCAGCATGCGCTACGCGAAATGGGCGACATCCTGAAGAAGGAAGGCGTCGAGGTGAAGTACGCGATTCACCCGGTCGCGGGCCGCATGCCCGGTCATATGAACGTGCTGCTCGCCGAAGCCAACGTGCCCTACGACGAGGTGTTCGAGCTTGAGGACATCAACTCCGAATTCGCGCAGGCCGACATCGCCTTCGTGATCGGCGCCAACGACGTCACCAACCCGGCGGCCGAAGAGGACAAGACCTCGCCGATCTACGGCATGCCGGTGCTCCAGGTCTGGAAGGCCGGCACGGTGATGTTCATCAAGCGGTCACTGGCGTCGGGTTATGCCGGTATCGACAATCCGCTGTTCTACCGCGACAACACCATGATGCTGCTCGGCGACGCCAAGAAGGTCACCGAGAACATCGTCAAGGCGATGTAACGCGAGGGACGCGGACGGACCGGCGGCGCAGCGATGACATTCCTGAAATGGGGCGTCATCATCGTTGCCGCCGGCTATCTCGCGGGTCTCGTCCTGCTCTTTGTGAAGCAGCGGGACATGCTGTTTCCGATTCCGAAGACTGAGCGCAAGGCGCCCGCCTCCGCGGGATTTCCGGAGGCAGAGGAACACATCCTCAGCACATCTGATAGCGAGAAGGTGATCGTCTGGCACGTGCCGGCCAAGCCCGGCCGTCCCGTGGTGCTGTTCTTTCCGGGCAACGGCGATTTCCTCGCCGGACGCGTCAGCCGCTTCAAGGGCATCATTGCCGACGGCACCGGTCTCGTCGCATTGTCCTATCGTGGTTATGCCGGCTCGACCGGCGCGCCGAGCGAGAAGGGGCTCCTGCTGGACGCCGAGGCCGCCTATGCCTTTGTGGCAGAACGTTACGACGCACAGCGTATCGTCGCCTGGGGTTTTTCGCTTGGGACCGGCGTTGCGGTCGCAGTCGCATCTGAGCATCCGGTCGGAAAATTGCTTCTCGAAGCGCCCTACACGTCGACGGTCGACGTCGCCGCTTCGCTCTTTCGCTTCGTGCCGGTTCGTCTCTTGATGCGCGATCAGTTTCGCTCCGACGAGCGCATCGCACGCGTCGCGGTGTCGTTATTGATCATGCACGGCACCAACGATCCGGCGATTCCCATCCAATTCGGCGAGCGATTGTTTGCGCTTGCCCGCGAGCCCAAGAAGCTGGTGCGGTTTCCCGGTGGCGGACATGAAAATCTCGACGACTTTGGGGCCCTGGAGACGGCGCGAAACTTCATCAATGGTTCCTGAGGGCTGACGGGCGCGATCTTCTCGCGCATAATCGATCCCCCTATTGAAGGAATTGTTGGCATGAGCGTGCACGGACCGATGCCGCGGTCGTCATGGATCTTCCCCGCCTTGGCGGTGCTGCTGTTTCTGATCGTGACCGCGACCGGCTACGGCTTCACCCTGTCGGCCGGCGGCGGCCTGTTTGCGATCGTCCTGCTGGTGATCCTGTTCGGGACCGTGTTCGCGGCCGTTCACCACTCCGAAGTCATCGCGGAGCGCATCGGGGAGCCCTACGGCACGCTGCTGCTCACGCTGGCGGTCACCATCATCGAGGTCGCACTGATCACCACGATCATGCTGGGCGACAAGCCGGCGCCGGAGCTCGCGCGCGACACCGTCTTCGCGGTCGTGATGATCGTCTGCAACGGTCTGGTCGGCCTCTGCGTCTTCATCGGTGGCCTGCGCTACGGCGAGCAGGGCTTTCAGGTCTCGGGCGCCAACGTCTATCTCAGCGGGCTGATTGCGCTGGCGACCATCACACTGATCATGCCCAACTACACGCTGACGACGCCCGGCCCGGTCTATTCGGCGCTTCAGCTCGGCTTTGTCGATGTCGTCACGATCGTGCTGTATGGCGTGTTTCTCTATACCCAGACCGTCCGGCACAAGGACTACTTCGTCCACGAGAGGGCGGACGGCGATGTCGGGGAGGCTTACCTGTCGGGCAAGATGCTGGCGCTCAGCATCGCGCTGCTCCTGATCTCGCTTCTGGCCGTCGTTCTCCTCGCCAAGAAGTTCTCGCTGGTGGTGGACGCCGTCGGCGACAGGATCGGCGCCCCGCCGGCGTTTGCCGGCCTCCTGGTCGCGCTTCTGATCCTGATGCCGGAGGGCGTCTCCGCCATCGCCGCGGCCCGCAAGAACGATCTCCAGAAGAGCATCAATCTGGCGCTCGGTTCTTCGCTTGCAACCATCGGCCTGACCATACCGGCGGTCGGGATCGCCACCTACGCGCTCGACCAGCAGCTCGTACTGGGCTTGAACCCGGCGAACACGACGCTGCTGTTCCTGACATTCCTGCTGAGCATGCTGACCTTCGGCACCGGCAGGACCAACGTCCTGTTCGGGCTGGTCCACATGGTGGTATTTGCGGTCTACGTGTTCATGGTGTTCGTGCCCTGAAGGGATGCGCCCCAGGAGCGTTCCGATGCTTGCCGCCAAGTCCGAGGTCCAGATCGACAACGAGGAGGTCCGGGTGACCGAATGGCGGCTCGCCCCGGGCAGCGCGACCGGGCATCACACCCACGGGATGGACTACGTGATCGTTCCTGTCGTCGCAGGTGAGATGACCATCGTGGCGCCTGGCGGCGAGCGTTCCAAGGCGCAGCTTGCGGCCGGAAAATCCTATTTCCGCAAGGCCGGCGTCCAACACGACGTACTTAACGAAACCTCAACCGAGATCGTGTTCCTTGAGATTGAACTGAAGGCGTAAGGCGCGCGTAACCTTTGCCATCGATCCGTCGCAGTTGATCCCTTACAATGCCCCAAAGTTCCCGCATCAGATCGCGCGGGGAGTGGCCGAGAAATGCTGAAATACCTCGCTAAAATTTCGATGGATGTTTTCCCCTCGGTGCTCGCGACGATCATCGGGGCCTACATCGTTAATCATTACATCAACGCCAGGCCGGCGGCGGATGCGCCAGCCGCAGTGGTGGCGCCTGCGCAGGCCGGCAAGAACGGCAAGCCGGCCGATGTGGCCAATCTGCCGGCCCCCGGGGTCAAGGCCAAGGGCATCTCCGAGAAGAGCGTGACGGACAAGCCGGCGGCCGAGAAGACGGCCGACAAGTCCGTCGACCAGCCGGCCGCCGAAGCCAAGGCTGCCGACGTGGCGCCCGCCGAGACCACTCCTCGTGGCCGGCCCTCGGCGCGCGAGAAGACGGTGGCCAAGTCCACCACAACGTCCACTCCAGCGTCCACCCCGGCCGTTGCCGCTCCCGCCACCGTTCCGGTGGTGGAAGCCAATTCGGCTCCGTCAGTCGCCCCGGCGACCGCCACGCCCGATGCCAACGATCTGGCGCGCGCCGCGATCGAGCGCCTGCGCAAATCTCCTGAGGGCAAGTCTCTTGAGGGCAAGTCTCTCGAGGCCAAGTCTCTCGAGGCCAAGTCTCTAGAAGGCAAGCCTGCCGAGAAGTCGCCTGAGGTTGCGCCGCAGGAGGCCGCCCACGCGCCGGAAGCGGCCCGCCTTCAGGAAGCCCCTCGCGTCGTGACCGCAGCACCGTCGTCCGTGCGTCCGTTGCCGCCGCCGATCACGGTGTCGACGCCATCGGCGGAGGCGTCTGCGAACCCGCCGCCTTACACGGCCTCGGTCGGCAATGACGACCCGAATCGGCTGACGCCGCCAGCCGATATTCCGGTCCCGATGATCGCGCCGCCGCTCGATCTGCGCGCCGACGCAGGCGGCCCCGTGCCGCGGCCCAAGACCAATGTCGCCGACGAAATGCTGTCGGGCATGAAGTCGATGTTCCACGCGGTTCTGCCCAAGAGCGCTACCCCCGATTGAGACAGCGCCTGTGCTGTCCCAAGACTGTCAGCCGCCGACGCGGGCCAAGCCGCTGCGGGCGGCGTCATCGCGTGGCCGCAACGCGACGGCCTTGTTGTAGGATGCCGCCGCCTTGATCTTGTCGCCCAGCCGCTCATAGGCCTGTCCCCGAATCGTCCAGACCTGGGCGTTGTGCGGATCGGCCTCGGAGGCCTCGTCGAGATCGCCCGCCGCCTCCTTGACCTTGCCGATGGCGAGATAGCTGACGGCACGGCCGAGCAGCGGTTCGGCCTTTTGCGGATTGAGCCCGCTTGCGGCACCGAAGTCGGCGATCGCGAAGTCGTGCTCGTTGTTGGCCTGGTAGACGAGGCCGCGGCCATAGAGTGCCTGTGCATTATAGGGATCGAGCGCGACCGCACGATTGAACTCGTCCAGTGCTGACGCCGTCTCTCCCGACTTGGCCAGGGCCTGGGCCTTTGCCGTGTGGTCCTGTGCCTCGGTGACATTGCCAGCGCTGACCGCGCTATCCGGGGCGGCGGCCGCCTTTGCCGCTTCCTGCGGCTTGTCCTTCTCCGGCGTCATCGAGCCGAGATCGAAGGAGCAGCCGCACAGCGCGATCCCCATTAAAGTCAGCGTGAGCGGCTGGCGCCAGATCTGGCGTAACCGCGCCAAGCCGGGCTCGGGGAAAAGGGAGGCCATCTACGGTTGGCTCGCGCTGGTGCCGCATCTGTAGTGCCCCCGTCCCAGAAAAGGCACTGCTCACAAAACAATGACGCGGGCCCGGGGGCCCGCGTCATCGAGAACTCAGTCCTGCAATGTCGGCAAGATCAGCGCGGTCCGCGCGGACCTGCACCCGCACCAGCACCCGGGCCGCCGCGGCCGCCACGATCGCCGCCGGGGCCTGCGCCGAACACCGGCTTCGGCTTCATCGGCAGCAGGCCTTCACGCTGCAGCTTTTTGCGGGCCAGCTTGCGCGCGCGGCGCACGGCTTCGGCCTTTTCGCGGGCCTTCTTTTCGGAGGGCTTTTCGTAATGGCCGCGGAGCTTCATCTCGCGGAAAATACCCTCGCGCTGCATCTTCTTCTTCAGCGCCTTGAGGGCTTGGTCGACATTGTTATCGCGAACGAGAACCTGCACGCGGCATCCTCTTCAGTGGATCGGATTTGAATTCTGGTAAGTCTAAGGGGATGGCGAACGCCCGGCCCTTAACCTTGAGGGCGCGGATGTATCAGACAAAACCCGCGATGTCCACCTGCCAAGCGGGTTTTCGGGCCAAGTTCAGCCATTAAATGAGGCGAAAATTCCCCTGCGCGGTCCCAATTCGGGTGGTTTGGCGCCAACAGACGGGCCGTTGTTCCGGAGTTTGATTCGGACACCTTGAAATCAGGGGAGACGCCACATGGATATGAAGAAATATGCTGCCGAGGCCATCGGCACGTTCTGGCTCACATTCGCGGGCTGCGGCAGCGCGGTGATCGCAGCCGGCTTTCCGCAGGTCGGAATTGGCCTGGTCGGTGTGTCCCTGGCCTTCGGCTTAAGCGTCGTTACCATGGCCTACGCGATCGGCCACGTCTCGGGCTGCCATCTCAATCCGGCCGTCACGGTCGGCCTTGCAGCCGGCGGGCGGTTTCCGACCGCACAGATCCTGCCTTACGTGATCGCGCAGGTCTGCGGTGCGATCGTCGCCGCCGAACTGCTCTATGTGATCGCCAGCGGCGCCCCGGGATTCGACGTCACCAAGGGCTTTGCTTCCAACGGCTACGACGCGCATTCGCCCGGCCAGTACAGCATGGTGGTCTGCTTCGTCACCGAGGTGGTGATGACCATGATGTTCCTGTTCATCATCATGGGCGCGACCCATGGCCGCGCGCCAGCGGGTTTCGCGCCGCTCGCGATCGGGCTTGCGCTGGTGATGATCCATCTCGTCAGTATCCCCGTCACCAACACGTCGGTAAATCCGGCGCGCAGCACCGGACCCGCGCTGTTCGTCGGCGGTTGGGCGCTGTCGCAGCTCTGGCTGTTCTGGGTCGCACCACTGATCGGCGGTGCGCTGGGAGGGGTGATTTATCGCTGGCTCAGCGAGGGGCCCACTGGCGTCGTCGCGGGCGTGAAGACGGCGTGATGGCGAAGCGGGATCGCCGCGGTCCCCTCACTTGGCTTTCGCAGGTCGGACTTCGGTGACGTGGCCCATCTTGCGGCCGGGGCGCGGCGCGCCCTTGCCATAGATGTGCACGGTCGCGCCCGGGACGGTCAGCCACCTCTCGTAGTCGTCGATCTCGTCGCCGATCAAATTGGTCATGGTGACGACCTCGCCGAGGCGCACGGGCTTGCCAAGCGGCCAGCCGGCGATGGCGCGGATGTGCTGCTCGAACTGGGAGACGGATGCACCGTCGAGCGTCCAGTGCCCGGAATTGTGCACGCGCGGGGCGATCTCGTTGACCAGCACCTTCGGTCCGGTGCCGTTGGCGAGCACGAACATCTCGACGGCGAGCACGCCGACATAGTCGAGCGCGTTTGCGATCTTGCCGGCGATGCTGCGCGCCTCTTCGGCGAGCGCATCCGATATCGACGCGGGCGCTCGGGAAATTTTCAGAATGTGGTCGCGATGCTCGTTCTCGGTGACGTCGAAGCACTCGACCTGGCCCGCGGCCGAGCGCGCGGCGATCACGGAGATTTCGCGCTCGAACGGCACGAAGGCTTCCAGGATCGCCGATTTGGTGGCGAGGCTGGTCCAGACCTTCGCGATGTCGTCGCCCTCGCGGATGATGGCTTGGCCCTTGCCATCATAGCCGAAGCGGCGGGTCTTCAGCACGGCAGGGAGGCCGATCCTCGCGATCGCCTCGCGCAACGATGCGACCGAGGTGACGTCGGCGTAAGCGGCGGTGCCGATGCCGAGCCGCGTGACGAAATCCTTCTCGGCCAGCCGGTCCTGGGTGGTCTCCAGGACCTTCCGGTTGGGCAGCACCGGGCGGCGCGAGTCCAGCACCATGGCGGCGGCCGCCGGCACGTTCTCGAATTCGTAGGTGATGACGTCGACGTCGTTGGCGAACAGCTCCAGTGCCTCGACATCGGCATATTCCGCGCAGGTCGCGTTCAGCACGACGTCGAAGGCCGGCGAATCCGGATCGGGCGAGAACACCTGGCAGCGCAGGCCGAGCCGTGCCGCGGCCATCGCCAGCATCCGACCGAGTTGTCCGCCGCCGAGGATTCCGATGGTGTCGCCGGGCTTCAGCTTCACCTGCTTTGAGTCACTCACGCCTTGCCCTCCGGGCGCTCGGCGACCGCCTCGGTCTGTGCCTTGCGCCAGGTGGCGAGGCGGTCGGACAGGGCCGGATCGGACAGCGCCAGCACGGCCGCCGCAAGCAGCGCCGCGTTGATCGCGCCCGCTTTGCCGATCGCGAGCGTGCCGACCGGGATGCCGGCGGGCATCTGGACGATCGAATAGAGCGAATCAATGCCCTTGAGCGTTCTGGATTCAACGGGCACGCCGAACACCGGCAGTTCCGTGAGCGCCGCGGCCATGCCCGGCAGATGCGCGGCGCCGCCGGCGCCGGCGATGATGACCTTGAAACCGGCCGCCTTGGCGCCCTTGGCGAAGGTAAACAGACGGTCCGGGGTCCGGTGCGCCGAGACGATGCGGGCTTCACAGGCGACGCCGAGCGCTGCAAGCGTGTCGGCGGCATGCCGCATGGTGTCCCAGTCCGACTGGCTTCCCATGATAATGGCGATCGGCGCGGTCATGTCGTCAATTGTGCTCGGGAAAACAGAAACATAGGCCAGATTAACGGTTCCGGCCGGCGGATCGCAAGGCGGTGGCAAGGAGAAGGGAATGCACTATCCTGTCTTGGTGAATCCCCGCAAGCCTTCATTGAGCAGGATGCCCATGAAGAAACCAAAAAGGGCGAGCGCTGCGAAGGCCAAAAAGGGCCGGAAGACCAGCGGGAGCCAAGCGAAAACTGCACCCAAGCGGTCCGCGGCTGCCGCGCCGCGCCGCGCGTCCGCCGGCGGCGGAGCTAAGGACACCAGCAAGGTGACCATTCGCGGCTTGCGGACCAAGCTGTCGCAGGCGCTACGGCGCGTCGCAGAACTCGAAGCGGCCGCCGACACCGACTTCCTGCTGGACATTCCGAACCGGCGCGGTTTCGAGCGCGAACTTCAGCGCGCCATCGCCTATATGAAACGCTACCGCGCCAGCGGCGCGCTGATCGTGCTCGACGTCGACCGGCTGAAGCCGATCAACGATTCCTTCGGTCATGCTGCCGGTGATGAGGTGCTGAAGGCGATTGCCAGCACGCTGACGCGGCAAATCCGCGCCTCCGACGTGGTTGGCCGTCTCGGCGGCGACGAGTTTGTGCTGCTGTTGTGGAATCTCAGCGAGACCGATGCCAAGGCAAAAGCCGTGATCTTCGAGCAGGCGGTCGACGAATTGTCGTTCGTCTTTCGCGGCCAGCACGTGACGGCGGGTGCCTCCGCCGGTGTTGCGCTGCTCGGTGCGCAGTCCGATGCGGTTCGTGCTTTGGAGGAAGCCGATGCCGCCATGTATGTGCGCAAGGCGCACCGGCGGCACGAGCCGCGGATCAGGCTTGTCAGCAGCTAGAGCATGATCCGGACCCGAAAGGCCGCGTTAGCGCAAAGTGTGCAGCGATTTTCCCTCGCGACAGACGCGGACCGCGTTTGCGCGGAGATCATGCTCAAACAATAATCCCCTACAGCGTGGCCAGATCTTCCGGCACGTTGCCGAATTTGCGCAGCAGCGTGGCGTCGCCGAATTCGCCGGTCATAGGATCGCCGCTGCGGCTGAACGCGACCGCGCCGATATAGCCGGCACCGTGCGCCAGGATCTCGGCGCGTCGCAACGCCGCCGTTGAGGATTGGCATTCCTCGGCAGCGCCCGCGACAGGCGATCCATCGGCATCAATCAGGAAGGGCATTGCAACGTAGTAGGTAACGTCCGACATGGCGTTGCTCCAGTATTGAACTCAAGCGGCGCTGCTCTTGCTCCGGATCTTGCTGCGTGACGTCTCGGGAATGCAGCCGGCCGAAATCGCCGCCTGCAATTCTTCCAGCTCGGCTTCCAGATATTCGTTGGCCATGATCAGCGCCTTGATGGTGCTGCGCAGATTGCCGTCGCACATCGCGATCGCCTGATCGCAGGCTTGTTCATAGTGGCTGTTGTCGAGAAGGGCGGCGACTGACATCTGCGTTGTCCTTGCGTGTTGTCCTTGGGCGTTTCCTGAGGCATCGAGGGCGGGATAAATGTTCCTATTTTGTTCTTATCGAGTCAAGCAGATTCAAGTGCGGCAATCCGCAAAACGCTGTGGATCAGGCGATGATGTCGGGCGTGATCTGGTCTTCGATGAAGGCGATACGGTCCCGCAACAACAGCTTGCGTTTCTTCAACCGCTGTAACCGCAATAGGTCGGGGGCAGGCGATTGATGCAGTGCATCGATCGCCGCATCGAGGTCTCGGTGTTCCTGGTGCAACCGGGCGAGTTCGGCTTCGAGCTCGCGCTCGTCTTCATGGGTCATGTCTGCGGTGGCCGAAAACCGATGGGCTTGAGATTAAGGCTGTGGATGCCCTGTGGAAATTATCGCGCTTGCGCGGCTTGATCGCAAGCGATCTGCGGCCTTCGCTCACCGCTCTCTAGCAAGATATTTCAACGATTCGCTGCGGCGTTGCGCAAGCACATTGATATCATGGATTTTTTACCGCGTGGTTCCTTACTCACGCTTCGTTACATATGAATTTTCAAAAATGACACTGCGACGACGGATACCCATCGACAGATCGAATCGGTGATGTACACTTCCTCGCCCGGATCGAATCCAAGGTTTCCCCCTACCGAGGAGGTTTCGAATGACAATTCAGGCACATCTGGTTGAATTGGAGCGGAAGCACAAAACTCTCGAACACGAATTGCACGAAGCTCTCGTGCACCTTTCAACAGACGACCTGCAAATTGTTGAGTTGAAGCGCCGGAAGTTGATGGTCAAGGACCAGATCGAGCGTCTGAAGCACACCGACACGCTTCACTAGTGACCCCCGCAACAGCGTAAAGTTTGTTCGTATCCTTTCAGGCAGGGATGCCTTCGCGTTCCCGTGCCTGAAAGGTGCACACTGCGCAATAGTCGTTGCGCGGCGTTAGATGTCCGCGAGCTCGGCGACGTGGTCTGCGATCGCGAGCGATGATGTCAGTCCCGGCGATTCGATGCCGAACAGATTGATCAGCCCCGCGACGCCATGGTCGCGCGGACCCTGCATCAGAAAATCCTGCGTGGCCACGGCCGGCGGCACGATCTTCGGGCGAATGCCCGAATAGCTCGGCATCAGCGCGCCATCGGGCAGCGTCGGCCAGTATCTGCGGATCGCCGGATAGAAGCGCTCGGCGCGCGATCGGGATCGACCTCGTAGTCGATCGTCTCGATCCATTCGACGTCGGGGCCGAACCGCGCCTGTCCTGCCATGTCCAGCGTCAGATGCACGCCGAGCCCGCCGGGCTCGGGCACCGGATAGATCAGGCGCGAGAACGGCGCCCTGGCGTTGCAGCTGAAGTAGTTTCCCTTGGCGAGATAGGCCGGCGGAATCCGGTCGATCGGCATGCCGTCGATGTGGCGCGCCACGGTCGTCGCCGAAAGCCCGGCGGCGTTGACGAGCAGGCCGCATTGCAGCGTCATCGGCGCTTCGCCGCCGGCTTCGATCTCGATCACGCCGACGTCCGCCTTGGCGCGGATCAGCGGCGTGTGAAACGCAAAGGCCGCGCCGGCCGCTTCGGCCTCGCCGCGCAGCGAGAGCATGTAGGCGTGGCTGTCGATGATGCCGGTCGACGGCGATAGCAGTGCGGCGTCGCAGGCCAGCGCCGGCTCCAGCGCGCGCGCGGCCTCGCCCGAGAGCAACTGCATGTCGAGCACGCCGTTGGCCTCGGCATGCGCCTTGATCGATTGCAGCTTCTCGGTTTCCTTCGGCGTTGGTCGCGACGATCAGCTTGCCGCAGTTCTTGTGCGGGATGCCGCGCTCGCCGCAATAGCGGTAGAGCGCATGCTTGCCGCTGACGCACATGCGCGCCATCCAGCTTCCGGCGCGGTAGTAGATCCCGGCGTGGATCACCTCGCTGTTGCGTGAGGAGGTGATGGTGCCGATGGCCTCGGCCTCCTCGAGCACGATCACCTCGCGTCCGGCCTGCGCCAGCTTCCGGGCCACCGCGAGCCCGACCACGCCGGCTCCGATGACAACGCAGTCGACCCTATCCATGGGTGTGCAGGAGTCCCACTGAAGGCGCCGGTTTGCCTGGGAAACGCGCCGCGCGGCCGTTTTCCGTTAAGGAAGCATTTATCATGTCAGGGCAATTGCCGTATTTCGCGTCACATTTTTCTGTTGGGCGTACAGGCGTTTACCCGATCCAAACCGGTGAAGCCAGACAATCCGCAGTTGAAATCGCGGGTGGCTGATGGCTGAGAAGAACTGGCACGCTGGCAGCACTGTTCCGATTGCTGTGCAGGCCCTCGTGTGGCTGGGCACGCGCGATCACGCCTGCGCGCGCCTCCACGCTGTCCGAACCATCGGCCCTGGCGGCCTATCTCGACGGCCTCGATCCCAGCCTGGTCTGGGAAGGCCTGATCTGCGGCCTTGCGTTTGCGGGCTCCTGGCGGCCATCGCGCTGTGGATCAATTCCGCATTGCATCGTGCCAGGCGGTCGCAGTTGCGGCGCAATGCCTTTGTCTCCTCCGCCATGAACAATCTCAACCAGGGCGTGGTGATGACGGATGCGCAGCGCCGCATCATCTTCTGCAACGACCGCTATCTCGAGATCTATAGCCTGTCGCGGTCGGATCTCTGGGCCGACATGACCGGTTACGACATCCTCGAGCTGCGGCGCCAGCGCGGGGTCCTCGGGCGTCTCCGACGACGAGTACTACGACAAGGCGGCAAGCACCAACGGCCTGATCACCGAACTGCCGGACGGGCGGGCCATCCTGGTTAAATATTTCATTCTGCCGAATGGCGGCTCGGTGGCGACCCATCTCGACGTCAGCGAGCAGCGCAAGCTGTCGCGGCAGCTCGCCTCCACCAAGCAATTCCTGGAAACGGTGCTGGACAACGTGCCGGCCTGCGTCGCCGCCAAGACCATCGAGGATGGACGCTATATCTTCGCCAACAGCGCCTATGAGCGGTTCTGGGGCTTCTCGCGCGACCATGTCGTCGGCAAGAACGCGCGGGAGCTGTTCTCGTCCGAATTCGGCTTCCGGCATCGAGGCGACCGACCGCGCTGCGCTCGCGGCGCCCGACGGCCAGTATCGCAATGAGTTCGAGGTCGAGCGCGACCGGGCGACGCCATGGTTGCCTCGATCCGGATCGTGGTCCGCAACGAAAGCAACCAGCCCGAATTCCTGCTGCTGCTGTTCGAAGACATCACCGATCGGCGTTCGCTGTCGCAGGAGCTGGAGAGCACCAAGAAATTCCTCGAGCTCGTGGTCGACAACATCCCGGTGGCGCTGATCGTGGAGCAGGTCAAGGATGGCCGCTATCTGCTCGCCAACCGCAGCGCCGAGACGATCCTCAACCGCAGGCGCGAGGAAGCCACCGGCCTGACCGCCTCCGACATCTTCAATGCCAAGGAAGCCAAGCTGATCATCGCGCGCGACGAGGCCGCGATCAAGAAGCGCGGGGTGATCACCGAGGAGCATCCGATCTCCACCAAGGACGGCCTGCGCCTGTTCCTGACCCGGCGTGTCACGGTGCTCAACGACGCCGGCGAGCCGCAATATCTGATCAAGACCCACGAGGACGTCACCAACCGCCGGCAGACCGAGTCGCGGATGGCGCACATGGCCTATCATGACGGCCTCACCGACCTGCCGAACCGCGCTGCCTTCCTTCAAGCGCTTGAACCAGATGATCGAGGCCTGCGAAGGGACCGACGAGGAATTCGCGGTGCTTTGCGTCGATCTCGACGGCCTCAAGGAAGTCAACGACGTGTTCGGTCATGCGCTTGGCGACAGGCTGTTGGTCGAGGTGGCCCAGCGGTTCCAGGACACCGCACGCGGTGGCCTGGTGGCACGCCTCTCCGGCGACGAATTCGGCCTGATCATCGACGGCAAGCAGCCCGACGTGGGCCTCGCGCTGGCGCAGCAGTTAGGCGAGGCGCTCGCGCCAGAATTCCACATCGACGGACGCGCGGTCCGCGCCGGCATCACCACCGGCATGTCGATCTTCCCGCACAATGGCCACGACGGTGCCTCGCTGCTCGCAAATGCCGGCGCTGCGCTGTTCCGTGCCAAGCAGAAATCGCGCGGCACGATCAGCCTCTACCAGCCCGAAATGGACCAGCAGATCCGCGACCGCCGCGTGCTGCACCAGGACCTGTCGATGGCGATCAAGAACGGCGAGCTCTCGCTTGCCTTCCAGCCGCAGGGGCTCGCGCGCAACAGCGTCGCCGAGAGCGAGATCATCGGCTTCGAGGCGCTCGCGCGCTGGCAGCATCCGGTGCGCGGCCAGGTTTCGCCGGCCGAATTCATCCCGATCGCGGAGGAAAGCGGCCTGATCGTCGAGATGGGCGAATGGATCTTGCGCCAGGCCTGCCGCGAGGCGGCGTCGTGGCCGAGGCCGCTCCAGGTCGCGGTCAATTTGTCGCCGGCGCAGTTCATGCACGGCGACGTGGTCGGTCTCGTCCATTCGATCCTGATCGAGACCGGGCTGGCGCCCGGCCGGCTCGAGCTCGAAATCACCGAGGGCGTGCTGATCGAGGATTTCGATCGTGGCCTGGCGCTGCTGCGCCGGCTGAAGGCGCTGGGTGTCCGCATCTCCATGGACGATTTCGGCAGCGGCTACTCATCGCTCAGCTATCTCCAGGCGTTCCCGTTCGACAAGATCAAGATCGACCGCGCCTTCATCATCAATCTCGGCCGCAACCCGCAATCGGCCGCGATCGTCCGCGCCGTGATCGATCTCGGTCACGGCCTCGAAATGTCAATCATCGCCGAGGGCGTCGAGACGATCGAGCAACTCGCCTTCCTGGCCAGGGAAGGCTGCGACGGCGTTCAGGGCTACCTGCTCGGCAAGCCGCTGCCGATCGGGCAATATGCCGGCCTCGTCGGCCGTGTCGAGGCCATGGAGCTTGCGCTCAAGACCGGCTAGTGGTGTCCGGCGCTTTCCATCGTTCCTCTCGACGGCTTCATGGCTGATTACGACCTCGCGATCATCGGCGGCGGCCTGAACGGTGTTAGCCTCGCGCGCGATGCCGCGGGCCGCGGGCTGCGGGTAATCCTGATTGAGAAGGGCGATCTCGGCGGTGCCGCGTCGTCGGCGACACCGCGGCTGATCCATGGCGATCTGTCGGTGCTGGAGCGGCGCGGCTTCTGGCAGGTGCGCCAGGCGCTGGCGGAGCGCCGGACCTGGCTCCGGATCGCGCCGCATCTGGTGCGGCCGATGCGCTTCGTGATCCCCGCCCATTCCGACGAGCTTCCCCCATGGCTGTTGCGTGCCGGCCTGTATGTTTATGACGCCCTCACGAACCGGGGCGGCCTGCATGGATCGACCACCCTCGACATCACGCATCATCCAGTCGGCAATGCGCTGAAGCGCCAGTTCGGCATCGCCTTCGAATATGCCGATTGCGTCGTTGACGATTCGCGCCTGGTGGTGCTCACGGCGCTGGATGCCACTGAGCGTGGCGCCGCGATCAGGACCGGGGCGCGTTGCGTGCGCGCCGACAGGACCGATATCTGGCGGCTCGCGCTGGTCGACCGCGGCCATCGCCGGGTGATCACGGCACGTGCGCTGGCCAACGCCACCGGCGGCTGGACCTCGATGGTCGCTGAGACCGTGCTACGGCAGCCGCAACCGGTCATGGCGGCCATGCAGATGAGCCAGATCGTCGTGCCGCGGCTGTTCGAGTCCGACAACGTCTATGTCTTCCAGAACAATGACGGGCGGCTGATTTTTGCCAGCCCGTTCGAACGTGATTTCACGCTGGTCGGCACGGTCACGCACGATTTCACCGGCGATCCCGCGATCGTCGCGATGCCGGGCGCCGACGTCAGCTATCTCTGCGAGGCGGTGAGCCGCTATTTCCGCGAGCGCGTTGCTCCGACCGACGTGGTGCGCGCGGTCACCGGCGTCAACATGACGCCTGCGTCCGCGCGACGCCGCGACGGGACGACGCTATTCCACGCACGCCGGCGTAAGGCGCCGCTGCTCACGATGTTCGGCGGTGACGTCACGACCTCGCGGCTGCGCGCGGAGCGGGCGGTGACGCGGTTGACGCCGTTCTATCCGATGTCGCCGCGCTGGACCGCTGGTGCAGCATTGCCTGGCGGAGATTTTGCCTGGGATCGCTTCGAGACCGAAGTCGACCTCGCGTGCGACCGCTGGCGCTTTCTCGGGGAGCCACAGGCCCGTCGTCTGGTTGCGGCCTATGGCTCGCGATTGCCGGCCGTGCTGGGCGAGGCGAAGACGCGCGACGAGCTCGGTCCGGGCTTCGGTCCCGACCTGACCGGCGCCGAGGTGCGCTATCTCATGAGCCGGGAATGGGCGCGTTTTCCAGATGACATCCTGTGGCGCCGCTCCAAGCTCGGCCTGACCATGCCTGCGGGAGATCGTGATGCGCTGGCCGCGTTCATGGCGGACCCGCCTCGAACCTGTTGAGCAAAGGCCAATCCGCCGCTAGCGTGCGGCGGCATTGGGGTTGGCAGGAATATGGCTGAAGAGTTGCCCGGAATGGAAGCCACGGCAGGGGCTGCCGATGTTGAGACACTGCCGGCGGCGGGCCAGCCGCTGCTGCGTATCGAGGGCGTCGCGAAGACATTCGGGACGTTCCGCGCGGTCGACGGTGTCTCGCTCGACGTCAAGGCCGGCGAGTTCTTTGCGCTGCTGGGCCCGAGCGGCTGCGGCAAGACCACGCTGCTGCGCATGCTCGCTGGGTTCGAGGCGCCGGATGAGGGGCGCATCCTGCTCGGCGGCAAGGACATCGCGCAGGCGCTGCCGCATGAGCGTCCGATCAACATGATGTTCCAGAACTATGCGCTGTTTCCGCATCTCTCGGTGCGCGACAACGTCGCCTTTGGCCTCAAGCGCGCCGGCATGGCGCGTGCCGACATCGCGACGCGCGTGGCGGAGATGGTCGCGCTGGTGAAGCTCGGGGGATTGGAGAAGCGCAAGCCCGACCAGCTTTCCGGCGGCCAGCGGCAGCGCGTCGCGCTGGCCCGCGCGCTGGCGCGCCGGCCGCAATTGCTGCTGCTCGACGAGCCGCTCGCGGCGCTCGACAAGAAGCTGCGCGAGAGCACGCAAGGCGAGTTGATGGAGTTGCAGCGCCGGCTCGGCATGACCTTCATCATCGTCACCCACGACCAGGAAGAAGCGATGACGATGGCGAGCCGGATCGGCGTGATGAACGCCGGCAAGCTCGCCCAGGTCGCTGGCCCCCGCGAGCTCTACGAGGCGCCGCGTTCGCGCTGGATCGCCGAGTTCGTCGGCGACATCAATGTGTTCGACGGCGAGTTCAAATTGCGCGACGGTCATCGTCTGGTCATTGGCACGCGTGATGCGGGCGCGCTGGTGGTGGCCGAGCCGCACGAACCGGTCGGCGCGGGAAAATTGTCGGTCGCCATCCGCCCTGAAAAGCTCAAGCTGTCGCGCCGCGGTCCCGTGAGCGAGGCCGGTCATGAAACCGCGCTCAACCGGCTGGACGGTGTAATCGCCGACATCTGCTATCTCGGCGGCACCACCACCTACAAGGTGAAGCTCGATTCCGGCGGAATGGTGCTGGCCTCGGTGGCGAATAGCGCGCGGATTGACGTCGATGCCTACAGCGTAAACCAGCACGTCGTCGCCTGGTTCACGCCCGACGATTGCGTGGTGCTGACGTCATGAGCGCGCGCCGGATTTTTGCACGACCGGCTCGCTTCGCCGCGATCGCTCCCTATGTGTGGATGGTGCTGTTCTTCCTGGTGCCGTTTGGCTTCGTGCTGAAGATCAGCCTGTCGCAGACCGCGATCGCGCAGCCGCCTTACGAGCCGGTGTTCGACCTGACGGCGGGTTGGACGGCGATCAGCGCGGCCTTTGCCGCGCTGTCGATCGACAATTTCAGGCTGCTCGCCTCCGACGACATCTATGTCTTCGCCTATGTCCGCAGCCTCACCGTGGCCCTCACGGCGACTGTGCTGTTGCTCCTGATCGGCTATCCTATTGCCTATGGCATGGCGCGGCTGCCGCGGCGCTGGCAGGCGGTGGCGATGGTGCTGGTGATCGTGCCGTTCTGGACCTCGTTCCTGATCCGCATCTATGCCTGGATCAACATCCTCCAGCACGATGGCCTGCTCAACCAGATCCTGCTGGCGCTGCATCTCGTCAACCGGCCGGTGGTGTGGCTCTCCACCGACAGCGCGATGTATCTCGGCATCGTCTATTCCTACCTGCCGTTCATGATCCTGCCGCTCTACGCTACGCTGGCCAAGATGGAGCCGGTGCTGGAGGAGGCGGCCGGTGATCTCGGTGCGCCGCCCTGGCAGGTGTTCTGGCTCGTCACCTTTCCGCTGTCGCTGCCCGGCGTTGGCGCCGGCATGCTGCTGTGCTTCATCCCCATCGTCGGCGAGTTTGTGATTCCGGATCTTCTCGCCGGTTCCAACTCGTTGATGATCGGCCAGACGCTGTGGCTCGAATTCTTCACCAACAAGGATTGGCCGGTCGCGTCAGCCGCGGCGATCGTGCTGCTCGTGGTGCTGCTGCTGCCGCTTCTGCTCTACGATCGGCTGCAGCGGCGGCAACTGGAGGAGCGGTGAGATGAGCAAAGTCTCTCGCCTGTCCCGCTTCAACATCGCATCGCTCGCGCTCGGGCTCGCCTTCCTCTATCTGCCGATCCTCATTCTCGTGATCTATTCCTTCAACGCCTCGCGGCTGGTGACGGTGTGGGGCGGCTGGTCGCTGCGCTGGTATCACGAGTTCTTCAATGACCGAGCCATGATCGAGGCGTCCTGGATGAGCCTGCGGGTCGCGGTCTCGTCCGCGAGCATCGCCACGCTGATCGGTACGCTGGCCGCGGTGGCGCTGTCGCGCGGCGAGCGCTTTCGCGGTCGCACGCTGTTCTCAGGCATGCTCTATGCGCCGCTGGTGATGCCGGAGGTGATCACGGGACTGTCGCTGCTGCTGCTGTTCGTGGCGCTGAACGCAGAGCGCGGCTTCTGGACCGTGATGATCGCCCACACCACGCTGACGATGTGCTTCGTCGCCGTCGTCGTGCAGTCGCGCCTCGGCTCGCTCGATCGCTCACTCGAGGAGGCGGCGATGGACCTCGGCTGCGCTCCCGTCCGGGCGTTCCTGTCGGTGACGCTGCCGCTGATCGCGCCTGCGATCGTCGCCGGATGGATGCTCGCCTTCACGCTCTCGCTCGACGATCTCGTGATCGCGAGCTTCACCACGGGGCCGGGATCGGCAACCCTGCCGATCCGAATCTACTCCGAGGTGCGGCTCGGCGTAAAACCGGAGATAAACGCGATCTGCTCGCTGGTGATTGCCCTGATCGCGGTCGTCATCGTCATCGCCTCGCTCGCTTCAAAGCTGTCGAGCTCGCAGGGCGAGAGCGCAGCGCCGTTGTGAATCGGGGCCGGTCATGACATTCGCCTACCAGATCCTGATCCATACGCCGCTCTGGGTGTTCGCCCTGTTCGCCTTTCTGGTCTGGCAGGGTATCCAGGCGATGCAGCCGCGCACGACGCCGATCTGGCGTGCGCTGATCGTGCCGGTCGTGTTCATCGTCTGGGGGATCTCGCGGATCGGGTTCGGGCATCAGGACAACGCATGGCCGCTGGTCGCCTGGATCGCGGCCGCGTTGGGGCTGTTGCCCCTGGGCGTGCTGACGCCCCGTCCGTTCGAGGTCGATCACACCACCGGGCAGATCATCCGTCCGGGCAGCGTGTTTGCCCTGGTCCGCAACCTCATCGTATTCTCGGCGCAATATGCCGTTGGTGTGATCTCGGCGATTGACGCCGGCGACCGCATGCTGGCAAGCATCGCCGGACGTACTATCTCGGGCGCGACCGCCGGCTATTTCATCGGCTCGACGATCGCTCTGCTGCTCGTGTATCGAAGGAAGCGCAAGGCGGGGTGATCAGCGCGACCGGTGCGTCCGTTTCGACGCTTTTGCGCCGGTCGTGCGCGAGCGCGATGTGGAGGCCGCGACGGGCCCGGCGTATCTCGCGCGCACTACGCCCTGAACGGCGGCGCCGAGCTGCCGCAGCGCTAGGCCGTTGAGTGGAAACTCGAGCAGGATGTGAATCAGGCTCAGCGCCAGCAGGAAGGTGAAGCCGAACGCGTAGTCGTAGAAGTACAGCGCAGTGGAAGCGACGCTGGCGGCGATCATCGTTGCGAGCCGCGCCCTCGGTACCTCCGCCCAACGGATCACGTCGGCTTTGATGAACCAGTTGAGGTAGTGATAGGAGTAGAGGAAGGCGAGCAGGCTCGTCAGCCTGGTGTCGAGCACGAGACCAGGAATGCCGAATAGCCGGCCTAGCGCCGGCCCAACATTGCCAAAGTAGTCTCGCCCAACGCGGGCGAAGCTTGCGATGCGGATTTCTGCCGTCGGCGGCAGCAGCAGGATCGTGGCGATCGCGAGCAGGTAGATGACCACCAGTGCGGCCTGCACCCGGCTGCCGGATCTGTAGGCGCCGAGCACCATGAAGATCAGCGTGAACAGCGAGACGTGAATCAGGGTCGGGATCAGGACGCCGATGACGGCGAGCGACGATCCGCTCGAATACATGATCGCGGACAATGCGATCGCCACCATGAACAGCAGCATGCTTTCGATTGCCGAGGTGGTCGCCGCCAGCATGGCGCAGACGACCAGCGCGCCCCACATCGCGAAGCCGAACCAGGAGGCGTTGTCGATCAGCGCCGCGACCACGGCGACGATCGCGAGCGCGGCCGCGATCCCACGGTGAGGCAGATAGTAGCTGCGGTCGTGCAGCCACGAGATCTCGGTGAAATAATGCGCCGGGCCGAGCACGACATAGGCCAGCAGCAACAGCTCGAACGGCACGACATAGGCCGCGGCGAGTGCCAGCAGGATCAGTCCGAGATGGATAGCGTCGTTGCTGCGCATGGTGACGGGCCCGCAATAGGATCCGCAAGTTAGAGCAGGCGTGGACAACCCGCAATTGTCCGCGGTGTGGCCCGAACGTGTTGCTTGTGGCGACCCGGTGCGTCCTGCTGCGTCAGGACTTCACCGCCCCCGCCGTGAGCCCGCCCACCATGTAGCGCTTGAAGGCGTAATAGACCGCGGCCGGCGGCAGCGCGTAGATGAAGCCGGTGGTCATCAACAGCTCCCACGGCGAGTCGTCGGCGGCGAGGAAGTTGCCGAGCGCGACCGGCAGCGTGATGTCGGTGTCCTTGGACAAGAGCAGGAACGCGTAGAGATATTCGTTCCAGGCCAGCAGCACGGCATAGGTGCCGATCGCGACCAGCGAAGGCATCATCAGCGGCACATAGACCAGGCGGAACAGCTGCAGCGTGGTCGCGCCGTCCATCACGGCAGCCTCGTCGAGTTCGACCGGCAGCTTGTCGGAGGCCTGTTTCAGCACCCAGATCGCGTAAGGGCTGGCGATCGTCACCATGGCCAGGATCAGCGACCAGTGATTGTTGAGCAGGCCGTAATTGCCCATGGTGCGGTACATCGGCACGGCGAGGAACGCCGCCGGGATGAAATAGGTGAACAGCGCGAGATTCATCACCCAGCGGCCGCCCGGCACCTTGAGCCGCGAGATCGAGAATGCGGCGGCGGTCGCGATGAACAAGGTCAGTGCGCCGGCGGCCAGCGCAATCACAGTCGAATTCCAGAACTGGATCCAGAAGTCGCGCAGGAAATAGTGCTCCTGGTAGAACACAATGTGGAAGTTGTGCAGCGTCGGATGATCCGGCCACAGCTTGCCCGAGAACGCGTCCTCCTTCGGCGAGATCGCGAACAGGAACATGTGGTAGATCGGAATCATGGTCCAGATGAAGACCGGGATGCCGATCAGCAGCAGCTTGGCTTCCGTGCCAACTTCTTGAAGGGTGGGAAGCTTCATCGCGACAACCGTTTCATCATAAAGTACATCAGCGGCAGCACGAACGGTATCGCGCAGACGATGGAGGCCATCGCAAGCGAGAGCTGGTCGAGCCGGAGATAGCGGATGCCGAGCGTCGACAGCACATGCGTGAGGTCGGCCGGCCCGCCACCAGTGAGCAGATAGACGCTGTTGAAGTCGCCGAGCGTCCAGATCATCGAGAGCAGCGTGCAGGTGACATAGAGCATCTGCATCGACGGCCAGGTGATGAAGCGGAATTTCTGCCACGGATTGGCGCCGTCGACCTCGGACGCCTCGTACAGATCTTGCGGGATCGCGAGCCGCCCGGTCAGCAGGATCAGCGTCCAGAACGGCAGCGATTTCCAGATATGCACGGCGATCGCCATGGTCAGCGCCACCGTCGGATCGTTCAGCCAGTTCGGGCCGTCATCGCCGGTGAGGGAGAAGATGAAATGGTTGACCATGCCCCATTCGGGATTGAGCATGAAGCGGACCGACAGAATGGTCGGGATCGACGGCACCGCCCAGGGCAGGATGAAGATCACCGACAGCCATTTGATCCAGGGACGCTGCTGGGCGAAGAAGCCGGACAGGAACAGCGCGATCAGCATCTTCACGTTGATGCCGATGACCAGGAAGATCAGCGTATTGACCGCGGCGCGCGCGAAGATCGGGTCGTTATACAGCGCGACATAGTTCGCCGGATTGCGCGCCAGCCACAGGCCGTAGCAGACGGGGTAGACGACGAAGGCGAGGAAAACGAGGAGATAGGGCGCGATCAGCGCGATGCCCCAGACCTGCGCCGTCGTCAGCCGCGGCGACAAGGGCGGAGAGGGGATCGCATGATCGCCAGAGAGCGTAATCGCCATTCTTCGGACTCTTTGAAAGGGCTGCCGGCCGCGCAAGGCGGCCGGTGTTTGCTTTTCGCCTCTCCCCGCGAGGGGCGGGGAGAGGGAGGGATAGACCTTAACCCGCGACCTGCTTGATGCGGACGATCAGTTCGTCGACCGCCTTGTCGACCGGGACCTTCTCGCTGACGACCCGGTTCATCGCCTTGGCCCAGACGTTCTCGTTGTTGAGGATCGTGAACTTCCAGTTCTTGGTGAAGTCGAACGGCGCGGTACCGCCGGTGAACTGGGCGTAGACCGCCTTGCGGTGCTTGTCGGCCTGCCAGAACGGGCTGGCCTGGCTTTCCTTCGTCACCGGGAACCAGCGGCCGAGCGCGCCTTCGATATAGGGGCGGACGTTCTCTTCCTGGAGCAGGAAGCTGATGAACTGCTTGGCCTCGGCCTTGTTCTTGGCCACGGAGAAGACCAGCCCGGTCTTGACGTCGGAGCGGTAGCGGATGGTCGAACCGTCCGGCGCTTTCGGGAAGGACGCGGTGACGATGTCCTGCTCATAGGCCTTTTTGCCGGCGTCACGCTGTTCCTGCGTGAGGGCCTGGTTCTGCGAATCCTCGAACCACTTCGCCGCGATCGAGATCGTGAAATTGTGGGTCATCACGATCGTCTTGTTGTGGAAGGCGACGTTGTTGTCCGGATCCTTCCAGGTCGTCGAGGACGGCGGGGTGCAGCCCTTGATATAGGTGTCGGTATAGTCCTTCATCGCCTTGATCAGGTTCTCGCGAACCTTGGGATCGTCGACCAGCAGCTTGCCGTCGTCGTCGACCAGCTTGACGTGATAGGCATCCATGAAGGTGTAGAACGACTGGAAGGCGTCGGTGGATTCCACGCCCATCGGCTGGCCCACGGCGTAGATGCGCTGGCCGGTCGCCTTGCGGATCCCCGGCTGGACCTTGTCGCACCAGAACGTCCAGTAGCCTTCCCAGTCGTTCGGGATGTCGCTCTGCTTGAAGCCGGCCTTCTCCAGCATGTCGTTCCAGATCTGGACATGCATGCTCTGTTGCTTCAGCGGGAAGCCGTAATAGGCCTTCTTCTTGGTGACGTCGTTGTAGAGGATCGACGCATCCAGCGTGTTCTGCACGAACCGACCCTTGATCGGTTCCATGATGTCGGAGAGGTCCTCGAGCTTGCCCTCATAGGCCCACTTGCCCTGCACCTGCACGTCGTACGTGTCGGCATAGGCAACATCGGGCACGGTGCCTGAATCGAGTGCGGCCACCGTCTTCGGAATCATGTCCTGGATCGCGTACTGCGACAATTCGACCTTGATGCCGGTCTTGGCTTCGAACTTCTTGATCGTCTCGAGCAGCGCGTCGTCTTCCGAGCGATAGAAGCCCTTGCCCCACCAGACCGTAATCGTCTTTTGCTGCGCAAAAGCGGGTGCGGCGGTTGCAAACAGCCCGACCGCAGCGACCGCCAGTGATACTGCGCCAATAACCTTGGATTTCACGTTTTTCTCCCTCAAGCCGCCGGTGTTTTAACCGGTCGGATAAAACACTAGCGCATGGCCGCTATCCGATCTAGCGGCATGTTGTCAGACCTAGGTCGTGGGGTATCGGGCTCTCGGAGATGCTTAACGCGCGCATCGATCCAATCGCCGCATCAATTCGCCCCGATCAATTCGCGATGGTCGCGGGCGCCGTCCTCAGTTGGACTTCGCGCCCTCTTTGGCGTTCTCCGCGGTCGGCGATCCCTCCGGCGCCTGCCGCTTTCCGCCGGTGATGCGCTGCTTCAGCAGGTCGAGGAAAGGAGACGCCGCGGGCGACTGGCGGATCAGGCTTTCGGGGTCGGGGAAGATCAGCGGATCGTCCCAGGGGCCCTGCACCATGAACGGCAATTGAAAGCCGGACGTTGTGTTGAGGCTCGCCACGCCCTTCATGTCGTATTCGCGCGTCGGCACCGAGGCGGTGCCGGTCAGCGTGATCTTCGCCGCGGGCCCTTCGATGCGGATGTCCTCGGCGGTGGCGACCCCGTCGGCGAATTTCAAGGCGATGGTGAGATTGTCATAAGGCGTCGAGCCGTTGCGGAAATTGCCGCCGCCGGACAGCGGCCGGCGCTCCAGCCGCTTCAGCAACTGCTCGGCATTGAAGCCCGCGATCGCGCCGTCATGCCCGGTCACGGTGGCGGTGCCGTCGAGCGACTGCACCAGGCCGAACGGGCTCGAGCCGGAAGCGAGGAGCGACACGTTGATATTGCCGCGGCCGGACAGCTTGTTGAGGCCGAACAGTTCGGTGGCGCAGGCCTGGAGGTCGACGTCGGTGAACTGGAATTGCGCCTTGATGTCGGCCACCGTGTCGGAGCGCGAGATGCCGAACGAGCCCTTGGCGATGCCGCCATAGACCTGCGCCTCGCCGACCGAGAGCGCCAGCGTGCCGTTGCGCAAGTTCGCGCCGATCGCGGTGCGGCCGAGCTTCGAGGGGCCGACAGTCAGCTTGGCTGCCGAAAGGCGCATGTCGAGGTCGGTGCTCGAAAGCCCATTGAGATCGAACAGCTGCCTGTTCCAGTCGCGCGCGCCGCTCGCGAGCAGGCGGAAGGTAGAGATATAAGGCGTGAAGTCGAGCGCGTCGGCGGCGAGCGTTGCCTGCAGCGTCTGCCGGCCGTTATTGGCGTAGGTCATCACGCCTTCGGCGGTGTTGCCGTCGAGCTCGACATTGACGTTGGTCAGCGCGATCGAGGCGCCGACGACATTGGCGCGCGCCTTCAGCGCGAAGCGGCCGAAGCCGCCGCTGCCGGGTTGCGGCTGGCCGGTCCAGCGCAGCGCGTTGCGCAAGGAAGGGCTGTCGATGGTGAGCGTGCCTTCCATCATCGGGCTGGTGCGGTTGGCGACGCTGCCGTCGAAGGCGAGCTTGAGCGGCGCGCTCGCGATCCGCGCCTTCAGGCCCGAGCGGTCGCCCGAGAGCGCCGCGACGAAATCGGCAAAGCTGATCGAGCCGTCGACGCGCTCGCCGCGCCAGTCGAATTGTCCGGTCGCGGCAAAGGAGCGCGAGATCGAGGGCCAGGCCAGCGACAGGTCGATGTCGTCGAACTGCTCGGTGGCGTGCGTGGCGGCGTCCTCATAATTGAGCACGCCGTCCTGGATCCTGATCTCGGAGAACGAGACCTGGTTGTCTGCGCCGGGTTTCATCGTGCGCGCAATGGTCTGGCTGAAGGGGGTCCAGTTGCTCTCGCCGTCCGGCTTCAGCCTGACCAGGATGTGCGGCCGCAGCAACGTCAAATCGGAGATCTCGAACCGTTGCAGCAACAGGGGCAGCAGCCGCAGGTTGGCGGTGAGCACGTCGACATGGAGCGCGGGGTCGCTGGTGCCGCCGCCTTTCAGGCCGACGTCATGAAAGGAGATATAGCTCGCCGGCAGCAGCGAGATGTCGATCGCGCCGGCGACGCTGAGCTCGAGCCCCGTGACGTCCCGGATCTGCGCTTCTACCGCCTTGCGCAGCGCGTCGCGGTTGATGAGCCAGGAGGTCGCGATCAGGGCGATCAGCACGACGCCGAGCAGCGCCGCGATCGGCGTCCCGAGGCGCTTCATTCCTTGGGCCATGGTCAATGGCATGTCCTGATCGGGTTGGTTGTTGGAGCCAAAAGGGCGGGGCGGGAAACCTGCGCGCCCCCACGCCCAACCCCCGCAACTTGATGGGTTTTCTTGTCGCTTTCAAGGCCACGGACGGTTCTGCCCACGGCGTGGGCAGCTTCTACCACCGACCCGCGGAACGGAGAACCCGTATCATTGACGGCTTCGGACGATTTCGCCTAATAATCGCCGCCAATAAGGCGCGACGCCTGCAAGCCGAAGCTTCAGTCGAGGATTTTTTGCATGAACAAGGTCTATCCCGACGCCAAGTCGGCGCTTGAGGGCGTTCTCAAGGACAACATGATGATCATGTCGGGCGGCTTCGGCCTCTGCGGCATCGCCGAAGCACTATCGGATGCGATCCGCGAGTCCGGTGTCAAGGGCCTGACGGTGGTCTCCAACAATGCCGGCGTCGACGGCATCGGCCTCAGCCGCCTGCTCGAAACCCGCCAGATCAAGAAGATGATCTCGTCCTATGTCGGCGAGAACAAGCTGTTCGCCCAGCAATTCCTCGCCGGCGAGCTGGAACTCGAATTCAACCCGCAGGGCACGCTGGCCGAGCGCATCCGCGCCGGCGGCGCCGGCATTCCCGCCTTCTACACCAAGACCGGCGTCGGCACGCTGATCGCCGAAGGCAAGGAAGTGAAGGAATTCGACGGCGAGAAGTACCTGATGGAGCGCGGCCTGTTCGCCGACCTCGCCATCGTGCACGCCTGGAAGGGCGATACCGCCGGCAACCTGATCTACCGCAAGACCGCGCGCAACTTTAATCCGATGATGGCGACCGCCGCCAAGGTCACGGTGGCCGAGGTCGAGCATCTGGTCCCCGCCGGTGAACTCAATCCCGACCACATCCATACGCCCGGCATCTTCGTGAAGCGCATCGTCGAGGTCGGCTCGGCCAATAAGCGCATCGAATTCCGCAACACCCGCCCGCGCACCGCAGCTTGAGATCAGGAGAACCAAATGGCCTGGACCCGTGAACAGATGGCCGCGCGCGCAGCGAAGGAATTGCGTGACGGCTACTACGTCAATCTCGGCATCGGCATTCCGACGCTGGTCTCGAACTACATCCCTGATGGCGTCGACGTCAGCCTCCAGAGCGAGAACGGCATGCTCGGCATGGGTCCGTTCCCCTACGAGGGCGAGGAGGACGCCGATCTCATCAATGCCGGCAAGCAGACCGTGAGCGAGCTGCCGTCGACCTCCTATTTCTCCAGCGCGGACTCCTTCGGCATGATTCCGCGGCGGCCATATGGATCTGTCGATCCTCGGGGCCATGCAGGTGGCCCAGAACGGCGATCTCGCCAACTGGATGATCCCCGGCAAGATGGTCAAGGGCATGGGCGGCGCGATGGACCTCGTCGCCGGCGTCAAGCGCGTCGTCGTGGTGATGGAGCATTCCGCCAAGGACGGTGCCAAGCTGCTGAAGCAATGCAATTTGCCGCTGACCGGCGAGCGTGTGGTCGACATGGTCGTTACCGATTTGGCCGTCTTCACCATCGACAAGCACGGCGACGGCGGCATGGCCCTGATCGAGCTGGCCGACGGCGTCACGCTCGACGAGGTCAAGGAAAAGACCGAAGCCGAATTCCGCGTCGCGCTGAAGAACACGTAAGGCCGTCGCAAACGGGGCGCGCATGACGATACGGTCTGCGCGTCCCGACGACGCTGGTTTCATTGCACAGATTATCCTGTCGTCGCAACGTGGCTATCGGCAGCGCGGCTGGTTCGACGTCGCGCTCGGCTGGCCCGAAATCCAATGCGTCGATTTCATCGCGCGCGTCGCGACTGCAGGCGCGGTGTCGATGTGGCATGTCTCGCAGTTTTTGATCGCCGAGGTCGATGGTGAGCCAGGCGCCGCGCTTTGTGCTGTGCCGGCGGCCGGCACCGGACCTGCGGCCTGGCGCGCGATAGAGGAGGTCGGTGCGGCGACCGGGCTTGCCGTGTCAGAGCTGGAAGCCATCCGTCAACGCGCCGCCTATTCACGTGCCTGCTGGGTCCAGGGCGGCGAAGGTGACTGGATGATCGAGTACGTCGCGACCGATCCCGCTCATCGCGGCCGCGGCCTTGTGCAGGCGCTGATTGTCGACGCGCTGGATAAGGGGCGGGCGGCGGGCTTTGCCCGCGCGACGATATCATTCCTGATCGGCAACGAGCCCGCCGAGCGCGCCTACGCCAAAGCGGGACTTGCGTTTGTTGAAGAGAAGCGCGATCCCGCGTTCGAGGCCATCATCGGTGCGCCGGGGTTTCGCATGTTCGCGCGGGTTATTTGACCTCGCTGCGCTCGCAATGACGGAATATGAGGCGCGGCCGCGGCTCCTCCAATTTACATGCCACCCAGGTCAAGTCCGCGCCGCCCACACCTTGCCCCATCGCGCCGATACGCTCGCGACCCACGACCGTTCCTCCCGCACCAGACGGAAGCCGAGATTGGCGGGCGGAACGCCTTGCGCGCAGCCGCCGGCGCGGGCGTCGCGGATGAAGTCGGTGACGTAGGCGCGGTGCGCGCCCTCGACGACGCGCACGCCGCAATTCACCGTCGGCCGGCCGGCATTGCCGGCCTCGTCGACACGCGAGCGCACGAAGCAGGTTGACGTCCACTCCCAGACATTGCCGGCGAGATCGGAAACGCCACGCTCGTTCAGGCCGAACTTGCCGAACGGATAGGCCGTGGTGTCTGAGAGGTCGCGCTCGGATTCGCGCTCATAGCGGCTGATCCAGCGCTTTGAAGGATCGTCCGCGTCCACGGGCGCGCCGTCGTCCTTGAATTTGGAGCCCGCCGCAAAGGCCCATTCCGCATCGCTCGGCAGGCGATAATGGTGACCGGTCTTGCGCGACAGCCAGCCCGCATAGGCTTCGGCATCGTGCCAGCTCACCTGAACCGCGGGACGATCGGGCGCGATCGCGATGCCGCGATCGAGCGCGCGGCAGGCGCCATCCTGCACGCAGAGCTGATAGTCGGCGGAGGAGACCTGCTCGCGCATGATGTGAAGCGGCCGGCTGAACAGCATCGTGCGCAGCGGCGCCTCGGCCTGCTGTCCGGCGCGCGTGAAATCGCCGGCCTCGCGATAGGAGAGATTGCCCGGCGCGATTTTGACGATGGCAGGCTCCGCCGCCGTGCCGTGGAGCGCGATGTCCGAGACCATCGGCGCGACGGCGATCGGTCCTGCGAAGTCCGGCCGCGCAGGCCAGTGCCAGCTTCAGCTTGAATGCGATCAGCATTGTCGTTCCCCCAAAAGGAAGAAGGGGCCGGTGATGACCGGCCCCTTGTCGCGTTTAGTTGGTGTTGGGAGCCGGTATCTCCGCAGGCGCCTTCACCTGGGTCATCAGATCGTCGTTCCACTTGCCTTCGACCTTGAAGTGCGCGGTGGCGCCGAGGTCGGCAGCCTCGATCAGATTATGCGTGACATAGGCGTAGATGCCGGGCTGCAGGAACTTGTACATCGCCGCTCCCGCCGAGCCACCGCGGATGAACCAGGTCTCGAGCCCGATCTCTGGCGCGTTGGAGAATTTGCCGGTCTCCCAGACGTAGTCGCCATGGCCGCCGATCAGATGCGGACGGCTGTCGCGATTGGCCTGCGAATGCACGATCAACACGTTCTCGCCGACATTTGCGGTCAGCGCATTCTTGCCGGTGAGCGCGCCGGCCTTGCCGTTGAATACGACATGGGAGGGGATCAGCTTCTTCATCACCTCTTCGGTTTCGGTGAAGGCCTCGCCCGGCGAATCGTAGGACTTGAAATTGCCCTTCTCGTCGCGCGGCACATACATGTCCTGCTCGCCGACATAGTAGACCTTGTCGTATTTCAGCGCGTGGCCCTTGCCGTCGTTCAGGCCGTCGCGCGGCAGCACCATCACGGCGCCGTTCATGCCGGAGACGACATGCCAGGGGATCATCGGGCCGCCCGGCGCGCAGTGATAGACGAACACGCCGGTCCGCGTTGCCTTCCAGCGCAGCACGACCTGCTCGCCGGGATTGACCAAGGTGAGCGCGGCGCCGCCGAGCGCGCCGGTCGCGGAGTGAAAGTCGATGTTGTGCGGCATGGAGTTGGTTGCCGGATTGACCAGCTTCACCTCGACATAGTCGCCCTCATGCGCGACCATCAGTGGGCCCGGCATCGAGCCGTTGAAGGTCATGGCCTGGAAGGTGGTGCCCTTCTCGTCGATGACGACCTTCTTCTCCTCGATCGTGAGCGTGAACTCGAGGATCTTGGGGCCCTGCTTGGTCGCCTGCTCGTGCGCATGCACGAAGGGCGGGGCGACCAGCTCCACCTTCTGGTGCGGCAGCTTGAGATCATCGGCGGCGAAAGCGGGT
The DNA here is from genome assembly GCA_963819355.1 of uncultured Alphaproteobacteria bacterium. Classification (GTDB taxonomy): domain Bacteria; phylum Pseudomonadota; class Alphaproteobacteria; order Rhizobiales; family Xanthobacteraceae; genus Bradyrhizobium. The sequence continues at coordinate 118,063 of CAWFVZ010000033.1, read as the reverse complement.
GTTGCCAGCATCAGGGCGGTTGCGGCGGCGCTGATCAATGCGGCTCTGCGCGTGAACATCGGAAGCATCCTTCATCTGAATTCGTTTTGATGACGGATGCAGTGTGCGCCGATCCCGGCAAGATTGTTTGCGCTGCGACAAGCTTTTGCCGGATTCGCCTCCGGTAAAATCCTTAAGAGGTTTCCCGATGTGCGGCACGGGCGCTCGGACTTTGAGCGAGCGCAAAGTCGCGGGTTCGAAAACGGGTAATCGAATGCCATCCGGGTTTTGCCGCAGCCCTGTGCGGCACCAATTTACGAATGGGTAGGACATGAGGACCGATCTCGCAGCGAGCTATGGCGAGGAGCGTCTGCCGCGCTACACCAGCTATCCCACCGCGCCGCACTTCTCGCCGGCGATAGGTGCCGACACCTATGCCCGGTGGCTGTCCGAGCTTCCGTCAGGCGCGAGTGCATCGCTTTACTTTCACGTGCCGTTCTGCCGCGAGATGTGCTGGTATTGCGGCTGTCATACCCAGATCGTTCGCCGCGACGGGCTCGTCGCGGCCTATCAGCGGACGCTGTGCAGCGAGATCGCGCAGGTCGCCGACACCATCGGTCGACGCATCAAGGTCGAACACATCCATTTTGGCGGCGGCACGCCGACGATCATGGCGCCGGAGGCTTTTGCCGAGTTGATGGCGGCGATGCGCCGCGCCTTTTTCGTGCTGCCCTCGGCCGAGATCGCGGTCGAGATCGACCCGCGGACGTTGACCGCCGAGATGGTCGAGGCGCATGCGGCTGTCCGGCGTCAACCGCGCGAGCCTTGGTGTGCAGAGCTTCGATCCCGTCGTGCAGCGCGCGATCAACCGTGTGCAGAGTTTTGAGCAGACGGCCTCCGTCGTCGACATGCTCCGGCGTGCCGGCATCAACGGGATCAACTTCGACCTGATCTACGGATTGCCGCACCAGACTGTCGCCTCCTGCCTCGACACCGTGCGGCGTTCGCTCGAGCTCACGCCGGCCCGCTTCTCGGTGTTCGGCTATGCGCATGTGCCTGATTTCAAGAAGCACCAGCGCATGATCAATGAGATCATCTGCCCGACGGCCTTGCGCGTCACGATCAGGCCTGCGCGATTGCCGACGCACTCAAGGAAGCCGGTTATGTGCAGATCGGGCTCGACCATTTCGCGCGGCCGGACGATTCCATGGCGCGGGCCTTCGAAGAGAAGACGCTGCGGCGCAATTTTCAGGGCTACACCACCGACAAAGGTGAGGTCCTGCTCGGTTTCGGCGCAAGCGCAATCGGACATCTGCCGCAGGGCTATGTCCAGAACGAGGTGCAGATCGGCGCCTATGCGCAAGGCATCGCCGATGGCCACTTGGCCACCGCAAAAGGTTATGGGCTCACCCACGATGACCGGCTGCGCGCCGACATCATCGAGCGCATCATGTGTGAGTTCAGCGCCGATCTCGGCGATATCTGCGCGCGTCATGGCGCAGAGCTAGATGCGATGCTGCAATCGGCGTCGCGCCTGAAGCCGCTGATCTCCGACGGCATCGTCAAGCTCGAGGGCGACCGGCTCGCAGTCGCAAGCGACTCGCGCTTTCTGGTTCGCAGTGTTGCTGCCGCGTTTGATGCGCATCTGGATCCGGCGCAACAGTTGCACAGTCGGGCGGTTTGAAGTTGCTCCCTTGCTTGCGCTCCAACAAAGAAACCTCAGCCGGCTCCGCTATCGTTACTTCGGAACGGAGTTGTCCATGCCCTTCCGATCCGACGATCTGGTCGATGACATCATGCGCACGGCGCCGCACACGATCCGCGTGTTCCTCGCTTTCAGGATGGGCTGCGTCGGCTGTCCGATCGCGACCTTCCACACCGTGGAAGACGCCTGCCGCGAGCACAGCATCGATCGGGACAAATTCCTCGCCGCGCTAAGCGATTGCGTGCCGGCGTGAGGCGGATTGGAATCTGCGCGGGAGCGCGCGGATTCCCGGGCGAGGGAGAGCTTTTGCCGTAAGCGGAGGTGCCCTCACCCCTATCGTCTCGTCAGGCCGCGCCGCTGTCCGGGTTCCGCTCCGCCAGCACGACGATTCTGTGCGGATCGCGCAGGATGATGCGCTGGCGGCCGCTCTCGACGAGGCCTTGGGCCTCCCAGCTGCTCAGGATGCGGCTCACGGTGTGCAGCGTGGTGCCGGTCATCTGCGCGATGTCCTGGCGGCTGATCGGGAAGTCGATCTCGATGCCGTGGTCGAGCTTCTTTCCGGACTGGTTGGCGAGCCGCAGCAATGCGTGCGCGACGCGCTGCTCGACCTGCTGGGTCGACATCTCCAGGATGCGGGTGTGGCTCTCCTGCAGTCGTGTCCCGACGGATTGCAGCGTGTTGGCGGCGAGCGCCGGAAACCGCTCGATCAGCCGCGGCCACGCCGAGTTCGGCCAGATCAGCACGACGCTGTCGTCGACCGCCATCGCGGTCGCCGGGTAGTGCGCGGCTCCGATCGCCATCGCGAGCCCGAAGGTCTCGCCGGGAGCGACATAGCGCACCACGATCTGCTCGCCGGTCGGCGTGGTCTTGGCCGCGCGGACATGTCCGTGCAGCAAGAGGAAGAAGGACTGTGCGTCCGCGCCCTGTTCGAAGATGGCGCTGTTTTTGGGGTAGCGCGCTGAACGGGCCTCGCGCAGGATCTCGTCGAGGTCGTCGGGCTTGACCCCCGCAAACAGCGGCAAATGCGCAACCAGCGATGTGTCGACCTTGGCCATTCTGCCTCCTTGGCGCTCGGGAGTGTGATGGCGCCTGCATTCGTCTGGCAGTTTGCGATAGCGCAAAACGGGCCGGCAGGGTGGCAGTATTTTTCCAGACAACGGTCCGAATTCACAGGAGTTGCCCCATGGCTGGCGCCCGATCCCGTAACTTTCAGGGCTGGCCGCTGTTTGCGAACAGCTTTCGGCCCTTTTTCCTGCTCGCCACAATCCAGGCAGGGCTATCGATCCTGGCCTGGCTGCCGATGTTCTATGGCGAATTGTCGGTGAGCTCTGCCTTCGCGCCGCGCGACTGGCACGTCCACGAGATGCTCTATGGCTTCCTGCCGGCGGTGATCACGGGATTCCTGTTCACGGCGATTCCGAACTGGACCGGGCGGCTGCCGATCCAGGGCACCTCGCTGGGTGCGCTGGTGGTGGTCTGGCTCGCCGGGCGTGTCGCGGTGACCCTGTCCGCCGATATCGGCTGGGCGTTTGCGCTTGCGGTCGATACCGCGTTCCTGGCGCTGGTCGTCGCCGCCGCAGCGCGCGAGATCATCGCGGGCGGCAACTGGCGTAATCTGCCCGTGGTCATGCTCGTGCTGGTGCTGCTCATCGGCAACGCCGCCTTTCATCTTGAAGCGCACTACGAGGGCGCGGCCGATGTCAGCATCCGCGTCGGCATCGGCGTGGTCGTGCTGCTGATCTCGCTGATCGGCGGCCGCATCATTCCGAGCTTCACCCGCAACTGGCTGGTCAAGTTCAATCCCGGCCGCCTGCCGGTGCCATTTGGACGTTTTGACGGCGCGGTGATCGGATGCAGCGCCTTGGCGCTCATCGCATGGATCGTCGCGCCGCTGAGTACGGTCACCGGCGTGGCGACGGCCTTGTCGGCGTGCTGCACCTGGCGCGGTTTTCACGCTGGGCCGGGGACCGCACCTCGCGCGAGCGCCTGCTCCTGATCCTGCATGTCGCCTACGCCTTCGTGCCGCTCGGCTTCCTGCTGCATGCCTTGGCCGCCTTCGGCGCGCTGCCGCCGAGTGCCGGCATTCATGCCTGGATGGCAGGGGCGGCCGGAACCATGACGCTGGCGGTGATGACGCGCGCAAGCCTCGGCCATACCGGACAGGCGCTGACGGCCTCGCCCGCGACGCAAGGAATCTACGCTGCAATCATCATCGCGGCGCTGGCGCGCGTCGCAGCCGTGGTGTTGCCTGCGCATAGCGACGCGCTGCTGCACATTGCGGCCTGCGGCTGGGTCGTCGCATTCCTCGGCTTTGCGATCGCATTCGGTCCGCTGCTCGCCGGCAGTCGCCGGCGCGCACTCGCGATCATGGGCGTGCCGGTTCCGGCACGCTAACTCAAGCGGCAGCCTGACCTTGCGCATCATCTGTCTGGGGTCGAGCCCGACCGACCGGGCGACCTCCGGGTAATAGCTCAAGCCTGCGCTGCGAATGAGGTCGGTCATGCGAACCGTTCCTGCCAGCCATTCCCGCAGATGTCCCGAAATGTTAAGTTTTTGTCCCGATCCGTCAAATCCGGGAACAGGGTCGAACATACATAAGGGAAACCGAAGCACTGGCGCGAATGCCGTGTTCACGACGGTGGGGCGCGACGGGGCCCCCGGCCGTCTCGGACCATTTGACCAAGACATTATTGGATCGGGATGATGCAGGGAAACATGCTTTCCAAGGGTGAGGTATTCGTCATCGACACCGACGCCGCCTCCCGCGAACAACTTTCAATTGCGCTCCAACAGAGCGCCTATGACGTGATCTGCTTCGCCGATGGCGCATCGCTGCTGTCGGAAGCGAAGGCGCGGATGCCGGCCTGCGTGCTGCTGGAGATGCCGCTGGATCGGTCCGGCCTCGACGTACTCAAGCGGCTGCGCGAGGAGAATTGCATGGCGCCGGTCCTGATGACCTCGGCGAACGGCAGCATCGCCATGGCGGTCGACGCCATCAAGAGCGGCGCGGCCGACTTCATCGAGAAGCCGTTTCGCACCCACGACATCATCGACCGGATCGATGCCGCGATCGACGAGTTCGCCCAGCCCGATGCGAACCGCCAGCGCTGGTTGCCCGGCTGTGAACCCCTGACCGCGCGCGAAGGCGACGTCCTCGAGCACCTTGCTGGTGGTCTCACCAATAAGGAGATCGCCCGGCGCATGCATCTGAGCGCACGGACGGTCGAAGGTTATCGTGCCAGCGTCCTGAAGAAGGCCGGTGCCCGGAACGTCACCGATCTGCTCCGCCGCATCTTCCAGGGTACCGCCGGCCAGGGCTGAGACGCTGCTCCGCTGCGGCGCGCTGACGCGTTCCGCGGCCATGGTGCTGCCGCAGCTCCGCCCAACGGAAACCCCAATCGAACCGGTTCCTTCGCTGCCGCGTCTCACCACGATGGCGTGGCATGTTTTCGCGCGTCCGGCTGACGGCGCGGCGATATCGGCAGGGAGGAATTTGATGCGCACGATCGCAAGATGTCTGGCGACGACGAGCCTGGTCCTGGTGACCGCAGCGCTCGCCTCGCCTTCATGGGCCGCCGACGTCGACGCCACATCGGCCATCGATACCGTCACCGTCTATCCCGATGGCGCCACCGTCACCCGCGTGATCGCGATCGACCTTGCCTCCGGCGACAACACGCTGGTCGCCAAGGATTTTCCGCTCTCGCTCGACCCATCCTCCCTCCGCGTCGAGGGTGAGGCGGGCGCCAAGCTCACCATCGGCACCATCGATGCACGGCCGCCGCGTGCGGCGCCGCCGGTCAATCTGCCCGAACTCGACAAGCGCATCGAGGCGTTCAAGGACGCGCGCGCCGACCTGCAAGGCGCGATCGATGCGGCGGCCGCCCGGCGCAAATTCGCGCAGCGCTTTGCCGAAGCCTCTCCCGCCGGTCTCGGCGACAAGGGAGAGGCGCGTCCGATCACCGAATGGCGCGCCGCCTTTACCGCCGTGGCTGAGGAAGTTGCCGCTGCTGACGCTGCGATCCGTGATGCCGCACGAAAACAGCGCGAGATCGATCGCCAGATCGCGCAGCTTGAAGCCGATCGCTCCGCCAAGCCGCCGAGCAAGCTCGAGGTTCGCCTCGACGTCGCCGCCGCGGCCGCGACCAAGGCGACGCTCCGGGTGACCTACACCGTGCGCAATGCACGCTGGCTGCCGCTCTACGACGCCCGGCTCGACACCGGCGCCAAGGACCGCAAGCCGCAGCTCGAACTGGTCCGCCGCGCCGAGGTCACGCAATCGACCGGCGAGGACTGGTCGAACGTCACGCTCGGCGTTTCCACCGTCCATATCGCGCGCGGCGGCAGTGCGCCGGAGCTGGGCTCGCTGGTGGCGCAATATCCGCAGGTTCCGAAGCCGATGGCGGCGGGCTCGATGTCGGACGGTGCGCGCTTGCGCTCCGCGCTGGTGCCGGCACCTGCGGCGGAGCCTGCGCAAGCCGATCGGCTCCAGCAGTTCAAATTTGGTGGCTCAACGACCATTGAGGAGCAAGAGACAACCGCTGAGATCGGCGGCTTCCAGGCGACCTTCAAGATCCCCGGCCGCGTCAGCCTCGGCGCCGCCGAGGGTGCCAAGAGCCTGCGCATTGCCTCGATGAGCGTGCCGGCTGATCTCGCGGTGCGCGCCGCGCCGGTGCAGGACCCCACCGCCTTCCTCGAGGCCAGCTTCAAGCAGACCGACGATACGACGTTGCTGCCGGGCAAGGTCGCGATCTATCGCGACGGCGTTTTCGTCGGGCGCGGCAAGCTCTCGGCTTCGGCCAAGGACGACATTGTCCGGCTCGGTTTCGGCGCCGACGACAAGGTCAAGGTTGAGCGCGCCGTGCTCAAGCGCAACGAAGGTTCGGCCGGCCTGCTGGTCACGACCTCGAAGACCGACGAGCGCTCGTTCAAGACGACGATCCGCAACGGTCACGACTTCCCGATTCGTGTGGCGATCGAGGACCAGCTGCCGGTCAGCGAGAACGAGGACATTGTCGTCGAAATGTTGCCTTCCACAGCGCCGCCGACCGCGAGCAACATCCGCGACAAGCGCGGCGTGCTGGAATGGTCGTTCGACGCCAAGCCCAGCGAGGTCAAGGACATCAACTTCGCCTGGCGCGTCCGCTGGCCCAAGGACAAGGGCATGGTGATCGTGCCGGCGGGCTAAGACGATGCGCCCACCTCTTCCCGTAAGGACGGGAAGAGGTGGGCGAGAACAATCGCTTACTTCGCCTTCAGGAAGTCGGCGACCTCGAGCAGCATGAACTCGTCGTCGTCGGCCTTGTTGGGATCGCGGCTCGACGAGAACGGCAGATTGTTGTCGTTGCCGACGATGATGTGGGTGTCGTCGACGCGATCGACGTTCTCGATGGTGAAGAACGGGAAGGTGTAGACGCCGTCATTGAGGGCTTTCCGCGCCTTCTTGTCGGGGTCCTGGATCTTCAACAGGTCGATATAGCCGATCTTGCGCACGGGCTTGCCGACATTGGCGTCCGAGAGCTCGATCTTGTAGACGCGCTTGAACTTGGCGACATCGGGGAAGCAGTTGTCGCCGCGGGTGCCCTGCGGGCAGGCCTTGTCGGGCGTGCCCTCGCCGTTGTCGCGCTCGATGACGAGGCCGGCGCTCGGGTCGATCATGTTGAAGTCGCCGATGGCGTTGCCGTTCTGCTCGAACACATATTGCCAGTAGCGGCCGGTGAACTTTTCCGCGGCGACGTCGAATTCGAGGATGCGGGAAGCTTCCTTGCCGTCGACCCGCTCCCAGTCCTTCTTGTCGGCATCCCACAGCGGGCCCTCGAGCAGGCCGTAGAGGAATTTGCCGTCCTTGGAGGAGGCAAAGCCCTCAAAACCCTTGGAGCGGCGGAGGTTGACGTTGGTGTAGGTCGCGCCCGGCGCGCCCGGCGTTCCCACCGCCCAATGATCGGGCGAGCGCACCGGCTTGCCGTCGGCGATGGTCTCGAACAGCCCAAGGATCTTGCCGGTCTTGTCGGCCTTCAGGATGTAGGGGCCGAACTCGTCGCCGATCCAGAAGGTGTCGCCGATGATCTGAAAACCTTCGGTGTCGAAGTCGGCGCCTGTGAGGTAGCGCTTCTGGGTGTCTTCGTGGACGATGCGGAACGGCACCTTCTTGTCGGGATCGTGCAGGAAGATGGTCTCCTGGCGCTCGATCTTGCCGCTGGCCCAATCCATCTTGTAGCGGTTGAGGTACAGCATCGAATCCGGCGAGTTGGCGCGCGCGCCCATGCCGTTGTCGGTGATGACCCAGAAAGTGCCGTCGGGCATCTTCTTGATGCCGGAATGACCCTGCAGCGGCTGGCCCTTGAACGGCAGCGAAACGCCGGTCGAACGCTCGAAGGACTTGCCCATCACGGTGCCGAGCGCGTCGACGCGCTTGCCGGTGGTGTATTTGCCCGAGGTCTTGAGATCGGCTGGGGCATCGGCCGGGGCATCGATGAAGGTCGCAGCCGGCATCACCACGTGGCCGGCGAGCTTGGCCGGGAATTCACCCTCACTCTGTGCGAGCGCGGCGCTCGCGGTAAGAACGATCGTTGCGACGGTGCTGAGAAAAGTCGCGCGCATGTGCGTCTCCTGTTAGCGGACGACGCCTTATGCGGATCGTACATTGCAGTTTTGTGAAACCGGGCCAAACGCCGCAGCCGCCGGCTATTTTTTTAGCGGCGCCGGAATTTCAAAGCTGACGGTCTTGCTGTCGATCACGTGGTGCGTGGGATCGGCTAACTCGAACAGCACCCTGTGCGGCCCCGGGGGCAGTCCGACCACGATCACTGTCTCGCCACTGGCATCGACAAAATGCCAAGGCGCTTCGTCGACCGTGACATGGACGTGGCCGATACGCGGCGATACGTCGAGCGCGCCCTTGCCGAATACCGGTACGACGCGGAGATTTTCAGTCGTGTACTGGATGAAGACGAGGCCCTGCGCCAATTGTTCGGCAAGCGGCGGATCGACGATCAGCCGGGCAGGCGCCTCGTTTTCGATCGCGACAAGCGGGGAGGGGCCGCGCACGTCTCTGGCGGTTTGGGCGACGGCGGCCGCTGCAAACAATGTCGAGGCCGCCAGAACGGCCATGCAGTCGATGGGCGCATACATGTCCGTTCCTTTCGAATGATCAAGCGATCTTCCGGGCAAGGAAGTCACGGATCAGCGGAACCATTTCGTCGAACTTGTCCTCGAGCGCGAAATGGCCGGTGTTGACGAGGTGAAACTCCACCTGCGGCAAGTCGCGCTTGTAGGGATGGGCGCCGTCGGCGGGGAAGATGAAATCGTTCTTGCCCCAGACGATCAATGTCGGCGGCTGGTGCTTGCGGAAGTAGGCCTGCACCGCGGGATACAGCGGCAGATTGGTGCGGTAATCGTAGAAAAGATCCATCTGGATCTCGCTGTTGCCCGGCCGGTCGAGCAGCGCCTGATCCTGGACCCAGTTGTCTGGTGAAATCCGGCTCACGTCGGACATGCCGTCGGTGTACTGGAACTTCGTCGTTTCCAGCGTGACCAGCTTCATCAACGCCTGCCGGCTCGCATCCGACCCGTCGTTCCAGTACTTCTTGATCGGATCCCAGAATTCCTTCAACCCCTCGTCATAGGCGTTACCGTTCTGCACGATCAGGCCGCTGATGCGCCCGGGATTCTTGAGCGCCAGGCGCCAGCCCACGGGAGCACCGTAATCCATGACATACATCGCATAGCGGGAGACGCCGAGCTGGTCGAGCAGGCCGCCGACGAGCTCACCGAAGCGGTCGAACGTGTACTTGAATGTCGCGCGCGGTGGCATCTCGCTCTGGCCATATCCAGGATAGTCGGGAGCGATCACGTGGTACTTGTCGGCCAGTGCCGGGATCAGGTTGCGGAACATGTGCGAGGAGGTCGGGAAGCCGTGCAGCAACAGCACGACCGGGGCGTCCTTCGGACCCGCCTCGCGATAGAAGATCTTGATCCCGTCGACGGTCTTGGTTCGATGGTAGACGACCGGATAGTCGGTGTCCGGCGCGTCAGCTTGCGGTTTTGCCGATGCTGCCGGCGAAGCAACTGCGACAGCCGCTCCAGACAATGCAAGAACAAGACGGCGACGATCGAGGAGTGTTGGCTGGGTCGTGATCTCTGCGGTGCTCATGTCGATGTCCTTGTCATAACGTGGGGTTTGCCGATGACAGCGAGGGTTTCTCAAACGCCTTGATAGACCAGCCGGGTGAAGAAGCCGGGATCGATCACGAACTGGCCCCATATCGCGTCGAAGGCCGCGGTCGGCTTCGCCGCAACGGTTTCGTCCCGCGTTCGTCCCTGCACTTTGAGACGAGCGACGTTGTCGCGGATCGTGACGAGCATGTCGCGAAACGCCTGGAGCTCGGCCTTGTTGCCAACCGGCTTGCCGTGACCGGAGATGACGATCGTGTCCTTGTCGGTCGCCGCGAGATTGGCTTCGGATGCCGCGATCATCCCGTCGATGCTGCCGCCGGTCGAATAGTCGATGAACGGATAGATGCCGTTCCAGAACGTATCGGCGACATGAACGATGTTGGCGTCTGCGAAGGTGACGGAGATGTCGCTGTCGGTGTGCGCGGGCCCGTAATATTTCAATCCGATCGAGGTCCCATTGAGCTTGAGCTCGTGGCTTTTGGCAAAGACTTCACCGGGAATTCCGTCCGCGCCGAGCGGAAGGAAATTGTAGTCCCAGTCTTCGACGCGCTGGACGTCGAGGAGGTACTTGCGGGTATTTTCCTGTGCAATGATCCTGGCGCCAACTGAATGCAGCCATTCGTTGCCGTCGGCGTGATCGAAATGCCAGTGGGTGTTGACGAGTTGGGTGATGGGGTCGGGTCCGAGATCCGCCAGCGCTTTGGTGAGCTGGGGACGCGAGACACGGATGCCTGCGTCGATCAGCACCTTGCCGTCGGGCCCGGTCAAGACGGCAATGTTGCCGCCGGAGCCTTCCAGCACGGTGATGTTGTTTCGCAGCTTGTGCGTGACAATCGGCGATACCGCAGCACTGTCCTTGATCAGGCTGACGATGCCTCGCGCTTCGGCGTAGGCCTGCCTGGGGGAAAGCCATCCCGCAGTGGCGGCGAAGGTCGCGCCGCCGACGCAACACAGGCAAAAACCGCGTCGGGATAACGAGGTGAATTCTTGCGAACGCATGCAATTCTCGCTTTCTGGAGCGACAATCTGCGGCGCCATGATCGACCCCGCTTTCAGAATGCAGGGTGGGACGAATGAAATAAGCAGTCTATCACGATTGCACGATCGACCGTGCTCGCGCGGGGTGATCCGTTACTCTTTCACCGCGCCAGTCAGCGAGGACACGTAATAGTCCACAAACAGCGAGTAGAAGATCGCAACCGGCAGCGAGCCGAGCAGCGAGCCCGCCATCAGCGCGCCCCATTGGTAGACGTCGCCGGTGACGAGCTCGGTCAGGATCGCGACCGGCACGGTCTTGTTGGCGCCGCTCTGGATGAAGGCGAGCGCGTAGATGAACTCGTTCCAGGACAGCGTGAAGGAGAAGATGCCGGCCGAGATCAGGCCGGGCACGGCCAGCGGCAGCGTGATGCGGCGCAGGATCTGGAGTCGCGTCGCACCGTCGACCAGCGCGCATTCCTCGAGCTCGTAGGGGATCGATTTGAAATAGCCGATCAGCAGCCAGGTGCAGAACGGCACCAGGAAGGTCGGGTAGACAAGGATCAGCGCCAGCGGTGAGTTGAACAGGCCGAACTGCACCACGACGGTGGCGAGCGGAATGAACAGGATCGACGGCGGCACCAGATAGGCCAGATAAATGCCGAGCCCCACATAAGGACTGCCGCGAAAGCGCAGCCGCTCGATGGCATAGGCAGCTAACGTGCTCGCGATCAACGATAGCGTGGTCGAGCCGATCGCCACCAGCATCGTCGTCCACAGCCAGCGCGGATAGGCGGTGTCGAACAGCAGGTGCTTGATGTGGGCGAGCGTCGGCGAGGTGATCCAGAACGGGTTGTGCTCCTTGTAGTTCATCAGCTCCGCGTTCGGCTTGAACGACGTGATCGCCATCCAGTAGAACGGAAACAGCAGGATCAGCACGAAGCAGCCGAGCGGCAGATAGATCATCATCAGCCGCCGCAGCCCGGAATCCCAGGCCATGGTGTCCGGCGGTGTGGTGGCGACGGCAGCCGGTTGCGCGACGGTGTCAGTCATTGCTCTCTCCCTGCTGCCATTTGCGGCGCGCCAGGCCGAAATAGGAGAACAGCGTCGCGAACACCAGGAACGGGATCATCGACACCGCGATCGCGGCCCCTTCGCCGAGCTCGCCGCCGGCGATGCCGCGCTGGAAAGCCAGCGTCGCCAGCAGATGGGTCGAGTTTCCCGGGCCGCCGCGGGTGATGGCGTAGACCAGCTGGAAGTCGGTAAAGGTGAAGATGATCGAGAAGGTCATGACGATCGCGAGGATCGGCATCATCATCGGGAAGGTGATGTAGCGGAAGCGCTGCCAGGCGCTGGCGCCGTCTAGCATGGCGGCTTCGTAGAGCGACGGCGAGATGGTCTGCAGCCCCGCCAGCAGCGAGATCGCGACGAACGGAATGCCGCGCCAGATATTGGCGGCGATCAGCGAGAACCGCGCCGGCCAGGGCGAGCCGAGGAAGTCGATATTGCTCGTTCGCCAATGCAGCACGTCGACCAGCAAATAGGAGATGATCGAGAATTGCGGATCGTAGATCCACCAGAACGCGAGCGCCGACAGCACCGTCGGCACGATCCAGGGCATCAGGATGATCGCGCGCAGCAGGCTCTTGAACGGAAAATGGTTGTTGAGCAGCAGCGCGAGCCAGAAGCCGAGCGCGAATTTCCCGAAGGTTGCGATCGCCGTATAGACCACGCTGTAGAACACCGCGTTCCACCACAGGGAATCGGTGAGCAGATACTGGAAGTTTTCCAGGCCGACGAAGACGCCTTTTCGGCCGATCGTGGTGTCGGTGAAGGCGAGCCAGATCCCGAGGCCGAGCGGATAGGTCAGGAATACCGCGAGCAGCCCGATCGCAGGCGCGAGGCACATCACGATCAGGAACGGCTTGTAGTCGAACAGCCGCACCAGCCACGACGGCTGCCGTTGCGCCAGAACGGGGAGGAGAGTGCGGTCACGGACATCAGTTTGTTGTCCTGTCGTTGAAGATCACCACACCGTCAGTGCCAGCGAAGCGAAGCAATCCAGTCTGTCTCCGCAGTTGCAGTCTGGATTGCTTCGTCGCTTCGCTCCTCGCAATGACGGTCGCTCTATCGGGCGCTACTTCTGCCGCCGGAAGTACCGCTTGCAGCGCTGCTCAGCTTCTGCGGCGGCGGCCTCCGGCGTGGCCGCGCCCGTCGCAACCGACGCGAACATCTGGATCAGCACGTAGTCGGCGCTGACGGCGCCGGTCGCCGTCGAGATCGGGCCAGCGTAACCGTCGTAATAGGTGCTGTTCATGGTGTCCTTGAACAGCTTCACCTTGGGGTCCTGCGACCACACGGCGGCCTCGGCATAGGCCGCGAGCGGCTGCGCCCAGTAGCCGGAGTTGGCGTTGAGCCACGGCTCGTACTGGTCCTTCTCCAGCATGAATTGCAGGAAGGCCTTTGCGGCGTTGGGGTACTGACTGTGCTTGAACACCATGGCATTCAGCGTCAGGCCAGCCATTGGCGAGACCTTGGCGACGCCCTTCGGCAGCAGCTGATGCTCGCTGTCGTCGGCGATCGCCTTGGTCGCCGGGTCGTTCTTCAGCGAGAAATACAGCGAGACGCCGTTAGCCGTCAGTGCGATTTCCTGCGCGGAATAGGCGCGGTTGTTGCTGACGTCGTTCCACGAGGTCGTGCCGGCGATGAAGGTCGGGTAGAGCTGCTTGACCCAGTTCAGCGCGGCGATCGTCTCCTTGCTGTTGATGGTGACGTTGCCCTCTTCATCGAGCAGGGCGGCGTTATGCGACCACAGCGCCCAGCTCGCGAAGCCGTTGCCGTCGCCCTTGGCGTTGCCGAGCGCGAAGCCCGCGGGCTTGCCGGCTTTTTGCAGCTTCTGACACAGGTCGACAATTCCGGCATGGTCTTCCGGCACCTTGTCGAAGCCGACCGATTGCAGGATCGACTTGCGGTAGATCAGCGGACCCGCGGTGGCGCCGAACGGCAGGCCGATCCAGGTGTCGCTCTTGTTCTTCTTGCCGTAGCGCTGCGCCAGCGGCAGCCAGCCACCGTAACGCTTGCCGGCATAGTCGGCGACGTCGGTCAGCTCGATCAGCTTGTCGATATAGATGTGCGGGGCATCGGAGAAGCCGATGATGATGTCGGGGCCTGCGCCGGAATTGGCGGTGACCGCGGTCTGCTGGTTGATGTCCTCCCAGCCGACGAAATCGACCTTGACCTCGACACCGGTCTCCTTGGTGAACTTGGCCGCATTGGCGCGGAACACGTCCTCGTCGGCCTGGACGAAGCGCACCGGCCGCAGCATGCGGAGCGTTGCGCCCTTCTCGATCGGCAGTTTCGGCGCGGGGACGTCGGCAGCCTTGATCGCGGATTGCGCGTGCGCTGCAACACCGGTGGCAGCGAGCGATGCAGCGGACAGGCCCAGCGCCAAGGCATCACGACGCGTGATGTCGTTCCTCATCAGTTCCTCCCTATGATGTTTCCCTTCCCGGCGTTGATCGCCGGTGAAGGGCCGTCCCGGTCTTTCGGCGCGCTTTGCGCCGGCCGCCTAGCTGTTCGGGCCGCGATCCATGCTGACGGGCTGCCAGCGGCGGAGCGCGGTGTCTTGCAGCACCGACGGGTTCACGCAGCTTACCGGCCACATGCCCTGAAGCACCAGTGACAATTCGTAGCCCACGCGGCGCTTGCGCGCCTCGTCGAACCGTGCCGAGGCCGAAGCGACGTGGGCGGTCAGGGTCACGTTCTCCATGCTGAGGATGGGGTTGTTGTGCGACGGCGGTTCCTTCTCCAGCACGTCGAGCGCGGCATGCGCGATCCAGCCCTCCTGCAGCGCCTTGATCAGGCTCTCCTCGTCCACGGTGGCGCCGCGGCCGGTATTGATGAAGATCGAGCCCTTCTTCATCTGCCGAAAGTGCTTTTCGGTCAGCATGTGATGCACCTCGGGCCGGGCGGGCGCGTGCATCGAGACGAAGTCGGATTGCGACAGCACCTCGTTCAGCGTCGCCGGCATCACGCCGTGGTCGTACATCAGCGTTTCCTGGATGAAGGGATCGTAGGCCATCATGCGCAGGCCGAACGGCGCGGCGCGCTTGGCGACCGCACGCGCGACGCGGCCGAACGAGACGAAGCCGAGCGTCTGGCCCATCAGCCGTGGGATCTTGAGCAGCGCGGGCCGGCCCTCGGCCCAGCGCCCGCCGCGCACCATCTTGTCCTGCTCGATCAGCCGGCGGAAGCCGGCGAGCAGCAGCGTCATGGCGTGGTCAGCGACCTCCTCGATGAAGGTGTCGGGGATATTGGTCACAGGAATGCCGCGGGCAGTTGCGGCCTTGATGTCGACGCTGTCGACGCCGACTGAGCCGAGCGTGATGACCTTGCAGCTCTCGAGTGCGTCGATGATGGTCTTGGTGATCGGGATGCCCTTGGCGTAGATGGCGTCGGCATTTTTCGCGGCTGCGATGAACTCGGCCTCGTTGGCGGGGGCCTCGATGATCTCGGCATCGATCGGATCGAGCGCCTCGCGCTCGTACGAATAGTCGCTGCCGGCGACCGTGAAGCTCGCGCCCTTTGGCGTCACCACCCTGTATTTCGGCATTTCCTGCTCCCGATTTGGTTTGTCGGTTCTTGTTGTGACCCGATCCTCATGGGCGGGCCTTTGCGTCTTTTACGCGAAATCGATGCGCGCGCGTACAATCCCCGGTTGTCGAGCCTGCGATTATTTGCCGGTTTTGCCGGCAGCGTCCGGGCTTCTACGGGGGTACGTAAGTAACTTGCTAAGGGGTCTCACACTAAAAGTTGAAATAATTTCGATCGATTCACTCGCGCGTCCGCATCCCTTTTTCCCCGGAGCCCACCCCGTGAAGTTGAGCAATCTGAAGATCGTCCCCAAGCTTGGCATCCTTGTCGGCGTCACCTTGTTCGGCCTGTGCGTTGCCGGAGTCCTCGCCGGTTATTTGATGAAGCGCGAGATGGTGAATGCGCGCATCGACCAGGCCAAGGCCATTGTCGAACTGGGGCGCAACTACGCGCTAGCGCTCAAGAAGCGCGTCGATGCCGGCGAGATGACGAAGGACGCGGCCATGGCCGATCTTCGCCGCTACGGCAATTCGATGACCTATGACAACGGCTCGGGCTATCTCTTCGGCACGTCCTATGACGGCATCACCCAGCTCGCGCCCGATCCGAAGCAGATCGGCACCAACCGCATGGAGGTCGTGACCAACGGCCGCAAGCTGTCCTGGGAGCTCATGAATGGTGCCAAGGCCAACGGCTCGATCCTGCTGACCTATGAATATGCCAAGCCGGGTGTGGAAGGGCTGATCCGCAAGATCGGCTATGCCGTGGCCGTCCCCGGCCTCGACATGTATCTCGGCACCGGCGCCTATCTCGACGACATCGACGCCAAGATGGGTCCGGTGTTCTGGTCGCTCGGTCTCGCCATGCTTGCCATCGTCATCGTGGCCGGCGCCGTCGCCTGGCTGCTCGGCCGCAGCATCAGCGGTCCGCTGGCGCTGCTCGGCACCCGCATGAAGGATCTCGCCGACGGCAAGCTGGAGGGGGACATCCCCGGCGTCGGCCGCGGCGACGAGGTCGGCGCGATGGCGTCGACCGTCCAGATCTTCAAGGACAACGCTGTCCGCATCCGCGACATCGAAAGGACCGAGGCTGCAGCAAAGGAACGCGCCGCGTCGGAACGCCGGAGCGCGATGGAAGGCATCGCCAGCGACTTCGAGCGCAGCGTCAACGGCATCGTCCGTTCGGTCTCCTCGGCCGCCGCCGGCATGCAGAGCACGGCGCAGTCGATGACCGCGACCGCCAGCGACGCCTCGTCGCGGGCGGCGACGGTGGGTGCGGCTTCGCAGAAGGCGTCCGGCAATGTCGGCACGGTCGCAGCCGCCGCCGAAGAGCTGTCGAGCTCGGTTGCGGAAATCTCCCGCCAGGTGACGCGCTCGACCGAAGTGGCGAGCCGCGCCGTCAGCGACGCCGAGCGTACCAACGCCACGGTGCAGGAGCTTTCGACCGGCGCCGAGAAGATCGGCGAGGTGGTCAAGCTCATTCATTCGATCGCGGCGCAGACCAACCTGCTCGCGCTCAACGCCACCATCGAGGCGGCGCGCGCCGGTGAATCCGGCCGCGGCTTCGCCGTCGTCGCTTCCGAGGTCAAGGCGCTGGCCAACCAAACCGCCAAGGCCACCGAGGAAATCTCCGCCCAGGTCGCGGCGATGCAGACCTCGACCAGCGATGCGGTCGCGGCAATCGGCGGCATCACCCAGACCATCGCCGAGATGAGCGAGATCACCGCGGGCATTTCGGCCTCGATCGAGCAACAGGGCGAGGCGACCCGCGAGATCGCCCGCAACATCCAGTCGGTCGCGGCCGGCTCGAGCGAGATCAACACTCATATCGGCGGCGTCACCTCGGCCGCGGAAGCGACCGGCTCTGCGGCCACCGAAGTGCTGACCAACGCTCGCGAGCTGGACAACCAGTCCGGTGCGCTGCGCAGCGCCGTCGACGGCTTCCTCGCCAAGGTGCGCGCGGCGTAAGTTTCGCGCAAGCGTTCTATCAATCGCGACGTCATGGCCGGGACAAGCCCGGCCATGACGGAGAATGTAACAGGCGATCGGCCTACTGCTTCTCGATTCCCGCGTCCCTGATCAGCCGCTCCCACAGCACGAGCTGCTCATTCACGAACGTGCCGAGCTCCTCCGGCGTGCCGGAGAAAGCGTCCATGCCAAGGGTCGCAAGCTGGGCCTTGATCTCCGGCTTCTCGACGATTTTCCTGATCTCGGTGTTGAGCCGCGTCACGATCTCCTTGGGCATGCCGGCCGGACCGAAATAGCCCTGCCAGGACGAGATGTCGAAGTCCGGCACGCCCGCCTCCTGCATCGAGGGGAGATTAGATACCAGCGGCGTGCGGTCCCTGGTCGTGACGGCGAGCGCACGCAGCGCGTTGCCGTTGACATGCGGCAGGCCGGTCAGGATGTCGACGAACATCATCGAGACGCGGCCGCCCATGACGTCGTTGAGTGCGGGCGGCGAGCTCTTGTAGGGCACGTGCAGGAGGTCGAGCCCCGCATTGCGCGCGAAGGTCGCGCCCGACACGATCGCCGAAGACGAGCCCGAGGCGTAGCTCAGCTTGCCCGGGTTGGCCTTGCCGTAGGCGACGAGCTCGCCGACGGTCTTGGCTGGCACGTCCGGGTGGATCACCAGCATGAAGGGCAGATCGCCGGTCCGCGCGATCGGGGTGAAATCCTTCACCGGATCGTAGGTCAGGCTCTTGAGCAGATAGGGATTGGCCGAATGGGTGGTGTTGGTGGTGACCAGCAGGGTGTAGCCGTCGGGCGTTGAGCGCGCGACATAGGTCGCGGCGATCATGCCGTTGGCGCCCGCCTTGTTCTCGATCACGATGCCGACGCCGAGCGCCTGCGACAAATGCTGCGAGATCAGCCGTGTCGTGGTGTCGGTGCCGCTGCCGGCCGCAAACGGCAACACCAGCGTGATGTTGCGGCTGGGCCAGGTGTCGGCCTGCGAGGTGGATGCGGCGGTGAGACACAGCACGGCCGCGCTGATGGCGCGTACGACGCGCAGGACTGATGACAGCATATTTGGACGTTCCCTCGTTTTCGTTGCCGGGGAACCTAGCTGGTCCAAATCGAAACCGGAAGACGGCAGGGCAGCGCACCGCGTCCGCAGCGTGGAATTACTTCATCGCCGAGCCCTGCCGCGAGGCGATGACGACGCCGGCGAGCACCAGCGCGTAGCCGATCAAATGAAACGGCTGGAGCTTTTCGCCGAGCAGCAGGATCGCCATCGCCGAGCCGAACACCGGCACCAGATGAAAGAACGGCGCGGCGCGGTTCGGCCCGATCAGCGCGACGCCGCGGTTGAAGAACAGATAGGCGAGCGTCGAGGGGAAGATCAGGATGTAGCCGAGCGTCGCCAGCGTCACAGTGTCGAATTGCAGCACGCTGCCGCTCCAGGCTTCCCAGATCGCGGTCGGCAGCAGCATCATCGCGCCACAGCAGGTGGTGAAGGAGAGAAAGGAGAGCTGATGAACCTTCGGCCGGCGTGGGATGAAGGCGGAGTAGATCCCGAACGCGACCAGCGACGAGGCGAACATGATGTCGCCCCTGTTGAAGCTGATGCTCGCCAGCGCCGCGAAATCGCCGTGCAGGATGATGACGAGCACGCCCGCAAGCGAGATCGCGATGCCGGCGAGCTGTGCACCCGTCAATCGCACGCCGAACAGCACCAGCGACCACAGCGCCACGAACAGCGGCCCGGCCGACTGGATCAGCAGCGCGTTCAGCGCCTCCGTGTATTGCAGGGCCCAGTAGGAGATCGCGTTGTTGAAGGCGAAGCCGACCAGTGACAGGAACAGCATCAGCGGCAGGCTGTTGCGCAACGCCGGCCAGTCGCGCTTCAGATGCGGCCAGGAGAACGGCAGCAGGATCAGGAACACGCCGAACCAGCGGATCGTGGTCACCGTCAGCGGCGGCACATGCGCGCCAACATGACGCGCGAGCACGATGTTGCCGGCCCAGAACAGCGAGCTCAGGCTCAACAGCAAATAGGGCTGGTTATTGAGCCAGCCGGCCGGATTTGAGGCGGGTGGCGCGGGCGAAGCGATCGTCATTGGCGTCACATACGACCTTGCGCCGGATTGCCGTCGTGACACAAGTCACGCCGCCGCAATGCTACAATGCAGGCACGACCGGAGGAGGCGACATTGGCGGTCAATATGTTGAACATCGAGGGCCTGCGAGGGCTCGACCAGCATGCGCCGGTGGTGATGCTGAACCTGATGCGCTTCCACGCGCACTCGCGCGATGGCGATGGTTCGGGCTGGGATGCCTATCTGCGCTACAGCGCGATCACCGTGCCCATGATCAAGGCGCGCGGCGGCACGCTGCTCTGGACCGGCGAGGCCAAGGCGGTCGCACTCGGCCCGCACGCGGGCAGTGACTGGGATTTCGTCGCGTTGGTCTATTATCCGTCGGTCGCGGCCTTCCTCGACATGATGACGTCGAAGGCCTACGAGACCGAGGCCGATCCGCATCGCGTCAACGGCTGCGCCGAGCACGTCATCATCGCGACGGAGCAAGCCTATAGCAAATTCAAGGGCGGTGACGTGCCTTCCGGACATTGATCTTGATCAACGGGAGGTCCTCGTCGGCCGGCAAGGTAACAGGGGGAGCGCCACACGCGCCATCGGGGGGATCCATGAACCGCCTTGTTTCGGTCAGCTTGCTTGCCCTCGCTTTGTGCTGCGCCATCGGAGCGGCCCCGGCCCGCGCGGAGCGCTATTGCCTCCAGGGGGATCATTGGGGCTATCCGGGCAATTGCAGCTTCTCGACCTATCGCCAATGCACGGCAACTGCGTCCGGCACGCGCGCTTATTGCGGTGTCAATCCGCGCTATGCGCACCGAAATCGAAGAGAACCGCATTGAAGCGTCAGGTCGCCTGCTTCCTTGACGCCACGAACACCCCCGACAGCACCAGCGCGAAGCCGATGAAATGGAAGGCCTGCGGGTGCTCGCCGAGGAAGACCATCGCCATGATCGAGCCGAACACCGGCACGACGTGGAAGAACGGTGCGGCGCGGTTGGCGCCGATCAGGCGGACCCCGCGATTGAAGCAGAGATAGGCGAGCGTCGACGGAAACACCGACACATAGAACAGGGTGAGGAGGTTCGGCCCGTCGAGCTTCATCACGGGGTACGCCGACAATTCCCAGATCTCCAGCGGAATGAGACAGGCCGCGCCGGCGCCGAAGGTGAAGGCGAGGAACGACAGGCCATGCATCGGCGGCCGCTTCAGGGTCAGCACCGAATACAGCGCGAAGATGATCAGCGCGACGATGAAGATCAGGTCGCCCTTGTTGAAGTCGATGTTCGACAGCGTGGTGAAATCGCCGTGCAGCAGGATGATCAGAACACCGCACATCGAGAGCAGCACGCCGAAGGCCTGCGCCGCGGTAAGCCGGACGCCGAGGATGGCCAGCGACCACAGCGCCACGATCAGCGGCGCGGCTGACTGCAACAGAAGGGTGTTGAGCGCCTGGGTATGCTCCAGCGCCCAATATTGCAGTGTATTGAAGGCGCCGATGCCGGTGATCGACAGCACGATCATCAGGCCGAGCTTCTCGCGGATCGCGGGCCAGTCCTGGGCGAGGTGCTTCCAGGCGAACGGCAGCACCAGCAGGAAGGCGAAGGACCAGCGCAGGAACGACAGCGTGACCGGCGGGATGTGGCCGGCGGCGAGTCGCCCGACGATTGCGTTGCCGGCCCAGCACAGCGCGGTGATGCTGAGCAGGAGATAAGGCTGGTTGGCGATCCAGTTGTGGCCGGGCGTGGCGGCGCCCTTGGTCTGGCCGGTGGCGGACATTGTGATTGTTATGGCCCCGCGTCACGCGCCGAGGCTCCAGCCCGGCGGCCCCCGGGCCGGTTCGTAACCCGGCCCGCCCACAGACACGGAAATCCGCGTCGTATCAATGGGGCAGATGCATCGCCACCATGCGCGGGACGAAGCGGCGGAACATCAGGAGACGTGTTCCCCGTTGGCATGATGAGACTGCCGCTCGCTTGCGGCGTCCGGGCGCATCGCGGCACCAGCGGCCCAGCCGCCGCCGAGGATCGCCCCGGTAAAGCCGCCGCCGCCGGTGAATGCCGAGGCGAGATAGAGCCCGTCGATCGCGGTCGTGGCAAGCGGCTTGAAGCCGCGTGATTGCGGGGCAAAGCCGTAGATCGAGCCGCCCGGCGTG
Source organism: uncultured Alphaproteobacteria bacterium (assembly GCA_963819355.1). Lineage (GTDB taxonomy): Bacteria > Pseudomonadota > Alphaproteobacteria > Rhizobiales > Xanthobacteraceae > Bradyrhizobium. The sequence goes on along the minus strand of CAWFVZ010000033.1, from coordinate 96,448 downwards.
TTGAGATAATGCGCGAAGGTCTCCGAGGTCGACATTTCGCGCTGCACGATCGCGCCGGCAATGCCGGGGAATTGCCGATCGAGATCCGCAATGACCAGATCCATCCAGCGCTCCTTGCGGGCACGTTTCGCATCCGCGTCAAGGCCGGCCCAATTCTCGATCCGATCGGCGCCGACCAGAGCCCCGAGGTAAGGGGATTGCTGGTTCAATCCGGAATCGATCTGGTCGTAAGCAACGAAGCCGTAAGGCGTCAGACGGCGAGGCGGGTCCTCGCCAAGCAGCGCGGCCGCTTCGCGGAAGCCGGAGAGGGTGGTGAGCCACGCCGGCAGGATGCTGGTCGAATAGTGCTTGACGCCGAAATCGCGGGACGGGCGGGCGAGGCCGATCGACATCGTCCAGAGCGAAATCGACGGCAGCCGGCCCTGATAGCGCGACATGAAGGCGGCGCGTCTCTCCTCCGGGAGCATCGAAGCCAAAACCGTCGGCGCCGCGTTGCCGAAGACGATCGGGGCAAGTTCCTCGTGGACGTCGTCAGTTCCCGTTGCGCGATGGCGCACACCGCGCGTGCGGTTGCCGTCCAGCAGGATGGTCTCGACCTCGCGGCCGGCTTCCACCTCACCGCCAGCCTCACGAATGATGGAAACCAGGCGGTCGCTTAGCGCCTGCGAGCCGCCGCGGACATAGTGGCCGCCGCCCACGAGGTACGAGGCCTGCGGAATCGCGAAATGGATGAAGGGCATCGTATCGGGATTGTCGGTGTAGTAGCCGAGGTTCGACGCCAGCGCGAGCTTGACGTTCTCGTTGTCGCCGAACAGGCCGGCGAGCGCCTCGCTCAAGGTGACGTGCCGGTCGCGGATCAGGGGCCATAGCCGCCAGGGTAAGGTCGGCGCGTTCCACAGCCACCAGCTGCGATCATCCTGATGCGCGCTCATCATCGAAACTGTCCGCCGCACCGCGTCGATGCGCTCGAAATATTGTTCGATGCCCTTGGCTTGCGCGGGGAATTGCGCCCTGGCGGCCAGCGATGCGGCGTCGAGCCCGCACGGCATCACGAAGGGCCGGTCGAACAGCGGGCTTCGCACCTCGTGCAGCGCGCCGACATCGACGAAATCAAGGTCCCGATCGAGTCCGAGCGTGCGCAGGATCGGCAGCTTGGGATCGCCGGCGTCGAGGCCGTCGATCTCGTGCAGCGATGCCTCGATCGCAAGCTGGCCATGACGATAGACCGTCGCCGCGCCGCCGAAACTGTGGTTGCGCTCGAGCACCAATACCTTGCGGCCGGCGCGGGCGAACAGTGCAGCGGCGGTCAGGCCGCCAAGCCCGGATCCGATTGCGATGGCGTCGAATTTGCGCATGGCCGCCTCTACGGGGTCTCGATCGCGTGCGGGCTCACACTATCGATGCGCGGAACAACAGTGCGTTGACTTGCGTCAACCGGAGGGCGCGGAAATCCGCGCGGCTCCGGCGCCGCCGAAATATGACCGTCACAAATCCTCAGCCCTTTCGCCCCGCACGGATCGCAAACGGCTTCAACAGCTCGGCACAGGCGAGATAGATCACGACCAGAGCCGCGATGCCTGTCATCATGAGCGCGGGCGGCGTGACGAATCCGAACCAGGTGCCGATCGGCGTGAACGGCAACACCATCGCCACCAGCAGCGCAATCAGCGACGAGGCCGACAGCACCGGATCGGGCCAGTTGTGCCAGGGCTTTCCATTGGTTCGGATGATGAAGATCACGAGGATCTGCGTCGCCATGGACTCGATGAACCATGCGGTGCGGAATTCTTCCGGCGAGGCCTTGAACAGCCAGATCAGCGCGCCGAAGGTCAGGAAATCGAACACCGAGGACAGCGGTCCCATGATTGCGGCGAAGCGGGCCAGCCGCGTCATGCTCCACACCTGCGGCCGCGCGGTCGCGGCCGGCGAGACCTGGTCGAAGGGAATGCCGAGCTCGGAGAGGTCATAGAGCAGGTTGTTGAGCAGGATCTGCGTCGGCAGCATCGGCAGGAACGGCAGCGCGATGGAGGCTATCGCCATCGACAGCATGTTGCCGAAATTCGAGCTCGCGCCCATGCGGACATATTTCATGATGTTGGCGAAGGTGCGCCGGCCTTCCTCGACGCCGTCGGCGACGACCTCGAGATCGGAGGCGAGCAGGATGATGTCGGCCGCGGCCTGCGCCACGCCGGTCGCGCCTTCGACCGACAGGCCGATATCGGCGACTTTGAGCGCCGGCGCGTCGTTGATGCCGTCGCCGAGGAAGCCGACCACCGCGCCGCGTGCCTGCAGCGCCTTGACGATGCGCGATTTCTGGTCCGGCGCGAGGCGGCCGAAGGCGTCGGCCGATTGCACCTGCACGACGAGCGCCTCGTCGCTGAGCTCGGCGATGTCGGCGCCAGACAGCACGCGCTCGGCGTTCAGTCCGACGAGTCCGGCGAGCCGCTTGACCACCACGGGATCATCGCCCGACAGGATCTTCAGGCCCACGCCGCTCGCGGCGAGCCGGGCGATGGCAGCCGCAGCCGTCGGCTTCGGCGGATCGGCGAAGGCGCAAAGGCCCTCGAAGACAAGATCGATCTCATCCTCCGTTTCGACCTCGCGCGTTGCGCCGGTCCAGGCGCGCGAAGCGATGGCGACGCTGCGCAGGCCCTCTCTCCCGAGATCATGCACGCGCGCGATCGCCGCGGCACGTGCGCCGTCATCCATCACGCCGCTGCGCTGCGTCGTGCATCGCTCGAGCACGGCCTCCGGCGCGCCCTTGACGATCAGCAGAGCGCCTTCCGGACCGGTCGCGAGCACCGACCCCAACCGGCGCGAAAAATCGAACGCCTGCCTGCCGGCAAGCGTCCAGCCCTGCGCGGCATTCGGCTCGCCCGCAACGAGCGCAGTATCGAGCGAGCCACGGTCGCCGCCAAGGCTGGCTACGATCGCGCCGAGCCGCGCCGCGCGAGTATCGTCTTTTCCATCGCCATCGAGAACTCTTGGCCAGCGTGATCTCGGCCGAGGTCAGTGTGCCCGTCTTGTCCGTGCACAAAACGGTCATGGCGCCGAGATCGTGGATCGCGGCGAGCCGCTTGACGATCACCTTGCGGCCAGCCATGCGCAGCGCACCGCGCGACAACGTCACGGTGGTGATCATCGGCAACAGCTCCGGCGTCAGCCCGACCGCAAGCGCAACGGAGAACAGCAGCGAGTCCATCACCGGGCGGCCGAACACCACGCGGACGGTGAGCACGATCAGCACCAGCGCGAGCGTCGCGCGCGCGATCACGAGGCCGAATTCGCGCAAGTCGCGCTCGAACGGCGACGGCACTTGCGCTTCTGCGAGGGCGGCCGCGGCTGCCCCGAACACCGTGTCGCGTCCGGTACGCACGGCAAGCGCAATCGCCTCGCCGGTCTGCGCCACCGCGCCGCGAAACAGCGCATTCGATGTGTCGTCGGGATTCGCAGCGGGTCCGGCGCGCTTCTGCACCGGATAGGGCTCGCCGGTGAGCGCCGCCTCGCCGGCGGTGAACGCGGTGCTCTCCAGGATCAGCGCATCCGCCGGGATGATGTCGCCGGCGCGGACGCGCAGCAGATCGCCAGGGACGACCTCTTCGACATCGATCTGGCCGAATGCGCCGTCGCGCTTGACCTCGGCCCTCAGCGCCACCGAGCGGCGGAGGATTTCCGCGGCCCGCACCGCATGGCCCTCCTGGATGGTGTCGAGCCCGATCGATAGCGTGAGAATCAAGACAATGATCAGCCCGCCGATCGTGTCTCCGGTGAGCATCGAGATGATGCCGGCCACCAGCAGGATCAGCGACAGGGGCTCGAGCAGCCGGTGCAGGATCGCGCGCATCGCGCCCTCGATGCGGGGCGGTGCGTCGCTGTTCCGCCCAAAGCGCGCGAGGCGCTCGGAGGCCCCGGCCGCGGTCAGCCCGGTGAGTCCGCAGCCGAGCCGGCTGGAGAGTTGGTCGGACGAAAGGCGCCAAAAGGACTTGTCAGCCGGCTCGAACGATGGGGGCACGGGATTCCTGAAAATGGAGGCGGCCAGCACAGTGACCGCAATTGAACCGTATGGCGATGACAGCAAGCCTTTGACGCATTGGACGCGACGGCAGGTTGATGCGTGTCAATTTCGCCGGAAGCCGGGAGGACCGGGCCATCGGGGCATCTCAGGAGGACGGTCCTTGAACATTTCTGGATTTTCAGGGGATATCAAAGGCTTGAAGCTGGTTCTGAGCCTCTAAAAAGCCCCGTTCTTGCTTGCCTAGAAGGGCCGCTTCCTTTATCCGGTTGGGCTGCCTTGCGTGCGAACGGCCTTGGGCCGGGAATTGGGCTGGGCGCACTTAAAATCTTCGAAGGATTACCCGCGAATGGCCAATGTTGTCGTCGTCGGCGCCCAGTGGGGCGACGAAGGAAAGGGCAAGATCGTCGACTGGTTGTCGGAGCAGGCGGACATCGTCGCACGCTTCCAGGGCGGCCATAACGCCGGCCACACGCTCGTCATCAATGGCGAGACCTACAAGCTTGCACTGTTGCCCTCTGGCGTGCTTCGCCCGTCGAAGCTGGCGGTGATCGGTAACGGCGTGGTGTTCGATCCGCAGGCCTTCCTCGACGAGGTGACCAAGCTGCGCGGGCAGGGCGTGGCGGTCGGCCCGGAGAATTTGCGTGTCGCGGAGAACGTGACCCTGATCCTGCCGCTGCATCGCGAGCTCGATGCCTTGCGTGAGAGCTCGAACTCGGCAACTGCGATCGGCACCACCCGCCGCGGCATCGGGCCGGCTTATGAAGATAAGGTCGGTCGCCGTGCCATCCGCCTGATGGACCTCGCCGACCTCGACACGCTCCCGCACAAGATCGATCGCCTCCTTGCTCACCACAACGCATTGCGTCGTGGCCTCAACCTCCCCGAGTTCGACGGCAAGGAGATCCTGGCTGAACTGAGCGCGTTCGCGCCGCAGCTCCTGCCCTATGCCGAGACCGTGTGGCGCCTGCTCGATATCGAGCGGCGTGCGGGCAAGCGCATCCTGTTCGAAGGCGCGCAGGGCGCACTGCTCGACGTCGACCACGGCACCTATCCCTACGTCACCTCGTCGAACACGGTGGCGGCGCAGGCCGCGACCGGAACGGGCATCGGTCCGGGCGGAGTCGGCTACGTGCTCGGTATCTGCAAGGCCTATACGACCCGGGTCGGCCAGGGGCCGTTCCCGACCGAGCTCCTGAACGAGATCGGCGAGGAGATCGGCCGTCGCGGTCGCGAGTTCGGGGTCAATACCGGGCGCAAACGCCGCTGCGGCTGGTTCGATGCCGTGCTGGTCCGTCAAACCGTACGGACCTGCGGCATCAACGGGCTGGCGCTGACCAAGCTCGACATTCTCGATGGCTTCGATTCGATCGAGGTCTGCATCGGCTACAAACTTGACGGCAAGGAGATCGACCATTTCCCGGCCGGCGAGGGCGCCCAGGCCCGGGTCGAGCCGATCTACGAGACCATCGAGGGCTGGAAGGAGCCGACCGCCAACGCGCGGTCCTGGGCCGACCTGCCGGCCCAGGCCATCAAATATGTCCGCCGGATCGAGGAATTGGTGGGGTGCCCGGTCGCACTGCTTTCCACCAGCCCCGAACGCGAGGATACTATCCTGGTACAAAATCCGTTTGAGGCTTAACGATCTCTTACCAGGACGCGCGTATAATTGAGCTGAAATGGCTGATTACTATCCGCTGATCGCCCGCGCTATTGCCGCCTTGGACCCCAACGCTCCCGGCGAAAGCCGGCGCGCGCTCTATGAACGGGCGCGCACGGCCCTGATCGCGCAGCTCCGCAGCGTGCAGCCGCCGCTCTCCGAATCCGAGATTACCCGCGAGCGGCTGTCGCTGGAAGAGGCCGTCCGCAAGGTCGAATCCGAGGCCGCCCAGCGCGCCCGCGAGGCCTCGCGTCCCGGTGGCGGCGCCCGGAGTGGTGGCGGCAGCGGCGATGCGTTCCGCCGGGCCAGCGCCCGTGCGACCGAAAACAACCCGTCCGCATCTCCCCAGCCGGCCGCGCCACCGCGGGCCCGTCCGGCCGCGCCGCCGCCGCGCAACGACCGTCCGCCGCTCGGCGGCGATGATCAGGGCGATGCCCAGCGTCCGCCGCGCGCTCCGCGTTTCGATGCGCCACGCCAGCCGGCTCCGCCGGAGCCGCCGCTCGGGCGCGATCGCTCTCCCCCGCGCCGCTCGCCGGATGCCGGACCGCCGCCACCGCCACCGCCGGCCCCGGGTGTGCGCGGCTTCCGTGACATCACCGCCGACGTCAACGATCTCGGCGGTGCCGCCGCGCAGGCCAACCGCGCCGCGCGCCGCACCTACGCCAACGTGCCCTCGCCCTCGCCGGAATTCGACCGGCTCGAGCCGAGCCTGGAAAACCGCGCCGCCGAACCCGACGCACCCTATTCCTATGACGAGTTGATGGAGGAGGCTGAGCGCTACACGCCGCGACAGCCGTCGGGGCGCCCGCATATCCCCGTTCTCGACCGCGGTGCCAAGAAGCCGAAGCGCGCCGGCTCCATCTTCCCGTTCAAGAGTGCGATCGCTGTCGGCATTGTGCTGATCCTGGCCGGCGCCGGCATCCTCTGGGGCAGGTCGCTGGTCCAGACCGCGAGCAACCTGTTCAAGTCGTCGCCCACCCAGGTGGTGGAGGCGCCGAAGGATGCCTCGCAGCCGCAAAGCAAGCCGAAGATCCCGGATCGCGTCGGCCAGCCCTCGGCAGCGACCAGCCGGTCGCGCCGGTGGCGCAGAAGGTCGTACTCTATGACGAGGATCCGTCCGACCCGAAGGGCAAGCAATTTGTCGGCTCGGTGGTGTGGCGGCTCGAGCCGATCAAGGCGTCGGGCAACCAGAAGGCCGATGTCGCCGTGCGCGCCGACATCGAGATCCCCGACCGCAAGTTCAAGATGACGATGTCGTTCCGCCGCAACACCGATTTATCGCTGCCGGCGAGCCACACCGCGGAATTGACCTTCATCCTGCCGTCGGACTTTCCGGGCGGCAGCGTCTCCAACGTGCCGGGCATCCTGATGAAGTCGAACGAGCAGGCGCGCGGCACGCCGCTCGCGGGTCTCGCCGTCAAGGTCACCGACGGCTTCTTCCTGGTCGGCCTCTCCAATGTCGATGCCGACCGCGGCCGCAACGTCCAGCTCCTGAAGGAGCGCTCGTGGTTCGACGTGCCGCTGGTCTACGCCAACCAGCGCCGCGCCATCATCGCCATCGAGAAGGGCGCTCCGGGCGAGCGCGCCTTCAACGATGCCTTCGCGCAGTGGGGCGACTAGGGCGAGCTTAAGCCATTTCCGTCATTCCGGGGCGCGCGAAGCGCGAGCCCGGAATCCATCGTGCAACGCGCAATGCGGGGACATGGATTTCGGGTTCGACGCTACGCGTCGCCCCGGAATGACATCAGGGTGGGTCTACTGCGCGGCCGCTTCCCGCTTGCGCGATGCTGCTGCGGCCGCCGCTTCGCGATCCATCACGGCGCGGCAGCCGGGGCTGACCTGCGCCTTGTTCCGCACCATGCAGGCCCTGATGCGCGGGATGTCGGGGATTTCGCTGGAGCACAGCCGCATCGCATCGCCTGAGCACATCTGCTGCGCTTCGGACGAGAAGGCGAGGCTGGGTGATGTCTGGAGGGCGGTGGCGGCGGTGACGAAGGCGAAGAGCGAAGCGAACGTCCGATAGCGTGTCATGCAGAATGCGTCCCCGAGTTCCGTGGGTTGAACCACTTGATTTTGGGGCGCCGCACGCAGCTTGATTTGCTGCATGTCACAGCCTTCACGCAGAGAGAACCCCTGCCTGTGGTCGCTCGATCTCTCGTGATGTTCGAATTCGAAAAGTGCTGCGCCGCCCGAGTGAATTATGCGCCATTGTCTAAGAGCTGCAATGGGCGACGCGAATGAATTCGCAATTGTTGCGCGTCCGTCACGCACAATGCGGACGTTCGCTCACATGCCGTGGCTCTCGAACACCTTGCTGCAAGACTTCGACAGCTTGGCCCGGTTGGCTTGCAGGCAGCCCTGGACCGCGCCGTCATTGCCGAGGTCCTTGCGGCAGAAGCGCGACGCATCCCGCGAGCAGGCGTTCTGTTGCTGCGGCGTGCCCATGTGGCCTTGTGCGAAAGCGGACACGGTCGAGGGGCCGGTCAGGGTCGTCAACGCGACCGTCGCGAGAAGCAGGGCTGTACGCATCATTGGGTCCAATCGTGCCGATACAAGTCAGAATTCGCAGTCTTCTAAGAACTCGTCGATTTGCCAGACGTTCCCGAAAAGGGCAGGGCCGCGACCCTTCGGAACCCGCTATCCAAGCTTCCCGCCGCGCTGCTATAAATATGGCGAATTGCGAGGTCTTTTGGATGAAACGCTACCTGGTGTTTGCGCTCGTTGGTCCGTTCGTGGGCGGCTTCCTGCTGCTGCTGACGACGACCTATCAGTCCGGCTACTGGACCCAGACCAGTCTCGGCGAGGTCGGCAAGCTATTCGCAGTGTTCTTCAAGACGCTGCAATACAGCTATCTGTTCGGCTTCCTGCCGTCGCTGATGATCGGTGCGGTGGACGACATCCTGATCCACATCAGGCGGGTTGGGCCGGTGCTGCGGATCCTGCTGGTCGGCCTGTTCGCCTTTATCCTCGCCTCGCTGATCTATAGCTCGCGCGGCTCGGATTCGGGCGCGGTGCAGTTCATCCTGTATGGCCTGGTCGGCTTCGTGCCGGCGGTGCTTTCATCCTGGCTCGTACATAAATATGTCGAGGAGCCGCAGCCGGCGGTGGCTGCGACCTGAGCGCGCGACCTTCGGACGCGGCACCGCAACCCCTGCTGCGCTCGCGCGTTTCCTCCAGGCCCATGACCATGTCCGATGATGACATCCTTGCTCCGCACCGATCCCGTCCCGGGGGCCGTTCGCGCGCGCCCTTTTCGGACGCAGCCGCGCGTGGGCCGATCATCGACCAGGACGGCCACGAGATCCGGCCCGAGACGCTGGAGCAGGGGTTTCGCGAGTTTCGCTTTGAGTTCGGGCAAGGCAATCCGTTCGGCAATCTGACGCGCGAGCAGCGGATCGCGCGGCTCGAGGCGCTCGCAAAACTGCTCGACGTTGCCTTCGTCCTGCCAGGTACGAATATCCGCTACGGCATCGATGGACTGATCGGGTTGATCCCGATCGTCGGCGACATCATCACCACCGCGATCTCGCTGTGGCTGGTGCGCGAGGCCCGCGCGCTGGGCGCGCCCTGGTATCTCACGGCGCGGATGCTTGGCAATGTCGCGGTCGATGGCGTGGTCGGCATGGTGCCGTTCGCAGGCGACGCCTTCGACGTCATGTTCCGCGCCAACATGCGCAACGTCCGCCTCTTGCGCCGCTGGCTCGACAAGCAGCCGCGCATCTGAGCCACGCCCCAAACGCAAAAAGCGCGACGACCGTTTGGTCATCGCGCCTTCAGCGCACATCGAAAGGCTTGCGAAAAAGCTTACGCCGCGTCGGCGTCGGTCTCCGCGGCCGGCTGGGGCTTGCGGTGGCGCGGCAGCGGGAAGGCTTCGCTTTCATAGAGCGAACGAATGCCATTCTGGTCGAAGCGCGCTTCCTCGACCTGGAGATAGGCGCCGTTCAACGAATCCATCGGCAACTGCTCCATCGCGAACTGCACGGCTTCGGCCGCAGTGCCGAACCGGCGATAGGTGAACCCTGCGCGCTTCTTCTTACGGATCGCAGCGGGAAAGAGTTCGGCGGAGGTGTTGAAGTTGAACGGACGCAGTGGACGCATGGTCAAAGACCTCGTGATCTTCTCTGGGGCTCTAAGCGCGTGGGGTTTGGGAGGGCGGAGGCCACAATCGGCTGGGCCCGCCGCACACATCATTCTCGTCCTCTAATATAGGCCGATTTGACAAAATTGCGACCCCTGTGATGGGAGATGATGAATCCACGCATGGCAGGCCCGCAACTGCGAAAAACCTAATAATGTCAGTTGTTTATATGGTTTACAGTTTACCAAGAAGCAGCAGCACGACCAGCACCACGAGCACGACGCCGCCGATCCCCATGCCGGAATGGCCCATGCCGTAGCCATAGCCGCCGATCCGGCCGGACATTCCGCCCAGCAGATAGATGATCACCAGGATGATCAGGATGGTCCCGAGTGACATGGCGTCCTCCCTGGCGGCCGCCGGATTGCGCTCATCGGCTCGACCGCCAGAAGAGAAAAGCACATCGCGCCGCCGGGTTCCATGGCGGAACCGGGCGGCGCGCAACCTTATTTTGGATCGAGCTTGATCGCCGCCGAGTTGATGCAGTAGCGCAGGCCGGTCGGCCCGGGTCCGTCTGGGAAGACGTGGCCGAGATGGCCGCTGCATTGGGAGCAGAGCACCTCGGTGCGGACCATTCCGTGGCTCGCATCGTGCTCCTCGTCGACATGGCTCTCGACGGCGGGCTGGGTGAAGCTCGGCCAGCCGCAGCCGGAATCGAACTTGGCGTCGGATTCGAACAGCACGTTGCCGCAGCCGGCGCAGACATAGGTGCCGGCACGGTGGTCGTGCTCATACTCGCCGGAGAAGGGACGCTCGGTCGCCTTCTCGCGCAGCACCGCGTACTGCATCGGCGTCAGTTCGCTGCGCCACTGCTCTTCGCTCTTGATGACCTTGTCGTCTGTGGTTTTCGTCTTGGTGTCGGGCATGGGTCTCCCGTTTTCTGGTGATCTCGCGATCAGTTGGTGGCCTTGCTGGCACTCACCAGCGTCGGCTTTTCAATATAGTTATCCGCGAACAGTTTTTTCAGGTTCTCGACCTTCGGGATGTCGTTGTAGGCGATGTAGGGCTGGCTCGGGTGCAGCGTCAGATAGTCCTGATGATAGGCCTCCGCCGGGTAGAACGCCTCCAGCGCGCCGACCTTGGTCACGATCTGCTTGTTGAAGACCTTGGCGCCGTTGAGCTGGGCGATATAGGCCTCCGCGACCTTCTTCTGCTCGTCGGAGGTGGTGAAGATCGCCGAGCGATATTGCGTGCCGCTGTCGGGTCCCTGGCGGTTGAGCTGGGTCGGGTCGTGCGCCACCGAGAAGTAGATCTGGAGGATCTTGCCGTAGGAGATCTTCTTGGGGTCGTACTTGATCTCGACCGACTCCGCGTGCCCGGTCCGGCCGGTCGAGACAGTCTGGTAGTCGGCGGTCGCCTTGGTGCCGCCGGCATAGCCGGAGACCGCGTTGACGACGCCCGCTGTGTGCTGGAACACGCCCTGCACGCCCCAGAAACAGCCGCCCGCAACCACGGCGGTCTGGATGCCGCTCGCGGGAGCTGCGTCCAACGCGGGGGCGGGGATCACGACGGCGTCTTCCGCGGCCCGGGACGGCAAGGCAAAGGCCAGTGTCAGGGCGGTGGTGGCGGCGAGCAGGGGCAGGAGGGCGGAGCGGCGCATGGCGGATCCTCTTTCGGAAGGCCTGATAGTCTAGGGCTGTTGGGGCCGGGCGAACAGCCTGCCCGGCGGCGTTTCGGTTACCTGAGATACGGCCGACGCCTGCGATTGTTACGCCGGGGCCGACACGAGTTTGTGAAAAACCCAGCTTCGGACGGCCCGGCTTGGCGGGATGAGGAACTCCGCGCTAGATGAACCCGCGCGATCGACGATCGACTTAAAAATGTGGTGACTGGAGCTGGTCTGACAACATGCTGCGCGTCGTCCCCCTGACATTCGTCATACTCATCTCCGGTGCTGCGATCGCCGCGGCCGAGCCCCAGCTTGGCGACGATCTCGCCACCTGCCGCGACCGCCAGGCCGAGGCCATGGCCCGTGCGACGGCCTGCGACAACCTGCTCAATGCCGACCGGGTCACCGGCAAGGACAAGGCGGTCGCGCTCTCTGTGCGCGGCAATACGCTGATCAACAAGCGCGACTACGTCCACGCGATCGAGACCTTGTCCACGGCCGTCGATCTCGATCCGGACAATGTCGTCATCCTCAACCTGCGGGGCCTCGCCTATGAGCGCACGGGCCAGGACGACCTCGCGATGACCGATTACAACCTCGCGCTCCAGAAGCGACCGACCTACGGTGTCCCCTACAACAACCGCGGTGTCATCCAGCTGCGCAGGGGGGCGCTGCAAAGCGCGCTCGACGATTTCAACCTGTCTATCAAATACACGCCCAGATTTCTGCTCGGCTGGACCAATCGTGCCCGCGTGCGCACGCTGATGAAGGACTATGACGGTGCGATCGCCGATTTCGCGGAGGCCGAGAAGATCGATCCGACCGCGCCGCAGATTGCCGGCAACCGCTGCATCACCTACGGCATGATGGGCAAGTACGACCAGGCTTTTGCCGACTGCAACGGCCTGATCGAGAAGCAGCCGAGAAACATCTTCGCGATCAATAATCGCGCCGACGTCTTCATGATGAAGGGCGACCTCGACGCCGCGCTGAAGGACTACAACACCGCCATCCAGATCAACCCGAACAATGTCCGCGCCCATTCCGGCCGCGGCCAGCTCTACGAGCGCAGGAAAGATCTGGCGCAGGCGCGCGCCGACTACCGCGCGGCGGCCTATTCGCTGACCAAGTTCGACGAACTCGACGTCGCGCGTGCCCGTGCGATCGCGCAGCAACGGCTCGCCGCGCTGACGCCGCAGGCGCCGGGTGGCGCGCCCAGCGGGCGCCGCGTCGCGCTGGTGATCGGCAACGGCGCCTACAAGAACGTCCACGCCCTGCCCAATCCGCCGCGCAACTCGAAACTGATCGCGAGTGTGCTGCACGATGTCGGATTCCAGACCGTGATTTCGGCCACTGATCTGACCCGCGACAAGTTCTTCGACGCGCTGAAGACCTTCGCCGACGAAGCGGAGAAGGCCGACTGGGCCGTGGTTTATTACGCTGGTCACGGATTCGAGATCGGCGGGGTGAACTATCTGGTTCCGATCGACGCCAAGCTTGCCGCCGACAGGGACGCCGAGAGTCAGGCGGTTGCGCTAGAGCAGGTGATCGCCGCCGTCGGCGCCGCACGAAAGGTGCGTCTGGTGATTCTGGATGCCTGCCGCGACAATCCGTTTGCGCCGACGATGCAGCACACCTTGTCGCTCAAACTGGTCGACAAGGGCTTTTCCAATATCGAGCCCGGCGCCGGCTTCATGGTGGTCTATGCCGCCAAGCACGGCGAGACCGCGATCGACGGCGACAATGGCGCCGACAGCCCATTCTCCACCGCGCTCGCCCGCGAGATCAAGGAGCCGCGCGTCGAGATCCGAAAACTGTTCGACATCGTCCGCGACGACGTCTGGTCCGCCACCAAGCACGAGCAGCAGCCGTTTACATATGGGTCGCCGTCGGGGCGCGAGGATTTCTATTTCGTGGCGGGGAAGTGAAGGACCGTAGGGTGGGTTAGTCTTACTGAGTCAGACGGCCGCAGTCCTTGAGGCCGAAGAATCAAGTATTTGAGGAGATTCACTGTTTGGCGCGCGGAGGGCCAGATGAATCTCGATCAGGGTGGAGATAGCGAAACGCGGTTTGCAGAATATGTAGCGGGGCTTGGAAGCGTGATTGGTCACGCGGAGCGGATGAGGCCGCTGCGCGACTACTGCACCGGCTTGATGTTGCCTGGAGAACGCAAGAGCGTGGAACCGATGGCGGCGCGTACGGCTCCAGCGAGGACGTCGGCGCAGCATCAATCGCTGCTTCATTTTGTCGGCGTCGCAGACTGGTCGGACGAGGCCGTGCTGTCCAAGGTCCGCGAGATGGTGCTGCCGGCGATCGAGAGGAGCGGACCGATCGAGGCATGGATCATTGACGACACCTCGTTCCCCAAGCAAGGCAAGCATTCGGTCGGCGTACACCACCAATATTGCGGTCAACTCGGCAAGCAGGCCAATTGCCAGGTGGCGGTGTCGCTCTCGATTGCCAATCATGCCGCCAGCCTTCCGGTGGCCTATCGGCTGTACCTGCCGGAAGCTTGGACGAAGGATCGTGTGCGGCGGAAGAAGGCCGCGGTGCCGAAGGAAATCAAGTTCAAGACCAAGCCGGAGATTGCATTAGAGCAAATCCGCTGGGCCTGCGAGGCTGGCTTGCCGCGCGGTGTCGCCTTGATGGACTCGGCTTACGGTCGGGACTCTCGGCTGCGCGCCGGCATGACGGAATTGGGCGTGGCTTACGTGGTCGGCATCTTGCCGGAAACCCTGATGTGGCGGCCTGAAGCCAGCCCGCGGCGCATGGACAAGCCGATGAACAATACGGGCCGACGCGATGAGCCCGATTTGTTGTCGGCCAAGGAGGTGGCGCTTGCGCTGCCGAAACAGGCCTGGCGCACGGTGACGTGGCGGGAAGGCTCGGCCGACCGGCTGTCCTCGCGCTTTGCGCGTGTGCGCGTCCGTGTCGGGTCCAACAAACGGCTTCCCGAGAAGCTATCGCCGGAGTGGCTGCTTATCGAATGGCCAGACGGTGAAGCAGAGCCCACCAAATACTGGCTCGCCACGCTGCCGGAGACCATCAGCTTCGAGCGGCTCGTCGACCTCACCAAGCTGCGTTGGCGCATCGAGCGTGACTATCAGGAGCTCAAGCAAGAGGTCGGGCTCGGTCACTACGAGGGACGCGGCTGGCGCGGCTTCCATCACCACGCAACTCTGTGCATCGCAGCCTACGGCTTCCTGATCGCCGAGCAGGCGACGATTCCCCCCTCAGGACCGCGTTCCGCCGCGCCAGTCCCGGTACCTCGCTTACGCGACGATTATCGACCCAGAGGCTCCGCCCGCGCGGCCTGAACGCCACATCCCGAGCTCGATCGCAACCATGCGCGCCCGATTGATCCGCGCGCTCATCAAAATCTTGCCGCGATGTCCGTGCTGTGGCGCCGCCGCCCCAGCGAACGGTCGTCGACGCCCATGACGCAGTAAGATTAGCCCCTCCTGCGCCTGGCTGCCCTATACGCCGGTGCACTCGGCCCGCGCTGGCGCCATAGCGAAAGCGTTCGGTTCGCTGCGCTGGGCCGGCGAATAGCGTCCACCGTCGGAAGCTAGGGCGTCGTGCCGCTCCACGATCGCTGACGATGATGAGTGTTCAGGTCCGAAATTTCGGCCGGAAAGCCAATGGCATGATCGTTGCTCGCAAATAGTGGAGGAAGCGGGCCCGGCGCCACCGGGCGCCGGACGATTCCATGGGGCCACCTCACCATAGAGTCTCGACTTGATCAGGCTCGGCAAGCTGCTTTCCCTCGCCGGCAGCGACAACGAGCGCGAAGCAACCGCAGCGATCCGTAAGCTCAAGCAGCAGCTTTCGTCGCAGGGTCTGAGCTTTACCGATCTCGGCCAGAACTCATCGCTCAAGCGGGACATCGTTCCGATGGTGGACGGAGGCCGCCGGCACGCGAGCCCGCCGCGAACAGCTTTGCCGACGAAGCCGGTGTGGTGTGGCCCAGTCGGGAGGCCCACGAGAAATATCAGGCGGCGGCCGCAGCGCGCCGGGAAAACGACTGGCGGAAAACCGAGACCGAGCGCAGTGCCGTGATTGCCCGATACGGGTCGCGCGAGGCCGCCTTGGCGAGAAGCGATCGGGAACAGATCCTGCACGATGCCGTGGCTGATCTGCTGGTCAGGCACGACCCGGACACCGACCCGCCAGGGCGATGGCATGCCAGTCTCGACGGCTGGGACCGCAGCCTGCTGCATCCGTCCGCAGCCGTCCTGGCCCGGATCGAACACGCATTCCCGCTGCCGAATACCTTGCGCCAGGCGAAAGACGAATTCGAATACTGGAAGCGAAGATCGAACGAACTCGAGATGCTGCTGGGCCGGCCTGGGGATACCCAGCTGGATCTGCCGGCGATTTGTCGGGCGCGGCGCGTTCAGGCGCTCTATGAGCGCGAACTGCCGATCCGTTCGATCGACGATCTGCACCTGCGATTGCAGTTTTCGGTGAACCCCGAATGGGCAGACGATACCGGCGAAGCACTTCCGCTGATCCTCGAAGCCTTCGAGGCACTGATCATAGCGCCCGCCGCGGTTGCGGAGAACCCCGGCGCGTAAAACTTGCCCGGCTGTCTGGAAGCCTGAATTGAGCGGGGATGCATGACCTATCCACTCGTCAAACGCGTGTCGCACCGGATGCTCGGCGAAATACTGCGGATGATGTTGAGCGAGCGGCAGTTTTTCGATCTGACCCTGGAAGAGGGCCGGACATTGTCGCGCGCCTTCACCGCTGTGGCGCATGACTGGCGGCGTACCGATCTCGTCTATCTGAGTCCGGTCGGAAGCGACGCTGAGTTCTCGGCCGCGGTAACGCAGCAAGGCCTACACGTGGACACGACGGACGGAGGCCACTATTTGAATTGGAACGACGTGACGGAGCTGGCCGAGCGCCTGGCAGTGGAGTGAGACGGCCGGCTTGATGCTCTTGGCCGGCCGTGAAGATGGGGTGTCCGCTCGAGCGGGGTGCGTCCCTCCGTCACGCCGCGGCGCCGTTTGGTCTCGCTGCGGCAGTCAGCGTTTCAACCTTCTGCGTGATCGAGAGCCACGCCTCTTGGGCGTCGATTTTTCCGCCTGCCTTGAAGCTGCGCGCCATCTCGGCCGCGAAGCCCACGCCTTCAGCGCCGTATTGCTCGGCAATGATCCAGGCCGTCTGCCACAAATCAGTCTCTGTCGCCATCGCAGCTCACTTTCACTCAAGTGCTACTCAAGCGCCGGTGTCGGCATGTCCGCCGTTGTCATAAATCCAACACCAGCATGTCGCCTTTGGCACGAGACACACAGGCGAGGAAGAAGCCTTCGGTCCGCTGCTCGGGAGACAGCCGCTTGTCGCGATGATCGGCCTCGCCTTCCAGCACCTTGACCTTACAGGTTCCGCACAGGCCCTGTTCGCAGGATGTCGGAATCTTGATGCCCTTTTCCTCCAGGAAGCCCGCGATGGTCTTGTCGCCGGGGATCTTGAACACCGCACCAGTGCTGGCGATCTTTACGTCGAACACCTTGTCGAGCAGGGGAGCGGCCTGCTTCGCCGTGAAACGCTCCACATGGATCCGTTCTTTGCTCCAGCCTTTCTGGGTGGCCGACTTGACGATCGGGTCGAGCCACCAATCGGCGCCGCAGATGAAGAGGTGCGTATCCTCCGGCTGTTCGGCGAGAAGCGCCGCTGCATTGAGCAATTGGTTCTGCTCGCTGTCCTCGAGATAATACTTTGTGTCTTCAGCGAAATTTGCCCCCTCGATGGTTCCGCGAAAGGAGTCGGGGGACATCAGAGCGAAGACATAGTGAAGCTCGAACGGAATGCTCTGCGACTTCAGGTAATCGGCGATGCTCAAGATCGGCGTCACGCCGATGCCGCGGGCGAGCAGGACGGCCCGCCTGGTGTTGCGGGGAACGCGGAAACGGTTGCGGGGCAGGCTAACCTGGAGGGTGTCGCCTACATTCACCGTTTCATGCAGGGCCCTGGACCCGCCTCGACCGTTGGGGTCCTTCCAGACGCCGATACGGTAGCGATGGCGGTCCGACGGGCTGTTGCACAGCGAATATTGGCGAACCATTCCACCGGGTATCGTCACATCGACGTGTGACCCGGGGGAAAAGGCGGGAAGCTCGACCCCATCCGGATCGATGAGTTCGAACGAGACCATATTGTGGGCTTCGATGGCCTTGTCAGCCACGACAAGTGAGCGCAGGGCGTCGTCTGTCATGTCATCCTCTGTGTCGTACCAACCCGCGTTTCCCGGACGCTATGCAAATGGGAGACCACTGACCGCTCCAGCGGCCCGTTGTTTGCTTTCGCTTGCCTTGCCGGCAGCGCGGCCCGTTGTGATAAGGTGCGGCACGATCGGGGACCCGCCGACCTCCCCGATGAAAATCGATCAGGACGCAGTCATGTTCAGGGAAGAGAGCAGCAGTGGTGGAGATCGGCGCAGAGCCTCGCGCAACGTGTTCGGCGAACCGCTGGAAGCGTGCGCAACCAACCCGATGACCGGTTTCTACCGGGACGGCTGCTGCAACACCGGGAGCGAAGACGTCGGCAGCCACACGGTCTGCATCGTGGCGACGGCCGAATTCCTGGCGTTTTCGAAGTCACGCGGCAACGATCTTTCGACACCGTTGCCGAACCACGGCTTTCCAGGTCTGAAACCCGGCGACCGGTGGTGCCTGTGCGCGCCCCGCTGGCAGGAAGCCTTCGAGGCAGGCGAGGCGCCCCGCGTGGTCCTGCGCGCCACGCACGAGGGCGCGTTGAGTTACTGTTCTCTTGCCGATCTCAAGCGCGCCGCGATCGACCTCGCGTAATGGCGCTGCCGGAGAGCCATCACGGTGACGCGAATGTCGGTGACACGCCCTCGGTATCGATATAGACGACGCCATCTTCGATCTTGACCGGATATTCGGCCAGCGCGACGGCGTGCTCGTG
This sequence comes from uncultured Alphaproteobacteria bacterium, assembly GCA_963819355.1. GTDB lineage: Bacteria > Pseudomonadota > Alphaproteobacteria > Rhizobiales > Xanthobacteraceae > Bradyrhizobium. Next base: position 78,096 of record CAWFVZ010000033.1, on the reverse strand, counting down.
GGTCGGCCGACCCGAATTCATGTCCCAGGTCCAGAAATGAAGGGGGCAGGTCAGCACGGTACCGTCGAACGCGGCTTCAGCGAGCGGCGTGTTGGCGTGCGGGCAGACGCCTTGAAAAGCCTTGACCACGCCGTTCTCGGGCCAGGCGAGCATGATGAGATGCGCATCGGCGATCACCAACCGCATGCCACCTTCGATAATCGTGTCTTCCCTGCATACTCTGTTGAACATCCATCAACCTCAATAGCGTAGCTGGACCGAGGCCATCTAATCTTGTTCTTGCGGCCGCTTAAATTGACGCCTCGGTCTGGACGCGGGCCACGGCTTTCTCCTATGTCGTCGTGCCTGCGAAGGCATCGTCGGTTCCCGCTTTCGATGCGACATCTTCGTCCTCGCCCTTCAGCCGGGCGCGCCACCGCTGTTGAAACGCGGTCCATGATGCCTGGTGCGGGAAGGTCACGTCGACGAACCATTCGACGGTCCGCGCACCGTCCGGCCAGACGCGATCCTCGCCATGCCACCTCATCGCGGGCCACAGCGCATTTCGGTGCGCCTGCCCGGCGTCCGTGCGGATCGACGGCCGGCCCAGCTTTTGGCTCAGCCAGGCCATGATCTCGGGACGGAAGGTGTTGGCAAAAAACACGCCGTGACGGCCGAGACGCTGCGGCGCGCGTAGCAGGCGCTGCTCGACCCAGGCAAACGCCGGCGGCGCCGTCGCGTTACGAAACTCCCGCAAGGTCAGGAGCCGGAAGCCTTGCGCGAGCCATTGCGACGGGACCGCATGGACGCAAGCGGACTCTGGCTGCAACGCTTCTGTCATGACCTGGTCCACTGGCGCGTTCCCGGTCGCGGCTTCCGCGCAAGCGTGGCGCATATCCGACACGTAAACGCGCGGGAGAAACGGTTCAACCCTCATTCAGCAATACAGGCAATAAGAGTGCCAGGATGTGTGCGGGATCGGCATGGCCGCGCAGGTTGCCGGGAGGCTGAAGACGACGTTTTCCGTTGCGGACATCTGGATCGCAATGGTTCCAGGCCTGGCTGGGCTGGATCCGGTGCAAGGCATAACCCAGTGCATGGATCAATGGCCCATCATGATTCGGTTTGATACGGCGATCCGCGTCAGGCCGGGCATGTCGCAAAGATCGACACACACGGTGAAATTCCGGAGCGCCGTAGCCATGTGACAATCCACATGCTGAGCGTCCGCTAGCGTCGCCGCGGGGATTAAAGCGGTGGGTTACGCCGAGCGGACTGCGCTTCGCGCAGCCGCAGGGCTAACCCACCCTACGGCGTCACACCACGATGCTCAGCCGCTTCGCCGCCCGCGTGATGCCGGTGTACAGCCACCTCGCCCGGCTCTCCTGAAACGCAAAACTCTCGTCGAACAGCACGACGTCGTCCCATTGCGAGCCCTGCGACTTGTGCACGGTCAGCACGTAGCCGTAGTCGAACTCGTCATAGGGCTTGCGCTGCTCCCAGGCGATCTGTTCGATGCCGCCCTCGAAGCAATCCGCGCGCACCGAGACCTTGGTCACCTTGTGGCCAAAATCCTCGTCCGGCGACAGCCGCATGCCGAGAATGCGCGATTTCGAGCGCGAGGTGTTGCGCGACTTCACGCGCCACAGGCCGCCGTTGAACAGGCCCTTCTTGCGGTTGTTGCGCAGGCAGACCAGCTTGTCGCCGGCGACCGGAAAGGTGTCCTCGATGTTCTGGCGCTGCCGCACCCGCATGTTGTACGCGCGTCGCGTGTTGTTACGGCCGACCAGCACCTGGTCGGCGCCCATCACGCGGTCGGGATCGAGCTCTTTCCGCGACACCACCTCGCTCTCGCCGTAACGGCCGATGTCGAGCTCACGCCCCTCACGCACGTCCATCGACATCCGCACGATCGGGTCGTCCTGCGCCTGGCGGTGCACCTCGGTGAGCATCGCATCGGGTTCGGTGTTGGTGAAGAAGCCGCCGCCCTGGATCGGCGGCAGCTGCGCGGGGTCGCCGAGCACCAGCAGGGGACAGTCGAACGACATCAGGTCGCGGCCCAATTCGGCGTCGACCATCGAGCATTCGTCGATCACGATCAGCTTGGCCTTGGAGGCCGGCGCGTCGTCCCACAATTCAAAACTCGGCTGTTCCTCGCCGGATTCGCGGGCGCGGTAGATCAGCGAATGGATGGTGGAGGCGTCGTCGCAACCCTTGTTGCGCATCACCAACGCGGCCTTGCCGGTGAAGGCTGCAAATTTCACCTCGCCGTCGACGCCATCGGCGATGTGCCGCGCCAGCGTGGTCTTGCCGGTGCCGGCGAAGCCGAACAGGCGGAACACCGGCGGCGTGCCGTTGCGGCCGGGCTTGGCCTTGAGCCAATCGCCGACGGCCTTGAGCGCGGCATCCTGATGCGGGGTGAAAGTGGCCATGTCTTTCTTGAGGAGGGGCGAAACGAAGCGATTCGCCATCCCCCAAAACTAACCATTCGCCCCCGCCGGTTCAAGCGGGACAAATCCGGTCGCCCGCGGCCCTATTGCCAGCCGGGAACGTCGCGCATGTCGGGCAGATGGTGGGCGATGCCCTTGTGGCAGTCGATGCAGGTCTTTTCGCTGTAAACAGGAAGCGCTGATGCGCGACCGAGGCCCGCGGCGACTGCTTTGTGATGTCCATGGAATTCGGCGCTGTGGCAGTTGCGGCATTCCAGCGAATCATTGGCCTTGAACCGCGCCCATTCGTGTGCGGCGAGCTCGAGCCGGTGGTCCGAGAATTTCTCGCGGGTGTCGATCGTGCCGAAGATCTTGCCCCAGACTTCCTTGGAGGCCTGCATCTTGCGCGCGATCTTGTCGGTCCATTTGTGCGGGACGTGGCAGTCCGGGCAGGTCGCGCGCACGCCGGAGCGGTTGCTGAAGTGGATGGTCGATTTCAGCTCCGCGAAGACGTTTTCGCGCATCTCGTGACAGCCGGTGCAGAATTTTTCGGTGTTGGTCAATTCCAGCGCGGTGTTGAAGCCGCCCCAGAAGATCACGCCGGCCGCAAAGCCCGCCAGCACCAGCACGCCGAGCCCGAACACCGAACTCGGCCGGATCAGCACCTGCCAGAGGTCGAGCGCGAAATCCCAGCAGCGCAGGATGAAGCCGCGCTTGGCTTTTGGCTCGTCAGCGGCCGTCGTCATCGCCGGCCACCGGGGCTTGCGCGAGACAGCAGCGTGTCGATGTCGGTGAAGTCGTTGCTCACGGGTGGGGTGGTGACATTCTGCGGCACGTGGCACTCGGTACAGAAGAAGCGCCGCGGCGAGATCGAGGCCAGGAACTGGCCGTCGCGGTCCATGAAGTGGGTGATCGAGACCATCGGCGCCTGCGATTCCGCGATGCGCGCCCGCGCGTGGCAGGACAGGCATTTGTTGCCGTTGAGGTCGACCTGATAGCCGTCGATCGAATGCGGGATCACCGGCGGCTGCTCCGGATAGTTGCGTACCTCTCTCTCCGCCGTGTTGCGCGTCGGCGTCATCGGCGGCGCCGGGCCCTCGTCATTGAGCGGCGTCGGGCCGCGCAGGCCGGAGGTCACCGTCTGCGCGGTCAGCGAGCTTGCCGCCGCCGCGATTGCGACCGCGAGCAGGACGATTGCCGGATCGCTTCATCATGACACGTTCACCCGCTCGATGCGCACGGCGCATTTCTTGTAGTCGGTCTGCAGCGAGATCGGATCGGTGGCGTCCAGCGTCACCTTGTTGATCAGCTTGAGATTCGTCGAACCACGGCACGAACACCAGCCCACGCGGCGGCCGGTCGCGGCCGCGCGTCTCGACGCGGGCGCGGATGAAGCCGCGGCGGGATTCCACCTTCACCTCGTCGCCGCGCCGGATCTTCGCTTCCTGCGCGTCATCGGGATGCATGAAGCAGACGGCCTCGGGGAAGGCCTTGTAGAGCTCGGGCACGCGGCGCGTCATGGTGCCGGAATGCCAGTGCTCCAGCACGCGGCCGGTCGAGAGCCAGAACGGATAGTCGTTGTCGGGCGATTCCGCCGGCGGCTCGTAAGGCAGCGCGAAGATGCGCGCCTTGCCGTCGGGATAGCCGTAGAACTGCACGTCGGTGCCCTGCTTGACGTAGGGGTCGCTGCCCTCGCGGAAACGCCACTTCGTTTCCTGGCCGTTGACGACGGGCCAGCGCAGGCCGCGCTCGCGGTGATAGGTGTCGAACGGCGCGAGGTCGTGACCATGGCCGCGACCGAATGAGGCATATTCCTCGAACAGGCCCTTGTGGACGTAGAAGCCGAACGCCTTGGACTCGTCGTTGGCGTAGCCTTCCTCGATCTCCGAGGTCGGAAATTTGTCGACCTGGCCGTTCTTGTAGAGCACGTCGAACAGCGTCTTGCCGCGAACCTCCGGCTTCTTGGCGATCAGCTCCTCCGGCCACACTTCCTCGATCTTGAAGCGCTTGGAGAATTCCATCAGCTGCCAGAGGTCGGACTTGCGATTCGCCGGGCGCGGCGACGAGCTGGTGCCAGAACTGGGTGCGCCGCTCGGCATTGCCATAGGCGCCTTCCTTCTCAACCCACATCGCGGTCGGCAGGATCAGATCGGCGGCGAGCGCCGTCACCGACGGATAGGCGTCCGAGACCACGATGAAATTGTCGGGGTTGCGGAAGCCCGGATAAGTCTCCTCGTTGGCGTTCGGGCCGGCCTGGAGGTTGTTGTTGACCTGCACCCAATAGGCGTTGATCAGGCCGTCCTTCAGCATCCGGCTTTGCAGCACGGCGTGGGCGCCGGGCTTGTCGGGAATGGTGCCCTCGGGCAGCTTCCAGATGTGCTCCGCCTTGTCGCGATGCTCCTTGTTGGTGACGACCATGTCGGCCGGGAGGCGATGCGAGAAGGTGCCGACCTCGCGCGCGGTGCCGCAGGCCGAGGGCTGGCCGGTCAGCGAGAACGGGCTGTTGCCGGGTGAGGAGATCTTTCCGGTCAGAAGATGGATGTTGTAGACGAGGTTGTTGCACCAGACGCCGCGGGTGTGCTGGTTGAAGCCCATGGTCCAGAACGAGACCACCTTGGTCTTGGGGTCGGCATAGAGCTCGGCGAGTGCTTCCAGCCGGTTCAGCGGCACGCCGGACATCTCGGCCGCCTTCTCCAGCGAGTAGTCCGAGACGAATTTTGCGAATTCGTCGTAGCTCATGTCGGTGGAGTCGTTGGCCTTGGCCGCGCCCGTCGCCTTCTTCTGGAGTGGGTGCTCGGGCCGTAGACCGTAACCAATGTCGGTCTGGCCGCGCCTGAACACGGTGTGCGCGGCAACGAAGTCCTTGTTGACCCGGCCGGTCTTGATGATGTGGTTGGCGATGGCGTTCAGCAGATAGAGATCAGTCTGCGGCTTGAACACCATGCCGATGTCGGCGAGATCGAACGAGCGGTGCTCGAAGGTCGAGAGCACGGCGACGCGGACGTGCGGTGCGGAGAGCCGGCGGTCGGTCAGGCGTGTCCACAGAATGGGGTGCATCTCCGCCATGTTGGAGCCCCACAGCACGAAGGCATCGGTGGCCTCGATGTCGTCATAGCAACCGGGCGGTTCATCGATGCCGAAGGTGCGCATCATGCCGGCAACGGCCGAGGCCATGCAGTGGCGCGCATTGGGGTCGATGTTGTTGGTGCGGAAGCCGGCCTTGAACAATTTTGAGGCGGCATAACCTTCCCAGATCGTCCACTGGCCGGAGCCGAACATGGCGACGCCGTTCGGGCCGCGCTTCTTGAAGGCCTCCTTCCACTTCACCTCCATGATGTCGAAGGCTTCGGTCCAGGATATCGGCGTGAACTCGCCGTTCTTGTCGTACTTGCCGCCTGTCTTGCGCAGCATCGGCTGCGTCAGGCGGTCATGGCCGTACATGATCTTGGAGAGGAAGTAGCCCTTGACGCAGTTCAGGCCGCGATTGACCTCGGCCTTGATGTCGCCGTGGGTGGCGACGACGCGGTTGTCCTTGGTCGCGACCATCACCGAGCAGCCGGTGCCGCAGAAGCGGCAGGCGGCCTTGTCCCATTTCAGTTCGGATGAGTCGCGCTCAGTGACGAGATTGGCGGCGAGCGCCGGGACCGGCATGCCGGCGGCAGCGGCCGCGATCGCGGCGGCCTTGAGCTTCAGCATCTGGCGGCGGTCGAGCTTTGGCGATGTCATGATGGCTCTCCCGGCTGTTAGGTCGTTTCGATGGCGTGGAAAACGAGCGCCGCGGAATAGACGTCCGGCAGCGACTGGATGGTGTTGAGCATGGTGCCGAGGCTGCCGGCGTCCGGCGCTTCGGTCACGACGACCAGCTTGCCGCGTGGATCGCGGCCGTGGATCTCGCAGCCCGGAAGCGCGGTGATCTTGGCTTCGAGCTCAGTAAGGCGTTCGGGGCGCGCCTGCACCAGGATGCTCGCGATCTCGTAGCCCGGAGGCGGCACGATGCGCTCAGTGCTGAGCACCCGGCCGGTGATCAATGCGCGGCGGTTGAATGTGGTGTGAGCCATGATGCCTGTCTTTCGCTTCGAGGGGATCAATGCGGGGAGGGCGGCGGGCCGGGAGGGCCGGCGAACATCTGGTAGATCCAGACGCCCAGGCCATAAGAGCCGACCGTTCCGACCGCGAGGACGGGCATCACGACCGCGGTCAGGAACAGGAAAGCGAAAATCTCCATGCGCTTACGGCGCACGCGCGAAATCGCGTCGTCAGGGGCCGACATATTCGGTCTCTTTGAAAGGTATTGGAATCGGGACGGCATCCGGGCCGTTGCCTTGCTGCACTATAGGTGCATTTGGCCCGCTAACGTGTTGATCTGGATCAACTGCTCAAGTTCCGATGACGGCTGCCGCCAGGACCACAGGCACAAGTTTAGATTGTGCCCGTGTATGGGCGATGCGAGAGTTGGAATTCGAACGGAGACTACAAGTTGTGAACGCGATGGGGCTGACGGCCATCGATCTCGGACTTCGCGGCGCGGCGAGCGGCGTATTCCTGTTGATCGTCCTCGTGGCGCTCCAGCGCCGCATTCCCAATCAGAACGCTTTGCTGGGCATCGCCATGTCCGCCGGGGGCGTGTTTTATGCGATCGTCACAGCACCGTTCTTTCCCAAGGCCTCTTGGTGGTGGACGTTGCCGATCATGTCCGCGATGCCCGCCGTCTTCTGGTTGTGGGCGCGCGCGGCGTTCGACGACGATTTCGTGCTCAGGCGGTGGCACGGCGCCCTGTGGCTCGCCATCGTCGCCGTCGGCTTTGCGGTGTCGCTCGGTTGGTCGCGATGGCCCGCTTTGGCCAAGGGCGGCGGCAGGGTCCTGGCGGTCGTGGCCCTGGTGCTGGCACTCGCGGCCGCGGTCCAGACGGTCAAGACCTGGCGCGTGGATCTGGTGATGCGGCGGCGCCGGCTGCGGCTGGCGATGCTCGCCATCAATGTCGCGACCATCGGGCTCGTCGCCGTCGCGGGCTTCGCCGATATTCCGGTCGCCGCGCCCGGCGCGTCCGGCAGTCTTCCGACCGCTCTCAGCCTGTTCGTGGTGGCAACGCTTGCCGGCTTGGGCTTGTTCAGCGCACCGGCGGTGGCCGTCAGCGCTGCCACGGCTGCGATCGCATCCGGCGAGGCGGGAAGGCCGGCCCGGGTCGCCGATCGCGCCACCGGGGCGGGGGCCGTTGTCGATCCGCTCCTGCTGCGGCGTCTCGACCACCTGATGACCGTAGAGCGAACCTACCGGCAGGAAGGTCTTGCGATCGGGGCGCTCGCGGCGCGGCTCGACGTTCCCGAGCACCGGCTGCGCCAGGCCATCAACGAAGGGCTGGGCTATCGGAACTTCAATGCGTTCCTCAATCGCTACCGCATCGAGGATGCCAAGCTGGCGCTGTCCGATGTGACCCAACGGGAGGTCCCTGTGCTGACCATCGCCATGGATGCCGGCTTCCAGTCGATCGGACCCTTCAATCGCGCCTTCAAGGCCGAGACCGGCGCAACCCCGACCGAATTCCGGCGCGAGGCGCTGAGCCGGCCGGAAACTGACTGCGACCCCGGGATCAGCCAGCCGCGCCGAGAAATCGGCTAGCCGTTTTTTAGATCGGGCGAGAGAGCCGTGCCCCGATTGGGCAGACTGTCCGGCGAGAAACTCCTCGCCAGCCAGCACGAGCCCATCCATGTCCCATTCAACCGCCGCCGCTCCTGCATCGGAACGATTGCACGCCCTCGATGCGCTCAGGGGCGGCGCCCTGCTGCTCGGCATCGTCCTGCACGCGACGTTGTCATTTTTGCCCGGCTCGGCCCAATTCTGGTTCGTCCGGGACACCCATCCAAGCCTGCTCCTCGGCCTGCTGTCCTTCACCATCCATGTCTTCCGGATGACGACCTTCTTCGTGATGGCCGGCTTCTTCGCCCGCATGAGCTTTCATCGCCGCGGCACGTGGGGCTTTATCCGGGACAGGCTGCAGAGGATCGCCCTGCCGCTGGTGATCGGCTGGCCGATCATCTTCACGCCGATCAGCCTGATCGTGATCTGGGCCTCTTACCTTCCGAATGGCGGCCCGGTCCACGGCGTGCGCAATTGGCCGCCAGTGTTGCCGAATTTCCCGCTGACCCATCTCTGGTTTCTCTATGTGTTGCTGGAGCTGTATGTCGCCATGCTCCTCCTGCGCGGCGCAATTGTCCGGCTTGATGGGTCCGGCACGCTGCGAGCGCTCCTTGACCGTCTCTTCGCAGGCATCATGCGAAATCCGCTGGCCTCCCTGGTTCTGGCGATCCCGATCGGCATCGCATTCAGCCTCGACCAACGTTGGATCAACGTGATGGGCGTGAGGACGCCGGATCAATCGCTCATCACCAATGCGCAGGCCTGGATCGGTTTCGGCACGGCATTCGGCGTCGGCTGGCTGTTGCATCGGCAGGTCGATCTGCTGCGGCTTCTCGAGCGACGCTGGCTTCCGCATCTTGTGCTCGCGCTCGGCCTGATCCTGATCAGCTTCGTGCTGTCCGGGGTGATGCTGTCCGCGCCGGGTGCGCCGAAACTGCCGGTCAGCTTCGCCACGCTCAGGCTTGTCTCCGCCATCCTGTATGCGCCGGCGATATGGATCTCGACCTTCGCGGTCGTTGGCCTCGCGCTCCGCTTCATGTCCGGCTTCAGCCCGGCCTGGCGCTACCTCGCCGACGCGTCCTACTGGCTTTACTTGATCCATATGCCGATCGTGATGGCACTGCAGGTCGCGCTGTCGCAGCTCGACTGGCCCGGGCTGATCAAGTTCGCCGTCATTATCGTCGTCGCGATTCCGCCGATGCTGGCGAGCTATCATCTGCTGGTGCGCTTCACCTTCATCGGGGCGATCCTGAATGGCCGCCGCGCCACAAGGCGCGTTCTCCCGCATGGCGGAATTGCGACTGCGTAGACAGCGCCGCCCCACGCATTAAGATGCGTGCAACAAAAAATAAGCGGGAGAGGCGTCATGAAGTTCGGCATCTTCTATGAGCTGCAACTGCCGCGGCCCTGGGTCGCCGACGACGAGCTCAGGCTTTACCAGAACGCGCTCTCGCAGATGGAGCTCGCCGACAAGTTCGGCTACGACCACGCCTGGGTCGTGGAGCATCACTTCCTCGAGGAATATTCGCACTCGCCTTCGCCGGAATCGTTCCTCGCCGCCGCGAGCCAGCGCACGAAAAATATCAGGCTCGGCCACGGCATCCTCCAGCTCACCACCAACCATCCGGCCCGCGTTGCCGAGCGTGTCGCGGTGCTCGATTTGCTCTCCAACGGCCGCTGCGAATTCGGCATGGGCGAGAGCGCATCGATCACCGAGCTTACGCCGTTCGGCCGCGACATGGAGACCAAGAAGGAAGTGTTTGAGGAGGCGGTCAGTGCGATCTTCCCGATGTTTAAGGACGCGGGCAGTGAGCATCATGGCAAGTATTTCGACATCCCCTTGCGCAATGTCGTGCCGAAGCCGGTGCAGAAGCCGCACCCGCCGCTGTGGATGGCCTGCTCTCAGCTGCCGACCATCGAGCGCGCCGGGCGTCACGGCTTTGGTGCGCTCGGCTTCCAGTTCGTCAGCGCCGATGCCGCGCACGCCTGGGTGCACGCCTATTACAACGCGATGACCAAGCGACTCGCCAAGCTCGCCGACTACGAGATCAATCCGAACATGGCGCTGGTGTCGTTCTTCATGTGCGCCAAGACCGACGAGGAGGCGCGTGCGCGCGCCGACGGCGCCACCTTCTTCCAGTTCGCGCTGCGCTTCTACGGCGCCTCGCAAAACCGCCAGCGGCCTGCGCCATACACCATCAACATGTGGGACGAGTACAACAAGTGGAAGCGCGACAATCCCGAAGCGCAGGAGGCGGCGCTGCGGGGCGGCCTGATCGGCTCGCCGGAGACGATCCGCAAGAAATTGAAGCGCTTCCAGAGCTCGCATATCGACCAGGTCATCCTGCTCAACCAGGCCGGCAAGAACAGCCACGAGCACATCTGCGAATCGCTCGAGCTGTTCGGCCGCAAGGTGATGCCGGAGTTCCAGGACGATCCGGCGCAGGCCGCCTGGAAGCAGGGCGTGATGAGCGGCGAGATCAAGCTGGAAGAGATCGACACCGAGGCCTTCACCGACCGCTACGGCAAGCTTGCCATCAACGTCGCGCCGGCGAAGGCGGCGGTGGGATAGGGCGACTGCTCATCGAGACAGATGCCGGCTGCCTCCCGTAACGTGATCCCGAAACGAGTGATCCCTGGAGCGCTCATGGCAAAACACCGGATCTATACGATGAGCTTCGCTAGCGTGTATCCGCTTTACGTTGCGAAGGCGGAGAAAAAGGGACGGACAAAAGCAGAGGTCGATCAGGTCATCGCCTGGCTGACAGGCTATGGTCAGAAGGAACTGGAAGCTCAACTGAAAAAGCAGACGGACTTTGAAACCTTCTTTGCGAAGGCTCCTCGAATCAATCCTCTGCGAGCCATGATCAAAGGCGTCGTTTGCGGCGTCCGGGTGGAGGATATCGAAGAACCAACGATGCGAGAAATCCGCTACCTGGACAAGCTGATCGATGAGCTGGCCAAGGGAAAAGCAATGGACAAGATCTTGCGAAAAACCGATTCCTGAGCCGAGGCCCTCTGTCCACTCGCTACGCGGCCTATGCCGACGACGCCCGCTTTCCGCCCCGCCGCCAGTGCTGATAACTTTCAGCAAAAGGCGATAGGGAGAAAACGGTGCGGTCTCAGTCGGTGCCCGCAAATCCGGCGGCTGGCGATGTCACGCCCGCGGTGCTCGCCACCGGCGCCCCGATTTTTCCTAACGTGCTGATCGATACGCTGCGCGGCCAGGCCAGGTTGGCCATTGCATGGTGTTCGCATTGAGCCGTGCCGGCGCCGGGCATTGTCTGCTCGATGCCGGCAACATCCCGACCGGAAGTGATCTCGGCGCGGCCTACGCGGGGCAATTCCACGAATCCGATCCCAATCGCGATGCGCTGTTCGAAGGCGAGGGCAGCGCGCCGATCATGCTGCCGTCGTTCGCGCCGCGCACGTATAGCGCGCGCTACCGGAAAATCTTCTTCAACGATTCGGACATCGTCGACAAATGCGCGACAGCGATCTGGGTCGACGACACCTGGACCGCCGCCTTGTGATCCTTAGCGGACGTCAAGCAACCGGCTGCAAGCTCCAGGGCTTGCTTGTGTCCCACATGCAGGCTTGACGATAGTCGACATAGTTGGTGGCTTCACTGCTCGGCGTGTCTGCTCCTGCCCCCGAAGCGGGCGTGCGCCGGATCGCGACTGATGTCGCTTCTTGGACCCATAGCTGGCATTGCCTGCCTTAAGGTGACGAAGATCACAGAGCCGGTGCTTGCATTTCGGCAGCCTCTCCTTACGCTGCGCACATGTCTTTCGAGGTTATAATGGGCGCGTTTCGCTGGCTTTCACTGTTCTTTTTGATACTGCTGACCTGCGGTTCGGCACAGGCAGAGCGCCGTGTCGCGCTGGTGATCGGCAATTCCGCCTACAAGAGCGTGCCGCGCCTCGTCAATCCAGTGAATGACGCCGCCCTGGTCGGCAGCATGTTTAAGAAGGCTGGCTTCGACAGTGTCGATATCAAGCTCGATGTGAGCGCTGCTGACATGCGCAGGTCGTTGCGCGAGTTCGCCAACAGGACGCGAGATGCCGAAGTTGCCGTCGTGTATTATGCCGGGCATGGCATCGAGCTGGATGGCAACAACTACCTGATCCCCACCGATGCGACACTGGAAACGGACGGCGATGTGCTCGACGAGACCGTGGCGCTTGACCGTGCGCTGTTTGCCGTTGAGCCTGCTAAGCAGCTCCGGCTTGTCATTCTGGATGCTTGTCGAGACAATCCGTTTGCCAAGACGATGAAGCGCACCGTCGCCGCGCGCGCCATCGGTCGCGGCCTTGCCAAGATCGAGCCGACGAGCCCGAACACCATGATCGCGTTCGCCGCAAAGGCTGGCTCGACCGCGTCAGACGGGGATGCCAGGAACAGCCCGTTTGCGACGGCACTTGTCGAGCGTCTCCCGACGCCGGGGCTTGATCTGCGCAAGGCCTTCGGCTTCGTCCGCGACGACGTTCTCAAGAATACCGGCTACAAGCAGGAGCCATATGTCTATGGCTCGCTCGGCGGCGACGATGTGCCACTGGTCCCGGCCAAGCCGGTCGCGGCAGGCCCACAGGCGAGCCCACTGGATGCCGTCCGCAGGGACTACGAGTTGGCGCTCCAGATCGGCACGAGAGACGTATGGACAGCTTTCCTCGCGCAATATCCCGACGGGTTCTACGCCAGCCTGGCCAAGGGGCAGTTGAGCCGGATCGCGGCAGAAGAGATGCGCGCCGCCGCTGCGGACAAGGCCCGCCAGGCCGAGGAGGACAAGGCACGACTTGCCGCCGACCGTGCCAAGAAGGCCGATCAGGAGAAAGCGACAGCGGCCGCCAAGGCCGCTGAGGATGCCCGAACTCGCCGCCGAGAAGGCCAAGCAAATCGAGGAGGCAAAAGCCGCGGCAGCCGAACAGCGCCGCAAGGAAGCCGAAGCCGCCGTGGCCAGGGCGCTCGCTGACAAGCAGGCCGCCGACAAGATCGCCAATGACAAGGCGGCCGCGGCGGCCGAGAAGAAGGCGCAGGTCGACAGCGAGCAGAAGGTCGCGGCCGTCGCGCCGACGTCGTCGCAGCCGAGCCTGTCTCCCCAGGAAACTGCAAAGCTGGTGCAGTCAGAGCTGCGACGCGTCGGATGTCTGACGACTGCTGCCGATGGCGACTGGAGCGCCTCGTCGCAGCGCTCGCTGACATTGTTCAACAAGTATGCCGGGACCAGGTTTGACGCCAAGCTCGTGGGCTTCGACGCGCTGGACGCGATCAAGGCCAAGCCGGGCCGGGTTTGTCCGCTGGTGTGCGATCACGGCTTTAGGGCTGATGGTGACGCCTGCGTGAAGATCGCCTGCCGCGCAGGGTACCGCGTCAACGACGACAATGAATGCGAGAAGGCTCAGGACAAGAAGCCGGTTGCGAGACCGGACGCTGCGGAGAAGCGAGACGAGCAACGGAAGCAAGTCGAGTCTGCACCGGCAAAGCCGCAGGCCACCGGCCGGATGTTTTGCAATGGAGCAGGGTGCAGGCCAGTGCGATCCGGCTGTAAGCTGGTCCCCGGTGGCTCTGGTCCAGCTTCCGGCGACGGTAAGCCTAGGGCGATGATGGAGATTTGTGGTTAGCGCGCCTGGAAGCTGTCAACTGCTGGCGTAATACGGGCGGCAGCGCGGAGCTACATTTGTTCGGAAACGCCGTGGAAGATGCGCACTACAACGTCGCAAAGACGTAAGGAATAGCGACAACCCTCAGGGCTCGTCTGCTTCTGGCCCCTTTTCGGACATGCCGCAGTGGTCGGACGACGTCTGATGTTGGGGTGCCGGCTCAACCGGTCGACGCAACACAGGCGTTAAATCTCTCTGCTGGCGTCTCAAATTGCAAGGTCTCACGTGGCCGTTCGTTTAGCTGACGAGCCACTTTGTTCAGATGGGCTTGCGAATGCACCGACAAGTCGGTGCCCTGCGGAAAGTACTGTCTCAGTAGGCCATTGGTGTTCTCGTTCGATCCGCGCTGCCACGGGCTTTGCGGATCGCAAATAACGTCGATTTTGGTCGCCAAGTAAATCGACGATGCCGTCAGTTCCTTGCCCCGTCCCAGTCACTTTACAGCTCCTTTGGTAGCTTCTTCGCCTGCTTGATGAGTGCGGTGACTACCGTCCGGGTGTCCTTGCCTGCCACCTTGGCCAACATCACGTAACGCGTTTGACGCTCGACCAAGGTCGCGATGTAGGTGTTGTTCGGCCCGGACAGGAGATCGCCCTCCCAATGGCCAGGCACCGCCCGATCTTCAACCGCCGCCGGTCGCTGACGGATTGAGACGGCATCCTTCATATGCCCCCGCCTATCGCCATTCGGATCAACCGGCTTGGAACGACGCATCGAGCGCTTCGATCGAAGATGGCAAAGCAGCTCTTTCTTGAGCACGCCGCGCGCTTGGACAAACAGGCTGCGATATATGGTCTCGTGTGACACCCGATTACACCCGTCTTCAGGATGCGTTCTCTTCAGCCAGCCGGCTATCTGCTCGGGTGACCAATCCAATCTGAGCTTCCCTGCCACTGACTGCCGAAGCCGCGAATTGATCGCCAACTTACAACATTTTGGACGACGAGATCGCGCCCACGCATTCTCGTCCGCAAGTGTCGCTCGGTAACGATCATAGCCGCCATTGCGGCTCATTTCCCGGCTCACCGTCGACGGTGAGCGGCCAAGCAGTTTGGCGATCGACCGGGCCGATTGATGTGCCGTAACACCTCTGGAAATCATCTCGCGTTCCGCAAGCGTCAATGCCAACCTGGAGCGATGCCGCTCCAAAGGACGAATCCCACCATGCGGAGCCACCAGAAAATAGATCGACGATGACGGTTTGCCAAAAGCTCGTCCGATCGCCTTCAGCAACTCCCCGCGCTTCCAGCGATCCCACAACTCCGTCTTCTCGGCCGCAGTAAAACCTCTATGAAATCTCCGTTCCATCCCACACTCCATCTTTTCCCTCTAAGATAAAGTGTTGCGTCGACCGGTTGAGACCACCGGGGTAGAACGGACATGCCGTTCAAGCGGGTCGACTTTCGAGTTTGACGCAGCTCGGACCCGGCATTCCCATCCAGACCACATCGACTGGCACGGCGAGTGATGCGCCTCCAAGGCCGATGAGCCCGTCGGAGCGGATCGACGCAATTGACGTGCTGCGAGGCTTGGCCCTGTTCGGCGTGCTAGCCATGAACATCGTGACCATATTTCGGGTCTCCATCTTCGCGCAGTTCTTGCCGAACGCGGAGCCGGCGGGCCGCTCGACCGGGCGGTGACGGATGTGCTGACCGTCGCCGTCGACTTCAAGGCGCTTGCGCTGTTCTCGCCGCTGTTCGGCGTCGGCCTCGCCATCCAATTCGAGCGGCTTGCTGGCAATGCACGGCGTGCCTTGACCCTCAATCGGGAGGACTGGCGATTCGAAGTCCGTATTCAATAGTGCTTGATGCCGGTGGTGTGATTTCCGCGATGTGGCCGTACTGACATATGCAGTCCCGATGCATCGCCGAGTGGTGTCTGCGAGGCCGTACCATGCATGCCCGAATAGATGGAGAAGGTCGGGTCCGCGGCTTCGGCCGCGGCGGGCTCCGAGGCCGACGGCCATGCCGAGGCGGGCGTCGCAATGAGCGCGGAAAAAACGAGCGCCGCACCCAAAAATCTGAAGCTGGTCATGCTATCCTCCTGTAACTGGCGCGCAGCCGATGCGCGTGGTGTCCGTTGACATGACTGACAGCTAGGCGTTGGCATTCCTCTCGCGCAGGGGTGTCGCAATCACGCTTCGGCGATCGGCGTGTGATGTCACACAGGATCAGAGCAGCGGCGGCGTTTGAGTTATGGGGTTGTTTTCACGCTTTTTGTTCCGGCCGCGAGTTTGAGACTGAACGCGCGCGGCCTTCAAATCCGCGTGCAGAAAATTCCATCTTCATTCGCTCCGCGGGTTGAAAGATTATTCACGTGCGCTGCACGCGCGACAGTGCGCGCATCGCTATTTTCTCAACCGTCTCGACACCTTCCGTAAGCAACACCATCATCCCTGCAACGGAATGATTGTGCGGCCGATGCGGCCGGGAGTTGAGAATGCAACGTCGGAACTTTCTGAAATTGTCTGCTGGCGCAGCCGTGTTCGCGGGCTTGTCGCCAACGGCCTTCGCACAATCGGGCGTGAAGGAAATTCGTATCGGCTACCAGAAGACCGGCGTGCTGGTCATCACGCGCCAGCAGGCCGCCCTGGAAAAACATTTCACCCCGCAAGGCATCGAGGTGAAATGGGTCGAGTTCTCCTCCGGCCCCCCGATGATGGAGGCGATGAACGTCGGCAGCGTCGACTATGGCGCAGTTGGCGATTCCCCGCCGGTGTTCGCCCAGGCCGCGGGCGCGGCGATCGTTTACGCCGCCGGCCAGCCCATCACCAACGGCCAGGGCATTCTGGTGCCGAAGGATTTGCCGATCCGCTCGATCGCCGAGCTGAAAGGCAAGCGCGTCGGCTTCACCAAGGGCTCCAGCGCCCACAACATCGTGGCGCAGACGCTGGAGAAGGCCGGTCTCACCTATGCGGATATCACGCCGGTCTATCTGACGCCGCCGGACGCCGGCCCTGCGTTTGCCAATGGCAGCATCGAGGCCTGGGCGATCTGGGATCCGTATTTCGCGATCGGCGAGACCAAGCAGAACGGCCGCATCTTGATCAACGCCCGCGAGGTCACCAAGACCAATTCCTTCTATATCGCCAACCGCGATTTCGCGAAGAACCACGGCGCAGTCCTGCAGCAGATCATCGACGTCACGTCGGCGGCCGCGGCCTGGGCGGAGCAGCATCGCGACGAGGTCGCGAAATCGCTCGCCGCGGTCACCGGCATTCCCCTCGACATCCAGACCATCGCTGCGAACCGCTCGTCGTACTCCGTTGGTCCCGTCACCGACGACATCGCCGCAACCCAGCAGGGCGTCGCCGACCGCTTCCACAAGCTCGGCCTGATCCCGAAGCCGATCGTCATTCGCGACATCGTCTGGCGCAGCGCGGCGACCTGATGGTGCCGACCAGCCTTCCCAATTCCGGAGGTCCAAACATGAGGCGTATCGTTCAACGCGTGATCGCCGCGATTGTCACGTCGATCGGTATCGTCGCCGCCGCGGTCGGAACGTCCTACGGCTAGTCATCCAAACACGAGACATCCATGAGCCAATCCAAGAGCAACATCCTCTGGTTCCTGCCGACCCACGGTGACGGCCGCTATCTCGGCACCGGAATCGGCGGCCGCGAGGTCAATTTCAACTACCTTCGCCAGGTCGCGCAGGCTGCCGATCAGCTCGGCTATTTCGGCGTGCTGCTGCCGACCGGGCGTTCTTGCGAGGATTCCTGGGTCGTGGCCTCGTCAGTGGCGCCGTTCACCGAGCGGCTGCGCTATCTCGTCGCGGTGCGTCCCGGCTTGCAATCGCCGACCGTGGCGGCGCGCATGACCGCGACGCTCGACCGCATCACCAACGGCCGGCTGCTCGTCAATGTCGTCACCGGCGGCGATCCCGTCGAGAACAAGGGCGACGGCGTCTTCCTCGGCCATGACGAGCGCTACGAGGTCACCCGCGAGTTCCTCGACGTCTATAGCGGCCTGCTCGCGGGCAAGACCGTCGATGTCGAGGGCAAGCACATCCACGTCGAGGGTGGAAAGCTGCTGTTTCCCCCGGTGCAATCGCCGCGCCCGCCGCTCTATTTCGGCGGCTCGTCGGATGCCGGCATCGACGTCGCCGTCGACGCCGTCGACAAATATCTGACTTGGGGCGAGCCGCCAGCTCTGGTCGCCGAGAAGGTCGCAAAGGTGAGGGCGGTGGCAGAGGCGCGTGGTCGAAAACTGTCCTTCGGCATCCGCCTTCACGTGATCGTCCGCGAGACCAATGAGGAAGCCTGGCGCGCCGCCAACGAGCTGATCAAGCACGTCAGCGACGACACCATTGCCACGGCGCAGAAGAATTTTGCGCGGATGGACTCGGTCGGCCAGCAGCGCATGGCGCAGCTGCATGGCGGCAAGCGCGACAGGCTCGAGATCGCGCCGAACCTCTGGGCCGGCGTCGGTCTCGTGCGCGGCGGTGCCGGCACGGCGCTGGTCGGCGACGCCCAGACCGTCGCCGCGCGCATCAAGGAGTATCAGGATATCGGCATCGATACCTTCATCATGTCGGGTTACCCGCATCTCGAGGAAGTCTATCGCTTCGCCGAGTTGGTCTTCCCGCTGCTGTCGCTGGAGCAGCCCGGCAACGTGACCAAGCTGCACTTCAATGGCGGTCCTTTTGGCGAGACTGTCGGCAGTGATTATCGTCCGCAGCATCGGGTGTCGCAGTCATGAGCCTCATTGACGGCATTTCGCTCCCGGGCGGCTTCCGCCTGCCGCGCGTCGACGGCCTGATCCAGTGGATCGTGCCGCTCGCCATCGTCGTGGTCTGGCAGATCGCCTGCGTCACCGGATTGGTTCCGACCCGCGTGCTGCCTGCTCCGAGCGACGTCGCGCTCGCCGGCTGGAAGCTGCTGCTCTCCGGCGAGCTCATCCGCAACATCTGGGTCTCGTTCTGGCGCGCCTCGATCGGCTTTCTGATCGGCGGCAGCATCGGCTTCGCGTTCGGGCTTGCCAACGGCCTGTCGCAGCTCTCGGCAAAACTCACCGACACCACGCTCCAGATGGTGCGCAACGTGCCGCATCTGGCGCTAATCCCGCTGGTCATCCTCTGGTTCGGCATCGACGAGAGCGCAAAACTGTTTTTGGTCGCGCTCGGCGTGTTCTTCCCGATCTACCTCAACACGCTGCACGGCATCCGCACCGTCGATCCGCAGCTGATCGAGATGGGCCGCATCTATGGCATGAGCGACGGCGATCTGTTCCGCCGGGTGATCTTCCCCGGCGCGCTGCCCTCGATCTTCGTCGGCATCCGCTTCGCGCTCGGCATCATGTGGCTGACCCTGATCGTGGCCGAGACCATCGCGGCGTCCTCGGGCCTCGGCTACATGGCGATGCAGGCGCGCGAGTTCATGCTGATCGACGTCGTCGTGCTCTCGATCCTGATCTACGCCCTGCTCGGCAAGCTCGCCGACAGCGCCTCCCGCGTGCTGGAGCGCCTGACGCTCTCCTGGCACCCCGCTTTCCAGAAACGTTGAGAGTGACATGCAGACAGCGCTTCGTACGTCCCTTCCGGAAACCGAGCTCGCCAGCCGCGCCAATTTTACCCCTCAAGCCCGCGTCGTGCGCGAGCAGCGGCCGGTGCAGGCCACCGGCCTGCCACTCAGCATCCGCGGCTTGCGCAAGTCCTTCGGCGACAACGAGGTGCTGCGCGGCGTCGATTTGCACATCCCCGCCGGCCAGTTCGTCGCGATCGTGGGCAAAAGCGGCTGCGGCAAGAGCACGCTGCTGCGGATGATCGCCGGCCTCGAAAAGATCGACGCGGGCAGCATCAGCTTTGGCGACGCAGTCCAGGCGGAAGACATCCGCGTGATGTTCCAGGAGCCGCGGCTGCTGCCCTGGGCGCGGGTGCTCTCCAATGTCGAGGTCGGTCTTGGCCGCGACCGGGCCTCCGGCGATGCGCACGCACGGGCCGAGAAGGCGCTGTCCGAGGTCGGACTCGCCGACAAGCGCGACCAGTGGCCGTCAGTCCTGTCAGGTGGCCAGAAGCAGCGCGTCGCGCTCGCGCGCGCACTGGTGTCCCGTCCGCGCGTGCTGGCCTTCGACGAGCCGCTCGGCGCGCTGGACGCGCTGACCCGCATCTCGATGCAGCGGCTCTTGGAGCGGGTCTGGCGCGACCAGGGCTTTACCGCGATCCTGGTGACCCACGACGTCTCCGAGGCGGTCGCACTGGCCGACCGGGTGCTGGTGATCGACGAGGGCCGTATTGCACATGATGTCACGGTTAACGTGGCCCGGCCGCGCGAACGCGGCTCAGCCGGGCTTGCGAGCCTCGAAGGCTCGATCCTGAGCCACCTTTTGTCGGCGGACGATCGTACCTAAATAGAGAGGGACCCCGCTTTCGGGGAGCATGCCATGAATGTAGTGCCCCGCGATCTCATGACCGAAACTGCCGTCTCGTCCGCCGATTTCCGCGGCGCCATGCGCCATCTCACCGGCGGCGTCAGCGTCATCACCGCCGGGCGGGGCAAGGACATCACCGGCATGACGGTCACCTCCGTGACCTCGCTGTCGGTCGATCCGCCGACCCTGCTGGTCAGCATCAACCGCGACGCGTCTTCCTTTCCGCTGATCCGGCGCCACGGCGCCTTCGGCGTGAACATTCTCAATGCTGACCAACTCGATGTCGCCGAACGCTTTGCCGGGAAGGGTGGGCTGAAAGGCGCCGATCGCTTTGCCGGTGCGCAATGGGTGACGTCGGTGTCGGGCGTTCCGCTGCTGGTCGGCGCGCTCTCGGCCTTCGGCTGCGAGGTCGAGGAGATCGTCGAGCGTCATTCTCACGGCATCGTCATTGGCCGTGTCAGGGACATCAAGAATTCGTCCCGGACTGCTGCGTTGGCCTATTGGCACGGTCAGTATGTGGCGGTGGATCAGGACGAGGACGCGGCAAAGCTCGCGGATGTCAGCGTTCCCGCGCGCGGCCGGCGCGGCGTTTGAGCGCCGTAGGCTTCAGGCCGCGCAGGCTGGCATTTTTGCTGTCATCGCTCTAGAAGCGCGGCCTGAGCCTCCCGTCGGGGAGGCAACGGAGCGGAACCATGAAGCGCGTCGCGACCCTGGCCTTCTACGCCGTCGGCGCGCTGGCGATCGCCTATCTCGCGCTTTACGCCTATGCGATGTTCCGCGGCCAGCCATTCGTGCCGGGCGATCCCATCCACATCTTCCGCAAGCCGGACGCGCCGAGTTATTCGTGAGATCTCGTCATGGCCGGGCTTGTTCCCGGCCATCCACGCGCAACCGCGATTCTTGAGAAACGTGGATGCCCGGGACAAGCCCCGGGCATGACGGCGGGGGTCTGGCGGCTAGCCCCGCAAAATCGCCAGCGCCAAAGCCTGCGCGCGCGGCACGATGCTGTCGAGTTCGAGATATTCCTCCGGCGAATGGGCGAGCCCGCCGACCGGGCCGACGCCGCAGATCGTCGGCGTGCCAACCGCAGCGGTGAAGCCGGAATCGGCGCAGCCGCCGGAGAACTCGCCCTGCAGCGTGGTGAGGCCGGCCTGCTTCGCGGCGGCCTGATAGCCTTCGAACAATGCCTTCGAGCTCTCGCTCTGCACGACCGGCACGAACTCGCCCTTGATCGTCAGCACGGCACTCGTGCCGGGCACGGAAGGCGTGGCGACGATCCGTTCGATCTCGGCCATCACCGTGGCGCGATCGGCTGGATTGACGTAGCGCATATCGATCTGCCCCTCGGCGTGGGGCGCCGTGGTGTTGACCGACTGGCCGCCCGACACCAGGCCGACATTGAGCGTGATGCCCTTGGTCGAGATCGGTCAGCGCGTGGATCTGGATGATCTTGTGCGCGAGCTCGCCGATCGCGCTGACGCCCGCGGCGAAATTGGCGCCGGAATGCGCCGCCTTGCCGGTGATGGCGACATGCATGAAGATGCCGCCCTTGCGGCTGGTGACGACGTTGCCGGTGGGCCGGCCCGGCTCGGAATTGAACACGGCGCGCGCAGAGCGCCCCTCGCGCTCGATCACGGGCCGCGACGAGGGCGAGCCGATCTCCTCGTCCGAGGTGATCAGCAGCTTGATCGGGTGCGGGTTGCCGCCGAATTTGTGGAAGGCGGTGGCCACGAACACGTTCATGACGAGGCCGGCCTTCATGTCGGCGACGCCCGGCCCGTAGGCGCGCTCGTCCTTGATCGTGAACGGGCGACGTCCGGCTTCGCCCTTGCCGAACACGGTGTCGCGATGCCCCATCAGCAGCACGGGCTTCTCGTTGCTGCCGGGTTTTGCCACCTCGGCATGGATCGCATCGCCAAAGGTGCCGTGGTTCTCCCGCCGGGAGGGAATGCCGTGCTCGGAAAAATGCCGCTCGAACCGCGCACCGACCGCATCGACCCCTTCCTTGTCATAGGACCCGGAATCGATGTTCACGACATCACGCAAGAGATCGATCATCGCCTGCCGCTGCGACGCCAGCCAATCCGTGATTTGAGCTTCAGACATGTGGTTCCTCGCGTGGTTCTCAGCGCGCTTATAGGGCTTCGCGCGGGCGCGACCTAGTCGAAGAAAGCAGTGCGGCTCTGCGCACAGTGGTTCGTTGACCGTGACCCTGAGGTGCGAGGTGGGCGGCGCAAATGCGCCGCTTGGCGAGCCTCGAAGGGCGACTGCCCCGCTGCATCGGTCGCCGTTCGCATCGCGTCCCTCGCACCTCCAGCGACAATGGCTTCGCCATTGCGCGGGGATGACGGGCGGGCATGGGCGTAGTCGCCCGCAAAAGAAAATGCCCGGGTTTGATCCCGGGCATTCGCATCCTCAGATATTCGCAGAAGCCCTACGCCCCCACCATCGGCATGCGCGGATACTCACCGGGCGTGCCGGCGGGAGTGATCGGGATGCCGCCGTCGGAGTATTCGTTGAGCTTGTTGCGGAGCGTGCGGATCGAGATGCCCAGGATGTTGGCGGCATGGGTCCGGTTGCCGAGGCAGTGCTTCAGCGTCTCCAGGATCAGGTCGCGTTCGACGTCGGCGACGGTGCGCCCCACGAGCGCGCGCGTCACCTGCTCGGCGGCCATGGTGGCATGCGCCACGGCCGGCGCGGTCTTGGCAAGATCGAGACGGTCGCCGTCCGGCGTGAGGATCGCGTCGGGACCGATCTCGTCGCCCTGCGCCATCAGCACCGAGCGATGCATGGTGTTTTCGAGCTCGCGGACGTTGCCCTGCCAGCGGTTGGTGGAGAGCACGCGGCGGGCCTCGGCCGAGATCGGCCGCATCGGCACGCCGTTGGCCTCGGCGTATTTCTTCACGAAATGCTGGGCGAGCTCGATAATGTCGGCGGGACGCTCTCGCAGCGGCGGGATCTTCAGGTTCACGACGTTGAGGCGGAACAGCAGATCCTCGCGGAACGTGCCATCGCGCACGGCTTCCGCCAGATTGCGGTTCGAGGTCGCGATGATGCGGATGTCGACCGGAACCGGCTTGGTGCCGCCGACGCGGTCGATCACGCGTTCCTGGATGGCGCGGAGCAGTTTCGATTGCAGGCGAACGTCCATCTCGGAGATTTCGTCGAGCAGCAGCGTGCCGCCGGTGGCCTCCTCGAACTTGCCGATGCGGCGGGCGATCGCGCCGGTGAAGGCACCCTTCTCATGGCCGAACAGCTCGGATTCCAGCAGATGCTCGGGGATCGCGGCGCAGTTGATCGAGATGAACGGGCGCTTGGCGCGGGCCGAGCGGGTGTGGACGTAGCGCGCCAGCACTTCCTTACCCGTTCCGGATTCGCCGGTGATCATCACCGAGGCATCGGAGCCCGCGATCTGCTGGGCGAGCTTGACGACGCGCGCCATGGCTTCGTCGCGATAGATCAGCTGGCGGGAATCGTTGGCCACCGCGGCGAGCACTGCGGCGATCAGCTCCGGATCCGGCGGCAGCGGGATGTATTCCTTGGCGCCGGCATGGATCGCGGCGACCGCGGCGCGGGCATCGTTGGTGATGCCGCAGGCGACGATCGGGGCGTGGATGTGCTCGGCCTCGAGCCGCATCACGAGGTCGCGGATGTCGAGGGCGACGTCGACCAGCAGGAGGTCGGCGCCCTTGCCGCCGCGCAGCACGCGCATCGCCTGCTCGTGATCCTCGGCGTGGGTCACGGTGGCACCGTTCTCCATCGCGATCTTGGTGGCGGTGGTGAGCTGGCCCTTCAATGTGCCAACGATGAGAAGCCGCATGTCAGTCTCCTGTCCGTCTGGTCGCGCTGCCGCGCGTCATTCCCTGCAATTGCGTTAACCGCGTTCGGTTCTGATGATTTCCGTCATGGTCACGCCGAGCTTGTCCTCGACGAGAACCACCTCGCCGCGGGCGACGAGCTTGTTGTTGACGTAGATGTCGATGGCCTCGCCGACGCGGCGGTCGAGCTCGAGCACGGTGCCGGGTCCGAGCTTCAACAGCTCGCCGACATCCATCTTGGATCGGCCGAGCACGGCCGAGACCTGCACCGGCACGTCGAAGACGGCCTCGAGGTCGGCGGCGACGCGCGACGCATATTCGTCCTCGTTGTAGCCGACGTCGGCGCCGGTCGGCGGCAACGGGCCGTTGAGATCGGGCAGCGGGACCTGTCCGTCGGTGTCGCTCATGGCTTAATTCCCCCTGCGGGACGCGATATAGCGTCCAACCAGCTCGTCCACCTTGGCCGCGATGGTGCCGCGCTCCAGCACGACGCCGCCATCGGCCCATTCGATCCGGCAGTCGCCGGTCGCGATCTCCGGCTCGGCCAGGATCACCAGCCGTCCCTCGAAGCCGCTCTGCTTGGCGAGCCGCTCGATCTTCTCGCGTGCGCTGTCGTAGAGCGCGTCGTTGATGCGGACGACGAGATGCGGCGTCGCGACCAGGTGCGAGAAGCAGTCCTTGACCAGCGCCATGATCTCGCCGAGCGGCTCGGCGGCGACCAGATCGGCGCACAGCTTGCGTGCCACCGCGACCGCGACGTCGACCGCCTCGGTCTCCATCTTGCTCTCGATATTGCCGATGCCCGAGGCAATGCCCCGGAGCGCGATGTTGATCTCTTCCATGGCGAGCGCGACGCGGCGATCGCTCTCCGCCTTGGCCTCGCGCTGGCCGGCGGCAAAGCCGTCCTGATAGGCGCGCGCTTCGGCTTCCGCGACCTTCTGCGCGATCTCGGCCGCGGTCGCGGCCTTCTCGCGCGTCCGGTCTGGCGCGGCGAAGTCGGTGTCGAACAGGAATTTTGCCGGTGCGCCCATCAATACACCAGTTCGTCGTCGGCGCGGTTCTTGGTCAGCATGATCTCGCCCTTGGCGGCGAGGTCCTTGGCGAGGTTGACCAGCAGCGCCTGGGCCTCGTCGACGTCGCGCAGGCGCACCGGGCCCATCGCCGCCATGTCGTCCTGCAGCATCTTGGCCGCGCGGGAAGACATGTTGCCGAAGAAGAAGTTGCGGACGTCCTCGTTGGCGCTCTTCAGCGCCACGCCGAGCTTGTCCTTGTCGACGTTGCGCATCAGGGTCTGGGCCGAGCCGGAATCGAGCTTCACGAGGTCGTCGAAGGTGAACATCAACGCCTTGATGCGCTCGGCCGATTCCCGGTTGTCCTCTTCCAGCGAGGTGATGAAGCGGGTTTCGGTCTGGCGGTCGAAATTGTTGAAGATTTCCGCCATCACCTCGTGCGCGTCGCGGCGGCGGGTCTGCGAGAGATTGGACATGAATTCGGTGCGCAGCGTCTTCTCCACGCTCTCGATCACCTCCTTCTGCACCGCCTCCATCTTCAGCATGCGGTTGACGACGTCGAGCGCGAGGTCTTCGGGGAAGATGCCGAGCACGCGCGCGGCGTGCTCCGGCTTCAGCTTCGACAGCACCACCGCGATGGTCTGCGGATATTCGTTCTTGAGGTAGTTGGCGAGGACCTCTTCCTGCACGTTGGACAGCTTCTCCCACATGTTGCGCCCCGCAGGGCCGCGGATCTCGTCCATGATGCCGTTGACGCGCTCGGGCGCCAGATATTGCTGGAGCAGGCGCTCGGTGGCGTCGAAATTGCCCATCAGCGCGCCGGAGGCCGACATGCGCGAGACGAATTCGAGCAGCATGTCTTCCACGGTCTCGACCTCGACGGTGCCGAGCGTCGACATTTCCAGCGAGAGCTGGCGCACCTCGTCGTCGTCGAGCAGCGACCAGATCTTGGCACCATATTGCTCGCCAAGCGCCAGCATCAGGATCGCGGCGCGCTTCGACCCCCCCACCGCTACGGCCTTGGCGCCGCCTGCGCGGCTGCCGGCACGCTGGCCGAGCGTGGAGATCACGCTGGTGATGTCGTTCGAGTTGGCGTTTTGGAAGCTGGCGGCCATGTCAGTTCACTTCTCGATTATTTCACGGGCTCGGACAGCCATTGACGGATGATGGCGACGGTTTCGTTGGGGTTGCGCTCGGCGAGTTCGCCGACCCGATGAACGGACTGGGCGTGGACCTGGCCCTGGATGGTGGCGACGTCGATCGCGCTCGCGGCGCCGCTCGGCAGGAGCGGCTGGCCGCTGGCGGACGGCGCGCCATCGTCCGAGGCGGCGGGGCCGGTGAGGACGCCGGAGATGGCGGCAGCGACTTCGTCGGAGGCCAGGATGCGCTTGACCAGCGGACGGATCACCATGAACAGCACGACCAGGCCGAGCAGCATCATCACGCCGAGCTCGACGAAGTACATGACGTCGTCCTTGGTGAACTGGAGCATGCCGAGGAAGCCGCTCGGCTCGCTGATCGGAGCGGTGGAGGGCGCATCCGCAAAGCGCAGATTGACGACTTCGACCTGGTCGCCGCGCTTCTGGTCGAAGCCGATCGCCGAACGCACCAGGGCCCCTATGCGGTCGAGCTGCTCCTTGGTGCGGTCCTGATAGGCCAGATCGCCCTTGTCGTTCTTGGAATAGATGCCGTCGACCAGCACCGCGACCGAGATGCGGTTGACCCGGCCGGCCTCGGTCACCTCGGTCTTGGTGGTGCGGGAGATCTCGTAATTGTTGGTTTCTTCGGTCTTCTTGCTCTGGTCCTTCGCCGCCGTGCCGCTGTTCTGCTGGTTGCCGGGCAGCTCGTTGTTGACGGTGACCTGGCCGTTGTTGTCGGCGGTCATGCTCTGCTCTTCGCGGGTCTGGCTCGAGCGCAGCACGCGGCCCTCGGGGTCGAACTTGTCCGAGGTCTGGGTAACCTTGTTGAAGTCGAAATCGGCTGAGAGCTGCACGCGGGCGCGCCCCGTCCCGACCACGGAGGAGACGATGTCCTCGACCTGCTTGCGCATCCGCTTCTCGAAGGCGGTGCGGCGCTCGTCGCCGACCGCCTGATCCGCATCAACCGCGGCGCCGTCGGCCAGGAGCTGGCCTGTTTCGTCCACGATCGAGACGCGCTGCGGCTTCAGCCCGTTGACGGCGGAGGCGACGAGGTGGCGGATGGCGCGAATCTGCTGCGCTTCCAGCGAACCG
Source organism: uncultured Alphaproteobacteria bacterium (assembly GCA_963819355.1). GTDB lineage: Bacteria > Pseudomonadota > Alphaproteobacteria > Rhizobiales > Xanthobacteraceae > Bradyrhizobium. The sequence continues at coordinate 50,967 of CAWFVZ010000033.1, read as the reverse complement.
CGGACCCGCACCACGATCGAGGCCGACGGCTCCGGCGCCTCGCGCGAGAACAACGGGCGCTCGGGTAGCACGAGGTGGACGCGGGCGGCCTGGATGCGGTCGATGGCGCGGATGGTCCTGGCGAGCTCGCCCTCCAGCGCGCGCAAGTGATTGATATTCTGTACGAAAGAGGTGGTGCCGAGCGCGTCGGACTTGTCGAACACCTCGTAGCCGACCCCGCCGCCCTTGGGCAGGCCGCCCTCGGCGAGCTTCATCCGGAGCCGGGTGACCTTGTCCTTGGGCACCATGATGACGCTGCCTTCGTTGCGCAGCTCGAACTGGATGCCCTGGCGCTCCAAATCCTTGATAATGCCTGAGGAATCCTCAACGCCGAGATCGGTGAACAGCGTCGTCATCTGCGGCGTGGTGACCCGCATGATGACGAACGCGAAAAAGCCGACGAGCGCAGCGGTGACCGCGATCATCGCCCCGAACCGGGCGGCGCCGATACCCTTTAAAAAGTCCGCAAGACCTTGCAAGCAACCGCCCCGATAAATTCGGCTGCTTTCACTGGAAAGGCCGACTGGGCAATTATTGCCTAGGTGATGGTTTCGATATGGTTAACGAAGGTTAAGAGCTCGGACAAAAGTAGCCTCATGAAAAAAATCGGCCTCGCGGGGCGGGGCCGATTTTCGTCAAAAGCCGCAGATTTCCGGATCGCTTACTGGCGATATTGCTGGATGCGGGTGGTGCGAAGACCCGCCAGACCGTGCTGGTCGATGGAAAACTGCCAGGAGAGGAATTCGTCGACCGTCAGGGTATAACGGCTACAGGCCTCTTCAAGGGACAGAAGACCGCCGCGAACAGCAGCGACGACTTCGGCCTTGCGGCGGATGACCCAGCGTTTGGTGCCGGGTGCGGGCAGATCAGCGATCGTCAGCGGACTGCCGTCCGGCCCGATGACGTATTTTACCCTCGGGCGATGGGGTTCTGTCATGGCGTACTCACAAACTCTCAACCACTGAACTCACGCCACAACCGTACCCATCGCGGCTTAAAAATCCGCTAAGCCTAAGGCATCAATACAATTCTCGTTGAAACTCGACCGGCCCGGCGGGCTGAACACGTGATTTCAGCCGGCCGAGCGGGGTCTTCGTAAATACTTTACTAAGAAACAGAGCGCGCAATTGGCGCGTATCAGGCGAAGCGCGCCTTAACTGCCGGTGTTGCTGCTGCTGGCGACGATGGTCTTCACCTGGCTCAGCGTGTAGCTGTTGCCGTCGATCGTGAGCAGCGGCGGCGACTGGGTCAGGTCGACCGACGACACCGTACCCTGCACCTGGGCTGCGATGCCGACGTTGTTGCCCGAGACATCCTTGCCCGTCGCCGTGATCGTATATTTTCCGTCCGGCCATTGCGTGCCGTCATTGCCCTGGCCGTTCCAGGTGAAGGGAACGTCGCTGGCGGCGCCGGCGGTATATTTGCCGGTGAACACGGTTTGGCCACTGGAATTGGCGATGGAAATATCGACGGTCGCGTCGGTCGGCACGTTGAGATGCCAGGTCGCCGACGAACTCTTCATGGTCGCGGTGGTGCCGTCGACCACCGCGGTCTTGCCGACGAAGCCGAGCGCCTGGGTTGCCTGCGTGGTCTGTTGCAGGGTGACGAGCTGGGACAGCGAGTCGTTGGTCTTGAGCTGCTGCTCGACGCCGGCGAACTGCACCAGTTGCTGGGTGAACTGGTTGGTGTCGAGCGGAGAGAGCGGGTTCTGGTTCTGGAGCTGCGTCGTCAGCAGCGTCAGAAAGGTCTGGAAGTTGCCGGCGAGCGTTGCGCCGGTGGACGAGCCCAGGCTCGAGCTCGACGAGGAGGACGATGCCGGAAGCTGGGTCGTTCCTGAAACAACCGAAGGTGCAGTGCCCGATGTGGTGGTCATATCGAATACTCCTCAAACTCTGATGTCGACGCCGCTGCTCGATCCGAGCATGCGGCCGTAGCTGCGCCCAACCGGCGCCGCGGCGCTTGCGTCTTCGTCGCTGATGATCAGGCGGCGGGCGTCGGCGTTATTGTCGCTGTTGTTGCCGGAGTTCTGCCCCGACGAATTCTGGTCGCGCAGGCTGAATGAAAGCCCGTTACTGCCGGTCTTCAGCCCGGCATCGTCGAGCGCGCGCTGCAATTGCGGCGCGTCCTGCTGCAGCAGTGACAGCGTCTCCGGCTTCTCGACGGTGAGATGCGAGGTGACCTGGCCGTTGCGGTCGACATTGATGCGGACGTCGATGCGGCCGAGATCGACCGGATCGAGGCTGATGTCGAAGCGCGTCTTGCCGGCGCGCGCAGCGGCGGTGATCTCGACTGGCAGGCCGCTGATCGGCACGGCCGTGGATGTTGCCGCGGTCGCGGTGAGCGTCGCGGTCGATGCGGTGGCGGAGGATGTCGTCGTTGTCAGCGGCGCCTGCACGGCATTGGCCGCCTGTGCGCTGGTGTCCGTCGCCGCAGCAACAGCCTGCGTATCGGCGTGAGCGTGCGCGGTCGGCGCGGTCGCTGTCGCATCGGCGGTGCGATCGGTGGCGCCGGCCTTCGCGTCGGTTGTGGCCGCATCAGCCTGCGGTTTTTCAGCTTGCGGATGCGCGGCGGCGTTGGTGGCAGCAATCGTCGCGGGATTTTGCGCGGCGGGTGAAGCCGCGGTCTTGCCCGCTTCCTGGCCGATATTGGAAACGTCGGTCTGTCCTTGCGTCGTCGCGGCGGCCTTGAACGAGGTTTTGGGCGTGCCTTGGTCGACCGCTGTGAGCTGCGCGGCGTTCGCCTTGGCATCGGTTGCGGTGCCGTCAGTCGTCGTTGTCGCCGCATCGGCCAACGCGGCCTTCGCGTCGGCGGTCTTGCCGTCGGTCTTCGCTATCTTGCCGCCGGTCGCATCCGTCTTGGTGCCGGCGATCTGCGCGGCGGTCGAGGCGCTGGCGGCGATGCCGGCCGCCGCGATGGTCAGCGGCGAGGCGGCCGTGCTGGCGGCCTGGCTGGCCGCCGCATTCGGATCGGTCGGCACAACGGCTGCGGCAGCGGCGATGGCGTTCGGATCGGGCGTCGCGGTCTGCGTTGCCGCAGTCTGGGTGTTGGCCGAGGCATCCACGGCGGCGGCGAGGCCGTCGGTGATGGCGTCGGTCTTATCACTCTTCGTGCTGTCGGACTTGTCGCCCGACTTGGTGCCGGAGGCGTCGGACTTGTCCTTGGTCTTGGCCGTCGTCTTGGCCGGGTCGGCTGGCGTGTCGCCGCTCGGCTGCGTCGAGGAATTGGTGTTGTCGCTCGCCTGGCTCTGCGAGGACTGATCACTCGACGAGGCGTCGCGCGTGCTCCGGTCGGACGAGGAGGACGACGGAGAGGACGAGGAATCGGTGCGCCGCGGGGCATTGTCCTGGGTCGAGGACGAGGCGCTGTTGCTGATCGCCTGGGTGTTGCTGTCGACCAGCGAACCGAGGAGTTCACTCGGGGGGGTGTTCGAGCCCTGCGAGCGGGCAGGCTTCTGCTGCGCGCTGGAGACCTGCGCGCTTGCCGCTACGTCTGACGTCACACCAACCACAGGCGGCCCCTTGAAAACATCTTCGACCCAGGAGGGGAGCAAGGAGCGGGCCAGTCCTTCGGATCGTAATTTTACGTAATGAAATCAACATCTTAATGAATTGAGCGTTCGCCTCGCGCGCCCCGCGCGACCCCCGCCATTTCTGCCGCCCCGGCAAGAATTGCCCCAAGCTTGTGGCGGGCGCGATTGCTTCACCGGAATGCCGCCTATATTAAAGGGTGCTCTCAGCCGCTTTCGACCGGGCAAGCCAGCCCCCGGGGGAACCGAAGTTCCCGGGGGTGACCTACGTCCCGATTAGAGGCATATCGCGGATCGCCGCACGCCGCCGTCACAACCGCCAAAACCCATGCTCAACAGTCTGGATCTCGAAGGCCGTCCGCAGGACACCAGGGTCGTCGTCGCCATGTCGGGCGGCGTCGATTCCTCGACGACGGCTGCGCTGTTGAAGGCGGAAGGCTACGACGTCGTCGGCATCACGCTGCAGCTCTACGACCACGGCGCCGCGACCCATCGCAAGGGCGCCTGCTGCGCCGGCCAGGACATCCACGACGCCCGCGACGTCGCGGCCAAGCTCGGCATCCCCCATTACGTGCTCGATTACGAGGACCGCTTTCGCGAATCCGTCATCGACAATTTCGCCGACAGCTACGCGCTCGGCGAGACGCCGGTGCCGTGCATCGAGTGCAACCGATCGGTCAAGTTTCGCGACCTGCTGAAGACCGCGCGCGAGCTTGGCGCCGCCGCGCTCGCCACCGGCCATTACGTCGCCTCGCGCCGTCGCGCCGACGGCTCGCGCGCGCTGGTGTGCGCGGCCGACGCCGATCGCGACCAGAGCTATTTCCTGTTCGCGACCACGCAGGAGCAGCTCGACTATCTGCGCTTTCCGCTCGGCGACATGACCAAGCCCGAGACCCGCGAGCTCGCGCGCCGCTTTGGCCTCTCCGTCGCCGACAAGCACGACAGCCAGGACATCTGCTTCGTGCCGACGGGGCGCTACACCGACATCATCACGCGGCTACGCCCGAACGCGATGGATCCCGGCGACATCGTCGACATCGACGGCCGCGTGCTCGGCCGCCACAATGGCATCGCCAATTTCACGATCGGCCAGCGTCGCGGCCTCGGCATTGCCGCAGCCGCGCCGCTGTTCGTGGTGAAGCTCGATGCCGCCAACCGCCGCGTCGTGGTCGGCCCGCGCGAGGCCCTGAAGATGCATCGGATCAGCTTGCGCGACGTCAACTGGATCGGTGGCGGCGACATCGACCGCGCCATCGGCAACGGCCTCGAGCTGTTCGTGCGCGTGCGCTCGACCCGCGCGCCGCAGCCGGCGTGGCTGCGCGGCGCTGGCGGCCACTACGAGGTCGAGCTTGTCGCCGGCGAAGAGGGCGTCTCGCCGGGACAGGCCTGCGTTTTCTACGACGCGCCGACGGGCCAGGCCCGTGTGCTCGGCGGCGGCTTCATCCAAAGCGCCGCGGCGAAGGTCGCAGGCCACACGGCGCGGCCGCTCGCCGAAGCCGTGCGCGGCTAAATTTCAGGGCAGGGGGCATGGCAGCAGACATCTCGCGGGCCGGGGTCGAGAAGGCCTATGGCCGCTGGGCGCCGGTCTACGATCTCGTGTTCGGCAAGGTCTTTGACGCCGGAAGGCAGTCGACCATCGCCGAGGCCGACCGCATCGGCGGCCGCATTCTCGACGTTGGCGTGGGCACTGGGCTCTCGCTCTCCGACTATGCGCGCACCACGAAGATCTGCGGCGTTGACATCTCCGAGCCCATGCTGCGCAAGGCGCAGTCGCGCGTGCGCGCGCTGCGGCTGTCCAATGTCGAAGTGCTCTCGGTGATGGACGCGAAGAACCTCGCGTTTCCCGAAGCCTTCTTCGACGCGGTGGTCGCGCAATATGTCATCACCGCCGTGCCCGACCCCGAAGGCACGCTCGACGAATTCGTGCGCGTGTTAAAACCCGGCGGCGAGCTGATCCTCGTCAACCACATCGGCGCCGAGAGTGGCTTTCGCAAACTCTCCGAACTCGCCTTCGCGCCGCTCGCCCGCCGTCTCGGCTGGCGCCCGGAATTCCCGTGGCAGCGCCTGGTCGATTGGGCCGCCAAACACGGCGGCATCACGCTTGCCGAGCGCCGCCCGATGCCGCCGATGGGCCATTTTTCGCTGATCCGCTACGTCAAATCGTAGTTGCGAACGGCACAGGCGGTGCGCCCCCTCTCCCGCCTGCGGGAGAGGTGCAGCGAGTTAGCGACGGCGTTCGAACCTAAATTCGTAACGGTCGAAACCGCGATTACATCGCGCTTTAGCCGGGAACATCGGGGCTGACCCCGGCGTTTCCCTCCCATGCGCAAGACGTCAAACCTCATCCTTGCGGGCCTCCTGATCGCCGCCTCCGGCGCCGCGATCGCGCAGGCCCCGCCCGCCCCGGCGTCGCCGCCGCAAGCGACCGCGCCGCCATCCCCGCAACACACCGCGGACTGCATGCCCCAGGATCGCCCGAACCGTGCCACCGCGCCGGACGGCACCACCACGGGTCAATCCCGGGAACCGCTCGGCGACAAGCTCGCCAAATCCGACGGCGTGCTCTGCCCGCCCTCCGGCATCGACCCCGAAATGCACGCCCCCGCGCCCTCGACAGACGGCGCCATGCCCGTCATTCCACCCCCCGGCAGCCCCGGCGGCGACCCCACGGTCAAGCCGAAATAGGGGCGGTTCCTCATCCCCTCTCTCGTCATGCCCGGGCTCGTCCCGGGCATCCTCGTTCTTGGACAGCAATTAGGGGGTGGGTGCCCGGCCACGGCGGTTCAGTGATGAAAGAGGCCTTATTCACGGGACGACTGATCGCGGCGGGGCCTTGGCGAAGGCGGACCACTTTGCTTGACAGTCCGCCGCCCCCTTCCTTATATGCCGCGCGTTCGCGAGATCGGCCTCATTCGGCCCCCGCGTACCCTGTGGCGGGGTAGCTCAGCTGGTTAGAGCACGGGAATCATAATCCTGGGGTCGGGGGTTCGAGTCCCTCTCCCGCTACCAATTCCAGCGTAAACCTTTGATTTTCCAGACGTGGCCCATTGATGCTTCGCCACGAGGGATATCTCTTGGATACGTCCGGAACGGCCTTAAATCATTCTCTGGTCACCGATGAGATCTCACCAGCCGGCGGCACGCTGCGACGAGCAGGGAACTTGGTTGAGGCTTTCGGAAAGCGCCGCCGTACTCAACTTTATACGATCGGACTCTGACCAACTCAATTTGGGTCAAAAGGTACACCCAAACGCAGCTCAGAACCGCTTCGCCATCTCGGCGAGGCGGCGATGCGCACTTTCGCGTGCGGCGCGGATCGGTTCGGCCGGGCCGGTTGTCGGGCCGATCGGCACGAAGCGCACGTCGCTGATACCGATGAAGCGGAGCGCCTCGCGCAAATAGGGCGTCGCCATGTCGATGCGGCCGCGGTTCATGCCGGTGACGAAATCGCTGCCGCTGGCGAGGATCACGATGGTCGGCCGGTCCTTCAGCAGCGGCAGGTATCCTTGCGCCGGATCGAAGCGGAACGTCAGCCCGGGCTGCGTGATCGACGTCGATCCATTGCTTCAGCTTGTAGGGAATGCCGAAATTCCACATCGGCGTCGAGATCAGCACGCGATCGGCAAGCGCAAAGCGAACCGCGATGCGTTCGGCAACCGCAAAGGCATCGCGCTGCGACGTCGTTGAAGGCCGCGCCCGCCGATGCGGGCATATTTGGCTTCCAGGATGTAGCCCTCGAATTCCGGCAGCTAATCGCTGCCAGAGGTCCATCACGTCGATGTCCCAGTCCGGCCGCGCCTGGCGGAAGCGATCGAGGAAGACGCGCGCGCCGGCGCCGGATTCGGAATCGGCGCGCGGCGAACAGGACAGATGCAAGAGCTTCGGCACCGCCTGCTTTCATCCCAGCGCTTTGATGACGGCGTCGGCGTTGGTCACGACGGAGACGTTCTGCATGCGCAAAATTGATCGAGGCGTTGTGCCAGTCGGCGTTCATGGTCGAGCAGCAGTCCTCCGGCACGATCATGAAATAGCCCTTGTCGGCGCCGGTGCGGGCGGTGTGCTCGACCGACATGTTGGTCCAGGCGCCGGTGTTGATGATCATGTCGCGGCCGGTCGCCTTGAGGATGGTCTCCAGCCGCGTGCCTTCCCAGGCGCTCATCCGCATCTTCTCGACGACGAAATCGCCGGGCGCGCGGCTCGAGGCCCGAAACCGGCGCCGCGCCCCAGCTGCCGCGCACCATCGCCTTGCTGTCGACCAGGCCTTCGAATAGCGGCGCGTTGAGCGTGACGCCGGGCGCGCCGGGCTCGACGATGAACCAGACATGGATGATGACGACGCCGCGTGCCCGCGCGGCCTCCGCGAGGCGGCGGACGTTGTCGACGACATGCTGCTGGCGGGCATGGCCGGGCGCGCCGGAGTCGGCGAATGCGCCGCCGTCCATGATCACGTCGTTCTGCAGGTCCTGGATGATCATCGCGCAGCGCTGCGGATCGAGCTGCATGTCGCCACCGGCCAGGATCGGCGCGGCGGCGCGCGGAGCCCGCGACCGCGGCGCCGCCAACGCGCTTGCCGCTCATATAGGGTTCGTGGCGCGGTCCGGCCTTGGTCGGGATCGCATAGACCGAATGCGTCGCGGTCAGATAGAGCGTGCGGAAATCAGGGCCGCCCCAGGCGAGATTGGCGACCAGCTCGGGCACGCGGACCTTGCCGAGCAACTCGCCGGCGCGGCGAATAGACCCAGACGCCGCCGGGCGCGGTCACCCAGACATTGCCGCGCTGGTCGCATTTCATGCCGTCGGGCAAGCCGGGCTCGAGCTCGGAGCGGATGCCGCTGGCGAACACGCGCTGCATTGGCGAGCGATCCGTCGGCTTCGACGTCGAAGACGCGGATCAGCGCCTGCACGGTGTCGTTGACATAGAGCAGCGCTCGTCCGGCGAGAAGCACAGCCCGTTCGGCTGGTCGAACAGATGACGGTCGACCACGAGCTTTGGCGCGCCGCCGCCGGCCGGAACGCGATAGACGCCCTGGAAACCGAGCTGCCGCGGCCGCTCGACGCCATAGACCGGCATGCGGCCATACCAGGGATCGCTGAAATAGATCGCGCCGCTGGAATGGACGCAGACGTCGTTCGGGCTGTTGAGCTCCTGGTTCTCGAAATGCGAGGCGAGCACCTCGCGCCGCCCGTCCGGCCGCTCGCGAATCAAGCGAGGAGGTCGCGTGCTCGCAGACGATCAGGTTCAGCTCGGCGTCGTAGGTCATGCCGTTGCATTTGTTCGACGGACGCTTGACCTCGACGACGCCGCGCCGGGCATCCCAGCGCCGGCGCACGTCGCCGGGCATGTCCGAGAACAGCAGATAATGATCGACCGGATGCCAGATCGGCCCCTCCGTGAAGTCGAAGCCGGTGCCGACCTGGCCGACCGGCGCATAGGGATCGATCAGGGTCTTCGAATTCCGGACCGCAGGGTGACATGCGTCATCGGTCGCGTCCTTTGCGCCTCAGGCCGGGAACCAGTTGCGCTGGGGCAGGCTTTGCACGATCGGGCCGGGCACCTGGTCGTGCAGCCGGCCGACCACGGTGCCGCCTTCGATCTTGGCCGGCCGGTCGTGAACCGGCAGCAGATAGCGCGAATTGCTCAGGAGCTTCTTGATCGCGGCCTTTTCCGCCCGCTTGCTGGTGCCGTGATTGCCGGTGGTGCGCGGCTCCGCGTCGTGGATTTCGTTGAAGGGCGTCACGATCTGGTCGTTGAAATCGTAGATCACGTCGCCGCAGATGGTGGCGATGCCGTCGGCGGTATGAACGATGGATGTTCATCGAGCCCTCGGTATGGGCGTTGGCGGCATCGCAATAGACGCCCGGCATCAGTTCGACCGGCCCGGTGATCTCGAGATCGAGGAAGCGCAGCGCGCTCTTGGTGTGCAGGCGGTCGATCAGATGCTTGATGTCGGGCGCCGGATATTGCGGATGCATCAGGCCGGAGACGGAATATTCGAGCTCCTGGCGATTGACGCACGACGGTCGTGTTCATCGGGAACAGATCGTCCTTGCCGGCGTGGTCGATGTGCAGATGGGTGTGGCAGACGAAGCGCACGTCGCCCATGCGAACGCCGTGGCGCGCGAGCTGGTTCTCGATCATGTTCTCGTGGAACTGCAGGCCGCGCATGCCCAGCGTTTCCATGATCTGGTTGGAGCGATAGCCGGTGTCGACCACGACAGGATAGGGGCCGCCGAGGATCAGGAAGCCGAGCGTCAGGACGCGGCGGGTGCGGCCGCAGTCGCGGCCCGAGCACCAGAAAGCTCGATTCCAGCTCGATATCGCCATAGTCCAGGATCTTGATTTCCAGCGGCATCTCGTCTCCCTCCCTGATTCCCTGTTTGTCATCGCGCTTCGCGTGCGTCTCAGGCCCAAGCCGATAAACGCGCATGGCGGTTGTTGCTGAAAATGGCGTCGCGCTGCTCGGCGCGAAGCCGCGCCGCAGCCGTGCGGTAGGCGTCGACGAGGTCGCGATAGCTGGTCCAAAGCTTTTCGATCGGAAAATTGGAGCCGAACAGGCAGCGCTCGGCACCGAAGATCGCCACGGTGTCGGCAAGGACATCGGCGATATGCGCGGGATCGTTGCGGTGGATGAAGGTGCCGAGCCCGGAAAGCTTTGAGACGACGTTCGGGACAGCGCGCGAGCCGCGCCATGCCGGCGCGCCAGGCGGCGCGGCCTTCCGGCGAGAGGTCTTCCAGCATGCCGGCATGCTGCAGGATGAAGGTCACCTTGGGGCAGGCTTCGGCGAGGCCGCGCGGCGTCCGCCATCTGCGGCGCGAACACCTGCAGGTCAAAACTCCAGCCGTAGTCGGCGAGCCGCGCGACATTGCGCCGGATCACGGGATCGGCGCAGAGGTCCGGCCGCGCAGCGAAGCGGTAGAGCGGATTTTCGTGCCAGTGCAGTTGCATGCGCACGCCGCGCACCAGCGGATAGCGCGCCAGCCGGTCGAGTTGCGGGCGCACGTCATCGACGCCGAAATCGGCATAGGCGACGATGGCGTGCGGCCAGCCGTGCTCGTTCGCGGTCTGCTGCACCCAGGCCGCCTCGTCCTCGAAGCGGTCGTTGGGCCAGTTGGTCTGCACGTAAACCGAGCGGGTGACGCCGGTGCCCTTGAGATCGTCGAGATATTCCTGGATCGGATAGTCGCGGCGGATCGGCTCGTAGGGCCCGAAGATGCGCGGCTGCATCGGGCCGGACAGCCAGGGCAGGTCGGCCTGACGCCAGATGTGATGATGGGCGTCGACGATGTCGGTCACGCAGCTCTCCTTTGTTCCAAGCGACAGCACATGCGCGACGATCGCCGCGCTCGATCCGCCGTCAACGAGATCGTCGACGAAGCGCCGGATCGCGATCAGCGCTTCGGTCTGCGGCCGGAAGCCCGGCGCCGTTGCGAGCGGCGTCAGCCAGCTCACGCGCCAGGCGCGGCGCGACAATTTTGCGACCGCGTCGCGCAGGGCGGCGGGATCGCCGCGCTCCAGTCCGTCGGAGACGATGACGACGGCGGCGCCGCGCGCGTAGCCGCCGAACCGCGGCACCGCCAGGAACGCCTGCAGCGCGTCGCCGATGCGGGTGCCGCCGTCCCAGTCGCTGACGAGATGCGCGGCCGCATTCAGCGCCTGCTCGCGGCGCTTCAGCCGCAGCGCGCGGGTGACTCGGGTGAGCCGCGTGCCGAAGGTGAAGACCTCGACATTGCGGCGCCGCCTGCGACAGCGCATGCGCGAGCTTCATGTTCTCCTCGGTGCGCGCCTTCATCGAGCCGGAGACGTCGATCAGCAGCAGGATCTTGCGCGGCCGCGTGCCGCCGCCTCAGACGCCCGAGCCGCAGCACCTCGCCGTCGTTGCGCACGCTCTCGCGCAAGGTGCGGCGCAGGTCGGCGAACGGGCCGCGGCGCGCGCGCCTGCGCCGATGGCCGCGCCGCCGCGGCAGGCGCGCCGGCGCCTCGCGCGACAGCCGGCGCAGCGCATCGCCGGTGGAGCGCTTGCGCAAAGCGGCGCTCGACCAGCGCTTCGGCGCGCGCCGCGGCAAGGCCGGATTCGTTGGCTTCGTCGGCCAGCGGCGGCTCGTCCTCGCCGCGTCCTTCCTCCTGCAGGCGGACGGTCTCTTCGTCCTCGCCGTCCGCCACGCTCGATCGCCTCGCTGCCGCGGAAATGGAGGTCGAACAGCCGGTCATAGGTCGCGCGCCGCTCCGGCGGCGGCGCGAGCGTCGCCAAGCCCGGCCTGGCGGATGTGTTCCAGGCTGCGCGGCCCGAGCAACTCGATGGCCGCAAGGAAGGCGGTGGTCTGCTCGGGCGCGACGGCAAAGCCGTTGGCGCGCAGCAGCGCGACAAAGGAGACGAAGACGCTGCGCAGCACGCGGTAGTTGCAAGTTCGTCGCTCACGCGGCAGCCTCCGCAATCAGCGCGTCGAGCCGGGGCGAGATGAAGTGCAGATCCTCCTCGTCCTTCAGCGCGACGCCGATCGATCGCTTGAACGCGTCCGGCCAGCGCGCGCCGCCCTTGTGAAGCAGCGTCGCGGCTTCCGCCCAGTCGACCGCCTCGGCGATGCCCGGGCGCCTTGCTGAGCGGCTCGCGCCGCAGCTTGCCGACGGCGGCGACGACGGCGCGCGCGGTCGCTTCGGCGACGCTGGAGGCCCGCATCATGACGATGCGCGCCTCGCGCTCGGCGGTGGGATAGTCGATCCAGTGATAGACGCAGCGGCGGCGCAGCGCCTCGTGCAGGTCGCGCGTCCGGTTCGAGGTCAGCACGACGACCGGATGCTCGGTGGCGCGCAGCGTGCCGCGCTCGGGAATGGAAATCTGGAAGTCGGAGAGGAATTCGAGCAGGAACGCCTCGAACTCCTGGTCGGCGCGGTCGATTTCGTCGATCAGCAGCACGGTCGAGTCCGGCGCGCGCAGGGCCGCGAGCATCGGCCGCTCGATCAGGAACGTCTCGCCATAGATATCGATGCTCTCTTCGCCGGCCTGGCGGATCGCCAGCATCTGGCGCGGATAGTTCCACTCGTAGAGCGCGGCCGACGGCGTCGATGCCCTCGTAGCATTGCAGGCGGATCAGCTTGCGGCCGAGCACGGCGGCAATCGCCTTGGCGGCTTCGGTCTTGCCGACGCCGGGCGCGCCTTCCAGCAGCAGCGGCTTGCCGAGCGCGAGCGCGAGATAGGATGCGGTCGCAATGGCCGTCGTCGGCGAGGTAATAGGCCGCCCGCAGCGCCTTCTCGAGCGCCTCCGGGCTGTCGATGCCGACGATGTTGCTGCGGACCGGCATGCGTGCAGCCTCAGCGCCGCGCCTGCGGCCGCGCGCCGCCCTGGGCCTTGATCGCCCGCAAGACCTTTTCCGGCGTGATCGGCAAATCATCGATCCGCACGCCGACGGCGTTGAAGATCGCATTGGCGACCGCCGGCAGCACCGGGTTGGCGCACATTTCGCCGGGTCCCTTGGCGCCGAACGGACCGTCGGCGGCCGGGCGCTCCAGCACCGCGATGTCGTGCGGGCAGATGTCGCCGGGGCCCGGCATCAGATATTCGACGAAGTCGCGCGGGCCGTGGCCCGGGTCCGGGATAATAAGGCTCGGGCGTTTCATAGAGCGCGTGACTGATCCCCATCCAGGCGCCGCCGACGAGCTGCTGCTCGACCAGCCGCGGATTGAGCGCGCGGCCCAGTTCGTAGGCGCTGTCCATCCGGACCATCGCCACTTCGCCGGTCTCGTCATCGACCTCGACCTCGGCGACCAGGCAGGCATGGGCGTAGCAGGTCGCCGGCGACATCTCGCCGGTTTCGGGGTCGACGTCGGAGAGCGGCACCAGGAAGATGCCGCGTCCCGAGATCGTCTTGCCCTGCTTGAACTGGGCGGCGATCGCGACGTCCTTGGTCGAGATCGAGCGGTGCGGCGCGCCCTTGACGTGGATGTTGCCGCGGCCGTCGGTCTCGAGATCGGCGGCGTTGACCTCCAGTTCCTCGGCGGCCGCCTCCATCATGACGCCGCGCGCCTCCTTGGCGGCGGCCATGACGGCGTTGCCGACGCGATGCGTGCCGCGCGAGGCGAACGATCCCATGCAGTGCGGCCCGGTGTCGGAATCGGCGGTGTCGACATAGACGTCCTCGACCGGGCACGCCGAGCGTCTCCGCGCAGATCTGCCGCGTCACCGACTTCATGCCCTGGCCGAGGTCGATCGACGACAGCGCCACCGTGAACTTGCCGCTGGGGTTGGAATGGACCAGCGCCTGGCTGGGGTCGCCGCCGAGATTCATGCCGATGGGATAGTTGATCGACGCGATGCCGCGTCCGCGATGTCGTTGCCATGGTCAGCGCCTCCTGGTGCCGAAGACGGAAGAGAAGCGGGTGGCGCCGTGCGACGGCGCCTGATGGCCGCGGAGGAGAGGGCGGAGCTGTCGGCGTCGGGGGCGGCGGCTCGCGCGCGGCCGCGGGCGCGCGATCGTATGTCGTGCGCTGCTGGGACGCGGCGACGGCGTGCGCGCGTGTTCGCGCGGCGTCGGCGGCACCGCGGCGCGGCTGCCGCCGCCATCCTTGCGCGAGGACATGCGCCTGAACTCCTCGCGGATCGGCCATTTGGCCTTTTCCGCGGCGACCTGGACGCATTCGATCAGCGCGGTGTTCTTGGCCTCGCGCCGGTGCGCCTTCATGTCGCCGTCGCGATAGGCGTTGAGGATGCGGAACTCCATCGGGTCCATGCCGACGAGATGCGCGAGCTTGTCCATCTGGCACTCGATCGCAAAATCCATCGCGGTGACGCCGAAGCCGCGCATCGCGGTCGCCGGCGTGCGGTTGGTGAACACGCAATAGACGTCGCCATAGACGTTGGGGATGGTGTAGGGCCCGGGCAGATGCGCCGCGCATTTGACGGCGGCATAGCTCGAGAGCCGGTATAGGCGCCGCTGTCGAAATAAGCGCGGATCTTGCGCGCGACGATGCGGCCGTCGCGCATCACGCCGTCCTTGATGTAGATGCGCTCGGCGCCGCGCGGCGGACCGTACTGCATCTCCTCCTCGCGCCCGAACACGTAGCGCACCGGGCGCCCGGTCAGCATCGCGCCGAGGATGGCAGAGCGGCTCGGTCAGCGTGTCCACCTTGCCGCCAAAGCCGCCGCCGACCGTGCCGCCGATGAAGTGGAAGGTGTTGGAAGGCACGTCCAGGATTTTGGCGCAGGTGTCGAGCGAGAAGAACAGCGCCTGCGTCGAGGTATAGACGACGTAGCGTCCGTTGGTGTCGGGCGCCGCGATCGAGCCGTTGGTCTCGGTCGGCGCATGCTCGATCGGCGACATCTGGTAGCGCTGCTCGAGCACGTGGTCGGCGCTCGGCGAGGCCGCGGTCGGCGTCGCCGAAGCGCAGTTTCTGGTGATCGTAGACGTCGTGATAGATGAACGCGTTCTTCGGATAGGTCTCGTTGACCACGGGCGCGCCGGGCTTCAAGCGCGTCCTCGACGTCGAACACCGCCGGCAACGGTTCGTAGTCGATCCGCACTTTCGCCATCGCCTCATAGGCCTCGCGCGGGCTGTCCGCGACGATGGCGACGATCGGCTCGCCCTTGTAGCGCACCTTGTCGACCGCGAGCGACGGCTCGTCGTCCTTGCCGAAATTGATCAGGCTGAGCAGGGTGTTGAGGTTGCGCGGCACGTCGGCGCCGCGGATGATCCGGCGCACGCCGGCCGAGCGTTCCGCCTCCGTGGTGTCGATGCGGCGCAGGCGCGCATGCGAATGCGTGCTGCGGACCACCTTCAGATGCAGCATGCCCTGCAGCTTGTGGTCGTCGAAATAGGTCGAGGTGCCCGTGACATGGCCGAGCATGTCCTGCCGCTGCGTGCCTTTGCCGATCTCCTTCAGATTATCGTCGCGCTCGTCGGCGAAGATGTCCTTGCGCAGTTCCAGCATGGCAAAATCCTTCAGGCGCGGGCACGGCCGCCGGAGGCGGCGGCGAGCACGGCATTGATGATGGGCTCGTAGCCGGTGCAGCGGCAGATATTGCCCGAGATCGCCTCGACGACCTCGGCGCGGCTCGGCGACGGGTTGCGGTCGAGCAAGGCCTTGGCGGCCATCAGCATGCCCGGCGTGCAGTAGCCGCACTGGGCGGCAAAATTGTCGGCAAAGGCGCGCTGCAGCGGATGCAGATTGGGCCCGTCCTTGATTCCGTCGAGCGTTTCGACGGACCGTCCGGCCACGGTCTCGGCCAGCGTCAGGCAGGAGAGATGGAGTTCGCCGTCGATCAGCACGCTGCAGGCGCCGCAGCCGCCCTGGCCGCAGCCGAATTTCGGCGTCATGTCGCCGATCAATTCGCGCAGCGCGACCAGAAGATTGGTGCCGCCGTCGACGAAGATCGCGACGTCGCGGCCGTTGTGACGAAATTGCAGGGCGGTCTTGGCCATGACGATCCTATTCCTGACCGGACAACAGACGGCGCAGATGCACGCCGACGATCTCGCGGCGATACCAGGCGCTGGCGAGCGCGTTGTCGCCGGGAGATGTCCCTTCGGCGACCGCCGCGGCGGCGGCGCTGATCGTCGCGGCATCGAGCGAACGTCCCTCCAGCGCGCGCTCGGCGGCGCGGGCGCGAATTTGCGTCGGCGCCATCGAGCCGAGCGCGATGCGGGCGCCGACGATGCGGCCGCTGCTCATCGGCAGATGCGCGGCAAGCGTGATGACCGAGCCGCCCTTCGGCTTGATGCGGGCGATCTTGCGATAGCGGAACGCCTCGGCGCTCGCGGGCCGCTGGCAGGAGATCGACAAGCACCAGCGTGCCGGCCTGCCGCTCGCGCGACTGCAGGAATTCCTCGATCGGCATGTCGCGGCTGCCAAGGCCGCCCTGCACGGAAACCGTCGCGTCGAGCGCGAGCAGGGCGACGGTGAAATCGCCATACGGGACTGGGCGCGAACAGATTGCCGCCGACGGTGCCCATGTTGCGCACCGCCGGTCCGCCGATCGAGCGGGCAGGGGCGTGCAGGAAGGCGAGATCGCGTTCGGCCAGGATGCGCGCGAAGGTGACGCCGGCGCCGATCGTGACGCGCGGTCCCGCCGCATCGATCCGGGTCAGCGCCTGGTCGCTCGCGCGCACGACGGTCGAGATCGAGATGTCACCCTCGTTCAGCGCGCGCATCACCAGCGTGCCGCCGCCGAGATAGCGCGCGCCGCGATCGGACGACAACGCCGCCGCCGCTTCGCCGGAACTCGCAAACGTCTTTACCGTGACGGGCATCGCTTTTCCTCCGCGCTCATGCGGCCTCCTTCAGGTGCTGGCGAATGGCCTCGAATCCGGCCTGATAGATCTGTTCCGCGACCATCTGGGTGATGCCCTCCCGGTCTTCGGGCCGCGTCGTGAACCGCGATTCCCAGTGCCAGAAGGTGCGGTCGCCGTCGGTGACCGGCAGCAGGCGGACATGGGCCACGTAGTTGAACATCGGGATCGGCGTATCGAGCAGGCAATAGCTGAAGGTCTGCTCGAGATCGGACAGCGCCAGCAATTGCTCGCGCAGTTCCGAGCCGTCCTTGAGCTTGAAGCGGCGGACGCAGCCGATCTTGTCGGACGCCTGCGCGCGCTCGATCGTGCTGGTCGCCACCGCCGGATGCCAGCGGTCGTGGCCGTTGAAATCGCGCAGCACGTTCCAGACCGCGTCGGTCGGCGCATCGAGGATGGTGCTTTTGACGATATGCGGCACGCTAGCCTCCGAAAGCGCGCTTCAGCGCGTCGAAGCCGCCCTGAAACACGCCGCCGCCGATATTGCTGACGAGTTCGGTCTCCCGCTCGGGCGCGCAGTCGAACTCGGCGGTCCATTCGATGAAGGTCTGGTCGCCATCGGTGACCGGCGTCAGGCGCAGGGTCGCGACGTAGTTCTCCACCCCCATCGGCGACTCCAGGATCGAGTAGGTGCAGAACATGTCGTAGTCGGACAGGCCCGAGCAGCTTTTCGCGGATGCGGTCGCCGTTGCGCAGGCGAAAGTCGCGCACGCAGCCGATCTTGTCGGCGGGCTCGCCGCCCTCGATGCGGCTTTCCGCGATCGCGGGATGCCAGTTCGGCAGGCCGTTGAAGTCGCGCACGCGCGCCCAGACGCGATCGTTGCGGGCATTGACGACGGTGGAGACGTAGACCCTGGCCATGGCAGGCGCTCAACTCCTTCTTCCGCGGCGTGCGCTCGGCGTCGCGGCTCGCCGGTGGTCGCGGGTCGCAGGCGGCCGCTGCCGGCTTGCCTTCTCCGCCCTTCCGCGACGCCGACTCCTCGATGCCCTGCATGTCGCGCGCCTCGCGAATCAGGCCGGGCATCTTGGCAAGGCTGCCGCCCTCGACGCCGATATCGGCGAGGATCGAGTCGATCAGCGGCGCCTGCACGCGGTAGCGCAGCGCCGAATCGATCACCTCGTCGGTGGCGCTGCGGCCGCTGCCCCGCCGCCGCCGCCGCCGTTGAGGCCGTCGACCTGGAGGATGCGGATGCCCTCGATCTTCTCCATCGGCTTGACGCTTTCGCGCACGATGCCCTCGATGCGGTCGAGCAGTTTGCGGCGGAACAGCGAGTAGCGCGCCTGGTCGGTGAGCACGTTCTCCGCCTCGTTGAGCAGGCGCTGCGCCTCGGCCTCGACCGCGGCGCGGACGCGCTCGGCCTCGGCGGCGATCCGCGTCTCCTCGGCCTGCTTCTCGGCCAGCAGCACCTCGACGGTCTTGCGCCGCTTGGCGATCTCGCTTTCGCGCGCGGTCACGACGCGCTCGGCCGCCTCGGTCGCCCGCACCCGCGCATTTTCGGCCGCCGCCCTGGCCGCCGATTCCTCCAGCGACTTCTGGTGCAGGGCGATCGCCTTCTCCATCAGCGCCGTCTCGACGTCCTTTTCGCGGTTGACCTCGAGCTTGCGCAGGTCGCGTTCGCGGCCGACCCGGGCCTCGTCGAGGCCGCGATCGGAGGCGATGCGGGCGCGCTCGACTTCCTCGCGCGAGGCGATCTCGGCTTCCTGCAGCGACTGCGACGCGGGCGACCTCGAGCTGCTCGATCGCGCGGCGGCGCTGCGATCCGCGCGGCCTCCAGCGCCTGTTCGCGCGAGACGTCCGTGGTCTCGACCTCCTTGCGGGCGATGATCTCGGCCTGCTTGACCTGGCGGTCGGCATCGATCCGCTCGGACCGCTTGGCGGCGAGCGCGATCACGCGCTCCTCGTCGGCGATCTCGATCGCCTTCTTCTGGTCGATGTTGAGCACCTCGCGGGTCTTGGAGGAGGCGATGCGCTCGCTTTCGAGCGCCAGTTCGACGTCGATGCGCTGCCGCTCGATGGCGTCGCGGCGCTTCAGCTCGGCCGCCTCGATCGCTTCGGTGCGCTCGATCTCGAGCCCTCGCGTCTCCTTCTCGGCGCGGATGCGCTGGGCGGCGATCGTCTTCTCCTGCGCGATCCGGGCCGCTTCGATGGCTTCGCGCGAGGCGATGTCGGCTTCCTCGACCGCGCGGTTGCGCGTGATCTCGAGCGCGCGGACGCGCTCTTCCTGGCGCGATCCGGGAGGCTTCGGTGGCCTCGCGCGCGGCGATGCCGGCGATTTCGAGGCCTGGTTGCGCTCGATCTCCAGCTTGCGCGTGGTCTGCTCGGCGCCGATCCGCTCGGCCGCCAGCGTCCGCTCGCGGGCGATCCGCGCGGCTTCGACCGCCTTCTGCGCCTCGATCTCGGCCTCCTGGATGGTGCGCACCTGCTGGATTTCGAGCGCGCGGGTGCGCTCGTCGGAGCGAGATGCGTTCGACATTGACGGTCATGGTCTGGGCGATGCGCGCCTTCTCGGTCGCCTCGCGCGCCGCGATCTCGGCTTCCTCGACCGCCCGGGTGCGCTCGATCTCGCGCCGGCGGGTCTCTTCCTCGTTGGCGATGCGCGCATCGGTGACGACGCGATCCTGCTGGATGCGCGCCTTCTCGACCGCTTCGCGCGCCGCGATCTCGGCTTCCTCCACCGTCCGCGTCCGCTCGATCTCGCGCTGGCGCACCTCGCGCTCGGAGGCGATGCGGGCGGTATCGACCGAGCGCTGATTGGCGATCCGCGCCTTTTCGATCTCCTCGCGCGCCAGAAGCTCCTTTTCCTCGACCGCGCGCGTGCGTTCGATCTCCTTCTGCCGGGTCTCGCGCTCGGAGGCGATGCGGGCCTCGGCGATGGCCTGCTCGTTGGCGATTCGCGCCTTCTCGATCGCTTCGCGCGCGGTGATCTGGGCCTGTTCGGCCTCGGTCTCGCGCAAGCGCGCGCTCGCGCGCGACTTCGGTGCGCTGCAGGGCGCGGCGCATCTCGATGTCGCGCTCCTGCTCGAGGCGGGCGGTCTCGCTCTCGCGCTCGATATCGAGCGCCTGCCGCTCGGCCTCGAGGTTGCGGGTGCGGATCTTGATCATCGAATCCTGCTCGATGTCGTTGCGCAGTTTGCGCCTGGCCTCGATGTCCTCCATCAGGCGGGTCAGGCCTTCGGCGTCGAAGCGGTTGGAGGGATTGAAATATTCGAGGTCGGTCTGGTCGAGGTCGGTGATCGCGACCGACTTCGAGTTCGAGTCCGTTCTGCGCCAGCGCCTCGGCGGCGGCGGCCTTGACGCGCGCGACATATTCGCCGCGCTGCTCGTGCATCTGCTCCATCGTCATTTCCGAGGCGACCGAGCGGATCGCGGAGACGAACTTGCCGGAAAGCAGCGCATGGAGCTGCTCGGGCTCCATGGTGCGGCGGCCGAGCGTCGCGGCGGCGATCGAGACGGCTTCGCGGGTCGCCTGCACGCGGACGTAAAAATCGGCCTCGATATCGACGCGCATGCGGTCGCGGGTGATGACGGCGTCCTGCTTGGACGCGCACGATCCCCATCGGCAGCACGTTCATGTTGACCGGCGTGTAGTCGTGGATGAACGGCAGCACGAAGGCGCCGCCGTTGATCACGACCCGCTCGCCGAGGAAACCGGTGCGGACGAAGGAGACCTCCTTCGACGAGCGATGGTAGAGCCAGTTCACGATGTAGACGCCAATGACGATCGCGACGATCGCGACGATGAGCCAGAGGATCAATTCACCAACCAGAATCCCCGACATCTTTTCCTCCCTTGGTCCCGGCGCTCAGCGCGCGCCGATCGCCTTGAATTTCCGAACCTGATCCGTCAGCGCCAGCTCCACCGGCAGGCGCTCCATCGAGGAGGCGCCGTAGAAGCCGTGGCAGTTGCGGGTGTTCTTCATGATGAAATCGGCATCGGCGGGGTCCGCGATCGGACCGCCATGGGCGAGCACCAGAATGTCCGGATTGACGCTGAGCGCCGCCGCGCCCAGGTGTCGATGCGCGCCGGGCAGTCCTCGAGCTTCAGCGCGGTCTGCGCGCCGATCGAGCCGCCGGTGGTCAGGCCGAGATGGCAGACGATGATGTCGGCGCCGGCGATCGCCATCGCGGCGGCTTCCGCCTCGCTGAAGACGTAAGGCGTCGTCAGCATGTCCTTCTCGCGCGCCTTCGCGATCATGTCGATCTCCAGCGCGTAGGACATGCCGGTCTCTTCGAGATTGGCGCGGAAGATGCCGTCGATCAGGCCGACGGTCGGAAAGTTCTGCACGCCGGAAAAGCCCAGCGCCTTCAACTGATCGAGGAAGAGGTCCATGTCGCGGAACGGATCGGTGCCGTTGACGCCGGCGAGCACCGGCGTCCTGGTCACGACCGGGAGCACCTCGCCGGCCATCTCCAGCACGATCGCGTTGGCGTCGCCATAGGGCATCAGCCCGGCGAGCGAGCCGCGGCCGGCCATGCGGTAGCGGCCGGAATTGTAGATCACGATCAGGTCGACGCCGCCGGCCTCCTCGCATTTGGCCGACAGCCCGGTGCCGGCGCCGCCGCCGACGATCGGCTCGCCCCTGGCCGCCATCTCGTGAAACTTCTTCAGCAGTGCCGCACGTTCAAACCGGGCCATGGGTCACCTCACCATTCTCCGCCGCGCCGCCGGCGCGTCCGAGCAGCGGACGGAACGCGCTGACAACAGCGGCGGCGAATTCGGGATCGTTGATGTTGCTTCTTGACGCGAATGAGCTGGCGATTGCCGGTCTGGCGCACGGTGCTGTTCCAGCGCGCGGAACAGGGCGGCGTCGGCCTCGGCGTCCCAGAACGGCTGGCCCGGCGCGTCGAGCGCGGAGACGCCGCCTTCGGGAAGGAAGAAGCGCACCGGCCCGTCCATCTGGTTGAGCCGCTCGCCGATCCATTTTCCCATCCGCTCGTTCTCCTCCGGCGTGGTCCGCATCAGCGTGACCTGCGGATTGTGAACGTGGAACTTGCGCTGGCGATAGCGTTCGGGAATCGTGTCGGGCGCGCCGAAATTGACCATGTCGAGCGCGCCGACCGAGCCGACATAGGGCACGCGGCTGCGGATGATCGCGCCAAAACGGTCGTCGGTGGCCGGAAACACGCCGCCCATCAGGAGGTCGCAGACCTCGGTGGTGGTGAGATCGATGACGCCAGCCAACTGGCCGGAATCGACCAGCTTCTCCATCGAGCGGCCGCCGACGCCGGTGGCGTGGAAGACGAGGCATTCGAACTCATCGCGCAGACTCGGCCGCGATCTTTTGCACCGCCGGCGTCGTCACGCCGAACATGGTGATGCCGATCGGCGGGAAGGCCGGCGCCCGCGTCGCGCTGCCTGGCCGCGCGCTCGTCGAGACGCGCCTTGACCATGCCGACCAGCGCGTTGGCGCCGTTGGCGAGCACCGCGCGCGAGATCGAATTGAGGCCCTGCACGTCGGTCACCGAATACATCATCGTGATGTCGGCAGGTCCGACATAGGGGCCGACATCGCCCGACGCGACCGATGAGATGATGATCTTCGGCACGCCGACGGGCAGGGTGCGCATGCCGGGCGCGACCAGCGAAGCGCCGCCGGAGCCGCCCGCCGAAATGATGCCGGCGACATTGCCCTGGCGGCGCAGCCATTTGGCAAAGGCGTCCGCCATCGCCGTCACCGATGCGCCGCGGTCGGCGCCGAACACGCCCGATCCGCCGCGGCCGTGGTTGAGCGCGATTTCCTGCGCGGAGACGTCGCAGGTGGAAGCCTTGCCGCTGGTGGAGACGTCGACCAGCCGGGTGCGCAGGCCGCTGTCCTGCGATGATGTCGCGGATGAAGCGCAACTCGGCGCCTTTGGTGTCGAGCGTGCCGACGACCAGCACGACCGGCGGTCCGGACGTCTGGGTCGTCGCCGGCTCGCGCCGTTGCCGGGCGACCTCCTCAAGCCGCGTGACGCCCGCCGAGACGATGCGCGCGGCGGCCTCGATGCGCGCGATCGGCACCGGCTGCGACCAGCGCGTCGGCAGCGTCGGATTGGAGATGAAGATCCGCACCGGCCCCTTGCTCCGCGCGGGCTGCGGCGCGCTCGCTCGGTTGCCGCCCTTGCCGGGCCCGCTTCGATATCGGCGCTCGAGGTCGCCGTGGAGCCCGACGCCAAGCAGGCGCTGTTGCAGGTCGCGATCGGCGGCAAGCCGCGCGGAGTCGATGATGCGGTTGACGCGGCCGTTGACCATGATGGCGACGTTCCGCGACACCGCCGTCGCCACGCCGATATTCTGCTCGATCACGAGCACGGCCATGTCGCCGTCCTCGCCGAGGCGTACCAGCATCTCCTCGACCTGGGCGACGATCACCGGCGCCAATCCTTCGGTCGGCTCGTCCATGATCAGCAAGATGCGGATTGGTCAGAAGCGCGCGCGAGATCGCGAGCATCTGCTGCTCGCCGCCGGAGAGCTGACTGCCGCCATGGTCCTTGCGTTCGGCAAGCCGGGGAAATGTCTCGTAGATGCGCTCGATGGTCCACGGACCGCGCCGCATCCCGGCCGCGAGCGCGAGATGCTCGTCGACGCTGAGCGAGCGCCACAGCCGCCGGCCCTGCGGAACGTAGCCGACGCCGAGGCGCGCGATCCGCGCCGGGCTCAGCCCGGTGGCTTCCTCGCCGCGGATGCGAACCGAGCCGCCGCTTGCCCGCACCAGGCCCATGATGGCCTTGCACAGGGTGGTCTTGCCCATGCCGTTGCGGCCGACCACCGAGAACACGCCGCTATCGAGCGTGAGGTCGACGCCCTGCAGCGCATGCGAATGCCCGTAATAGACGTCGAGGCCCTTGACCTCGAGGGCGGGCGTGGAGCGGCGCGCCTCACTCATGGCCGCCTCCGAGATAAAGCTCCTGCACCTCGGGATCGGACTCGATTTCGCGGGGCAGGCCTTCCTTGAAGATGCGGCCGTTGTGCATCATCGTCACGCTCTCGACCACACGCAGCGCGACGTCCATGTCGTGTTCGATGATGATGTAGCCGATATGCGCCGGCAGCGAGGTCAGGATCTCGATCAGCTCGAGCCGCTCGGCCGGCGAAAGCCCTGCCGCCGGCTCGTCGAACAGGATGAAGCGCGGCGCGCCGGCGAGCGCCAGCGCGATCTCGAGCTGGCGCTGCTGGCCGTGGGCGAGTTCGGCAACGCGCTGCTCCTTGACCGCGGTCAGATGCACCGCCTGCACCAGCGCGTCGGCGGCATGCATCAGCGCGTCGTTCACGCCTGGGCGCAGCGAGCGAAAAGCGCCCGCGCGAAACGCCGCAGCAGGCGAGATAGACATTGTCCTGAACCGTGAGGCCGGGGAACAGCGCGGAAATCTGGTAGGTGCGGCGCAGGCCGCGGCGGATCCGCTCATAGGGCGGGAAATGGGTGATGTCTTCGCCGAAGAAGCGGATCGTGCCGGAAGAGGGCGGAAAGTCGCCGGTGATGCAGTTGAACAGCGTGGTCTTGCCGGCGCCGTTCGAGCCGAGGACTGCGCGCCGTTCGCCCGGCCGCACCGTGATCGTGACATCGGTCAGCGCCGCGAGCGCGCCGAACATCCGCGTCACGCCGCGCAGCTCCAGCGCGGCGCCGGCGCCGACCGCGAACAGGCGTTGCGCGACGCTATCCATGGCGGCCTCCATCCGGACGGGTTGCGGCGGGCGCGTTGCGCCGGCGCCATCGCTCCCAAAGCCCGACCACGCCGTCGGACGACCAGAACACGATGGCGAGGAAGCCAAGGCCGATCAAAAGCCGGAAGCGATTGCCGTCGAGCCCGAACTTGACCAGGAAGTCGAGCGCAAAGGTGCGCAGCATGACGAAGATGAACGCGCCGATGAACGGGCCGATCGGCCGCGTGATGCCGCCGACGATGGCGATGATCAGGATGTCGATACAGGCGCCGACGCTGACCGAGCCGGGCGAGATCTGCCGGTAGTTCCAGACCTGCAGGACGCCGCCGAGCGCCGCGATGAAAGACGCGAATGCATAGGCCGCCACCCGGTGCGCGTTGACATTGAAGCCGAGCGCGGCCATGCGGCGGGGATTGTCGCGCACGCCCTGCAATGCGAGGCCGAACGGTGCGCGCGAGAGATACTGGACCGCGAAATAGCACAGCGCGGCGACGCCGAGCGTCAGATAGTAAAACGGAATATCGGAGCGCCAGTCGACGCCCAGGAAATGCGGGGTGGCGACGGTGTTGATGCCGGTGTGGCCGTTGAAGATCGCCCAGTTCTGGTTGGTGAAGTAGTAGAACGCCGCGCCGATCGCGAGCGTGATCATGATGGTGTAGATGCCCTCGGTGCGTACCGCGAGCGCGCCGCCAAGCGTGCCGAACACCGTCGCAAGCGCAAGCGCCATCGGGGTCGCGAGCCACCACGGCCAGCCCAGGCTGATATTGGCGTTGCCGCTGACGCCGAACACCGCGACCATGTAGCCCGCGAAGCCGGCGATGGTGAGCTGCATCAGGCTGACCATGCCGCCATAGCCTGCGAGGAACATCAGGCTGAGGGCGATGATGCCGAGGATCAGCGTGGTGCCGAAGATCTCGATCAGGAAGAAGCCGTTGGCGATCAGCGGCATGATCACGAGGATCAGCGCGACCAGCCAGGCGGCGGGACTGTCGAGTTCCGGCCAGGCGCGCGACGATCGCCCGCCGCACCGCGGAGGCGGGTTGGCTTGCCTGAAGCTGGGCGCCGTGGATCAACGACATGTCATCGCCTCGCGAGCAGGCCCTGCGGCCGCAGCGCCAGCACCAGCACCATGATCAGGAAGGTCACGACGATCGCGTAGGTCGGGATGTAGACGGAGCCGAGCTGCTCGGCGAGGCCGATGATGACGGCGCCGAGCGCCGCACCCGGAATCGAGCCCATGCCGCCGACGATCACGACCACCAGCGAAGCGAGCAGGAAGCGCGTGTCCTCGCCCGGCGAAATCGACTGGAAGGTGCCGCCGACCACGCCGGCGATGCCGGCAAGGCCCGCCCCGAGGGCGAACACGAGCACGAAGACGAGCTGGATCTGCACGCCGGTGGCGGCCAGGATGTCGCGATCGTCGACGCCGGCGCGCACGATCATGCCGATCCGCGTGCGATTGAGCGCGAGCCACATGGCAACGCCGATCACGACGGAGGCGGCGAAGATCACCAGCCGCACCAGCGGATATTGCAGGTAGACCGGTTCGCCGGAGGACTTCACGGCGGTGATGAGCGGCAGTTGGATCGGCCCGACCAGCCAGTTCGGCGTCTGGATCTGATAGAAGTCACCGCCGAATGCCCACAGCATCAGGTCGGCGAACACGATCGAGAGTCCGATCGTGACCATGGTCTGCCGCAGATCCTGGCCCTCCATGCGGCGGAAGACCAGGATTTGCAGGAGACGCCGACCAGCGCCACGGCAAGGAATGCGACGACGAAGCTGAGGACCCAGGAACCGGTCCATGCGCTGATGGCGTAACCGATATAGCCGCCGAACAGATAGAGCGAGCCATGCGCCAGATTGACGTTGCGCATCAGGCCGAAGATCAGCGTGAAGCCGCTTGCCACCAGGAAATAAAGCCCACCGAGCGTGATGCCGTTGAAGATGGCGTTGAGGAACACCCGCTTGCGGCCGATTGCCGCCTCAAGACCCGGCGGCCAGACCGAAAAGATCAGCCACAACAGTACGGCGACCGCGAGGATGGCGATCAACGCCCATGCCGGATGACGTTCGATGAACCTGCTCACGCGACGTCCTCCGGCCGCGGCGGCGCCCTGTCGGGCAACCGCCGTTGCCTCAATGTCCGCCGCCTGCGCTGCCATTGACGTGCATCCTCCCGCGTCGCGACCGTCTTCGGGGTCGCGTTTCGGGCATCCTAACGGGGGCGGGAGCGGCGGATTTGATCGAGAGTATCTTTTATCGCTTCGGCGGAGCCTGCTTAGGGATGCAATACCTTGGCCGCACGGCGGTAATCGGTCGGCGCCATTCCGACATTGGCGGCGAAGAAGCGGGTGAACCCGCTCTGCGAGGTAAAGCCGAGATCAAAGCTGATGTCGGCGATCGGCGTCTCCGTTGCGACCAGCGCGTCGAGCGCCTGTTCCATGATCAGCGTGTTCAGGTACAGATGGGGCGTGACGCCGGTCTGGGTGCGGAACAGCCGGTAGAAATGCGGCCGCGAAAGGCCGGATTCGCGGGCGATCGAGTCCAGTTCGATCTCGGCACCGGGGCTTTCGGACATCAGCTTGATGGATTTTCGAACGCGAAAATCCGTGATCGCGGCGCTGCGCGCTCCGACTGCGCGCGTCTCCGACTGCTGCCAGCTTTCCTCGTAACAGCTATCGATCAATTGCCTGAGTTCGCAATCGAGGCTCCTGAGCGAAGGGGCGCCGCAGACCAGCGCGGCCGCGCGGCGAATGTGCTTGTCGAGTACATCCGTGCGTTTGAAATGCGTGCGGCCGAAGCGCAGGTTTTGCGAGTTCGTGGCGTCGGGCGCGAACCATTCGGCATTGACGTAAAGCACGAAGAAGATGGCGCCGTTGGCCACGTCCGTCGGCAGGAAGTTGTGCGGTTCCCAGGGATTGACCGCGACGACGGAGTCCTCGATGAGCAGCCAGCGCTGATCGCAAACGTCGATCTGCGCCGGCGTTCCGCCGACATGGAAGATCAGGTGCCCCTCGCGGTGCGCATGCACGTTGAAGGCACGGTTCAACTGATAGACCGTCGCGCGGCCGAACCGGCCGTGGAAGACGGCAAGCGCTCTGCTCATGCCCTCCCTCCCGCGGATGTCTTTTGTCTTTTTTTCGATCAGCGTTCAACATCCGGGGAGAGAATGCAAGGTGAGAAGATCTCCCTCTGCAACCTCGCCGCCCGTCGCCGGCCCGCTCGCAGCTGCAAAAAATAGGTCAGTACTTCTTGCACTCCGGAACGGTCCGGCTCGGCAGGCCGATCTTGGCGAACACGGCCGGATCGTAGCCGAGCGTCTGGTTCACATTCGGAATTACCTTCACGACCTTGCTGAACAGCGCGCCTTTGCCGTCATCCACGACCTCGGTCACGAAGTTGGTTCCGATCGCCTGCCGGTTGAAGTCGAGCTTGATCTTGCCGTTGGGGGCGTCGATCTCGATTTTTGCCAGCGCTTCCTTGAGCTTGGCCTGGTTGTTGCTGAGGTCGCCATTGACCTGACGGAGCCCCAGGATCAGCGCCATGGTCGAACCATAATAGTTGGTGGCGAGCAAGGAGGGGCTCGGGAAGCGCTTGTTCGGCGGGAACGCGTCCTGATAGTCCTTCACGAACTTCTGCCAGCCCGGATCCTCCCAGGTATCGGCCTGGCCGCTGGCGGCGATGGTCCCGAGCAGCGCGTTCTTGGCATTGCCTTTGGCCGAGAGGATCGTCTGGTCGACCATGATCGAGCCGCCCATCAGATGGGCCTTGCCGCCCGCCTGCTGGTACTGGTTCAGGAAATTGACGGCGTCGGCGCCGCCAAGACCGAGATAGATCGCATCGACATCGTCGGGCAGCGCGGCGATGACGGAGGCGAAATCCTTAGTCCCGAGCGGAACCCATTGCCGGTTCGTGACCTGTCCACCCGCGCCGCAGAATTCGAGCACCAGCCCGAACACCTGCGTGTAGATGAAGGAATAATCCTCGCCGACGGTCGCGATCTTGCGATAGCCCTTGGTCTCATACGCGTATTTGCCGAGCCCGACCTGCCATTGCGCGCCGTCCATGTTGAAGCGGAAGAAGTTCGGCGCCGGGTCGACGTAGGTCGTCTCCTGGGCGCCGGAAGCGGCGTTGATGAAGGTAAGCTCCGGATGGGTCTTGGCAAAATTCTTGACCGCGATGCCTTCGTCGCCGGAGAGCGGCGAGAGCAGGATCTGGACCTTGTCCTGCTCGATCAGCTTGCGCACGGCGCGAACCGCGGAGTCGGGCGTCGCATCCGTCGATGCGATGACAAACTCGAGTTCCTTGTCGCCGACCTTCTTGCCAAGCACGTTGAGCGCGGTCTGGTGACCGCGAATGCCGTCTTCACCGAGCACCGTATAGGTGCCTTCCAGGGTCGCGGTGACACCAACCTTGATCTTCTCCTGCGCGATTGCAGTCCCCGAAAGCAACAGGCTGCTCAACGCAATCAGTCCCAAACTGCCCTTCAACATTGCCTCCTCCTTGTGACGTTGCGCTTGTCGCTGTTTTCTCACCGCACCCTCGCGCGCCCGCCGCGCGGTGCGGGGGCCGGGCAAGGTCAACAGTTCTTGGATGGAGGCTAACCGAACTCGGATGCAGCGCACGCGTTGGAGCCCATGCGCGGCTTAACGGGGAGTTCTCATTTTGAATGGTGCGTCGCAAATCGTTTCGCGGTGCAATAGGTCTGCTCGGAGCGCCGTTGACTTGCAACCGGGCCAGTGGCGAAACGTCGCTCCTCGCGATGGCCAGGTTCTGCAGGATCTTGGTCTGGAGCGTCGATGTGCCGCGTCCAAGGCAGCGCGGTTCAGTGGAGCTGGCAGCGCTGGAGGGCGCCGATCCTGAAAATCTTCGCGAAGGCACGGACGATACGTCCGATTTGTGAGGTTCCGATGAACGCCATCGCAGCGCATTGCGCTGGAGCTTCTTCGCCCAATAATCGGCGTTCGTCTTCGGCAGGCGGGCCACCAACATTAAGTGGCTGCTCAAGCCGCTGCTTCGAATAGCAATTTGAGATGGATGCGGGACCCGCAACCGCCGACTTTTGTAAAGCGGCAAAGGACAATCGGGGTGGAGGCTCCGGCAACATCGCGATCAGATTGGCGGTACAGCCCTGAGGGATCGCGGGCCGCTGGCCACGGACCGCGGACCTGAATGCACTCGGTATGTGCCTTAACATTATGTGACGGCCGAAGTAGGTTTTGGTAATTGTCGAACAAGGAGCCGGGACCTACGATTGCCGTCGGTCCAAGGAAAAATCTGCGGCCTGGCTCATCAAGCAGACCGTCTGCCGTTACGCGTATGAGCTTTGCAGGGCCTCGCCACGTCCAGACTTAATTTGGTTGATCAGGTGCTCGCAGGGGCCCCCGCAGGGAGAGAAGATTTTGAAAGCCTTTGTGAAGAATGCAGCCAACCGCTCATTTGCGGTGTTGCTCCTCGCCGTCTGCAGCCATAAGCCACGCCCGCGCTTGCCGCGCCGCTCGCCTGCGATGACGGCATCAAGACCGCCTTTCATCCCGATGCCGACACGATCGTTGTCGCGGTACGGCTGGTGAAGAAGGGCGAGGAACTGGCCTCACAGGACGTGCCCAAGCCCCCGATCGTTGCAGCCGGCGATCTGTGCCTGGTCAAGCTCCTGGTTGGACCGGGGGTGAAGGCCGAAAAGGACTCGACCGCGCGCTCCTACTCGCAAGGCATCGGCATCGAGGTCTGGCTGCCGACGCAAGCCAACTGGAACGAACGCATTCGCAATTACGGCGGCGGCGGCTGGGTCGGCGGCGGACACCGCTATGCCGACAAGATCGGCAGCAAGTCGCCCGCCATCATCAACGCCAATATGGGCTATGCCTCGGGTACCACCGATGCGGGGCAGCCATGGTACCAGGATGGCTCGTTCACCTTCCTGTCCAACGGCAAGGTCAATGCGGAAGGATTTCGCGATTTCTCGGTGCGCGCGATGGTGGAGCAGGCCGTCAAGACCAAGCAATTGGTCACGCTCTATTACGGAAAGAAGCCGAAATACAGTTATTACGACGGCCATTCGCAAGGTGGCCGGCAAGGCCTGAAGATCATTCAGGAGCATCCCGAACTCTACGACGGATACATGATCGCGGCCCCCGCGTTGAGCATCCCGATGTTCTCAACGACGGCGCTGTATGCCCAGATCGTCATGAAGACCGATCTCGGATACACTGCGGCGAACAAGGCCGAGGCCGCGGCGTTTGCCGCGAAGGTGGACGCAGCCAACAAACGGGCGGTGGCCGCGTGCGACAAGGCCGGGCTCGGCTTCCTGCTCAATCCGTTCCAGTGCAACTATGACCCCGCGCGCGATGCCGCCGCTCTCTGCGCCGGCGTGGCCGGCAACGGCGTCACCGGCAGCAACGCCGATACCGCGACCTGCATGAGCCTCAAGGAAGCGACCGCGCTCGACAAGATCTGGTTCGGCGCCACGGCCGATGGCAGCTTCGATCCTTCGCAATCCGCCGACAGCCGCGGCGGCAAGTCGCTTGGCAAGGGGCAATTGTGGTGGACGTTCACCAGGGGGACGCCAATCGCTTCGCTGATCACCAGCGCTTCCACCGACGCCATTGCCCTGGCGCTGCAGGACGTGCGCTACGCCGCCGACGCCAGCACGACGTCGGCGATCCCGATTACGAATACCTCGACCACCGTCAGGAACAAGTGGACCGAACTCGACTATCGGGGCCTCGCCGATGCCGCGAAAAAGTACACCGCCGCGCAATCGAAATTGTTCAGCAACCTCGCCACCGACAGGGCAGACCTCGGCAGGCTGCGCGCGCTCGGCCGCAAGGTGATCGTGTATAACGGGCTCGCCGACGACGCGATCCCGCCTGCGGGCAGCATCAACTATCACGAGCGCGTGGTGGCGACGATGGGCGGACCTGCCAAGGTGCAGAAGTTCATGCGGATGTACCTGGTCCCAGGTGCGGCGCATAGTCGCAGGGGCGACCCTATACGGTCGGCGGCAAAAACGACGCCGTGCCGACGCCGAAACTTCCCGGCAACGGAAATCAAAACCCGACGCGCGAGCAGGATCAGTTCTTCACAGCATTGGTCGATTGGGTGGAAAAGGGCTCGGCCCCGGGGACATCATGCTGACGTCGCGCGACAAGAGCGTCAGCTATCCCGTCTGCGTCTACCCGAAAATGACGACCTGGAACGGCAGCGGACCAGTGACGCAGGCATCTAGTTACAGTTGTCGATAGCCCGCCGAACATAGCCGCGAGCAACAGTGCCTATCGTTCGCCGCCCGCACACGAATTCAATTTCCCCTTTTGCCGGTCGCGCGAATTTCCGCGTCGAGTTGCTGGAGCGCTTCGGCGCACTTTCCGCTCCCCGAAAAGAACTCGGCATCGATGAGACGGCCCGTCTGGGTGACCGTTTCGTTGGCAGTTTTTCCTCACGAATTCGACGGAATAACTCTGCGCTCGCTGGCCCCGCCTGATGCGCAGCGCTTCGAAAGATCAGTGTCGATCTGCTCACCGCGCCTGATCGATCGCCCTTGGGGAAGGCGAGCCGCGTCCTTTGCAGACCGTTAATCACCTCTGGGGTCGCGCAGGTGATTGAGCCGCGATAGAGGTCCGCTCTGCAGCACGAAGTGGCCGACCGTCTCTGCGAAGCGAATGGTTGCCCGAGTCGCGCCGCCAGCTTCGCGCATTGCTGGCGGTAGGGAACGGCGATGATCTCCAGACGCGGTTGGTCGACCCGCCACATCTGGCTGCTAGATCCACTCGGCCGAGCCGACATCGAGGCTGGTGACGCGAAGCGGATGTCGTTGCTGAGCTCGTCGCCTCAATACGGGCGACGGTTCGCCGCTCTCGATCCCAGGACCTGGCCTTGTGGCGCGTCTCGGTATAGCCGCGCAGAACAGCAGGTTCTCGATGGCGCGTCGCGTGCGGGTATCGTCGGCGACCTCGTCGACTTTTCTGGCAAGAGGTTTCGTACCGGACAGACCGAAGATATAGTCGATGCCATTGGTCTCGCACCACGTCATCGCCTTTGGCGGGTATAGTGCCTAGCGCACGTCGCTTTAACCTCGACCGACAACAACGACCGCGAAGCTTACAACCGCGAGGCAGCAGGCCGTGCGCGCAGGGGCGCGGTCCCTGGCTCGATCAATTGTCGCTTGGCATCAGTCGCAAGCGGATGTCCGTGCTGGCAATGGTGCCGTGTCAACGTCATGACGGCTATGTCAACGACGTGCAGCGATTTGGGACGATCATAAAAATATTTGAGATGCGAGGCAGAACCAAAGTCCGGTGTGACGATGAAATCGCCGGAACTAAGCGCCTGCGTGATCAGTTTGACCGCGTCGCGGTTTTTCAGCGGCGAGCGCAACAGGGCGTCGATCAGAGCGGCCAGCGATAAGCCGTCGTTCAACATGACCCGCGCGAGGTCGTCGCCATGAACCTGCCTTAAGGCATTGACAATCGCCGCGACGGTGTTCGGGTCGCGCATCCATGCCTCTCCGG
Source organism: uncultured Alphaproteobacteria bacterium (assembly GCA_963819355.1). Taxonomy (GTDB): domain Bacteria; phylum Pseudomonadota; class Alphaproteobacteria; order Rhizobiales; family Xanthobacteraceae; genus Bradyrhizobium. The sequence continues at coordinate 17,965 of CAWFVZ010000033.1, read as the reverse complement.
TCGCCCCCAAAAAACTATAGAGTTTTGGCTCTGGTACTCAACAGGCTGTGGCGTCGCGGGGTGGATGCGTTGGCACGGGCGACGTGCCTCGACACGGTGCCCAATCCCAGCCCGTGCCGCCTGTCGGCCCGGGCATGCCCGGTGATGGCGATCGGCGGGCCCTTGCCTTACCTGGCCGGGGATCGTTCAAGCTCGCTGGCGAAAGAGTGCTTTGAGCGGGTCGGTGTATCTTTGCCAGGGGTAGCCGCATAGGGAGCGACCGCGAGGGCCATCGCACAGCTTCCTGTTCAGATTTCGCAGTCGATTGAGTTCAAAGCCTTACGCAAACCACCGAACGCGCTTAGCCGACAGGGCGCGGTGTCGCCGGCAGCCTTTGAACGCCCGGAAATGGTAGTTCGCTTGATTTCGGTTTCCTTTGACTTCGACTTGGGAAAGGCAGCGGCAACCTTCTTTGATTTGGGATGGTGCCGATGGTGGTCGATCACCTTCGGGGGTCCGAAGAATCGACACCCATACCTTCCAACGGAGAAATGCGTTCCTCGACTAGAGAAGGCTGCGCTGGCGCTTCGCTGCTCGCAGCGGCAATGTCTAGTCGATCACCCTTCGCCAATGCACCATGTGAATCGGAAATGCCTACGGTCGTTTCAGCAAGGGGCTGGACGACCGCTCCTGTACTTCGCGCCGGATTTCTGAGTTCCACCAACACCAGAAATCCAACACCCAATAGGATGAGGAGGCCCAACAACACCATTCTCAGCATGATGCTTCTCCGACCTTAAAATAGTGCCGGTGAAAATTCATCGATCTAATAAGGCAACATGGCGGCGGCTCACGACCCACGTACAGTGTGTTTGCCAACAGGGTTAACCGCCGGCCTCAACAGTTTTCTATGGTCGGTTCCCAACGAAATCGATGGGTTTCCTAACTGACTGGTCCGCAACCGATGTTTCCAAAGCCGTGCGGAGTGCGCCGTGTTTAAACGACAACATCGATGTCCTTTGATGCAGCAGGCTGTTACAGCACGCGGGAATTCCTCGGCGCGAACGCGGCGCGATTGCGATCGCCCCAAGCCGTTCAATTTTTGGATTTAAATTTGACTCGCGACTTAAGTCACTTTGGATAAGGCAAGGGGGCATTGGTCATTTGATTTGGAGTATCAGTTATGGGAACAGATCATCTGCCGCGCGACGCGCAAGCCCAGCTCGCTAAACCGTCGCTTTGGGTTGCCGAACCCACCGACAACCTCTCTCGCTCCTTGAGGATGCCCTTCGGGAGGATGAACCCTCACTTCGGGATGAGGAACACACCGAAGACGTTCGCTCGCTCCGTGAGGAGAATGCCCGGCTTCGCGGGCTTTTGGTTCAGCTATCGAACCTCATCTGCAAAAACGTCGTTCACGCAAGATAACGCAGTTGCAGTATCATGGCAGAACCGTTGCCAGTGTCGGCGGGCGCGTGCGCCGTGCCCTCGCAGCCGCTCGTATCTACACTAACCCGGTATGGGCAGCGGGAGAAACACGCACCTCGTAATCATGAGCAGATACACGAATTTTGTCGGTTCCTTGCCCATGAATGGGGAGGAAACCGTCGGCATTCCTACGCCGTTCCTTCCAGAGGAAAATCGCAGGCTTGGTCCCGAACGGTTGATGGTAAGTGGTCGGTGGCTGGCCTGGCGGATGCGGGATCCAAATATACGTGGCACGGAAAAAACTTTACCGAGAACAAGGCCGAGTTTGACCGATTAGCTGCCGATCTGCAGTCCGCTATTCAACGTGATTCCAATAGCGACGTTTGCACCATCTTGCGGACGATAATGCATTGGGGCGGTTTAGATAATAGCTATCGACAGAAGGGGACCTTTGACTGGATCGAACGAAACGCGGATGAGATTTCTGCCAAGCTTTCGAATGTCGTCGATCTGATTAAAGACGAACGGGCCTCGCTAGATTCGTTTGACGGTGTAAATTTGATAATGAACTCGACGATGGCCAAGATCGTGAGCCTCGCCGACCCCGAACAGCAGCTTGTGGCCTACGACGGTCGGCTCGGTGGCGCACTCGGCTACTTCGTTGCCAGATTTACGGAAGAACGAGAAATTCACCAATACGACGTTGCCGATCAGTTGCTTTTCGCCGTGGACCGAGAACCCAAACGGACCCCCGACACGAACCGCATTCGTTTTCCGGCATTATTCGGCAAAACCAGGGACCTCCGCCATGCCACGATGGTGCGATGGGCGTCGCAACTAATCTGCCAAGTCGCGAAAGAATGCCACGCGAGTCCGAGAGAAATCGAAGCTGCCCTGTTCATGTGGGGATATAACGTCATGTGGCAATGTAACGTTGCAGACCAATCTCAACATTAACGGGCGTAGATTTACCGCAGTCGCGGCTTCGAGCCGAGCACCTGCCGCTTAGACTGATGCCGGTTCGATCCGTGGAGCAAGAGCTGCAATGGAGCCTGCAAAACCCCGCAAATGGACCGAAGAAGAGACCCAGCTGCTGATCGAACTCGCGCAGCGGAAGGAAAGAATACCAGCGATGGCGCGAGAGATTGGACGTCACATCGCCTCCATTAGACGACGAGCTCGCGAATTGGGTTTGCCTCTGCCGCCCGGCCGAGGTGAGAGGCAGCTTTAGGTCCGCACCTCGCTCGAAGTTCACAGGATCGTCCATCTCTCGTCCTCATGCAATTTGCATGCGGTTGCAAGGCTGGACCTAAAGCTGCCTCTCACCTCGGCCGGGCGGCAGAGGTAATCCCAATTCGCGAGCTCGTCGTCTAATGGAGGCGATGTGACGTCCAATCTCTCGCGCCATCGCTGGTACCCTTTCCTTCCGCTGCGCGAGTTCGATCAGCAGCTGGGTCTCCTCTTCGGTCCATTTGCGGGGTTTTGTAGGCTCCATTGCAGCTCTTGCTCCACGGATCGAAACCGGCATCAGTAAGCGGCAGGTGCTCGGCTCGAAGCCGCGACTGCGGTAAATCTACGCCCGTTAATGTTGAGATTGGTCTGCAACGTTACATTGCCACATGACGTTATATCCCCACATAAACAGGGCAGCTTCGATTTCTCTCGGATTCGCGTGGCATTTTTTCGCGACTTGGCAGATTAGTTGCGACGCCCATCGCACCATCGTGGCATGGCGGAGGTCTCTGGTTTTGCCGAATAATGCCGGAAAACGAATACGGTTCGTGTCGGGGGTCCGTTTGGCCTCCGGTCCACGGCGAAAAGCAACTGATCGGCAACGTCGTATTGGTGAATTTCTCGTTCTTCCGTAAATCTGGCAACGAAGTAGCCGAGTGCGCCACCGAGCCGACCGTCGTAGGCCACAAGCTGCTGTTCGGGATCGGCGAGGCTTACGATCTTCGCCATCGTCGAGTTCATTGTCAAATTTACACCGTCAAACGAATTGAGCGAGGCCCGTTTGTCTTTAATCAGATCGACGACATTCGAAAGCTTGGCAGACATCTCATCCGCGTTTCGTTCGATCCAGTCAAAGGTCCCCTTTTGCCGATAACTATTATCTGCACCGCCCCAATGCATGATCATCCGCAAGATGGTGCAAACGTCGCTATTGGAATCACGTTGAATAGCGGACTGCAGATCGGCAGCTAATCGGTCAAACTCGGCCTTGTTTTCAGTAAAGGTTTTTCCGTGCCACGTATATTTGGATGCCGCATCCGCCAGGCCAGCCACCGACCACATGCCATCAACCGCTCGGGACCAAGCCTGCGATTTTCCTCTGGAAGGAACGGCGTAAGAATGCCGACGGCTTCCTCCCCATTCATGGGCAAGGAACCGACAAAATTCGTGTATCTGCTCATGATTACGAGGTGCGTGTTTCTCCCGCTGCCCATACCGGGTTAGTGTAGATGCGAGCGGCTGCGAGGGCACGGCGCACGCGCCCTCCTCCGGTTGCAACGGTTCTGCCATGATACTGAAACTGCGTTATCTTGCGTGAACGACGTTTTTGCAGATGAGGTTCGATAGCTGAACCAAAAGCCCGCGAAGCCGGGCATTCTCCTCACGGAGCGAGCCAACGTCTTCGGTGTGTTCCCCATCCTGAAGTGAGGGTTCATCCTCCCGAAGGGCATCCTAAGCAGCGAGAGAGAGTTGTCGGTGGGTTCGGCAACCCAAGTCTACGGTTTAGCGAGCTGGGCTTGCGCGTCGCGCGGCAGATGATCTGTTCCCATAACTGATACTCCAAATCAAATGACCAATGCCCCCTTGCCCTATCCAAAGTGACTTGAGTTGGAGAGTTGGAATTGATTTTTAAAATTGAACGGCTTGGGGCGCATCGCAATCGCCGCCGCGTTCGCGCCGAGGAATTCCCGCGTGTGCTAAACAGCCTGCTGCATCAATAGGACATCGATGTTGTCGTTTAAACACGGCGCGCTCCGCACGGCTTTGGAAACATCGGTTGCGGACCAGTCAGTTAGGGAACCCATCGATTTCGCTTGGAACCGACCATAGAAAACTGTTGAGGCCAGCGGTTAACCCTGTTGGCAAACACACTGTACGTGGGTCGTGAACCGCCGCCATGTTGCCTTATTGGATCGATGAATTTTCACCGGCACTATTTTAAGGTGGAGAAGCATCATGCTGAGAATGGTGTTGTTGGGTCTCCTCATCCTATTGGGTGTTGGATTTCTGGTGTTGGTGGAACTCAGAAATCCGGCGCGAAGTACAGGAGCGGTCGTCCAGCCCCTTGCTGAAACGACCGTAGGCATTTCCGATTTACATGGTGCATTGGCGAAGGGTGATCGACTAGACATTGCCGCTGCGAGCAGCGAAGCGCCAGCGCAGCCTTCTCTAGTCGAGGAACGCATTTCTCCATCGGAAGGTATGGGTGTCGATTTTCGGACCCCCCCAAGGTGATCGACCACCATCGGCACCATCCCAAATCAAAGAAGGTTGCCGCTGCCCTTCCCAAGTCGAAGTCAAAGGAAACCGAAATCAAGCGAACTACCATTTCCGGGCGTTCAAAGGCTGCCGGCGACACCGCGCCCTGTCGGCTAAGCGCGTTCGGTGGTTTGCGTAAGGCTTTGAACTCAATCGACTGCGAAATCTGAACGGGAAGCTGTGCGATGGCCCTCGCGGTCGCTCCCTATGCGGCTACCCCTGGCAAAGATACAACGACCCGCTCAAAGCACTCTTTCGCCAGCGAGCTTGAACGATCCCCGGCCAGGTAAGGCAAGGGCCCGCCGATCGCCATCACCGGGCATGCCCGGGCCGACAGCCGGCACGGGCTGGGATTGGGCACCGTGTCGAGCACGTCGCCCGTGCCAACGCATCCAGCCCCGCACGCCGCAGCCTGTTGAGTACCAGAGCCAACACTCTATAGTATTTTGGGGGCGACCGGAGTGGCATGGATGCGCGACCCGGACACCGTCGCGGCTATTGTCAAGGCCTTAAGGCATGTTCATGGCGACGACCTCGCGCGGGTCATGTTGAACGACGGCTTGTCGCTGGCCGCTCTGATCGACGTTCTGTTGAGCTCGCCACTGAAAAACCGCGACGCGGTCAAGCTGATCACGCGGGCGCTTAGCTCCGGCGATTTCATCGTCACACCGGACTTTGGTTCTCCCTCGCACCTCAAATATATTTACGATCCTCACATATCGCTGCATGTCGTTGACATGGGCGTCATGACGTTGACCCACGGCATCATTGCCAGCACGGACATCCGCTTGCGACTGATGCCAAGCGACAATTGATCGAGCCAGGGACCGCGCCCCTGCGCGCACGGCCTGCTGCCTCGCGGTTGTAAGCTTGGTCGTTGTTGTCGGTCGAGGTTAAGAAGCGACGTGCGCTAGGCACTATACCCGGCCAAAGGCGATGACGTGGTGCGAGACCAATGGCATCGACTATATCTTCGGTCTGTCCGGTACCAAACCTCTTGCCAGAAAAGTCGACGAGGTCGCCGACGATACCCGCACGCGACGCGCCATCGAGAACCTGCCTGTTCTGCGCGGCTATACCGAGACGCGCCACAAGGCCAGGTCTTGGGATCGAGAGCGGCGAACCGTCGCCCGTATTGAGGCGACGAAGCTCAGCAACGACATCCGCTTCGTCGTCACCAGCCTCGATGTCGGCTCGGCCGAGTGGATCTAGCAGCCAGATGTGGCGGGTCGACCAACCGCATTCTGGAGATCATCGCCGTTCCCGATACCGCCAGCAATGCGCGAAGCTGGCGGCGCGACTCGGCAACCATTCGCTTCGCAGAGACGGTCGGCCACTTTCGTGCTGCAAGCGACCTTTATCGCGGCTCAATCTCCTGCGCGATCTCCCAGACATGACCAGAACGGTCTGCAAAGGACGCGGCTCGCCTTCCCCAAGGGCGATCGATCGGGCCATTGAGCAGATCGACACTGATCTTTCGAAGCGCTGCGCATCAGGCGGGGCCAGCGAGCGCAGAGTTATTCCGTCGAATTCGTGGGGAAAAACTGCCAACGAAACGGTCACCCAGACGGGCCGTCTCATCGATGCGAGTTCTTTCGGGGAGCGGAAAGTGCGCCGAAGCGCTCCAGCAACTCGACACGGAGATTTGCGCGACCGGCACCCATCGGGAGTTGATTGTGTGCGGGCGGCGAACGATAGGCACTGTTGCTCGCGGCTATGTTCGGCGGGCTATCGACAACTGTAACTAGATGCCTGTGTCGCCGGTCCGTTGCCATTCCATGTCGTCATTTGCGGATAGACGCAGACTGGAAAGCTCACGCTATTATCGCGCGACGTTAGCAGGATGTCCCCGGGAGCCGTCCCCTTCTCGACCCAATCGACCAGCGCGGTGAAGAGCTGATCCTGCTCGCGCGTCGGTGTCTGGTTAGCGTTGCCGGGGAGTTTCGGAAGTGGCACGGCGTTGTTTTGGCCGCCGACCGTGTAGGCCCGACCCTGCGAGCTGTGGGCCACGCCGGGAAGGAGATACATCCGCATGAACTTTTGTACCTCGGCATCTCCGCCCATCGCCGCCACTACACGCTCGTGATAGTTGATGCTGCCGGCGGGCGGGATAGCGTCGTCGGCGAGCCCATTGTACACGACGACCTTGCGGCCGAGATCGCGCGCCTTTCCAAGGTCCATCCTGTCCGTGGCGAGATTGCTGAACAACGTGGGTTGCAAGGCAACGTACTTGTTCACGGCATCGGCCAATCCGCGATAGTCGAGTTCCAGCCACTTGTTCCTCGCGGCGGTTGAACCGTTCGTGATTGGAATCGAGGAGGTCGTGCTGGCATCGGCGGCGTAGCTCACATCCTGCAGCGCCAAGGCGAGACTATCCGTCGAGGCGCTGGTGATCAGGGCGCCGATCGCCGTGCCCTTGGTGAAGGTCCACCACAATTGTCCCTTGCCGAGCGACTTGCCGCCGCGGCTGTCCGGAGTTTGCGCGGCGTCGAAGCTGCCATCGGCGGTGGCACCGAACCAGATCTTGTCGAGCGCGATCGCTTCCTTCAGGCTCATGCAGGTCGCAGCATCGGCGTTGCTGCCCGTTACGCCGTTTCCAGCCACGCCGGCGCACAGCGCGGCGGCATCGCGCGCGGGGTCGTAGTCACATTGGAACGGATTGAGCAGGAAGCCGAGCCCAGCCTTGTCGCAAGCGGCAACGGCGCGCTTGTTGGCGGCATCCACCTTGGCAGCAAAGGCCGCGGCCTCTGCCTTGTTCGCAGCCGTGTATCCGAGGTCGGTCCTCATGACGATCTGAGGGTATAGAGCTGTTGTTCCGAACATCGGAATGCTCAAGGCCGGCGCCGCGATCATGTATCCGTCGTAGAGCTCAGGGTAATCCTGAACGATCTTGTAGCCCTGCCGGCCGCCCTGCGAATGACCATCGTAGTAGGTGTATTTGGGTGGCTGCCCGTAATAGAGCGTCACCAATTGTTTGGTCTTGACGGCCTGCTCCACCATCGCTCGCACTGAGAAATCGCGAAACGCCTCTGCATTGACCTTGCCGTCCGACAGAAAGGTGAACGAGCCGTCCTGGTACCACGGCTGTCCCGCATCGGTCGTAGCCGACGCATAGCCCATATTGGCGTTGACGATAGCCGGCGCCTTGCTGCCGATCTTGTCGGCATAACGGTGTCCGCCGCCAACCCACCCGCCACCGCCGTAATTGCGAATGCGCTCGTTCCAGTTTGCCTGCGTTGGCAGCCAGAGCTCTATGCCGATGCCTTGCGAGTACGAGCGCGCTGTGCTGTCCTTTTCTGCGGTGACGCCGGGCCCGACCAACAGCTTGACCAGACACAGATCGGCGGCCGCCACCATTGGAGGCTTGGGCACATCCTGCGCGGCCAGTTCCTCCCCCTTCTTAATTTGCCGTACCGCGATGACGGTCGTATCGACGTCGGGATGGAAGGCCGTCTTGATTCCGTCGTCGCAGGCGAGCGGCTCAGCGAGCGCAGGCGTCATATGGCTGCAGACGGCGAGGAGTAACACCGCAAATGAGCGGTTGGCTGCATTTTTCACAAAGGCTTTCAAAATCTTCTCTCCCTGCGGCGGCCCCTGCGAGCACCTGATCAACCAAATTAAGTCTGGACGTGGCGAGGCCCTGCAAAGCTCATACGCGTAACGGCAAACGGTCTGCTTGATGAGCAGGCCGCAGATTTTTCCTTGGACCAACGACAATCGTAGGTCCCGGCTCTTTGTTCGACAATTACCAAAACTTACTTCGGCCGTCACATAATGTTAAGGCACATACTGAGTGCAATCAGGTCCGCGGCGTGGTCAGCGGCCCGCGATCCCTCAGGGCTGTACCGCCAATCTGATCGCGATGTTGCCGGAGCCTCCACCCCGATTGTCCTTTGCCGCTTTACAAAAGTCGGCGGTTGCGGGTCCCGCATCCATCTCAAATTGCTATTCGAAGCAGCGGCTTGAGCAGCCACTTAATGTTGGTGGCCCGCCTGCCGAAGACGAACGCCGATTATTGGGCGAAGAAGCTCCAGCGCAATGCGCTGCGATGGCGTTCATCGGAACCTCACAAATCGGACGTATCGTCCGTGCCTTCGCGAAGATTTTTCAGGATCGGCGCCCTCCAGCGCTGCCAGCTCCACTGAACCGCGCTGCCTTGGACGCGGCACATCGACGCTCCAGACCAAGATCCTGCAGAACCTGGCCATCGCGAGGAGCGACGTTTCGCCACTGGCCCGGTTGCGATTCAACGGCGCTCCGAGCAGACCTATTGCACCGCGAAACGATTTGCGACGCACCATTCAAAATGAGACTCCCCGTTAAGCCGCGCATGGCTCCAACGCGTGCGCTGCATCCGAGTTCGGTTAGCCTCCATCCAAGAACTGTTGACCTTGCCCGGCCCCCGCACCGCGCGGCGGGCGCGCGAGGGTGCGGTGAAAAACAGCGACAAGCGCAACGTCACAGGGAGGAGAGCAAATGTTGAAGGGCAGTCTAGGACTGATCGCGTTGAGCAGCCTGTTACTTTCAGGCACAGCCTTCGCGCAGGAGAAGATCAAGGTGGGCGTCACCGCAACCCTCGAAGGCACCTACACCGTGCTCGGCGAGGACGGCATCCGCGGCTTCCAGACCGCGCTCAACGTGCTCGGCAAGAAGGTCGGCGACAAGGAGCTTGAATTCGTCATCGCCTCGACCGACGCGACGCCTGACTCCGCGGTGCGCGCCGTGCGCAAGCTGATCGAGCAGGACAAGGTCCAGATCCTGCTCTCGCCGCTGTCCGGCGACGAGGGCATCGCGGTGAAGAACTTCGCAAAAACCCATCCCGAGCTGACCTTCATCAACGCCGCCTCCGGCGCCCAGGAAACGACCTATGTCGATCCGGCGCCGAACTTCTTCCGCTACAACATGGATGGCGCGCAGTGGCAGGTGGGCCTCGGCAAATTCGCCTATGAGACCAAGGGCTACCGCAAGATCGCGACGGTGGGCGAGGACTATTCCTTCATCTACACGCAGGTGTTCGGCCTCGTCCTCGAATTCTGCGGCGCCGGCGGACAGGTCACCAACCGGCAATGGGTGCCGCTCGGCACCAAGGACTTTGCCTCCGTCATCGCCGCGCTGCCTGACGACGTCGATGCGATCTATCTTGGCCTCGGTGGCGCCGACGCCGTCAACTTCCTCAACCAGTACCAGCAGGCCGGTGGCAAGGCGCATCTGATGGGCGGCTCAATCATGATCGACCAGACCATCCTGTCCTCCAAGGGCAATGCCAAGAACGCGCTGGTCGGCACCCTCGCCGCGAGCGGCCAGGCCGACACCTGGGAAGATCCGGGCTGGCAGAAGTTCGTCAAGGACTACCAGGACGCCTTCCCGCCGAACAAGCGCTTCCCGAGCCCGTCGCTGCTCGCCACCAACTATTACGGCTCGACCATGGCGCTGATCCTGGCGCTCCGTCAGGTCAACGGCGATCTCAGCGACAACCAGTCCAAGTACAAGGCCGCGCTCGCCAAGATCGAGCTCGACGCACCCAACGGCAAGATCAAGCTCGACGCCAACCGCCAGGCGATCGGCACCAACTTCGTCACCGAGGTCGTCGACGACGGCAAGGGCGCGCTGTTCAGCAAGGTCGTCAAGGTGATCCCGAACGTCAACCAGACGCTGGGCTACGACCCTGCGGTGTTCGCCAAGATCGGTTTGCCCAGTCGTACAGTACCGGAATGTAAGAAGTACTGACGCAGTCTCGTTCGCGAGCGATGACTGACCGGGGAGAGATTTGCAAGGCACGCAGCTCCTGCACCCTTGCATTCTCTCCCCGGTTGTTGAACGCTGACGAAAATAAGAGATCTTAAAAACACAAAACAATCTGGAGAGGGAAGGCATGAGCCGGGCGCTCGCCGTCTTCCACGGTCGTTTCGGCCGGGCGACGGTCTATCAGTTGAACCGCCCTTTCAACATCCACGCGCATCGTGAAGGTCATCTGATCTTCCATGTCGGGGGTCTTCCGGCATGCATCGATGTCAACGACGGGCGGCATGAGCTCACCGAAACGTCCGTCGTCGCGGTCAATCCGTGGGAACCGCACAACTTCCTGCCGTCGGATATCGATACAGGCGCGATCTACTTCGTGCTCTATGTCAACGCGGAATGGTTCGCGCCCGATGCGCCCGGCGCCGATCGCCTCCGCTTCGGCCGCACCCAGTTCAAGCGCACAGCTCGCGCTCGACAAGCACATCAGGCGCACCGCGGCGCTCGTGTGCGGTGCACCGTCGCTGAACAGTCTCGATGGCGAGCTGCGGCGGCTGATCGACATCTGCTACGACGAAAGCTGGCAACAGGCCGCAAGTGCACGCGATCCGCGCGCCAGCGGCGCCGTCACCGATTTTCGCGTCCGCAAATGCATCAAGATGATGTCGGAGAGCCCCGGCGCCGAGATCGAGCTCGACACCATCGCGCGCGAGTCTGGCCTGTCGCGGCCGCATTTCTACCGCCTGTTCCGCACTCAGACCGGCGTCACGCCGCATCTCTATCTCAACACGCTGATCATGGAGCAGGCGCTGGAGGCGCTGGTGGCAAGCGAGGCGCCGATCGCCGATATCGGCTTCGATCTCGGCTTCTCCTCACAGAGCGGCTTCACCCGCTTCTTCGCCGCGAATGTCGGCATGGCCCCGACCGATTATCGCCGCGCGGCCAAGGTTTTGCGTGCCTGACGGCAGCGCGAAAAGATACTGACGGTCAAATGCACGATCTGCGCTCTCGATAGGATGCAGGCAACGCGATCCGTAGATGGTCGCGAGCCCAGGGAGGTCGCACGTCCATGGATAGGTACGCAGCCCGCGGAAGGCTGTCTGACCTGCATCGGGATAATTGTCGGGACGCCACTCTCGCGACGGGGCCGTCGACATGACCCGCTTTGTCGAGCGTCATCCGGCCTGGGCGCTGATCGTCATCATCGCGATCGCGGTGGCGCTCTGGCTGATTTTCGCGGTGTGGCCGGCGGGTCTTGAAGAAGCGATCGGCCGCAAGCGGGTGTTCCTCAACGCCCTCTTCAACGGCATCACGCTCGGCGGACTCTATTTCCTCGTCGCCAGCGGCTTTACGCTGATCTTCGGCCTGATGCGCAACGTCAACCTCGCGCATGGCTCGCTCTATCTGTTCGGCGGCTATGTCGGCTATGCCATCAGCGCCTCGACCGGCTCGTGGATCCTCAGCTTCATCGTCGCCTTCATCCTGACGGCGCTGGTCGGCGTGTTGCTCCAGGTCATCGTGTTCCGTCGCATGGAGGGCCAGGATCTGCGCCAGACCATGGTGACGATCGGGCTCTCGATCGTCTTTGCCGATCTGATGCTGTGGGCCTGCGGCGGCGATTTCTACCAGATCCAGACCCCGACCTGGCTGATCGGTCCGATCGAGCTGCCGCTGGTCACCGCGGTCAAATCCTCGGGCGAGCCGGTGTATCTGCGCTATCCGCTGGTCCGGCTCGTGATCTTCGCCGCCTCCGTGGTGATCGGCGTCGGGATGTGGCTCGCGCTCAACCGGACGCGGATCGGCATGATCATCCGCGCCGGTGTCGATGATCGCGACATCCTCGCCGCGACGGGTGTGCGCATCCAGATCGTTTTTGTGCTCGTGTTCGCGCTCGGCGCCGGGCTTGCCGGAATCGCGGGCGTCGTCGGCGGTACCTTCCAGTCGCTCTCGCCCGGCGAGGACATCCGCTTCCTGCTCGCTTCGCTGGTGGTCGTGATCGTCGGCGGCATGGGCTCGATCCCCGGCGCCGCGCTCGGCGCGCTGATCATCGGCCTCGCCGAGCAGCTCGGCTCGGTCTACATCCCGACCTATGCGATCGTCGTGACGTTTCTGATCATGGTGCTGGTGCTGGCGCTTCGGCCGCAGGGCCTGCTTGCGAGGCGCTGAGATGTCCGTCATCCACGATGCCCGTCTTCAGGTTCCCGTCTCCGCGGCGCAGCGCCCGACGTTGCGCGGTTGGCCGGCGTTCGACAATCCCGCGGCCTGGATCGTGGCGATCATCCTGTTGATCATGCCGCTGATCGCCAACGGCTTCTTTCTGATCGAGATCTTTGCGACGACGCTGATCCTCGGCACCATGGCGCTGAGCCTGATGTTCCTCGCCGGCTATGGCGGCATGGTCAGCCTGATGCAGCTCACCATCGCGGGCTTCGCGGCCTACATGGTCGCGGTGTTCGGTGTCAGCGGCAATGCCAATATCAGCCTGGGCTGGCCGTGGTGGCTGGCCGTCCCGATGGCGCTTGCACTGGCGACGATCTTCGGCACGCTCGGCGGCGCGCTCGCGGTGCGCACCGAGGGCATTTACACGATCATGATCACGCTCGCGATCGGCGCAGCCTTTTACTACTTCACCAACCAGAACTGGGCGATCTTCAACGGCCACACCGGCATCAACACGGTCGGTACGCCGCATTTCTGGGGCGTCGACTGGCGCGCCGATATTCCGTTCTACTATGTCGTGCTCGTCTGTCGCCGCGCTCTGCTATTTCGCCGTCGACTATCTGGCGCGTGCGCCGTTCGGCCTGGCGCTTCAGGGCGTGCGCGACAATCCGCGCCGCATGGCCGCGCTCGGCTTCAACGTCAACGCGCACCGCGTCGCGGCCTATGCGGTCGCCTCCTTCATCGCGGCACTGGCCGGCGTGCTCCAGGTCTGGAACTACCGCCAGATCTCGCCGGGCTCGGTCAGCGTCGGCGCCTGTATCGACATCCTGATCATCGCCATCGTCGGCGGCATCACCCGTCCGATCGGGCCCTATATCGGCGCGCTGATCTTTGTCCTGCTGCGGACCTTCGCGCTCGACTTCCTGGTCAAGATCGGGCTCGACGGCAACCGTTTCCGGCTGCTGATCGGCCTCGGCTTCCTCGCCATCGTGTTCTGGTCGTCTGACGGCGTCATCGGCCTGTGGCAGCGCTGGCGCCAGAGCCAACGGCGCCGGCGCGGCGCCTGGCGGAGGGCGCGGCCATGGATAGCGTCGCGCAACGCCTCTCGGCCGTCGGCGCCGGTGCCGCGCTCGAGCTGCGCGGCGTGACGCGGCTGTTCGGCGCGCTCGCCGCGCTGACCGACGTCACCATCACCGTGCGGCCGGGCGAGCGGCGCGCCGTGCTCGGCTCCAACGGCGCCGGCAAGACCACGCTGTTCAACTGCATCACCGGCGACTTCCCGCCCACCTCCGGCACGATCCGCTTCTTCGGCGAGGACGTCACGCACTTCCCGCCCTATGAGCGCATCCGCCGCGGTCTCCGGCGCACCTATCAGATCTCCGCGCTGTTTCCCGGCCTCACCGTGCAGGACAATGTCTACCTCGCCTGCCGCGGCGTCTCGCGCGGCCGCTTCTCGTTCCTGCGCCCCGGGCCGAACGATGCGCTGATGCATGCGGCCGACGCCTCGTGCAAGCCGTGCATCTCACGCGCGGTCAAGGACCAGCGCGTCTGCCGAGCTCGCCCACGGCCAGCAGCGTCAGCTCGAGATCGCGCTGGCGCTCGCCGGCGCGCCGCGCTTCGTCCTGTTCGACGAGCCGGCCGCCGGTCTCTCGCCGACCGAGCGGCACGAGCTGATCGAGATCCTGACCTCGCTGCCGTCGCATATCGGCTACATCATCATCGAGCACGACATGGACGTGGCCCTGCGCGTCGTCGAGAGCGTGACGATGATGCACAACGGCCGCATCTTCAAGGAAGGCCCGCCGCAGGAGATCCAGTCCGACCCCGAGGTGCAGGAGCTTTATCTCGGAGGCGGCCATGAATGAGGTCCGCCGCGCCGCCGCCGCGCTCGAAGTCCGAGGCCTCGACGTCTATTACGGCCATTCGCATGCATTGCAGGGCGTCGATCTCACGCTCGATGCCGGCGTGTTCTCCGTCGTCGGCCGCAACGGCATGGGCAAGACCACGCTGTGCAAGACCATCATGGGCCTGGTGCCCGCCAGCGGCGGCTCGATCCGCGTTCGCGGCGAGGACATCACCGGCGGCGCCCGGCGCATATCGCGCGGCTCGGCGTCGGCTATGTGCCGCAGGGTCGCCGGCTCTGGCGCTCGCTCAGCGTCGACGAGCATCTGCGGCTTGCCGGCGGGCATGCGGCCCGGCGCCTGGACCGTCGAGCGCATCTACGACACTTTTCCGCGGCTCGCCGAGCGCAAGGACCATGGCGGCGGCCAGCTCTCCGGCGGCGAGCAGCAGATGCTCGCGATCTCGCGCGCGCTGGTGACCAATCCGCATCTGCTGATCATGGACGAGCCGACCGAGGGGCTTGCGCCCGTCATCGTCGCCCAGGTCGAGGAGATGCTGCTGCGGCTCGGCGAGGACGGCGACATGGCCGTGCTCGTGATCGAGCAGAATATCGGCGTCGCGACGGCGGTCTCGCGCAATGTCGCGATCATGGTCAACGGCCGCATCAACCGCATCATCGATTCGCGCGCGGCTTGCCGCCGACCGCGAGTTGCAGCAGCGCCTGCTCGGCGTCGGACTGCACGCCGCGCTCGACGCCGATATCGACGCGCCGGCGACCGGCACCGACGCGAAGCCCTCGCCGCAACCTGCCCGGCCGAGCGGCCCGATGCGGATCTACATCTCCAACCCGACGCCGCCGACGCGCTGGTCCCAACCCGCGCCGATCGCCCGTATCGAAGCGGCGGCACGCACGCTCTCGACCGGCGTCGCGCGGCTCGACGAGTCCGCGCGCCGCAAGCGCGAGCCGGCAACGTCGCCAGACATCCGGTCCGCCGGTCGTGCTGGTCGTCGGCACGCTCGACACCAAGGGCACCGAGCTCCGCTTCATTCGCGACATCATCGCTGGAAGCGGCCTGCGCACGCGGCTGGTCGACGTCTCCACCAGCGGCAAGCAGGCCACCTGCGACGTCTCGGCGCAGGAAATCGCGCTCAACCACGGGCGCGGCGGCTCGGCCGTGTTCGGTCCCGACCGCGGCGCCGCCGTGACGGCGATGGCGGAGGCGTTCGCCAATTGGCTGCGCCGCCAGGGCAATATCGCCGGCGTGATCTCGGCGGGCGGCTCGGGCGGCGCGTCGCTGGTCGCGCCGGGCATGCGCACCCTCCCCGATCGGCGTGCCAAAACTGATCGTCTCCTCGGTCGCGTCCGGCGATGTCGGCGCCCTATGTCGGCCCCGCCGACATCACCATGATGTATTCGGTCACCGACGTGCAGGGGCTCAATTCGATCTCGCGCGCGGTGCTGTCGAACGGCGCCAATGCGATCGCTCGGCATGGTCAAGGCGCGGCTCGATCAGCGCGAGGCCAGGGACCGCGCTGCGGTCGCCGGCCTGCCCGTCGGTCGGCATCACCATGTTCGGCGTCACCACGCCGGCGGTGCAGAAGATCGCGGCCGATCTGCGCGAAGATTTCGAATGCCTCGTCTTCCACGCCACCGGCGTCGGCGGCCGCTCGATGGAGAAGCTCGTCGACTCCGGCCAGCTCGCAGGCGTCATCGATCTCACCACGACTGAGGTCTGCGACCTGCTGATGGGCGGCGTGTTTCCGGCGACGGAGGATCGCTTCGGCGCGATCATCCGCACCCGCGTGCCTTATATCGGCTCGGTCGGCGCACTCGACATGGTCAATTTCGGCGCGCCCGATACCATCCCCGAGCGCTACCGCAACCGCAAGTTCCACGTCCACAATCCGCAGGTGACGTTGATGCGGACGACGGCGGAGGAGAACGAACGGATGGGCCGCTGGATTGGCGAACGGCTCAACCAAATGGACGGGCCGGTGCGCTTCTTCATCCCGGAGGGAGGCGTCTCCGCGCTCGATGCGCAGCGCCAGCCGTTCTGGGACCCCGAGGCCGACGCAGCCCTGTTCCGCGCGCTGGAAAGCACGGTGCGGCAGACCGGCAGCCGTCAACTCATCCGCGTCAAGCAGAACATCAACGATCCCGAGTTCGCCTCGACCGTCGTAAGCCGCGTTCCGAACCCTGTTCGGCCGCGCCGGGGCGCGCCGGAGACTAGTGAGGTGACCGATGGCCAGGTTTGAGCGCGCAGCACTGCTGAGACATTTCGCGAGATGGCGAAGCGCGGCGAGCCGATCGTCGGCGGCGGCGCCGGCACCGGGCCTGTCGGCCAAATGCGAAGAGGCCGGCGGCGTCGATCTCATCGTCATCTACAATTCCGGCCGCTACCGCATGGCCGGGCGCGGCTCGCTCGCCGGCCTGATGCCCTATGGCGACGCCAACGCGATCGTGCTGGAGATGGCCGGCGAAGTGCTGCCCGTGGTCGCGCAAGACGCCGGTGCTCGCCGGCGTCAACGGCACCGATCCGTTCCGCGACATGGACGTCTTCCTCGACCAGTTGAAGGCGCTCGGCTTTGCCGGCGTGCAGAACTTTCCGACCGTCGGCCTGATCGACGGCGTCTTCCGCGCCAACCTCGAAGAAACCGGCATGTCCTATGCGCTGGAGATCGACATGATCGCGAAGGCGCACGAGAAGGACCTGCTGACCACGCCCTATGTCTTCAGCGAGGAGGAAGCCGCCGCGATGGCGATCGCCGGCGCCGACATCATCGTCTGCCATCTCGGCCTGACCACCGGCGGCGCGATCGGCGCGCAGACCGCGCCGAAGCTCGAGGACTGCCCGGCGCGCATCGACGCCTGGGCGGCGGCGGCGCTCAGCGTCAATCCGGACATTCTCGTGCTCGCGCATGGCGGCCCGATCGCGGAGCCCGCGGACGCCGAATTCATCATGAAGAACACCCGCAACTGCCACGGCTTCTACGGCGCCTCCTCGATGGAGCGGCTGCCGGTCGAACGGGCGCTGACGGAACAGGTGCGCAAATTCAAGGCGATCGGCGCGCGATAACGCCGGAATGTTTGAGGGAGGGAAACATGTCAGGGATTTTGGTCGGTGAGTTGATCCTCTGGCTGATCGTCGCGGTCTTCGTGATCGTGGTTGGCGTTTACATCGTGAACTGGCTCTATCATCGCTCCTCCAAGGAGGTCTCGTTCGTCCGGACCGGCTTCCTCGGCGAGCGCGTGGTGATCAACGGCGGCGCCTTCGTGCTGCCCTTCATCCATGACTACACCCCGGTCAACATGAACGTGCTGCCG
>CAWFVZ010000032.1:0-26419 GCA_963819355.1 uncultured Alphaproteobacteria bacterium | reverse complement strand
GCGCCGGATTACTCTAAGTCGCGTTCATAAACACAACAAACGAAAGGGAAACGACCATGCGACCATCGACCGTTTTGAGCGGCAGCTTCCTCGCCTCCGCGCTGGCGCTATGCCTCGCCGCCCCCGCCTACGCGCAGTCGAACGATCCGATCAAGATCGGCGTCATCGCCGAGGTGCAGTCGATTGCCGGCGCTGCGACGCCGGGCGGCGCGCAGATCGCCGCGGACGAGATCAACGCCAAGGGCGGGATCCTCGGCCGCAAGGTCGAGATCGTCACCTATGACAACAAGAGCTCGTCAGCCAACTCGGTGCGTGCATTCCAGCGCGCGGTGAGCGAGGACAAGGTGTCTGCCGTGATCGCGAGCTATATCAGTGAAGTCGTGCTCGCGCTCGAGCCGTGGGCGGCGCGGCTGAAGATGCCGCTGATCACACCGGGTGCCGCCTCGAACGAGATCACCAAGGCGATCCATAACGACTACGAGAAGAACAAGTACACCTTCCACGGCTATCTGACCTCGGCGGCGCAGGCCCAGATCGTCTGCGACGCGGCCAAGGCTCTGCTGGTCGACAAGCTCAAGTTCAAGACGGTCGCGATCATGAGCGAGGATGCGGCCTGGACCAAGCCGCTCGACATCGGCTACGAGGCCTGCCTGCCCAAGGCCGGGCTGACGGTCGTCGAGCATGTGCGCTTCTCGCCCGACACCACCGACTTCACGCCGATCTTCAACAACATCGAGGGCAAGAAGCCGGACGTGATCGTCACCGGCATCTCGCATGTCGGCGTGCAGCCGACGGTGCAGTGGAAGAACCAGCAAGTGCCGATCCCGATGTTCGGCATCAGCGCGCAGGCGCTGAGCCCGACCTTCTGGAAGGACACAAATGGTGCCGCCGACGGCGTGCCGTCGCTGGCAGTGGCAACACCCGACGTCGCCGTGACCTCGAAGACAAAGCCGTTCGCGGCGGCCTTCGCAGCCAAGTTCGGCACGCCGCCGGCCTATACCGGCTACACCGCCTATGACGAGGTCTACATCATTACCGACGCGATCAAGCGCGCCGGCTCGACCGATCCGGACAAGATCGTCACCGAGATGGAGAAGACCAATTTCGAGGGCACGATCGGCCAGATCGAGTTCTACGGCAAGGACGACGAGTTCACCCACGGCATCAAGTCCGGCCCCGGCGCCGTGACCGGCCTCGTCTTCCAGTGGCAGGACTCCAAGCAGGTCGTGGTCTGGCCCGAGAAGATCGCGGAAGGAAAGCTGAAGTTTCCGAGCTTCGTGAAGCTGTCGCAGTGAGGACCTGAAGAACGCCTCCTCAAACGCGCGATGCCCGGGCCTGTCCCGGGCATTCGCGTTTTTGCTTCGATGCGTCGTTGCTGAAGCGCCCCTTGCAAATTTGGCAGCGTCGATCACAGTGAGGGAAAGGCACGCAGGCAACTCAAAGAATTCTGCGGCTTATCAAGGAGGACGCATGCTCCCCTATGTCGCCCACGACTCGCGCTTCGAGCGGCTGGTCATCGGCCATGTCAATCTCGAAAAGCTCACCAGCGGTTGCCGCTGGGCCGAAGGCCCCGCCTATTTTCCGGCCGGGCGCTACCTTATCTGGTCCGACATCCCGAACAACCGGATGATGCGTTTCGACGAGACTGACGGATCAGTGTCGGTGTTCCGCTCGCCGAGCTTCAATTCCAACGGCAATTCGGTCGATCGCCAAGGACGGCTGATCAGTTGCGAGCATTTCATGCGGCGCGTCACCCGGACCGAGCATGACGGCACGATCACCGTGCTGGCGGACGCGTTCGACGGCCGCCGGCTGAACTCGCCCAATGACGTCATCGTCAAGTCGGACGAACTCGATCTGGTTCTCCGATCCGACCTACGGCATCGACAGCGATTACGAAGGGCAGCAAAGCCGATCCGAGATCGGGGCTTCCAACGTCTACCGGATCGACGGCACCAGCGGTGCCATCACGCGCGTCGTGTCCGACCGGGTGCAGCCCAACGGGCTGGCCTTCTCGCCGGACGAAACGCGGCTCTACGTCGCCGACACCGGCGCGACGCATGTCAGCGGGCTTCCACCGACGATCTGGTCCTATGAGGTGAAGGGACAAGCAATCGGAGAAGCCTCGCTGTTTGCCACCTGCCCGGAGGGGCTCTATGACGGCTTCCGCTGCGACATCCATGGCAACATCTGGACGTCGGCGGGCCGCAACGTGTTCTGCTACGCGCCGGATGGGACGCATCTCGGCACGGTCCCGATCGGCGAGATCGTCGCCAATGTCTGCTTCGGCGGCCCGCGCCGCAACCGCCTCTACATCTGCGGACAGACCTCGCTGTACTCGATATATCTCAACACGCGGGCGGCGGTGTAAGAGAGCGATCGCGACGAAACAGAACGTGCCGCGTCAACTCGTGACACGTTCGCCGCGTCCGTAGGCCAGCAGCATCATGATGATAACGAGGCCGTAGATCACCTGGCGGCCGGCCTCCGGCATGTCCATGATCGACAGCACGCTGTTGAGAAGCACGATCAGCACGACGCCGATCAGCGTGCCGAGATAGCGGCCGCGGCCGCCGAGGATGTTGGTGCCGCCGATCACCACCGCCGCGATCGACGGCAGCAGATAGGCATCGCCCATGCCCTGATAGGCTTTGGTGGAATAGCCGGCCAGCAGCGCGCCGGCGAGGCCAGCCGCAATACCACAGAGGACGAAGCAGATCACGGTGACGCGACGCGTGTCGACGCCGGCCAGATAGGCAGCCGCCTCCTTGTTGCCGATGGCATAGATGTAACGGCCGAGCGCTGTGCGCTGGAGCATGACGGCGACCAGCAGGGAGACCGCGGCCCAGACGAACAAGGCATTGGGGACGCCGAGGGTGCGGTCGGCCGCGAGCGTCCGCATTAGGTCGGTCGCTGCCGTCTGCGGAGCGTAGCCGCCGGTATGCGCCACCATCAGGCCGCGCATCACTGCGTTGACGCCCAATGTGAAGATCATCGATGGCACGCGCAGGTAGGCAACGCCAATGCCATTGACGAGCCCGACCAAAAGCCCGACCCCGAGCCCGACGGGAATTGCCAGCGGCCCGCCGACCGAGGTCGCCATCATGGCCGCCGCGGCGAGCGTCCATGGCACCGACAGGTCGATCTGCGCGATCAGGATCACGATCATCATGCCGGCCGCCACGATGCCGAGGAAGGCGCCGATCTGGAGTTGCTGCAACAGGTAAGTCGGCGACAACAGCGGCGCGCTGCCGAAGCGGGCAATAGTATAGACGGTGCCTGCCACCAGGATGACGAGAATGAACAGGGCCGCAATCAGGATCGGACGATCATCGCGCGAGAGGCTGAGCGAGGCCGAAATCATCGGAACAGCTCCAACGTATTCTTGACGCGCAGGACGCCGAGCGCACCGATGCTGACCGCCGCCAGCAGGATCAGGCCCTCGAACAGCGGTTGCAGCAGGGGCGCGATGTCGAAGATGCGAAAGAAGAAGGAAATGACGCGCAGGGTCATCGCACCGAAGATCGAGCCGATGGCGCTGCCGGTGCCGCCGAGCAGCGATGTGCCGCCGATGACGACAGAGGCGATCGAGTTGAGCGTGTAGGCGCCGGCCTGCGGGATGTCGGCATTGCCCGATGAAGTCTGGATGGCGAGAAACAGGCCGCCGCAGCCGGCGAAGAAGCCGGCGAGCGTGAAAGCCGCGATCTTGGCCCGGTCGATCGGAAGTCCCGACATGTAGGCGGCGCCTTCGGCCGAGCCGATCGCATAGACGGCGCGGCCGAGAACGGAACGCCGAAACGGGACCCAGACCAGAAGCGCGATCAGCACCAGCAGCACGAACGGCACCGGGATCCACGCGATGGGCAGGAACCAAGCCGCCGCGCCATCGTCGAAGATGTGCACGGTCGCGGCGAAATCATCGAGCGAATTGGTCAGCGCCCAATTGAGATCCTCGTCGATCTTGCCGCCCGGCGTCGGCCGCAGGAATAGCGCGATGCCCATATAGACCGCACCGGTCGCAAGCGTCGCGATGATCGGCTGGATACGCCCGTAGACGACGACGCAGCCGTTGACGAAGCCGGCGGCCGCGCCGATTGCGAGGCACACGACGATCCCGAGGAGGATGCCGCTGACGCCACCGGGAAATGTGCCGAGGCCGAGTTGCAGGCCGAACAGGTCAAGATGCAGCGGCGCACCATTTGCCGCTCCCGTCAGCAGGTAGCTGGCAAAGCAGCCGACCATGGTCATGACGGCGCCGACCGAGAGGTCAAGCCCCGAGGCCAGCACCGGCACAGTCTGCGCCATGGCGAGCATGGCGAGCGCAAAGATTTCGTCGCCGTTCTGCACCAGGACGGCCGACGAGAAGCCCTTGGGATGAGCAAGGTGGTAGAGCAAATAGAGGACGCAGAACAGCACAATGGCGGTGACGATGCCGACGTTCTGGCGGATCTTGATGGCGACATCGTCAAGCATGGGCCGCACCGGCATTGGCCGATTGCGCGGCGTCGATATTCAGCGCGCTGGCGACGATATTGGTCTCGGTCAGCTCGTCGCCCGCGAGCTCGCGCACGATGCGGCCGTCATACATGATCGCGACCCGGTCGCAGCAACCAATCAGCTCGTCATAATCGGTCGAATAGAACAGAATGGCGGCGCCCTGGTCGGCGAGCTCGCGCATCAGCCGGTAGAGCTCCTGCTTGGTGCCGACATCGATGCCGCGCGTCGGATCGTTGAGGAGGATGATGCGCGGATCGGTCATCAGCCATTTGGCCAGCACGACCTTCTGCTGGTTGCCGCCCGACAGGGTCAGGACGGCATCGCCGGGCGCGCCGATCTTGATCTGTAGCCGCGCGATGGCCCGCTTGACGGCGACGCTCTCCTTGGCGCGATCGACCAGAGGTCCCGTCGAAACCGCATCGAGGGAAGCAATCATGAGATTGTCGGCGATCGACATCGGCAGCATCAGGCCTTCGGTCTTGCGATCCTCGGGAACCAGCGCAATGCCGACCGACTTCGCCGCTGCCGGCGAGCCTGGACGAACCTCGCGATCTCCCACCGTGACGCGCCCGGTGACGCCGCGCAGCACGCCGAACAAGGCGAGTAGCAGGGATTTCTGACCCTGGCCGTCGAGACCACCGAGGCCGACGATCTCGCCGGCTCCGACGCGAAGCGAGATGCGGTCGAGACGACCTTCCCAGGACAGATTCTCGAGCGCCAGCATCGGCTGCACCGCGGCACGGACCGGCTTGGCCGGATATTGGGTTGCGATGTCCCGCCCGATCATGAGCTGGACGATTTCCGCGGTGGAGCGCATGCCCTTGTTGAAGGTTTCGATATGGCACCCGTTGCGGAACACCGACGCGCGGTCGGCGAGCGCCTCGACCTCATGCATGCGATGCGAGATGTACAAAATCGCGACGTCCTCGGATTTGAGCTGCGCCAGCATCGCATACACTTTTTCGACGTCGGCGCTGGTCAGGGCCGAGGTGGCCTCGTCGAGGATCAGAAGCTGCGGCTTCTTGCCGAGCGCCTTGGCGATCTCGACGATCTGGCGCCGCGACAGCGGCAGATCGCGAACGTGCATCAGCGGGTTGACGTCCTCGCAGCCGATCTGCGCCAGCAACGCCTCGGCGCGACGGCGCTGCGCCCGCGCGTCGATGAGGCCGAAGCGGCGCGGCGGCGACGCAATGGAGATGTTGTCAGCGACCGAGAGGTCGGGCATCAGCGACAGTTCCTGGAAGATGCAGACGACGCCGGCCGCATTGGCGGCAGACGGCGTCGCGAAGCTCACATCATTTTCGGCAAGGCGCATGCTGCCGGTATCGGGCTGGACGACGCCCGCGATGATCTTGATCAGCGTCGATTTTCCGGCGCCGTTCTCGCCCAGCACGGCGTGGATCTTGCCGCGCTCGCAGGCGAAGTCGACGCCCTCGAGCGCACGCACGCCGGCGTAGCGCTTGGAGATGCCGGACAGTTCGAGGAAGGCGGAGGGCTTGATGACGGCGTCCGGCATGATTTGGGCTCACGCAGCAGCGGCCCGGCAGATGCCGGGCCGCTGCGGAGAACTCTCTCCGCCGACTCACTGGGTGTTCTTCTCGCTCTGCGACATGATCTCCGGCGCCGTGAAGTTGACGCCGCACGGCGTGAACTGGTTCGGCGCGAAGAAGTTTGCGTTAAGATCCGGCCAGTAGTTGGTGCCGGGCTTCAGATCCTTGTAGGTCGCGACCGGGATCGGGATCGAGACGAGCTGCGGCATGACGTTGCCTTGCAGAGCGGAGATCGCCGCCTTGGTGGCGATGGCGACCAGCGCCGGGGACTGGCCGTAGGACATGCCCTTCAGCCCGTCCTTGGCGTGATCGGCGATCTGCTTGCGATATTCGTTCTCGCCCTCACCCGACATCGGCACGAAAGGATGCTTCGCAGCCATCATCGCCTGCACCGTGCCATCGGAGCCGCCTTGCGTGAACACGCCGTCGAAATGTCCGTGCACCGCAAGCGCGTCCGCCGTCACCTTCTGCGAGGTGCCGGTGTCCCAATTGCCGACCACCTCGGTGATCTTGAAGTTGTTGCCCGAGGCTTCCATGACCTCGCGGAAGCCGAGATGACGGTCACGGTCAACCGAGTTGCCCGGCAGGCCGCGGACCTCGAGGATGTCGCCCGCCTTTTTGCCGCCTTCGTCGATGATCCACTTTGCCGACATGCGGCCCATTTCCTTCTGGTCCTCGTTGACCATCATCACCTTGTCGGTGTCGAGGACGTTGTCGAAGGGAACCACGACTACGTTGTTCTTGTCGGCGAGCCGGATGATGCGGTCGAAGCCGTCCGGTGCCACCGCGATGGTGACGATGGCGTCAAAGCCCTGATTGATGAAGTCCTCCATCGCACCGAGTTGCGCTGCAACATCGGTACCGGTCGAGACGACCTTGAACTCCTTGATATTCTCCTTGATGCCCGGCTGCGCGGCGAAGGCCTTTGCGGTCTTCACCATCTGGATGCGCCAGGTATTGCCGACGAAGCCGTTGACGAGGGCGATCTTGTAGGGACCGGGCTTCTTGTCCCACTGGAAGAACTTGGTCTGGGAAGACCAAGGCTTGAAGCATCCGGGATCGGCGCCCGGACCGGACACGACCTTGGGCCCTGCCAAGGCACTGACCGAGGACAGCAGCAGGCCGGCGCAAGCCAGCCCCGCAAGACGAAGCGTCCACACCATGTCTCTTCTCCCTGAGCGTTGGTCCATCCCCTGAGTAGCGCAATGGCCATGCCGGGAATTGGACTTCCCGTGCATTCTACCCGGCAAGGATGCCACGCAACCTCCGATGCACACAAGCCGAATACAGGTGGTGGTCATCGGCACACCGCGGGCCGCGCCGCCGAAAATCATCACAAATGCGCGCGCAGCACGCCCGCCGCGCAAAGAATGAGACTGAGGGCTAAGCGCCAACCGCCCCCACACATCCGAACTGCCTAGTGCGGCGCATGTTGACTTTCCGACCGCCGCTCCAAATACTCAAAAAAAAGTAAAAGCCGATATCGAAAAACTGTTCAGAGGGAGGATAGGATGCCGACTTCACGCAGGCAGCTGCTGAAGGGTACGGCGGCCGCCGCCGCCACACTCAGCTTCGATTGGACCCGGGCCCAGGCGCAAGCCGAGACGTTGCGCATGGGCGTGATCTACGATCTCACCGGCCCGTTTGCCGCCGGCGGCTCGGTCGCCTCCTCGGTCGGCGCGCAGATCGCCATCGACCTCGTCAACGAGAAAGGCGGCATCGGCGGCAAGACCAAGATCGTGCCCGTCTCGGCCGACTCCCAGAGCAAGGCCGACGTCGCAATCAACGAGGCCGAGCGGCTGATCAGCCAGGAAAAGATCGACATCATCAACGGCGTCTATTCCAGCGCGCATGCGGTGCCGATGGCGGCGAAGATCGAGCAGCAGAAGAAGATCCTCTGGATCACGACCGCGGTCTCGACCGCCGTTTTCAAGGACAAGAACCTGCAATACGTGTTTCGCGCCCAGATCCACTCCGACCAGTACGGACAAGCGTTTGCAGGATTCATCGCCGAGCACGCGAAGACAAAACTCGGGATGGAGCCAGGCGATGTCAAGGTCGCGCTGATCCACGAGGACGGTCCCTATGGCGTCGGCGTTGCTGCCGCCGACGAGGCCTATGCCAAGCAGGCCGGCATCCAGGTGGTGATGCGCGAAGGCTATTCGGCTTCCGCGCCCGACCTCTCGGTGCTCGTGACCAAGCTCAAGCGCGCCAAGGTCGATGTCATCTCGCACGCCGGCTACAACCCGGACATCACCCTGTTCCTGCGCCAGGCCCGCGAGAGCGGCCTGCGCTTCAAGATGCTGTTCGGCGCCGGCGCCGGCTACAGCCAGCTCGACAAGCTGCGCGCGACCTTCGGCGCCGACATCGACAATTTCTGCAACATCGATCCGGTGCCGGCGCAACTGCTTGATCCGGCGAAGCTCGCACCCGGCATCGGCGATCTGACCAAGACCATGGTCAGCCGCTACCAGACCAAGACCGGCGCTACCGACGTGCCGCCGCACTGCTCGATGGGCTTCAACCAGACCTGGGTGCTGCTCAACAACGTGCTGCCGGTCGCCAAGGAAAAATACGGCAGCTTCGAACCCGAGGCCATTCGCAAGGCGGCGCTCGATGTCGACATCCCCGCAGGCGGCACCATCCAGGGCTATGGCGTCAAATTCTTCCCGCCGGGCACGCCGCTCTCGGGCCAGAACGAGCGCTCGACCCCGGTGGTGATGCAGAACGCCGGCGAGCACATCTCGGTGGTGTGGCCGACGAACATCCGCACGCAAGACCCGGTGTTTCCGCTGCCGAAGGGATCGACTTACGGAGTGTAAGGCGGCGCGCCGCGTCGACCGGTGCATCCTCTCCCCGTGCGGAGAGGGTGGATCGCCGCGTAGCGGCGAGACGGGTGAGGGGTTGCCTCCGCGAGCGAACGTCTTACATCTGAATTCGCGGAGCCCCCCCTCATCCGGCGCTTCGCGCCACCTTCTCCCGCAAGGGGAGAGGATTTGCGCCGTGCACCTGCGCTCAGCCTCAACAACACCAACTACCGCGCTCACGCCGTTGCAGCTCAGCGCTGTCTGCATCCACCGGTAATTCTTTTCGCGCTGTAGTTGGATTTTTGATCTCCGGGCAGCGCGCTGCGGGTTGTGAGACGAAGTCTTGCTGAAACAAAAGCCTGCTAAGATGCGATCTAGGATTAGTAATCAGCCCCGCTCCATTTTTTTGTACGTACAAGCCGATCAGCCAATCTCGTTTGAGATTTTCTAGTTGGCCTCATCGGCGAAAGCGCTCCCATCGAGGAGCCAGCCAGCGGAGATCAGACATTTCTGATCGTGAATTTCAACGATGGGTGCGACGATGCCCACCATACTCGAACTGCTCTATAGAGAATTTTGCCGTGCCCGCCTGACCGAAATGCGCAAACAGCTTCTGCTCAGGGGCAAACATACTGAACACTTCCGGGCCGATTGCGATCCTGACGATTTAGATCGCGATGGCAGGATGGACGCGCAAAACGACATGGAATTGAAGCACACCACGAAATAGCGGCGCAGCTCTCGGCGGCGGTAAACCAGAAAGGCAGTATCGGCTCAGGAGGCAACATTGAATACACCCGAATTCTATACTGCATCGATTGCTTGCGTGTCGCGTATGACCATTGCCGTTTTGATGGCCATCGGAGCCTGGTAGACGACGACATCGCCGCCACGCTTCCTCGCCCCTTGTGAAGGCATCACAGCGTGCCTGCTGAGGCGCGCATTGCCCCCTACAAAACCACCCGCCGTCCCTCTTCCGCGGCCCAATAGCCGGCGTAGTTCACCTTGATCGTCTCATAAGCCAGCGCGAGGTCCGACAGCGGCTGCCTGCCCGTCGCCGCGCATTCCATGAAGTCCTGGATCTCCTGGAGGTAACCGCGGGTCCACTCCTCCTCCAGGCAGACATATTGCCAGCCGGTTTTGCGATCGACCTTTTCGGTGATGTAGACGCTTGCGAGTTTCTCCTCGGAGGTCTGGTAGCTCATCAGATGCGTGTTCGGGGTGATGTTGGCGAACAGCGAACCACCTGACGTGTAGGTCTCGATCAGATTGCGCACGCCGCCCATGATCATGTCTCCGGAGAACACGGTCGCCTTGGTGCCGTCGGAGAAAGTCGCGGTCAGCGTGCCCCAGTCCTCGACGTCGACCGGGTTGGCCTTGATGTAGGTGCGCTCCTCCGGCTTGAGGCTGGCTGTGACGTTGCCGACATCGCCGGTGACGCTGGCGACCTTGATGGTCTCGCCGCGCGCTTTCGCCTCGACCTGCTTGAGATAGAGCACCGCCGAGAGCGGATGGCAGCCCATCCGGATCAGCGAACCGCCGCCGGTCATCGCCCATTGCGCAGCATGCGCGGCGTGCGAGCCAGAATGGCTCTCCTCGCCCTTCATGAACAGGATCTTGTCCTTGGTCGCCTTGATGATCTCGGCGGTCTTGGTCACGGCTGGCGCGTAGATCCAGTCCTCGGCATACATGAAGAGTTTTCCGGTGCGCTCGATCGCGGCGCGGGTCGCGTCCATCTCCTCCAGCACGCGTTCATACATCAGCGCCTTCGGCACGTGCTTGCCGATCGGCTGCTTGTCACTGTTGCGGCCGAAATAGCCGGCAAACGGCTTTTCGCAGATGACGTGCTTGCCGGCTTGCATGCTGGCGACGATCATCTCGGCATGAAGATTGGGCGGCGTGCAGATGTCGATAACATCGAGCGCGCGGTCCGCGATCAATTGCGTAAAACTGCGATAGACCCGCGGGATCTGGTGGCGGCTGGCGAATTCGACGACATGGTCGCCGCGCGCGGCCACCGCCGCGACCTCGACATCCACGCCATAGACGCGCCGGAACGCGTACATATGCAGCTCCGACACGAAGCCGCAGCCGACGAGCCCGACCCTGATCCTTGCCATAGCGCCCCCCACCGCTTGGTTTGGGCGGCACTATAGCGCGCTTGCAGGCCTATTGCACCGAGACCCGCACCACGCCGGCGCTCATCATGCCGAGCGCGCGGGCGGCGGGCACCGAGAGATCGACTATGCGGCCGCGGATGAAGGGGCCGCGATCGTTGACGCGGCATTGAATCGAGTGGCCGCCATAGGAGACCCTGAGCACACTGCCAAATGGTCGCGTCCGATGGGCACAGGTCAGCTCGCCGTTTTTCGCGGCTTTTCCGTATCCGTAATATGAGGCTAGCCCGCTCTCGGCATGGGCAAGAGAAACAAGGGCGAAAGAAGAGGTCGTCACACAAAGCAATAAATTCGTCAGCGCTCGCACGGCACCGCTCCCCGGTTTGCCCTGCCCCGCGCTGCAAACGTCCGAATGTTCCCGGAGTTCCCGGAGTAACATTGCCGGGACGGATCCCGGCAGTGCCATCAAAGATTGTTACTGTTTGTGAAAGACCAGCGTCCGCACCTCGATACTTTCGCGCGGCGCCGCATCGGCCGGCGTGGTCGGATCGATGAAGGCGGTGTGCGGCCCGAAGCGCGTGCGGCCGTCGGTTGCGGAATCATAGCATTTGAGCAGCAGCGCCTCGTCCGCCGTCATCTCGGGGAAATAGAACCAGCGATGGTTCGGATTGTATTTCACCGAATAGGTTTCGCCGCGGCGGTTGGGATAGATCAGGTCGGAGGCGACGAGATCGTCCGGCTCGACCGTCGTGCCGTCGACCATCGCGAGCGGCGAATCGCGCAAGGGACCGCGGATCGGGCGCCAGAGATTGATCACCTGCACGCGGCCCTTCAGAAGCTCCTCGGCCTCATCAGGCAGATGCTCGCGCACGCGGTTGGCGCCGGAGACGGCGGTCTGGTCGACATGGACGCGGGTCGCAGGTTGCCGCGGGCCGCCGTCGCGAATATCGGCAGCGCCCTCGACGCGCCTGCGCACGGTGTGATCGAAGATGACGACGCGATCGGCCTTCAGCGTCGCGCGCAGGAAGGCCTCGACGGCGGGATAGTAAACCGCCCTCACCTCCTCGTCGTTGTAAAAATCCTTCACCTGGTTCGGATGGCGCACCAGCGCAAAGCCCTCGCGATCGAGCGAGATCTTGTTCGCGATCAGGCGCGCATCGAAGATCGGGACCTGATGCGGCTCCGGCAGTGACGTGCTTTTCGGTTCGCCCGGCGGCGGATCGAAGGCATAGGTGCGCGGCTTGCCGGACACCGGCGCGAGATAGTTGAGTTCGGCAGTGACGAAGGGAAGCGATTCGATTTTTGTTTCTTGCAGGCCCATGGCCGGTCTCCCGATGTGGTCGTCGGATTGATTTTTGACGGGATCGGCGTGTGCTGCAAGGGTGGCGGCGCAAATAGCAATGGGGGTGTTGTCGGCGTCACAAATGCAGAACGAATATTTCGACGATGGCGCCGCATACGCTGCTCCCATTCTCCCCTTGCGGGAGACGGTGGCGCGAAGCGCCGGATGAGGGGTTGCCTCAACGAACGCTGACGCACGAGGGTCACGCGTGGAGAGAAACCCTCACCCGTCTCGCCGCTATGCGGCGAGCCACCCTCTCCCACAAGGGAGCGGGAAGTCGCTGCACCGCGTCCGGGACATGAGAGCTGGCTACAACCCCGCTTTCGCGATCGCATCCGCAAACGAGCGGTCGACGATCTCGGCGGCGTTGAGGTTCTGCTTGATCAGACCCCAGCGGAAATAGAGATCGATTGTCGCTCTGCTCGTCCGCGACGACGCCGTCGTCGATCGGCGCGATCCTGATCTTTGCGCGCGTCAGCCAGTTCAGCGGCACGGCGGTCGGGATGTTCATCAGCTTGCCCCAGGTCTCGGCATAGCTGTTGACGTTGCTCAGCGACCACGCCCGCGCGGCGGCGAGACGCCGGATGAAATCCTCAGCTCCGCGCGCTTGTCTCGAATGGCCTCGGGCGCGCCACCTGAAAGCCCAGGCCGGGCGTAAGGCCTTCCGCGGTGATGACGCGGCGGGATTTGAACAGCACCTCCTCCTGGCTCACATAAGGCTCCCAGGTCGACCATGCATCGACCGAGCCCTGGGTGTAGGCGACCTTGGCATCCGACGGCGCGAGGAATGCGATCTGCACGTCGCTCGCACTTCCATCCCGTGCTTCTCGAGCGCGGCGAGGATCAGCTGATGGCCGATCGAGCCGCGGCCGGTCGCGATCTTCTTGCCGCGCAGATCGTCGAAACTCTTGATCGGCGAATTGCTCGGGCACGAGGATGGCGAGCCCCTCGCGCGACTGCCGCATCGCGGCGATCGCCTTCACCGGCACGCCGGAGGCAGCGGCGAAGGTGAAAGGCGCGTCGCCGACGAGCCCGGTCTCGATCGCGCCGGCGCTGAGCGCTTCCAGCAGCGGCGCCGCGGCCGGAAACTCCTTCCATTCGATCTTGTAGGGGACGTCCTTCAGCACGCCGGCCGCTTCCATCACGGCCTGCGAATTGCCCTTCTGGTCGCCGACCCGCAGCGTTGTTTGCGCGGAGGCAAGATCAGCGCGCCGAGCAATGCGAGCGCTGGCAGCAACAATGAACCGGATCATTCCGCCGCGATCCCCCGCGTCGCTGGTCGCGCTCGGCGATCAGCTTGCGCGTCAGCGGAATCAGCTCGCGGCCATATTCGATGGCATCGATCAGCGGATCGAAGCCGCGGATCAGGAAATGGCTGATGCCGAGGTCGTAATAGTCGCCGAACACTTCGGCGACCTGCTCGGGCGTGCCGACCAGCGCGGTGGTGTTGCTGTTGGCGCCGGTCAGCTTTGGCGATCTCGGTCCACAGCCGCTTGTCGATCCGCGTGCCCTGCTCGGCCAGCGCCAGCAGCCGCCTGGCGCCGGCGGTCGCGTGACCGTCCGCGGCTTGCGATAGCCGGTCTTGTCCTGCAGCGCGGTGGCGCGCTCGAGAATCGTCTCGGCCTTCTCCCAGGCCTTCTCCTCGGTATCGGCGAGGATCGGCCGCACCGACAGGCTGAAGCGCGGCGCTCGGCCGGCCGTGCTTCGCGGCCGCCGCGCGCACGCGCGCGGTGACGTCGCGCACCTGGGCGTAGGATTCGCCCCACAGCGCAAACGTGTCGGCATGCTTGCCCGCGACCTCGATCGCGGCATCGGAGCCGCCGCCGACGAAGGTGTAGATGCCGCCCTTCTGGAGCGG
Source organism: uncultured Alphaproteobacteria bacterium (assembly GCA_963819355.1). Classification (GTDB taxonomy): domain Bacteria; phylum Pseudomonadota; class Alphaproteobacteria; order Rhizobiales; family Xanthobacteraceae; genus Bradyrhizobium. The sequence goes on along the minus strand of CAWFVZ010000032.1, from coordinate 12,248 downwards.
CTTCACCTGCGAAAAGCCCTTCTCGACCTTGTAGTATTTGCCGCAGTAGTCGAACGGCTTCTCGCTGGTCCATTCCAGCCGCACGACGTCGAGGAATTCGCTGGTGCGGGCGTAGCGCTCGTCCTTGTCGTCGAGCGTGTTGCCGTCCTGGCGCAGCTCGGTCGCATTGCCGCCGGTGATGACGTGAAGCGAGACGCGGCCACCGTAGAACTGGTCGAGAGTAGCGAGCTGGCGCGCCAGCAGCGTCGGCGCGGTAAAGCCCGGCCGCTGCGCGATCATCACCTTGAGCTTCCTGGTGATGCTCGAGCACGTGCTGGGCGACCTGAAGCGCATCCGGCGTGGTCGAATGAAACGCCAGCAGCGCGCGGTCGAAGCCGGCGAGCTCATGCGCCTTCGCCACCGTCTCGATATAGGTCGGATCGAGCACCGGCCCCGAGCGCACGATGGTCTCGGAGGAATTGTTGTTAGCGATAAATCCGATGAACTCGACCGACATCGCGGGACTCCAGTTGGTTGATTGGTTTCAGATGCCGAGCGCAAGGCGCCCGGCGGAGATTCGGGTGGTGTCGTCCTGCGGGGTATGGACGCGGCCGCACAGCACGTCGCGATAATGCCGCTCCAGCGGATTTGTTGCGCGACAGACCGTGATTGCCGGTCAGCGACAAGCGCGTCCTCCACCGCGGCTGACAGCGTTATTGGTCACCGTCAGCTTGATGATGTTGGACTCGATTGCGCTGACCTGCAAGCCGCCATCGAAATCGCGAGGCAAAGCTGTCGATCAAGCGTCGCGTTGACCGCGAGACGTGCCTCGATGCCGCCGAGGATTTCCTGGGCGCGCGGCAAGGTCGCCAGCGGTGCGCCGAGATTAGCCGGCGCCCGCGTCTTGAGGAAGGTGACCAGCCAGTCGCGCGCCGCACGCGCAATGCCGTCATAGATCGCCGCGACGAAGACGGCGTGAACGGTTGACTGGGTGAGATCTGGCGCGCGCCACTCCTCCGGCTTGCGGACATCCATCTCGTGCATCAAGCGGGAACACGACGTCGTCGAAGATCACGTCGTGGCTGCCGCTGGCGCGCAGGCCAGATGATCCCAGGTTTCGACGATCCGCGTGCCCGGCAGGCCCGCCGGCACCAGGAACAGGCCGACGCGCGGTCTCGGCCTCGTCGGTCCTGGCCCAGACCGCATACCATTTCAGGATCGGCGACCCCGTCGAATAGATCTTGCGGCCGGAGAGCCGCCAGCCGGTTTCGGTGCGCCGGGCGATCGTCGCGGCAGGCCGCCGCGCGCCGGCGAGCCAAGCTCGGGCTCGACCCGTAGCGCGTTGACGAGCGCAACGCCCTCGACCGTCTCGCGCGCGAGCTTGCGCGACAGCCGTAGCGGCCAGCGCGGGCTACGCGCCATGACGAGATGATTGATGTAGTGCATCGACAGCACCAGCGCGGTCGACGGATCAGGCGTTGCCGATGATGCCGAGGACATTTGCGCGCGTATCGTGGCGCCTGCGCCTGCGCCGCCGAAGGCTGCAGGGACGGTCAGCGCCAAAAGGCCTGCTTCAGACGAGTTCGCGAAAATTCTCGAAGGGAAAGCTCGCGGTCGCGATCGTGCTCGGCCGCCCGCGCGGCAAAGCCTTCGGCCAGCGCTTGCGGCGCGCGCGACATAGTCGGGCTCGCTTTGGGGCGTGCGGCCCTTGGTTGCTGACGTTACCATGTGGCATCCAATCCCAACAGGCCGAGGATCTGCCGGCGCAGATCAGCGAGATAGGGATCGCCGCGATGGCGCGGATAGGGCCGGTCGACCCGGATGTCGGCCTTGACCCGCGCCGGGCGGTCGCTGAGCACGATGACGCGGTTGGCGAGCACCAGCGCCTCCTCGGCATCATGCGTCACCAGCAGCGTGGTAAAGCCCTTGCGTTGCCAGAGCGAGACCAGCTCGGCCTGCATGGTGATCCGGGTGAGCGAAGTCGAGCTTGCCGAGCGGCTCGTCGAGGATCAGGATCTTTGGGTCGTTGACCAGCGCCCGTGCCAGCGCGACGCGCTGCGCCATGCCGCCGGAGAGCTGATGCGGATAGGCGTTGCGGAAGTCCGACAGCCCTACGAGATCGAGCGCGGCGTCGACGCGGTGCCGCTGGCTTTTCAAGATGCCCTGGGCTTCCAGCCCCAGCGCGACATTGTCCCAGACCGAGCGCCAGGGAAACAGCGTCGGATCCTGGAACACGACGACGCGCGAGGGATGCGGACCTCTGATGCGGACCTCGTCTTCGCGCAACGCGCCCGCGCTTGGGCTTGTCCAGTCCCGCGACCAGCCGCAGCAAGGTGGACTTGCCGCAGCCGGACGGGCCGAGCAGCGCAACGAACTCGCCAGGCTCGACGGAGATGCTGACGTCGCTCGAGCACCGGGAGCTCAGCGCCGTCGATGTCGAAGGCGTGGCTGACATGCTCGATGTCGAGCGCCGCACCGGCGGCGTGATGCGTGATCGCCTCTGCGAGAGCTGCTTCTACCATTTGACGACCCCCTTCTGCCAGACCAGCAGGCGATCGCGGATCCGCAAACAGCAGCGTGATGGCGCCGGAGCAGAGCAGCGACATCACGATCAGCGCCGCATACATGTTGGCATAGGCCGCCCAACCCTGCGCCCATTGCAGGTACCAGCCGAGCCCGGCCTTGACGCCGATCATCTCGGCGACGACGAGCACGGCAAAGGATGAGCCGAGCCCCATGAACAGGCCGACGAAGACATGCGGCAGTGCCGCGGGGATCGCGACCTTCAGCACCAGGAACGACGGCTTCGCCCCCAGCGTACGCGCGACGTCGTAATAGGCTGTTGCTGACGCTCGCGACGCCCGACCAGGTCAGCACCGTGACGGGGAAGCCGGTTGCGAGCGCGATGAGGAAGGTCGAAGCGCTCCAGCTCGACGGGAAAGGTGAAGAAGGCAATCGGCAGCCACGCGGTCGCTGGCAGCGGGCCGATGAAGCGCAGCACCGGATGCACCCAATAGCCGACCGCACGCGACCACCCGATCGAGACGCCGGTCAGAAAGCCGACCACCGCGCCGATGAGGTAGCCGCCGAGTTGAAGCTTGACCGAGGCAAAGATGCTCTCGAGCAGCTTTGGCAGATCGTCGGTATAGACCTCGATGATCGACTGCGGCGGCGGAAAGAACGGCAGCGGCAGCCACGCGAACTTTGCGGTCGCAACCTCCCACAGGGTCAGGAAGGCGCCGAGCGCGACGAGCCAGGGCGCGCGCTGGCGCAAGACACGGCCGGCGGAGCCGAGGATAGTCTGCGCCGAGCTGTTCCGAACAACGCGAAAGCGGCGATGACGAAGGCCGCGATGCCGAGCGAGTGGGTGCGCGACCAATCGCCGAGGTCCTCCCACCACAGGCAGGACAGGCCGAAGGCGACCCAGGCCGCGCTGGCGGCAACGCCCGCGCCGGATTCCCGGACCCAGTTCGTGAACAGCGGCGCGCGCGAGAGCCGCGGCGCGCCGGAGGCGAGGCCGTCAGACAGAGAATACGTCGACATAGATGCGCTCCGCGAATTTGGCGGTATCGGTGCTCGGCTTGAAGACCTGCACGCTCTTCAGATCGTCGGCGTAGGCTTTCAGCTCGCGCTTCAGCACTTCGCCTGCGGGGTGATGATGATGGGTGTGGTAGCGCACCATGCCCTCGATGTCGGCCAGCGTGGCCGCCTTCGGCGCATAGGGCTGGAACGACTTGGCCGCAACTTGTCGGGATTCTGTGATGTGAACATCGCGGCGTCCAGCAGCGCCTGGGTCAGCGCACGCGCGACCTGCGGCTCCTCGCGCACGAGGCTCCCGCGCAGGCCGACGATGCAGCAGCTCTTGTCGCGATACTCGCCGTCGAGATTGGAGGCAACTTCCTTGTACTGGCTGTCCTTCAGCCAGAGATAGGCGAGCGGATCGGACGACAGGAACGCCTGCACCTCGCCCTTCTCCACGGCGACGTTGAGCAAATTGCCCGGATAAGCGCGCCAGTCGACGTCCTTGTTCGGATCGATGCCGAGTTTCGCCAATTGGATCGAGAAGAAATTCTTGTCGGGACCGGCGAGGTCGCCGACCGCGACGATCTTGCCCTTGAGATCGGCAAGCTTGGCTACGCCGGAATTGGTGCGCGTCAAAACGCGCATGCAGCCGCCGTGGGTGCCGGCGGCGATCTTGACGTCAAAGCCCTGCTCCAGCGGCTTTAGCCAGCGCAGCGCCATGCCGAGGCCGGCATCGCTCTTGCCTGTCGCGATCGCTTCGAGCAGCTGGTCGGTCGAGCCGGAATAGTTGACGAGCTCGACGTCGAGATTTTGCTTCTGGAAGAAGCCGCGCTCGATGGCGACCGGCAGTGGCGCGAGGCACACTGCACCGGCATTCCACGACAGCTTCAGCTTGCGCGGCGCGCCGGTGAGCGCGGGCGCATCCGACGCCGTCCGGCACAGCGGGAACTCCGAGAAATCGACGCCGGATCCGATCCCCCGCGGCGCGAAGGCCTGCGCGCCCAGCGCGCCGAGCGGCGCGGCGAAGGCCGCCGCGAAGTCCCGCCTGGAGCAGATGGCGCCGATCGAGGCGCGATCCACCGGGCTTGTTGTCGTTGTTCATCGGTCCCCGCTCCTGCGTTGGCACGGCTCCGCCGTCGACGCAACGGTTGGCGTTGCGCATATTACGTACGGAGCTGCGTTGAGAGAAAATCTCTCCGTCGGCGTTTTGCGCGCCGCGTTAATGCGATGCGCAAATCATGCGTCGCGCTGGCCACATCGTCAATGAAATGGAATTTCGAATGTTGCGCACGGCGAAGTCATTCTCTCCATCGACGCGCGCGGACACGATGAAAGCATTTTCACCGATGTGTCAGCTCGCAAACCCGATCACGACTCCGGGATTTGCATCGTTGTCGCGCATTCCTGTGTGAGCGTACGCCGCCTTTCTCGAAACAGCTCGCTCGTTGAAATGTCCTTGCTCATCGCGCACGCAATACGGTTGGGCCATTTCATTGACTGCGTATCGCGCGCTCATAAACTTGATCATCCCGCCGCATCGTTCGCTCACACGTCGTGAGCAAAGCAACAAGACGGATCACATGAACATCCACTCTTCTCCTCTCGATCATTCCCTGACCCGCCGGCTTGCGGTGTCACTCTTCGTCGCGGCTATCACCTTGTCGACAGCGGCCGCGTCGTTCGCAGCCGACGCGGTCGTGCTGCGCGTCGGCGACCAGAAGGGCGGCAACCGTTCGCTGCTCGATATCTCGGGCTACGCGAAGGACCTGCCCTACAAGATCGAATGGTCGGAATTCCCCGCTGCAGCCCCGGTCCTCGAGGCGCTCGATGCCGGCGCGCTCGACGTCGGCTACACCGGCGATCTCTCCTTCCTCTCGGTCTACGCCGCCGGCGCACCGATCAAGGCGATCGGCGGCACCAGATCGGATGCGAAAACGCAAGCCATCCTGGTGCGCCAGGATTTACCGATCAAGTCGGCAGCCGACCTCAAGGGCAAGCGCCTCGCCGGCACCCGCGGCGGCTGGGGCCAATTCCTGATCGACGCGACGCTGGAGAGGGCGCAGATCAAGCTCGAGGATGCGACCTTCGCGCCGCTCGGCCCAGTCGATGCCAAGGTCGCGCTGGTCGCCGGCTCGATCGATGCATGGGCGGTGTGGGAGCCCTATGTCTCGTTCGCAACCTTGAAGGACAAGGCCCGCGTGATCGCCGACGGTGAAGGCCTGACGCCGACCATCACCTTCACCGTCGCCTCCGACAGCGCCATCGCCACCAAGCGCGCGGCGGTGCAGGACCTGGTGCAGCGGCTCAACAAGGCGCGGCTGTGGTCGCTGGATCATATCGCCGAATACGCCAGGAACACCGCCGAGCTGACCAAGCTGCCCGAGGACGTGTTGCTCTCGGCCTATACCGCGCAGCGCACCAGCCCGATCGCGATCGACGAGAATGTGGTGAAGGAGGTGCAGGCGGCCTCGGATCGCTCGACGCGCTACGGCATCCTGCCGAAGAAGCTCGACGTCAATCAGGCCGTCGACCGTAGCTTCACCGCTGCGGCGGCCGGATCGAACTAGCGCTGAGGCGGCGGGATGCGCAGGTCCAGCCTCGAAGCCGGGCCGCTGCATCTCGCCGCGATCGTGCTCGCGCATTTCGCCTGCATGAGCCTGATCGTCTGGCTATCTCTTTAGTTAGTTGCCGCCGATATCAGGCATCGAGACCGGTATCCGCGTGCTCGTCCACATTCTCGCCCCTTCGCAATCCGTTGATCCTGATCAATGGTCTGCCATGGGAAGCGTGGGCCGATGACCTCTCACTCGGAAGACGGGAGGTTAGAATGAAATATCGCAAGCCCGGAATGCTGATACTGGCCGCATTGGTTGCCGCTCTTGGGCTATCAGGCTCATTTGAACGGTCATCCACCGGCGGGCTCTCGCTGTCGATCAACAGCGCAGAAGCCAGGGTTGGACGGCCCTTGACGCCCGTCAGCGTAGCCGGCGTTGCGCGTCGCACCACGCGGCGCGCGGTCGTCGGTGGCGCGGCCGTCGGTGCGGCGGCTGTGGGCACATGCGCTCGCGTCTATGTCAACGGAGCCTATGTCTGTCGATAACGAACCAGCGGGCTTGCCGGAGAGCCGGCAAGCCCCGAAGTCTCGAATTTGCGTGCGGCGCACAAGACGCCCGGATTTGCCTCAATTGTGATCAGCCGGCGACGCTTCCACGACGCCGACGTGACACCGGTACGACCGGCGCCGGAGGGCTAAGAACCGCGGCAAAGCGTTAAGCTTCCCATGCGTTCGCAACCAACAAGCACCTTCCTGATTTACTATTGGTACCGTTACTATCGGTTCCAATAATGCGCGGCCGAGAGGCTTCTCGCGGAGGCCTTGGCTTGCGCCTGAGTTAAGGGAGATGACATGAGTGCCGCCGGAAATGAGCCGCTTGCCCGCCAGGCGCTGGCGTTCGTCCTGGCCGGCGGTCGTGGCAGCCGGCTGCTGGAGCTGACCGACCGGCGCGCCAAGCCCGCGGTCTATTTCGGCGGCAAATCCCGCATCATCGATTTCGCGCTGTCGAACGCGGTGAACTCGGGCATCCGCCGCATCGCGGTCGCCACCCAGTACAAGGCGCACAGCCTGATCCGGCATTTGCAGATGGGCTGGAACTTCTTCCGGCCCGAGCGCAACGAGAGTTTTGACATTCTCCCGGCAAGCCAGCGCGTCTCGGAGAACATGTGGTATGTCGGCACGGCCGATGCGATCTACCAGAACATCGACATCATCGAGTCGCACGCCTGCCGCTTCATCGTGGTGCTCGCCGGCGACCACATCTACAAGATGGATTACGAGGTGATGCTGCGGCAGCACGTCGACAGCGGCGCCGACGTCACGGTCGGCTGCCTGGAAATGCCGCGCGCGGAATCCTCCGGCTTCGGCATCATGCATATCGACGAGAACGGCTGGATTCAGTCGTTCCTGGAGAAGCCCGCCGATCCGCCGCCGATGCCGGGCAAGCCGGACGTCTCGCTGGCGAGCATGGGCATCTATGTCTTCAACACGAAATTCCTGTTCGACGAGCTGAAGCGCGACGCCGAGGATACGAACTCCAACCACGATTTCGGCAAGGACATCATCCCCTACATCGTCAAGAACGGCCGCGCGATCGCGCATCAGTTCTCGACCTCCTGCGTGCGGACCGGCACCGAACCGCGCTCCTACTGGCGCGACGTCGGAACGGTCGACGCGTACTGGTCCGCCAATATTGACCTCACCGACGTGGTGCCGGAGCTCGATTTGTTCGACCGCGCCTGGCCGATCTGGTCCTATGCCGAGATCACGCCTCCCGCGAAATTCGTCCACGACGAGGAGAGCCGGCGCGGTTACGCCGTAAGCTCGCTGGTCTCGGGTGGCTGCATCATTTCCGGCGCGTCGCTGCGCCGCTCGCTGCTGTTCTCGGGCGTGCGCATCAACTCCTATGCCAATGTCGAGAACGCCGTGATCATGCCCTACGTGCACGTCGGGCGCGGCGCGCGGCTGAAGAACGTGGTGATCGACCGCGGCATCGAAATCCCCGAGGGGCTTGTCGTCGGTGAGGATCCCGAGCTCGACGCCAAGCGCTTTCGCACCACCGAGCAGGGCATCTCGCTCATCACCCAGCCGATGATCGACAGGCTCAACACATGACGCCGGTTCGCGTCCTCGCGGTCGCTTCTGAAGTCTACCCCATCATCAAGACCGGCGGCCTCGCAGATGTCGCCGGCGCGCTGCCGATTGCGCTGAGGGCGCATGACGTCGAGATGCGCACGCTGATGCCGGGCTATCCCGACGTGATGCGGCGGCTCTCGGCTGCGCAGGAAATCCGGCGCTGGCCGGATTATTTTGGTGGCCCGGGCCGCCTGCTCGCAGGCTCGCATGACGGACTTGACCTGTTCGTGCTCGACGCGCCGCATCTCTACGACCGGCCCGGCAATCCCTACGTCACCGCTGAAGGCGCCGACTGGCCGGACAATGGCGTGCGCTTCGCAGCGCTGTCGCGCGTGGCGGCCGATATCGGCCACGGCCTCGTTCCACTTTTCGTGCCCGACGTCGTCCATGCCCATGACTGGCAGGCGGGGCTCGCGCCGACTTACCTCCACTATGACAAGCGTCCGCGACCAGGCACCGTGATGACCATTCACAACATGGCCTATCAGGGCAAGTTCGCGCGCGAGCTGATCGGTTCGATCGGCCTGCCCTGGGACTCATTCAACGTCGATGGCATCGAATATTTCGGCGGCATCAGTTTCCTGAAAGCGGGCCTGCAACTCGCCGATCGCATCACGACGGTGTCTCCGACCTATGCGCACGAGATCCAGAGCGACGAAGGCGGCATGGGTCTCGGCGGCTTGTTGCGCGAGCGCGCAGGCGTGCTGAGCGGTATCCTCAACGGCATCGACATCTCGGTATGGAATCCGCAGACCGATCCGCACATCGCCTATCGCTTCAGCGTAGACGAGCTGTCGTTTCGTTCGGCCAACAAGGCGGCGCTGCAGCAGCGGCTCGGCCTCGATCCGCGGCCGGATGCGCTGCTGCTCGGCGTCATCAGCCGCCTGTCGTGGCAGAAGGGGCTCGATCTCCTGCTGGATTCAATACCCACCATCCTGGGCGATGGTATGCAATTGGCTTTGCTCGGCAGCGGCGATGCCGAACTGCAGGACCGCTACCAGCGAACTGCACGCGGGCATCCCGGCCGGATCGCAGCCGTGATCGGTTATGACGAAGCGCTCGCACACCTGATCCAGGCCGGCTCCGACGCGCTGCTGGTGCCGTCGCGGTTCGAGCCGTGCGGCCTGACCCAGCTCTGCGCGCTGCGTTATGGCGCCGTGCCGATCGTCTCGCGCGTCGGAGGTCTCGCGGATACCGTGAGCGACGCGGTGACGGGCTTCACGTTCGGACCGGTCACGTCAGGAAATCTTTCGGCAGCACTGGGACGCGCGAGCTTCGCCTTCCACGACAAGCCGGCATGGCGACAATTGCAGCTCGCCGGCCTTGCGACCGACGTGTCCTGGCGCAACCGCGCGGGCGAGTACGCCGCGCTCTATCGCGGCCTGATGGCATCCCGCCGCACGGCGTGACCATCGCCGAATCCATGCTATAGAGCCGGCATGGAACCCTTCGCGATCAAGCTGATCGGCTTTGCCGCCGCCACCTGCACCACCGTCGCCTACGCGCCGCAAGTCATCAAGGTCTGGAAGACCCGCTCCACCGGCGACATTTCGCTCGGCATGTTTCTGGTCATGGTGCTGGGCCTGGCGCTCTGGCTCATCTACGGCCTGCTCAGCGGCGACGCCCCTTTGGTCGCCGCCAACGCGATCACCATGCTGCTCGCCGGCGTCATTCTGGTGATGAAGCTGAGATATGGGTGAGGTTCTTCACCCAAACACATACGACGCCATCGCGACGCTTGCGACCTCGTCGACGAAAACGCGGCGGCCGAGGTCGCTGCCGGCAGCACCGGCCGCCACCATCAGCGGCAGCAGATGGTCCTCGCGCGGATGCGCCAGGCGCGCGCTCGGCGCGTTCTGCCAATCGACCAGCATTGCGTTGCGGCGCGCTGCGTCTGGCGCGCTGATCGCCTCGTTCAGATAGGCTTCGAAGTCGTAGGAGACCGGTTTGGACTCCGCGCGCCCGAAGCCGCGCATGTTGTGATAGGTAAGCCCGCTACCGACAATCAAAATACCTTCATCGCGCAGCGAGGCGATCGCCTTCCCGGCTCTGATGTGCTCGGCCGGATCATAGGTCGACTTCAGCGACAACAGCACGATCGGCATGTCGGCGTTCGGATACATCAGGCCGAGCGGAACGAAAGTGCCGTGGTCAAAGCCCTGATTGGCATCTTCGCGGCAGTCGAGGCCGGCGCGCGCGAGCAGCGCCTTCACTTCAGCAGCGAGGCCGGGATCACCTGGCGCCGGATATTTGAGGTGATAGGTGTGCTCGGGGAAGCCGTAGTAGTCGTACACCATCGGCGGATGCGCCGAGGTCGTCACCGTGAAGGCCTCGGCCTCCCAATGACCGGTGATGACGAGCACGGCCTTCGGCTTTGCTGGCAGAAGCTGCGGCAGCCGGCCGAACTCTTCGGCGGTCTTCGCATATTGCACCCGTCTGTCCTCCATGAACGGCCAGGGGCCACCGCCGTGAGACAGGAAGAAGGTCGGTAATCGCGTCATGGATGTCGGCTCGCCTGTTTTCCGCAACATGCGCGTGTGAGCTGCCCGCGCAATCGGCGCCGAGCATAGGGAAACCGTCATGGTTAGCAAGTCGTTAACGATTTGCCTCCCACAATCCGGCCGTGGCCGCAGGAATCGGCCAGAAGACAAGTGAGACGTGAGATGAAGAAGTTTGCGCTGGGGGATGTCGTCAACAGTGACAAGGGCCGCCGTGGTGTCGTCCGCGCCGCCTACAGGTCGAGGGAAGGCCTCCAGTTCTACGCCGTCGAGAAGGACGGCGCGATGGACTATCTGGAGGAAGACCGGCTGAGCCCGGCGCCGCGCGTCGAACTCGCGGCCTAAATCCAGCTCATTTTTTGCTCTCGCCTGCGAGCCGGTCCAGACGCTCCGACCAGGGGTCGTCGCCGCTCGCGATGCGATCGTTCGTGATCAGCAGCAAATGATCGCGCTCTGCTGCCGCATCCCAATGCGGCAGCTCGGCGCCGTTGGGATCGCCGCTCTTTGCAAAGTTGATCCAATAGGCGCGCATGCGGTTTGCGACGTCGCGATCTCCTCGCGAGAAGACCCCCGCACCGGGCACACCCTCCACACCGAAGATGAACTGCAGCTCGCGCCCGTGCCCCTCGTCGGGATTGCCGCGCCGGGCTTGCGGCACATAGGCGAAGCGATAGCGGAAGGTCGGCGCCCCGGTTACGGCATGACGCCGGGCCAGCAACCGTACCGGTTCGGAGAACACCTTGTCGGTGTAGAAGCTGGCCGCAAGGTCGGACGGCTTGGCGGCGTCAGGATAGAGATTGCGCAGCTCGTCGATGCTCTCACCCGATGATGACAGCGCGTCCTTGATCTCCAGCTCGTCATCGAAGCGGGTCTCGTCGTCGTTCGAGCCGATGATCAGCGGAATGCGGCTCTCATGCCCCGCCGCAAATCCCGCGGCGATGTCTTCCGTCACCAGGTTTCCATCCATAGCCGGCGCAAAACCGCGCGGCGATTTTTCCAGCAGGCGCTGCTCAGCGGCAAGCAGCCGCGCCGGCATGACCGTACGCAAGTCTGCTTCTTGCCCGAGCGCGGCAGCGAACTGCTCCCCTGCGGCCTCGGCCTCCCGCGGCGAGTGCAGACGCGCTCGGCCGGGCACCGATTGCAGAATGGCTTTCTGAAACAGATCGCGCGCCTGTTCGCACAGCATCAACAGCGCGATCGATGTTGCACCGGCGCCGTTGCCGAACAGAGTGACGTTGCCGGGATCGCCGCCGAAGGCCGCGATATTGTCGTGCACCCAATGCAGCGCGGCGATCTGGTCCATCAAGCCGTAATTGCCGGAGCCGCCTGCCGACAGCGCGGGATGCGTGAGCCAGCCGAGCGCGCCCAGGCGATAATTCACGGTCACCACGATGAGGCCGGCCTGCGCCAGCCTTGCGCCGCCGAACAACGGATCGTTCGCGGTGCCGGTGACGAAATCGCCGCCATGGATGAACACCATCACCGGCAACGGGCCGTCGACGCCAAAAGGGCGGAACACGTTGAGCGTGAGGCAATCCTCGCTCGCGCCCGCGATCAAG
>CAWFVZ010000031.1:0-5070 GCA_963819355.1 uncultured Alphaproteobacteria bacterium | reverse complement strand
GATATTGCCGCGTCGGCGCGCGCTGCGGTTGAAGCGCCCGCGCGGCAGTGCGTCGAATCCGCAAATGGGATGGGGCTGGAGTTCGAAATCTGCATGCTTCCATTTGCTGTTAGCGCTCATCGCCTCTATCCTTGCGTTGTTCGCGGCGGAAGCTCCGAGCTGGAACGATGGGGAACCCAATGAGACGCGAGACGGCCATCAGACGTCTGACCGTTGCGACGGTCGCCCTCGCCTCCTTCGCCGCGACACCCGACTTAAATAATATGGCGTCCGGAGGGGGATTTTCTCTTGTTGCGAGCGCAAACGCGCAGTTCCTCGACAACATGCTCGCAAAACTGCGCGGCGAGCGGTTCCCGCCGGGAATCGTCAGTTCCAACGGCCGCATCGAAGCGACGCAGGTCAACGTCTCGTCGAAATACCCGGGCCGGCTGGCGACGGTGACGGTCGCCGAAGGCGACGCCGTTACGCAGGGTCAGACCGTGGCCACCGTGACCTCGCCGGAACTCGATGCTCAGCTCAAGGCCGCCCAGGCGGACGAGCAGCGCGCCAAGGACGCCGAAGCCGCCGCAGAGGCCAGCATTTCCACGCGGCAAAGCGCGGCGGATTTCGCCAAGGCGGAATATGAGCGCGGCGCCGCGCTGTTCAAAACCGGCACGATCACCAAGCAGAGCTACGAGCAGCGCAAGCGCAACATGGACGCCTCGCAATCCGAGCTGGTCGCGGCGACCTCCGCGCGCGACCAGGCGCGTTCGGCGATCAAGAACGCCGAGGCGCAAGTCGAGCGCATCAACGCGATCCTCGCCGACCTCAACCTGGTCTCCCCGCGCAACGGCCGCGTGCAATATGAGTTGAAGCGCGCCGGCGAAGTCGTGAGCGGCGGCACGCCGGTGCTGACGATCCTCGATCTCACCGACGTCTACATGACGATCTTCGTGCCCGCGAACGAGGCGGGAAAGCTGGCGATCGGCGGCGAGGCGCGCCTCGTGCTTGATCCTGTGCCGCAATACGTCATTCCGGCCACGGTGAGCTTCGTCGCCTCCGACGCGCAGTTCACCCCCAAGACCGTCGAGACCAAGGACGAGCGGCAAAAGCTGATGTTCCGGGTCAAGCTGAAGATCGACCCGACGGTGCTGCAGACCTTCTACACCCGGGTGAAAACCGGCGTGCGCGGGATCGGCTACGTGCGCACTGATCCTTCTGTCGCCTGGCCCGCTGACTTGCAGACGAAGCTGCCCGCGCAATGACGGGCGTCGTCGCCAAGGTCACTGGCGTCTCGCATAAATACGGATCGACGATCTCCCTCAACGACGTCAGCGTCGACATCCCGGCGCGGGTCATGGTGGGGGTGATCGGGCCGGACGGCGTCGGCAAATCGACGCTGCTGGCGCTGATCGCCGGCGTGCGCAAGATCCAGACCGGCAACGTCCTGGTGTTCGACGCCGACATCGCCGACCGCAAGCACTTGAAGGCGATGCGCGGCCGCATCGCCTACATGCCGCAGGGCCTGGGCCGAAACCTCTATCCCACGCTCAGCGTCTTCGAGAACATCGACTTCTTCGGCCGCCTGTTCGGCCAAGGCGCCGACGAGCGGCGCCAGCGCATCACCGAACTTCTCACCGCGACGGCGATGGAGAAGTTCGAGCAGCGGCCCGCGGGAAAGCTCTCCGGCGGCATGAAGCAAAAGCTCAGCCTGTGCTGCGCGCTCATCAACGATCCCGACCTGCTCATTCTCGACGAGCCGACCACCGGCGTCGATCCGCTGTCGCGCGGCCAGTTCTGGGACCTCATCAACACCATCCGCGCGCGCCGCCCGCAGATGAGCGTCATCGTCGCCACCGCCTATATGGACGAAGCGCAGCGCTTCGACTGGCTGATGGCGATGGACGAGGGCAAGATCCTCGCCAAGGGCACGCTGAAGGAGCTGCTGGAGCGGACCGGCGAAAGCAATCTCGACGACGCCTTCATCGCGATGATGCCGGAAGCCAAGCGCGCCTTGCACACCAAGGTCGTCGTGCCGCCGCGCACCATCTCGGCGGACGCGACGCCCGCCATCGAGGCCGTCAACCTCACGCGCCGGTTCGGCGATTTCGTCGCCGTGGATTCGGTGAGCTTCAACATCCCTCGCGGCGAGATCTTTGGCTTCCTCGGCTCGAACGGCTGCGGCAAATCGACGACGATGAAAATGCTCACCGGCTTCCTGCCGGCGACCAGCGGCACCGCCAAACTCTTCGGCAAGCCGATGGGGACGGACGACATGGATGCCCGGCGCAACGTCGGCTACATGACGCAGGCCTTTTCGCTTTATAACGAACTGACCATCCGCCAAAATCTCGAGCTGCACGCGCAGCTCTATCATTTGCCGAGCGAAAAGGCGGGCCCGCGCATCGAGGAGCTGCTCGACCGCTACGACCTGCGCGCCCACACCAACGCTCGGCCGGACAGCCTGCCGCTCGGCATCAAGCAGCGGCTGCAGCTCGCCGTCGCGGTGCTGCACGAGCCTTCCATTCTCATCCTGGACGAGCCGACGTCCGGGGTCGATCCGATCGCGCGCGACGCGTTCTGGCATACGCTGATCGACCTCTCGCGCAACGACGGCGTGACGATCTTCGTCACCACCCATTTCATGAACGAGGCGGAGCGCTGCGACCGCATCTCGCTGATGCACGCCGGCCGGGTCCTCGCCGTCGGCGCGCCAGCCGATCTGGTGCGCGAGCGCGGCAGCGCCTCGATCGAGGATTGCTTCGTCGGCTATCTCGCGGAAGCCTCCGGCATCAAGCTCGCCGGCAAGGAAGCGGCCGATGCGGCGGCCGCCGCGGCTGCAAGCGCCGTCGCGGTGGAAGCTGCGCCGTTGCCGCCGCCGCGCGCCTTCAACCCTGTTCGCCTCTGGGCCTATGCGCGGCGCGAGGCGGTGGAGTTGCGGCGCGATCCCATCCGCCTCAGCTTCGCCCTGTTCGGTCCAATCATCCTGATGCTCGCCTTCGGCTATGGCATCTCGTTCGACATCGAGAATTTGGCATTCGCCCCGTTCGACCAGGACAACACGCCGGAAAGCCGGACGTTGCTCGACGGGTTTTCCGGCTCGCGCTACTTCTCGGAGCAAACGCCGATCGTCTCCTCCGACGAAGCGGCGCGGCGGCTGCGCAGCGGCAACACGCAAATCATCGTCGAAGTGCCCTCGGGCTTCGGCGCAGACCTCAAGAACGGACGCCGGCCCGAGGTCGACGCCACGGTCGACGGCGCCATGACCTTCCGCGGGGCGACCGCGAGCAACTACGTGCGCGGCGTGATCGACGACGAGGCGCAGAAGATCGCGGCGGCTTCAGGCCAGCCCGCCGCTCCCGGCGCCGACATCGGCGTGCGCTTTCTCTACAATCAGGCCTTTCTCAGCGTGAACGCGATGGTGCCCGGCGTGTTCATGCTGATGCTCTGCCTGATCCCGGCGATCATGTCGGCGATTTCGGTGGTGCGCGAGAAGGAGACGGGCTCCATCGCCAACTTCCGCTCGACGCCGATCTCGCAGCTTTGAGTTCCTGATCGGCAAGCAATTGCCCTATGTCGCGGTCTCCATGGTGAGCTTTTTCGCCCTGCTGCTGATGGCGGTGTTCATCTTCGGGGTCGGGCTCAAGGGACCGTTCCTGGCGCTTTTGATCGGCACGCTGATCTACGTCATCGCGACGACCGGCTTCGGGCAGCTGATCTCCTCGTTCGTGCGTACGCAGGTCGCGGCGGTGTTCGCGACCGCCATTCTTTCAATCGTGCCCGCGGTCAATTTCTCCGGGTTGTTCGCGCCGGTGTCCTCGCTTTCGGGCAGCGCCCGGGTGATCGGCCTCAGCTTCCCCTCGGCCTGGTATCAGCCGATCACCGTCGGCGTGTTCGCCAAGGGCCTGGGCTTCGGCACGCTGTGGCCCAACATGGCGGCGCTCGATCCTCATCGCGCTGGTGTTCCTGGCGCTGTCGCTGCTGCTGCTGCGCAAACAGGAGGCGTGAGCATGACCGACGCCGCCCCCTCCATCGCCGCCACGCGCACCCCGCGCTTCTCCGACCATCTCGTCAACATCTTCCGGCTGGTTATCAAGGAACTGCGCGGCATCCGCGCCGACCCGACGATGCTGGTGCTGGTCGCCTACGCCTTCACCATCTCCGTCAACACCGTCGCCACCGGCGCCGTCACCGACGCGACCAAGCTCGCCGTCGGCATCGTCGACGAGGATCATTCCGAGCTCAGCCGCCGCATCGAAGGCGCGCTGGTGCTGCCGACCTTCCAGCCGCCGGTGCAAATCCAGGCGAACCAGATCGACAGCAAGCTCGACCATGGCGAATTGCTGTTCGTCGTCGAGATCCCGCCGAACTTCGAATCCGACCTGCGCGCGGGCAAGCGCACGTCGGCGCAGATCAACGTCGACGCCACCGCGGTGGCGCAGGCCGGCAACGGCTCGAGCTATTTGCGCAAGGCAATTTCCGACGAGATCCAATCCTTCCTGACGGGCAAGCCGACGTCAACTGGGTCCGATCAACCTGGTGATCCGCGCGGCGTTCAACCAGAACCTGCTGACGCCGTGGTTCTCGGCGATGACGCAGGTCATCAACCAGATCACCCTGCTCACGGTCATCCTCACCGGCGCGGCGCTGATCCGCGAGCGCGAGCAAGGCACGGTCGAGCACCTGCTCGTCATGCCCGTCGTGCCGCCGGAGATCATGCTGGCGAAAATGTTCGCCAACAGCCTGGTGATCGTGGCGGCGGCGATGTTCTCGCTGGTGTTCGTCGTGCATTATTGGATTGGCTCGCCCATTGCGGGCTCGCTCTGGCTGTTTCTGTTCGGCGCGACGCTCTACTCGCTGGTCGTCGCCGCGCTCGGCATCCTGCTCGGCACCATCGCCACCACGATGGGGCAACTCGGCCTGCTCGCCATGCCGGTGCTGATGGTGACGCAGTTGCTCTCGGGCAGCAGCACGCCGATGGAAAGCATGCCGGTCTGGCTGCAGATCACCATGCAGACCATCAGCCCGACGCCGCATTTCGTCGCCTTTGCCCAGGCCGTGCTGTTCCGCGGCGCCGACATCACGCTGGTG